>NZ_AP042376.1:1672500-1785770 GCF_055388085.1 Nautilia abyssi | reverse complement strand
CAACTGAAACTGAAATGAAAGAGAAAAAAGACAGAGTTGACGACGCACTTAGCGCAACTAAAGCGGCTGTTGAAGAAGGTATCGTTATCGGTGGTGGTGCTGCAATCCTTAAAGCTGCAGCAAAAATCAATGTAGACGCAGAAGACGCTGATGAAAAAATCGGTGTAGATATCGTTAAACAGGCTGTAAAAGCGCCAATTAAACAAATCGCTAAAAACGCAGGATTCGAGCCTGGAATCGTTGCAATGAAAGTTGAAGAAGCTGATGAAAACACTGGATTCAACGCAGCGACAGGTGAATATGTTGATATGTTCAAAGCTGGAATTATCGACCCGACAAAAGTAGAAAGAATCGCATTACAAAATGCTGTATCAGTAGGAAGCCTTCTTCTTACAACTGAAGCGGCTGTAACTGAGGTTCCGGAAGAAAAACCGGCACCGGCTGCTCCTGACATGGGAGGAATGGGCGGAATGGGAATGATGTAATCATTCCTTTCCTTTTCTTTTCTGTATAACACATCAAGTGTCAGGCACCAAATAAATATCCCTTTGTGAAACTAATACACTAATTGCAGATTCAATTCCACTTGTTTAAACAAAACAGATAACTATAAAATAGAAATAATTTAGTGTCAGACGCCAAATAACACAAAAAAGAAGAAAAAAAAGAAATTAATCTCTTCTTTCTTTAATTCTGGCTTTTTTACCAGTTTTTCCTCTTAGATAGTAAAGTTTGGCTCTTCTAACTTTACCTTTTCTAACTACTTCGATTCCTGCAATGCTTTCGCTGTATAGAGGGAAAATTCTTTCTATTCCGATATTGTTAGCACCGATTTTTCTAACAGTAAATGTTTTTCCGGCACCTTTACCTTTAATGGCAATTACAACACCTTCAAAATTCTGAATTCTTTTTTTGTCACCTTCTTTAATTTCAACTGCCACTCTTACAGTATCCCCGGGTCTGAACTCAGGTACTTCTTTACCTTCGATTTGTTTAGCTTCAAAAGCTTCAATATATTTATTGATCATTTCGTCTCCTTTGTGCCATTGGCCCTTTTGGGCATTCACACTTAATTTGAAGCGAAATTATACCAAAAATTATAATTATTTTCAAAATATTATTTTTGTATTAATTTTTTCAATATTTGATTATCAACTATGTTATAATTTTTTGTAACAAAGGAGCTTTATGAATAATGAAATACTAAAAGAATTAAAAAGATTAAACCTTTTATTTGTTGACGATAATAAATTAATTACAGATTTGGGTAAATCTCTTTTTTCTGAAATATTTAATTCTATTTCAATAGCTTCGAACGGCGAAGATGCATTAGATTTATTAAAAAACAAATCTTTTGATATAGTAATCACTGACATTAATATGCCTAAAATGGATGGATTTGAACTTGTCAGGCATATTAAAAAAAACTATCCGGAGATATTAGTCGTTTTTTTATCTGCTTTTTTTGATACCGATACGCTTTTAAAAGCGATAGAACTGGATGTGGACGGATTTTTATTAAAACCTTTTGATTTGGACAAATTTTTTTCCACAATGTACAATATTCTTTATTATAAGCTCGAGCTTCAAAAACAAATACACTTGTTACAGCAATATAAACATATTGTCGACGATAGTCTGATTGTTTCTAAAACCGACTTAAAAGGCAACATAACTTATGTAAATGACGCTTTTGTAGACATTTCCGGATTTACAAGAGAAGAATTAATTGGCAAACCTCACAATATCGTCAGACATCCGGATATGAAAAAAGAGGTCTTCAAAGAACTGTGGGACACTATTTTAAATAAAAAAACCTGGAAAGGATTAATAAAAAACCGCAAAAAAAACGGAGAAGCCTACTATGTTGAAAGTGTTGTCAAACCGATATTTGACAGAGACGGCAATATAAAAGAATTTATTGCTTTAAGAAAAGACGTTACTAATTTTATAAACGCTGAAAAGCTTATAAACGATAAACTTCAGGTTTTAAACGAAGCTCTTTTAATTTTAATCAAAATAGATAATTTCAGCAATATAAAACTTGTATACGACGAGGACACTATTACCAAACTTAAAACAAGACTGACCAAAAGAGCTAAAAATCTACTAAAAGAGCATTTCGGAAACATTGAAGAGTATTCCGTACAAGATGATATGTTTGGATTTTTAATAGAAAATTTTCAAAAAGAGAATTTGCATAATATAATGCAAGATATCGTAAAAAACGTTCTAAACCATCCTATTATCATTAACGGTTTCGAATATTACCCGTTAATCAAAATCAGTTATGCTTACGGGAAAATACATCTTTATGAAAATGCCATAACGGGATTTGACGAAATTGAAAACACAGAAGAAAGAGTAATCCTCGCCAACGGTCTTTGCGCTAAAAAGAAAATAGAAATTTTAAAAAATATGGAAACGCTGAAACTTATAAAATACGCTATTAGAAACAATAAAGTAATTTCACTTTTTCAGCCTATAGTAAACAATAAAGACAATACTATTGCCAAATATGAATCTTTAATTAGAATAATTGACCACGAAAACAATCTTTTAACTCCTTACCATTTCCTGGAAATAGCTAAAAAAGCCGGCCTTTACGGAAGCCTGACACTAAAAGTGTTAGACAATACGTTTAAAACATATAATGAAAAACATGTTCCTATTTCTATTAATTTATCTCCAAGCGATATTTTAATAGAATCAATAAGAAACTATATTTACGAACTTTTAGAAAAATACAAACCGGAAAAAGGCATGATAACTTTTGAGCTGTTAGAAGATGAAATTATCAAAATACAGCATACTATCAGTGATTTTATTAAAAATGTTACGAAATTAAACGCTGATGTGGCTATTGACGATTTCGGAAGCGGTTATTCGAATTTCACAAGAATTATTGAGGCTAAAGCCAGTATTATTAAAATAGACGGAGTATTAATAAAAAACATCGATAAAGACAAAACGAAAAGAGATATTGTAGAATCAATCGTAAATTTTGCAAAAAAAGAAAATAAACAGACCGTTGCCGAATTCGTAGAAAACAAAGAAATATATGAAACTATTAAAAGCTTAGGCGTGGATTATTCACAAGGATATTATTTCAGCAAACCGATACCCGCAGATCAGATTAAATCCGGCCTGTGAAATTTAGTTTTATATTCAGCTAGTTTTTTTTGCCAGTTTTGAATTTTTTTGTGATTTCCGCTTTTTAGAATTTCCGGAACTATACCGTCTTTAGAAAACTGAGGAGGTTCAAGAAGTCTGTTTCCAAAGCTCTCCCCCTCTAGTGAATGAATATTGCCAAGCACTCCTTCTACATTTCTCAAAACGGCATCGGCAATTACTAAAGCTCCAAGCTCACCGCCGGTAAGTATATAGTCTCCTATACTTAAAACCTCATCGGCAAAATCCTCTATCAGTCTTTCATCAAAACCCTCATACCTTCCGCATACAAGTATTAAAACTTCTTCACCGGCTAAACGCACCGCGTCTTTTTGGTTAAACTTTTTTCCCACAGGTGTTAAAAATACAGTTTTAGAATTTTTATATTTTGTTTTTAAAGACAAAAGACACTTTCTAAGGGCAGTGTTGTCGATTATCATACCGGCACCGCCGCCCACTAAGGGAGTGTCTACCCTGTTATATTTATTTTCTGCGTATTCTCTGAAATTAACGAATTCTATTTGAAAAAGAGCTTTTTCTCTTGCTTTTTTTAAAATGGAATCTTCAAAATAACATTGAATTAAATTTGGAAAAAGAGTTACGAAGACTATTTTCATAACAGAGAATCAAGCAGTTCTTTTGCACCTGTGGCTTCAATTTTTTTGTTTTCTACATCTACCTCTTTAACGTTTCTTTTAAAATCGATTAAAAATCTTTTAGGATACCCTTTTTCTATAAAAGCCTCGTTGGTGTTTATAACAAGATAATCGGTTTCATTGGCTCTTTCAATTTCTTTGACCCTGCCTAAAAGCTCATCGTTTTCATATACATCACATCCGATAATATCAAACCAAAAATACTCGTCTTTTTTTAATTTAATATTTTCTTTTGTCGCTTCTTTAGTCGTATAAAGCATTCTGTTCGTAAGTTTTTTAGCATCTTCCGGCGTATCCACGCCTTTAAACTTAACAAGTCCTCTTTTTAAATCCAATTTTTCAATTGTAAGTGTAGTTTTATCTGATTCAAAAGTTGTATTGGGTTTGAACTGTTCTGGAAAGTCAGTTAAAAGGTGGATTTTTTGCCACCCTTTAATTCCGTAGCTTTTACCTATTTTCGCAATAGGAATTTTATTCATCTTCAGTTTTCACCGTTATTTTATAATTTTTATTTTCTTTTGCTCTGCATCCGCTTATAACGGTTTTTATTGCTTTGACCATTGAGCCTTCTTTGCCGATAATTCTTCCCACATCGGCTTTTTTTGCATATATTACTATTTCATCAAAATCTTCGTGAGGCACTACTTCAACCTTCACATTTTCAGGTTCATATGCCAGTAATTTAGCAAACTCCGTAACGAAATCAACAACCATTAAGCGTTGTTTTCCTCAGCTATTTTTTTAAGTTTAGTAACTCTTTCACTCATTTGAGCGCCAACACCTAACCAGTAGTTAAGTCTGTCTAAATCCATTTTAACTGTTGCAGGTTCAGTCATTGGGTTATAATATCCGATTGATTCAATCCATCCTGAATCTCTTCTTTTTCTGCTGTCTGTTACAACTATTCTATAAAAAGGTCTTTTTTTTCTACCAAATCTTGCAAGTCTTACTTTTACCACGTTTACTCCTTAGTTTATTTTGTTTAATCCCGCCCAAACCTACCCATATACAAATTAATTCGGAATTTTAATATATTATTTAGGAAAATTCAAGCCCTGAGTCATTTTCATCAGTTCATTCATATTAGGCATTTTCTTTCCGGCAAATTTTTTCGCCATCTTAGCGGCGTTTTGGAACTGTTTGTTTATTCTGTTTATTTCCTGAACACTAAGCCCGGCACCCTGTGCAATTCTTCTTCGTCTGCTGGCACTCTCTTTAATAAGTTCAGGATGTTTTCTTTCTTTTGGAGTCATTGAACTGATCATTGCTTTTATTTTTTTAATTTCTGCAGAATTTTCCAGATCAATGTCACCGAGCTGTTTTAGCATATTGCCCATCCCCGGAATCATACCTAAAAGGTTTTTCATACTTCCGAGTTTTTTCATCTGCTCTAGCTGATTTAAAAAATCTTCATAGTTAAACTGACCTTTTTTTAACTTTTTGGTAAGTTTTTTCGCTTCTTTTTCATCAATAATCGCTGAAGTTTTTTCAACAAGACCTTCAATATCACCGGCTCCCATTATACGGCTTACAATTCTGTCAGGAACGAATACTTCAATATCCTGTACTTTTTCTCCCGTACCTAAAAATCTTAACGGTTTTCCAACCTGGTGTGCGATGCTCAGCGCAACTCCGCCTTTTGAATCACCGTCGTATTTCGTAAGTATAACACCTGTAATGTCAAGTTTTTCGTCAAACTGTTTTGCTGTATTTAAAGCGTCTTTACCGGTAAGAGAATCGGCTACATAGAAAATTTCATCAGGATTTACCTCTTTTTTGATTTCAATAAGTTCATTCATAAGCTCATCATCAATCGCTAAACGCCCGGCTGTATCTATAAGCACAACGTCATAAAATTTTTCTTTAGCGTATTCCACGCCTCTTTTAGCGATATCCACGGGATCTTTTGAATTTTCGTCATAAAATATGTCAAGACCGTTCTGTTCCGCTAACTGTTTTAGCTGTTCTACCGCCGCGAGTCTTTGAAGGTCGGCTGCAACCATTAAAACTTTTTTCTTTTTAAACTGTTTGAGATAATTCGCAAGTTTTGCGGTAGTAGTTGTTTTACCGCTACCCTGAAGACCTGTCATCAATACGACTGTAGGAGGTTTGTTTGAATATACAAATCCGTAGTTTCCGGGTGCAGTTAAAATGTTGGTTAAAGATTTATCTAATGCTTTTAAAAAGTTAGCCTTCCCTATTCCGGCTCTTTTTGTTTCAATCTCGACTTCTCTTAAAAGATCTTTAACTACTTTAAAATGTACATCTGATTTTAAAAGACTTTTTTTCAACTCATCCAATGCTTTTTTAAGCGCTTTTTCATCGTCTTTCATTCTTATTTTGTTAATAGCGCTTTTAAAGCCGTCGCTTATTTTGTCAAACATTACTCTCCTTTAAATACTATTTCTTTTTCTTTTTTTTCTTATAGGTATTTACTTCTTCCTGCATTTTAAAGTCGCTCGGTTCAGGTGATGTGAAATTATAATCAAATATTTTGAATTTATGATGATGAAGCATTACTCTTTTAAAAGGTTCTCCTCCGTATTTTTCATCTCCTAGTATCGGATGGTCCACCGCTTTTAAATGAGCTCTTATCTGATGTGTTTTTCCGGTATGAATAACGGCTTTTACTTTTGATTTGGTCCTAAACGCCAAAATCGGTTCAATTTCGGTTACGGCGTCTTCTCCGTCTTTTGAAATTTTAGCAAGTGCCCCGCTTTTTGTTTTTATTACTTTTATAGGCAGATCTATCGTCATGGGTTCCGGCACAATTCCGCTTACCCATGTTATGTATTCTTTGTATACATTTTGTTTTTTAAATTCTTCAATTGCTTTTTTTCTAAAAGTTTCATTTTTTACCAAAATTAAAATTCCGCTTGTCTCTTTATCAAGTCTGTGAAGAAGATCGTAACCGAATATTTTTGAAACCTCTTCACTGGTAATATAAGGAGGTTTGTCAACCGCTATTAAATTCTCGTCTTCGAAAATTTTTTTAGGTTTGGGAAATTTAAGTACTTTAAATTTTGTATTTGTAGGAAGCAGTCCTCTTGCTATTTTAATTTTTTTGTCTTTTGCAAATACAAGCCCTCTGTCAATAAGCTCTTTTGCGGCTCTGTTTGAAATGCCTTCCTGTTTTGCTAGAAGTATATAAGCTTTCTCGTTCATTTTAACCTTTTTTAGTTGAAATTATAACAAAAGATTTTCAACTCTGAATTTACATTAATATATATAAGGGAATGATTAACATAACTTTAAGTTAACGTTATTATATTGTTATAAATTTTTTTTATATTAAGCAATCTTTAAGGAAAAAAGAGTTATGATACACTTTGAGAATGAATTAATATTCATTCGAATATCAAAGGGGAAGAAATGAAACTCAATCGTTCCAGTTTAATTGCACTAGCACTGACATCGCAATTGTTTGCAATAAGCCCTTATATTGACGGATACAGGGCATATATAAGATACGTCAAGCATATCCCAAGATATGGCATAAAAGCTCCTGAACTTTTGAAAAAACTAAACGTTAGAAATGAAGAAGATCTGCTAAATCTCTTCAAAAACAATGCAAAGCCGCTAATAGAAAAAACCAAACGATTTAACCCAAAAGCTGCTGAAGGTTTGGAAAAAATAATTAAAAGAGGTAAACTCAAACAACTTAAAGTATTCCTTTTCAATGTTTTAAACGGCGAAATACCTGCCGGTTGTATGTAATTAAATTAGATTATATTTAAAATTATTATTGTGTAGCAAAAAGTTTTATATTATAATTAACGTTGTCACTTTCGGGTTTCATTCTTCCCCCCGAAAAATAAAAAACACTAAGGAGATAAAATGAAAAAATTACTACTTTCAGCTACAGTAGTTGCAGGACTATTTGCAGCACCAACTGTTGATAGTTTACAAAAACAGATCAACGATTTACAAAAACAATTAAAAGAACTAAAAGCTGAGCAAACTGCTCAAAATGACAGATATTACAAAAAAGTAGCTCCTATCGTAACAAACAACCATCTTTACTGGAGTTATGACTTAAGAACTACTTATGACGCAATTTTCCAAGACACTACAGATGGTTTAGGTGTTACTAGTGTAAACCCAAACCCTGTAACAGGTGAAACAACTTATACGTTTAGTCCTGTAAAAGGTAAAAAAGTAAATAACCACATTTTTACTAACAGAGTAATTTTAACAGGTGTATATAAACCAAGCGACAGTCTTAAAGCAACTGTAAGAATTGAAGCTAACAACATGTTCGGAAGCAATGACGCAGAAAACATGATGACTAACCCTTTCCAAAATCTTCCATGGGTTGCGAATGAAACACCTGATGATATTAACTTCAGACTAAAAGAAGCATTCTTTAACTATTTCTTCGGTGATGATTTAATGTTTAGTGCGGGTAGAAGACCTGCTACAAACGGATTCCCTGCAAACTTAAGAGAAGGTGACCCTGCAAACTCACCGTTAGCTCACTTAATCAACATGGAATTTGACGGATTCAGTTTCAAAGTAGGAAACGGTGAATTTTCTAAACTTTCTGACAAATTCGCAGACTGGGGAACTTGGCTAAAATTCTGTGCAGGTAGAGGATATTCAAGTGCTACTGGTAAATGGCCAAGTGATTTTGCTGCTCCTTATTCAAGAAATGATGTACTTAAAAATATGGACTTCGCTGGATTTATTTTCGTACCGTATGATGATGGTCAATACTCATTATGGACTGAAACTGTATGGGCTTGGCATGTACAGGGATATCAGTTTAATATAACTGGAGCTAATCCAACTACTGGAGAAATGAATGCAACAGCATCTCTTCAAGATTTTGGTAACTATTTTGGTGAAAACATTTTATTCAAAGCTGACGGTATCGGAAATGATAATTTCAGCTCAGACGCATTAAATGACTTCTTAGACGGAACAACTGCGTTTATTTCATATGCTTTCTCACAAACAAGACCAAATGGTAATAACATTATCGTTAATTATCCAACACCAGTAGGCCTTGTAAACGTGCCAGCAAAAAAACACAGCGGACACAGCTGGTGGATCGGTGCAGACATGCCTGGTATCGGAGCTAATGATAGATTTGGAATCAGTTATGTTAAAGGAAGCAAATACTGGAGAAGCTTTACTTATGGTGAAGACACTTTAGCAGGAAGCATTGCGGCTGTTAGAGGTCATGCAGTTGACGTATATTACAACACTCAAATTGTTCCTCATTTAACAGCTGGACTTAGATATACATACATTAAATATGATTATCCTGGAAGCGACGGATTCTTTGGTGTTATGATGGATCCAGATATGGCTTCTCAATTCTCTTATGTTAAAAAAGCAACTGACGTAAGAGCGTTTATTAGATACAAATTCTAATAATTAACATAAATTTAACTTATAAGTGCCTCCCGGCACTTATTTTTAATTTTTTTTTGATACTATACTTGAGTAAATTCCTAAAAGGAGAATAAATGTCTGAAATTATAAATCTCAAAAGAAGAAACTTTCTAAAAGGCTCGGCTGCAGCGGCCGCTGGTGTAGCAGCTGCAACTACTCCGGCATTTGCTTTTAATCCTTATGAAGACGCGATTAACGCTAAGGAAAAAAAAGAAAATGAAATCAAAAACGCAACATTCACTCCTTCAATCTGTGGTATGTGCGTTAACATGTGCGGTGTAATAGCTAGAAATGTAGACGGTAAAGTTGTAAAAATAGATCCAAACCCTCTATACACTAAATCAAGAAACTTTATGTGTGCTAGAGGTAATGCCGGACTAGGTGCGGCTTACGATCCTGACAGAATCAAATTCCCAATGATCAGAGTCGGTGAAAAAGGTAGCGGTAAATTTAGAAAAGCTACATGGGAAGAAGCGTTTAATTACATAGCTGAAAAAATGGTTAAAATCCTGGATGAAGAAAAAGACAACAGAAGTACGTTCGCATTCGGTGCGGGTGCGTCTACAGGTAATATGGGAGATCCTATATTTGCAAACTTCCTAAACGGTGTAGGTAGTGCAAACTTCGTTGACCACTTTACAACATGTTTCGCTCCTTCATTTATGGCAAACAAACTTATCTTCGGAAGCTGGGGCGTAGGTGACTTCCAAAGAACAAAATATCTTTTAAACCTCGGTGCGAACAGAGCTGAAGGTATCGTTACTCCTGACACTCTTGACATGTTCAGAAGAACACATAAAAGAGGTATTGAAAAAATAGTTTATATCGACGTAAGATATACAAACACAGCAGCGCACGCTGATGAGTTTATTCCTATCAAACCTGGTACAGACGGCGCTTTAATGCTTGCAATGGTATGGGAAACTATCAATAAAGGCTACCATAAAAC
Organism: Nautilia abyssi; assembly: GCF_055388085.1. Taxonomy (NCBI): domain Bacteria; kingdom Pseudomonadati; phylum Campylobacterota; class Epsilonproteobacteria; order Nautiliales; family Nautiliaceae; genus Nautilia; species Nautilia abyssi. Next base: position 1,775,594 of record NZ_AP042376.1, on the reverse strand, counting down.
ACCATATAAGAGCGAATACCTAAAACAGGTTGACGGTCTTGAAGAACTTGAAGAATATTTCACAAAAGGTGAAGGAAGCAAATATACACCTGAATGGGCAGCAAAAATTACTGATATTCCTGCAGAAACAATCAAAAGAATCACTAAAGAATTCTCTGATGCTGCGGAAAAATACAAAGGTGCGGCAAACTGTTACAGAAGTAGAAAATCAACTTGGTATTATCAGGATTTCGAATTCAGACGTGCACAGGCTATTTTCAACGTATTACACGGATGTGTAAACAGACCTGGTGGTGTACTTCTTGGAAGAGGTCTTAAACTTGAAAAATACGAATATGAAGATTTTCCTATTTATGACAACGCTAAAACAAGAATTGATATCGCAAAAGTAAACAACACTCCTGGAGAATATCCTCTTGCTAACCCAACAAAAGGTTCTTGGCAGGTATTTAGAGAAGCTGTGCTTGATATCAATACAAGATGGAAAAAAGGCGAAAAATTAAAAGACTGGGAATACCCTGTAAGAGGTATGTTTATTTACAAACAAAACCCAATGCAGTCAGTTCCTGATTACGAAAGAACTGCTGAAATGTTCAAATCTATGGATTTGGTAGTTACTATCGACATTATCGTAAACGACACAGCTTACTATTCTGACGTAATTCTTCCGGATGTAAGTTACCTTGAAAGAGAATCTCTTGTAAAATCATTCGGTACTCTTCCTGAGCCTGTAATCGCTTGGAGAAGCCAGGCTATGGAACCTATGTACGGATGCAGAACTATTTACGATATCGTAAAACCGTTATCTGAAAAAATCGAAAAACCATTCGCGGCAATTACATTCAAATACACTTGGGATGCGGATGATTTAGGTGTTGAACTTCCAAAAGACTTTAACCTTGAAAAATACCTAAACGACGACTTTACTATAGATGAAGCTAAATTAAGAGCTGATATAAAAGACGAAAAACTTGTAAAAGCTATTCTTGAGCATGCAAGCGAAGACGATTTGGGAATTCAGGATTATAAAATTTCAAAAGCATTCGAAAAAACAATTCCTGAATTTAACGAAGAAGTCATGACTGAAATGTATGGTAAAAAAGCTGCTGAAATTGCAAAAGAATACGGTGCTTACTGGCCTGGTATCGAAACAGCGGTTGAAGCTGGAATCATTGATGAGCACACTAAAGCTCTTAAAAAAGATTATCCTGATAAAAATCAGGCTCCTTATGAAATTTATAAAAAATATTCAACACTTAAAAACAATCCTGACGGAACTCCGTTCTATATCGTTCCTAAAAAAGGTAAATGGATTACAGTAGCGCTTAGAAACCTAGAAGGCAAACCGTTCAAAAACCCTATTACAGGACAAGAAGAAAAACTTGGAATGTTCCCTAAATGGAGAGATTCACTATATATTGAACCGAATCATCAAAAAGGTGAAGTAAGAATCGTACTTGGAAGACACGCTTACTTTACACAAAGTGCAAACCCTAACAACTATTTACTGCTTGATCTTATGAATTACAACTATGTATGGATTAACGACGATCTTGCAAAACAGTTAGGACTTAAATTCAAAGACGATGTTATATTAGAAAACAGAGACGGAACAAAAATTAAAGCAAAAGTTTATCCGACAAAAAGAATCAGAAGAGATACTGCTTATATAGCAACAGGATTCGGAAGCAAATCTAAACTGTTAACACTTGGATACGATAACGGTATTTCTCAGGCTGAAGTATGTGATAACAGCATTGACCCTATTATCGGATCAGCAAGTATGAACGAAACTTTTGTAACAATTAGAAAGGTGTAAAAAATGGCTAACTACGCAATGGCATTAGAATATCAAAACTGTATAGACTGTAGAGCATGTGAGGTAGCATGTAAGGACGAAAATGGTGTAATGCTTGGTGCTGACAAACAAAGAATCTGGGTAGGTATTGTTGAAGGCGGTACAACTCTTGCCGATGCGTTTTTAAACTTCTATCCTAGCCAGTGTAACCATTGTGAAGAAGCACCTTGTATTACTGTTTGTCCTACAGGGGCTTCTCATTTTGCTGAAGGCGGTATAGTAAAAGTTGATTATGATATGTGTATTATATGTAAAGGTTGTATGGAAGCATGTCCATACGAAGCAAGATTTGTAGACGAAACAAAACATGCAGTTGACAAATGTACATTCTGTGACGGAAGAATTCAGGAATACGGAACAACTGCTTGTAGTGCGACATGTCCTACTAAAGTTAGAACATTCGGTGACTTGGAAGATCCAAATTCTGATATTGTTAAAACACTTAATAAAAGAGAGTTTTTCGTTCTTAAAGAAGATGAAGACACAATGCCTAAACTGTTCTATCTTGTACCTGAAAACGAAGAATATGCAAAAAGAACTCTCGGTAATGTAAAAAGACATAAATGGGCTGATTTTAAAGCCAAATATGAAGCTCAGGCCAATAAAAATAAACCTGAGTGGAAAAAAGCGTAAGGAGCTATTATGAATGAATATATTAATTGTTGCGGGCTTAACATAAGAAAAGTTAGTATCGGTCAGTTGCTTTTTAATAAAACAATGCTGATCGCATACGTTTTACTTGCTATAGGAGTAGTGGGTTGGTATGAAATTTTTGCATTAAGATGGGCTCATGATTTCATCAACAATGCCGGTGTTATTGCGGCAGCCGGACATTTAGGTGAAACTAAACAGGTTGCAATGGCTTTAAAAGAGCAGATTTTTAATTTACATGAAATAGAAGAAGTAAACAAGGCAGAGCCTTGGGGTATATTTGTTACTCAGTATACTTATCTATTATACGGCGGTAGTGCTTTAATTTTCTTAACTGCTTTAGCAGAACTTTTCCATGTAAAAATAGCTCCTAAAGTTGCTGCTGCTTTCATTACATTCGGTATTTCAATGGTATTCGGCGGTTTAATTTCAATCTTTACAGACTTAGCAAACCAATTACATATTTACTGGATGGTATTAAATCCTCAGCCTCAAAGCGGTATGTGGTTAATGCTTCCTTTATATGCTGTTTATATTCCGTTTACATTTATTGAAATTTATTTCTTAATTACAAACAACAGAGATATGGCAAGAAAAATTGCAGGTGTACTTGTAATATTAGGTATTATCATTGACGTTGCTGAATTTTACATCCAGGGTCTATTATTCAACTTAAACGATCCTAGACATTTATGGACAGACATTCCGTTCTTATGGTTATATTTCTTAGTAACAGGGGCACTGACTGGTGTAGCTGGCGCTATGGTTTACAGCTTCTTAGGATTAAGAGATAAACCTTATTATGAAAACACAATGAATTTATTAATTAAAGCAGGTCTTGTAATTGCAGTGCTTGCAGGTTTATATGAAATCGTTAACTATATGACTGTTGATCCTAAATGGACAAAACTAATGACTAGCGGTTCTCCTGTTGCGACAATGTACTGGACTTGGATTGTGCTTGGATTAGCTGTACCTGTTGTATTATGGCTGACTAGAAACAAAACTTTGGCTGTAATCGGTGCTATTTCAGCTATTATCGGTACTTTCTTCATGAGACAGGCATTTATTTACGGTGGTAACGTAGTACCTATGACTGCAAGAGTTGACGGATTAGGGCCTCAAGCTACAAGCGTTTATAATCTTGATGCTGTAACACCTTACGCTTATGTTCCGGCTCATACAATGGAAATCTTAATCGTAATCGGATGTTTAGGATTAGGTCTTGCAATTTACTCAATTCTTGACTCTCTTTTTGCAGTAAGAGACGTTAACGACAACGTAGACCACTAAAACCCTCCTTCTTCCCTTCGGGGATATATTTATTAATTAGATCACACCTTTTTTAATTATTTTTTCTTCACTTTCCACAAATTTTTATAAACATTAAATCACCAATCCAATACCACCAATTACTACAGTTATAATAAAAACTATATTACTTATGTATGTTAAAAGCAGTAAAAAAGCCCGGTAAAAGTTGCATATACATTTTCTACAACTATAACGAGTAAATTTTAAATCAGGCAAACTTAAAGGCTATCAAGATTTTGGAATAGATTTGAGTGATAACCCGAAGAATAATAATTTACGAAAAAAGAATAAAACATAACAGCTTATCATTTATCCAAAATAATACAATTAAAAGCTACAATTACAAATCAATATAAAAAACAATCCTAACTATAAGTTTAAATTATAAGTAAAAAAATAGATAAAAAATTTCTATCAGCTGTTTTGAAGACATATTTATATATTATAAAACTTCGGAATATACCCTTTTTAAGGCGGTAAATTCATAAGAAAAAACGTAATTAATCAGTTTAGCCGATTTATGATTTCATCAATCAAAATATATATGACAAATTCATAACATTAATTTAAAAAAATAGGTAAAACAACTCTTTAAATAAGAGATGTTTTGTGTTATAATCATTTAAAATTTTTAAGGAGAACTTATGGCATTAGAACTAAATGCGCAAAATTTTGCGGACACAATAAAAAACAACGAAGTAGTAGTAGTAGACTTCTGGGCGCCTTGGTGCGGACCTTGTAGAATGATAGCTCCGATTATCGAAGAGCTTGCTGAAGAATACAAAGACAAAGGTGTAGTTGTAGGTAAAGTTAATACTGACGAAGCACCTGAAATTGCTGGACAATTCGGAATCAGAAGTATTCCTACAGTAATATTCTTTAAAAACGGTGAAGCTGCTGACGCAATGATCGGTGCAGCTCCTAAACAAATGTATCAAGAAAAAATCGAAGCTCTTTTATCATAATTGAGAAATAAATTTTTTTATACCTTCAGCTCCTTTTTCGGAGCGTTGATGGTAGCAGCCTTCTTTTTCTACTATAATTATAAATTCAAAGAATATAAATTTTTAGATTTTAATAAAATAATACTTTATGAAAAACACAATATTTTCGAACCTAAAGCAAAAGAATATACAGTAATAATATTTTCATCCAGAATGAACGACCTTCAAAACTTAATCTCAAAAATAAAAACAAAATACCCTATCCTGGCAATAGACATATATCAGCAAAGAAAAGATTACCCCGGTGTAATCTATACAACCGCCGGAATAAACACTATAATTAAAATAATTCAGTTTTTAAATATTTATCAGGTACCTGTAGTTTTAAATATTAAACAATACAACAAAAAATTGTATAAACAGGACAGCCCACTAGAAGTAATACAAAATTGACATTGATAAAAGGATCTTTTTCTTTTTATCAATGTTAATTTAAGGAGCAAAAATGTATGACGTAATAATTATAGGAGCAGGTCCGGGAGGACTTAGCGCCGGACTGTACGCGGGAAGAATGGGTTTAGATACGTTAATCATAGAAAAACTCACACCGGGCGGACAGATAACTCAAAGCAGTGAAATAGAAAACTATCCGGGAGTATGCGAAGTTAAAAGCGGCCTCGAACTTATGCAGTGCTGGCCGGAACAGACTAAGAGATTCGGAGCAAAAATAATAAGCGAAGAAGTAGTTTCTATTTCCAGATATGAAATACAAGACGATAAATACGGATTTATAATAAAAACTCCTAAAAACGAATACAGATCATTAGCCGTAATTTTAGCCACAGGCGCAACTCCAAAACGAGCCGGATTTAAAGGTGAAGAAGAATATATAGGCAAAGGTGTCAGCTACTGCGCGGTATGTGACGGTTATTTTTACAAAAACATGGATGTGGCGGTTGTAGGAGGCGGCGACAGTGCCCTTGAAGAAGCCCTGTATTTAAGCAATATTGCGAAAAAAGTATACTTAATACACAGAAGAGATGAATTCAGAGCGGCTCCGGCTACCGTTGAAAAAGTAAAAAACAAAGAAAACATAGAAATCCTTTACAACACTACAGTTGAAAAAGTAAAAGGAGTGCCGTTTTTAAATACAGCAGTTATCAATACTGACGGAGAAATAAAAGAACTAAAGGTTGACGGTATTTTCGTATTCGTAGGTATGAACGTAAATTCCGCACTTGTTAAAGATTTATGCGAATTGAACGAATATAACGAAGTAAAAGTAGACTTAAATATGAAAACTACACTTGAGGGCCTATATGCAATAGGAGACGTAAGAGAAAACAGTGTAAAACAGGTAGTGGCTTCTGCCGGAGACGGTGCAGTTGCAGCTTTAAATGTGGTAAAATACGCTAAAAGTTTAAAGGATTAAAATGAAATACGGAATAGTTGGCGCAACAGGCAGGGTTGGACAGCTGCTTGTTAATATTATTAAAAATTCGGAAGACAGCATCGGTGCCGTTATGTTTGAAGGAAAACAGACTATCGACTTTGAACAAAACACGGTAATCACCAATGACGCAAAAACTTTGTTGGAAAATTCTGACGTTGTTATTGATTTTTCAGCTCCGGCAGCGACTCAAAATCTTCTTGAAGCCGCATTGGAAAACCCTAAACCTTTAGTAATAGCTACTACAGGCCTAAACGACCATCAGCAAAATCTAATGATGGAAGTAAGCAAAAAAGCGCCTGTGCTTTATGCTACCAATATGAGTTTGGGTGTTGCAATATTAAATAAACTGGTATCAATGGTTAGCGAAAAGCTCCAGGATTTTGATATTGAAATAGTAGAACAGCATCACAGATATAAAGTGGACGCTCCAAGCGGAACGGCTCTTACTTTGGCTGAAAGCTGTGCAAAAGCAAGAGGTCTGGAACTTAAAGAAGTTATGGTTACAGGAAGAAGCGGCCACGTAGGAGCAAGAACAAAAGATGAAATCGGAGTATTTGCCGTTAGAGGCGGAGACGTAGTCGGAAGACACACTGTAGGATTTTATAACGACGGTGAATTTTTAGAACTTAACCACACGGCGACAAACAGAGAAACTTTTGCCAGAGGCGCTATAAAAGTTTCTAAATGGCTTGTAAATCAAAATCCGGGACTTTATTCAATTAACGACGCTTTAGGAATATAAAAAAAGAAGGAAAAACAAATGTGCTCTGTAGTAGGTATTTATGGAAATGAAAACGCAAGCAAACTGGCTTTTTACGCTCTATTTGCAATGCAGCACAGAGGTCAGGAAGCCGCAGGTATAAGCAGTAGTGACGGCAAACACATTAAAACCGTCAAAGACAGAGGTCTTGTAACACAGATTTTCAAAGAAGACCATTTTAAGATTTTAAAGGGAAACATGGCTATAGGCCATACCAGATATTCAACGGCGGGAGACGATTCTATTCTTGACGCCCAGCCTGTATTTGCAAGATATGGTCTAGGTGAAATATCTATCGTACACAACGGAAATCTGGTTAATGCAAAAGAAATAAGAGAAGAGCTTATTAAAATCGGAGCTATTTTTCAGACAAATATGGACACCGAAAATCTTATACATTTAATTGCAAAAAACTATGAGAAAAAAAGACTTAAAGACAGAATCATCGATGCGGTTAAACAGATTAAAGGTGCTTTTTCACTTGTTATTTTATCAAGAAGCAAAATGTTCGTAATACGCGATCCTTTCGGTTTCAGACCTCTGTCTTTAGGGAAACTTAAATCAGGCGGTTATATAGTGGCAAGCGAAACCTGCGCTTTTGAACTCGTAGGCGCGGAATACGTAAGAGACGTAAAACCTGGAGAGATGATTATTTTTGAACACGATGAAATAAAAAGCGAAATGATTTTCGAACCTACTCCTAAACAGTGTATTTTCGAATATATTTACTTTGCAAGACCGGATTCAAATATATTCGGCAAAAACGTTTACAGCGTAAGAAAACAGATGGGAAGAGAACTAGCACGTGAACTGCCTGTTGAAGCGGATATGGTCGTTCCCGTTCCTGACAGCGGTGTTGCGGCTGCATTAGGTTACGCACAGGAAAGCGGAATACCTTTTGAAATGGCCATAATGAGAAACCATTATGTAGGACGTACGTTTATAGAACCTACTCAGGAAATCAGAGATTTAAAAGTAAAAATGAAACTAAGCCCTATCAAACATAAAATAGAAGGCAAAAGACTTGTAGTAATCGACGACAGTATTGTAAGAGGAACTACAAGCAAAAGAATAGTAAGAATGCTAAAAGAAGCGGGAGCTAAAGAAGTACATATGAGAATCGCTTCTCCCGCTACCATAGGCCCTTGTTATTACGGTGTCGACACTCCGACAAAAGACGAACTTATAGCGGCAAAAAAATCCATAGAAGAAATCACAGAATATATTGAAGCAGACAGTCTTGCATATTTATCAATCGATTCAATAGTAAAAGCGGTAAAAGATAAAAAAGAAAACTACTGTTTTGCATGTTTCGACGACAACTACCCTATTCTTTAAGAGATTTTTTCTCTTTTTTCTTGATTAAATCTTCTCTTTTTGATATAAAGTGGCAAAAAAGAGGATAGATGGATAGATTATATACATTTGGAAAATATTTAAAGAAAAAATTTAAAACTAATGTTAAAAAAGTACCTATATCCATTCCGGGTTTCACATGTCCTAATATTGACGGAACCGTAGCAAGAGGCGGATGTGTTTTTTGCGAGAATGAAAGCTTTTCTCCAAACTTCACGAAAGAGAGATTTACTCTTAATCTCAATTCCAAAGAAAATCCTCTTCTCCAAAAACAGATAACGGCTTTAAAAGAACAATTTTTCAATACTGTTCCTCTATTAAAAAAATACTACGGAGCTAATAAATTTATAGTTTATTTTCAAAGTTTTACAAACACTTACGCACCTTTTGAAACATTAAAAACCCTTTACGAAACGGCTCTTGATTTTCCGGACGTAATCGGCCTGAGTATCGGTACAAGGACTGACAGCATTACTAACGAAACACTGCAGTACCTCGAGAAACTCAGCAAAAAATATGAAATATGGGTTGAATACGGAATACAGAGTTCAAACGACGAAACGCTGCAAAAGATCAACAGAGGCCATGATTTTCAAAATGTGAAAGAAACAATCAAAAAAACAAAAGATTTAGGCTTAAATGTATGCGGACATCTCATATTCGGTCTTCCGGGTGAAACACAAAAAGACATGTTAAAAAGCGTGGACGATACTATTGAGCTTAATATAGATTCTATAAAATTTCATCCGTTATATGTTACAGAAAACACCCTTTTGGCACTGGAATACAAAAAAGGAAACTTTACACCTATAGACGAACAGACTTATATAGACACACTAGTAAAATCAATAAAAAAACTGCCTGGGCACATATCAATTCAAAGAATGACAGCCGGAAGTGAAAATCTTCTTGCCCCGCAGTGGTGCAAAAATAAAGCCAGACAAATGAGCGCCATACACAGAGCGCTAAGAGATGAGGGAATCAGACTTTAAAATGAAAAACAGATTCGATAAAGATGCAGTTACATGGGACGACCTACCAAGACGGGTAAACCTTGCAAAAGCAGTTGTTAAAAACATTATTCCTTATTTAAAAGGAGATGAAAAAGTTTTGGAATTCGGCTGCGGCACCGGGCTTGTCGGAATTAATATCGCTCCTTATGTAAAAGAGCTTACCGGAATAGACACCTCCGCAAAAATGGTTGAAAAATTCAATCAAAAAGCTCAAAAACTGAACATTAACGCAAAAGCTATGGTTAAAGACATATTTGAAATCAGTGAAAAATACGATATCGTCATATCTTCAATGACTATGCATCATATAAAAGACATATCTTTATTGTCCGATAAACTTTCAGAAATAACGAATGAGGCTTTCTTGGCAGACCTTGTAAAAGAAGACGGAACTTTTCATACAAGAAGCAACGAAGACGTAGCACATTTCGGCTTTTCTTCAGAAGAGCTGAATAAATATTTTGGCAGCTGGGATATTGATTATAAAATAATACACACAATAACTAAACACAGAGATTTTCCCGTATTTTTACTACATATTAAAAAGTAAAAGTGTTTTTTACTTTTTTTGACATATACAGTTTTTTGTCGGCTTCCATAAAACTTTCTTTTAAATCGCCTTTATATTCGCTAAAACCGGAAGAGACTGAAATTTTCTCATTTTTAAATTTTTTACTGTCAAGTTCCCTATAAAGTTTTATAGCCCATTTTTTAATATCGGTCATTTCACTGTTTTCAAACAAAACTACAAACTCATCTCCCCCTATTCTTCCTATTATGTCGTTTTTTCTTGTATTTTCTTTCAAAACATCTACAAAATAATTAAGATATTCGTCTCCGAATTTATGTCCGTACTGGTCGTTTATCTTTTTAAAATTATCTAGATCAAACAGCCCTAATATACCTTTTCTGTTTTCTATGGCTTTAAAAAAGCCTCTTCTGTTATATACACCGGTTAAAGCGTCAGTATTTGCTTCTGTTTCCAAATCTTTGTTTTCTTTGACTATTTTCACTGTATATTTTTCCAGATTCAGTACAAAAAAATAACTGATAGACGCCACAAGCAGATTAGAAAAAATATAAACAAAAAGATCCTGCAGTGTAATATCTTTAAATAATCCGTTAAAATAAGAGACCACTACGAATAAAAGAAAATAAACAGAAAAAAACGTACCCACCTTTCTGCCGGCATATAAATAAACGAATGGAATCAAAGCTATAATCCACATAGTTCTGTATACCACATGAGTTTGAAAATAAATTACAAAATGCAGATTCAACCCTACCGCTATAATAAAAAACACTATAAACAGATTATACGAAAGCTTGTCTTTAAGATACAAAAAATACAATAACACGAGAGAAACGATAGCAAACAGAGTGTATTTTTCTACAAAAGGATTAATAAATACCAACCCGTAAACATCAGACAGTTTATAAAACACAAGAATTAGAAGATACAGTATAAGAGGTACTTTTACAGTTTCCTTTTTAAATATTTCAATTGAAGACAACCCCGCCCCTTGTTATATTTACAAATAATCCAGCCACATAGGCAAAAACGACTTGGCTTTATTTATAGTCGTTGTCGGTCCATGTCCCGGTAATATTCTCTTATCATAATTAATTTTTAGGAATTTTTCAATAGACTGTTTCATTTTTTTTGCATCTGAATAAGGAAAATCGACTCTCCCTATACTGCCGTCAAAAATAAAATCTCCGCTAAACATTTCATCGCCTATTTCTATAGTAATGCTTCCGGGAGTATGCCCCGGAAAATGTCTGATCTGCACTTCATATCCGCCTATATTATAAATTCCTTCCTCCAAAAGCACATCAGGACTTACTTTAGGAGGATTATATCCGAAAGGGTCGCTTTCTAACATAAAAGCGTCTTCTTTATGTATATAAACAGGGATATTGAAATGATCTTTTATTTTTTTATCATCCCACATATGATCAAAATGTCCGTGCGTGTTTATTATTGCAACGGGATTTTCAACATGCTCTTTAACAAACTCAAAAGCTCCGACTCCCGGGTCTATAATTATCTTTTTATCAATAATGTAACAGTTTGTATAAAACTCCCCGCACGGTTTTACCAAAATTTCCATACTATACCTTTACTGACTTAGAAAACTTTTTATGCCGCCGCAAAATTTACGGCTCTTTTTTCTCTTATGACGTTTACCTTAATTTCTCCAGGGAAACTCACTTCTTCTTCTATTCTTTTTGCTATATCCCTTGCGAGCAGCACGGCTTCGTCATCGTTTATCAAATCGGCTTCCACAATAACCCTTATTTCTCTTCCGGCATTTAAAGCATACGCATTTATTACGCCTACATAGCTTTTGGCAATATTTTCAAGCGATTCGACTCTTTTTAGGAACGCTTCAAGCACTTCTCTTCTGGCACCAGGTCTTGCGGCGCTAAGAGCGTCTGCTGCACATACTGCCGCCGATTCTATACTTGTAGGCTCTACGTGTCCGTGATGGGCTTTAATCGCATTTAGCACCACTTCAGGTTCTTTATATCTTTTACATAAATCATATCCGAGAGTTACATGGTCTCCGCCGAAATCATGAGTTAAGGCTTTTCCTATATCATGAAGCAGCCCTGCCCTTTTTGCAAGCAGTTCGTCACCGCCCATTTCAGCAGCCATTATTCCGGCAAGATGAGCAACTTCAAGAGAGTGGGCAAGCGCATTTTGACCGTAACTTGCCCTGAATTTCAGCCTTCCTATAAGTTTTACGATCTCAGGATGGATTCCCGCATTTGACAGACCTAAATCAATTAATATCTCTTCGCCTTCTTTTGTGACTTTTTCTTCGAATTCCTGAGTCACTTTTTCATAAATTTCCTCAATTCTTGCAGGCTGTATTCTTCCGTCTTCTACGAGTCTCTTAATCGTCTCTACCGCAATCTGTCTTCTGTAGATATTAAAACTGCTGACCGTTACGGCTCCGGGAGTATCGTCGATAATAATATCGCATCCCGTTACCATTTCAAGTGTTTTTACGTTTTTACCTTCTTTCCCGATAATTCTGCCTTTCATTTCATCATCGCCTATAGGTACAACGTTAATCAGTCTTTCTCCAGCAAAATCTCCGGCATATCTGGTTGTTGCCTGGGCGATAATAAATTCGGCTTTTCGTTTTGCGTCATTTTCAGCTTCTTTAAGAATTTTTCTTGTAAGGTGGGCTGTTTCGTCTCTTAATTCTTCCTCTGTTTTCTTAAGAAGTATCTCTTTTGCTTCTTCTTTGGTAAGCCCTGCACCGTTTTCTAAAATTTTCTGAGCTTCTACAAGTTTTTGTCTGTACTGTTCTTTTAATTTTTCAACAGCTTCTCTTTCTTTTGAAATTGCATCAAGTTTTTTTTGCAGCTCTTCGTCTTTTTTCATATGTTTTTCTATAAGCTCTTCAATTTCCTGCTCTTTTTTAAGTATCTCGTTTAATTTGTTCTCATACTCCTGCTGAAGCTTCATTTCCTGCAGTTCATAAGCGTTTTTTGCCTCAAGTTCCATCTCTTTTGCTTTTGTTTTCGTGTTTTCAAGCAAAATTTCGGCTTCATGTTCTATGGCTTTTGCTTTTGCTTTAGCCTGCTCTACATAAATCTCATATTTTGCCGCATCCATTTTTTTTGCTATGACAAATCCCGCGAGAACGGATAATATCATAACGGCTAAAATTATCAGTACACTCATTTTTTCTCCTTTTATAAATATTAAAACTTATATATTCATCTGCCCTGACATCAAACATATCAGTAATCACATCTTTGCTGTAACATAACCTCAACTGCACAAAAACGATTCTGGGTTTGTATCCAAGTGCTGAAAAAAACCTGTCATACATTCCTTTTCCGAATCCAACACGCTTGAAACTGCTGTCTAATCCTACAACGGGAACAACAGCCAAATCAATTTTCTGCAAAGTTTTCTGTTTATTGACAGGTTCAAGTATTGAAAATTTTTTTTTAACAAGCGGTAATTGATATTTTACCATCTTAAAGCTTAAATCCTCCATAAACGGGACAAAAATATTCTTTCTTTCTCTTCTTAACTTTCTTAAAACCCAGTGAATATCCACTTCGGTATTCATTGGAATGAAAAAAAGAATATTTTTATGTCTTTTACAAACTTCATAAAGTTTCCATCCGATTTTCTTAGAATAATAATACCTGTTGTATTTTGAGATTTTTAAACATTTTTTTCTGAATGTGTTTTTTTCATTCATATTTTCTTTTGCCATTTATTATGCCTTAATATGATAAAATTACGAAAAAGGAGTTTAATTGAAATATATTTTAACATTTATTCTTATAATTTTTATAGCGGGCTGTTCAAAAAACACCAAACCGGCAGAAAATCATCAAAACATAGAAACAAACCAGTCACAGCAAAAAAAACCGCAAAAAGAAAACGACATAATAAAAATAACATTTGATAATTTCACATTGAAGTTTAAAGAAAACAAACTTATTTACCCTAAAACAAAAACGGTAATACTTTTCGATAACAACAGCTCATATTCAAAGGCGCAGGAGCTGGTATTAAAAAAATTAAACGTAAAATATTATAAAACCGATTCAGCGTATTTAGAAAAATATTTTAATATACAGTACTACCCGACTATCATCGTACTGGATAAAAACAAAACGGTAAAATATGAAAATTTTACACCGTATGAAATTTTAAAAGCGGAGGGATTTTAATGCTTGGATTTATAAAAAAAGGTCTTAATAAAACAAAAGAAGCGCTTCAAAGCGTAGTAGGCAGCCAAAAAAAAGAAAAACTATCAAGAGAACTTATAGAAGAAGCGCTTTTAGAATCGGATATGGATTATGATCTGGTTGAAAAAATCATAGAAAACCTTCCGGAAGAAGTAAGCAGGGAAAAACTGAAAAAAGAACTGTTATGGATATTTGACACTCCTAACAACGAAATAAAAATAGACGACAAACCGTTTACATTTCTAATAATAGGCGTAAACGGAGCCGGAAAGACAACTACAATAGCAAAACTTGCCAACAAATTTAAAAAAGAAGGCAAAAGCGTAATTTTAGGCGCTGCGGACACATTCAGAGCCGCCGCTATAGAACAGCTTACAAAATGGGCGGAAATACTGGATATTCCTATCGTTAAAACCAAACAGGGACACGACCCGGCAGCCGTCACATACGACACTATTGCAAGTGCAAAAGCAAAAGGCATAGATGTTGCGATAATCGATACGGCCGGAAGACTGCACAATAAAGTAAATCTTCAAAACGAACTTAAAAAAATCGTAAACGTTGCAAAAAAGGCATATGAAAAGGCTCCTCATAAAATCATTCTGATAATTGACGGAACACAGGGAAGCAGCGCAATAAACCAGGCAAAAGTTTTTAAAGAAATAGTCGGCGTCGACGGAGTTATTATTACAAAACTGGACGGAACCGCAAAAGGGGGAAGCGTATTTACAATAGCAAATGAACTCAGACTTCCTATACTGTTTGTAGGAGTCGGAGAAAAACCTGACGATCTTGTTAAATTTGATAAAGAAGAGTTTATAGAAGGAATTTTAGAGGGACTTTATGACTGATATCATTTTTTATTTCGGATCAGTTGTAATAATTTTCGCTTTCATAGGGCTTGTAACCGTAAAATTTAAAAATGAAGACAACATAGATTTAAACGAACATAAATGGATTATTCTGCTTTATATTATTCTCCTTGTTGTATCGATAATCACTTGGAGAGTCATATATCTTCTGCTGATATCCAGCACACAGGAGATGATTAATTACAACCTCAACATACAAAGAGCGATAAATGGCTAAGAAAAAAACAGTTTTTGAATGTATCGAATGCGGATACAAAAGTGCTAAATGGATGGGAAAATGTCCGGCATGCGGCAGCTGGGAAACATTTGTAGAAGTAACCGAGGATAAAGGAAACAAAAAATCTTCCTCTCCAAAAGCCGGTGTTTTAAAATTTGAAGAAATTGAAAAAGAAGAAATTGAAAGATTTACTTCCGGAGACAGCGAACTTGATTTGGTATTAGGAGGCGGTATAGTGCCCGGAAGCCTCGTTTTAATAGGAGGAAGCCCGGGAGTCGGAAAATCCACTCTAATGATGAAACTCGCCGGAAATATAAACAAAAAAGTTTTATATGTTGCGGGCGAGGAAAGCCCCGGACAGATTAAAATCAGAGCCGACAGACTAGGAGTTAAAAACAAAGATTTATATTTAATGCCGGAAATCATCGTAGAAAATATAATAGACGAAATAAAAAAAGGCTATGAGCTGGTTATTATCGACTCCATACAGACCATATATTCTGAGAACCTTCAATCCGCACCCGGAAGCGTATCACAGGTCAGGGAAGCCACATTTGAACTTATGAGAGTTGCAAAAGAAAGCAAAACACCGGTATTCATAATAGGACACATAACAAAAGAAGGATCAATTGCAGGACCGAGAGTGCTTGAACATATGGTGGACACCGTTTTGTATTTCGAAGGAGACGCAAGCAGAGAGCTTAGAATTCTAAGAGCGTTTAAAAACCGTTTCGGATCAACAAGCGAAATAGGAATATTCGAAATGACAAAACAAGGACTTACCAGTGCGAAAAACAAATCGTTTTTCAGCAAAAAAGCACTTCCGGGAAGCGCCATTACCGTCATACTTGAAGGAACGAGACCAATAGTGCTTGAAGTACAGGCACTAGTCAGTGAGAGCTACTCCATACCTAAAAGAAGTGCGACGGGATTCGATCTGGCAAGACTTAATATGATTTTAGCCCTGCTTGAAAAAAAACTCAATCTCCCATTTAATCAGTACGACGTATTTATAAACGTAACCGGCGGTATAAAAATAAACGAACCTGCAGCCGATCTTGCCGTAATGGCTGCGATAGTCAGCTCGTTTAGGGACAGAAAAATAAGCAAAGAAAGCGTTTTTATAGGAGAAGTAAGTCTTGTTGGCGACATAAGAGATGTGCCTGGACTTGATCAAAGAATAAAAGAAGCCGCCAATCTCGGCTTTTCAAAAGCAATTGTTCCGAGCAGACCTCTGGAAGAGAGTATCAAATGTTATGAAGTAAAGGAAGTTGAAAAACTGCTTGAATGGATGTAATTATTTAACCTTTTGATTGTAATATTCTTCAAGAAGCTCATAAGATTCTTTAACCCTTGTAAATTTTTTGGCGTAAATTTTCTGAATTAATTCAGGTTTTTGCCTGTGAACGTCGGGATGGTATTTTTTTGCGAGCCTTCTGTACTCTTTTTTGATTTTATCAAATTCATATATAGTAGAAACTCCAAAAAGCTCCAAAGCGTTTCTTACCTTGTTCAGATACTCTTTAAGCGAACCTTCCACACTGAACGACTTTGAATACGAAAACTCGTTTTCATCAATATTAAATATAATTTTATAACCCATAATCGAATGTTTTGAGGCTAGAGCGCTTACTATTCGCTGAGACTCTTCATTAAAAGTAACGACAAGCCTGTCTGCAGACATATCAATAAGGTCAAACAGAAAAAGACCCTTAATATAATTGTAAACCGGCTTTTTGGGATTGGCAAAAAGTATTTCGAACTCTTTGCTTGAGAGTTTTCTTATTGTTATATAAATGGCTTTTTCATCAAAAGTGACGCTGTATTTTTTTATTTTTATAACCAGGTCTTTTTTATAGTTTAAAAGAAGCTTATGCAGAAGATTCTCATCTTCCCCTTTTTGTTTTTTATACATATTGGCAACAGCCTGCAAAAGAAGCTTGTGTTTTCTGACGTTTTTTTTATCAAAATAAATTTTATACTGATTGTCGTTTATTTCCAGTTTATTAAAAGAAAGTCTTATAAACTCTATAAATCCTTTAATTTTAAACCTGGAATCTATAACAACTTCGATATTTTCAGCAATATTTATTTCAAATACTCTATCCGTCATCTTTCTTCGCTATTATTAAAGTTGCGATAGGAAAAATAAGTTTCTGTTTTTTGACAATGCCAAACCCTTTTAAGTTTTTTATTATTTCATCCTCTTTAAGCGTATCGATACTCTTACCTAGCAATTTATATTCCTCTTTCATTCCAAGCATCATCCCCGCTATTAACGGCACTATTTTATTCATATACCAAAGTATCAGTTTTGCAAAAAGGCTGTCGCTTTTCACCATTTCAACAATTGCAAAATATCCTCCGGGCTTTAGAGATTTTTTTAAATTTTCCATACCTTTTTCTAAATCATCAAAATTTCTAAGCGCCATAAAAGCCGTAATCAAATCCGCTTTTTCTTCTATTTTCACATTCTCAGCCGTATCTTGAATGATAATAATTTCTTTTTGGCCCTTTTTCATTCTGATATGAGGGCTCTCTTCAAACACTACTTCAAAATCCTCTTTTTTAAATCCGAGTTTTTGGAATTTTTCAACAATAACTTTTACCATTTCGGCACTCGGTTCTATCAGATACATCCTGTCAAAATCAAGCACCCTTGCCATCTCTCCCGTTGCGCTTGCAACGTCAATTAATATCCCGTTTTTTATATGCTTTTTTATCTCTTTTGCAAACATCCATCTCCAAAGCTCTTCAATTCCGAAACTCACAATTTTTGTCGCCAAATCATATCTTTTTGCCAGCTTGTCGTATATTTTAACGTCCATCTTATCTCCCGAAAATTATCAAATCATCCGAACGGTTTGTATGAAGTATCTCAAATTCGTCTTCGCTTCTGAAATTAAATCTGTTGGCAAATTTAGGGCTTACTATAAACACTTTCCAATCAACCGTATGTTTGATTTCATTATAAAGCCTCTCTCCGCCTTCTATCATTATAAATTTGTAATCGTTCATTTTTTCCAGAGTCTCTTCGATAAAAACTTTCCTGTTTTTTACCTTAAAAAGAGGGATATCCCTTTCAATACCGTCATTTTTGGAATATATTAAAACATCCGGAGCTTTACCGTTTACTCTCCTGGCGTCAAGGGTCGGTCTGTCAATTCTAACCGTATTGCCTCCGATTACCAGCAGATCTATTTTATCCCTTACATGATGAACCCAATTAAGTGATTTATCAGAGCTTATATAACCGCCGGTAATTGCCCCGTTCATTGTCAGAGCCAGTTTATAAAACACAAATCTGTTTTGCCACTTTATAAACGGCTCTATTAAATCAAAACATCTTTTATCGTTTAAAACATTAACGTTAATGCCTGCATTTTTAAGTATTTCCGCCCCTCCAGCGTGATCTTTTACGGGATCCGGCCATCCGATATTTACACTTTTGGGCTTAAGATGTTTTAAAAGATTGGCACACGAAGGCGTCTTTCCTATATGAGAACAGGGCTCAAGCGTTACAAAAACATTTGCATTATTGAAAAAGCCTTTATGGTTTTGCAGTAAAAATTCATGTATTTCATGCGAAGTTTTTAATTCGGGCGTTTTATGAAAAGCACTAAAAGCTTTCCATAACGCATTCACTTCCGCATGGGGTTCTCCCGCTTTTTTATGGACGCCTGTAAAAATCTGATTGTTTACTATTACGGCTGCTCCTACGGCAGGATTTGGATATGTCAAAAACTGATATTTCCATGCTTCGTTTATAATCAGATCAAACATGTAATTTTTCATTTTTCACTTTACACTTTTCATTTATCTTCGTATTTGTAAGTATTCCACTCAATATATGTTTTTGCTTTTTTTATATCATCGAAATTTACTTTTTCTTTGCCTATTTCAGCAACATTATCAATAAAGCTTTTAAGCTCGCCTTTTATTTTGGTTCCGTCGTTTGTCGTTATTTTTACTTTTTCACCGATACTTTTTTCAAAATGCTCTGGCTTAGTGAGTTTTCTCTCAAGTCCTGGTGAGCTTACTTCAAGAAAATATTTCCCCTCAACCGGGTCTTCTATATCAAATATTGGAGAGATTAGATTGTTTATTTTGGCACAGTCGTTTAAACTCACTCCTCCTGGTTTCGTAATGTAAACTCTGAAATATTTATGACCTCCCTCTTCGCTAAGGTCTATATCATAAAGTTCACATCCGTTATCTTCAACAATATTTTTAATAATATCGTTTAATTCGCTTCTGTTCATTCATTCCCTTTTTTATTTAATTATATCATTTTTGAGTGATTATAAGAATATTCTGAAGTTTTAGTTTATGTACTCAGAAAGATATTTTGCCACGGCGTCTTCGTCATTTGTATGCGGCAGGATTATATCTGCTCTTTTTTTGACTTCATCAAGAGCGTTTTTTACGGCAACGGATTTACCCGCATATTCAAACATACCGATATCGTTCAGACTGTCCCCGAAAACCGTTACGTTTTTTTTATCGACTTCCATAATTTCCTCCAGTTCCATTAAAGCGTGCGCTTTGTCACCTAAAGGATGTAAAAGCGTCAAAAACCAACACTCCATATAAGGGTCTTTACTTAGTTTTGTTTCCAAATTAAAAAGCTCTTTTACTTTTTTTTCAATTCTTTTAAGAACGTCTTCCTCACCTAAATACACCATCTTAAGATTATGTTTTAACGCCCTTAAATTTTCTATATTTAAAACCCTGCTGTCATTTTTATAGTTTTGAAGAAGTTCTTCTTGGTATTTGTTAATCTTCTTAGGATATAAAAATTTTTCGTCTCCGAAATTTTCAAATCCTACAATCAAAGGCCTTTCGTCAAACTCTTTTTCTATAATGTTTATTACTTCATCGCCGGTTTTTTTATCTATATCGTTAATCTTTATTATTTTTCCCTCAGGACTGGCAATCATTGCACCGTCTAATAAAACTAAAGGATGTTTTAAGTTTAGACCGTTTAAAAGTGTTGTAGAACCTTTAAAACTCCTGGCGGTTGCTATAGTTAAAGGAAAAGGAAAGGAGTTCCAGGTATTTTTAGTAAATTCGCTAAGCGAGAGATCACTCCGTAAGAGCGTTTTATCG
Source organism: Nautilia abyssi (assembly GCF_055388085.1). NCBI lineage: Bacteria > Pseudomonadati > Campylobacterota > Epsilonproteobacteria > Nautiliales > Nautiliaceae > Nautilia > Nautilia abyssi. The sequence continues at coordinate 1,755,316 of NZ_AP042376.1, read as the reverse complement.
AGATCCGTTACAAAAATCATTTATCTTTTTTGGATATTTTATTAAACAGATCTTCCATTTTATTTTCCTGCTCAAGCAGTTCGTCAAAAGTAAAACTTAGATTAGGAACTTTAAACCATCCGGTGGCTTTAAGACAGTAGTTTTGAATGTAGCCTCTGGCCTGTTTAAGCTGCTTTAAACTTGCACGCTGCTCTTTATCGTTCAGATAGCTTTTTTCAAGATAAACTTTAGCGTCGCTTCCGTCTCTTGAACATACTACATCTACCACGCTTAAGCCTCTTATTCTTCCGTCGTTCATTTGTGAAAGAGCTTCAGGGATAATTTCCCTTAAAACAGACTCTTTTCTTTGGACTTTAATACTTTTGCCCATTATTATCCTTCAAAAGAAGCTTTTTCTTCAATTTTTTTATACGTTTCAAGAATATCTCCGACTTTAACGTCATTGTATCCTTCTACCATAATACCGCACTCAAAGCCTTTTCCGACTTCTTTAACGTCGTCTTTAAATCTTTTAAGGCTGGCCAGTTTAGAATCGTAAATTACCACACCGTCTCTGATAACTCTTACAAAATCACCTCTGTGAACAACGCCGTCCTGAACGTAACATCCCGCAACTGTTCCTACTTTAGGAACGCTGAATACGTCTCTTACTTCAATAGTGGCAGTTACTTCTTCAGTTACTTTAGGCGTCATTAGACCTGAAAGAAGTTCTTTAACATCATCTATCAAATCGTAAATAATTGAATAAGTTCTGATTTCAATACCCTCTTGTTTCGCTTTGTTTTTAGCTCCGCTTGTAGGACGCACGTTAAATCCTAAAACAATAGCGTGAGGTTCGCTGGCTTTTGCCAAAATAACGTCATTTTCGGTAATAGCTCCTACATCACTGTGAATAATATCAACTTTAACCTCTTCATTTCTAAGTTTTGCAAGGCTGCCTTTAATAGCTTCAACACTTCCCTGAGTATCGGCTTTGACGATAACAGGAAGTTTTTTAAGCTCTCCTTCGAGGATCATTTTTTGTAGATCTTCAAGAGTCGCTTTTGTAGATTTTGATTTTTCTCTTTCTTCTAAGAAAGTTTTCCATTTTTCAGCCGTTTCTTTTGCTTCTTTGTCGCTTTCGACCGCCACAAGGACATCCCCTGCCATAGGCACTTCGTCAAATCCCGTAATTTCCGCAGGTTCTCCAGGTTTTACCTCTTTTTTCTGTTTACCGAGATCGTCAACAATTAGTCTTACTCTTCCGTATGTTTTACCGCATACAAAACTGTCGGCTTTTTTAAGCGTACCGTTTTTAACTATTATAGTAGCAACAGGTCCTTTTCCTTTTTCCACTCTGCTTTCAATTACAACGGCTTTCGCTTTTCTTTTCGGATTGGCTTTAAGCTCCATCATTTCAGCCTGAAGCAGAATAGTTTCAAGTAAGTCATCTATACCCTCTCCGGTTTTTGCCGATACGTTTACAAATTCATACTCTCCGCCCCATTCTACAGGCGTAATTCCCATTTCGGCCAGTTGTGATTTAACCAAATCAGGATTTGCCTGAGGTTTGTCTATTTTGTTAACAGCCACAATAAACGGAACTTCCGCCGCCTGAGCATGTGATATCGCTTCTCTTGTCTGAGGCATAACCCCGTCGTCTGCCGCAACAACGATAATGGCTATATCGGTAACTTCGGCACCTCTCGCTCTCATTTCTGTAAACGCTTCATGTCCAGGAGTATCGATAAAAGTAATTTTTTTGCCGTCTTTTTCTACCATATAAGCACCGATATGCTGTGTGATACCTCCGGCCTCTTTTGCTGCTACGCGAGAATTTCTGATTTTATCAAGGAGTGATGTTTTACCGTGGTCTACATGACCCATAATTGTTACGATAGGAGGTCTTTCTACCAAATCTTTTTCATCGTCTTGCACTGAATCGTATTTTTTAACATAATCAAATTCTGCCAAAGGATCATAAACTTCAACAGGCACTTCAAACTCTTCAGCCAGCGTTTCAATATATTCTTCGCCTAAAAAGTCGTTTTTGTCTCTTTCTTCGCCGAGTTCTCTTAAAGCTTCGATTACTTCTTCTAAAGGTTTGTTTATAGCTTCTGCAAACTCATAAACTCTTACTTCTTTAGGTATTGATATTGTTTTGATTTCTGCCTCTTTTTTCTTTTTTTTCTTTCTTTTTTTGATGCCCTCTTTTGTTATTCCGCCTTCACTAGGTTTTTTTCTCTTAACGGGCTGTGTTTTTTTCTGTTTTTGCTGCTGAGTTTTAGTTTTTGCTTTTTCTTCAAGCTCATCATCATTTTTCATGTTAATATCGTTAAAATAAAGATCCAGAAGCTCTACCTGGTTTTCTTCAATAACATCCATATCCGCTAAATCGACATTAATCTGAAGCTCTTTTTCTTCTCTTTTTTTAGCCGGCTGCGGTTTAGGTTTCGGTTTAGGTTTTTCCGTTCTAGGCTCAGTTTTTTTAACTTCCTCTTTTTTCTCAGGCTTTTCGGTTTTTTCAGGTTTGGGCTCTGCCTTTTTAACAACCTCTATGCCTTTTTGAGTTTTTTTAACAAGGTCGTTAAAGCTGCTTCTTCCTCTTCTTCTTCTTTGAGGTTTTTCTTCCTTAACTTCCTGTTTTTTAACTTCTTCCGGTTTTTTCTCCTGAGTCTTTTTCTCTTTGCCGGCATTTAAAAAATATTCCTGAATTTTTGCAGCTTCCATTGGAGTGATTTCACCCCTGGTTTTTGCATCTATCCCTATTTCTTTGGCAATATCGACAACCTCTTTCGCTTTTAATCCTAATTCTCTCGCAACAACTGATACTTTTATCTTCAAGTAAACTCCTTTTTTTAAATGTAAAATGGAAAATGTAAAATGTAAGATTTTGCTTTTTCTTTATCCGTTTTGCAAATCTTAGATATATAATTTACAAATTTTTTTTCGTTTACGCACTCTTTGCATACATAAAAACTTCTGCCTGTCCCTTTAAAAGGTATAAGCTTTTGATTTTCACACTGTAAACGAAAAAGCTCGCTTTGTAAAAACCTGTTGCGACAGACAATGCACATTCTTACAGGCTTTTTTACATTTTTCACTTTACACTTTACATTTTCCATTTAATTGTATACTTTTACTCCTACATTGTCAAATTGTAAGATTTTAACGGTAAAATCTTTAAAATTATCTCTTAGCACATTATATATACTGTATGCGTCGTCTTTATACGCAAGATTGAAAAACGTCGAACCGCTGCCGCTTAAAGTCGACATAAGCGCACCTTCTCTCAGAGCAATTTCCCTGACTTTAAAAAGTTCAGGGACCGCTTTCATTCTGTTTTCCTGATGTATCTTGTCTTCAACCACGTTTCTTAATATTTCAAATTTCTCACTGAAAAACGCAGCCGTAATCATTGACGAACTTGATATATTGGTAACTATATCTTTAAGCGAATAATGAGATTTCAGTGCATTCCTGCTTTTTTGAGTGGAAATTGTCCTGTTTGGTATAACAACCACAGCCCTTAAATAAGTCGGAATGAATTTTTTTAAAAAATATACACGGTTTTTTCTAAGTTTCGCAACGCAGAACCCGCCTAAAGCTGCAGGTGTAATATTGTCCGGATGCGGTTCGTACTGAAGGGCCAGATTTATAATTCTGTCTTTTTTATAAGGCACCTGCGCCATTTCGTATGCCGCGGTAATTGCGGCTATTATTACCGCTGATGAGCTTCCGAGTCCTCTCGAGAGAGGAATTTTATTATTAAATTTAAACCTGAAACTGTCTTCTTTTCCAGTTAAATTTTTATAATGGTCGCTGAATATTTCTACAAAATAATTTCTTTTCAGCGTTCTTAAATATTCCGCGTTTTCCCCGTAAATTTCTATATTCGTATATTCGCTTTTCGTTATTTCTATTTCATTTCTTAAATTCAGCGCCAAACCGAGCGTATCGAATCCAGAACCTAAATTTGCGCTAGTTGCGGGAACCGTTATTACCATTAAAACCCTTCTTACACTGCTTTTAAAATATACAGAGGCTCGACGTCTTCACTCATCTCATTCAGTTCAAGCCTCTTTGGCAGATGAAACGTACCGGGAGTTTCATCTTTTTTTAGTGTAATTATACCTTCTTTTTTTACAAAATAACTGTTTCCGACTGCTTTTATGGGAGTGTTGCCGTTAAAATAAAATCCATCTTGAGCAAAAAGTCTGATATTTCTTGTAATGGAGAAGGTTTTAAAAAAGACATAAGCCAGTTTTATCGCCATAAACGACCCAGGCCCTTTCGAATACGAAATGGAGTTTATTTCATACTTTTTTAAGAGTTCGTCAAAAACTTCGGGAAGAACATCGCTTGTCATTCCCTCTTTTTGAATGGTTTCCGATAATTGTGAATTTTTATAAACGCCTATAAGCATAGGTTTTGAAATAACAACTGCAACAATATCAACTAAAGGCTTTTGCAACCGCTTTTTCCCCTTCTTTTTCGAATGTAACTATTTCATAAGCATTTTCAGCCAGTACTTTTTTTGTAAGCAGGTGATTTAAATGATGCCCACTGGCTTTTGCTTCATAACTGCCGATAAAATTAGCCCCTAAAAGGCTCATATCTCCGATAGCATCCAATATTTTATGTCTTACAAACTCGTCTTCAAATCTTAAAGAATCGTTTAATATTTTTTTATCATCAAGAACAATCGCATTTTCAAGGCTGCCTCCAAGAGCCAGACCTATACTTCTTAAATATTGCACTTCTTTTAAAAATCCGAACGTTCTTGCTCTTGCAATTTCTTCAACGTAATTTTTGGTAGAAAAATTAAATTTATATTTCTGATTTCCGATAACAGGATGGTCAAAATTTATTTCAAAATCGAAATCTATTTTTTCGTTAGGTTTGATTTTTGCAAATTTTTCACCGTCTGTTATTTCAACTTCTTTTGTTATTCTCATAAACTGCTTAGGAGCGTCTAAATCTTTAACTCCCGCTTCTTCTATCATCATAACAAAACTCACGGCGCTTCCGTCCATAATAGGAACTTCGTCATTATCCACCACGATTCTTAAATTGTCTATCCCGAAAGCGTAAACGGTGCTCATTAAATGTTCGATAGTTGAAACTACGGCGCCTTCGCTGCCTATTACCGTAGCCATTTTGGTATCAACGACATATTCCGGCTTTAAAGGAATACTAACCCCTTTGTCGCTTCTATAAAAAACTATACCGCTGTTTTCACCCATCGGTTCAAGTCTGAGTTTGACAGGCACTCCTTTGTGCAAACCTATACCTATGGCTTCTACGGCTCTTTTGATTGTTCTTTGTTTCATTCTAAAACCTTCTTCATATTATCGGAAAATAAAGTTAGCTTATCAACGGTTCCGATATCGGCACCTTTGAATATAATCGTCCCCTTAACGTTTTTCTTAACGATTATATAATCGCCCTCGCAGACAACCCTGCCTTCACATTCGTCAAAAATTTCTATACTGCCGCTGCTGTATATCTTAGCCCCGGCATTTATTCTGTTTAAAAAGATTAAATTATCTTCGCTTTTAATCTCTTCTCCGCTACGTATAATTTTATCATAAATAACGGTTTTGGATTTAATTTTTTTTACAATTTCTTTTTCTATCACTTTTATTTGAGGCGTTATTTCCTTTTCAGGAGTAAAACTGTCCGAGTTGAGTATAAAAAAAGGAAGGTTTTTGTTTTTTAGAAACTCTTCTATTTCTTTATTATGAGACTTTAATAAAAAGTAGTGGTTTTTAACAAGCTCGTATTTACTTTCCACCACTTTCTTTAAATTGTCAAAATTATCCGCCTCAAAAACCCTTATCGTTTTCTGCCTCAAATTCTCTCCTCTTAGGATTATTTATTGATTATTTTTTTTGCTCCGTTAATAATATCGGTAATATTTAATCTTATCCATCTAGGATCCATCCATTCAATCGGATTCACCGCATACCCCTGCACGTAAACTCCAAAGTGCAGATGGTCTCCGAATACCGCTCCGGTAGCTCCCGTTCTAGCTATAACCTGTCCTCTTCTTACTCTGTCTCCCACTTTTACTTTAAATACGGAAGTATGCCCGTAAAGAGTATAAAGTCCAAGCTGATGATAAATAATCAAAGCATTGCCGTATATACCCAGATATTTTGTTGCCACTACCGTTCCGTAATTACTTGAATATATTTTGGCTCTTTTTATCTTAGCAAGATCTATTCCCTTATGAATAGCAAAAGATATTTTTTTACCTTTATAGTAATATGATCTTTTTTCTCCAAAGTATGCTCTTACGGCGCTTCCAGGCAACGGATTGAATCTGGCTATTGAAAATCCGTTTATTTTGTTTTCATAAACTTTTGAAGTAATGTTATGAATTTCCGTTTCATTCATTTTTCTTACAGTTTCATTTATTTTTTTGAAAATAGCAACAGGATCGTTAGGAATTGAAAGATTCATTTTTTCCAAAACTCTTTTTGCCACCGTATTTATAAATCTGTCGCTGATAGTTATTTTTGATTTAGGATATTTATACGTTCTCCAGTAATATGGAATATGTTCTTTTACCACGTTTCCGGCTTTATCTTCAGCAACAAGTTCCGCGTCAAACGTTTTTTCATATACAGGCCATGCTATAATCGCCGCATAATAGTCTTTTTTTACAAACGGTGTTAGTTTAAATTTATATTTACCGTCTACCAAAATATACGTATCTTTCAGGTTTTTATCTGCCACTTTAACAACGGCAGCCGCGCTTCCGCCGTTTCCGATAGCGTATGAATTGTTAATAATCTCCGTCATAGGGGGAGTTGTGTCAACCTGAAGCGTAATGCTTTTTTTCGCTTCGTTACCCGCAAAAAAATGCCATTTTGAATTATCAACGGCCACAACGTTTATTTTAATTTCTTTTGCGTTTGTCTGCGGAAGTTTAATATTTAAAACAACCTCCTTACCCATAGAAGGATTCGTAAGAGTTGCAAGTTCGCTTACATTACCGCCGGCTATCATGGTTACACGGTAATATTTTATGCCCGAAGCATCCTCCAATATTATTTTTAAAGGTTTTTTCAGATTGGTATATCCGTTGCTTTCTATTTTAATGGTAGGAGGGACTTTTTCAAACATAGGTGAAAAATAAACAAATCCGGCTCCTCCCGCGATTAAAAGTAAAATCAAAATCCACAATTTCTTCATAACCGTCCTTTTTAACAAAATTGTACATAAGAGTGGTTAATTTGAGGTTAATACCTTAAATTATCTCTTTTAAATCTTCTTTTAAAATATTTTTTACTTTTTCAAAATCAAATTCATCTCTAATTGTGGCACCCGCGGCCCTGATATGTCCGCCTCCTCCGTGTTTAACTGCCACTTTGCTGACATCGGCGTAATTTTTGCTTCTTAAAGACACTTTTATACCTTCATCATCTTCTCTTAACATACATGCAACCTCAACAGGCGCCAAAGCCCTGACACTGTTGACTATCGTATCGGTATCGTCTTTAATGGCCCCAGTAATTTCCATCATCTCTTTAGTAACTTCTACAAATGCAACTTTCCCGTCGCAGCACAGTTCTATCGTTTCATAAGCTTTTGCCAGAAGCCTCAAGCGTGAGAGTCTGTCTCTTTGAAAAAGCATTTTAGCTACGTAATCGGGCTCGACTCCGCATCTTACAAGATCTGCCGCACATTCAAACACCCTGTCGTTTACGCTTTCATACTGAAAACTCCCCGTATCAGTCACAAGAGCGGTATATATGCAAAGTGCGCTGTCTTTGTCTATTTCAATGCCGTTTGCTTTTAAAATATCATATACAACCTGTGAAGTCGAAGCATAATCAGGTTCTATCAAGTTTATATCACCGTATTTTGTATTTGATACGTGATGGTCGATATTTATTAAAAAAGAAGGCTTTTCTTCAAGTCCCAGTCTGTCAAAACTGCCGCAGTCAAAAGAAATTGTAAGATCTATTTTTTTAGGCAGATTATTAGTTACTTTATTGAAATTCGGCAGGAAATCCAAATACTGGGGCAGAGGTTTTGTAGCGTTGAATACAGTCACTTTTTTACCCATTTTTTTAAGAACGGGATATAAACTGAGAGAACTTCCAAGTGCGTCGCCGTCCGGATTTATATGTGCTATAAGCATTATATTATCGGCTTTTTCTATTTCTTTCCATATCTGTTTATATATATCCATTATAAAGCCTTTTTGTTGAAATTATAGCATTTATGACGGCGGATGGTTATTAAAGTTGCTGATCTATTTGAAGTAACTGGTATATTGGTATATTATTGTATTAGTATATTTGCAGGTAAATGTTTGCTTACCAGAGTCTGGCAATTTCTCAATTCTCTCTTCACCCCAAAAAGTCTTACGACTTTTCAGGGATCCCGCTTTTTTAATTCTCAATTCTCAATTGATTAAACCCTCCCTTTTGCCTTATAAACAAACGCCAACACTTCCGCAACGGCTTTATAAAGTTTTTGAGGTATAAGCTCGTCAATTTCGACGAGTTTGTATAGTTCCCTTGCCAACGGCGGGTTTTCGACAATCATAATATCATGTTCCCTGGCTATTTCTTTTATTTTTATAGCCAGATTATCTACGCCTTTTGCTATTACCCTAGGTGCTTCGTCTTTGGTTTTGTCATACCTTATAGCTACGGCGTAATGCGTCGGGTTTGTGATTACGACATCGGCTTTGGGTACTTCGCTCATCATTCTTTTTTTAGCCATTTCTCTTTGAAGCTGTCTTATTTTGGCTTTTATTTCCGGATTTCCTTCGGTTTGTTTATATTCGTCTTTTATTTCCTGCTTGCTCATACGCAGAGATTTTTTATACGTATATCTCTGATATATAAAATCGATAGTGGCAAACACCAGAAAAACGGCAAGCATGGCAAATACTATAACCATAGCTTTTTCTTCAAACCATTTCAGCTGTTCAAAAAAACTCATAAGCTCCAGTTTCGGTATTTCGTTTAAAAACTTCATAAACAGCCAGCCGCCAACGATAAAAGCCACCGCAACCTTTAGCGTCATTTTAACGCCTTCTACAAGTGTTTTGATAGAAAACAGCCTTTTTATTCCTTTTATCGGATTAATTTTGTCAAAAGAAGGCGTAATCGGTTTTGTAGTAAACAAAAATCCGAACTGCATGACGTTTCCGAGTATTCCGGCCAAAACTACCGCACCGAAAAGCGGAGCCATTAAAATAAAAAAATTCAAAACGGAATTAATCATAATTTCAAACACCAGGTTTTTGGTAAGCTCCACTCCCTCAAAAGAAGTATAATACCTGTAAAACCTCTCAAGGTAAAACGTAATATATTTAAGATAAAATATTATTACTATAATTGCCACAAACAAAACGATAAAACCGCTTGTTTCCATTGATTTAGGGACATTGCCCTCTTTTCTGGCGTCTTCAATTTTCTTGGGGGTGGGCTCTTCGGTTTTTTCTAAATCGTCAGCCATTCATTCCCTTTCTCAAATCTTCATCAAGAATACTTTGCATTCTTTCACCGAGTTTATAATAAATAAAACTGAAAAGTACAACAAACACTATTACAAGAGCACTGCTTACAAGGCTTTTTGGCGAATTGTAAAAATTATATCCAATCAAAACTGCCGCGGCAATAAAACATGATAATGTTCCTATAAAAGGAACGATAAAATTTGATTTTGTTATTTTTCGTAATTTCAGATTTGCATAATTAACAAGACCGAATATTATTAAAAATCCGAAACTTCCAGCAATTGATATATTCTCAACGTTAAACGATATCGCAAATATAACAGAAAGCAGTCCTAAAATTATCATTCCCTCATATCCGGCTTTTACCTTTTTGGCAAATTCGCTGGGAAGCTCTCCGAGTTTCGCTACCAGATACCCAACTCTTCCCCCTCCGTATAGCGTTGCGTTTATTGCGCTTGCCGTAGAAAGCAGAGCGGCTGCCGAAATGACAATAAAGCCCGCCTGACCGAAAAACGGCTTGGTAGCTATGGCCAATACATAATCCTGAGCTTTTTTTGCCTCTTCAAAACTTACGTTTCCGACTGTAACTATCGCGATTGTCACATACAAAAATATTACAAACAAAACAGCGCTGTAATATGCTCTTGGCAGAGTTTTTTCAGGGTTTTCAACGTCTTTTGCCGTGTTTGCTATCAGTTCAAACCCTTCATAAGCCAAAAATATTATCAGCCCCCCGGTAATTATCTTAATACCACTTTCCCAGTATTCGGGCGAAAGTCTATGAAAATCGGCGGTAAATATACCGACCGCTACAAACACCAAAAGAATCGTAACTTTTATAAACACCATTAAATCTTCAGCTTTTCCCGTTAAAAAAGCTCCCATTAAATTTATAAGTACAAAAACTCCTATTACGCTGCTGGCCATAAGTTTATGAAACCACAGCACCTCTTTGCCCATAAAAAGAGCGCTCGCATAGCTTCCGAATGCATACGCATAGAGACTGAGCATAATCACATAACTCATCAGCAGCAGATTGTTTATAACCGATGAAAAAAGATTATTCCCAAACGCCTGAACTATAAATTCTATACTTCCGCCTTCGCTCGGATAGGCAATTGAGAGTTTTACATATGAATATGAAGTAATCAGGGCTATAATCCCTGCTACCAAAAAAGCAATAGGAGCCGCTCCTTTTGCCAAATCAATCGTAAGTCCCAAAACGGCAAAAATACCGCCTCCTACCATTCCTCCGACACCGATACTGAACGCTTCGATAAACCCTATTTTTTTTCTCATTTGAATCCTTCCGTATAAAACCTCTGTTATAATTATTATAACACTTTTTTATTAAAGGCAGATGATGAATATTTTTATTTCCGCAAACAACACAGGTAAAGGAAAAACACATTCCACACTTTTACTAATGGAATATTTAGCTCAAAAAGGGCATAAAATAGGCGTAATGAAACCCATAGAAACAGGAGTTGAAAAATTTCCTCAAGACGGGCTAAGACTGTTTGAAAAAGCAAAGAAGCTTAATCCTTTACTTAATGAGCTTACAATAGATGATATAGTTCCCGTTCAGCATACTCTGCCTGCAGCTCCTATTGTCAGCGGTAAAGTCGATTTCGACAAAATAAAAAAAGCCTACGATAAAATAAAACCGTTATGCGACATACTTCTTATAGAAGGCGCGGGCGGAGTGCTTGTGCCTGTAACCGACAGCTTTAAAATGATCGATTTTTTAAGTTTTTTTAATGCGAAACTTTTACTGGTAATAGGCTCAAATCTCGGGATGATTAATGATTTTCTTCTTAATAAGTACTATCTGGAGACAAACAACATAAACTATACATATGCGGTAAATATTTTTGATGAAAATGAGTATTTTAAAATATCGCATCCGTTTATGAAAAGATATAATCCCTTATTTATACAAAAAGATTTAGATAAAATAACACAGCAGTTACTGAAAAAAAATTAAATATAATTTTATATAGGAGAAAAAAATGGAAACTCAAGAATTAAATACCCATTTAAAATTTAATAAAAAATTCGGACAGTTAATTGAAATAGGTGAAGAAAGCGCAAAAGTCAGACTGGAAGCGACTGAAGATATGGCTGTTGACGAAGAAGGTCTTATACACGGAGGTTTTACATTCGGAGCGGCTGATTTTTGCGCGATGGCGACAGTTAACGATCCTTTTGTAGTGCTTGTAAGAAGCCAATGTGAATTTATGGCTCCGGTAAAAATTGGAGATGTAGTGGAGTTTGTAAGCGAAGTTATTATGAAAGAAAAAAGAAAAGAAGAGATAAAAGTCGTAGGGACCATAAACGAAATAAAAGTTTTTGAAGGTATTTTCAGCTGTGTCAAACTTGATAAACACGTACTGAAAAAAAAATAATCCCACTCCTTAATTTTTACTCTTTTTTCTTAATACAGCACATATACTTTATCATATACGCTAATCATAATAAATCTTAATTTTAAAAATATAAATGAAGCTAAATGATACACTGTACACAATATTCAAATTTAAATAGTGACAGACACCTTATATAGATAAAAGAAAAGAAAAAGAAGTATTTATCTTCTTCTGCCTCTTCCGCCTGATCTACTGCCTCTGAAATTTCCTCTTCTTCCTCTTCTTCTGTCTCTGTCGTTTCCGCCTTTTGAATTTTTACTTCTTTCAATAAGTCTTTTGGCTTCATTCAGACTTTTACCGATTCTTTCTTTTCCGTCGGCTTCTTTTTCAAAAAGCATACTTGCGAATTTTGTCGCAATAGTAAACAGGTCAAAATCGTTTTGCAATACTTCAACAATTTCAATTGATTTGTCATTAGGCTTAATATTGCTGATTTTTTCCATAATTTTTTGAATTTCTGTATTTTTAACGTCGCTTAAAGTCGGAACCTCTTTAAGTTCTATTTTAGAAATTTTCTGAATTTTGCTTAAAGCTCTGAATTCATGAGGCGTTACAAGCGATATCGCCATACCCTCTTTTCCGGCTCTTCCTGTTCTTCCGATTCTATGCACGTAACTTTCAGGATCTAGCGGTAAGTGATAGTTAAACACATGTGTTACGTCGTTTACGTCAAGTCCTCTTGCCGCAACATCTGTAGCTACAAGGATTTCGATTCTGTTGCCTTTAAATCCTCTTATAACCTCTTCTCTTTTTCTTTGGTCCATATCTCCGTGAAGACCTTTTGCGTCAAATCCTACACCGCTTAAAAATTCAGCTACTAAATCAACGTCTTTTTTAGTTCTGCAAAAAACGATAGCTTTGCTAGGCTGTTTATAATCGATAAGTCTTATTAAAGCGTCGTTTCTTTCATGTTCATCAATTACATAGAAATATTCTTTAATATTTTCGTTTGTAACTTCTTTTTTGGTAATCTGAATAAATTCAGGTTCTTTTAAAATTGTCTGGGCAAGACTTAAAATAGGTTTTGGCATAGTGGCACTGAATAACAGCGTCTGTCTGTTGCTCGGTACGTATTTGAAAATTTCTTTAATATCGTCCAAAAATCCCATATCAAGCATTTCATCCGCTTCGTCAAGCACTACGTATTCAGGTGCTATATCGATTTTACCGCTGCTTAAAAGATCTATAAGTCTTCCGGGAGTCGCTACGATTACTTCCGAATTTTTGATGTGGTTAATCTGTCTTGAATAGCTGCTTCCTCCGTAAACTGTTGCGGTATGAATTCCGAGATATTTTCCGAATCTAAAAATCTCTTCGCTTACCTGAATTGCAAGTTCACGGGTTGGTGTAATAATTAACGCTTTTTGACCTTTTTTAAGCATATTAAGTATAGGTAGACCGAATGCCGCAGTTTTTCCTGTACCCGTCTGGGCCTGAGCTACGATATCTCTTCCTTCCAATACTGCAGGAATAGCTTTTTCCTGAATCGGGCTTGGTTTTTCAAATCCGATTTCTTCCAATCTTCTTAATAATTCTTTTTTTAAATTAAATTCTGTAAATGTCATTTTTTTCCTTGTTTATTTTATATAGTTATATTTACAACTGTACTGTTTTACCTTGAAGCATACGCTTCATAACTGCACTTATTAGCTTATATGCTAAATTAATGACAGTAGAGTTTGTAGTTTAAGTAGGTGTTTTTAAAATATGGAGGATAAGGGATAATTGCCGAAAAGTTTTTAACTTCCCCAGGCAACAGTCCGTCTTTTATTATCACTCTTGTCGCTCTGATAGTGTTAGGTCTGGACTGTCTTTTATCTTTGCTTCCGAATATATTCAAACCTCCCGGTTTAAAGAATGTACCTTTGGTAAATCCTCCGCCCCAGCCGTTATTAACCAGTTTTATTTCCAGTTTGCAATAGTTTATTTTAAATTTACCTATATTTTTAACTCTACCTTTTAAAACTAACGTTTCATTGATCAAAACTCTTCTTTGCTTTACGTTTAAAAGCTCGGCTTTTTTGGTATATTTTTCCAAAATGGCAAGCCCTAATACCGCCCCGAAAGCAGTAACTACAAACGAAGCAAATATCATACTCAATAGCAGTTTATTGTTGTTACCGGCAGCTTTTATGGATACTATTACTAAAAATATAAATAAAACTAAAAAGAAAACTATATCTAGCCAGTGAAGTATAGTGAAATAAGGAATCATCATTTTTTTCTGTTCCTTTTCTCTTCTATCCCGCTTACGCCTTCTCTTCTTTTAAGTTCTTCCAAAACGGCTTCCGGATGAATATTTTTTAAAGCTAATGCAATTAATGTATGAAAGGCGAGATCCGCCGCTTCATAAATAATTTCTTTTTTGTCATTATCTTTAACTGCAAAACAAAACTCCGCCGCTTCTTCCGCTACTTTTTTAAGAAGTGAATTTTCACCTTTGTGGTATAATGAAGAAACATATGAAGTTTCAGGATTAGCATTTTTTCTATCAAGTAAAGTATGATAGAGTTCGTCGATGAAATTATACTCTATTTCTTTTACTTTGTCCAATATTATTTCATTTGAGTCGAGTTTTGTAAAAAAACAGGACTTTCTTCCAGTATGGCAGGCCACTCCGTTTTGCTTTACTTTCAGCAAAATCGTATCATTGTCACAGTCTATTAATATATCTTTTACTTCCTGCGTATGTCCGCTGCTTTCACCTTTTTTCCAAAGTTTATTTCTGCTTCTTGAAAAATAGTGAGCATATCCCGTTTGTTGGGTAAGTTTTAAAGCTTCTTCATTCATATATGCCAGCATTAACACTTCATTAGTATCCGCATCCTGAACAATAACGGGAACAAGACCCCCGCTTTTTTCGAAATCTACCATAATAATCCTTATTTATTTGTAGATATTACTTTTTTATTATCGTCAATATTCATCCAAATATTAGGTACCGCCCCGCCTGGAGTTAAGAAAATTTTCGCGTCTTTATTCACTTTAAGAGCTTCATTAAACTGTTTTTGAACTTCTAAAGCTTTTAATTTAAGCAAATTCGATGTTAATGATTCGCTAATAATTTTATTCGCCTGTGCCTGAGCTTTTGATTCTATAAGCATCGCCTGCGCTTTACCTTTTGCTTCTATTTCTTTAGCCTGGGCGTTACCTAATGCAATCGCCGCTTTTTTCTCAGCTTCCTGTTTTGCTCTTAACACTTCGTATTTTGCTCTTTCGGCTTCCTGTTTGGCAATCTGCACTCTTTCAATTTGCGTTTTAATGTTTTGAGGAAGAATTATATCCCTTAACTGAAAACTTTCGAAAATGACAGGTTTATGTGGAAGTTTCGCCAGCTGTTCTCTCATTTTCGCTTCTATTAAAGTAGCTATTTCGTTTCTTTTTACAGGCAGTTCCTCAGCCGGATATTTGCCAATCACGTTTCTGACCACGTCTCTTACCATTGGATTGATTATTTTATCTTCCCAGTTTTTACCGTATGTTTCAAGCGTATAGGCAGCTTCGTTCGGATTTAGTCTGTAGCTTACCGAAAGCTCAACCAGTATCGGAAGCCCTCTTGCGTCAAGCACGTTAATAGCAGGATATACTTTTATTGTGCCGTATCTGTCCGCCATGCTTCCTGCTTCATTGCTTATTCTTTTATAATTAATCATATGAACCTTAGTATCCACTACATATACTTTTTGTATTACAGGTACAAAAAAATGAAGTCCAGGCATTAAAGGTTTTTGTTCAAATTTACCTGTAGTTGCCAAAATACCGACTTCTCCAGAATTAATTACAACCCACGGTTTAAAAAGCAGGCCTATTATAAATATAGCAGCTATTATTATAATTCCGAAACCGCTGTTCCCCTGAATAAATTTAGGAGGCTCAAACTTGGGAGGCTCAAACTTGTTTTCGTTTTTATTGTTATTTTTATCGTTCATCCATCCGTTTAAATCTGCTGGCATAAAATTCCTTTTTTATAAATTAAGATTAAAAATCTCTTATTTGAGATTTTAATCTCTTTTTATTATATATATGTTAAATAGTGTTTATAGCTTTTATCTCTTCCGTAAACAACGTCAAAATAAGCTTCCTGAAGTTCTTTTGTAATTTCTCCTCTTTTACCGCTTCCGATAATTCTTCCGTCAACTTCTCTAATCGGAGTAACTTCAGCAGCAGTTCCCGTGAAAAACGCCTCATCGGCAATATAAACCTCATCTCTTGTTATTCTTCTTCTCTCAACCGGAATATCTCTTTCCCTTGCAAGTTCAAGCACAGTCGCCTGAGTGATTGACTCAAGTGAATTGTCGTTTGGAGGAGTAATCAGCACACCGTCTCTTACTATAAAGAAACACTCACCGCTTCCTTCTGCGATAAATCCTTCGTCATCAAGCATAAGAGCTTCTTCGTATCCGGCTTCAATAGCTTCGAATTTTGCCATTTGAGAGTTTAAATAATTCGCAACGGCTTTTGCTTTTCCGAATGTAGATTTAACAGGATTTCTTGTAATTGAAGAAACTTTTACCCTGATTCCGTTTTCAAGTCCTTCTTCTCCAAGATATGCACCCCACTCCCATGCGGCAATCGCAACATGAACAGGTGCGCCGATATGATAAAGACCCATTTTACCATAACCTAAAAACACTAAAGGTCTAATATACACATTTCCTTTAAAATCATTTTTTCTTAGCAGTTCAAGCTGTGCTTCTTCAAGCTCTTCCTGAGAAAAAGGAACATCTATTTTTACTATTTTTGCAGAATTAATAAGCCTTTTTGTATGGTCTTGCAGTCTGAATATAGCCAGTCCGTCTTCAGTCTGATAAGCTCTCGTTCCTTCAAAAACACCGTTTCCGTAATGCAGGGTATGAGTTAAAACATGAACTTTAGCGTCATTCCAAGGAATAAACTCGCCATCCATCCAAATCAGTTTTGCTTCATTCATTATTATATATCCTTTTTTGGGCTAATTTTATCAAAAATTTGATATTATTACTATAAATACAACTTTTACAACCCCATAAGGAGCAAAAATGGAACTGATAGCCAAAAAACTGATAGGCTCAAAAGAATTTGACGGAGAGCTTGGAGAAATAGTAAATCCTTACACCAAAAAAGTAACCAGCAAATATGTAAAATGCAGCGCTGATGATGCAAAAAAAGCCCTTGAAATCGCAAAAGAGGCTTTCAAAAACACTAAAAATTCGCCGCTTCATCAAAGAATAGCATGGATTGAAGATGTCGCAGACAGACTTGAAGAAAGAAAAGACGAATTTGCCGAATATATTACGCTTGAAGTGGCTAAACCTATCTCCCAGTCAAAAGTGGAAGTTCAAAGATGTATAGAAAACCTTAGAATCTGTGCGGCGGAAGGCTACAGAATAGTAGGTGAGACTATACCTACGGATGCAACTCCGAGCGGATTTAAAACTACCGCGTTTTATAAAAGAGTGCCTGTAGGCGTTGTGGTTGCGATTACACCTTTTAATTTCCCTCTGAACCTCGTAGCCCACAAACTTGCCCCCGCTCTGGTATCCGGAAACAGCGTGGTGCTCAAACCTACTCCCGAAGCCCCTTATACCGCATACGCTTTTGCTAAACTGTTTATAGAAAGTAAATATGCAATAAAAGACGCTTTAAGCGTCGTATACGGAGATGCCGAGGTCGGAAGCGCTCTTGTTACAAGCCCGATTCCGAGAAAAATATCTTTTACGGGAAGCGTACCTGTGGGTAAAATAATACTTCAAAGCGCAGGAATTAAAAAAGTAACGCTTGAACTCGGAGGAAACGCCGCTACGTTTGTGGAAAGCACGGCAGACCTTGACTGGGCCGCTAAACGCTGCGCAATAGGAGCATTTGCAAACAGCGGACAGGTATGTATATCACTGCAGAGAATATACGTAGATGAAAAAATATATGAAGAATTTGCGGTGAAACTTGGCATTGAAGCTTCCAAACTTAAAGTCGGAAGCCCGTTTGAAGAAGATACGTTTATGGGACCGTTAATTAACGAAGAAGCTGCAATAAGAGCCGAAAAATGGATTCAAAGCGCCGTAAATGAAGGTGCGAGAATAATAGCCGGAGGCAAAAGGGAAGGCAATATACTCTCACCTACCATATTGGCCGACGTAACCGATGATATGAACGTTGTATGCGAAGAAGTATTTGCTCCAATTGTAAGTTTGGTCAAAGTCCCTTCCTATGAAGTAGCCGTGGAAAAAATGAACAATTCTCCATACGGACTTCAGTTTTCAATGTTCAGCAACAGAGTGGATCTGATGAACAGGGCCATTGACGACTTTGAAGCGGGAGGAGTTATAATAAACGACATTCCGACTTTAAGATTTGACATCCAGCCTTACGGAGGAGTCAAACTTTCAGGCATCGGAAGAGAAGGTCCTAAATACGCCATTGAAGACATGACGGAAATAAAATCTATCGTAATTCGTTAAATAAGCCCCGCTTCATT
Source organism: Nautilia abyssi (assembly GCF_055388085.1). Lineage (NCBI taxonomy): Bacteria > Pseudomonadati > Campylobacterota > Epsilonproteobacteria > Nautiliales > Nautiliaceae > Nautilia > Nautilia abyssi. The sequence continues at coordinate 1,736,967 of NZ_AP042376.1, read as the reverse complement.
TAAAATCGGAAGAATTTTTTCCCATATTTCTTCCAGTTTTTCTTCTATATATGAAATACTTTTTTTCTCTTCATACCATTCTTTTAAATGATTTATTGCGTTTTCTTTTTCAAAATCGTTTAATGATTTGTCATTTTTTATTTTTTCTATTGCTTTGTTTAGTTTTTCCATTTAAAATCCTTTTTTACCGCATTTCCATCCGCGTCTGTTTTTAAATTCATCCGGAAATGTTATATCTAAATCCAAATCTTCAAGCTCTTCTAAAGAATTTATTTTCATAAATATTATACCATTATCCCTAAGTTTTTTAATTACATCCGAAGGCATCGAACACCCTATTACCATCTTAATTCCAAGTTTTTCACATTCAAATTCAAGATTATAGCTTTTTCTTACTTCCCCGTTTACTAAAATATCCGCGGGATAATCGGCAAGTTCTCCGTCTTTAACAAGCACTATTGTTTTCATGTTTTCCTTTCATAGGTTGGTTATTGGTTTATTGGTAATTATCGTTACTCGTTGTCAAATATCATTCAACCATCAACTATTTACTATTAACACTTCCAAGCACATATTTAGCAAACGCAAAGCTCGCGGTAAAAGCAGGACTTACGGCGTTTAAGATATGAATCTGGTTTTCTTTTCTTTCAACCAGAAAGTCCATAACAAGCTCGTTTGTGTTTTTGTTAAGCAGCTGCGCCCTGATCCCCGGTGTCATAGGTTTAAATTCGCCTCTTAAATTTTTAACCAACTTTTTAGCTTCGTTTATAAGATTGCTTGGAATATAGTATCTCATCTCATACAGCGCCAGATCTCTGAAACCGAATGAATTTTTAATAAACAGTTTTGCTTCAAGTGATAAAATTTCTATCATTTCACTGAAACTAAACCTGCTCGTCATCGTATAGTTTTCCCTCCAAAACGCAGGTATCGCCGTAGGCCCTATTTTAATGGTATTATCCGCCATAAGCGTGAAATGGACTCCCAAAAACGGATTTTTAATGTTAGGCACGGGATAAATCTGAGTTTTTATCCTGTCACTTCCGAGATATTTTCTGTATAAGCCTTTAAACGGCAGCATCGTATATTCAAGCCCCACTCCATTTTGATGGGCTATTTTATCGGCGTAAAGCCCAGCGGCGTTTATTAAAAAATCATAGCTTTGATTATATTTTTCATAAGGCGTGTTAAATACGAATTTCACACCTTTTTCTTCAAGCTTTCGTTTTAATACCGAGCATACTTCCCTGGGATTTACCGTAGCGGTATTTGGAGAATAAAGGGCAAATTTGTATGTTTTGGCGTTCGGGTCTATTTTTTCGGCTTCTTTTTCGGTAATTAAATACGCTCCCGCATTATTGGCAATACTTCTTTTTGCAAGTTCGTGAAGTGTTTTGATTTCATCTTCGTTTTTAGCGACTACCAGCTTGCCCGTTTCATTGACACCGATACCGTTTGAATGGCAAAATTCTTTCATAAGCCTGTTGCCTTCTGCAGTCAGTTTCGCTTTCAAAGAATCACTGGAATAATAAAACCCGGCATGTAAAACCCCGCTGTTTTTACCGCTTGCGTGAAAAGCCTCGTGAGGTTCTTTATCTATAATTGTTATTTCATCGTTAGGATTTTTATTTATCCATTCATATGCCAGCGTCATTCCGATTATTCCCGCACCTACAACAAGTACTTTCATTATGCTCCTTTTAATTAAGTTGTGAAGTTGATAAGCAGATAAGTTGTTAAGGTTTTTTCTTCCCTCTTATATCCTTCACAACTTACCTACTTACCCACTCACTAATTCATCATATCCCAAGCTCCAAAATCTGCCACAGTTTTTCAATCTCTTCATCACTGAAAAGAAGCGTCTTTTTTTCATTAAAAAGAAGCTCTATTTTTTCCCTTTCAAACCCGTTACTCATTATACATTTCTCATGAGCCGGCAGATAGCTTCTTGCAAGGGCTACTTTTTCATTGATTTTATTTTCACATAAAAAACAGATAAAATCGTTATGAAGCCTTCCTTCTTTATCAAGCAGATTTATATAATGCTCTATAACGGCTCTTTTTACATCTCTTTGATGTAAATTTTCACACAGTTCATATAGTGAATTATAATAAAATTCGTCTACTTTGCTCACATCTGTAAAATGCCTATTTAGCAGCTGTATATATCTTTTGAAAAAAATCGTTTTATTCATATCAAAAAGAAATTTAAAAGGTATCTGAGTGACGTGTCTTAATCGTTGTATAGTGGTTTTGGAGGTTTCTTCCACATGAAAATCAATTAAATACCCGACATTTATATATGAATGTCTGGCCCCGTAAAATCTGTAAAGACTCAACACTTCGTTTTTTGTCAAAATTCTGACAATTAAATCTTCATCCCTGACTCTTACAGTGCTTAATATAAAACCCTTCAATTCACTTCCTAGTTTTTGTGAATTATATAATAATTCAATATTTAACGTGTAAGAGTATTTTGCTCCAGTCGCTGTTGTGTTTATAATTTTTTATAATTAAATATTTTATGTTTTTTTTATTTTTAAATTTATCATAATATGAAAAAAACACTGCTTTTTTAATGTTGTTATCGCTTCCGCCTATTAAATGAAGCTGTTTTATATTCTCCAGTTTATCAGTAAAATCAGCCGGGTTTAAAGAGCACGTTAACGGAGTTAAATGATGTATTTCACACCATTTTTTTGTATCAAGATTGCCCGCAACGGTTACAAGCATTGAAACATCGTTTCTAAAAGCGCTTATAAGGGCTGCAACCGCTCCTCCTCCTGAATATCCGATTAATACAAAAGACTTTATATCATATTTGTTTTTTAGCTGATTTAAAACATCCTGATAACTTGATATTACTTTTTTGGAAAACCTGCAATCAGTCCAGTATTTGTAATTGCATTGTTTATCATTTACGTATTGACAAGGCCTTGCCAGGTATACAACACATTTATGACGGTCGTTTAAAGCTAGTTTTAAACCTTCCGGATTTAAAGGAGTAGGATTTGAAGAAATTAAATCAGACGTAATCCATGAAAGACCGTCTCCTTCTATATAAACATATACTTTCTTACATCCTTTCAGGTTACCTTCATAAGAAAAAATCTTAAATTCTTTTGTATTAAAAATATGTTTTTTAAATTTATTGCCTGCAAGTTTATCTGCTTTCTCAAGTCTTTGGGAAGGGGTAGGAATATTATATCCGCACCCTATAAGAAATAAAAAAATGAAAAAATATATTAATTTTCTCATTTTAATTAAAATTTCATATTATATTTTGCAAATACGCTTCTGCTTGTAAATCCGCTTGTTTTTCTGTCTATATTAAATCCGAAACTGAAAGATGTATTGTTTTGGAATTTTTTATTCATACTCATTCCTCCGTTAAATGTTGCTGCACTGTTTTTTATTCCGTCAGTATCAAACACAACATCGTTTGCACCCTGGAAACTTGCCGATACTGTCTGTCTGTCATTTTTAAAATTATAATCAATATTCGCATATGCTTCAAAATCGGTTGAAAGATTTAATTTATATGACAGTAATCCGCCTGTGCCTAATATCATTTCTTCAGTATTATATCCTGATACATTTAAATTCAGTCCTCCGGCTCCGGTTTCACTGTAACTTGGGGTATGATAATATTTATATGCAAATTTTATTTTTGGAATAAATGTAAGCTGGTCTTTAATCTGCATATTTTTATTCATTACAGTCTGTAAATAAAACAGTTTTGCATTATATGATCCCGATGCAGTCTGCCCTATTGCACTGATATATCTGCTTGTATTTACTTTCTGTACTCCGATACCGATCTGATAAGAAAGCATACTTTGATAATTAACTACCGGTTTTGAACCGTACATAATAAATGTATATCCGTCTAAATCACTTGACTGAGGCAGATCATTAGTATTCACATCGCTTTTAGAATAAGCAAACGCCAACCCTAATCTTTTAGAATCCGTATACTCCCCGTCAATTCCCAATACAAATCCGTGTGTATGTGCGCTAAAACCTTTGTAACCGTCTTTATTGCTTTGTGTTGTATATGTATAATAAGGTTTTATCCATAAATTTCTGTCTTTAAACACTTTATTACCTGAGTTTAATCCTCTTTGTCTAGCACCTATTATTGAATTTATCATATTGCTCATTCTTAATGCTGCAACAGAAGTCGTCAATGTATTAACCGGTGTAGCTTCAGCCAAGTCATTTACTTTGTCTTCATCACTGCTTCTTGAATCAAGAACACTAAGATACTTATCTATATCCGCATCTACTTTCAGTTCGTTAAAAATAGAATCAAGCGCTTTTGCCGTACCAATCACATATATGTCTCCTGTTGAATTTACAAGTTTCTCAAGCCCAGCCTCGGATTTTCTTACTATAAGATTCATAGTTGTTCCGTTAATTTCTGCAGAAAAAGTTAAAAGAGCGCTGTTATCTATAAAATTCAAAGAATATATGTCTGTACTGATATTTCCGTCTGTTGTTTCAGCTATAAGACCTTCTGAATTACTAAATTCTTTATATATGGTGTTTTTAAAATTCTCTAAAGAATTAAACCATTTTCCTATAGTGTCATCCGTTGTATTAACAAAATAAACTTTTATGGTTGAACCTTCTTTAAATGTTATATCTCCGCTTGTTTGGATATACGGTGTCTGTGCTGAAAGGGTTGTATTGTTTACTTCTACGTCCAGATCAAGTATTCCTTGTGCATTTTGGATGTAGGTTTTTGAATATACAGTATTGGAAGGATTAAGTTTCAAATCTCCGTTGTTTATTACATCCACGCCTTTTGCGTCTATATCCCCTTTAACTGTTCCGTTATTAGTAAATTTCCCTGATGTAGCAGTAGGTGCCTGGAATGTATATTCAGCTGTTATTGTTCCGTTGTTTATTACTGCCCCGGCTTCACTCCCTCCTATATATATACCTATTTGTGCTGTAATATTCCCCTCTGTATCGTTTAATACGATTCCAGTGTTTGTTGTAACTGATATACCTGTGTTGGATGTTATAAAATTGTTGTTTGTAACATTTGCGTAATTATTTTCTACATTAATACCTGTTGCTGAACTTATTATCCCTTCGTTTATTACATCTTTGTTGTTATTCTCTACATTTATACCTTTTCCGCTTCCGGTTATAAGTGCGTTATTTTCAACCGTTGCATTGTTGTCTGTTACTTTTATACCGCTGTCCGTACTTGAAATATATCCATTGTTGGTGATAGTATTCTCATTATCCGCAACATATATTGATACATTCGAACTTATGTTTCCTTCTGAAGTATTTAATATCGTTGATTTGTTTGTTGTTACGCTTATACCTGTATCTGATGTTATCAGATTGTTGTTTGTAACATTTGCATAATTATTTTCTACGTTTATTCCTGTTGCTGAACTTATAATTCCTTCATTTATTATATCTTTATTGTTGTTTATTACGTTGATACCTGTATTGTTTGAAGAATCAATAATTCCATTATTTAATACAGCATTATTGTTGTTTGTTATATTTATACCGTTAGAACTTTGGGCTATAGTTGCATTATTCTCAACAATTGCGTTATTATCTGTTACATTTATAGCATTATTTCCTGAAAGATATCCGTTGTTTATAATAATGTTTTTATTGTCTGATACAAATATGGAATCATTTTTTGAAGTAATGTTTCCTTCTGAGGTATTTAAAATCATCGATTTGTTTATTGTTATGCTTATACCTGTATCTGATGTTATCAGATTGTTGTTTGTAACATTTGCGTAATTATTTTCTACATTAATACCTGTTGCTGAACTTATTATCCCTTCGTTTATTACATCTTTATTGTTATTTGATACACTTATGCCTCCAAAGCCTCCATCTATAGTTCCGTAGTTTATAACGGTTGCATTGTTCTCATCTACTTTCATACCGTAAGAGGTAGAGCTTGTAAGTGTTCCTTCGTTTATGATGTTTTTTAGGTTTGTTGATACAAATATGGAGGAGGAGTTTGATGTGATATTTGCATTTTCACTGTTTAAGATAGTACCATTGTTTATACCGTCTATATCTATACCTCTGCTGTCACTGCTTGTAATGGAACCATAATTTATAATACTGACATTATTTTCTTTGGATACAAAAAGACCATAATATTTTATATTTATATTTCCATAGTTTAGTATATTTCCATAGTTGCTTCCGTATGCTTCAATACCATTTCCCCCTGTACTTGTAATAGTTCCGTTATTTTCTATAAGACCGTTATTGTCTGCTTGGACATGTATAGATGTTGATGTTGTGTTAATGCTTGCATCTACACCGTTTATCATAGCTCCATTGTTACTTCCGTTTATGAACATGGATATATTTGCAGAGATATTACCTATAGTATTATTTAAGATGGTTCCGTTGTTGTCCATTTCTGTATAGATACCGTAGCCGGAAGCATTAATGTTTCCGTTGTTGGTGATGGTTCCTAGGTTGTTGTGTACTGTTATGGAGTTATTGCTTGAACTTAGATTTGCATCCGTGTCATTCAATATGGTTCCATTGTTGTCATTGTCTATATAGATGCCATAACTGGAGGCACTAATGTTTCCTTTATTGGTAATGGTTCCCAAGTTGTTGTGTACTGTTATGGCATTATTACAATAATACATTAGTCCACTGTAATCATTTAGAATGGTTCCGGCATTTGTGTTTACATATATGCCTGTAAGTGTGGAGTTCAAATGTCCTTGGTTTATGATAGCATCGTTGTTATTTTGTACATTTATACTAGTATTTGCATAAGTATTTGCATTTGATCCTGAAATGCTGCCCAAATTATCATTTAAAATAGTTTTATTGTTTGTAGTTACATTTATACCTATGTTTCTATCTGAAATTATTGCGCCATTATTAATAATATCTTGATCATTGTTTTCTACATTTATGCCTATAGTATAAGGTGAAGTAGCTTGTATGTATCCGTTGTTTGTGATGCTGTATTCATTATTTTCTACATTGATACCTATGCTGCCATCTTCATAAGCATAGATCTCTCCATCTCTATCATTTAAGATAATTTGCTTGTTTGCGGCTACATTTATACCTATCTTTGCAGATATATATCCCATATTTGTGATATTGTTTTCATTGTTCTCCACATTGATACCCGTGCTGCCATCTTCGGAAGAGGAAATATGTCCACCTGAAAAGTTTATGATAACTCCTTTGTTTGTAGTTACATTGATACCTGCCGTATTTGCGTCAATAGATCCTTTATTAAAAACATAAAAAATATTGTTTTCCACATTGATGCCTATGTTTGCATTTATGACTCCATCCGTACCATTCAAGACATATCCGTTAACATTATTGTTTTCTACATTGATACCTATATTATCCGCATTATTGTTTGCTTCTATAGTTCCATTATTGGTGATGTCAGAATTATTATATTTTACATTGATACCTATATCCGCCTTTATAGTTCCCCCATTTATTGTATTTTTGTTATTGGTTTCTACATAGATTCCCGTAACGGAGACGATATCCTTATAATTAGCAATATCTCCATAGTTTGTACTCGCTGCTATACCAGTAGTATTTGATTCTATATAATTGGAGTTCACGAAAGTGCCATTGTTTTCTTCTACATACATACCTATACCATTTGAATATATATTTCCACTATTGTTTACGGTTGCTCCACTGCTATTGTTTTGAATAAAAATGCCACCGACACCATAAATATTTTCACTGCTTTCTATGTATCCTTTATTTTGCATCACTTTTATACCGTAATCATACAAGCTAGTAATCTTCCCACGGTTAAAAATGCTTCCATCAGACTCGTTAGTTGTTACATAAATGGAGCTGTCGTTTGATGTAATGCCGTTGTTGTAGCTGAGATTGTATATGTCACCATAATTTGTTTCAATTGCTATACCTTTACTTTGGCTTATCAGACTCCCTGAATTATAAACATCTCCATAATTGCTATTTATATCAATAGAGTTTCCCACCGAATCGATATAACCGTTGGTATCATTTGTTATAGTGCCTTCACTGTCGTTTTTGTATACAAAAATAGCACTATCTTGTGAGGTAATATTTCCATTGTTGTTTATAATTCCATTGTTGTATGAGACATAGATGCCTCTATAGTTACTCGTAATAGAACCATTATTTTGTATAATACTATGAATACTACCATAGTTATTGTTGGCTACTGATATTGAGATATAATTGGTAGTGATATTTCCGTCCGTATCGTTGAGTATGGTTTGATAATTGTTATCTACTGCTATACCTGTGGCAAAACTCGTATTTTCTTCTGTATTTTCAATCAAACCTTTGTTTGTGATATAGCCGTTATTGTCTGATGTGTATATATTATACATTCCTGCAGCCGACATAGTTCCTGTCGTATCGTTTAGTACGGTTCCGTCATTTCCGTTTTCCAAGTAAATATTCATTCTATTATAATTGCTTCCGATTGCATTAGTATTTGATATAGTACCTTTATTGGTGATATTATAATCCGATCCCAAAGTTCCAGTTACATTTATATCATTGTCACTATCCGTAGTAATGCTTCCACCAGTGTCAATTAAAATATTTTCACTTCCATCACTTGTTATGGTAGATGTTTCTGCAGTGCTTATAGTCTGATCCGCCAAAGCAATACATGCAACTATACTTAATAAAAAGATTTTTCTTCCAAAGTTCATAATTAACCTTTTTTTTATAAAGTTTTAATTCTATTTTAATAAAATAAATGAATTGATACCATGACATTTCAGCTCAAAATTGAATTAGTTTATTTTTTATTTGCAGTAACTTTTTGAAGTAAAAAAAAGAGTGAAAGAAAAATTAATATAATTAAATTTTTCCTTCTGTGTTAATAATATCCTCTTTTTTCTGTTTTACGTCAGCATTAGGATTAGTTGTGTTTTGCAATTTATGATAAACAGAGAACAGAGTACTGTTATACATATCTATAAGAGTACCGCTTATAACTCTATTGTTAAATACAATTAAATCCAAATTTATAAATGAATCGGACGGCAACAAATTACTAATCAAATAAGCTGACAATAAATTTTTTGATTCTAACGCGGCAACATTAACTTCTCCTCCTGACAGCACATTTAAAGGTGTATCAGGAGCACCAATAATACCGTTTAATGCAGTTAAAAGCACATCGTTTGAAGCTACAATATTATAAGGCAGTTTTTCATTAGGGAAAATACTTCCTTCTTCGGAAGTTATATATGCATTTTTAGTTTCTATATAAGATAAAAGAACATCGTCTTTAGCGTCTATATAAGTATTTGCCCCCAAAATTTCACTGCCGCTTTGCTGAGTAAACGCACCATCGGTTAAAATGTTAATATCTCCATTTTTATTGTAAAGAGCAAAACCGTCTCCGTCTATATCCGAAGCTGTAATTGATTTGTCGTTTCTGATGTCGATATTGTTAGCCGCACTGTTATATGCGTCTATATTATTAACATCTGTATCCAGATATTTCTCATTTACCCCGTCATCTCCAATACCGTTTGCAGCTTTTGCTAATAAACTATCGCTTACGATATCAATATCTTCATCTCCGTCTTGAGTTATTGCGCCGTTTTGTGATTCAAGAGATATCTCTTTTGGTGACTGAACATAATCGATGTTCATATTTCCTGCGGAATTCAATGCCACGTTTCCGTTATCAGAAACTATATTAGAACCTTTTGCCTGCGTAAACGTTCCGTCTGTTGAGAATGTAATATCTCCTGACGCCTGAAGTCCGCTTAATGTTCCTACCGCTCCCACAACTGTGTCTTTGCTGTTATGTAAATTTATATTGCCGTTGCTGCTTACTGCCGCAACTACATCCGCTGAAATTTTTATAGCTTCGTTTAATACTGACTGAATGCTTCCGGCTGCTTGAAGCATTACATTGTCTCCCGCTATATTCATACTTGATGCGTCATCACCTGATATTGCGCCGTTTAACGTAGTAATATATGCGTTTTTACTTTGCAGGTCAGACAATAAGATATCGTCTTTGGCATTTATAGTCACATCCTGACCTGATATTTTTGTAGCACTTTGCTGAGTAAACGCACCATCGGTTAAAATGTTAATATCTCCATTTTTATTGTAAAGAGCAAAACCGTCTCCGTCTATATCCGAAGCTGTAATTGATTTGTCGTTTCTGATGTCGATATTGTTAGCCGCACTGTTATATGCGTCTATATTATTAACATCTGTATCCAGATATTTCTCATTTACCCCGTCATCTCCAATACCGTTTGCAGCTTTTGCTAATAAACTGTCGCTTACGATATCAACATCTTCATCTCCGTCTTGAGTTATTGCGCCGTTTTGTGATTCAAGAGATATCTCTTTTGGTGACTGAACATAATCGATATTCATATTTCCTGCGGAATTCAATGCTACGTTTCCGTTATCAGAAACTATATTAGAACCTTTTGCCTGCGTAAACGTTCCGTCTGTTGAGAATGTAATATCCCCTGACGCCTGAAGTCCGCTTAATGTTCCTACCGCTCCTACAACTGTATCTTTGCTGTTATGTAAATTTATATTGCCGTTGCTGCTTACTGCCGCAACTACATCCGCTGAAATTTTTATAGCTTCGTTTAATACTGACTGAATGCTTCCGGCTGCCTGAAGCATTACATTGTCTCCCGCTATATTCATACTTGATGCGTCATCACCTTGAATATCACCGTTGCTGACCAGATACAAATCTTTACCTGTCAATGAGTCTATTGATAAAAGAGTCGGAGCAAACAGATAAATATTGTTACTGGTAGTAGCTTTTACAACACCGTTTGTATAAATAGGATTTTCCTGCGTTCCTATAGGAGTATCGTTCAACATAGTTAAAATTATATTTTTAGAATCTATTAAATTCGTTCCTAAATTATAAACACCGTTATTACCGTTTATTTCAGTAGTTCCGCTTTGATTGTTAATATTTCCGTTTAACTGAACTTCTCCTCCGTTATTGCTGTTTACAACAACACTTCCGCTGTCATACCCCATACCGTTAAGTTCTATATTACTGTAGCTTTGCTGTTTAACTCCGTTGATATATAGTCCGTTATCCGGATTGCTGTTCGTATTGATTTCTTGTAAATTTACATTTTTACTTGTAAAGTTATTTACCGTAATATGAGTATTACCGTTGACATAACTGACTTTTCCGCTGCCTTCAAATGTTGCGTCGTTTAAGTTAATATTGACAGCTCCTCCAGGCTGAACGATATCTTTAAGATATACTGTACTGTCATCAGAAGAAGCAATATAACGTGCATCCTCACTGTAAGGGTCAATATCGGAATAAATATTTACTGTCTGATCTGTAACACCGCTTTGCATTGTACCGTCTAAAACTAAAGAAACGCCTTTTTCAGCATTAATATTTATATTGCCGTTAGCTGTAATATTATCAATATAATATTTTGATTCCGCCGCGGTTTGTAATATATTCTCAGTTGAAATTTGTTCTCCTGTATCAGGGTCGGTAGAATATGTGTAATATTTATAATATGTAGCTCCCGGATTAAGTGTTAAGAAAAGATTTCCTTCGGTTTTGATATTGCTTAAATCCAATCCGTCAATGACATAATCTTCATTTAACGGAACATCTGTAAGTTCACTCAGTTTCAATCCAAGATAAGTGTCATAAAAACTGTTTGTAGTTATAGAAGGATTATCGCTGTCGCTTTTTTGAAGTTCAATTTCTACAGGATTTTCACTGCTTCCGATTGAACCTTTTACTGCGTTTATATTAATATTTTTTGACAGTAATAACGCTCCGCTGTTAGAATAAATATTCCCATATGAATTATATACTGAAGTTTCTCCTCCGTAATTAGACACGACTCCGTTAAACACAACATCTCCTGAACCGTAATTGTTAATGTTTACGCTATGGTCCACACTCATTGAATGATATACCGGAATAAACGGAACAACATCTTCACTCGGCACATAAGACATTTGTAAATTAGGTTCGTTTGCATTATCGCTTTCAACATTAATATTATTTAATTCTAAATTTTTATTTGAATAGTTGTTAATGGTTACATCAGGATATACATTTTGAATGTAAATATCGCTTGTACCTGTTATTTGACCGTTGGAATTAAGTTCTATCAGTCCTTTATCATGATTAATTAAATCATTAACAACTATATTGTCTCCGTCAGTTTGTGCTGAAATATCTCCACCCTGAGCGGTAATAGTGCCGTCGGCAGCAATATTAAGAGCTTGTGAAACTGAAGATTCCTGATAAATTTCCGAATTCATACTTATAACAGAACTGCCGTAATAATCACCGCTCATTTTTGAAACTTGCGTACTGTTTGTAAATTGAGGAACCCATTCATCGACAACTTTCCATACTTTTTTTACAATCCATCCTATAATAGGAATATTTGACACTACATCTACAAGTTTTTTGGTTTGTGTTAATACCCATGTTACAACTGTATGACTCTCTGTATCAGCAACATTTACATAAGTATCTGCATCTTTTTCTGGAGCATAAGTCTGAACATAAAGATCGGTAGTGATTAATTTGCTTCCGCTTTCGAAATTAACATTGGAATTCACATGCATTTCATTATCGGTGTAAGCTCTTAAACTACCGGTAACTCCTGCATCAATTGTAGCATTGGAATCGGTTTTGGATAAAAAGATATTGTCTTTATCCTGTTTGCTGATTACACTTATTTTGTAAGCTGCATTTAATGTAGCTCCGCTGTTAATATTTATATTAGTATTAGATACTGCATTGACATTCGCATACGCTTCCGAATTAGAATCAGCCGCCACTGTTTCTGATGTAGCATGGGAATTAGCTTCAAAGCTTGTGACTTCTGCTAATATGTTGATTGTTTTTGCTTTTAATTCTGCATTTTCTTTTACATTTACCTCAACATTTTGATTAACGTTGACATTTGTTTCAGTTTGATTATAAGTAACAGCCGATCCTGTAACAATACTGGCGACTGCATGAGCGTTTACATAACTCAAAGCATTTAATCCTATATTTTCACCTGCAAGAAGACTTGCTCCGGCTTCAATATTCGTATAAATATTAGCATTAATATTAGTAGTGGCTATCGTACCTGTAGTAGTCAACAGTCCTCCCGTACCTCCGAGAGTATTACTTAATGCTTCATTTCCGGCATATGCATTAATACTTATATCCCTTCCGGCATTTAATACATTGTCATCTCCAATTACCGAACCTACATTTGCATTGCTTGTAGAAACGGCTTCTGTTGCACCAGCAGCTAAAGCGCTGTACATAAATCCGTTACTTGTAGCCTGTGTTTTACCGAAAGCTTTTGAATTTATATATATATCTCCATTTGTAGAAATTTGCGTATTCTCTCCGGTAACACTTATTATATTGGCGTTTCTTGTTGCTTCAGACAATGACCCGGTACCTCCGATTAAACTTTCCCCTACAGCTGAAAAAGCTTTCGCGTCAATTGTATTGTCGGTAAAATAATTACCGTTGTCATCCGTATTTTCAAAAGCTTTCATATAAAAATTATTTGCTTTTATATTATTATCAGAACCTACCGTACTTGTTAAAGTCGGAGTCCATGTCGCAACAGCTTTAGAAAGTCCTACAGTTAATCCGCCTAAAGACACATCAACACCGTCGGCTTCACTTGAAAGAGTTGCTATTGATGATGATAAAATTGAAGTATCTCCGCTGCTTGTTGAAATAACTCCGTCACCAAATCCGGCAATAAGAGTAGGAGTTAATTCTATATCGCTAAATGAACCTGTCCCGCTTATTATACCGCCTGCAGCCGCCTGGGCAAGAGAACTGGAGTTGTACTCATTATCTGACGCGCTTATATTTATATTCCCGGTTGTATCGACTTTTGAGCTTTTAACAATAGAGGTTGTACTGCCTTTTTGAATAAATTCAGCTTTTACTATACCGGCTGCAGCCGCTCCTATTGCCGCTCCGTAAGCAGTTACACTATTAGATGACAAATCACTGGAAGCCGCAATATTAAAATCACCTTTGCTAATTGTCAAAACAGAACCGCTGTCTGTATAAGCTTCATTTGTATAATTTACATTAAACTCTGAAACAGCCGCACCCAGACCAACTGAACCGGCAGCTCCGGCATAACTTTTAATACTGTTTTTATTCAAAATCAGATTACTGTTAATATTTAATGACCCTGTATTTATATTTACATTTTTACCTATATATGCTTTGGTATCGGCTCCGACATTAGCTATACTGACAGCTCCTCCTATACCTAATACACCGGAAACTGATATACCACCTGAGATTAAATCTAAAGAAGTGGTATCAGATGTTTCAACAGATGTTGCCCCTCCGACATTTAAAACACTGTTATCTCCAATTGCCGCCTGAGTTGTTTCGTTTGGAACATAATCCGGATCAAATGCATCATCAACATTTAAGCTTGTAGTTTCAGCGTCAATTTCACTTTTTGCGCTTGTTGCGGTATCGGAATCTCCAATCTGATCACCTACATCACTTTTTGATATTAACGTATCTGTTTTATCTTTAGTATCTTTAGAAGCATCTAAAGCGTCACCGTTTATATTCGTATTAATATTTGCAATTGAAACCGAACCTGACACGCCCTCAGCCAAACTTCCAGAAAGCGTACTCACTTCACTGGTAACACTTTTATAAGCTTCAGCACTTATTAAAAAATCTCTTCCCGCATTTAACAGAGTATAATCACCTAATTTTGCAGAAGAGGTATTATGAATCGTCGCTACGTCTATAGAACCGCTGACACCCACGGCACCGTCACTTCCGGCACCCGGTGAAGAATCTATTGATGAATGGTTTTTACTTTGGATTTTGACATCCTGCACTGAAGTTTTGTAATTATCGTCCTGATTGATTAACATTTTATTTGCGCCGCTTGCATATGTATATGCTTTTGCCGTTGAATCTATTGTATTAATTGTTACTGAACCTGCAGCCCCTGCAAAAGCGCCTACACTGCCGGTTGCCGCAAATGTAATGGTATCGGCATAATTATCAGCCAATATAGACATAATTCCTTTTGCGTTTAAGATAGAATCCTGGGCATAAGCATTAGTGTTTTGAGTAACACTGGTAACTACAACTGAACCTCCGACACCTGCTACAAGTCCAATACCTGTACCCCCGGCAAGGATACCTTGTTTTGTTTCATTGTCTAAAGTTCCGAGTTTTGTAGTATCAGAAGCGGAAACTCCCAAATCACCTTCCGAATTAACATTAGAATTTGAAATATAAGCGTTGACATGATTATCAACATTTATCACTGCAGCAGAACCTGCTAAAGACGCCCCTCCTGAGAATCCTCCGCTAACTACTACAGAGTTTAAATATTCCAAACTTTGCGCATTAACATTAACTGCTTTTTTGGCATATACATTACTGTTTTGAATATATGCGTTTAGAGTGTTTTGAAGCATACTTGTATCGCTTGACGCACCGATTCCGGCGTCTCCTCCTATAGCCAAACCGCCTATATTAGATTTAATATCATTATAACTTACCGCACGGACTCGGACTTGCTGAAGAGCATTTGCATTGTCATTATCGCTGTTAATATTAGATGAGTCTATATAGCTGTCTATACTGTCTCTGAGCAGATTAACCGAAACACTTGCCGCAACACTTGTACTGCCGCTTCCTGAAAGATTGGCTACATCAGACTCTATTTTTTCACTTGCCGATGCCAATATATCTATACCGTTAATATTTTCAGTATCACCGCTTAAATCTGATTTTAAAGTTTCTACCGCTGCATTTCCGTCAGCTTTAACGCTGCTGCTAAAAATATATGATTTAATTGTATTTTCAATTATATTAGTCACAATTGAACCGTCAGCCCCTAAAGCAACGCCTACTGATAAAATCCCTGACATTGCTGTTAGAACATTTTTTTCTTCTGAAAGAATAGAGATTGAATTCTCAGCAACCACTGAGCTGTATGAAATATAGCTATTCATTGTATCTTTAATAGTATTGATTACCACCGCGCCTGCTGCGGAAGCAGAACCTGAAACAGCCGCTCCGGCTGCTTTGGCGCTAATAGATTTGTCACTTACAGAAGATATGATAATATTGCCACCGTTATTAACTGTAGCATTGCTTATAAAAGCATCAATTTCATTGCTTATTGTATTATAAAGAGTTGAAAGACCAATTGCTGCACCGTCAGAACCAGCGGCCTGTCCCGCCTGAGTATCTATTGACGAACCGTCATTTGCCAATATGTTTATATCCCCGTTTGCCGATACGGTTTTTGAATTGTTATTAATATATGCCTCAATGTCATCCGCAATATCATTAATAACAATAGCGGCAGAAACGGCAAGCCCTTCCGCTCCGATACCTAAAGACGCAGATAAAGCATTTATTGTTGCGGATTCAACGGAAGAGATATCTAAAGAATCTGCTGTAATTCCTGAATTGCTTACATAAGCATAAATATCGTTACTTATACTGTTTTTTGAAAATGCAGCACCTATACCTGCACCGCTTATGGCAATTCCTCCCGCTTTGGTATTAATAGTCGAGCTGTCTTCTGCTGAGAGACTGACACTTCCACCTGCTGTAACGTCTGAACCGTTTGTAATATCAGCCGTGATATCATTCGAAATATTATTTATTGATACAGACCCGGCAATAGACACGCTTAAACCTAAACTTAAGCTGCCGCTGCAGCTTGCGGTATATGAATCTATTTCCCCTTTAGAAGATGAATCGATTTTAATAGCTTTGGCGTATATCGTACTTGAATCAATTGAAGCAGAAGTTTTATTATTCAAATCGTTTTGAGAATAAGCCCCTGCCAATCCTGCCGATGTTTTAATAGCTGTAACGGCGCTTACGGCACCTGCAAAACTTTTTATATTACTGGTGTTTGATGCCGCAATATCAATATCATTAGCATTATTCTGATTTGCCAGGTTATTTGAACCTGTAATAGCTGCGGTTGTTGTATCATTTATTCTGTTTAAAGATACAGACCCGGAAAGTCCTATACCGAATTGCCCCGCCATACTGTCCTGAGGTTTTTGAGTTCCGAAAGTAGTAGTAACGGCTCCGGCTAAAGACACTGCATCTATTTCACCGCTGTTTAGAGAACCTATATTAGTAACACCGGTATTGTCAAATCCTGTACCGTTTAAATTAGCCTCGGTATCCCTGTCAATTTCATTTATAGAAACCGATGCTCCTATACCTACACTTGTAGATAGCATCACTCCGCCGGTTACATTGAAAAGTTTTGAATAATCACTGGAAAGCAGGTCAATACCGTCAGTTGAAGAATCTCCTGTTACAACTAAATTGGCATTATTTATATTAGCCTGAGTAACGTTATTAATTTTCAAATATGAAACGCTTCCAGCTATTCCATACTGTTCTGCATTTCCTCCTGATGCGGCAATTGAAATATTTTTTGTATTAGTATTAGCTTCGACTGACAGCTGTTTTGTCAAAATATTTGAATTATCTCTTATTTCCGCTTTTGTAGTATCATCATACTGAATATCAAGATACGAACCTCCAAGCCCGTTTCCGCTGCTGTCTGTTAGTCCCACTACGCCTGCAAGGTTCATAGTTTCAATATTTGTTAAAGCGTTTACTAACAATGTGCCGTAATCGCTTTGTCCCTGATTGATTTGTGTATTTTCCCCCAAATAAGCTTCAGTATCGTTTTTCATATGAAAATAATTCACAGATCCTGCTATTCCGGCCATTTCACCCGCCGCGCTGCTTTGAGCCCAGGTAGTAAAGAAACTCGTTTTTGTAATATCCAAAGCTGAATTAACTTTATCTGGAATATCTGATACATCTGTCACATCGTCCCAGGAAATCTGATAAGGCATTTCAGTTTTTGCCAAAACTGCTATATTTCCTTTAGAATTAAGAGTTGCACCGTCGTCTACGTATGCATTCACCGTATTATCCAAATTAGTTACGGCCACAGCTCCCGCAGCCGAATACACTGTTGTACTGTCCTCACTGCTTGGAACGGCCGCCATAGCAACGGTTTTAATTCCGCTTTCACCGTTATCGGATGTTAAATAATTATTTAAAGCCTCTATATCAGTATCTTGATTAATATTGACATTGGAATTTGCCGCTATATCCGCCGTAGTTGTTGAGGTATGGTCAGAATAAGCAAAAGCCGCAGACAGTCCTAAAGGAGAAGACGTAGTGGTTGTGCCGTCACTTGATTCTTCAGTTGCCGGTATTTCTGATTCAAATGAAGGCATTTTATCAGACACCCAGTCTTGAATTTTTTCAGAAAGTCCGTCCTCAACATTAGAAACCACATCTCCAGCAGATGGATTTTCAGCTCCGGCATATGCTGCTGTTTTTAAAACATCATTGTCTGTCTGTGCATTTATAATTAAATTATCTGCATTTATATTTCCTCCTACACTGGCCTGAGTAGTAGAATCAGAAGTGCCTATAGCTACACTTGCCCCTAACGAACTGTCCTCATTTGCCCCGTCATCGGCGGAAACATCCATTGATTTTTCTGTATATGCGTTTACATTAAGTAAACCTCCCGCATCAATATCGGCTCCGTCTTCGATTATTGCTTTAGAAGTAGTCGAAGAAGTTGCATAAGCCAAATTTACATTGATTTTTGCACCGTCGCTGTCTTCAGCTTCTTCTGTATATGCTTCCACACTGTTATCTGAAACAGAACTGCTTTTTATGTTTATATCTCCGCTGCTTGTTATTGTTGCACCGTTTTGTATAACAGTTTCAGCATCCGCTGTTGTTTTACCGTAACCGACACTAACACCGCTTGCCGCTACCGAAACGGAAGCCGTAGAACTTGCGCTGCTTTGTATATTTACAGAACTTCCCTCTATATTGCTTCCGCTTCCGACATTTATCGTAGCTTTTGACTGGGCTATACTCAATCCGACATTTACGAGCGGAGGAGTATCGTCAGCTGATGAAGTTAAAAAATCAAGAGCGTAATCAACTAAATCGTTTCCTGTTGTGAATTCATTTGCAGAACTTGAGCTGGCTGATATATTAATATTTCCGCCTTTAATGGTAGCACCATTTATATTAATGGAAGAAGTGGCTTCAAGTCCAACATCTCCGCTAGTTGCTTCCGCATTAAGAGTAATATCCCCTGACGCATATCCGTTATCTGCATACGCTAAAAGCTCACTACCGTTTTCAAGCGTAATGATTGGAGCATTAATCGTAATAGACCCGGATTTATCTGATGACAATCCGTCTTTTCCTAATTCTCTTGTTGAAATAATTACATTACTTTTTAAAAGAAAACTGTCAGCTGTACATTCATACTTTGCGCCGTCTGTATAAATATCTTCTGATATTGTTACATCATCGGGATCCATATAAAACAGTCCGTTTTTACCCTCAAATGCTTTTAATGAAATTTTACTTCCGTTAAAAATAACACTTTTATCCGCACTTATTTCCAAAAATCCGCCGTCACCGTTTAAAAGTCCTCCGTTAGCACTGTATGAAGCACCATGATCGGAATATGTCAAATCATTAGAATAAATAAGTATATTACCGCCGTTTCCTATATCAGCGGCATTTGAAGAAAGTTTTGCCCCGTCAAAAACAAAAGCCTGTTTTTGTCCGTCGACTATAATACTTCCCGCACTTTTTCCGTCAACCGCATCTGTATTTATATTTGAACTTACCAATGCAGTGTTATCTGCTCCTACAAGTTCTATCTGATCGCCGTTTTTTACTATTTTTATAGCGTTTGAAGCGGTTCCGGTGTTTATAATATTATTAATGATGTTATCAGCCGTTTCGGCGGGCAGTATTATAGGAGAATCACTGCTTGTACTTTTATCATAAGTATAATTTATTAATCCGTTTGCATCAAAATGAATGTAAAAATTATCAGTAGCTCCTATTACCACTTTACCTGATTTGGCTATAATAGCCCCTTCGCTGCTGACAAAAGGAGCTGCTAAAATCACAAATCCTTCGGGAGACACATTTATCATCCCTCTTTGTATTATATATGAAGGAGCCAAATTTTTAATCTGTTCAAAATGATAATTTCCTTTTAAGAAATCCTCATCGCTAATATTAAGAGTAGTTGCCAAAAAACTGTTAGCGTTAACTACCGAATTAGCTCCGAAAAAGATTCCTGCAGGATTAACTAAGAACACATTTCCGTTCGCGCTTAAAGTTCCGAGAATTGAAGAAGGGTTAGCTAAAACAACCCTGTTTAACACAACTGCGTTTGAATTAGGCTGAACAAATTTTACCAGTTCGTTCGCACCGATATTAAAGCTGTTATAATTAATAATAGCTTTATCGGAAGCATTGATAACCATTTCATTTTGCGTTGTATTAATAGTAACGCTTCCGGAAGCAACACTTGCACCTGTAGGCAAAGCTATAGCCTGCATAGGCATAAACAATAAAGTAATACTGACCACAATTGATAGACGCTGTTTTTTATTTAGTAACATATTAATTCCTTACCATAATTTCGCATTGAAAATCATGTAAACGCTTTTATTATCGCTGTTAACATCATAAGAAGAATGTATCGGATAACCTACTCCGATTCTGCAGGAATATCTTTTCTTTATACTTATAATAATTTCGCCTCCCCCTCCCGTTAAAACAAGAGATTTCTCTTCTCCAGGAATCGGGTCGTTTACATATGCTCCTGCATTATCTATAAAAAAACCTATCTGCACACCGTTTTTAAAATATTTGTTTTTAATTTCAGGATGATAGAACCATTCGATGGAGGTACTGTATCCGTAATCCCCGAGTTTAACGGACGGATTGTAACCTCTGACGCTGTTCATACCACCTATGGAGAACATTTCCGATAAAGGAAGCCTGTAATTAGAATACTGCATATTCAAAACAAACAAAAAACTGTTTTTCAGATTAAGATAAAAGTTATAAGAGGAATTAAGATTATATTTGAAGAAATTTCTGTCCTCTTCAAACCTGCTTCCGACCGCGTCATCTCCGTCCCAGCCTCTGGATATGGATAAAACCGCATTTATTTCGCTAAAAATTTTACTGTGTTTTAAAGAAGCGGATAATGTAAGAATTTTTATATCGTCTTTTGATGAAAGACTGCCTAAAAGATAACTTTTTGATTCTTTTTTATTTAAATCAAGCATCATATTAATTTTATTAACGACATTATAAAGCATAGGCTGTGTAATACCTAATGAAGCAATTTTAGTATTACCTTTAATATCTAAAACGGCAAAAGTACCTGTTACTACATAATTTGCGTATAAATAAGTCATATTTATTCTTGTATGATATCTGCCAAAAGGTTTTGTAGTATATGTGGTTTTATATAATTTCGTACTCCAGCTATCTATACCAAGCGTAGTATGAAAATTAACTAAATCGCCGTCCGCAAACAGATTACCGTATAAAATATCCGCTGAAACCCTGTCTTTTGAAGTACTGCTTGAACCCAGATTGTCATATGTAATACTTCCATGAAACGGCCTTGAATCGTTTACATCCAAATTTACTTTTGTTTCTCCGTATTTTTTACCTTTTTTTAAATAAGCTTTAACTTGCAGATCCTGATTTTCGTTAAGAAGCAATAATGACTTCATAAAAGTTTTATAATCTAAATAATCACCCTTTTTCATATTTAAATTACTTTTTATAAATTTTTTAGAATAATATTTATTTCCGTATACTGAAATACTGCCTATTTTTGCTTTAATTATTTCAATAACCAAAACATGGTTTTTGATTTTTTGAGGAGGCAGAAGCACTTTTGTAAATACTTCTCCGTTTTTTTTAAACAGTTTGTTCAATTTTTCTTTTAATTCTTCTATCTGTTTTAATGTTAGTTTACGGTTTTCATATTTTGACAAAAGAGGTTTTGCCAATATTAAATCCTGTTTACTGACATCGCCTTTTAATATGATCTTTTGAATAAAGACAGTAGATGAAGCCAATAAAAAAATTACACTTATATTTAATACTAAGAATAATTTTAACAACAAGTTATTATTTTTACTTTGCATATCTGTACCTTTTGTATACGTTTATGTTATTATTGTATATCAAAAGAAAAATTAAAGGAATGACATTTGAGTTCATTTTCGTTTAATAAAACTAAATCAATAAGAAAAAGCCATGAATTTTAGTTATTTTGCAAAAAAAGATGCCAATTTTTTATTTAAAAACTTCACATTATCAGCACTGTTTTATAATTTTTTAATAGAGCTTCTGCCTACCATTAATATAGATAAAAAAGAACTTGAAAAATTCACTAATTTTAAAATAGAACCTATATCAGACAACGAAAGAGTATCCATTATTAAAGCTTATAAACTATGGAAAGGAATTGAAAAATTATCCGGCCGCAGTGACATCGGCCTTGTTATTGCTGATTATTTTACTTTGTCAAAAGCGGGATTAATCGGTAAAGTTTTTATCCATACATCCAATTTAAGAGAATCCGTTGATATTATGAAAAGATACTTATCCTTAATTATCAACAATATTAATACAAAATATGTAGAAATCGGCGATACGGTTATATTCTATTTTGACGTAATACCTAGATTTATTATTCCTCTCAGTGTATGCGAATGCTATGCGAAAATATGCTATAACTGGATCAGACAGTATACCGGTTTAGAAGTACTGCCTATTAAAGAGATAAATTTTTACGGAAAAAAACCTAAACATATTGATTTTTACAAACGGACTTTTCCTAATGTTAAAGTATCTTTTAATCAGTACACAAATTATATTATTTTGGACAAAAGTATTTTTTACATACCTAATTTCAGAGAAAAATACCCTCCTTACAAATTTATGCTAAAACATATTCAACAAATGAAAAAAGAGTTATTTACCAAATCATCATGTACGCAAAAAATCATAAATGAAATAATCACCAATCTGCCGGAAGGAAATAACAGCGTTGAACTTACAGCCAAAAATTTAAATATAAGCCAAAGCACTTTAAAAAGACATTTAAAAAAAGAAAACACAACTTTTAAAAAACTTACCGAACTAATAAGAAAAAAACTTTCTTTTTATATGTTACAGGACAAAAATTTATCATATGAAGAAATATCTTATCTTTTAGGCTATTCCGAATACAGCCCTTTTTTCCGGGCATTTAAAAAATGGTACAACATGACTCCTTCAAATTTTAGAGCTTCTAAAGCCGGCATATAATCATTAACACCCCCTAAATTATGTTATAATTAGCAAATTATAAAATCGGATTAATAACCTCTTAAAGGAATATATATGTCAAAAATGTTAGAATTTAAAGATAACTGCGGTTTTGGTGTTATTGCACATATTAAAGGAAAAGCAACACACAAAATGGTAAATCAGGCGCTTGAAGCGCTTGAGAGAATGATGCACAGAGGCGCTATTGCGGCTGACGGTAAATCTGGAGACGGAAGCGGTCTTTTGTTTTCTCTTCCAAAAGAGTTTTTCAGAAAAATAGCTCACGCACAGGGAGTTGACCTGCCTGACACATTTGGAATAGGCGTTATTTTTTTAAAAAACGAAAATCAAAAAACCACTATTGAAGAGTTTTGTGAAAAAAACGATTTAAAAGTCGCGTTATGGAGAGAAGTCCCTGTAAATACAGAAGCTCTCGGGGAACTGGCACTTAAAACACTTCCGAAAATTTATCATGCGTTTATCGTTCCTAATTCAATTATAGCTATAAAAAGATTTGAAGAACTTTTATATTTAACAAGAAAAGAAATAGAAAACTTCATTGAAGACAGAGATTTTTATATTCCTACTTTCTCAAGCAAAAAAATAGCCTACAAAGGGCTGTTGATGCCAAATCATATTAAAGAGTTCTATCCTGATTTGGCGGATAAGGATTTTAAAATTTCTTTCGCACTTTTTCATCAGAGATTCTCTACAAACACTCTTCCTGAATGGAGACTTGCACAGCCTTTCAGATTTATCGCCCATAACGGTGAGATTAACTCTATCCAGGCAAACAGAATAAACGCTCTAATCAAAAGCGAATCAATTAAATCTGAAGTATTTTCAAAAGAAGAGCTTGAAAGACTTCTTCCAATCGTAAGATTTGATGAAAGTGACTCAAGCTCGCTTGATCGTATGGTTGAATTTTTAATTATGAACGGAATGGACTTCTTTAAAACCATAAGAGCGCTTATTCCTATGCCTTGGCAAAACGCCCCTTATCTTGACAGTGAGCTTAAAGCGTTTTATGAATACTTCTCAACCCGTTTTGAAGCATGGGACGGTCCGGCTGCGGTAAGTATTACGGATGGAAGATATATAGGAGTAGTACTCGACAGAAACGGGCTCAGACCTGCAAAATACGTAATTACAAAAGACGACACCATCCTTATCGCCAGTGAATACGGTGTAATTGACTTCCCTGAAGAAGACATTGTTCAAAGAGGCAAACTCCAATCAGGCCAGATGATAGGCGTTGATACGAAATTCGGCGTAGTTCTGAAAAATAAAGATATCGACGAATACCTAAAATCAAGCAATCCTTATACAAAATGGCTGAATGAAAACATGATATATCTTCAGGAATATATTGAAAATCCGTATGCAATAGATGAACAGATTGAACTTAACGAGCTGATCTACAAACAAAGATATGCGGGAATATCAAAAGAGGTTATTAATTTAGTTATTAAGCCTATGATGGAAGACGGAAAAGAACCGACAGGGAGTATGGGTGATGATACTCCGCTTGCGTGCTTTAGCGATTATCCTTTTAGAAGTTTCAACGACTTCTTCAGACAAAAATTCGCTCAGGTTACAAACCCTCCTATCGACTCACTTAGAGAAAAAATAGTTATGTCTTTAAATACTGGATTCGGTGAAATTCACAATATTTTAGATGAAGCACCGGAACACGCTAAAAGAATCAAAACGACTTCGCCTATTCTTACACAGACAAAACTGAGCGTTCTTAAAAGCTTCGGCGATGAAAACTCTCCGAGATTTGAAAGCGATTATAAAAACGCAACTTATTCTATAACGTTCAAAAACAACCTGAAAAAATCACTTGAAGAGCTGACAGATAAAATCGTAGAAGATGTTAAAAACGGTGTAAGAATTATATTCCTTGACGACAGCGGCATTGATAAAGAACATAAAACAATGCCTATGGCAATGGTAATAGGAAGACTGCACAAAAAACTTCTTGATGCAAAACTCAGACACCTTACAAGTATAGTGGCTCTTACAAGCGAGGTTACAAACCCTCATGATGCGGCTGTAATGATTGCATACGGTGCAACTGCCATATATCCGTATCTGTTATTCAAAACAGTTTGCAAACTGTGTGATGAAAAAGGCCTAAACAGAGACGACGCACTATTTAACGTTCACAGCGCACTTAACAAAGGTATTTTGAAAATTATGTCAAAAATGGGTATTTCTACAATCGCAAGCTACAGAAACTCGGCTCTTTTTGACATTATAGGTCTAAGCAGCGAAGTACAGGAAGAGTGCTTTATAGGAAGTAAAACACTGCTTCCTGGTCTAACGTATGAAGATATTGAAGAAAGACTCAACATCAGACATCAAAAAGCGTTCGAAGAAGAAAAACTGCTTCCTGGAGGAATCATTAAACAGAGAAAAGGCGAAGAATACCACGAAATAACGCCTCAAGTTACAAGAGCTTTCCTTAAAGCTATCAAATCAGGCGAAAAAGCTGACTATGAAGAATTTAAAAACCTTGTAGAAAACAGACGTCCTACTTACATAAGAGATTTCCTTGATATCAAAAGCGACAGAAAGCCTATTTCAATAGATAAAGTAGAGCCTCGCGAAAATATTATCAAAAGATTCATAGGTGCGGCTATGAGTATCGGTGCGCTCAGTCCTGAAGCGCATGAAATATTAGCCGAAGCCATGAACAGCCTGGGTGCCAGAACAAACTCCGGTGAAGGCGGAGAAGACAAAAGAAGAAACGGCACAATCAAACAGAGCAAAATCAGACAGGTGGCATCGGGTAGATTTGGTGTGACTCCTGAATACCTTGTAAACGCGGAAGAGATCCAGATTAAAGTTGCTCAGGGTGCAAAACCGGGCGAAGGTGGACAGCTTCCTGGATTTAAAGTTACGACTTACATCGCTAAACTCAGACACACAACACCAGGAAAAACTCTTATTTCACCACCTCCTCACCACGATATATATTCAATCGAGGATCTGGCACAGCTTATATTCGACCTTAAACAGATAAACCCTGAAGCAACTATCAGCGTTAAGCTTGTTTCAACCGCGGGAGTCGGAACAATCGCTGCCGGTGTTGCAAAAGCGTATGCGGATCAGATCGTTATCAGCGGTAGCGAAGGCGGTACGGGAGCCGCTCCTATTACGTCTATAAGACATGCGGGTAACCCGTGGGAAATCGGACTTATCGAAGCACACAACGCACTAAAAGAAAACCACTTAAGAAAATACGTAGCCCTTGAAACGGACGGTGCTCTTAAAGTCGGAAGAGACGTAATGTTTGCGGCACTTCTAGGGGCTGAATACTATGCATTCGGTACAAGCCTTTTAATGGCGGTTGACTGTATCTTCTGTAGAAGCTGTCAGACAAACAAATGTCCTGTGGGAATCACAACTCAGGATGAAGACTACAGAGCCAAATTCAAAGGTAACGTAGAAAAAGTTAAAAACTATATCATTGCACTTGCCGAAGACGTAAGAGAATGGCTTGCAAGCATCGGTTACGCTTCACTTGACGAAGTAATCGGAAGAAACGACTTAATTACCGTTAAAGATATAGATTTAGCCAAAAAATTCGACTTTTCTATGATATTTAGACAAACAGAGGGAGTAAACACTAAACAAGTTGAAAACGAACCGTTTGACAAAAACGAATTTGAAAAAGAGATGCTCGAGCTTGTAATGGATACAATCAAAAATCCAAACCACAAATCGGTCGTAAAAGCAGAAATCTGCAACCTAAACAGAAGTTTCGGTGCAAGAATCAGCGGTGTTGTGGCTAAATATTACGGTGATACCGGACTTGCAGACGACAGTATCGTATTTAACCTGACAGGTACTGCAGGACAGAGCTTCGGGGTGTTTTTAAGCAAAGGTATTACTTTAAGATTACAAGGCGTTGCAAACGATTATGTCGGAAAAGGAATGGCCGGAGGTAAAATAATTGTAACTCCTAAAAAAGGAGCGGGAGCCGGAAACACATGCCTGTACGGTGCGACTGCCGGTAAATTGTTCATTGCGGGGCCTGTGGGTGAGAGATTTGCCGTTAGAAACTCAGGCGCTGTTGCAATCGTAGAAGGTACGGGTGACCATCCTTGTGAATACATGACAGGCGGTGAAGTTATAATCCTCGGTAAAACAGGTATCAACTTCGGTGCAGGTATGACAGGAGGGGTTGCGTTTGTTTACGACAAAGAGCATGAATTCGTAGATAAAATAAATGCGGAACTCATCGAAATCAGAAGAATCGACATCGACGAAAACGAAAAACCTAAAATTTACCTCAAAAAAAGACTGATCGAATACTATAACGCAACAGGAAGCGAAAAAGCGAAATTCATTCTTGACAACTTCAGAAGCGAAGTTAGACACTTCTGGCTTGTAACTCCAAAAGACAACCGCCCGCCTCTTGATCCAAACGACATGGATTAAAGGAAGGCTATGAAAATAGCCCTCCATGTTCCGTGTTATATAAACGAACTCTTCCCGCATGTGGCTAAGGCAACTACGCTGCTTTTAAGAAATCTCGGCTACAGTGTAACCATTCCCAAAAACCAGACGTGCTGCGGACAGCCTTTTATAAACAGCGGGTTTGAAACCACACTTCCCAATATATACGACGAAATATTCGGAGAATTTGACTATGTGGTTTCACCTTCAAGCAGCTGTGTAAGCACCATAAAGTCCCAAAAAATCGAAATTAGTGATAAAACATATGAAGTTACCGACTTTTTATATTCCAAAGGCCATCTAAACCTTGCAAAAAACCGTAAATCTGTAATACTTCATAACTCATGCCACTCAATGAGGCACCTGGATGTGGCGACTCCGAGTGAACTTAACATACCTTACAAAAACAAAGTAAAAGAAGTGCTCGGATGTGAAGTTTTAGAAGCTGCGAGGGATGAATGCTGTGGATTCGGAGGAGTTTACAGCGTAAAAGAAGGAGAGATGAGCTATATTATCGGAAAAGAAAAACTAAACGACCTTCTCAGCAGCTGGAAGTACGACTTTACGCCTGTAATTACAGGAGTGGATATGAGCTGTCTTATGCACTTAAAAGGCATAGCCGAAAAAGAGGGAATTAATGCCGAGTTTAAACATATAAGCGAGATTCTTCTGGAAAGCGTAGAAAACAGTGAAAAGTGAAATTATCCACTTTAGAAAACTAATTAAAGGTAGACAGTGAAACATTACGAATTAGCCGTAAAGTTTTATAAACAAAAGGGTCCCCGCCACGATAAAAGCCTCTGGGCTATCAGACAAAAAAGAGACAAAGCAATAAAGGAAGTCAAAGAGTGGGAAGAGCTTAGAAACAAAGCCTCCAGGATTAAAGATTATGTAATTGAAAACCTGCACTCTCTTGTGGATGAGTTTATAAAAAACGCAAAAAAAGCAGGAATTGAGGTTGTTTTTGCCAAAGACGCTAAAGAGCACAATGAAACGGTACTTAGATACCTAAAAGATATAAACGCAAAAAAAGTTGTCAAATCAAAATCGATGCTTACAGAAGAGTGCAACCTCAATGAATATCTGCAAGAAAACGGAATTAAGGTAATAGACACCGACCTTGGCGAAAGAATTGTACAGCTAAGGGGTGAAAAACCGTCTCACATAGTCCTGCCCGCAATCCATACTACAAAAGAGGACGTTGCCGAAATTTTAAACGAAACAAACACAGACCCGACATATCTGACACATAAAATGAGAGCGCTTTTACGAAAAGAGTTCCTATCAGCCGACGCAGGACTTAGCGGTGCGAATTTCCTTGTGGCGGACAAAGGCTGGGCGGTGGTGTGCACCAATGAAGGAAACGCGGACCTCGGAGCCGTTTTACCTCCACTACATATAATCAGCGTAGGAATTGAGAAAATTGTTCCCAATATGAAAGATTTGGGAGTGTTTTTAAGAATGCTCGCCCGAAACGCCACGGGGCAGAAAATCACAACATATACATCCGTTTTCGGCAAAAAAGAAAACGGCAAAAGAGTAATAATTTTAGTCGATAACGGAAGGTTTAAAAGACTCAAAAGCCAATTTAAAGAAACCCTAAAATGCATAAGATGCTCGGCGTGTCTTACCACATGCCCGGTATTCAGACGCTCTGGCGGACACTCATACAGATATGTAATCCCGGGACCTATCGGAAGTCTCTTGGCACCTTTAACTAATAAAGAAGAATATTCGGACCTGCCGTTTGCATGTACTCTTTGCGGAAGCTGTGAGACGGTGTGTCCGGTTAAAATCCCTTTTACCAAGCAGCTTGTAAATATGAGACATTATGTAATTAAAAGTGAAAAGTTAAAAGTTAAAAGTGAAGGTATGAAATTGGCTGAAAAAGCGATGCATTCTCCTAAAATGTTTAAACTTTTCAGCACGATTTTACGTCTTACTCCAAAGCCTCTGCTTGAGAGCGTGGCAAAAGAATGGAGCAGATACAAGGCTCTTCCGGCAATACCTAAAGAAAGATTTATAAAATAATGGAGAATTGAGAATGAAGAATGGAGAATTAACTAATGAATTTATAAAAAACCTGAAATTAGCCGGAGGGGAAGTGCTGGACGAAATACCTGAAGGCTGGTATGTAACCGAAGCAAAGTTCGGTATTGCTGAAAACGGAGCTGTTTGGGTGGAAGATTATCAAAAAGACTTATTTTTAAGTGAAAAAGTAGCCGTTAAAATGCCAAAAAAAGTAGTGCCTACAATGCATGAAGCTGTTGAAATGATTGAAAACCCGGGAGTTTTCATCTCAGGGTCTTCCAAAACGGCTGATGTTGAAAGTTTCCTGGTATTCGGTGCTCACGGTCCGATGAAATTCGGCATCTGTTTTATATAACGTAATTTATCAGTTTTTCAAAATTATAATCAAGTTCTTTTTCTTTAAATATAACGTTTAAATCAATTTCCGCATGATCTATTTTCAAATCTAAAAAAGGCTCCATTTTCTTTAAAAACGTTTTACTGTCACCAAAACCTAAAAAAACAAACCTGGCCACACTTTCTTTAAACACGTATATATTATTTTCATTTAACGGATCATTTACTGTGAGGTCTTTAAATTCTTTTTTTATTTTTATAGAAATAGTTTTTATAACGTTTTCTACATTTTCTATACCGTGTTTTTTGTGCAGCAACTGATAATTTTTTATATTAAGCTCAACCATCGTTATTTTTAAACTGTTCTCAATAGCTCTTCTCAAAATAAGCATTAATGCATTTCTGTTCAAAAGTCCGGTAAACGTATCCTCAAAAAATATTTTATACCTTAAATTTTCAAGAAATTTTTCTTCTTTTTCTTCTATATGAAACAGTTTATCGTTAATTATTCTAAACTTATCTATAAAACTTAAAAATTTTTCAAAAAGCCTAGGGTCGAATTTATATTTCATATGTTCAAGAATTTTGATTGCTTCATCGAAATCAAACGCCTCACGGTAAATCCTGTCTGTCGTTAAAGCGTCAAAAACATCTGCAAGCGTTAAAACCCTGCTTAAAAAAGGTATGTTTTCACCTTTTAGCCTGTCAGGATAACCGCTTCCGTCATAATTTTCATGATGATGTTTTACAATATCACTGAGATAAGAAAACTCATACATTCTATCTACAAGATTGGCGCTTAATATAGGATGATATTTAATAATATTATATTCTTCGGGATTTAAAATCGAAGGTTTAAGCAAAACGGAATCCGGAATGGCAATTTTCCCTATATCATGAAGAAGACCGGCATAATAAACATCTTCTACCTGTTTATTTCCAAAATCTAAATATTTTAAAAATTCACTGGCGTAAATGGCAACTCTTTCACTGTGCCCTTTGGTATAAGGATCCCTTAATTCTATAGAATAAATCAACGGTTTTATTTTTTCTATTTTTTCCAATTTGCCCCCGCTTTCTTGATATAATTTTTAAATTACGATATATTTTAACAAAAAAAGGAAATTAATGAAATTCGAAGAAATGAGCCTTAAAGACAAAATTGAAGCTATAGAAAAAGTAATACAAAAAGACATCCTTCCTATGCTTGCGTTTGACGGAGGTATGGCTGAAGTTTTGGATGTAAGAGAAAGCAACGGTGAAACTCACGTATTTATCAGATATGGAGGAGCATGCGCGGCATGCAGCAGTGCAGGAGGAGCGACTCTTTTTGCAATTGAAGAGACATTAAGAAGAAATTTGGATACGGATAAAATCAGGGTATTCCCGATTTAAGGAAACAGTTATGAAAAAAAGCATACTTTTATTTTATATCGTTTCTATAATAGGATTTTTCTTCCCTTATGTTTTAAAATTTTTAATCGCCTCTCCGAATGAAAGCGTTAAAATATTTGCAATATATACACTAGGAAAGTTTAATTTAATCTATTTTGCGGTAGTGGTTGTTTTTTTCTTTATCGGACTGAACAAAAAATTTCAGTTTATACGTATAGCTCAAATAATATTCGTAACCGCTTATATTGCTTATGTACTTGCAGATTATTTTATATTGGCAAAAATTAATGTTCAAAACTATATAAAAGAACATCACTTAAATGCCCAGCTGGTTAAAATTACGGATTTAAAAAAATATCCTAATTTCAAAATTTACTACAAAAAAGCAAACTGGGCGGCAATCAAAATCCTTCCGGAAACTAAAAAAGAGCTTCCTTTTAACTACAGAAAGGACAGAGGTCTGTGAAAATAGTGATAATAGGAGGCGGACCTGCAGGCTCTACAGCCGCAAGGGCTCTGGCTCCATATCATGACGTCACAATTGTACAAAACAGACCGGACTTCGACAAACCGTGCGGAGGAGGCGTAAAAACAAAAATATTTGATGAATTTAGCATTCCGAAAAGTTTGATTAAACATTCCTTAGACCATGTATATATGATTTACAAAAACGATAAAATAAAAATAGATTTAAACGGAGAAAATCTGTCGATTGTCAAAAGAGAGGAATTTGACGAAGAATTAAGAAACCTGGCAGTTCAAGCCGGAGCAAAAATAATATACGGAAGATTTAAAACTTTTCAAAATAAAAAAGCGGTAATAAAAACAAGAGAAAAAGATATTCTCTTGAAATATGACATTTTGATTGCCGCAGACGGAGTGAATTCAACAGTCAGAAAAGCTGTAAATATTCCTCAAATCCCGTCAACAATAACACATTACGCAAGAACAGACGGTTACAAAGTAAAAACATGCGAATTTTTTTTTGATTTTAATATAGGCGGAGAATACTACGCCTGGGCATTCCCTCACGAAAATTTAACCCATCTCGGAACAGTCAGCAGAAAAAATTTCGATAGCTTATGCCAATATCTTAATCTGTCGCTAAAACCCAAAGGTTATAAAATACCTACCTGGGAAAGAGACATAATAATACAAAAAGAAAATATATATTTTGTCGGTGACGCAGCCGGACAGGTTATGCCTCTTAGTTTTGAAGGTATCTATTACGCTATAAAATCCGCCGATCTTTTGGCTAATTGTATTTTAAAAAACAAAAACTATCCAAATGAATGGAATAAAAGATTTTTTAAAGAATTTTCCCTTATGAAAAAACTCGAAACTCTAAATAAAACGTTTATAAGAGGTTTTGTCGTTAAAGCTCACAAACTGAAGCTAATACAAAATTTCAGCGTTAAAATGTGGCTTGGAGAATAAAGCTTTCTAAATTTTAAAGGAGTTCAAATGTTTAATACACCGGTGTTTCAATTAGATAATATTTCCGTTAAGCTTGAATATAAAAATCCTGCCGGAAGCATAAAAGACAGACCGGCACTGTTTATGCTTGAAGACGCTTTCAAAAAAGGCTATAGGGAAATAGTTGAAGTAACAAGTGGAAATACAGGCATAGCCCTTGCTTTTTATGCACAAAAATTCGGTATTAAAGCCACTATCTTTATGCCTGAGAGCTTTTCTGTCGAAAGACAAAAGCTTTTAAAACTTTACGGTGCCAATCTTATACTTACAAAAGGCACGATTTCAGATTCTTTAAACGAAGCGCTTAATTATGCAAAAGAAAAAAACGCTTTTTATACAGACCAGTTTTCAAATCCCTTAAATGCGAAATCACAGGAAATTACAGCCTTTGAAATACTGAACCAGGTTAAAAATATAGACTATTTCGTAGCGGGAGTCGGAAGCGGAGGTACAATTACAGGAATCGGAAGAATTTTAAAACCTCTGGGAGTAAAAATAATAGCGGTTGAGAGTATAAATTCACCTGTGATTTACAATAAGCTGAAAAACAAACATCTTCCTGTAAAAACACATAAAATCCAGGGAATAGGAGCCGGATTTATTACTAAAATAACAAACTTGGA
The DNA here is from genome assembly GCF_055388085.1 of Nautilia abyssi. Lineage (NCBI taxonomy): Bacteria > Pseudomonadati > Campylobacterota > Epsilonproteobacteria > Nautiliales > Nautiliaceae > Nautilia > Nautilia abyssi. The sequence goes on along the minus strand of NZ_AP042376.1, from coordinate 1,703,385 downwards.
TTTAATAGACGATGTCATTTTAATACATGACGACGAAGCGGTTGAATTCACAAAACAGCTTCCAAAACTTGGTATTACCGGAGGAATTTCGACAGCCGCCAATATACTGGCGGCAAAAACGCTTAGCGGAAATGTTGTTACGATTGCGCCTGACGGTATTGAAAAATATATCAGTATCCTATAAAAAGTCTTTTATTATTCAAAACCTTCGGAAGATATCTTCTTCCCTCATCACTAGGCAGCCTCATGGTTAAACGCATATATACTTCTTTGGGAGAGAGTGAATTGATGATATAATAAGCCCTGTCTCTTCTTGTACTGAAAACCCTTAATACGTTACCGATACCGCTGTTATAAGCTGAAATCGCACAATATTCTCTTGATACCGGATTTTTAATATTTTTCAGATATCTGTAAAAAAGAATATTCAAATAAGCTGAACCCACATGTATGTTGTTTTTCGGAACGAATAAAAACTCTTTACTTGGAATATGTTTATATCCGTATGCCCTTTCATACCCTTCGACACCTGCAGTGGTAGGCACTATCTGCATTAGCCCGAAAGCCGGCACGTAACTTACCGCATAAGGATTAAAATCGCTCTCGGTTTTTATAATGGCAAGTATAAGTGTTCTTGAAATATTAAACTTGTTTCCGTACTCTTTTACATACGGAAGATATTTTTTCGCTCTTATGTTTTGAGAATTTTTAGCCAGACTGAACGTAACATAATATACTTTTTGTTTTTTATATATGTAGCTTTTTAATTTATGGGATATCAGCCATTTGGCATACCTCTGGGCCCTCCACCTGTAAAGCACGACTTTATGCTCAAAATCGTATATCTGTCCAGCCAGAAAAGGTTTGCCGTTTAATTTTATTTTATCACTGAAAAGATCAACGCTTCTGGGATCTTCAGGCATAAGCATCGTATTAACAAGTGCAATCTGAAGCGCCTGTTTATAGTTTTTGGCTATTGTTTCTACCTTTACGTAACCTTTATCAAAATTAATTATAGCTCTTGCTTTGTAATTTTCAGAATATTTTACAAGTGTCGTGGTTTTAGGTTTTTGAGGATTTTCCCATATGCTTATAGCTTTAGTAAACTTTTTGATTTCAAGATTGAAATGATAAATAAAACTTTTTATATCTCTTGCTAATACCTGAGGATGCGTTAAATAGTAATTTTTTTTACGGTTTGCATAGGATTTTAAAAACGCTGAAGGATTTTTTGAAACCGCAGCTTCAACCACCGTCTGATAATCACTGACCGAACAACCAAAAAACATAAAAACTATTACCCCGTATATCAACCGTTTCATAGACATAAGTATAACAAAACAAAAAATTATTTTAATAAATTATAAGAGAAGCAGTAAGCAGTCAATTAGTGCCAGACACTATTAATAATAGATTTAAATGGCTCCGGCGAGAGGACTCGAACCTCTGACCCGACGGTTAACAGCCGTCTGCTCTACCGACTGAGCTACGCCGGAATGTGAATAGAATTATACCAAAAAAATTTAAGATTGCAAGTTAGGAATACAAAAAATAGAGAATTTTTTATAAAACTCCCTATTAAGTTCTATATTCGGCGTTTATTTTTACGTATTCATAGCTTAAATCGCACCCGTAAGCCATAAATTCACCCTCTCCGATACCCAAATCGACACTTATTTTAAAAGAATCTTTTTTCATTACTTTATGGGCTTTTTCTTCAGTTTCAGGCGTAAAAAGTATATTTCCTCTGTCATATACCAAAATATCGCCTATTTTTATACTTAATGTATCTTCACTGCATTCCACTCCGCTGGCTCCTATAGTCGACGCAATTCTTCCCCAGTTCGGATCTTCTCCGAATATTGCCGTTTTCATAAGCAGGGAATTAGTAAGCGCTTTTGCGGCTGTTTTGGCTTCTTTTTTATCTTTAGCGCCTTTAACTTCAAATGCCACCAGTTTCGTAGCCCCTTCTCCGTCTCTTACGATATCGGTTGCAAGTTTCAACATAACCTGCTTTAATGCTTCTTTAAACGCTTCTTGATCATAATCACCCTGTGACGTCGTCATTAAAAATACACTGTCGTTTGTAGATGTGTCTCCGTCCACACTTATAGCGTTAAAACTTTGTTCGTTTATTTCCAAAAGAATATTTTTCATATCTTCATCAGGTATATCCGCATCAGTTGTTATAAAACAGAGCATTGTTGCCATTTGAGGGTTTATCATCCCGGCTCCCTTGGCAACTCCTCCTATTTTAAACTTACCGAATTCACCCTCAACTTCAAAAGCAATTTCTTTTTCAAAACTGTCTGTTGTCATTATTGCTTTTGCGAATTTGTTAGAATCTTTTTCGTTAAAATCAAATTGATCAATTGCTTTTTTTATTTTGTCCTTGTCTATTCTTACGCCTATAACTCCTGTTGAACTCATTATAGGATTTGTAACATCAATTTTTGTACCTAGATATTCCAAAATTTCTTCAATATCTTTAATTCCGTCTTCTCCGGTCATTGCGTTAGCGTTTTTTGAGTTTGCAAGTAAAAAGTTTGTGGTTTTAATACCTTTTCTTAATACATATTTCAAAGGCGCCGCCTGAAATCTGTTAGTTGTAAAAAGATATGACATTTTCATTTCTTTTTCGCTTCTTATAAAACCCACATCAAACCCGTCTTTTTTAAATCCCGCGTTTACTCCGCTTGCAAATATCCCCTCAACGGCACAGACACCTCCGCTGATTGGTGTAATTCTAAATTTTTTCTCCATTTTTTCTCCCTTCACAACTTATCTACTTACCTACTTATCTTATATAAAATCTATTTCTTTAGGTTTAACTGAACTTCTGATTACTTTTCTGACTTTACGCATATCTTTTCCCGTACCTATTACAAGCAGCACATCATTAGGTTTTAAAACTACGTCGCCTTTAGGTATCGGTATAAATTTACCGTTTTCTTCTTTAATACCTACAACCGTTACATTAAAAAGCTCTCTTAAATGAACTTCTTTTAATTTTTTATATGCAACCCATGATTTCTTGCTGACAGTAATTTCTTCAAGATCCAAAGGCGTATCTACAGAATATACAAACTCTTCGAGAATATTTTTAACATCGGGATCAACAGTGACTGCCGTCATTCTTTTAGCTATTAACTTGGTTGGAGAAAGAACCTCGTCAGCTCCTAATCTCATAAGTTTTTCTATTTCTTCATCGGAATTCGCCACTGACAGAATATAATACGGATTTCTTTTCAAATCTTTTTCATAAAGTCTTACGCTGCTGACTACCGCTATATTATCCGTAACACTTTTAGAAAGTGTAATTACTCCTCTCGCACTGCTTAAGTGAGCTTTTTTTATTGCAAGTGTTGTATGGGGATCCGCATTAATAAAATAAGGATATTTATATTTTTTTGCAATTTCTTCCAGGTTGTCGTTATTATCTATAACAACGAAAGGTATATGTGCTTTTCTGAGTTCTCTGGTTAACTCTATCGTATAGTCATTGTGATAGCATATAACCATATGTTTTTTAAGCCTTGCAATTTTATAAAGCATTCTATTCTCCTTAAACAGTGCGATTAAGCGTCCTTTATTTATTACGTCAACAAGTATACCTACAGCATATGAAAATACAGCAAATCCCGCAACTATCAAAAATATCGTAAACAATCTTCCAAAAGGAGATATAGGAGCAATTTCACCAAATCCAACCGTTGTAAAAGTAATACCCGTTTGATAAATAGCATCTAAAAGTGAAAAATTATCTATCCAGATATATCCCAAAGTTCCGAACAGCATTATTAAAATAGTTAAAATAACAGGTATTCTGAAAGGTTTTAATTCACCCCATAATTCAGAAGAAAGATCAACTTCAGGTTTAGGACTTCTTTGCCAGTGAAGTGTAGTAGCTAGTTTTTTGAGAAAATCCTCTAAAAAAGAGTCTTTATTCATAATGACCCCGAGAGGGGAGCTTTATACTGATTTTTTCAAGCTTCTAAGACAGCTTGTACAAATTTTAACTTTTCTGCTAACTCCGTTAATTTCGATTCTAACGCTTTGAATGTTAGGATTGAATTTATGTCTTGTTTTTTTGTTTGAGTGGCTCACTCTGTTCCCGAACTGAGGACCTTTACCACAAATTTCACATTTTCTTGCCATTGTGTTTCCTTTATTATAATTTAAGCGCTTTATTTTTTAAGTTTGAAATTATATCAAATTTTTATAAAAAACAAATTTTGTTTTATCCTTGAAAAAAGGAAAAGCTTAGTGAAGCTCCTCGTTTAATTTAACTTCTCTTCTGCTTCTGAATGCTACCATTTTGCCTTTTGTAGTGTCGAATCTGTAATGAATCCCGTTTAATCCGGCAAGTTCCAAGCCTTTAAAGTATTCTTTATACCCTACTTTCCATTCTGGATTAACTTCTTTTATTTTATTAAACTCATCTTCGCTTATCCATATTTTAGTTCCTTCAAGTACTGCAATACCGGCATCTACGATACATCCGTCCCCTACAGGTATACCTGTAACGCTGTTAGCTCCGAGAAGAGTGTTTCTTCCGATTGTAATAGGGTTGCCGTTTGTTCCGCTGAGTACTCCAAGAATAGAAGCTCCCCCACCGACATCGGCACCTTCTTTTACGACGGCAGATGAAGAAATTCTACCCTCAACCATAACAGGGCCTTCTGTCCCTGCATTAAAGTTGATATAACTCGCCCCAGGCATAACAGTAGTTCCCGCGGCAAGCTGGGCACCCATTCTAACTTTTGAAGTATCTAAAATTCTTGTATTATCGTCAGGTATGATATGTGAAAGGAATCTTGGGAATTTATCTACATATTCAACTTCAGGATATGCGTCTTTAAGTTTTAATTCTATTTCGTTTTCTCTTAAATAATCAAGTTCGATAGGAACGTTTCCTACCCATGCACAGTTAGTAAGTATACCGAAAGCTCCGTTTAAGTTAACGCTTCTCAGCGCCGCTTTTCTTGTTGAAAGAGCATATAATTTTAAATATACGGCTTCTACGCTTTTAGGAGCTTCGTCTTCAAATAAAAAGCAGATTCTGTAATTATCCATAACCTCATCATCAAATATTTCTTTTAAAACTTTTAATACCTGGATATTTTTATGTTTGTCTCCCTCTGCTTCTTCGACTAAGTCTTTTCCAAACAGCTCAAGTGCGGTATCAACAAATTCTTTTGTAACATCCGCTACGAATTCGCTTGAATTAAAATCCACTTCCACGCCGTTTTCAAAAAGACTTCTTATAAACACGGCTGCACTGCCGAAATTTTCATTCCAGTTTATTACAGGATATGTTGCCTGCAGAACCTTCTCACGGTTTACCTGACCGAAATCAACCCTTGCAATACCGAATGCAAACGGCTTTTTATATCCTTGTATGTTTTCTACAAGATTTTCAAACATAAATTATCCTTTTTTATTTGAATTATATCAAATTTCTATATCTTCCTTAGGCTCAGAGAAATAATATCCCTGAAAACAGTCTATTCCGAGATTTTTTAAATATTCAAATATTTCTTCGTTTTCAACAAACTCGGCAATCACCTGCATATTAACCTCTTTTGCGAAATTAACTATGGTATTTACGACAATTTGAGAATTTTTATCTTCTAAAATATTTTTAATAAGACTGCCGTCAATTTTCATTCCGTCGGCACCTAAAGAAAGAAGATAATCAAAATTTGCATATCCGCTTCCGAAATCGTCTATTAAAATTTTACATCCGAAACTTTTTAACTGCTGAATAAATTCATAAGCGTTTTTAGAATTTTTAATATCTTCGCTTTCAACGATCTCAAAACTTATTTTTTTAGGATTTTTAAATGCTTTAAGTTTTTGAATAATAAAATTTTTTATATTATCGTTTTCCATATCAAGTGTGCTCAAATTCACAGAAAACTCTGTACCGTTTTTTTCGAATTTTTTGAAGGATTTATCAATAACCTGCTTTGTTATTTCAAAATACAGTCTTGATTTTTTAGCAACATTTAAAAAGAAATAAGGGCTTATAACATTTCCGTCTTCATCAATAAGTCTGACCAACGCCTCATATTTACAGATTTTTCTGTTTTGATCATATATAGGCTGATAAAAAGGTACTATTTTATTATGTTCAATTGCAATTTTAAGTTTTTTAAGCCAAATCAAATGTTCTTGATAAGAATCTCTGATTTGATCAGCTTCACTGCAAAAAGCTATGTCTTTATTTAATATTCTAGTTGCATCCAGTGCTGAAAGCGCTCTCATAAAATTACGCTTAGTATATGCAATTCCGGCCCTAAATTTAACTATTATTGAATAATCATCTATATCATAAGGTTCTTCAAGTTTTTTAATAAGGTTTTTAGTCAATTCGTAAATTTCGTCTTTACCGATATTTTCCCTTTGCAGTATTACAAATTCATCTATTTTAATATGAAAAGTACGGTAATCTCTTAACCTTTCAGCAACCTGTTTAATAAGTTTATTGGCTATCTCTTCACCGTAAAAATAATTTATTTCTTTAAATGAATCTATATCGAGAAGAATTAAAGGATAATTTTTCCTTTTTATAATTTCAATAAGTTTTTTTCTGTTAGGAAGACCCGTAAGCTCATTATAATAAAGACTTTTATATAATGTTTTTTGATAATTTTTTAATGATTTTACTACGCTATTTATACCCTTTTTAATAATATCGAATTCAAAAAAATTCATCTTAGCCTTAAAAGGCCTGTATATATTTTTTGCAAGTTTTGTTTGTAAATATTCGTTAATATTATCAATATCTTTAAATATAAGTTTATTAATTCTGGTAAACAGTACAATTCCCAATAAATATAAAAACAGCAAAAACAGTGAAAGTTTTAAAAACAGTATATCTACTTTATGCTTAATTTCACTAAAAGGTATTTTTATCGAAATAATTCCTCTTATCTGTCCTAATTTATATCCAAAAGCCCTGTCGCCGTATATTTTTTCTATTTTATTAAGAAGCGGTTTAGGTATGTCTTTTTTAGGCCCGTGACATTTTAAACAGCTTCTGTCGATTTTAAGAGGATATGCATAAAACAGATGTTCAGACTTTATATTTTCGTGACCCCTGTGAATTTGAAAAAATTCTTTTGCATTCGGATGAGATTTAAAATAATAAATGGCAGTCAGTTCATGTTCGTTCGGTTTGTTTTGAGGATCTCTATATTTATCTGAAGTCTGTTTGACATACAGATGCTCTTTCATTTGTATTGTTTTGGCTATTTGACTGACGGCGTAAGCCGGTGTTAAAGAAAAAGGATGAAATTTTTTGTTTTTAACTTCTACAAACGGAGCAACTTTTGCCAGATATTCTCTTGTATATAATAAAGTATGGGCAAGAAGTCTTGCTTTTTGTATTTCCTGTTCAATAATAAAAGACGATATAGATTTATATAAAATAAAAAGAAGAGTTAATAACCCTACCCCTGATAAAATAAATGATTTTATCATTTCATTTCTAATTTTTTTCAAAAACGCCCTTTAATCATCATTCAACAGTAACGGACTTGGCGAGATTCCTAGGCATATCCACGTCATTTCCCATCCTTACGGCAACTTCTAAAGCCAAAAGCTGAGTAATAACCATCATTTCAAAAAACTCTATCATAGGATGATCCGTATCGTTTATTTTAACAAAATCATCTGTCATTTCAATAAAATCGCTTGCTATCGTCAGAACCGTCGCATCTCTTGCAACGAGTTCTTCAATATTAGCTTTTGTTTTTTCATAAAGAATGTTTTTACTTAATAATGCTACCACAAAAAGCTCTGGATCCGCAAGTGCAATTGGACCGTGTTTCATCTCTCCTGCCGGATATCCTTCTGCATGAATATAACTTATTTCTTTAAGTTTTAGAGCCCCTTCAAGCGCTAAAGGGAAAAATATATCCCTGCCTATAAAGAAAAACCCGTGCCCATGCAGGTATCTTTTTGAAAGTCTTTTGATTTTTTCATGTAAAGCGCTGTCAACTTTTGTGGCCTCAATTGCCCTGTTTATGGCATCAAACTCATTTTTTCCGCCTAAATAGTTGCTAAGCATCCATAGAGTCATTACCTGTGTGGCAAATGCTTTGGTGGAAGCAACTCCCTTTTCTATTCCGGCCCTTAACAGAACTGTTTTATCAGCAACCCTTACGATAGAAGAATTGTCCACATTGCAAAGCGCAAGTGTTTTAAGTCCCGCCTCTTTTGCCATTTTAAGAGTTTCAAGGGTATCGGCTGTTTCTCCCGATTGTGAAATAACTATAAAAAGAGTATCTTTAGTCAAAAGAGGTTCACGATATCTAAGCTCGCTTGCAACTTCTACATCCACTTTAATTTTTGCGTTTCTTTCTATTAGATATTTTCCCACCAGTCCGGCATGATAACTGGTGCCGCATGCAGAAATAATAATATTGTTTATACCGCTAAAAAATTCTTTTTCTAGCTCGTCAAATTTTATACCTTCATCAGTATTTCTTCCTAAAACTGTCTCTTTTAACACCTCATGCTGTTCATATATCTCTTTTTCCATATAAAATCTGAAGCCCTGCTTTTTAGCAGACTCTTTATCGCTCGGCAAATCTTTAAATGCCGGAGAAACAATCATATCATTATTAAAAATATGTATTTCATTTTTATTTACATAACCGTATTCACCGTCATCCAGATAATGCGCCTGGGAAGCATGCCCTATAAGGGGGGCGTCCGAAGAGGCAAAATAGATACCTTCTCCGTCTTTTGCCACTATTAAAGGAGAGCCTTTTTTTGCAAAAAATATTTTTTCGGGTTCTTTTTTGGTAATAAGAAGAATTGCATAAGCTCCTTCAATTTTATGAAGCATTTTTTTAAACGCTTCAAAAGGATCTCCGTTGCAGTAATATTCAAAAAGTTTTACGATAACCTCGGTATCGGTTTGTGAAACGAAATTGATATTTTTATTTTCCAGATATTTTTTGATTTCCTGATAGTTTTCAATAATTCCGTTGTGTACAACGGCACTGAAAGCTCCTGTCTGAGGATGTGCGTTAATTTCTGTCGGTTTTCCGTGTGTCGCCCATCTGGTATGGCCTATTCCTACTTTAGGGTTTTTAAATTTTATCTGATCAAGTTTTCTTTCAAGGTTTTTCAGTTTGCCTACGGCTTTTATAATTTTTAGCTCGTTTCCGTCTATAACTGCTATCCCGGAACTGTCATATCCCCTGTATTCAAGCTCTTTAAGTCCTTCAATAAGATACTTTTGAGGATTTTTGACTCCCGTACACCCAACAATCCCACACATTATTTAAATTCCTTGTTATAAAAATAATTAGTGGCCTCTATAAACCCTTTTACGCTTCCGCAGTCAAATCTTTTTCCTTTAAATTTATATGCTATAACCATACCTTCTTTTGCCTGTTTAAGCAAAGCGTCCGTCAGCTGTATTTCTCCTCCTCTGCCAGGTTTGGTAATTCTTAAAAGATCAAAAATATCAGCTGTAAGTATGTATCTTCCTATTATCGCCAGATTACTTGGGGCCTTGTCAATTTCAGGCTTTTCTACCATATCGTCGACCATATAAACACCGTCTTCAATTTCTTTTCCGGCTATCACGCCGTATTTGTTAACTTCATCTTTCGGCACTTCTTCAATAGCCACAATAGTACATTTAAATTTAGTATAAAGTTTTACCATTTGCGCAAGTACATCCCCCTCGCATAAATCATCGGCTAGCACCACGGCAAACGGATTATTTCCGATTAACGGTTCTCCCGTAAGCACCGCATGTCCGAGTCCGAGCATCTCTTTTTGTCTAACGTATGTAAATGTACATTTATGTATCATCTCATTTGTTTCATGTAAAAGCTTGGCTTTGCTTGAGTCTTTTACTTTTTCTTCCAGTTCCGGAGAAAAGTCCAAATAATCTTCAATTGCTCTTTTGTTTCTTCCGGTAACAAATCCTATTTCATTTATACCTGCATTCATACACTCCATTATTCCGTAATGAATCAGAGGTTTGTTTACAACAGGCAGCATCTCTTTTGGTACGGATTTGGTAGCAGGTAAAAATCTCGTTCCATATCCTGCAGCCGGAAATAAAGCTTTTTTTATCATCAATTCTCCTTTAAATCACATTTTAACGATAACTCTATTAGTTTTTGAGCCAACTCTTTGCTTTTATCGATAACATAAACGTTATGATTCGAATAAAATTCCTTTTCAACATCAGAATCCGTTAATACAATTATATTCAAATTAGGGTTAATATCCAGTATGTTTTCGACTATCATATGCGTATGATCTTCGTTCTGTGTTGTTATAATTACCGCGCTTGCGTCTTCAATATTTAAACTTTCAAGAACTTTTTTATTCGCGGCGTTTCCGAATATAACATTATCCCCGTTTTTAAGACCTTTTTTTACTTCTTCAATCTGCTTGTCTATAGCCACATAAGGTATTCCGGCATTTGTAAGTTTTTTGGCAACTCTTTGACCAATTTTGTCATATCCGATTAAGATAATATGCCCTTTAACTTCTGCTGGGGCTATTTCAAACTCTTCAAAATCCTGCAGATCTTTGTCAAAAATATCCGCTATTTTATAAATATACCTGACAATAAACGGAGTAAGCACCATAGAAATAACCGTAGCAACAACAAGTTTTTGTAATAGATCGTTTTCAACAAGATTATGTTTACTCATTAAAGCAAAAATTACAAAAGCAAACTCACCTATCTGGGAAAGCGTAAAAGCGGTTTTGATAGCTATACGGTTATGTTTTACAAAATATTTAAGCATTATATAAATAACTCCGGCTTTTGCAAACATAAACGCTACCGTCATTATTAAAATTGTAAATATGTTATTTATAACGAAATGTATATTTACCATTAAACCTACAGATATAAAAAACACCCCGAGCAGAATATCTCTAAAAGGCACAAGATCGGCTTCAATCTGATATTTATATTTTGTTTCACTCAAAATCATACCCGCCAAAAACGCCCCTAAAGAATAACTAAGCCCGAAAAAATGTGCAATTTCGGCAGCCGTTAATACTACCAAAAGAACGGTTGCTATAAATATTTCATCCGATTTCGTTTTTGTAGCGTGCGAAATTACAAACGGAGCGATATATTTCCCGTATACCCATATAAAAGCCCCTAGCGCCGCAAATCCACCAAGCGTTTTTAAAATAAGCTGAGTTAAATCGGCATCTTTGTTTACGATAATAGATATCGCTATAAGTATTGGAATAACCGCAATATCCTGAAAAAGAAGAATTCCAAGGGAAATACGTCCATAAGGTTTTGAAATTTCCCTGTTTTCATTTAAAAGTTTTAAAACTATTGCGGTAGAACTTAACGCTATCGCGCTTCCGACTATAAATGCTATCCTTACATCAAGCCCTAATGCAAGCCAGAAAAACAGTCCGAAAAACCCGCTAACAAGTGTCATTTCGGCCAATCCGAAACCAAAAACCTCTTTTTTCATTGATTTCAGTTTATCAGGTGAAAACTCGAGCCCTATCATAAACATCAAAAAAACAATTCCCATTTCAGCAACTATTTCAATCGTATGTTTGTCTATATCAAAAATATTGCTGACAATTATTCCGGTAAATATGTATCCTATAATAGGAGGTATTTTATATTTTGCAAACGGAATATTAAAACTTAAAGCAATAAAAAGTAAAACAATTACAATCAATACAGGACTAACCATTAACCGCCTTAATTAATACTTTTCTCTCCCTCGGCCCGTCAAATTCAACCAAAAATATCCCCTGCCAGTCTCCTAAAACCACTTTTGCATTATCAACTATAAGAGTTAAATTACTTCTTAAAAAAGCGGCTTTTAAATGTGCTCTTGCATTTGAATGAGAATAGTCTCTGTATGGAACGACATCTTTAAGCATTCCAAGCAGATCCCTTCTTAAAGTGGCGTCGCTTTTTTCAAAAATAATTACGCTTGCCGTTGAATGAGGGCAAAAAACAGTTACTATTCCGTTTTTTACCCCGCTTTTGATAACTGCTTCTTTAATATCTTCGGTAATATCGATTACTTCGGATTTATAATTCGTTTTAAACGTTAATTTCTGCATTCTTTCTCCTTTTTATTTGAAATGTTTTTTTTCATCCGTTTTATGTAAAAACTCTTTTAAAAGTTTATATTCTTTTTTATCAAAATATCTGGTTTTCCCGGTCGGAAGCGCATTAAGACTCACCCATCCGTAAGAAAGCCTCTTAAGATCTACCACTTCGCTTCCGAAATTGGCAAAAAATCTCCTAAGTTCTCTGTTTTTCCCCTCTCCAATTGCTACTTTTAGCGTAGAGTATTTAGGTGAGTTTTTAATAATCTGTGCACTTAAAAAAGGCTTAAGAAGCATCTTTTTAATATCACTCTCTTCATGAGCTCCGGCATCGCCGACCTCAACGCCTTCTTGCATGGCTTTTATCATATCTTCGGTAACTTCGCCTTTGATTTTCAGTTTATACACCCTAGGCAGATCCGAATTCATAAGCGCATGCGCGACTTTCGGTGAATCCGTTAATATTAAAAGCCCTTCACTGTTAAAGTCCAGCCTTCCCACAGGTATAAAATGTCTGTATTTTTTCGGCAGAGTATCATAAATAGTTTTTCTGCCCCTGTCGTCTTTTTTTGTTACTAGTTCGCCTCTTGGTTTATTGTAAACAATACACGTATATTTGGTGCTTTTTTTAACGGGTCTGCCGTTAACGGCAACTTTGTCGCCTTCTTCAACTTCAAAGCCAGGTTCTTTAACTATAGCCCCGTTAACTTTGACACGTCCGTCAAAAATCAGCTTATCCGCTTCTCTTCTGCTGTAAGTCGTATGATGACTTATAAATTTATTTAATCTCACTTTTTTCCTTTATTTCTATTCATAAATCTTTTTCCATCCCTTTATCCTCTTTTCCTTCTCTCTTCCACTTCACCACTTATCCACTTCACCACTTATCCGCTTATTACTTAATTCCCGCTTCCACCAAATCGTGGATGTGTATAACCCCGGCTATTTCCCCATCTTCATCAGTAACCGGTAAAAACTGTATTTTATTGTCTTCCATGTATTTTAACGCATCAGCGGCCAAAACTTCTTTATTGATTGTTTTTGGATTGTGGGTCGCAAAATTTATAGCTTTTTCTTTTAAATCAAACTTTTCGCTCATCATAGCTCTTCTTAAGTCCCCGTCGCTTAAAATAGCTTTTACTTTATAATTGTCTACAAACAAAACATGTCCGAGTTTTCCTTCGGTCATTTTAATAATAGCTTCCTGGAGCGTATCATTTTCATCAGCAACAGGGAATTCTTTTTTCATCAAATCCTTAACTTTTACAAAAAGTTTTTTACCAAGACTTCCCCCCGGATGAAACGAAGCGAAATCTTCTTTTGTAAAGTTTCTTTTTTTCATAAGGCATACGGCAAGCGCGTCACCCATAGCAAGAGTAAGTGTTGTAGAGCTCGTAGGAGCTATATTTAAAGGACAGGCTTCTTTATTTACATGAATATTTAAAACAACATCGGCATACCTTGCAAGCGTAGAATCCTCTCTTCCAGTCATGGCTATTAAAGGCACTTCGAATCTTTTAATATGAGGCAAAATTTTTATAAGCTCTTCGCTTTCACCCGAATAGCTGATAGCAAGTACCGAATCGTCTTTGGTAATCATACCAAGATCGCCGTGCAGAGCTTCAGTCGGATGTAAAAAGAAACTAGGAGTCCCCGTGCTTGCCAGTGTGGCAGCGATTTTAGAACCTATAAGCCCGGATTTCCCAACTCCCGTTACAATTAGTTTGCCTTTGGTATTGTATGCGATTTCTACGGCTTTTTCTATTCCCTCAACACTTGCGTTTAAAAGTTCGTTTGCTTCTATTTCGAGCACTTCTCTTGCTATTTTTTTAAAATCCACCTGTTTCCTTTTTAATTAAAATTATATCAAAAAAACGGTGTTACTTTTTCACACATATGTTTAAATAAAATATTTTAAACTGTAACTATTTGTAAAAATAAGCGTTATAATTCAAACAAAAAAGGATTCTCATGAGTTTCATTGAAGAATACAAAAAACATACTGAAGAAAGAGCAAAACTTGGAATTCCTCCACTGCCTTTAACTGCGGAGCAGACTGCGGAACTCGTTGAACTTTTAAAACAGGTTCCTATTGTTGAAGAAGAATATTTAATGGACCTTTTCTTAAATCACATCAACCCGGGTGTTGACGACGCGGCATACGTAAAAGCTGCGTTTTTAAACGATATCGTTCAGGGTAAAACTTCATCTCCTGCAATTTCTAAAAAAAGAGCTGTTGAAATCCTTGGTACAATGCTTGGAGGATATAACGTAAAACCTCTAATCGATGCACTGAGCCACGAAGATGAAGAAGTGGCACAGGAAGCTGCAAACCAGCTTAAAAACACTCTGCTTGTTTACGACGCATTCCACGATGTTGAAGATTTGGCTAAAGCCGGAAACAAATACGCAAAAGAAGTACTTGAAAGCTGGGCAAACGCTGAATGGTTTACCACTAAACCGAAACTTCCTGAAAGCATTAAAGCGGTAGTTTTTAAAGTACCTGGCGAAACAAACACAGACGACCTTTCACCTGCCAGCGAAGCGTTTACTAGAAGCGATATTCCTCTTCACGCAACATCAATGCTAAAAGCTAAAATGCCTAACGCTCTTGAAACTATCGAAGAGCTTAAAAAAACAGGCCATCCTGTAGCATTCGTAGGTGACGTTGTAGGTACCGGAAGTTCAAGAAAATCTGCAGCAAACTCTGTAATCTGGCACATCGGTGAAGAAATCCCTTACGTACCGAACAAAAAAAGAGGTGGTATTGTAATCGGCGGTGTTATTGCACCTATTTTCTTCAACACTTGTGAAGACGCAGGAGCACTTCCAATCGAAGCACCTGTTGAAAACCTTGAAACAGGCGATGTTATTGAAATCAGACCGTATGAAGGTAAAATCCTTAAAAACGGTGAAGTTGTTAGTGAATTTAAACTTAAACCAAACACACTTCCGGATGAAGTACAAGCAGGTGGTAGGGTTCCGCTAATCATCGGTAAAAACCTAACTAAAAAAGCAAGAGAATCACTTGGCTTAAATCCTGATACAGATATTTTCACAAAACCTGAACAGCCGGAAGACAAAAAAGGTGTAGGTTATACGCTTGCTCAAAAAATCATCGGTAAAGCATGCGGAATGGAAGGCGTTAGACCGGGTATGTATGTTGAGCCTACATGTGCAACAGTTGGTAGCCAGGATACTACAGGTGCAATGACAAGGGACGAAATCAAAGAACTTGCGGCACTTGGATTTAATGCAGACCTAGTAATGCAGAGTTTCTGTCACACAGCAGCTTATCCAAAACCTGCCGATATCAAACTGCATCACACTCTTCCTGCGTTTATTACAAGCAGAGGCGGTGTTGCGCTTAGACCTGGTGATGGTGTTATCCATTCATGGCTTAACAGAATGATCCTTCCGGATACACTCGGAACAGGCGGGGATTCACATACAAGATTCCCTATGGGTATTTCATTCCCTGCAGGTTCAGGGCTTGTAGCTTTCGCAGCTGTTACCGGAAGTATGCCTCTAAACGTACCTGAAAGTGTTTTAGTTAGATTCAAAGGTGAGCTTCAGCCTGGAATCACTCTAAGAGACCTTGTAAACGCAATCCCATACTTTGCAATCAAACAAGGGCTTCTAACAGTTGAAAAGAAAAATAAAAAGAACGTATTTAACGGTAGAATCCTTGAAATCGAAGGTGACATTATCAGAAACCTTACAATCGAACAGGCATTCGAACTTGCCGACGCCAGTGCAGAAAGAAGTGCGGCTGCATGTACTGTAGACGTAAGTGAAGATCAGGTTGCCGAATATCTAAAATCAAACATCAAACTTCTTGAAGCTATGATTGAAGCAGGATATGAAGATAAAAGAACTATCCAAAGAAGAATTGACAAAATGAAAGAATGGCTCGAAAACCCAAGCCTTCTAAGAGCGGATAAAGACGCAGAATATGCGGCTGTTATCGAAATCGACCTTAATGAAATTAAAGAACCGATCGTTGCATGTCCGAACGACCCTGATGACGTTGCGACAATTTCTGAAGTACTTGCAGACAGCAACAGACCACACAAAATCGACGAAGTGTTTATCGGAAGCTGTATGACAAACATCGGTCACTACAGAGCTGCGGGTGAAATACTTCAGGGTGAAGGTCAGGTGCCTACAAGACTTTGGATAGCACCTCCGACAAAAATGGATAAAGAACAGCTTACTGAAGAAGGATATTACGCAATATTCGGTCAGGCGGGCGCAAGAATCGAAATCCCTGGATGTTCACTTTGTATGGGTAACCAGGCAAGAGTTGCAGACAACGCAAACGTATTCTCAACATCAACAAGAAACTTCGACAACAGACTTGGTAAAGGTGCAAAAGTTTACCTTGGAAGTGCAGAGCTTGCAGCAGTAACAGCAATGCTTGGAAGAATACCAACTAAAGAAGAATACCTTGAAATCGTAGAGAAAAAACTTGCAGGTAAAGAAGATAAAGTTTACAAATACCTATACTTCCATCAAATGCCGGAAGATTACGTAAGAAAAATGCTAAGCTTAACGCTTCAGTAATTTCTCTTCCTTTTTTTATTTATGTATGCAATACAGATATAAAATATAATTTAACACATAAGCCATTATAGTGCCAGACACTAAATAAATTGTTTCAAACTTTATTGAATTGTGTATTTCTTACTAATTTTTAATCTCATTATTGCAATATGTAACATTTAGCGCCAAATACCTGAAAAAGAAAAACAAACCAATAAGTCCTACATATATCAATATAATTTTTAACGTCTTGTGAGTTGTAGTAGCGATAAGAAGTTCTCTGATAAAAAATATAATTGAAGCATCCACCATAAAGCGTATTTTAATCCTCTGTTTTTTAAAAAACACAAAAAGCATCTGCATAACTTCTATAATAACCATAAGTTCAAGTATTAAAGCCAGCACATCATAAAAATCCAGTTTAAATACAAAAATAAATCCAAATACAATAAAAGCCGAAATTATTTCAAAATATTCTTTAATTATTTTCATAAACTCCCTTTTTAAGGGAATTATGACTAATAATTATTACATATTAGTAACAACAAAATATTGAATGAAACCTATTATGGCACCTAATGCGGCTCCTGCAAAATTAATAAAACTAAAATGTTTTTTCATTAATGAAAAAAGCATATCTTCAAGCGTTTTTTCATCAAAAGAAGCAACTCTTTCCTCTACAATTTTATCTATATTGGCTTTAATAAATATTTTAGGAACTTCTTTTTCCAAAAATTCAAAAATTTCATCTCTAATTATATTTTTTGCTTTTTTAGTATCTATAATAGAGTCTATTTGAACATGAAAGTTAACACTTTCAAAAACTGATTTAATCATATTTCCGCTTACAAAACTTGCAAACATTGGAAATTTTTCAGCAACAAACTTTTCTATAAAAGACGAAAGCTTTTCTATTATTTCTTCTTTTGCCATAAATTCGGTTATATTTTTTGCAAAAATCAAATCAAGTTTTTCATCTATAAAATGTTTTATTTCACTTTGAACTTCTTCGTTTTGAAGAATTTTTTTAATTTCTTCCTCACTTAAAATATATTCTTTTACCATACTTCCGACTTTTTTAGCCAAAGCTTTTTTTTCCCTTGGAATAACCCCTTGAGGGAAAACGGTAATACTGCCAAATTTTAACGGTTTATAAGGTCTGAACAGAAGCTTTATAGCAACATAATTTGTTACATACCCTATTATCGCTCCTATAGTAACGCTACTTGCAAGCAATCCCGCATTCATGCGAATATTTCCTTATATTTATCTTCATCAAACCCTACAACAACATCTCCGCTATCTTGCTCAATTACCGGTCTTTTGATAAGCAGGTTTTCCTTGCAAAGCCACTCTCTTTTACCGTTATCGTCAAGATTTAATTCTTTAAGTTTTAATGTTCTGTATTTTGTCCCTCTGCTGTTAAACAAAACGTCAATTCCGGCTTTATTGATCCATTCATCAATTTTTTCACACCCTACAGGCTCTTTTTTAAAATCGTGAAATTCATATTCAATTCCGTGATCTTTAAAAAATTTAAGCGCCTTTTTTACACTCCCGCATGTTTTTATTCCGTATACTTTCATTCAGTCTCCTTAACAGGTTTAATATTCATTACTTCCGTCAAATAAAAAAAACCTCCCCTAAGTTCTACGGCATCAACACCTATTTGTTTAAGAATTTCCAAAGCCTCATTTATATAAACACCTCTTAAATCCATAACACCGTATTTTTTATTTCTATCAAGCTTCATTGCAGATTCGGTAAATCCGGGATGAAAAGGTATATTTATAGAATTAGGCATTTTACCATATTGTTCAACCTCATCCTCATCTCTTATATCTAAAATTATTATTTCCTCTAACAGTTCGTAAGTAGGAAAAGCATCCGCTCTGGGCTCTCTTTTTTCTTCCCCCAGTTTAAGTTTCCTTCCTTTTACAAAAAAATCAAACAAATTTCATCCTTTTTAGATTTTTTGGAATATTATCATATTTTTATAAAGCAATTCGTATATATTTTATACTTTTATTGTAAATTTTATATTAATAAATATCTTCCCATCTGAGCCTGTCGCCTTTTTGTAAATCCCTGCAGGCTTTTTTACCTAATATCTCAGGCAGATATTTAGGATGAAGTCCGTATCCAGGACGTATTGATTTTATATTTTCTTCCGTAAATTTTTCACCCTTTTTAATATCTTTTACAATATACAGACTTCTTGCGAACTGACGCCCGCTTTTAGGCTTAAAATTCACTTCTCCTATCATCTCTTCCGTTTCTCTTAAAGCTTTTACCATTTCTTTAAATTCATCAGGTGTTAAGCTGAAATCTTTATCCGGAGAGTTAATAGATTTATTTAAAATAAAATGTTTTTCAATTATCCTGGCTCCCATTGCAACTGCAGCAATCGGAGCCGATATTCCAAGAGTATGATCCGAAAAACCAACTTCTGTGTTAAAAATCTCTTTAATAGCGGGTATCGTTTTCAGATTCACTTCACTTCTTGGTGCCGGATATGCGGAAGTACATTTTAAAAGAGCAAAATCAACACCTCTTTTTTTACAGATATCAACCACATCCTGAATTTCTTGAAGTGTCGCTACACCTGTTGAGATAATCATCGGCCTGCCCTTGCTTGCCGCATAATCCACAAATTCATAATCCGTAATTTCAAAAGATGCAATTTTATATGCGGGTGGATTAAACTCGTCAAGAAAATCCACAGCCTCTTTACTAAAAGGTGAACTAAACACCTCAAGTCCCAAACTTCTACCGTAATTGAACAATTCCTCATGCCATTCAAGCGGCATTGCAGCCTGCTTATAAAGTTTATAAAGATTTGTTCCGTCCCATAAAGTGCCACCTTTAATAATAAAATCTTCCTTTTCACAATCTATTGTCATCCAGTCGGCAGTATAAGTCTGAAGCTTTATAGCATCAGCCCCCGCTTCTTTTGCCGCATAAACCGTATCTTTTGCCATTTGCAGACTACCATCGTGATTTGCGGATAGTTCAGCTATTATAAAAACTTTTTCATTTGTATTAATTTTTCCAATCTGCATTGATAAGCTCCATTTTAATTAAATTGTCTTTTTTCCCTGTTTCTTTAAAACCAAATTTTTTATATAAACTAATGGCTTTTTCATTATTTTCAAATACATAAAGTATAATTTTTTTTGTATTTAAATAATCAAACGCATAATCTATTGCAAATTTAAGCAAAATATTTCCTACACTTTTTTTCACCGGGTTTTTATGTATTCCTAAATCCACATAATCTTTAAAAATTATAAAATTAACAACTCCCAAATCATCAACTTTTAAATAAATTTTATTGGAGTTTTCCAAAGTATCTATAAATTTTAAATGTTCTTCCAAAGAAATTTCATTTTTATTATACATCCATTTTCTAATTTCAGGATGGTTTCTCCACTTTAAAACTTCTTTTTTTTCTTCAAGGGATAAATCTTGAAACTTTATATATTTCATTTTCTTTTAAAACCTTTATTCTTTTTTGTTTCAAATATTTTGTTATCAGATTTTGATTTTCCGCCACCTTAACAGCAACAAAAGGCATTTTCATATAAATCGCCTCCCAAGTTATCGTAGAAGGTGTAATAATCCCGAATTCCGCTTTTGCCATTCCTATAGAGACATCTTCATCAATATGGAGTTTACACCATTTGTTAAGTCTGCAAAAACGTTTTAATTTATTTATATTCTTATTAGCGCTTGTAGTATAAAAATTTACTATTTCACCTCTGTTTTTAAGCTCTTTTAATATTCTAAGCCCTATACCCTTTGCATCTGTAGCACCCAAACTGATAAAAATCCCTTTTTTATTATATTTTTTATTTTTTGCTTTTTTAAATTCTTCTCTTATTAGAGGCTTTATAATATTGATTTTTGTAAATTCAGGAATTTTACTTTTATATTTTTCCGGTTTTGCGTAAAGATTAATATTTATTATTTCATCACAGAAATGTTTTTCATAATTATCGTCAAAACATACAAGTTTAATATTTGGAAAAAGTTTTTTAAAATTTTTTTCGTTTTCGTATGTAAAATTATAATTGTCAATTATGACTGTTTCGGGATTTAACTCTTTTACTTTTTCAAAAAATTCGTTTTCATTTTCTACTTTTATTATAGGAATATCCGTAAATTTTTGATCACATTCTTTACATATAATCAAAACATTATCAATATGATACTTATTTATGTAATTTTCAATTCTCTTTAAATGCCCAAAACCAATATTGGAACTAAAATCAACCCTTATTACTGTCATTTAAGGCCTTATACATAAGCTCTGCTCTTATAAAATCCTCCAGCGTATCAATATCCTGAACCAGATACCTTGGAATTAAAATTGGAATATTGCCGTCAAATTTAAATTTTTCTTTGCATTTTACTTTTTTCCAGTAAAACTGTCCGGCATCATGATACGCTTCTTTTAAATCCTGACTTCTTTTTTCCATATATTCCGGCCATAACATTTGTGCTTTGCCGTTTTTTATTTCAAAACCTCTCCAAATAGGAAAATCATAGGTAGTTGCCGCAAAAGAATAGCAAGAGTCACTATTTTTAAGTTTTTCATATCCTTCTTTTAAATACTTTACCTGCAAAAACGGAGCCGTAGCATATATCATACACGCATACTCAAAACCCGGATTTCTTGATATTACATACTCAAACACATCTATACTCCCCGTATGGTCATCTGCTAAATGAGCAGGCCTCATCTGAACTTCGGCTCCGTATTTTTCAGCCACTTCAGCTATTTTTTCACTGTCTGTGGATACGATAATTTTATTAAAAAGTTTCGATTCTTTAGCAACTTCAATACTATGGGCAATTAAAGGTTTGCCATGAAAAAGTTTTATATTTTTTCCGGGTATTCTTTTACTGCCGCCACGTGCAGGTATTACGCATAAATTCAAAGCAGTTCCTCCAACGATTTAATCACATAGTCCTGTTCTTTTTCGCTTAAACTGTAATATATCGGCAGAGAAAATGCTTCTTTATAGTATTTTTCCATTTCCGGAAATTTTTTAAAATATCCTTTTTTTACATAATAAGGCTGCTGATTAATCGGAATATAATGATATTGAAGTCCTATATCTTTTTGACGCATTTTTATAAAAAACTCCGCTTTTTCATCAAACGATTTAAACGGATATCTGACGACAAAAAGATGATACGAACTGTTTTCATTATAAGGATAAAGAGGTTTGATTTTCTCAGGCAAATTATCATGGTAATATTTTGCAATCTGACGTCTTTTTTCTAAAAACATATCTATTTTTTCAAGCTGGCTAAGCCCCATTGCACACGCTACGTCGCTAAGACGGTAATTATATCCCAAATCCACCATTTTATATTCCCAAGGATACATTGAATTATTTTTTACCATACCGTGATTTCTAAGACGAAGCAGCTTTTGATATGTTTTTTTATCATTGGTAGCTACCGCCCCGCCTTCAAAGGTAGTAATGTGTTTAACCGGGTGAAAAGAGTATGTGGCAATATCGCATATTCCGCTGTCTTTTCCAAAATAATGCGCATTGTCAAGAAGTATTTTAACCCCATACTTTTCTTTTAAATATTTAAGCTTTTCATTATCAAAAGGAAGTCCGCTAAACGTAACTAAATAAATAGCTTTTATTTTTCTTTTTTTAAGTTCGTTTTCTACTAAATCAAGATTAATCAGTCCGTTTTTTTTAATATCCACAAATACAGGTTTCGCACCTACGTAAAGAATGGAGTTTGATGTAGACAAAAAAGAATTTGGAGTAGTAACCACCCTGTCACCCACATTCAAAAGTACCCTGCTTGCAAGATGAAGAGCCGCAGTTCCATTGCATACTGCAACTACATATTTAAATCCGAGCTTTTCAGCCAATGCTTCTTCAAACTCCTGAACCTTAGGTCCTGTCGTTAAAAAGTCACTTTCTAATATATCTAAAACAGCTTTTCTATCATTTTCATCAATATACTGCTTTCCATATGGAATAAAATTAAAATTTTCATCCCCCATAACTACTCCATTTATATAAATTCTACTGCTTTTTCTAAAAATTCTTCACATGTAAGCCACCAGTCATTTTTACCTGAAGAATATTCAAAACCTATTTCTTTCTCAGTTCCTTTTTCTCCAATCATATTCTTTGTATAATCAGCTTCAAAACTGAAATTAATAGTAGGTTTTATTACATAATGATCACTAAACTCAATACATTTATCATCTTTTGTAATCATAACTTCATGTAATTTTTCCCCTGGACGGATTCCTATTTCTTTTAATTTACAGTCCGGACATAACGCCTTTGCCAAATCAACTATCTTCATTGAAGGAATTTTAGGAACAAATATTTCCCCTCCCTGCATTCTTTCAAAGTTTTTAAGCACAAACTTTACACCCTCTTCCAAAGTAATTAAAAATCTTGTCATATCTTTATGTGTAATAGGAAGTTCTTTTTCGCCTTTTTTAATTAAATTCACAAAAAAAGGCACTACGCTTCCCCTAGAACCAATCACATTTCCATATCTGACTACCGAAAATCTGGTTTTTCTTTTTCCTACTAAGTTATTTGCAGCAATAAACAGTTTATCACTAGCTAATTTCGTAGCACCGTATAAATTAATAGGAGCAGCCGCTTTATCCGTTGAAAGTGCAATTACTTTTTCCACTTCATGTTCTATAGCGCAGTCTATTACGTTTTGCGCCCCGTTAATATTGGTTTTAATACACTCCATAGGATTATATTCTGCTACGGGAACATGTTTAAGAGCTGCGGCATGTATTACAATATCCACATCTTCCATGGCTTTTTTAAGTCTTTCTTTATCCCTAACATCCCCGATAAAATACCGCATACACTTATCATTATATTTTTGTGCCATTTCAAATTGTTTAAGCTCATCTCTGCTATAAATTATAATTTTGTTCGGTTTATAATTTTGAAGTAAAATTTCCGTATATTTTTTTCCAAAACTTCCTGTTCCGCCCGTAATTAATATATTTTTCCCGTTAAACATCATCTCTCCTTTACAAACTGTTATAATTTTAACAAAATAACCGATATAAAAACAAAAAGGAATATTATGTCCCAAATTTTTGATAAAAACATACAGGCTTTACTTAAAAAAAATCCACAGCTTGCATCAAAACTTTTTTCAATTCCGACTCATAAAAATTTTGAAGTAGTCCAACAGGGCAAAGACCCGATTAATTTAAACATCATTGATAAAACAAATAAGTTTCCTATTTATAAAACTCAACCTTTAGAAGAAATTCAAGAAAAACAAAAATTATTTAATGAAAAATATGTAAGATACCCTGTATTGTTTTTTTATGGACTCGGTAACGGTATTTTTATAAAACTATTATTTGCAAATCCTACATATAAAAAAATTTATGTATTTGAACCTAATTTAGAAATAATATATATAGCAATGCACATAGTTGATTTCAGTGAAGAAATAGAAAATGAAAAACTTGAAATAATTATGCCTCAGGATTTAACTTATGGAAAAGCTATAAATATTTTTTCTCACAAAGATGTTCAGCTTTTTGCAAAAACATTTGAACTTCATATTTACTCTGAATATTACGAGAAATTTTTCTCAAAGTCTATAATTGAGACTAATAAAACATTAATAAGAGCAATTAAACAAACTGTAATTAACTTTGGAAATGATACTATAGACACATTAATAGGTATAGAACATCATATTAATAATTTACCTCAAATGCTTACATCACCTCATTACGCACAATTAAAAAATAAAAAAATTTCAGATATAGCGATTATTGTATCTACAGGCCCTTCTTTGGCTAAACAAATACCATTACTAAAAAAAATAGCTCCTTATGTAACTATAATAAGTGTAGACGCATCCTTGCCTATTTTAGCAAAACATAATATAAAACCTGATTTTGTAACATCATTAGAAAGAGTACAGTTAACAAGCGAATTTTTTAAAAATACACCAAAAAAATTTCAAAAAGACATAATAATGCTCCACGCTTCACTACAGCATAAAGATGTTTTAAAATATTCTCACGGTAAAAAAATATTACCTATGAGACCTTTCAAATATACAAGATATTTTAATTTACATAAATACGGATATTTAGGAATAGGCATGAGTGCTGCTAACATGGCATATGAACTTGCATATAACATGGGATATAAAACTATAGTATTAATCGGTCAAGATTTAGCTTACAGCGAAGAAGGACAATCTCATGCTAACGGACATGTTTTAGGTGAAAAAGAAGTGAAATATAAAGACACTGACGTATTTGTTACAAAATATGGAGGGAACGGTACAATTAGAACTACAAGAGTATGGAATATGTTTAAAAACTTTTTTGAAAAAGACATAGAAGAAACAAAAGCAGAAGGAATTACAACTATTAATGCAACTGAAGGAGGAGCCAGAATTCACGGTTCAATTGAAATGCCTTTTCACGAAGTAATTGAAAAATATGTTAATACTTCTAAACGAAAAAAAGAAATCAAATTAAGACTTTTAAGTGAAAAAACAATAAATAAAAATTTACAAAATTCACATACCAAACTTATCAAAATGATTAAATATGGTGAAAAAACACAAAAATTAATTGAAAAAGTATTTTTAGCAGTTGCTAAAGAATGTGAAAACTTAGAAAAATTAAAAGAAACAAATCAGCTTGAAAAAATAAATTACAACAAATTAGTAAAACTTTCTTCTCAAATTGATAAAATAAAAGACATATTAGAAAGTAAAAAATTTTCTTTAATGTTTGGAGAAACTATCCAAAGTTATTTAGTTAATAAAGAATTAGATCTAGCAAAAATCATGGTAAGACCCTCAAATACAGAAATAGAAAAAAAAGCAAAATTAATTGATTGGATAATGCAACATAAAGAATGGCTCTTTATGTTAGCAGGCAGTATAAATGCTCAGATAATTGTAGTAAAAAGGTCTTCTAAAAATTTAGAAAAAGAACTGAAAAAAAGAAACATTCCTTTCGAAAAAATAAAATAAACAGTTTTTTTCTCTTTTTTATTCCTAATTTATAAAACATTTCCTATAATTAGTGTCAGACTCATTTTATGTAAATAAAAGGCCCAAAAAGGCCAAACTGTTATTGTAACAGTTTTAAAACATTCTGCTGAACTGCATTTGCCTGAGATAATGCATAACTTCCTGATTGTGCAAGAAGATTGTATTTTTGGAATTTTGCTGTCTCTGATGCAAAGTCTACATCTCTGATTTGTGATTCTGCTGCTTTTACATTTACCTGTGTTACTGAAATGTTGTTAATTGTACTTGTCAACTGATTCTGTACTGAACCGATGTCTGCTCTAATTTTATCTAAATAATGCGCACCTGCATCTGCTATATCCATAACAGCCATAGCACCTTTAAGTGTTGTTACACCGGCACCGATTTCTTCACCGTAATTTGCAACATTAGCATTAGCAAATGCACCTATCGCACTTGCCTGATCTGCACTAAAGTTACCTTTAATTGATCTTAAGTTAATTGTCTGTTGTGCTACTAAACTGTCACTTTCAAATCCTGTCGCACTTAATCCACTACCGCTTACAATAATATCTCTTGCATCTAGTCTTGTTAATGTTAGTCTTCCGTATGTCTCAACATGTGATGATGCTAATCCCATTACTGAAGCACCGCTAGCTACATCTACACTAATTCCTCTACCGTCTAAACTTCTTAAGTTTAGATTTCCTCTTTCGTCAATATATGCTTCTACACCTGTCTGGTCTTTTACTGCATTAATCGCAGCCACTAATTTACCGTCGCTGTCGTTTGCTTTAACATCGGTAATATCACCAATTGACACACCGTTGATTGTTAAACCTTTAATTGTCCCACTAGTAACTGTACCAGACGCAGTTTCAAGAACCTGCCAAGAAGCTTTAATACCAGTTTTATCAGAGTTTTTATTGATTGTTTCAGCTAAAACACCGATACCTGTTCCTGCACTTGTAGAAACTTTTACACTTTCAAGTTTAACATCATGTACACCGTCAACATCTTTAAATGTTAACTGTACATCACCTGAACTTGTAATTACAGTACCTGTTTCAAATCTTGTAAGTCCTATTTTATCTGAAGAAGTTGGACCGATGCTTGCCTTGACAGTCTCATTTGAATAAGCTCCAATTTGAAATTCTTTATTAGTAAACTGTCCGCTCAGCAAACTCATTCCATTATAACTGGTAGTACCAGCGATATTATCAAGTTCTTCCATAAGTCTTGTAATATCTTGTTGAAGAGCTTTTCTAGAATCAGCACTTTGTCCGTCCTGTGCTGCCTGAGTAGCTTTTACTTTAATTGTATCAAGAATTTTTGTCTGCTCATCCATTGCTTTATCTGCAATCTGAAAAAGTCCAATTGCATCATTAGCGTTTCTGATAGCCTGACCTAATGAATCAGCCTGATCTCTTAATGAGTCTGCAATTTGAAGCCCTGAAGCATCATCTGCAGCTTTGTTAATTCTTAAACCTGTACTTAATTTTTCTAATGAATCATTAAGTTTTCTGTTATTTTCTACACCTGCCGCATGTGCATTTAATGCAGCAATGTTTGTGTTAATTCTGAATCCCATTGCTATTCTCCTTTATTTTTTTAAAGAATAGCAATTAATGTTCCAAAAATTAATAAATAATTAAACTAAATTAAAATATAAAGGCAGTTTTATAAGCAATTATCAAATAATAGTGTCTGTCACTAATAAGCAAATATTTTTTCTTTATGTTCTCCCAAAAGGGAGAAGAGATTATTGAAGCAATCTCATTACATTCTGCTGAACTGCATTTGCCTGAGATAATGCATAACTTCCTGATTGTGCAAGAAGATTGTATTTTTGGAATTTTGCTGTCTCTGATGCAAAGTCTACATCTCTGATTTGTGATTCTGCTGCTTTTACATTTACCTGTGTTACTGAAATGTTGTTAATTGTACTTGTCAACTGATTCTGTACTGAACCGATGTCACCTCTAATTCTATCCAACATTTTAGCTGCACTGTCAGAAATATCCATAACAGCCATAGCACCTTTAAGTGTTGTTACACCGGCACCGATTTCTTCACCGTAATTTGCAACATTAGCATTAGCAAATGCACCTATCGCACTTGCCTGATCTGCACTAAAGTTACCTTTAATTGATCTTAGGTTAATTGTCTGTTGTGCTACTAAGCTGTCACTTTCAAATCCTGATGCACTTAATCCACTACCGCTTACAATAATATCTCTTGCATCTAGTCTTGTTAATGTTAGTCTTCCGTATGTCTCAACATGTGATGATGCTAATCCCATTACTGAAGCACCGCTAACTACATCTACACTAATTCCTCTACCGTCTAAACTTCTTAAGTTTAGATTTCCTCTTTCGTCAATATATGCTTCTACACCTGTCTGGTCTTTTACTGCATTAATCGCAGCCACTAATTTACCGTCGCTGTCGTTTGCCTGTACGTCAGTAATATCACCAATTGACACACCGTTGATTGTTAAACCTTTAACATCACCTGATCCAACAGCTGCAGATGCAGTTTCAAGAACCTGCCAAGAAGCTTTAATACCAGTTTTATCAGAATTTTTATTGATTGTTTCAGCTAAAACACCGATACCTGTTCCTGCACTTGTAGAAACTTTTACACTTTCAAGTTTAACATCATGTACACCGTCAACATCTTTAAATGTTAACTGTACATCACCTGAACTTGTAATTACAGTACCTGTTTCAAATCTTGTATTACCAATTTTATCTGAACTTGTAGCACCAATTGATGCAGTTACAGTTTCATTAGCATACGCACCGATTTGGAATTTTTGATTTGTAAAGTTACCACTTAGTAGATTTTTACCATTATAACTGGTAGTACCAGCAATATTATCAAGTTCTTCCATAAGTCTTGTAATATCTTCTTGAAGAGCTTTTCTAGAATCAGCACTTTGTCCGTCCTGTGCTGCCTGAGTAGCTTTTACTTTAATTGTATTAAGAATTTTTGTCTGCTCATCCATTGCTTTATCTGCAATCTGCATAACACCAATAGCATCGTTAGCGTTTCTGATAGCCTGACCTAATGAATCAGCCTGATCTCTTAATGAGTCCGCAATTTGAAGCCCTGAAGCATCATCTGCAGCTTTGTTAATTCTTAAACCTGTACTTAATTTTTCTAATGAATCATTAAGTTTTCTGTTATTTTCTACACCTGCCGCATGTGCATTTAATGCAGCAATGTTTGTGTTAATTCTAAATCCCATAACTAACTCCTTTTAGTTTTTCTAGTAGCATCCTTGCTACTTCAAAGATATAATCGGCTTATATAAAAAATAGTTTATACTTTTTTGAAAAAAAATTTAAATTTAATATATTGAAACTTAAAATTTAATATAGGAAAACGTAAGAGAAGCGAGATAGTTAATGATTAATGGTTATAGGTTATAAAGTTAGTAAAATTATTAATTTTTGAGTTAAAAAGTTTGAAAAGTTAATATTTAAATGTATATGTAGTCAGAAAAATCAGCCAGAAATATTAAAAGCATATTAAAAATGTAAAACTGTAAATGTTATAACATAAATGATTACTAGTTATTGGAATATTTGTGTATTAGTTATTAGAGACAAAATGTTTTAAGATTTTAAAAAGTAAGAGATCAGCATAGGACATCTAATAGTTTTAAGTATATATATTATATTTTTCAGTTATGTATTTAAAATTTAAAATCAACATTTAACATTATTTAACAATTATTTTTACTCTTTTTCTCTCAAATATTCATTATCAAGCATTAACGATTAAAGATGAAGTATTTTTGATGGTATCAGTAAGGTGCCAGACCCATATATAGGTTATTAAAAAGAGTTGATGAATAGGCAGCTTTTGGACTTACAGTATATACTATAAATCCTAGCGGG
This sequence comes from Nautilia abyssi, assembly GCF_055388085.1. Classification (NCBI taxonomy): domain Bacteria; kingdom Pseudomonadati; phylum Campylobacterota; class Epsilonproteobacteria; order Nautiliales; family Nautiliaceae; genus Nautilia; species Nautilia abyssi. Next base: position 1,673,806 of record NZ_AP042376.1, on the reverse strand, counting down.
GACCTACTTTCCCACACCTGAAAGGTGCAGTATCATCAGCGCTGTAGGGCTTAACTGCCAGGTTCGGAATGGAACTGGGTGTTTCCCCTACGCTTTTCCCACTAGGATTGATACTATATACTATCAACTATTAACCATTGATAGTTAGCTGTTAAAAGTCTTGTCCATCACCGCAAGTAAAGCCAATCGGGTTATTAGTACTGGTCAGCTCAACCCCTTGCAGGGCTTACACCCCCAGCCTATCAAGCAGGTAGTCTTCCTGCACCCTCATGGGAAGGCTCATCTTGGAGTGGGCTTCCCGCTTAGATGCTTTCAGCGGTTATCCCTTCCGAGCTTGGCTACCCAGCACTGCCCTTGGCAGGACAACTGGTACACCAGTGGCTCGTCCAACCCGGTCCTCTCGTACTAGGGTCAGCTCTCCTCAACCTTCCTACGCCCACGGCAGATAGGGACCGAACTGTCTCACGACGTTCTGAACCCAGCTCGCGTACCGCTTTAAATGGCGAACAGCCATACCCTTGGGACCTGCTCCAGCCCCAGGATGCGATGAGCCGACATCGAGGTGCCAAACCTCCCCGTCGATGTGAGCTCTCGGGGGAGATCAGCCTGTTATCCCCGGGGTACCTTTTATCCTTTGAGCGATGGCCCTTCCACTCAGAACCACCGGATCACTAAGACCGACTTTCGTCTCTGCTCGACCTGTTTGTCTCGCAGTCAGGCTGGCTTGTGCCTTTACACTCTTCTGACGATTTCCAACCGTCATGAGCCAACCTTTGTGAGCCTCCGTTACTCTTTAGGAGGCGACCGCCCCAGTCAAACTACCCGCCAGGCACTGTCCCCCAGCAGGATTACTGCTGCGGGTTAGTAGGCAGGATATCCAAGGGTGGTATCTCAAGGGCGGCTCCACCCGAGCTGGCGCCCGGGCTTCATAGCCTCCCACCTATCCTGCACATGGATATCCCACCTACAATGCCAAGCTGTAGTAAAGGTCCACGGGGTCTTTCCGTCTTGCCGCGGGTAGGAGGAATTTTCACCTCCACTACAATTTCACTGGATCCCTCCCTGAGACAGCCCCTCACTCGTTACGCCATTCATGCAGGTCGGTATTTAACCGACAAGGAATTTCGCTACCTTAGGACCGTTATAGTTACGGCCGCCGTTTACCGGGGCTTCGGTTCACCGCTTCGCCTTACGGCTAACGGATCCCCTTAACCTTCCGGCACCGGGCAGGCGTCACACCCTATACTTCCTCTTGCGAGTTAGCAGAGTGCTGTGTTTTTGGTAAACAGTCGGCAAGAGCGCTGCG
>NZ_AP042376.1:1522500-1667500 GCF_055388085.1 Nautilia abyssi | reverse complement strand
TTTCGTATTTTCTTTTAACAATTTTAACGTTTTAGCAACAAGCTGTGCCGGTATTTTGATTTTTTCAATTTCTTGAGGTTTTCTAATTGCTATTGCCATTTATTCTCCTAAAATAAAAAGGGCTTAAAGCCCTGTAACTGATAAAGTATCATATTTTTGCATTTGAAGCTCAGCCTGTATTTTTCTCATTGTATCGATTGCAACTTGGACAACGATAAGTACAGCTGTACCACCAAAATAAAAATTAATACCTATAAGTTTTACAAGCAGCCAAGGCATTACTGTAATTGCACCTAAGTACAACGCACCCCAGAATGTAAGTCTGCTTGCAACTTCATTTAAAAATTTAGCAGTTTGTTCTCCAGGTCTGATCCCAGGAATAAATCCACCCTGTTTTTTAAGATTTTCTGCAATTTCTTTTGCATTAAATACAATAGATGCATAAAAATAAGCAAAGAATATAACAAAAGCAAACAATAGTACATGGTATAAATATCCGTTTGGATTTAAATAATCTCTAATAGTTACTAATACAGGATTGGATACTCCACTTAAAACAGTTAGAGGAAACATTAATATCGCACTAGCAAAAATTGGAGGAATAACACCACTCAAGTTTACTTTAATAGGAATATAATTCATAACTCTTTTGAATTTGTTTTGCATTAATACTTTTTTCTGATATGAAATCGGTACTCTTCTCTCAGCAAGTTCAACATATATAATAAACGCTATTGTTCCTACTACGATTAACAGAATAAAGATCAGTCCTATAACAGACAGTTCTCCTACGTCTACGAGGTTAAGTGTACCTACAATCGCTGCCGGAATTCTACTTACGATTCCTGCAAAGATAATTAAACTGATACCGTTACCTACACCTCTTTCAGTAATCTGTTCACCGATCCATACAAGGAGCATTGTACCGCCCATCATAGAAAATGCGGTTAATATTACAAATGTAGAAGTATCTATCATAACTGCAGATTCGCCCGCTTTGCCCGTTAAAGACGTAAGACCGATTGCAATACCAATAGCCTGTACAAAAGCAATTGCTACCGTAGAATATTTAACTATTTGCATATATTTTTGAAAGCCCTGAGAGTCTTTTTTCATCTCGCCAAGTTTTGGGAATGTTGCAGCAAGAAGCTCCATAATAATTGACGCGGTAATGTATGGCATAACACCAAGAGCAATAATACTCATTCTGCTCACAGCATTACCACTGAACATATTAAGTAAACCTAATGCATCGTGCTGATGTCCTGAAAAAAAGTCTTTAATTACATCTATATTTACCCCTGGTACCGGGACATATGCTAGAACTCTATAAATGAGAAGGAAACCAAGGGTAATTAAGATTTTTTTTGCTATCGGATTCATACCCTTACTTTCCAGATGTAGTTATGTTAGCATCTTTTATTTTATCTTTAAGCTCTTTAGCTTTTGTTCCAATAAGTTTTACTTTTTTTGCTTTAATTTTTACAATGTTAGCTAAAGCTTCCATTGTAATTTCTTCAAGTTCTACAATTGCAGGAAACTTGTCTACATTAATCGCCTGAGGTTTTACAACTCTACTTTTAAATCCAACTTTTGGAAGTCTTCTTTGAAGCGGCTGTTGACCACCTTCAAAACCTCTTTTTTTAGAATAACCAGTTCTAGATTTCTGACCTTTTTGTCCTCTGCTACTAGTTTTTCCGTATCCTGAACCTGCTCCACGTCCTACTCTTTTTGTTTTATGAGTAGATCCGCATGCCGGTTGTAAATTATTTAACGCCATGATTACGCCTTTTTGCTTTTAATCATTTTTAGAGCTTCTACTGTAGCTCTAACTAAGTTGTGAGGTTCGTTTGAACCTAATGATTTAGAAAGAATATCTTTAATACCTACAAGTTCAAGTACCGGTCTCACCGCACCACCGGCGATTAGCCCTGTACCCTCACTTGCCGGTTTAAGTAAAATTTTAGATGCATTATATTTAGCTTGTACGTCATGATTAATTGTATTACCGTGAATACCGTTAATTTCAACTAAGTTTTTAAATGCATCGTCAATTGCTTTTTTGATAGCATCAGGAACTTCTTTAGCTTTACCAGTTCCGATTCCAACAATACCTTTTTTGTTTCCAACAACTACCAAAGCGTTAAATCTGAATCTTCTACCACCTTTAACAACTTTAGTAATTCTTCCAATGTTAACAACTACTTCTTCAAAATCTTCTCTGTTATAATCTCTAATTACTTGAGCTTTTTTAGCCATTTGCCTTCCTTATAATTTTATACCGTTTTCTCTAAGAGTATCTGCAAACGCTGCAACTACACCGTGATATTTGTATCCATTTCTATCAAATCTAATAGCATCAATATCAGCTGCTTTTAATTTTTCAGCAAAAATTTTAGCAGCTTCTTTTGCACCGTTAATATTTGACGGTAATTTGTTTTCTAAATGAGCAGTATTTAAAAATGCTAATGTGTTACCAGCAACATCATCAATAGCTTGAATAACTAAGTATCTATTTGATTTAAAAATAGTTACTCTAGGCATATCAGCAGTACCACTGATTCTACCTCTCACTCTTCTTTTTCTTTTTAATCTTCTTAAATCTCTTTTAGCTAATGCTTTACTTCTTCTCATCTCTCACCCTTATTTTTTAGCTGTTTTACCAGCTTTTCTAATAATATGTTCATCAACATATTTAACACCTTTGCCTTTGTAAGGCTCAGGTTTTCTAAAGCTTCTGATTTCTGAAGCAACTTGACCAACTTGTTGTTTATCGCTACCTTTTACTGTAATAATATTTTTTTCAACAGTAATAGTAATTCCTTTAGGAATTTCAAAATTTATAGGGTGTGAATATCCAAGTTGTAATTCTAAAATATTACCTTTTACAGCTGCTCTGTAACCAACACCGTTGATTTCAAGTTTTTTCTCAAATCCTTGAGTTAATCCGATAACAGCATTATTAGCTAAAGCTCTTACAGTTCCCCACATAGCTTTTGCAAATTTAGTTTCTTCTGCCGGTTCAAAAGTTAATTCATCACCGTTGATATTAACTTTTACAACACCTTTAGTGTCGATTTCTTTTGAATCTTGGCCTTTTTTAATAATTAATTTATTCCCTTCAAGTTTAGCTTCAAGGCCAGAAGCCAACTTTACGGGTTGTTTACCTATTCTACTCATAAATTATCTCCTTACCAAATACTACAGATTACTTCGCCGCCTACTTTTTCTTTGTAAGCTTCGTCATTAGGTAAAACGCCTTTGCTAGTTGATACTACTAGAGTACCGTATCCGTTTTTAAATCTTTTAATGTCTTCGTATCCTTTATAAACCCTTCTACCAGGTTTAGACACTTTTTTAACTTCTCTGATAACAGAGTTGCCGTTTTCATCATATTTTAAAGTCACGTTGATGAATTTTTTGTTACCATCTTCAATTACTTTAAAACTTTCAATATAACCTTTTTCTTCAAAAACTTTCAATACCGCTTCCATAAGTTTAGAGTGATTAAGTTTAGTCACTTCTAAACCTCTCATAGCGGCATTTCTGATTCTTGTTAATCCGTCTGCAATAATATCGTTCATCATCTTGGCATCCTTTTACCAACTTGCTTTTTTAACACCAGGGAGTAATCCCTCGTTTGCCATTTTTCTTAGACAAATTCTACAAATACCAAAATCTCTGTAAACAGAGTGAACTCTACCACAGATAGAGCATCTTGTATATGCTCTTACTTTGAATTTTGGTTTTCTTTTAGCTTTAGCTATCATACTTTTTTTCGCCATATTACTTTCCTTTTGTGAATGGGAATCCGATAAGTTCTAGCATTCTTTCAGCCAGTTTATCGTCTTCAGTTGTTGTGGAAATATTAATATTCATACCATGTACTCTGATAATACTGTCGTAATCAACTTCAGTAAACACTAACTGTTCTGTAAGACCGAAGTTAAAGTTACCTCTTCCGTCAAAACCGTCTCTTTTCACACCTTTAAAGTCTCTAACTCTCGGTAGTGCGATTGAGATAAGTTTTTGAAGGAAATTCCACATCATTTCACCTCTAAGTGTTACTTTAACACCTACAGGCATACCTTCTCTAACTTTAAATCCTGCAACTGATTTTTTAGCAGGTGTAATTACCGCTTTTTGACCAGTAATAATTGTTAATGTATCAGCTACGCTTTGAAGGAATTTTTTATCTTTGCTTCCTTCACCAACACCAGCACTAACAACGATTTTTTCAATGTTAGGAATCAGCATAGGGTTTTTAATATCAAACTCTTCTGCAAGTTTTGCCCTAACTTCGTCTTTATATTTTTTTTGTACTTCAAACATCTTCTCAGCCTTCTACTTTTTTTACATTTGAGATGTGAATTGGTCTTTCAACATATTCAAATCCACCTTTTGGATTTTGCTCAGTAGGCTTAACAGCCTTTTTAACTACGTTCACACCTTTAACAAGTACTTTTGAATCTTTAACAAGTACTTTTAAAACTTCACCAGTTTTTCCTCTGTCATCTCCTGCGATAACTTTTACGCTATCGCCTTTTTTAATTTTGAATTTAGGAGGTAAATTTTTTCTAGCACCCATTATAGCACCTCCGGAGCAAGTGATGTAATTTTTTGGAAACCTTCGTATCTAACTTCTCTCGCGATTGGTCCGAAAATACGAGTTCCTACAGGTTCTTTTTTAGCATCAATGATAACTGCCGCGTTATCATCGAATCTGATTAGCGAACCGTTTTCTCTTTGAACTTCTTTTTTAGTTCTAACGATTACCGCTTTTACAACTTGACCTTTTTTAATTTTACCGTTTGGAAGGGCTTTTTTTACAGAAGCGACAATAATGTCACCTACTGAAGCATATCTTCTTTTAGACCCTCCCAAAACTTTAATACACATGATTTCTTTAGCACCGCTGTTATCAGCAACTTTTAATCTTGTAAATGGTTGAATCATTCTTATTCTCCTCTCTCAAGAATATCTTTAAGAACGAAAGATTTTCTTTTAGAAATTGGTCTGTGTTCAATTGCGGTAACAACATCACCAACGTTAGCCGCATTTTCTTCATCATGAACAAGGTATTTCTTGAATTTTTTAACAATTTTATGATATTTAGGATGTAAAACTTTTCTTTCAACCAATACGTTGATAGTTTTATCTCCAGTTTTTTTGATAACTTTTCCAGTAATAATTCTTTTAGGCATTAGTTACCCCTTTTTGCTCTCATCGCAGTTTTAATTCTTGCGATGTCTTTTCTAATTTTTCTAACAAGAGATGTGTCTTGTAGCTGCATAGTTTTTAATTTCATTCTTGTTTCAAAAAGCTCCATTTTTTTCTCTTTTAAAAGATCCTGAAGCTCTTTTTCAGTTTTTTCAATAAGTTCCGCTACGTTAAGTTTAGTATAGCTCATTTTCACTCTCCATGCTTACAATTTTTGTTTTGAACGGCAATTTAGCAGCTGCAAGAGTTAATGCCCTAACGGCAGTTTCATTATTAACACCAGTAATTTCGAAAATAATTCTTCCGGGTTTAATATTCATAACCCACTCTTCAACACTACCTTTACCTTTACCCATTCTCACACCAACAGGTTTTGCTGTTAGAGGTTTGTCTGGGAATACTCTAATCCAGATTTTACCTGTTCTTTTCATAGTTCTTGAAAGCGCAACCCTTCCCGCTTCAATTTGTCTTGAGTTGATTCTTCCAAGTTCTACGGCTTTAAGACCGTATGTTCCGAATGACAGAGTACTACCTCTGTAGGCTTTACCTCTGTTTCTACCTTTTTGTTGTTTTCTGTATTTAGTTCTTTTTGGCATTAACATTTCTGCGTCCTTTTCTTCTTCTTGGAGCTTTTCTTTCTGGCGCTTGAGTATCGTCAGAATTCATTTTTCTTTGAAGAACTTCACCTTTGAATATCCATACTTTAACACCGATAATACCGTATGTAGTTAAAGCTTCAGCAAAACCGTAATCAATTTTTGCTCTTAATGTATGAAGAGGAACTCTTCCCTCAAGATACCATTCAGTTCTAGCCATTTCAGCACCGTTAAGTCTTCCAGCAACCTGAACTTTAATACCTTTTGCACCAGATTTAAGTGCTGATTGAATAACTTTTTTCATAGCTCTTCTGAATGCTACCCTTCTTTCTATCTGAGTAGCAACGTTTTCAGCTGCAAGCTGAGCTGAAATTTGAGGTTTTCTTTCTTCTTTAATATTAAGAATAAGTTCTTTTCCGCCAATTCTTTTTTGAAGTTCAGCTTTTAGAGCTTCTATTTCGCTTCCACCTTTACCAATGATGATACCAGGTTTTGCTGCAAAAATAGTAATTCTGATTTTTTTGGCTGTTCTTTCAATAATAATATCACTTACACCTGCGTAATAAAGTTTCTTTTTAAGAAATTTTCTTAGTTCATAATCACCTAATACGTTTTCAGGCATAGTGTTATAATTAATGAACCATCTACTTCTCCAGTTTTTGTTTATCCCTAGTCTTAGTCCGATTGGATTCGTTTTTTGACCCATTAGCTTTCCTTTTCAACTTCTACAAAAATGTGTGCTGTAGGTTTTTGGATTCTGCTCGCCATACCTCTAGCTCTTGGTCTGAATCTTTTTAGATACGGACCTCTATCGATTCTGCATGAAGTAATAACTACTTCATTTGCATCATATCCGCCGTTTGCAACCGCACTTGCAACAACTTTAGCGATAACTCTTGCCGCTTTATTAGGCATAAATTCTAATTTAGCAAGCGCTTCTTCAGCATTCATACCTTGAATTTCTTTAGCAATCAATCTTGCTTTAGTTGGGGATAGTCTTATAAATTTTAATACTGCTTTACTCATCACCTATCCTTACTTACCAATTTTCTTTTGAACAGAACCTTTATGTCCTCTAAAAGTTCTGGTAGGTGCAAATTCACCTAATTTAAATCCAACGTGTCTTTCAGTAACATATACCGGAACGAAATCTCTTCCGTTGTGTACGTTAATTGTAAGCCCGATCATATCAGGCGTAATAGTACTTCTTCTTGACCAAGTTTTAATTGGTTTAGGATTTTTTTCTTCTTTTGCTTTAAGAACTTTTTTCATTAAATGGTCATCTACAAAAGGACCTTTTTTTAAACTTCTAGCCATGAGCTATCCTTATTTCTTTCTTCTTGAGATGATATATTTATCAGATTGTTTTTTCTTTCTAGTTTTGTAACCTTTAGTCGGCATACCCCAAGGTGTAACAGGATGGTTACCTTTACTTCTACCTTCACCCCCACCGTGTGGATGGTCAACCGGGTTCATTGCAATACCTCTTGTCTGAGGTCTGATACCTAGGTGTCTGCTTCTACCAGCTTTACCGATTGTAATATTTTGGAAATCAGCGTTTCCGACTGTACCGATAGTCGCCATACATTCACCAAGAATATATCTCATCTCACCGCTTGGTAATCTTAAGATAACGTATTTACCCTCACGTCCCATAATCTGGCAGCTGTTTCCGGCACTTCTTGCGATCTGACCGCCTTTACCAGGCTTCATTTCAACATTATGCACAACAGTACCAACAGGTATGTTTTTAAGTTTCATTGCGTTACCAGGTTTAATATCAAGTCCGGCTTCAGCTGCTAAAACAGTGTCACCTATTTTTAAACCTTCAGGCTGAATGATATATCTTTTGTCCCCATCAACATAGCTGATAAGACAAATTCTACAGTTTCTGTACGGATCGTATTCTACTGTTACAACTTTACCAGGTACTCCGAATTTATTTCTTTTAAAATCGATGATTCTGTAAAGTTTTTTTGCTCCAGCTTCTCTATGTCTAGATGTAATTCTTCCGTGATTGTTTCTACCCGCTTTTTGCGGAAGTTTAATTAATAATTTTTTTACCGTCGGTTTTGAAGTTATGTCACTGTTATCAAGTGTTGTCATAAATCTTCTTGACGGTGTATATGGTTTATAACTCTTTACTGCCATCTTCTATCCTTATACACTTAGGCTTTCAAGTTTTGCATCTTCAGGTAATTTAACATAGAATTTTTTATAATCCGGTCTTTTACCTTCGATTCCTCTAAATCTTTTCACTTTACCTTTTTGTTTAAGTGAATTTACTTTTAGCGGAGTTACTCCGAAATATTCCTTAAAAATCTCTTTAAGTTGATTTTTAGTCACTTTTGGTGTAGTTTGAACTACTAGCACACCCTGCTCTTGAAGGTTAAGTGCTTTTTCTGTATACACAATTGATTTAATATCTGTAATATCCGCCATCGCTTAGCCCTTTATAACTTTTTCGTAAGCCGCTTTATCAAAAATAATGCTGTGGAATACACTCGCATAATAAGCGTTTAATTCTTCTGGTGTAATGATATACACGTTTGGAATATTTCTAAATGCTAAAAATGTTTTTTCATCCATTTCGTCAACTACGATTAAGTAATCTCTTTGGTTTACTTCATTTAGCCATTTAACAGCGTCTTTTGTTTTACCGCTTTCGATTTTAATTGCATCTACAACGAAAAGTTTTCCGTTTTCAGCTTTTTCATTAAGTGCGTATTTAAGCGCAACTCTTTTTTGTTTTTTATTTAATTTTTGAGACCAGTCTCTTTCGTTTCTTGGCCCGTGAGCTACACCACCACCTACGAATTGAGGTGCTCTGATACTACCTTGTCTAGCTCTACCTAGACCTTTTTGTCTGAAAGGTTTTTTTCCACCACCGCTTACTTCGCCTCTAGTTTTTGTATGTGCAGTACCAGCTCTTTGGTTAGCAAGGTATGCTTTTACATACAAATAAAGGTTATGCGGATTGATGTTTTGAAAATCCTCAGGTAATTGCTTAATTACTTCTATACTCATTTCACAATCCTTACTTTTCCTAAACTTCCGTTAGCTCCAGGAACACTTCCTTTAATTACAAGTACACCCATGTTTTCGTCATACTCTAATACTTCTGCGTTAACAGTAATGTTTTTGTTACCGTAATGCCCAGGCATTTTTCTACCAGGCATAACTCTACCAGGCCATTCACAGTTACCGATTGATCCCGGTGCTCTGTGAAATCTTGAACCGTGTCCACCAGGTCCACCTGCAAATCCGTGTCTTTTTACAACACCTTGGAAACCTCTACCTTTGCTTTTGAAAGTAAGTTTTACTTTTTTAGCTTCTTTAAGTGGTTCAACACTTAGGTCTCCAGGTTCAGTGTTTGCAACTTTTAATTCAACGAATCTGTTGAATTCTTTGCTTAATCCGTATTTTTTCTGCATACCTTCAATCGGTTTATTGATTTTTTTACCGTTTGCGTATGCAACTAACGCTTTGTCATCTTTTATTTCACAAACTTTAGCCGGAACTACTTTTAATAAAGTTACCGGAATACTTGGGATTCCTACCGTCCTACTCATTCCTATTTTTTCAACTATAAATTCCATTCAATTCTCCTTAACTTAATGCCCTAACTTCTACATCAACCTCTGGTGCCAACTCTAGCTTCATAAGTTGATCAACAGTTTCAGGCGATGCGTTCACAACATCAACAATTCTTCTGTGAATTCTGATTTCAAATTGCTCTCTTGAATCTTTGTTAATGTGAGGTGATCTTAATACCGTATATCTTCTGATTTTTGTAGGTAGAGGAATTGGTCCCTTTACTTCCGCTCCAGTTCTTTTAATAGCATCTGTAATAATGCTAACAGCTTTATCAAGCACTCTATGGTCATATGCTTGAAGTTTGATTCTGATTTTCTCCATAGCCTTCCTTTTTAAAGATCTCGTGGTTTTTCCACGCTTTTGTGGACTGAAATTATAAATGATTTTAATTGTAAATGCAAGATTTTTGGGAGTATTTTTTCCTTAAAAAAAGGAAAAGGAAAGGTTATTTATTTTTTAGAATCTCCGAAATAGGAGCATTTTGAAAAATATAATCAACAGCCTCTTCCACATCGTCAGTAACTAAATAAAGATTTTTGTCTTCCAGAGAGATATATTTCATTTCAAGCATTTTTTCATAAAAATCCAAAAGAGGTTTATAAAATTCACTTCCGAAAAAAACTATCGGAATCTGACTCATTCTCTTTGTCTGAACGAGTGTAAGCACTTCGCTTAGCTCGTCAAGCGTTCCAAAGCCTCCAGGCATCATTATCGTTGCAACGCTGTATTTAAGGAATGTTACTTTTCTTGTAAAGAAATATTTAAATTTCAAAGGTGTTTTTACATAAGGGTTTGTATGCTGCTCATGAGGCAGTTCAATATTCAAACCTATACTTATTTTCGCGCCTTTATTTGCGGCTTCCATAATCCCGGGTCCCCCGCCTGTAATAATCGCATATCCCTTATCACTTAGACCTTTCGATATTTCCGTTGCTTTTTCATAATAATAGTGCCCTGGTTTCTCTCTTGCACTACCAAATATAGATACTGCAGGAGGAATATCTTCAAGCTCGTCAAACGCATCAGTAAAATCGCTTATTACCCTGAATATTCTCCATACGTCTTTGTTTATGTTTCTGTTGTCCAGAAATTCTTTTTGTATATCTCTCATGTTAATCCTTATTAATTGAGGTACTATATTGTCATCTACTAAAATTATAGCAATTATAAAACTTAAATTTTCTCTGTATACTCAAAAAATCAAAGGATTTCAGGAACCCCACTTCTAAATTTTTAATTTTTCATTTTTCATTTCTAAAACAGTCTACCTATTTTCCTAAACCCGATATAAAAAAGCACTATCGCAATTACGGTTTCAGCCGTAAAATATGGTAAAAGATCTACAAAACTTGTTCCTTTAAAAAATATCGCTTCACTTCCCTGTATATAATACCTGACAGGTGAAAGCAGTGTCATTTTCTGTAAAAACGGCGCCATAGAAGTTATAGGCGTCCATGCACCGCTTAAAAAGAGTAGAGGAAGCATAACGAGCATACTTATCTGAGCAACCTGCATAACGCTTTTGCTGTATGCTGCTATTACAAGGGCAATTCCGCCAAGTGCAAAAGAAAAAATAAAACTAAGAACAAAAAAAAGCCATAAATTACCGTTTATAGGCGTATTAAACACTCCAAATATTACTATTCCGACACTTATTACAATCCCCACCATTACAATCACTATCTGAGAAAGAACCTTTGCAAAAATAATAACTTTACCATCAACCGGCATTAAAAGCATAATATCCCACGTGCCTTTTTCTTTTTCCTTTACAAACACAATTGACACAAGTATAAGTATCAGCATCGTTACGACGTTTATAAGTTCTGTCAGTCCCATAAACCATGTGGAGGTTGAATTTTGATTGAAAAGTTTATGTATTCTGAAATCAACCGGACTTTTTTGATTACTAAGCCGCAAAAGTATCTGATTTAAATATATAAGCGTGACCTGTGCCTGGGCGGAAGCCGTGGCATCAACAAGCACATTTATCGTAGTAGTTTTGTTTTTATAATAGTTTTTCGTAAAATCAGAATCAAATATAAGCCCCACCATTATTTTTTTATCAAAAATCGCTTTTTTAAGATCTTTTTCACTCAAAAACACTTTCGGATTTTCAAACTCGGGATAATGAAAATGGCTTAGAATTTCATCCGGAAGTTTTTTCCCGCTGTAGTTTACGTATCCGATACTGACATGCTGAGGCTTAATTTTGATACCGTTTCCGGCCGTATAAACTTCAAGCGTAAACGCATACAAAATAAAAAACACAAGCCCTACGTTTCTTAAAAACGTTAAAATTTCTTTCAAAAATATTGCTTTAAACGCTCTCATTTAAAAGCCTTTTTTATAAACAGACTGCCTATAAAAAGCAAAGCAAATGCATAAACAAGCAAAATACCAAGATATAAAAGATTGATCATAGAATTAAACCCTTCACCCACCAAAAATGTATCATAAACGATATGATTGTAATACATTATAGGAAACAGATGCGCTTCTATTAAACTAAACTTATCCATAGAGGTTATAGGCATCATAATCCCCGAATATAAAAATCCCGGAATAACTGTAATAATAATACTCAATACAAGCGCACTTACCTGAGTTTTGGTAATCGCCGAAACCAAAAGCCCTATTCCGACACTTACCATTACGTATATTTCACTGGCTATCACATACAGTAAAAAACTGCCTTTAAAAGGTACATCAAAATAATAAACAGCCCACAAAAAAAGTATATAAATATTAACAGAATGCAATAAAAAAGGAGGTATAAGTTTTGAGATTAAAAACTCCCCTTTTGTAATAGGAGATGAATAAAAGTTAAAAATCGTTCCGATTTCTTTTTCTTTTACAATCATAAGTGCAGCAAGGATAGAAGGTGCCAACAACAGCGTCAAACCGATAATACCGGGAATAATAGCGTTTTCATCCCGTAAAGACTCATTAAACAAATTTCTCTGGTTAACTTTTATCGGTTCTTTTATTCCGTTTTTGGCGAGTATATTTACAAACATCCCTTGCACATATCCCTCAAGCGTTGTGGCTCTCAAAGGAAACGAACCGTCAATATAGACTCCGATTTCGGCGGGATTTCTATGCAGAAGACTTCGTGTAAACCCGCTAGGGATTACAATGAAAAGATCTATTTTGTTTTTTTTGATTAGATCCAGGGCATCGTTGTCGTCAATAGACATAAGCTTTGTATCAAAATATTTGGAATGCTCAAATTTATTTATTATTTCAGTGCTTAGTTTTGTATTATCCCTGTCAATAATTACTGTTCTTGCATGAGTGATTTCAAGTTTAAGACCGTAACCGAAAAGAAATATTATGAGTGTTGGCATAAAATAGACTAAAATAATCATCTTTGAACGTATTAAATCCAAAAATTCTTTTTTGAGATACGCTTTTATTACACTAATCCTCATTGTTGTTTCCTACCAGTTTGATAAACACATCTTCAAAACTCATTCCCGGATAATTTTTATGAATGTTTGACATCGTATCATCAAGTATTTTTTTACCTCTTTTAAGCACCACAACCCTGTCACAGTATTCCGCCTCACTCATATAATGCGTGGTGATTAATATTGAAATTTGCCATTTTTCCTTGAGTTCCCTCATAAATTTCCAAAAACTCGCCCTCGCTATCGTATCAACCCCGCTTGTAGGCTCATCCAAAAAGAGAACAACAGGGTCGTGAAGCAGTGCAACCGCTACAGAAAATCTCTGGTTTATTCCAAGCGGCACGTCTGTCGGAAAGAAATTTAGATAGTCTTTAAAATCAAGCAGGTTTGAAAAAAATTCGGCTTTTTTTTCAATCTCTTCGGAAGTGAGCCCGTGCATTTTGCCGAAATACCTTATGTTTTCATAAATAGTCAAATCATCATACAGTGCAAACCTTTGAGAAACGTAACCGATTTTGCTTTTGAGTTTAATCCTGTCTTTATATGAGTTTATTTTCTCACCCAATAAATAAAGTTCACCCTCATCTATAGGATAAAGCCCGAGAAGCATTTTCATAAACGTGGTTTTACCTGCACCGTTTGCCCCAAGAAGGCCTAAGATTTCACCTTTTTTAAGCTCCAGATCGATATGATCGTCGGCAATGAAATTACCGAATTTTTTAGTTAGTCCTACGGCTTTTACAACAGTTTCAGGAGTGTCTGTATGCTTTTGTTCAAGTTTTATTTTAGGCATTTTTCTGTTTTTTTTAAGAGCGTTTACGAAAAACAGCCCTTCAAGAGTCGGTATTGTTTTTTTAAGGTTTAGATCTTTTAATGAATACGTTTTGCCCGCAAAACTCATGCATTCGTCACACTCAATCTCTCCTTCATATGTGTAATCTTTAATGCTTTGGATAAGTTCTTCGTTTGTACCTTTTGCAATAATCTCGCCTTCGTCAAAAAGCATAATCTTATCCATCAAAGCGGCTTCTTGCATATAAGCGGTTGAAATAAGCGCGATTATTCCGTTTTCTTTTCTTTCATTGTCTACAATATCCCAAAGCTCCCGCCTGCTTATAGGATCTACACCGGTTGTCGGCTCATCTAAAATAAGAAGCTGCGGTCTGTGAAGAAGTGCAAGAATGAGTGAGAGTTTCTGCCTCATTCCTCCGCTAAGATTTCCTGCTAGTCTATCCTGAAACTCATACAGTCCGGCCATTTTAAGCAGTCTTTTTTCGTACTCCGGGTCTTTTTTTATACCCCTAAGACCTCTAAAAAAATCAAAATGCTCCCTTACACTCAAAAGATCATATAAAACAAGCCCAAGCCCCTGAGGCATCAGGGAGAGTTTGTCTTTTATTTTTTCCGCTTCTTTGGGTGAATGGTATTTATACCCGTTATATTCTATTTCACCTTCAAAACCTTTAACTCCCGCTATTGCATGAAGCGTTGAACTTTTCCCGGCACCGTCCGCTCCGATAAGACCGACTATCTCCCCTTCTTTTACTTCAAAATTTATGTTTTTAGCCGCTACTTTTTCTCCATATTTTACCGTGATGTTTTTTACTGCTAACATAGTGGTGTATTGGTTATTGGTTTATTGGTATATTGGTTATTTAATTCTCCATTCTCCATTCTCTCTCTATACCCCAAAAAATCTTTCGATTTTCCAGGGACCCCATTTAATTTTTCACTTTTCATTTTTCACTTCTTTACAGTTCCGGCAGTTCATCAAGAGATTTAGGCAAACTGCCGTTTCCTATAAGCACCACACCCGTAGCCGGAAGACCGAGTTTTAAGTATTTGTTAGGAACTACCGGCTTTAAGTGAACTTCATAAACCCTTGTAATTCTGTCACTTCTGACAGCTACCTCTTTTGGTGTAAATTCAGCTCTTTTTGCTATTTTTACAACTTCAGCCATAATAGGTTTATTCGGAAAAGAATCAAGGAAAATTTCCGCTTTATCTCCAAGTTTGATTTTACCGTTTGTAATTTCATCCACATATATTTTTAGATAAAAAGAGCTGTTGTCTATTATTGAAACTACAGGCATTCCCGCACCTATTACTTCACCGGTGTTTGCTATTTTAGTATCTACAAATCCGTTTACCGGAGATTTCAGAATCATTTCATTTATCATTGTCTGCAGTTCGGCTTTGTTATATTCAAGAGCTTTAATAGAATGCTCAAAAGCTTTTAAATTATTCTGCTGTGATAGTGCTATGTTTAAATCTTTTTTAGCTGCTTCAAGCGCAGTTTTCAGCGCTTCTTTTTTTGCAATTAAGCCTTTTAATTTATCTTTGTCAGTTTGGGTTTTTAGACGCGCCATTTCAAGCTCATGCTCTTTTGCAAGGTTTCTTCTTACAAGTGAAGCAATTCTTTTTTCATCTTTCACATCCTGGTTTATCACTTTTTCAAGCGCGTCGATTTGTGCATTTAGAGCATTAATTTCTGCCGTTTTGGCTTTGATGTTAAGCTCCGCTTTTTTTATTGTATTTTCAATGTTGGATTTCATGGCTTTAAATTCATTTGTTTTTGCATTTATCTGTTCGTTTAGGGCATTTAATTTTTCCTGAAACTCTTTTGAATTTAATTTGGCAATAATTTCGCCTTTTTTTACCTTATCTCCGGTATCAACATTTAACTTAACGACTCTTCCGGGATATTTCGTATTCAAATTCACAACATCAGCATCAATTCTTCCGACCGCTTCAACCAAATAAGGAGGCACTTTTTTAGGATTTAATTTTTTGTATATAAAATATCCGGCTATTACTATTAATACAATAATTATAATTGGAATTGCTTTTTTAGAACTCATATTCGCCTCCGTTTAATTTTAATTTAATGTTTAAAAAGAATATTTTAGCTTTTATAGCATCTCTTTTTGCCTTTGCTTCGGCAAGTTTCGCTATTGCATCGTTTAAATCGCTGCTATCCGCAAGACCTTCATTAAATTTAGCTTTTATATACTCATAATAACTTTTTCTGGCTTTTACTTCCTGCTGGGCGGCTTTGAGTCTGTAAAAAAGTGCATTGTAAGTGTTTAGGTCGTTATCGTAATCAGTTTTTATTTTATTAAGATAGTCTTTAAAAAAAATTGTACTGCTTAGTTTTGCTATTTTGGCCATTTGTACTTTTGCCCTTGTTTCTCCGCCGTTAAAAATATCGTATTTAAAGCCTAAAGCTATATATGATTTATCAATATTTTGATAATCATTATCGCTTAAAACTAAATTGTCTGCTTCCCTTTTTAAACCGAGTTTAAGGGCTATTTGAGGATAATTAGCTGATTTGGCAAGTTTTACATCTTCGTTTGCAATTTTAAGAGTTTCTTTTATAGCTTTCACATCGGGTCTGTTATTGAAATCAGGTTTAAAACTTAGTTTATTAAGATCAATTATTCCGTCAATTTCTTTTATATGTTTATTTATAAGATAACTTAAAGTCTGAAGCAAAGAATTTTTTTGAGATTTTATATTTTTGATATCCGCAATTACCTCATAATATTTTGCATTTATTTCATCTAAAGACGACCTGTTAATAAGACCTTCGTTATATAGAGCTTCTGCTTTGTCTTTTGCACTCAAAAGCGCTTTTTTTGCCGATTCAAGAGCCATAACCTGATGCTTAAGAGCGTATATATTGCTGTAAAGCTCGGCTGAAGTAAGTAAAAGCTCTCTTTTTACGTTTTGAAGGTTCAGTTTTTCTTTTATAAGTTCCAGTTTTGACTTTTCTATTAAATTACTTATAGCAAAGCCTGTAAATAAAGGATATGAATAAGCTATTTCACCAACAAAATGATTCTTATCACTCATAGGCAGCTCACTGTCAAATGACTGATACACAAGATGGACTCCGTCAGGAGCAACAGCCACAGGCTGTACAGTTTTCAGCTTCATTACAGGCTGGGTAAACATATGAACAGCAGTATAATCAGCACTTAAAACTCCGTAATTGTTTGCTTTTGCGGTTTTTAATTTCTGTTCGTAGATTTTCACCTTTTGCTCGGCAAGTTTATATTTTAATGAATTTTCGATACTGAGTCTTATTTCATTGAAAGATTCTGCAAATAATAAAAAAGGAATACTCATAATCACTATTTTTTTAACTAACATTTTTTCTCCTTTTAACTAATAGTAACATAAAAACAAACAAACTTCCTACAAATCCCCAAAATCCTGCATCAAGCCAAACGTATTTATACCCGTAATTGGCACTCATAAAAGATTCGAGCTTTCTGAATATCTCTATTCCGGCTTTTCCGAAATAACTCTCAAGCGCAGAAACAAAATCACTGACTATATGATGATTTTGAATACTTACCATCCCGTCAAACTCTTTATTGCTGTAATATACTAAATTGTTAGTAGCAATAGCAGTTCCGAAACTGCCTCCTATAAATCTTACATAATCCATAGTCATAATACCCTGCTCTATTTTTCCGTTAGAATTATTCATAACAAGCACGGTAATCGGAGCAAAGAAAAGACCCATTGCTATTCCAAAAGGCATTGTTTTAAGCACAGCTTCATAAAACGGCGTATAATAATTGAGAGTCGGAAAGAGCACAAACGAACTGTAAAGGTATATTACAGCCCCCACAATCAGTACAGGCACGGGAGAGAATTTATCACTTAAAGCCCCGGCTATCATACTAAACACACCTATCCATATACCAAATCCCAAAACACCGAGCCCTGTCTGAATGGAACTCAGCCCTTTAATATGCTCATAAAACATCGGAATCAGATAAAAATACTGATACATTGAAAATCCAAGCAGTACAAAATATATAAGAATTCCCAGAGAATAATTAGGATTTTTAAACAATGTATAATCAAACAGCGACTCTTTAGAATAATATTCGCTCATAATAAAAAACAATGCCCCAAAAAACGTAGCAAAAGCAAGATATACAATTAAAGAAGAATTAAACCATCCATACTGCTGTCCTTTGCTAAGCAGTATCAAAAGTGCCACAGTTGCGACAGTCAAAAACGCAACGGATATGAAGTTCAGCTTTTCATCTTTTCTTTCATCCCTGTCCGGAAGAAGGAGTGAACCGAATATAACCAGAACAATACCTATAGGAACATTTACAAAAAATACCGCCCTCCAGCTGAACCATTCCGTCAGATACCCTCCGAGTGTCGGGCCTATAGCCGGTGCAAAGGCAACTCCAAGGGCAAATATACCCATGGCAATCCCTCTTTTTTCAGGCGGGAAAAAGCCAAAAAGCATCGCCTGGGCCGTAACCATTATAAGCGCTTCGGCAAACCCCTGAATCACCCTGGCGACTATTATAAAAGAAAGCGAATTTGATATACCGCATAAAAAAGAAGCCACCGTAAAAACACCCACGGCTGTTATGTATATCCACTTGTTTCCGAATTTTTTAATCATCCACTCAACAAGCAAAAGCCCAACCGCAGCGGCAATCATATACGCGGTAATTACCCACTGCACACCGTACATATCGGTTGAAAGAGGACCCTTCAGACGAGGGACTATAATATCAACCACCGTCGTATCGAGCACCGCCATGAAAGCACCTACTACTACAAGTAGAATTAAAAGTGAAAAATTAAAAGTGAAAAGTTTTTTATCCTGCATTTTCAACTTTTCACTTTCACTTGAGATTGCATCTTGCAATCTCAACTTCTCCCCCCATTCCCACAAGAACGCCTTGAGGAACTTTATTAAATTTTATTCTTACATAAAATCTTTGAGCTAATTTTGTAAATTCCCCGCTGCTGATATCCCTTGGGACAAGTGCAAAAGTTGCGGCGCTTGCAGGCAGAATTTTACTTACATATCCTTCAATATCCTTATCCAATGCATCAATATGGATTTTAACTTTACATCCGGGTTTGATACCTTTCATTTTTGTTTCTTCCAACAAATCCAAAACATATAAATCTTTAGGATTTACAACACTTAAAACCTTTGTTCCGGCATCTACAACCTCATCGTTATTTGCAAATTTTTTAGCAACCCTGCCGTTTATAGGAGAATAAATATATGAATTTTTTATATTTTGATTTACCAGTCCTAACTTATCATGCAGGGCTTTTAACTGATTTTGCTGAGCTTCTATTGATTTTTGAAGTCTTAAAAGCTCTTTTTTATTGTTTTGTACAAGTTTAATTTTCAGATCAAGCGTTTTGTTATTCAACATCAACGCTTCAAGTTTTCTCTCTTCTGCTTTAATCTGATCTTTTAATGAATCAAAAGCCACTTTTACGGTATCGTATTTTTCTTTTGAAACTTTATGTTCCATGTACAATCTTTTAAATTTTTTATAGTCATTTTTTAGTTTTTGAAGTTTGTATTTCATTGCGTCAATAGAAAATGCCATTGCTTCTATGTTTTTTTGCAGTTTGTCTTTTTCATTATTCAAAAGATTTAAATTAGTGTTTATATCATTAGAAAGTTTTTCTTTTTGTATAACGGTCGCTTTTATTTTGTCTTTTAAAACATTTATATTATTTTGCAGTTCTTTTTTTTGAAATATAAGCTCTTTTGTTTCAAGCTTAGCAAGAAGCTGTCCTTTTTTAATATTATCGCCTTCGTTAACGTATATTTTTTCTATTTTTCCCGGAAGTTTAAAGCTCAAAAACGTAAGAGAATCCGATTTCACAAATACGGCATTGCTTTCGGCATAATTTTTGTTAAAAACTATATATTTATACAATCCAAAAACACCTGCAAGTATCAAAATAATAAAAGTAAAAAGTGCGATTTTCTTTTTCATAAACTAACCTTTTCGAGTAATTTAGAGTATTTTAGCAGAGTTGTGTTGATATGTCAATAAAAGAGAAGGGAGAATATTTTATTTTTTTAATTTATATATTCTCACGAAAGGATTTTCTATTACCGGTTCGAATAAATTCTTGTCATAATTTCCTAAAAAGAACATCTGAACATATGTAGAGTTAAAAATATTTTTATCTACTATCAGAAGTTTATTTAAAGGTTTATACCATACGATATAAATATTAGAATCAGGATTAAAGCTTTGTTTTAAAAGCCTGAATTTACCTGTTTTGTCATAGGTACTTATGTAAAACGTATTAATCGGAGCCATTTTATTGCCTATATGAAGCATGCCTCTCATATCCATCCACATACCGTTTGCAAACTGGACTCCTTTATTATTGCCGCCTAAAACACTTGAAGGAATAATAAACGGCTGTTTCACTTTCCCGGTATTTAAATCAATATAGCTGAACACTGCAATGGTAGGATAGATATCCGCCATTCTAAACGGCAGATAAAAATAAATATCCCTTGTTTTTTTTGGCAGTTTGAAATTAGGATTATTTAAAGCGTTTAAGAAATCATTAACGTCTTTATACCCGTATTTTTTCATCATATCAGGCAGGAAGCCTTTTGTTTTTAACTTTTTGCCAAGTTCTTTTGCCACTTCTATTTTATCTGTATATTCTACATCAAGTCTTGCAATATTGGCTGCAGCCACCTGATTTCTCGTAAGAGCAAAGCTTACAGGGAAATTCACTTCCCCGCTGTGTTTTCCTCCGTCAATAAGAGTTTTGGTTCCCGCATAATATCTGATAGGATATCCGTAATCCCACCATGTTACCGTATAATCCTCCCTTGAAGCTATTTTTGAAAGTTTATCTAACGCGGCAACTTCCTGTTTTAAAAACGTAGTAGGAGTTTTATATACCAGTACATGGCTGATATTTGCATACAACGATCCTAGCAAAAACAATGCAACAACAATATATTTAGATACTTTTGCTATTTTATCGTTAATAAACAGTTTTGAAATATATTCAGCTGTTAAAAGAGCCAAATAAGCAAATCCGAGAGCAAAAAACGGTACCGCGTAAATTGTAAAACGAAGACCGAGTTTGTGAGCCAACAAACCTATAAGCACAGAAGGAACCGAAATCGCCATTACCGGATATCTGATAATCATAAGCAGATACCCTATGCCTGAAAGTATAAACAGCGGCCAACTGCCGCTTACCCTGTGGGCAACTACAGTATATGATATATGAGACGCTTCTCTTATGGTTTTAGCAACATTATAAAAATGCAATCCGCCTAAATCTTTATTCGACCTGTTAAAATAAGCCAAAAATTTCCCGATAAGAAGGTCAAAAGTACCGCTAAATGCAAGTAATATAACTCCAAATATAAATAAAAACCATATATTTTTTTTAGTAAAAAAAACTTCTTTTTTTAACACAGCAATATACAAAACAATAAATATAAGTAAGTTTATATAATAAGGAAATTTTGAAAGAGTTATCATTACTATTGTTAAAAACAAAAATGACTGTTTTTCTCTTTTGAAAAAATACGCATATACAAAGGCAAAAGCCACAATAGCAAGCAATACAGTCCTACAGCCTGGATACCAGCCTTCATAAAAAACAATAATAAGAGGAACTATCCACATCATTTTTTTATTGTCATTAACAAAAAACTCAACCAGCCCCCAAAATACAAACACAAGCAAAGGTATTACGAGCATATCCGTATCATAATACCCTATCATAGAACGGTTATAATAACTCCATACTATTCCGCCGATCATTGTAGCTACAAATCCCAATATATCGTTTTTAAGACTTCTGCCTATCAAAAACAGCGGAATCACCACCAGTGAACCAAAAACAGCCGGAAGCCAAAGAATAACCTGATCAAGTGTCAAAAACGGGAAAATTTTCACAAATAACGCCGTAATAATACTCGGCAGTGAATGATAAGGGTTAAGATCGCCAATGATATGCGAATGATTTAAAAATTCCTTAGCACCTGCCGCATAAGAATAGCCATCAACATTATTAATCATTAACGTTCCATGCCATAAAAATTCTTTTATATGACTTGCCCAGTTATAATAATAAAGTCTTACAACAATTGAAAAAATATAAGCCGTCAATATCATAAAAAATGCTATTTTATTTGAAAATCTAATTTCCTGAATATTTATATATTCATTCATTATAGCCCTTTGTTTAAATATTTGTTATTATAGCACTAATTTATATATCTAAAGGATACGATTGATAATTTTAGGAAATAAATACAAGTTTAATAAAATTGAATTAAACAAGATTGAAAAAAAATACAATCCTAAACATATTTCATTAGAAAACAAATCAACTGAACAGATTATTAATGAGTTATCAAATTTATATAAAAATAAAAAATATAAATTAATAGTATTAAATACGCAAACAAATGTATCTGATAAACTAGTAAAACATCTTACTGCTTTAGAACTAAAAGGGATTAAGTTTTTAACAATTGAACATTTTCTTGAACAATATTTAAGTAAAGTATATATTTCTAAAGACGGAAGCAATATTGATTTTTTAGAAAAGATTAAACCTTATACAAAAATTCAATATTTAATAAAAAGAATCTTGGACTTTATAATTGCTATTCCATTAGGAGTATTATCTATTCCTTTAATGTTGTATTCTTTTTATAGAATAAAAAAAGAATCTCCTGAAGGACCTGTAATATTTAAACAAAAAAGGGTAGGAGCAAACGGAAAAGAATTCGTATGTTATAAATTTAGGAGCATGGTACCTGATGCAGAAAAAGGTAAACCAAAGTTTGCAAGCAAAAACGATCCAAGAGTATTCAAATGGGGGGCTTTTATGCGAAAAACACGCATTGACGAACTTCCCCAGCTTTGGAATGTAATTAAAGGCGATATGCATATAGTAGGACCTAGACCCGAGAGAAAATACTGGATTAATATATTTGAAAAAAATATTCCTTATTACAACCTAAGGCATATAGTTAAACCCGGTATTACGGGATGGGCCCAGGTATGCTACCCGTACGGAGCAAACGAGGAAGACGCTTATCAGAAACTGCTTTACGACCTCTACTATATCAAAAACTGGTCATTTCTTCTTGAAATGAAAACTATTTTTAAAACAATCTTGGTAATGTTCGGTAAAAAAGGTATTTAAATATAATCAATTAAATCTTTTTTGTTTTTAACTCTAAACGGAGGATTGACATAATTAATTATAAAATCAGTATTCTTCTTTAAAAACCTACCCCTGAATTTAATAAAAGATTTTTTGTTATATAAAAAAGCCACATGCATCTGAAAAGCATCAAATGAAACGTTATATAAAACGTCTTGCTGTGATAGTAGATAAAAAATATCTTTTACGGTCGTTTTACCTCTCAAATCAATATCAACGAAATCATATACATTTTTATCTTTTAATTTATCATTTTTACTACCCGTATGAATAATTTTTGCCCCAGTTTCAGATTTCAATTCTAATATTTTTTTATTCAAATCATTTAATTTTTTTTGATTTATTCTGAAAAACCCCGAATCCACATAATTGTTAAACAAAATATATTTACTGTTTTTATCCAGTTTAATACTGCTCTCAAACGTTTCCAAAACGGTCGGTTTGTCATTTATTTCTTCGGTATCAATATTTAAAATATAAAATATTTTTTTGGTGATATCCAAGCATATCGGCTCTTTTATATATGGATAAGAAGTATCTATAAAAATGACATTATGTCTTTTTAATTTATCTTTAAATTTATCGTAAAATTCGGCTTTTGTTATTATTAAATCATATTTTTCAAATGATTCTTTGTTTTCTATATAATAGTTTTCAACATAAAACTCCATCAGTTTTACCGGCGACACAGCCACTTCAAATCCGTGTTTTTTAAGCTCCCTCATAGCAGGTTCAAAGAAAAAATAGTCCCCTAAGTGCATAAACTCGTAATCCGGAAAATAAAAGAGTATTTTTTCCTTTTTATTGTCGACTTTTGAATAATATAAATTGTCAAAAACTCTGTATTTCTTTATTTCACGTTTTAAAAAATATTTATTAATATATTTTTTTATCAAACTTACAGTTTTCATATTTCAAGTCCGTAGTGGTTTTTTATGATAAATTTAATTTTTTCATATACTTTTTCGGATTTAATCTCTTTCATACATATATTGTCCTTACAGGTGTATGCCCTGCCTTTAATTCCTTCATAAGGATTATAACACGGTGCACACTGTGCCTCAGAAGCAATAAAATACTGTTTTTGTCCAATAGGATTTGCGGCTTCAGGCTGGGTCGGACCGAATATACCTAAAGTAGGAACATCCTGAGAAGCTGCCAAAAACATTAAAGAGCTGTCATTGCCGAAATACAAAAGAGAGTTTTTAATAATCAAAGCCGTTTCGTCAAAAGACATTTTGTTAATTAAATTTATTGCATTTTGCGAGGTTATCTTTTTACCTATCCGTACGTCAACCTCCCCGGCACCCACCAGCACCACAGGCAAAGAGAGTTTTTCAATAACCTCGTTAAAATACTCTGGCAACCATCTTCTATTTTTCATTTCCGAGTGCTGATTAACGCCGCCTCCCGGATTACATACGATATATCTGTCCGGAAGGTTGTGTTTAATATCCGTATTTTCAGGGTAAAATTCAAGTTTTTCCGGTTTGCTTATTTGAGAATCAAACTTTTTTATAAGATTATATTCCTGAACAGTCCTGTTTATTCCCTGATATTCATACCGTATGGAATCCGTATATAAAAAAGAAACCCTGTTGTCAAACCCGTAAACTTTTTTTCCTATCATACGGGCAAACAGTCCCAATACATTGCTTCTGTGAAAACAAAACACCGCATCGTAACGTCTGGTAAACACAAGTTTTATAAGCTGTATAAACAGTTTAAATTTATTTTTCGTATCAAGTTCGGTTACACAATCAATAAAAGGGTTGTTTTTCGTTATAATCCTGCAGTTTTCATCGACAAGGTGATCCACTGTATATCCCCGCTTATTAAGCAGAGAAAAAAAAGGTGTACTCGCCAGCACATCCCCCAGACTTGCGAGTTTGATTATGAGTATTTTTTTCAAATTACACACCTTTTATGCACTGTATACTTTTTTTAAAATTTTTCAGTCTTTTCGCCAGAGAAATAATTACGGTAATTATAAGTCCCAATGAATTGTTTATATATTTTTTATGAAATTTTATTTTATTTTTCAGATACAGACAATCTACAAATTCGGAATGTTTTTTAGTCGAGCTTCCCTCTTTATGATATACCGGGTTGTATAATGCAGTCCCAAGTTTAAAACCATTCCTTTTGGCGTTAAAACAATAATCAACATCTTCATAATACAAAAAATAATCCTCCGGCAGCAAACCCGCCTTTTCTATAACATTTCTGTGAATCAACATTGACGCTCCGACTACATAATCAATAGTTTTAACCTCATCTTTACGGATTATATGCCTGCCGGTTCCTAAAAACCTATTTATTTTTCCTCCATAAGCCTGGATTTTATCAGGTTCGTTGTAATACTTTAATACGCTTCCGCTTATTCCTGTTTTATTTTGATTCGCATAATTAACCAGATTTTTAAGAGTGTTTTTTTCAATGACGGTATCGTTATTCAACAGCCATATATATTCAAAATCATTTTTAGCAAGAGCGTATTTAATACCGACATTGTTACCCGCAGAAAATCCTCTATTTTCCCCAGCATGAATAAAAACAATATGGTTTTTTAACTTCCTTTCTTTTTCTCTATCTCCTCCCTCTAAGGCTTCTTTTTTATTATACAATACATAATCTAACGGCTTTTCTCTTAATGGAAACGATAAACATTTTAATGGATTACTGTCAGGCAACCATAAATCTAATTTACCCTCTGCCCATTTTATTAAATATTCCATTGAATCGTCGGGAGAATCATTATCCACCACTATTATCTGATAATTCTTATAATCACTTTTCAATACACTTTCCAAACACTCTATGGTATCCTGCCAACCGTTATAATTTAATATTACTATATATACCTTACTACTCATCTAAAATTTTCTCCCATTTTTTACTTAAATTTCCTTTAGTAAAATATCTTGCCCTACTAATAGCGTTATCTCTAATTTTAGAAAAATCTATTGATAAACTACTTATCAAATCTTTTAAATTATTCAAATACTCATCTTCTTTAAAAATAAAACCATTTTCTTTATGTCTTATAATTTCCTTTGGACCAACATGATCTGTTGTAATAGGAATTACACCACATGCCATAGCTTCAATAATAACCATTCCAAATAATTCTTCCCAAAAATCCTGCTTTTTAGAATTTAACAACAAAAAAGTCACTCGATTATAATATTTAGCCAATTCTCTTTTATTTAAAAATCCTAGATATTTAATATTTGTATATGTTCTTGCATATCGTTCAACTAATTTCAACAAGTTTCCATTCCCTGCTACTATAAATTCAAACTGTTTATGTTTTGCAAAAAATTCTAATAATTCTTCTATTCCTTTTTCTTTCTCTAACCTACCAACAAAAATAAATTTTCTATTTATATCCCTTTCTTTATATTTAAAAATATTCTCATCATACGAATGATATACAACTTCTAATTTATTCTTCTTAATATCATAATTTTTTAATAAACTTTCTTTAGTAACCTTACTTACACAAAAAACATATTCTACTTCATTTTCTAAAAATTTTTTCCACACACTTTTAACATATAAATTCACAAACAACTTTTTAGGATAAAAAGAACCATCCCAATCAACCCAAGAAGTATGATAATAAACTTTATGTTTTCTTAAAATTTGTTTTAAAAACAATAATCTATAATCATAAGGAGCAATTCCTAATACAATTTTTTTATTTGATGAAAAAAATAAATTTAATAAAAATTTTAAATTATAAAGCTGTTTTTTTATTAAAGAAAAATCTCTTTTTAATAATCCTTTTAAAAAATTTTTAACTATACTAAATTCATAATATTTTACTTGAATGTTAAATTTTTTACATAAATATTCTAAAGCTTGATAATGATTTGTATCGCCATATTCATGAAGAATATAAACTTTATTTATCATATAATCCTTCTTTTATAGCTTGTTTAATGATTTTATATCTCTTGTTATTTTTCTTATTTCTATATAATATTAAAATATATTTAAATATCAAATAATTTAATTTATATATAAAATAATTTTTGTTTAAATTTTTCTCAAAAATTAATCTGTTTTTAATAGAATAATATACTCGTTCATCTTCACTTTTATTAAGCAAAGAATACATAAAAGAAGTTTTTTTACCTCTTAAACCTAATGATATATCAATATCTTTTATTATACTTTCTAATACTAGATATATTGACCCGTTTTTTTTTGTGATTCTATAACTCCACTCGTAATCATCAGCATAAACAAAAAATTCTTCTTTTGGATACCCTATCTTATCTAATAATTTTTTATGAAGAAACATACCTCCATATGGAGCAACTGCAACTTTTCCAATTTTAACATTATACTTTTCCTTAAACATAGGTAATCCCATTTTTCTTCTAATAACTCTCATAATTTTTTTAGGTAAATCAAATATATGGAATCCCAAAAAACTGTTTTTTCTACCTAAAACCAAATTCGGATTATTTGTCACTACAGCTTCTTTATATTGAATTCTATCAGGTCTATAAGATAATAAAGTAATTTTTTCTTCTTTATTCCTTTCATCTATATTATTCCAATATTCTTTTAAAATTTTTAAACTATTTCTCTGCGGTTCATTATCATCATCTAAAAGCCATATAAACTCACATTCTTTACATTTATATGCTTCTTCAAGTCCTCTTTTATATCCGCTAGCTGAACCTGTGTTTTCATCCAAATATATAACTTTTATTTTTTCTTTCTTTTCTTCTTCAAATTCTTTTAACTGCTTTTTACTGTTTTCTGCCGATGCATTATCCACTACTATTACTTTATCTACCCCTTCTTTAAAACATGCGGTTATGACTTGTCTAAGTAGATGAAATCTATCTCCGTAAGTTACAATTACATTACATATTTTCATTTATCAACACAC
The DNA here is from genome assembly GCF_055388085.1 of Nautilia abyssi. NCBI lineage: Bacteria > Pseudomonadati > Campylobacterota > Epsilonproteobacteria > Nautiliales > Nautiliaceae > Nautilia > Nautilia abyssi. The sequence continues at coordinate 1,639,733 of NZ_AP042376.1, read as the reverse complement.
CTTATTCTAAATATATTTATTAAATTAAAAAATTTATTCAATTTTGATTTATTCTTATCAAAAAAATTAAATAAATATATATGATAAATAAAGCTTAACAATATCTGGTTTTTTATACGATAATTATAGTACTTTTCACTCAAAATTAACTTTTCTTTCTCATTAGTATCTAATTGTAAATTAGACAAAATAATGTTTATTAATTTTATTAGATTTTTAAATAATTCACATTTATTCTTTTTAATAGTAAAAAATTTTATTACTTTTTCTAAATTTAATTTGTTTATACCTGCACCAATCTGATTATTTGAATGCTGCCTATATTTAATTAAAGGTTTATCTAAATACTTGATACTATTTAAATAATATGCATTTATTCCCAACCATTTATCATGTATGTATAAATCTTCTGGAAAAGGCAATGCAAAATTTCTTAATTTTCGACTAAACATACATGTGCATCCTGTAACACATCCGTTTAAAACTAAATCTACAATGGATTCGGGATAAATCATTTTATTAGAACTTCTACTAAAACTTTTACTTATAATAATTCCTTTTTCATCAATTAAATAAGCATCTGTATGAATTAAATCGAAATTATTTATTTCATCTAATAATATTTCTATTTTATCTTCCATCCATATATCATCTTGATCACTTAATGCGATATATTCACCTTTACATAAAAAAATGGCTTTCTCAAAGTTTTTTACAAACCCTAAATTTTTTTTATTTCTATATAATTTTATTCTTTTATCTTTTTTAGAATAATCTTCCAATATTTTAAACGTATCGTCAGTTGAATTATCATCACAAATAATTATTTCTAAATTTCGATATGTTTGATTTAATATTGAATCTAACTGCTCCTTAACATACTTTTCGCCATTGTAAGTTGCCATTGCTATTGAAACTAATTTATTTTTCATACAATATTTTCCTTTTAACAATACTAAATAATAAAATAGTAACTATAGTTTCAATTATTATTACAGATATAGCAGCACCTATTCCTTGAAAAAAATATATACAAAATATTATAATTAATATCCCTATAATAGAAGACAATAAATAAATTTTGGTTAAATATTTTTCTAATTTAAAAATTATTATATAATCCATCGATAAGATCCGAGCAATAGAAATTATCAATGGTAAGAAAGAAAGTATTTTTAAAATTATTATTGATTGAACAACATATTGTCCACTTATTATATATATAATTTTATCTGCCAAAATAAACAAACAACTAGAAATTAATAACATAACAATGAATGTTATTTTTAAAAATTTATTCAAAATACAAATAGTTTTTTCTTTAGATTTTTTTAATAAAGAACTAATATAAGGAAATATTACAGTTTGAATTGGCGAAAATAAGGAAATCACAATTTTTGTAATCTTATCAGCAATAGAATAATATCCTACAATTAAATTATTAGTAAAAAACCCTAATATAACTGGTACAGAATTTGTATATGCTAATGTAAATATTCCTGATATAAATACATGCCACCCATCTATTAAATAATTTTTGACAGTTCTTATATTTTGAATTTTAAATCTTATATTGAATTCTTTTTTAATCAACAATAAAGCAATTATACCAGCACTTATAAATCCCAAAGAATTAACCAAAGGGACTTTCCAATAATCACTGCTTTTATGAACAAAAATAAATATTGCGATTGTAAATATTACTTTTGCTAAAATATTAAGAAAAGTAATATATTTCATTCTTTCCATTCCCTGAAAAAGCCATTGAGGAAATAAAACTTGTCCAATAACAACACCAAAAGTTAATAAAAATATTGCATAATGAGTTCTAAATTTTTCGATACTAAAAACTAAAATTAAAAGCAAAATAAAAGATATAAACATCAAAAAAAATTTTATTGTCATTACACTACTAAATATTTCGTTTAATTTTTTTTTGTTATCTTTATAAATACTTACTTCTCTTGTAGCCGTCAGATTAAAACCATAATCAGATAATATATTAAAATAAACAATTGTTGCATTAGCAAACGCTAAAAGCCCAAATTTTTCTACTCCTAATACTCTAACAAGATATGGAAAAGTAATTAGTGGTAAAATATAATTTGCTCCTTGTAATATTAACAATGAAAAAAAATTACCTAATAGTCTCTTTTTTTCTTCTGTATTAAAAACTTTTTTTATCATTTAACTATAAACCAGGGATTTAAAAGATCCCACTTATTGTAAATTAATGGTATGTTATTTTCAAAATTATAGCTCATTTTCCCTGCTTTTCTCACAATTGCATCAGCAGCTGCTGTATCCCACTCCATTGTTGGAGCAAGTCTTGGATATATATCGGCTGTACCTTCGGCTACCATACATAATTTTAAACTGCTTCCTTTGCTTATAAATTTTTTTTCTTTATCAATGTTTATGTTATCAATAAAATTTTTTGTTTCTTCATTTAAATGAGATTTACTTGCGACTATTACAAATTTATTTTTTTCTTTTATTAAAGGAAGTTTTTTTATATTTTTTAATTTGAATTCATTTATACTTAAACTCGCTTTATAGGAATTTTTATTATCAGTAAAATAAATTTCTTCAAGTGCAGGTGCATATACAATACCAAACACAGGTATATTTTCTTTAATTAAAGCAATATTAACTGTAAACTCTCCATTTTTTTTTATAAATTCTTTAGTTCCGTCAAGAGGATCAATTAGCCAAAAAAAAGACCAATTTTTTCTTTCTTCATATGAAATACTTTTCCCTTCTTCACTTAATATGGGCAAATCATATTTTTTTAATCCTTCAATTATTATATTATGTGCTGCTTTATCCGCCTCTGTAATAGGAGACGCATCATCTTTAAATTCTATTTGAAAATCTTTATTATAAATTCTCATAACCTCCTGACCAGCTTTACATGCCGTTTTTAAAATATCATCAATTTTAAATTTTAAATTACTTGTTTTAAACAGTTTATCATACATTTATATAGCCTTTTTCTTTCATATATTTTATGATAGTATCAGCAGCTTCTTTTGGATTCATTTCAGTAGTTTTTATATGAATTTCAGGATTAATAGGTCTCTCATACGGACTGTCAATACCGGTAAAATTTTTAATTTCACCCTTCTTAGCTTTTCTATAAAGACCTTTTGGATCTCTTTTTGCACATTCTTCAAAAGGAGTATCAATATATATTTCTATAAAATCGCCTATTATTTCTCTTGCATGCTTTCTATCTTCAATAAAAGGAGAAATAAAAGCGGTTAAGGTAATTATTCCGGCATCTACAAAAAGTTTGGCAACTTCACTAATTCTTCTTATATTTTCTTTTCTGTCTGCTTCACTAAATCCTAAATCACTATTAAGTCCATGCCTTATATTATCACCGTCAAGCAGATATGTATGATAATATTTTTGATTTAATATATACTCAACTTCATTGGCTATTGTACTTTTACCGCTACCGCTAAGTCCTGTAAACCAAAGTACAACACCTTTTTGTTCTTTTATTTTTTCCCTGTCATTTCTATTTACTTTATGCGGATGCCAAACAATATTTTCACTCATTTTTATCCTTATTTTATATAGTGCTTTTTAACATATTTTACTATAATCTCAGCCGCTTCATCAGGTGAGGTTTTCTCGGTATCAATTACAATTTCGGCATGTTCAGGTTCTTCATACACATCACTGATACCGGTAAAATTCTGAAGTTTGCCTTTTAGTGCCTTTTCATATACGCCTTTATAGTCTCTTTTTTTACACGTTTCTATATCGGCTTTTACATAAACCACAATATTGTTTTTTACCATCTGACGTATCATTTTCCTGGCTTCCCTGTAAGGGGAGACAAAACTACAGACTGTTGAAATTGAGTTTTTCTGAAGAGTCTGGATAAGATGGCCTATTCTTTTGATATGGCGTATTCTGTCTTCCCTTGAATATCCTATACCGGGAATAAGTTCCCTTATATCTTTACTATCAATTCTCTCCAAAGGAATATCAAGTTTTTGCAGTTTTTCATATACTTTATCGGCAATGGTGGTTTTACCCGACAGAGGCAGCCCAGTAAACCATAAGTTAAACGGTTCTATTCTTTTTTTACCCCATCTGACTTTCTGCCAGACCTTTTCATGCCCCCAGTACAAACCTATCTTGGCAACTGTTTCAAGTAGCCCTGTTGCCACGGCAAGTTCAAGATTTCCAAAAAAAACATAGACTATTGTCATTGTGGTTCCGGTTGCTACAATCCTCCAAGTTACACCTTTAAAGATTGAGCGGATATTTGTTTCTTTATACATATCTCATCCTTTGGATGAGATTAGGTATTAGGTAAAAGGTTTTAGGTTTAAGATGACACTTAATACCTAAAACCCAACACCCATTGCCCAAAACCCAATATTTTTTAACCATTTTTATTCCTGTAATTTATTAATGCCTTTATCATCTTTGAAATTTCTTCTAATTCGTTAACGATTAAATTATTCTCTTTTAAAGTTATATATCCTATTTCATATGCAATAATTACCTGAGTAATCAATTCAGCTACAGATCCATTAGCAATATATAAAAATCTAATTGCCTCTTTATTTGTAAATCTTTCATCTCCCTCAGCAATATTACTTGATATCGAAACTGCACTTCTTCTCATTTGATCTTTTAATCCAAAATCTTTTTTAAAATTGATATCTTCTGTTATTTGATATATTTTAACGGCTATATCTTTAGATCTTTTCCAAACATTTAATTTCCTAAAATCCCCCATTTCCATCCTTTATATTATTATACCAACACCTATCACCTAATACCCTGTACCTCTTACCTTGCACCTATATTTCACTAATATCTTTACACCCCCATTCAGGAAAATGCTCTCTTATAAATTTATTAAGTGCTATTTCACTTTCTGTATAGATTCTTTTTTTAGCTGTTTTCGTAGATTCACCCACAATCATTCCGGCCGCCACTGTATTGTTTGTAATTTTATCTATTAATATAAAAGCCCCTGTATTTTTATTGTCCTCATAAAAATCAAACGCAATTCTTTCAGTCAAATCTATCTGTACTCTGGCTATGTCATTGAGTTCCAATGTTTTTGCCTCAAGTTTTTCCCATGTATTTACGTCTTTTTTAAACAAAATTTTACTGATAACGGCATTCGTTTCTTTGGTATAAAGTTTAATGTAATATTCCCTGTTTTTATACGGTTCTTCATCCATCCATACAATAAAAGCTTCAAAAGAGTCGTTAAACCTGGGTTCAATTTCATTTTCTTTTACGATTAAATCACCTCTGCTTATATCTATTTCATCATTGAGTGTTAAAGTCACCGCCATTGGAGCAAAAGCGGAATCAGTCGATAGACTACAGTCATCAGACGATAGTAATCTTTCATTCCATTTACCGTTATCAATTATTTCTTTAACGGTAGATGTTTTTTGAGAAGGATAAACTTTTATTTTATTGCCCACATTGATTTCACCACTGCCAACAGTACCGCAGAAACCTCTGAAGTCAAGATTCGGCCTGTTTACATATTGAATGGGATATCTAAATGATTTGAATTCACTTTTTTGAATTTCAACATTGTCAAGATATTTAAGAAGAGGCAACCCTTTATACCAGTTCATATTTTTCGAAATATCAACTACATTGTCGCCTTTAAGGGCGCTTATCGGTATAAAATCTATTTTTGCCTGATATTTTTTATATGGAAGCGACTCTCTGAGTTTGGCAAACATTTTATTGTAATCGTTAACTATTTTTTCAAATACTTCTTCACTGTAACCCACAAGGTCCATTTTGTTTATAGCAACTACTATGTTTCTGATTCCGAGAAGAGTCACTAAAAACGAATGTCTTCTTGTCTGGGTCAGAACCCCTTTTCTTGCATCGATTAAGATTACCGCCAAATCAGCAGTTGATGCGCCTGTAACCATGTTTCTTGTATATTGTTCATGTCCCGGTGTGTCGGCAATAATATACTTTCTTTTCTCGGTGGCAAAAAACCTGTATGCAACGTCGATTGTAATGCCCTGTTCCCTTTCACTTTGAAGTCCGTCTATTAAAAGGGCAAAGTCGATTTCTTCGTTTTTAACAGTTCCGTACTTCTTAGTTTCATTTTTTACAGCCGCAAGCTGATCCTCAAATATCATTTTACTGTCGTAAAGAAGCCTCCCTATTAATGTTGATTTCCCGTCATCCACGCTGCCACATGTAATGAATCTCAGCATCTCTTTATTTTCATGCTGTTTTAGATAATTTTCTATATTATTTTTTATTTCAGTCATTTAACATCCTTACTCCATTTTTCTCTTTATATCATATCTATGATCTATTAAATTTTGTATATTTGTTTATAGTCTATCTACTAAAAATACCCCTCAATTTTTTTCTTTTCCATACTGCCTTCCTGATCTTTATCTATAAGTCTTCCCTGTCTTTCACTTGTTTTGCTAAGAAGCATCTCTTCAATTATTTTTGGAAGTGTATCGGCGTCAGAGTTAATAGCTCCTGTTAAAGGATAACATCCGAGTGTTCTAAATCTTACTTTTTCCATTTTAGCTTTTTTTCGAAGTTCTTCCGGCATTCTGTCATCATCAACCATAATTTTTGCCCCCTCATATTCTACTACCGGTCTTTCTTTTGCAAAGTATAACGGTACAATAGGAATGTTTTCCAAATAAATATATTGCCATATATCAAGCTCCGTCCAATTGCTTATAGGAAACACCCTGACACTTTCACCTTTATGGATATGTGTGTTATATAAGTTCCAAAGCTCCGGTCTTTGTGCTTTAGGGTCCCATCTATGATTTTTATCCCTAAAACTGAATATTCTCTCTTTTGCACGTGATTTTTCCTCATCTCTTCTCGCCCCGCCTATTACAGCATCGTATCCTCCTGCGTTAAGAGCCTGTTTTAGTGCCTGTGTTTTCATAATATCGGTATGAACTTTACTTCCGTGTATAAAAGGATTGATATTCATCTCTATCCCTTCGGAATTAGTATGAACCACTAAATCAAGTCCTAATTCTTTTGCCCTTTTATCTCTAAATTCTATCATCTCTCTAAACTTCCAAAGAGTATCCACATGTAAAAATTTAAAAGGAGGTTTTGCGGGATAAAACGCCTTCATAGCCAGGTGAAGCATAACTGAACTGTCTTTTCCGATACTATACATCATTACGGGATTGCTAAAATTAGCAGCTACTTCCCTTAAAATATATATACTTTCCGCTTCTAACTGTTTTAGGTGTGTCAGTCTCTTTTTGTTAATCATTGTTTTTCCTCAAATTTAAATTTTAACGTAATTTTACCATATTCATTTTGCACCCACTTTCAATAAAACCACTTTAACTGTTTTCATTAAAATCACAAAATCCAACCATAAAGACCAGTTTTTAATATACCAGGTTTCTAATTCATTTCTTTCTCTAAATGTTAAATTATTCCTCCCGCTTACCTGCCAAAGTCCTGTAAGGCCAGGTTTTACGCATAAAATAAAATTTTTATGGTTTCCAAGTTTTTCAATTTCGTTTAACATATAAGGACGCGGACCTATAAAACTCATTTCTCCTTTCAAAATATTTATTATCTGAGGAAGTTCATCAATAGATGTAGCCCTTAAAAATTTACCTATCTTTGTAATTCTGGGGTCGTTTTTATATTTATGATACTTTTCATAATACTCTATTTCTTCCGGATGTTTTTTTAAATATTCTTCAAGGAGTTTTTGAGAATTTTCATACATCGTTCGGTATTTATACACATAAAATATTTTTCCATTTTTACCGACTCTCTTTTGTTTAAAAAAAACGCTTCCAGGAGAATCAAATTTTATAAGAATTGATATTATTAAATGAACAAGTAAAAAAAAGGGCATAAGTAATACGGCAATTAAATAATCAAATAAATCTTTTATCAAAATATTCAGTTTATTTAACAATTTATTTTCAACAACAATGGAATTCAGCCTTAAATTGGTATACTCTAAAACATCTGAATGTGCGAAATTTATATTTGTAACATAAGGAATTAAATACATTCTTTTGTTTACATTTGAATACTGTTCAAATAACTCGTTTACTTTTTCAACACTTAAATTCTGTGTGGCTATAAATACATAATCATAAACATAATTACTGCTTTGCATACCTAAATACCAGTTATCCCGTATCTCTTTTATTAGCTTTTTCTTTTGATTTTTATTTCCGACTACTAAAACTTTTTCTCTAAATAACTTTAATTTTTTAAACAAAACAAACTTTTCGAGTCTTTTAAATGTAGGATACAATAAAATTAATAGTAAAATATAAATATTTATAAATAATCTCGAATAGTGAATATTGGTTTTTGTCAACGTTAAAATGGCCAAAACAATTAAATATGCAATAATTATAACTTTTATTATTTTATAACTCTCCTGCCAAAAGTCATATCGGTATTTATAAATTCCTTCATAATACAACAGAGACAATAAAATAAAAAACACAAATCCGAATTCTTTTAGAGTAATTACCTCATATTGAATGTTTATATTTTTTCTAATAAATGAAGCTAAAAAAAAGACAGCAATAAAAAAAATCAAATCCAAACACATCAATAAAATTTTATAAAAGACATTTTTCATTATATCACCTAATTTTTACACTTAATTTTGCCATGCTTAAACCCGATAAACTTTACAGCCACTTCCGCAATAAATCTAGGCACTAAAAAAGGATTTCTTTTAATCAAATTATACAATATAAACTTTGTCTGTTTTTTTCCTTCTTTACCAGCTTTATAACCAGCCAAATATTTATTTCTTCCGAAAAAACAACCGATTTGAAAATATCTCTTATATAGTGATTTTAATGTATAACTATGTGAATGACAAACTTTTGCCACAGCTTCATATTTTATACAGAATCCATTCATCACTGTTCTATATGCAAATTCCATATCTTCACTTACATTTGTGTTTGAAAAACCTTTTTGTTTTTTAAAATATTCCGCTTCATACATACAACAGCTGTTGGAAGTAAAAAACGTTTTTATCCCTAATTTTTCAATATCTCTTTTACACTTAATAATACTGCTGCCTGGATAATTGAAATTTCTGGCCAATTTTTCAATATCGTTTGAATCATCATACGGAATCTGTCTTGCATAAACTATTTTGATATTTTCATCAAATGCATTGACCATATTTTCAATTAAACATTCATTACATGGAACTGCATCCTGAGTTAAAAACAGATAATAATCATAACCATCAAATTTTAATATTTTATTTCTTGTCATCCCATGATTAAATTTTGACTTGTCAATTTGCTCAAACTCTATATTATATTCTTTTAAAATCTCAATAGTTTTGTCTTCTGAGCCTGAATCAATTATAAAAACATCCGGTTTTACCGTTTGTTTCTGTAACATCAGCAACTGTTTTTCCAAATATTTTTCCGCATTTAAAGTCGGAATAAAAACCAATACTTTCATACGTTTAGCATCAACCCTATATTTCTTAAAATACCCTGTTTTAATATTCTGTTTTTTAACAAAATTTTTCTTCTTTCAAAAAAAGATTTTTTTTCAAGATGTATAAAATCTTCCAGAATTTTAATAGTTGAAATATCCAGTTCATCTTTATATCTCTCTAAAAACTCTTTTGCCTGCAGAATATTTATATAGTGATGTTTATAAAATTCTCCCCTTTTAAATAAAACACTATTAATTATTCTTCCAATATTTTTTAACAACTCCTGTTTATATCCCTTTGCTCCTAAAGTATTACTTCCATGTTGTCTATATTTTATTGTTGACTCATTTATATAATCAATTTCACCAAAATACGCTGCTACCAATGCAATCCACCAATCATGCATTATTGAATTTTCAGGAATAGGTAGTGATTTTTGAGCCAATACTCTATTTATCATTACAGTACATCCTGTGATATTATTTTGCATTATCAACCTATTAAATGATTTATGCTCTGGAAAAATATGTTCATGCTTCCAAAACGATGGATGAATAAGATTTAAATTTTCATCTACTAATTCTAAATCTGTATGAATTAATACTGGTTTATTTTTATTTTTTTCAAGCTCTAACATTTTTAATAAAGTTTTTTCAATTTTCTTAGGTTTCCAAACATCATCCTGATCACAAAACATAAAATAATTGGCATTGGTATTTTTTAAAGCATATTCCAATAAATATGAAAAACTTCTTATGACACCTTTATTATCATTTTCTTCTAATAAGATTATTTTCTGAGAATATTTTTGTTTATAATTTTTTAATATTTCCAAAGAATTATCACTTGAACTATCATCTCTTACTATCAATACAAAATCATTATATGTTTGACTAAACAATGAATCTAATTGTTCCTGTAAATATTTTTCGCCGTTATATGTTGATAGTAATATTGTTACTTTCATTTAAAAAACTTTTTAATTGTACTAATAATATACTCTAAATTTTCTTTAGTTATACCGTAATACAAAGGTAATCTAATCAATTTTTCACTTTCTCTTGTAGTATATTCATCTTTTCCTACAAACTTTCCAAATTTAATACCTGCTAGTGAAGAATGCAAAGGAATATAATGAAAAACTGCTTTTATATCATTTTCATTTAAATAATTTAAAAGAGTTGTCCTTTCTTCCAAATTTTTTACCTTTATATAAAACATATGCGCATTATGACTAATGTCTTTAGGAATAACTGGTAACGTAAGATAAGACTTTTCTTCTAGTTCTTTTAAACCTTTGTAATAAATATTCCATGATTTAAGTCTATTTTCATTTATTTCTTTAGCCATCTCAATTTGTCCCCAAAGATATGCAGCACTTATTTCATTTAACAAATAACTGCTTCCAACATCTACCCAAGTATATTTATCAACCATTCCTCTAAAAAACTGTGATCTATTAGTACCTTTTTCTCTTATAATTTCAGCTCTTTCTATAAATTTTTCATCATTTATCAATAACAACCCACCTTCTCCTCCACTAGTATAATTTTTAGTTTCATGAAAACTATAACACCCAAAATGACCTAATGTCCCTAAATACTTATTTTTATAAGTACTCATCATTCCTTGAGCTGCATCTTCTATTACATATAAATTATACTTATTTGCTATGCTCATAATTTTATCCATATCACATCCAACACCCGCATAATGTACTGGCACGATAGCTTTTGTTTTTTCTGTAATGGCATTTTCTATTTTGTTTTCATCTATATTCATAGTGTCTGGGCGAATATCTACAAAAACTATCTTCGCACCTCTCAATACAAATGCATTTGCAGTTGATACAAAAGTATAAGAAGGCATTATAACTTCATCATCTGGCTGAATATCAATTAAAATCGCTGTCATTTCTAATGCTGCTGTACATGATGGAGTTAATAAAGTTTTTTTACTTCCAAAACTTTCTTCAAACCATTTTTCACATTTTTGATTAAAATATCCTCCACCGCTTAGTTTTCCTTTTTTAATTGCTTGAGCTATATATTTGTCTTCATTACCTGTATATGGAGCTTTATTAAAAAAAATCATTATAAACCCTTAATATGTCTTTTTTTTATTAACTTTGCAGGTATTCCTCCAACAATTGTATACGGTTCTACATCTTTCGTAACCACACTACCTGCTGCAATCACACTTCCTTCTCCTATTGTTACATTATGCAATATTATACTTCCTCCTCCTATCCAAACATTCTTTTCTATAATTATATCACCTCCTATATCAGGAAGGTTCAAATAATGATAATCATGTCCTGCACCTAAAAACATTACATTGGGACCAATTCTTACATTATTTTTAATAACAATTTTAGAGTCTTTATTGTGAAAAGAAGGAAAAATCTTAACACCCGTACTAATAGTAATATCACTTCCTAAATAAATCTTTTTGGGAAATCTAAAATAAACTCCATAATCAATTAGTATTCTTTTGCCATATGTTTTGAATAATAATTTATAAATTAAATTTCTCATAAATGGTGGTAATATATTAAGAAAAAATAAAAATAAATTCCAAAAGTAAGAATAATAAAGAAATAGTACTCTCAAAAAGTTTTTACTAAGAAACATAAATTAAAACTCCTAAAAATATAATTATTAGCCCTAATAATTTCAAAAAAGTTATTTTTTCATTTAACAAAATTTTTGAAAAAAAGACAACTAAAATAATACCAAAAGCAGTTGAAATATAAACTACATCTATTGATAAATGTTTTAATGCTAAAATACTAAATATGGGTATCATTAAAAAAGTTATTATAGTACTAACAAAAAAAATTCTTTTTTGTTTTACCTTATATAATTTATAAAAAGTTTGACCCAATGCAGTTAAAACCACGGCTAAGAATAAAAAAATATAATAAATCATTTTAATTTTGTTTCTTTGATGATAAATTAACTAAATATATTCCAAATAAAATTAAAACAATTCCAAATGTCTTTTTTATTTCCATTTGTGTTTCACCATTAAATATAGCTATTATATATATCAATGGAAAAAAAATTGCTGTAATTGGATATGAATCACTTAATAAATATTTTTTATGAATATTACCCCATAGTAAAAATTTTATGATATTTATTAATAAAACTACAATAACAATAAAAACAAATAATAAAAAATTATCAGAATAATTTGATTTTGCATAATAATTTAATAAATAAGCACTCAATATAGTAAGTAAAACTGTAGAAAAAACTAATAAATTTCTTACTACCATTTTACTTCTTTTTGTATTATTTCTTCTAAAATTTTATTAGGTTTTTCATACACTTCTTTTAAATAATCAATTACTTCTTTATCTAATTCAACTTGTAACTTTGAAGAGTTTATTTTCCTGTCATAAGTTTGAGGAATAAAATTATTATTTACTTCTAAATATTTATATAAAGTTTTAATTTCAGTTATATTACCAATAAATTCTTCTTTAATTAAAACATAAACTTGCTCTTTAGGAAAATACTTTAAATATTTTTCTAAATATTTATAATACATTCCCCTACCAATATAATCAAAAGGATCGACTGATGTATTAATATTAATTTTAGGTTTTTGTTTTTTTTCTAAAAAAACTTCTCTTAAGCTTCTTTTTTCAAGTCCATTTTCAACACTAAATTTATAGTTTGATATTGCCCTCTCTACAGGATTAGCTAAAATAAAAATTATTTTAGCTAAAGGAAAATATTTTTTTATTCTTTTTGCCACTTCTTCATTTTCATAATAACTTGTACTTTTTTCACCAAAAATTTTAGTTAATTTTGTACAGTTTTTAAAAAATTTTTGTCTATATTCACTAATATCAATTTTTTCATTTAAAAAATATTTAGGTTCAGGTCTCAAAGGTTTAGCCATACAAATTTCAGGATGTTCATCTAATACTGTATATAAATAAGTAGTTCCAGATCTTTGCGCTCCTACTATAAAAAATTGATTTTTATTCATTGATTATTTCCTTGATATAATAACTTTTTTTATTAGAAATCTGATCAAGAATCCTAGATAAATATTCTCCAATAACTCCTAATAATAATATAATAAATCCTCCTAAAAATGACATTAACACAACTAATGTTGTCCATCCTTCCACTTTACTACCATATATAATTCCATGTACAAGATAATATAATCCTATTATTAAACTTATTAATGATATTATCATCCCAAATATACTTAAAATTTTTATAGGATAAGATGAATAATTAATTAATAAATTGCTCATTAAAGCAAAAATTTTTCTGAAAGTATAATTTGATTTACCTTCTAATCTCTCTTTATGTTCAACTAATACATTTTCTATATTAGAAGCATACATAAGTAATAATCCAGGAATATATGGATAAGAAGTTTTATGATTTAGAACCCTTTTTATAACATCTCTTCTTATAATCCTAAAATTTGTAAGTACTATTTCCTTAGGTTTATTAAAAATTTTTTCATTTAAATAATTAATTAATTTTGTTCCCATTTTTCTATAAAAAGGATGTTTTTTCTCTTTAAATTTCCCAAAAACTAAATCTAATTCAGGATTACTTTCTACTTTTTTAATTAGATGTATAATTTCTGAAGGAGGATTTTGCATATCATCATCCATTGTTATAACATAGTCACCTTTTGTATGAGAAAAACCACACAATATGGCATTATGTTGTCCAAAATTTTTAATCAGATTTATAGCAATAATTTCTTTATATTTTTTAGCTAAATTTTTTATAACTTCCCAACTATTATCCTTACTACCATCATTTACTAATATAATTTCAATATTTAAATTATTTATTTTAGATATTTTTAATATTTCTTCAACTGTTTTATTAACAATTTTTTCACTGTTATAGACAGGAATAACTATCGAATATAATTTTTTCATTTTTGATCCTTAAAATAATTATTTGAAAATACATTCAATTTATATTTATATAAAAACTCTACTTTTTTATGTGAAAAAGATTTTCCAACTGCAAACTTTGGAGGTATTATTTTTGGATTAAAATAATTTTTATAAATCTCTTCTTGAGCCTTTTTTTGAGCTCGTATTATATATGGTTTCATCCTCCATGCTTGAATTATATTATAGATATTTACAAAAATCATAAACAATGAAAACAATAAAATAATAAGATTTTTTACTCTTTTAAGATATGAAAAATTAATATTTAACAAAATCAATACAAATGATAAATAAAACCCTATAAAACCTATTTCAAATGCTTTAGTATACCTTGGCGAAACAATTAACCATAAATTTTTTTCATTTGGAAAATACCTAAATAAACTCACTGCTAAAATAAAAGATAAAGAAAAAAACATTAAACTAATTGGAACAATTGTTTTTTTATAAAGCTTCAATTTGAAATAAAAAATAATTATAAAAATATAAAAAGCAAAATAAATATATCCAAAAACTTTCACAAATTCTTCACCAAAAATTTTTTTGAAATACATCACATTAATAACTCCACTAGCCAAACCTAATGAAAAAAAATCTATATAGTTTTTTAAACTAAGATTATTAATATTAAATTTAAATGTAGGAGAATGTGGCTGAATATCAAATAATAAAAAAAATATCTTTAATGACAAAATAGCAATAAACATTAAAATTATATATTTAAATATATAATTTTTTTTCTCGATTAAATAAATAATAATTAAAACAAATGATAAAGCAATTATAAATACTAACGAAAAACTTTTGTTAATAAATACTAATAAAAATGTTAATAAGAAAAATATTTTTAAATTTTTTTTATCTACCATTAATAATATAATTAACATAATAAAATACCACAAATTTGCTCTTAATACCAAAGGCCAACCATATTCCACTACACTTCTAATACTAAAAAAATGTAATATAATTACTAAAAAAACTATATATTTCCATTTATAATTTAATAAAACTTTATTTGAAATCCAAATTAATAATATTCCTACTAATATTTTGGATACTATACCAATATAAAAAAATAAATTAATACTAAGGTTAAAATATAAACTATTAATAATAAACGTTAAAGCTGTTAATGGTTGCGAATGCTGATCTTCCCATAATAACCTCCAATTAAAATTCCCATTTTGATAAATTGGATATAAATACATCTCCACATATCTCCACATATCTGACCTAATATATTTAGAATGTACTTCAAAACCAAAAAAAACTGCATTTAGAATAATTAAAGTAATAACAAAAAAAATAAAATATTTAATAAAATTATTTTTATTTAATTTAAAATTTAACTCACTCATATATTCACCTTAAACCAATTATTTTATGTAATTTTTTTATTCTTTGTCCCCAACTATTTTCCAATATAAAATTGACATTAATAAACTCATCATTTCTTTTGCGAATATTTTCTAAAACTTTTAAATATTCATCGATATTTTTGTATATTCTAATATATGATTTAAACTTATCTAGTTCTTCATAATAAACACTAATAACTTGATTATTAAAAGCAATATATTCATATAATTTAACTGGGTCTACTGCCTTAATTAACTCATTAATTTTAAAAGGCATAATCATTGCATCTGATTTTGAAATAAAAGTTTTAACATATTTATGTTCTAATCCATCAAAATATATTACTCTTTCATGCTTGTATTTTTTTCCTTCTACCGGTCCAACAATAAAGTACACTATATCTTCATATTTTTCTAAACTCGCTTTTATTACATCATAGTCAAACCACTCTGCTACAGTACCAATATATGTAAGAATTTTAAAATTTTTATATTTAAAAAAAAACTCGTCAAAATTATTATATACTTTTTCCTGCATCATATTTTTATCTAAAGCATTATAAATTATTTCATAATTTTGACAATTAAATTCTTTAGTTTTTTTATTAGCTAAATATTTTGATGAAAATAAAACCAAATCTGCTCTTTTAAATAATTCTTCTTCTATTTTCTTTAAAAAGTTTTTTTGACTTTCCATATTTGAAAACTCTATCACATCATCCATACAATCATATATTAAAAATTGGTCTTCATTTATAACATCCATTATATAAGGATATAATCTAATATCCGTTAACCAAATATATTTATATTTTTTTAATATAAATTTAAGTTGCAACTTCATCAATCTAAGATTGATTTCACCAATTAAAATACTTTTTTCTTCACAAGGAAATTTATACAAATAATATATATTTACATTATCTGCCGTATTATATGAAATTTCTTTATAAAATTTGGGCATATAAATATCCACATCAAAATATTTTTGTAATTCCAAGGCTAAAAAATGCGGCCTTTGTTTTATCCACCCCCAAGGAATATGCATAAAATAAAAAATTTTATTTTTAATCATATAATTTTCTCTTTAAAATATTAATAATTTTTTCACAAGCAGTTCCATCTCCAAATGGATTTTTTGCTTTTGACATTTTTTCATACTCTTCTTTATTAATCAAAAGTCTATTTGTTTCATTCACTATTTTCTTTTTATCAGTCCCAACTAACTTTATTGTACCTGCTTCTATTGCTTCTGGTCTTTCAGTAATATTTCTTAATACCAATACTGGCTTTCCTAATGCTGGAGCTTCTTCTTGAATTCCTCCACTATCTGTAAGAATTAAATAACTTTTATTCATTAAATAAACAAACTCTAAATATTCCAACGGCTCAATTAAATAAATATTTTTCACTCCACTTAATATCTCAAAAACTGGCTTTCTTACATTAGGATTTAAATGTACAGGATATATTATCTTAATATCTGGATTTTTTAATGCTATTTCTTTTAATGCTTCACATATATTTAAAAAACCTTCTCCAAAATTTTCTCTTCTATGTCCTGTAACTAAAATAAATTTTTTATTTATAATACTAATATCTAGTTTATTAGATATTTTTTTTAATATATCTTCTTCCATCTTGGGATTTAATTCTATTTTTTCAAGAATCATATATAATGCATCAATTACAGTATTACCTGTTATAAATACATTTTTTTCTGATATCCCCTCTTTTATTAAATTTGTATATGCTTTTAATGTTGGAGCAAAATGATAATTTGCTAATACTCCTGTTAACTTACGATTTGCCTCTTCTGGCCATGGAGAATATAAATCACCTGTTCTAAGCCCTGCTTCAACATGCCCTATTTGAATTTTATGATAAAATGCAGACAAAGAAGTCGCAAAAGTAGTTGTAGTGTCCCCATGTACTAATACTATATTTGGATTATACTCTTTATATACTTCCTCCATACTTTGTATTATATTAGCAGTAACATCTGATAATGTTTGATTCTTCTTCATTATATTCAAATCATAATTTGGTTTTATATCAAATAAATTTAATACTTGGTCTAGCATCTCTCTATGTTGAGCGGTCACACATACTTTTACATTAAACTCTTTATTCTTTTCAAACACTTTTACTAGGGGCGCCATTTTTATCGCTTCCGGTCTCGTCCCAAATACTAATAATATCTTCTTCAAGATTATCTCCTATATTTATGAGGTATCCACTTCCCGTGTTTTGATTCATAAATTTTTTTATTTTTTTCAAATAATTTCTTTTTCCATTCTGACGGTTCTTTATCAAATGTCGCACTTAAATGGTGATAAATAAAAACATCATCTGCACAAACTAGCTTATAACCAGCTTTTTTTGCTCTTTCGCAAAAATCGTCATCTTCAAACATACCTATACCAAAAGCTTCATCTAAAAGTCCTATTTTGTCAAAAACTTCTTTTTTAATCATTACGCAAAAAAATGCTAAAACTCTTACTTTATCATATTGTTTTAACCTATTTTCTTTATATAGTTTTTCTGCAAAAGAAACAATCTCTTCTTCAGTTTTTACATTTGTTTCAATTTTTGCTTCATTTCCTATATTATTAGTTCTTGGTCCAACTAATCCGATCTTGTTATCTAATTCAAAATGGGCCATTAATCTTTCAATCCAATTAGGGGTAACAAATGTATCATTATTTAATAAGACAATATAATCTCCTGTTGCATTTTTAATGCCAATATTATTACCAGCCGAAAAACCTAAATTTTCTTCATTTAAGATTACTTTTACATTTTTTTTATTTTTAGCATATTCTTTTAAATACTCTTTTGTGCCATCTTGGGAATTATTATCTACTATTATAACTTCTAAGTTTTCATAATTAGAATATTTCTCTACACTATATAAACATCTTTTTGTCAAATCTAAATTATTATATGTAACAATAATCACACTTACTTTATTATTTTTTTTTTTGTATTCTTTTTCCAATAATTCCAATGTTTTCCCTGCAATTTTATCAAATAATTTAACTTGCTTTTTTGACCACATTTTTTTCCACATTGGAACTTTTAATAATTTTGTATCTTTTGCTTTTTTAAAATCTTCTTTAGTTTTATTTTCATAACTTGAATTTACTCTTTTATTTTTTAAATAATCAACAATTCTTTCATCATAATCTAAATTAAAAAATTCTAAAATTTCTCTAACAACACTTTCAGGGTTATCTACCAAATCTTTATGATAAATATTTAAAACATTCTCTGGAAACATTTTAGAAAACATTAATCCCTTTTCAACATAAAAACTCCATGTCTCACATGCTTTTTTAAAATCATTGGACCAAATAGTTGGAAAACCACTATTTACCATACTATTAACAACTTCTCTTCCATCACGCATAATATTTATAATTTTAGTATCAGGAAAAACTTTTAATAATTTATCAATAATTAATACATTTTCAGGAGATTGTTCTATAAAAATTTCTGCTTTATGTACTTTAAAAAACATACTTTTTATACCTTCTCCTAAAAAATACAAATATTGGTCTTTTGATATCTTGTGTTTATTAAACCACCCATCTTCAACTTTTTTAGCTATATCAAAAGCTTTATATGGATTATCATTTTCATTTCTTAATAAATAATATAAAAAATTACTTTCTGCAGATGTTTCAATTTTTTCATGTTCTGCTAAAGCCCAACTTAATGCACTAGTACCACTTCTTGGACTTCCACATACAAAAAAAACTTTTTTATTCATTTATTATCCTTTCAATTATATTAACTCTTTCATCCCATGAATTTTCTTTTGCAACTTTTTCCCTTTTTTCTAACAACTCTTTATAATCTGACCTATTTTTTTCTTCTAAAGCTTTGTCTATATTATCCAAAAATTCTTCTTTATTACTAGCTAAATAGCAAACGTTTTCATATTCTTTTAATTCAGGAAGCATAGTAGAAACAACTGGCTTTTTTGCACTAATGTATTCATAAAATTTTACAGGATTTGTAGCTTCAATTAAAGGAGTTAGTTTAAAAGGAATTAAACATACATCAAAATTATACAAATATTTTGGTAATTCTTCATATTTTTTTTCACCCAATAAAAACACATTTGATAACTTCTCTAATTTAGTAATATCTCTATTTACTGTTCCAATTAAAACAAAACTATAATTTGGTCTATTTTTAGCGCAATATTCTATGATATCTAC
Organism: Nautilia abyssi; assembly: GCF_055388085.1. Taxonomy (NCBI): domain Bacteria; kingdom Pseudomonadati; phylum Campylobacterota; class Epsilonproteobacteria; order Nautiliales; family Nautiliaceae; genus Nautilia; species Nautilia abyssi. Next base: position 1,619,729 of record NZ_AP042376.1, on the reverse strand, counting down.
ATCAAACCAACTTGAAATTGCACCATAATATCCTATGATAGGTTTTTTAATATTATTTGGTAAAAGTTCTTTTGGTTGTTTTGAAAAAAACTCATAATCAGTTCCATTTTTCACTAAATATACATTTTTATTATATTTAATAGCTTTAGAATAAAGTTTATTAGATGATACTATTATTTTATCAGAAAGTTCAAATAACTCTTCTTCTAATATTTCCATAAAATCATCAATATTATCAAACCCTGAATGTTCATCCATACAATCAAAAATTATTTTACCATTATAATCTTTTTTTAATTTTTTTATTAATTTTAACCAATTTGGAAATTGAACAAAATATACTAAATCATTTGATAAATCGATATTATCTATTACTCTTTTTATTTGAGAATACATTTCTTCAATTTTTTCTAATGTTAAAAATTTTTCATATATATTAAATCCCCTGCTTTTCAAGCTAAGTTCATAAATATTTTCATCAAGTTTTTGTAATTTATTTTTATAAAAGCTATTTGAAAGATATATAATTTTATAACCTTTTTTTGCTAAACGACTAAAAATTTGTTGAGGTCTTTGCCATCTAAAATGCCACGAAATTATTGGAAAAGCTAATATTATTTTTCCATTTTTAAACTCTTTTTGTAAATTTTTTAATACCTCTTCAAACTCTTCTTCATTTAAATTATCAACCGCTTTTTTTCCAAATTTTTTACCATATAAAATATAGTGTACTAAAGGATTAATTTCACTAAAATCAACACCTTCGTTGCTTTCAATATAAAATTTTGTATCAAATTTATCACTTGGATTTCTAAACTCTTGTGCACCATGTCTAATATAATGTATAATAGGTTCTATATCCATAGCTCTTACATCCGGATACTCAAATAAATAATATCTATAATCAAATAAATCACTTTTTTCAATTATTCTTTTCCACTTTAATTCTTTTAATTTTTTTATCATCAATTAACCTTTTTTAATTCTTCTCAAAGGTCTTGTAATTTTCCAACTATTACTAGAATAAATAGTTGCTAATTCTTCTTCTAAATTTTTAATGTGTTCTTCTAAAGCACTAATTTCTTTTGACTTTAATTTTAATTCTAATTCAAGTAATTTATTCTCATGTTCAAGAAAATTAATCTTTTTTGTTGCTTTTTCTAATTTTTCATCTAAATCACTTACAAATAAATTATATAAATTATCTATATCCCATACATTATCACTGATATTTTTTATTTGTTCAATATTATTTCTTTTCAATGCATCTAATAAACTTAAAATCACCCTAGGCATTTCATAATTCGATTGAATATTATGATGTTTTAAACTTGGTTCTAAAAAATTTTTAATTAAATCTTTATTTTTATGATAATTATCTAAAAGATTTAAACTTAAGTTCTTATCTATTACCTTAATTACTTCTTCTGTATTATTTAAAAGTTCATCAAAACTTACAAATATTCTCTCATAATCTCTACTAAACTTCTCTGCAAATACAAAATATTTTAGCCATAAAAGTAACCCTTTTTCAATATCAAAACCATTTCGTTTTTGTAAAGACATAGCAACTTCTAAAGGATTTCTATATGGAATAATAATTTTTATATTATAATTTAACTTTTCTAAAGCTTTTTCATATAACGGAAACAAATAACAAATTCTAGGGTCTTTTATAGCAAACAAATCTTCTTTAGAAAATTCTTCAATAAACAATTCATATATACGATTAATATATTCTAATGAACACTTTTCTAACTTTTTTAGACCAAATCCTATATCATCCCATGAACTTTTTATACTGCTTAAAATATCTTCATTTAAAGTAACAATTTTTTTATTTTCATAATAGCCTTTTATATTATCACTTTGTGGTGACAAAAGCTCACTTCCTAATGCAACACCTAAATAAGAAAGTACCCCAGTTAAAGCAGAAGTACCACTACGATGCATACCTAGAATAAAAATAGCATTCTTCACTAAATTTACTCCTTCCATTTTTTAATATTCAATTTTAGTTCTTTTTCTAATCTTCTAAACTCAAAAAAATATAAAATTTTCAAAATAAATTTTAAACCTATATTCATTTTTGGATAGTCATTTTTAAATACTTTTTTATTTTTAAAAAAATATTTTTCTTTTACTTCTAAAAAATCCAATACTTCATTCATATATTTATTTTGGTCCTTAACAAAGTCTTCATAAAGAATAATTTTAAAATTATCTTTTGGAAAAAAATCAAAATAACGTTTTAACTGCTTAAAATAAAATCCTCTAGATATATAACTATAATCCCTTGCATAGTTTTTATTTTTCTTTATTCTAAAAAACTCTAACACAATAGCTAAAATGAAAGGATATTTCTCTTTTTTTCTTTTTCTCATCATCCAATAATGGCTATATGCTCTTTCAATTGGATTCCTTAATAAAACTATAAACTTTATATCTTTTCCCAAAGTATTGTAAATTTTTTCAGGAATGTCATCAAAATAAATATATGCAGGAGTTATTTCACCTTTAATACTATTATATTTACAATGTTCGAAATAAGTTTTATAAAATTCTATTCCTTTGTTAAACTTTTCATCAATATCAAAAAAATGTATCTCTTTAACTTTACCTAAACAAATCTCTTTAACATCTTTTAAATGTGTATAAAGTAAAGTCGTCCCAGACTTTTGGGCTCCAATACCTAGAAAATTTAACATATCTCAACTTTCTTTATCATATCACATAATCCTGTAGCTTTTAAATAATCATTCTTTTCAGGTAATATCTTTATAACATATGCATCAAGAATTCTATGAATATGTTTTTTATTATTACTTATACCAGTATTAAAAAAATAAAAGCCCGGATTAAGATTTAATTTAATTTGCCATTTTAATAATAATCTTTTATTATCTACTACTTTTTGTCCTAAAAACTTATTAATATTTATCGTACCTCCACTAATTGCAATACCTTTTTCTGTTTTTAATGCAAAACCACAATTCACATTATCTAGTTTTTGCATTATTTCCACTTCATATTGCAAGATATACTCTTTGTTTTTTTTAACTACATTTACTTTATCTCCATCTAATGTTGTTAATACAACATTAGATATCCTTGCACCTTTTTCATCATAAGAAATTGTGGATGTTGGAATCAAACTTGGGTCAAAATATTCTTCTATTGATTTATCATCTGAAACTTTTTCAACATTATCTAAATTATTTAACTCATATTTTTTATTTTTGATATTTTCAAATTCTTCTAATATTTTACTTTTATCGATTACATTTTCATTACTATACTTCATATATAGTCCAGTAACAAGTTTTGGTTCACCATCTAAAATCATATCACCCTTATGAAGCCATATTGCTCTATTGCAAAGAGACACAATACTTTCAGCACTATGAGATACAAATAATATTGTAGCGCCTTTTTTTCTTATCTCTTCCATCCTTGCAAAACACTTCCTTTGAAATGCAGCATCCCCAACTGCTAAAGCTTCATCAACTATTAATATATCTGGATCTACATTTATAGCTATTGAAAATGCTAATCTAGCTTTCATACCGCTACTATACATTTTAAGTGGCTGATATATAAAATCACCAAGTTCAGAAAATTCAACTATCTGTGCTAATTTTTGATCAATTTCTTCTTTGGTAAGTCCGTTTATGGTAGCATTTAAATAAATATTTTCAATTCCGTTCATTTCCGGATTAAGTCCTGAACTTAATTCAAGTATTGCAGAAATTTTTCCATTTACATTAACTTTACCACTACTTGGTTGTAAAACTCCTGTAATTATCTTAAGTATAGTAGATTTTCCACTTCCATTTCTTCCAATAATTCCAACAGTTTCACCTTTTTTTATTTCAAAAGAAATATTTTTTAAAGCATAAAAATCTTTATGATACTTCCTGCCAAAAGGATTTAAAGATTCTTTAAGTCTGTCAATTGGTTTAGAATATAATTTATAAATTTTTGAAATATTTTGAACTTTTATTGCAATATTCTTTTTCATTATAAAACATCTCCAAAATGAGGTCTTAATCTTTTAAAAACTATTGCTCCGATAACAAAAAAAAATATTGCCACTATCCAAAAATAAATAGAAATTTTCCATCTCTCCCAAAACCATATATGATAAATAAAACTGTCTCTATATCCTTGAATAATATAATAAAAAGGATTCATTTTTATTATGATTTGATATTTATGAGGTATCATTTTTATATTCCAAAAAATAGGAGTTAACCAAAATCCAAATTGCAATAAAATAGCCACAACACTACTTACATCTTTTACAAATACTTTAATAGAGGATAATAACCAAGAAATTCCAAGAATCAAAATAAATGCGGCAAAAAGATAATAAATAATTTGAATCCAATAAATTGATGGTTCATAACCATAAATAAGAAAGGAAATCATTAAAAACAACAACAACCCTAAATGTATAATTAATGCTGAACCAATTTTCACTATCGGTATAATACTAACTCTAAAAGAAACTTTTTTTACTAAAAAAGAATAACCTTCTATTGATTTAACACCTGACATTATTGAATTGACTATAAAATTCCATGGTATCATTGCTGCTATTAGCCATAAAAAAAATGGAATGTTATTATCTACCGGTTTATGCTTAAACCCTACCTGAAATACAAACCAAATAACTAACATAAAAGCTATTGGTTGTATAAATGCCCATAAAACTCCAAAATAAGACCCTAAATACTCTTTTTTAAAGTCATTTTTTATTAATGTAATTAATAATTCTTTATTTTGGACAATATGTTTTAAAAATCTATAAAATTCTTTAAAATATCTAACCAATTTTATCCTTTATATTTATCTAAATACCACTGAATGGTTTTCACTATACCGCTTTCAAAGTTTTCATCCGCTCTCCACCCAAGCTCGTTTTCTATCTTACTCGCGTCTATTGCATATCTTCTGTCATGTCCAGGTCTGTCGGATACAAAAGTTATAAGTTCCTTGTAACTTTTGAGTGTTGAGTGTTGAGTTTTGAGTTTTGAATTGTTTTCAATAGGATATAACTCATCTAAAATTTCACATATTTTGTTTGCAATATAAATATTCGTTCTTTCATTTCTTCCGCCGATATTATATGTTTCCCCTGCTCCGCCTTTATGGTAAGCTAAATCAATTCCTTTACAATGATCAAGCACATAAAGCCAATCTCTTATGTTTTTACCATCTCCATAGATTGGAATAGAATTTTCATTCAGTGCGTTTCTTATGATTGTTGGTATCAGTTTTTCATCATGCTGCTTTGGTCCATAGTTATTTGAGCAATTTGTAATAACCGTATCCATTCCAAACGTATGATGATAACTTCTTACTATCATATCAGAGCTTGCTTTGCTTGCACTATATGGTGAATTTGGAGCGTATGGAGTTTCTTCCGTGAATAATACGTTCGGATCCTCAGGTAATGTTCCGTATACTTCATCAGTTGATATATGATGGAATCTGCATCCTTTATATTCGTTTTTATATTTAAATGGCTCTTCCATCCAGTGATTTTTTGCAACATCTATTAATGTATATGTTCCGTCAACATTTGTTTTTACAAATACTCCCGGGTTTTTAATTGAATTGTCCACATGACTTTCAGCCGCAAAGTGGATAACTCCTCTTATATCGTATTCATTGAAAATATGTTCTACAAGTTCCCTGTTACAGATATCGCCTTTTATAAATTTATATCTTGGATTATCTTCCACTTCTTTTAAGTTTTCAAGGTTACCGGCATATGTAAGCAAATCTAAATTAACTACGTTATATTCAGGATATTTTTCTAAAAAATATGGAATAAAATTGCTTCCTATAAATCCGGCACCACCTGTAATTAATATTGTCTTTTTTGTCTTATCCATTATTTATCCTTTGTAAGCACTCTTTTAAAGATTCTCTCCAATATGGAATAGTTATATTAAATTCATTTTTGATTTTATTTTTATTTAAAACTGAATAGTGTGGTCTTTTGGCAGGAGTTGGATAGTCTTTGCTCTCAATTGGATTTACTTTTATCTCAATATTTTCTATTTCAAATATTGCTTTTGCAAAGTCATACCAGCTAATAACACCTTCGTTTGAATAGTGATAAATTTCAGCTTTTTTATTTTTTATTTTTTCAAGGTTTTTATCAATTATTTCTAGTATTGCAAAAGCTAAATCTTTTGCATATGTTGGAGTACCTACTTGATCGAATACAACTCCTAGTTCACCTCTGTCTTTGAGTTTTAGCATTGTTTTTACAAAGTTATGGCCAAAATAACTATACACCCATGAAGTTCTAATTATTATCCCACTAGCACCTGAAGCTTTAAAAGCTTCTTCACCTTTAAGTTTTGTAAGTCCGTAAACTCCTTGAGGGTTTACTGGATCATCTTCGACGTAAGGCCTATAATTTTTCCCGTCAAATACGTAATCTGTCGAAATGTGAATGAGAGGAATTTCTTTTTCTTTTGCGGCATGTGAAAGGTACTCTATCGCTTTATGATTTACTAAATCGGCTTTTTCTTTCTCTTCTTCCGCCCTATCAACCGCCGTATATGCCGCACAGTTTATAATTAAATCAATATCTTTTTTATTTACATATTTTTTAATATCAGCTTCTTTTGAAATATCTAAATCGTTTACATCAGTGAAAAAAAATTTTGAATTTTGAATTTTGAATTTTGAATTATTTTTATTTTTTTCTTTATTTATAACTCCTAACTCATAATTCATAACTAAATATTTTATCTCGCCTCCAAGCTGTCCGTTTGAGCCTGTAACTAAGATATTCATTTATTATCTCCATATAGATCAATATATTCAAAAATTTCTGCGTCTTTCAAATAAGGAGCATTTTTATCTTTATCTGATACAAGAATTTCATCTTTTGGAAAATTCCAGTTGATATTAATGTCCGGGTCATCAAATCTAATACTTCTATCACATTCAGATGAATAGTAATTATCTACTTTATATACAAATATAGCTTCATCACTTGTTACTAAAAATCCGTGAGCAAATCCTCTTGGGATAAATAGCTGCCTTTTATTTTCTTCACTAAGCTCTACCGCTACGTATTTTCCAAACGTCGGACTTCCTTTTCTTATATCCACAGCTACGTCTATTACGCTACCTTTTATTACTCTAACAAGTTTACTTTGAGCAAATGGTGGTAATTGATAATGAAGACCTCTAAGTACTCCTCTTTTACTTTTAGATTCGTTATCTTGAATGAAGTTTATTTTTCTTACATTATTTTCAAATAAATCCCGACGGAATGTTTCCATAAAATAACCCCTGTCATCTCCGAAAACTTTCGGCTCGATTATCACAACTTCCGGTATTTCAGTCTTTATAAATTTCACACTATTCTCCCGCAACTTTTAAAAGATACTGTCCGTATCCTGTCTTTTTAAGCTCTTCTCCTAATTTTTGAAGAGTTTCTTTGCTTATCCAGTCATTTTGATATGCAATCTCTTCAATACATGCTACTTTAAGCCCTGTTCTTCTCTCAATCGTAGCAATAAAATGACTAGCTTCTAGTAAATTTTCATGAGTACCGGTATCAAGCCACGCATATCCTCTACCCATAAGCTCTACTTTTAATCTGTCTTCTTTTAAATACATTTCATTAATAGTAGTAATTTCAAGCTCACCTCTATCACTTGGTTTCACATCATGAGCTTTTTTTACTACGTCATTTGGGTAAAAATATAGCCCAACTACCGCATAATTGCTTTTAGGGTTTTTAGGCTTTTCTTCGATACTTATTGCGTTCATATTCTCATCAAATTCAACTACTCCGTATGCCGTAGGATTGCTAACGTAATATCCGAATACAACAGCTTTGTTTTCGCTCTTTACAGTTTCTCTTGAACGTTTTAAAAGTTCTGTAAGACCATGTCCGTAAAATATATTATCACCAAGTACCAAACAAACGTCATCATCACCTATAAACTCTTCTCCAAGTAAAAATGCTTCGGCAAGCCCTCTTGGCTCTTCTTGAATTTTATATTCTAGTTTTAGTCCTAATTGACTTCCATTTCCAAATATTTGTTTATAATTATCAATATACTCTGGATTTGAAATAATTAATATCTCTCTTATTCCACTTAACATTAAAATTGATAATGGATAATATATCATTGGTTTATCGTATATTGGTAGTAACTGTTTACTAATACCTCTTGTAATAGGATATAGTCTCGTACCACTACCCCCTGCTAAAATAATACCTTTCATCATCTCTCCTTAATTTAACAAATAGATTTAATTAAAAGCATTAGTAAATATATGAAGTTATTCTCTTCTTCCTCTTTTCTCCATAATTATTCGATATTTTAACAAAAAATTATATTCTATAAAACTTCCTATACCAATTTATAAACTTATTAATTCCAACTTTCACATCGGTATACGGCTTATATCCCAAATCTTTTTCAAGATCAGTAGTATCCGCCCATGTACTCGGTACGTCACCGGGTTGCATCGGAAGAAGGTTCTTTTTAGCTTTTTTACCAAGAGATTCTTCTATCGCTTCTATAAAATCCATAAGTTTAACGGGACTTCCGTTTCCAATATTGTAAACCTTATAAGGAGCAATACTTTCACTGGCTCTTCCGTTCCAGTTTGGATTACCCCTAGGAGGATTATCAATCACTCTTACCACACCTTCTACTATATCGTCAATATAAGTAAAATCTCTTTGCATTTCTCCATAGTTATACACATCAATCGGCTTATCTTCAAGTATGTTTTTTACAAACTTAAACAGTGCCATATCCGGTCTTCCCCACGGTCCGTAAACGGTAAAAAATCTAAGTCCTGTAGTAGGAATATTATAAAGATACGAATAAGTGTGAGCCATTAATTCATTTGATTTTTTTGTAGCCGCATAAAGGCTTATCGGATGATCTACATTGTCATCTGTTGAAAAGGGCTGTTTTTTATTAAGTCCGTATACACTGGAACTGCTTGCATAACACAAGTGATTTATATCATTAAATCGTGATGCTTCCAATAAATTCATAAATCCCACAATATTACTGTTAATATAAGAATACGGATTTTCAATAGAATATCTTACTCCAGCCTGTGCAGCAAGGTGACAAACTTTATTAAATTTTTCTTCTTTAAAAAGTTTATCTACACCGGCCTTATCTTCAAGATTTAGTTTAATAAATTTGTAATTAGGATGTTTTTTACTTTCAACTATTTTTCCATATTCTATGTTTTCTTTATCAACCCCTGTCTCTTTTAGTCTTCCATATTTTAAATTTACATCATAATAATCACTAATATTATCAAGTCCGACTACTTCATCACCTCTTTCGATTAGTCTTTTAGCTAAATGAAACCCAATAAATCCCGCTGTTCCTGTAATTAGTATTTTCATATTAATCCCTTGAATAAATATCTCTTGTATAAACTTTATCTTTTACTTTTTGAAGGTTTTCATCAATTCTGTTTGCAAGTATCACATCTGATTTTTTGGCAAATTCTTCAAAATCACTCACAAATTCAACCCCTTCAATTTCATCACCTTTTGCCATCGGCTCATATATTACAAGTTTTACGAACGGTTTTAACATTTCCATTACGTCAAATATGGCAGAGCTTCTGAAATTATCACTTCCGGCTTTCATTATAAGTCTGTATACTCCTACAGTACCGGTTGATGGCTGATTGTTGATGGTTGATAGTTTATCAAGTACTCTTTTAGCAATAAATTCTTTTCTTGTCGTATTACTATCCACAATTGCTTCCATTAGTTTTTGAGGAATGTTTTCTATTGTATAATTTGCTACAAGCTGTTTGGTGTCTTTTGGAAGACAGTATCCTCCGTATCCGAAACTTGGATTATTGTAATGGTTTCCGATTCTTGGATCAAGACATACGCCTTCGATTATATCTTTGGTATTAAGATTTTTCATTTCCGCAAACGTATCAAGCTCGTTAAAAAATGAAACCCTCATAGCCAGATATGTATTAGCAAACAGTTTAACCGCTTCCGCTTCCGTGTTATTTGTAAACAACAGTGGAATTGTTTCTTTAAAAGCTCCGTCTCTGAGTAAATTTGCAAATATTTCAGCTTTCGTTGATTTTTCTCCTACAATAATTCTGCTTGGATAAAGGCTGTCAAAAAGGGCTTTTCCTTCTCTTAAAAATTCCGGTACGAAGAAAATATTTGGATAATTAAATTCTTTTTTAATTCTCTCAGTATATCCGATTGGAATAGTAGAACGGATAACAATTGTGGCTTTCGGATTTATTTCAATTACGTCTTTTATTACGCTTTCTATTGATTTGGTATTGAAATAATTGGTTACCGGATCATAATCGGTAGGAGTTGCAACCACCACATATTCTGCTCCCTCATATGCTTCTTTTTTATCGGTTGTAGCTTTAAGATTTAAATTTTTTGTCTGGAAAAATTCCGTAATTTCCTTATCTTCAATAGGACTGATTCTTTTATTTATAAGTTCCACTTTTTCAGGAATTATATCAAGCGCCACAACTTCATTATTCTGTGCCAACAATACCGCATTACTAAGTCCTACATATCCTGTTCCGGCTATAGTTATCTTCAATCGTTATCCTTTACTTCTATTTCATCTTTTATTTTTTCAAATGTTTTAACACCTATGCCTTTTACTTTCATAATATCCTCTATTTTTTTTAAAGGATGTTTTTTTCTATATTCCATAATCGCCACGGCTTTTGTATGACCTATTCCTTTTAAAGAATGCAGCTCTTGCATCGTTGCCGTATTAATATTTATTTTAGCAAACAAACTCATTACAAATAAAAATAAAATAAAAAACTTTTTCATCCCCGCCCTTTTTTAAAATTATATCAAATTAGCCTTTTTTCCCACTCATATGCCGTTTTGCATATAGTCTCCAAATTGTCGTATTTCGGTTGCCATTTCATTTTTTCTTTTATTTTCGAACTGTCAGCTATAAGCATCGCCGGATCACCTGCTCTTCTCGGTGCTGTTTCTACATTAAAATCAACTCCGCTTACTTTTTTAACGGTATCAACCACTTCTTTTACGCTTGCTCCACTGCCGTATCCGATATTAAAAACATCACTCTCGTTTTCATCAAGATAATCAAGTGCTTTTATATGTGCATCCGCAAGATCCATAACATGTATATAGTCTCTTATACATGTCCCGTCAGGCGTAGGATAATCCGTACCGAATATATACATTCCGTCTCTTTTTCCTACAGCACATTCGCTTGCCACTTTAATCAGATGCGTTGCATTTTTCGTTTTTTGTCCTATACTCAGATCCGGTGCAGCTCCCGCTACGTTAAAATATCTGAAAATCACATATTTAAATTTTGGGTTTGCTTTTGCCACATCTTGTATTATCTTTTCACTAAATAACTTACTCTGTCCGTAAGGGTTAATCGGATTTGCAGGAAAATCTTCTTTTATTCCGCTTCCGATTTCACTGATATCCGGCTCTCCGTATACAGCGGCCGTAGAAGAAAATATAAATTTTTTAACACCGCTTTCGTTTGCAATGCGGACTAAATTAGCAGTGTTTGCAGTATTGTTCAGATAATATTTAAGAGGTTTTTCCACGCTTTCAGGCACAATCAGACTTGCCGCGAAATGTATTACAGCGTCAAACTTTTCTTTTTTAAAAATTTCTTCAACTTTATTCCAGTTGCTTAAATCTTCTTTTATAAATTGAAATTTCCTTATTTTTGCCAGCTCTTCAATAGTGGACTCAAACCCTGTAACCAGACTGTCTAACACACTCACTTCATAATCACTGTTTTCCAAAAGCATCTTAACTACATGGCTGCCTATATAACCCGCCCCGCCCGTTATTAATATTTTCAATGAATATCCTTTTTCCTAAATAAAAAATTATATCAAACGCCGTTTATTAAAATAATTAATTTAATCTATCAATATTTTTAATCATAATCAGTATATTGTTTTTTTTATCTTTAAACAAAATTTTTTGACCGTCCGTTTTACAGAAAAAGTTTTTCGGACATTTATAGTCTAAAATTTTATCAAAAAAGTCGCTCGGATAGCCTTTTGGCAGATATTCTTTAATAAATTTTTCTTTATCCATACATCTGCCGTTAAGACACACAAACGAATTTTTCAGCGTTATTACCACAGGTACGTTTCCGGCTTTATAAATGGTAAGCTTTTTATATCCGAATCCTTTTTCCAAAAAACCTTCGTCCGCAGCTTTAAATTTCGGTGTTTTTATTACGGCATATATGGGTGTGGTTTTTGTGCTGCAACCGACTACAAGAATGTAAAATGAAAAATGTAAAATGAATAATGAGATTGTTTTTATATTCAATTTTCCATTTTCTATTGAATAATTTTCCATTTATCTAAGTTTCCTTATCCTATTTTTTGAAATTTTATAAATTCTTGAAGGTTCTCCTTCAAACAGACCTCTTTTATCTTCCACAATAATATCAACCTGTTCTCTTGCCCAAATTAAGTCAAACTTTTTTCCATGTTGATTCGCCGAAGTCGAATACATCCATTTGAATTTCCTTAAAAATTCCAGATGTCTCTCATCCTTAACCACCCTGTAACTCTCGCCGTTTGGAAAAATAAACGTTGTTTTTTTTGCTCTTCTTATCATTTTTTTATATTTATCCGGAACTCTTGCAAATTCTTTAAGAGTCTTTAAACTGTCCACTTCTCTTAATACAGGCTGACGCAAAGGTCTGTTTTTAATTTTGTTAAGTTTTTCTCTGTTTTGCGATAAAAAACCGACCGTAGTATCCGTCTGAGTCAGATAAACTTTATTCGGATTCATTATTTTTCCTTAGCAAAATAGCAATTTCGTCCAAATCCCTGGATTCTTTGAGCTTTTGTTCCCTAAGCAGCTTTTTTATTTCCTCCGCCTGGAGATATTTCATTTTTTCATATTCAATATTTGCTTTTTTAAGCTCTTCCAAAAGCTCTCTTTTTCTGCTTTCCAAAACCATTATCTGGTTTTTGAGTTTCTGTATTTCTTCCCTTAAAATATGCTGCTGGTGTTTTATCTGATTAAGAAGTGCAAAATTCCCTTCTTTTGGAAAAGTAAAAGAAAGAAGAGTTTTATTGTGCTCTTCTATTGTCGAATTTAATTTTTGAATTGTTGAGTTTAGTTTTTGAAGATTTCTTTCTATTTTATCGACCGCCTGTTTTTTTACTTTAACAACGCTGTCGAATTTGGTTTTCATCTGATTACCGTTGCATTTCTTTCCGCGCCGGTTGAAACGTATTTTATTTTTGTGCCAATATTTTCTTCAATAAATTCAATATATTTCTGAGCGTTTTCAGGCAAATCTTCCCATTTTGTCACGTGGGCGCTGCCGTTCCACCCGTCAAGCTCCACATAAACGGGTTTAACCTCATCAAGCTCACTTGGAAAATAGTCTATTTTTTTGCCGTCTATTTCATATCCTACGCATACTTTTACTTTATCAAAACCGTCTAATACGTCAAGTTTCATAATAGCCACTTCGTCACAGCCGTTTAATGTAACAGCGTATCTTGCGGCCACAACGTCAAACCATCCGCATCTTCTGGGTCTTCCTGTAGTTGTTCCGTATTCTCCGCCCTGTTCTCTGATTTTGTCTCCGGCTTCACCGAAATCTTCAGTAGGAAAAGGTCCGTTTCCGACTCTTGTGGTATATGCTTTTGCTATTCCTATTACTTTATTGAGATTTTTAGGAGCAATACCGCTTCCCGTAAGCGCACCGCTTGCAATTGTATTGGAGCTTGTAACATACGGATAAGTTCCGTGGTCTATATCCAAAAGCGTAGCCTGCGCACCTTCAAGGAGCATATTTTTATCCATATTGTCCCAAAGATAATTTGTAGTGTTTACAATAAGTTCTCCCAGCTCGTCCTGCCATTCCTGAAGTTCCGCCTTTAAATCCTCGGTGCTCGGGATTTTAACACCAAGATAATCGAAATAACCCTTATTCATTTCATAATAATGAGTAAGTTTGTCTATAAGTTTGTCTATATTTTTAAGTTCTCCCATTCTTACACCGACTCTTGCTATTTTATCCGCATACGCAGGTCCTATTCCTCTGCCGGTAGTGCCTATTGCGTTTTTGCCTCTTAATTTTTCCCTTGCCTGGTCTATGGCTATGTGATGATCAAGGATCATATGGGCTTTATCTGAAATCAAAAGCTTTTTTTTAATATCATGCCCGAAACTGTTTATCTCTTTAATAAGCTGTTTAGGATAAACAACTACGCCGTTTCCGATAACATTTGTAGCGTTAGGATTTAATACACCGCTCGGAAGCAGGTGAAGCGCGTATTTTTTGCCGTCAACCACAACCGTATGCCCCGCGTTATGTCCTCCCTGGCTTCGTATTACGATATCATAGTTTTTTGCAACCAGATCAACTATTTTCCCCTTACCTTCATCACCCCACTGAAGTCCGACAATCAAATCAACCATTTATATCCTTTAATAAATTATCCGTATATATTGAAAAACCTACGCTTTTTTCGCCTTCGACTATATATTCTCCGCCTTTTGCGTAAACCGTGTTATTTTTAATAAATCTATAAAACACACCTGTATAATATCTGAGATTTGCTACATATAACGGTGCAATTATAGCATTTTCAAAGTTAACGGCTATGTTTTTTAGCTCTTTTAAGTGCACTGCTATTTCCTCAGGAAACACACTAAGATCATTTAAATCCTCGATCGTATGCACAGAGGCAAGTTTTTTCAGCCATTCTTCATTGAATTTATAAAGTCTCATCTTTTTTATATCTTCAAGTTCAAGCCCTGTAAGTTCAGCCGCCATTTGAGGTATTTTTATATGTGAAAGCTGAAGCGTGTAGTTTTTACCCAGTCTTTCAAAAATAAGATTGTTTGTTTTTAACGTATCAACCAGATCTCCGCCAAGGCTTTCAGCGCCTATCTGATACATTTCGCTGCTGGGAGCTCTGAATACCGGCTGTATATAAAACCACTTTTTTGCTTCGCTTTTTAATCTTTTAATTACAAGTCTGATAACGTCAATTGAACTGTCTCCCCTTAAAGCAAGACTTCTGTTTTTAGAGTCGGTAAATCTGATAAGTTCTTTTTCATCAAGCGCTTCTAACTGGTGATAAGAAAAAAACGGCGTAATAATTTCTTCGTATTCAAGCGTTTCGAAAACTTCCGCCGCTATATTTTCTATTTCTCTTTTTATTTTGGCTTCTTTGCCAAAATATAATTTGGCTCCCTGAGGTATGTCGTGTTTTAATATCATAGTTTCTCTTTAGTGTAAACTTTCACAGCCGTTGCGTCATATTCTCTGATTCCGAGCTCATCCAGAGCAAGCTCCAAAGAATTTAGAATATATTCCATTTTGTAATCTTCTATAATACCCATGTTGTTTATTCTGAAGAGTCTGCCTTTCATATGGTCCTGTCCGCCTGCTACGTTTATTTCATATTTCGTTTTAAGAATCTTTCTGATTTCTTCCGCTTTTTCACTGTAAACCGCAGCCATTGATCTTGCCGGGTTTTGAGGAAAAATACTTAAACCTAATGCTTCTATTGAAGCAATTAGGGCATTATGTCTTTTTGCGGTATTTTCATAATGTTTTTCAAGCCCTATCTCTTCTAATTTTTTAAGAACTTCGTTTAACGCTATAATAAGCCCCGTTGCCGGAGTAAACGCGGTAGTTCCCTCGCTTTGTTTTTTTATTTCGTTTGCAAGGTTGAAATAAAAGCCTTTTCCGCTTCCGATTCTGTTCATTGCCGCTTCGCTGATTCCAAGCATACTTAGCCCCGGAGGCAGCATAAACGCTTTTTGGCTTCCTCCGACTACGATATCTATATTGCTAGTATCCAGATCTTCCACTCCAAGAGCGGTAATACCGTCGGCCACCACTATAATATCCGGATTTATAAGCTTGATTTCCGCCGCTATTTCTTCTACAGGATGTCTTAGTCCACCGGCGCTCTCGCTTATCTGAATAAAAAACGTATCGATAGTGCTGTCTTCTTTTATTGCAGCAATTACATCGTCAACGGCTGCCGGTGTATCCCAGTCGTATTTTATTTCACTGAACTCTATACCGTGGGCTTTAGCTATTTTACCCCATCTTTCACCAAACTTGCCGGCGTTTATTGTAAGGGCTTTGCTTTTTACCGTATTGATTAGAGCAGCTTCCATGGCCCCCGTTCCGGAAGAGCTTAAAAATACATTGAAAGGCAGTTTGGTAATATTTTTAAATCTGCTCAGCGTATCAAGCAGTATTTCTTTAAATTCAGGCGTTCTGTGATGAATTGTATCTTTTAAATAAGTCTCCCTCACGAAATAGGGAATTTCAACAGGTCCCGGAGTCGCTAATATCATTTTTCAATCCTTTTTATAATTGCATCTGCGTCAAATCCGAAATGTTTATATACTTCGCTTCCTTTTCCGCTTGCGCCGAATGTATCCATTCCGATTACTTCATCCGCATACTTATACCATTCAAACCCTCTGTTTGCTTCTATTGCTATCACTCTTCCTTTAAAAAGAGATTTTTTAAATTCATCTGACTGCTCGTCTAACAAATCAAAACACGGAACGCTTACAACTCTTGCTTCAAGCCTTTTAGCGACTTCTACGGCAAGATTTACTTCGCTTCCGCTTGCAACAAGCGTAATATCGGCGTTTCCTTCTCTTAAAACATATGCGCCTTTGCTTAAATCTATATCTTTTGGCGTAATATTTCTAAGTCCCTGTCTGCTTAGCGCAAACACTACCGGAGCATCGATATTTAAAGCCGCTTTCCATGAATTTACGTTTTCGTTCGCATCTGCCGGTCTGAATACGTACAGATTCGGAACGGCTCTTAGAGACGTAATATGTTCAACCGGTTCGTGAGTAGGCCCGTCTTCGCCTACAACTATGCTGTCATGTGTGAATATCCAGTAGTTTTTATGGCTGCTGAGAGCTGCAATTCTAAGAGCGCCTCTTAAATAATCACTGAATACCAAAAACGTAGCCGCAAAAGGCAGGAAGCCGTACGCGCTGAACGCATTCGTAATAGCCGCCATTGCATGCTCTCTAATTCCGAAATGAATATTTCTTCCGTGAGGAAAATCGTCTTCGCCTTTAAGGGTTGTGTTGTTTGAAGGTGCCAGATCCGCACTTCCGCCCAAGAAACTAGGCACTGCTTTTGCTATGGCGTTTAAAATTTCTCCGTTGCTTTTTCTGGTGGCTATACTTGCGCCTTCTTCGAACTCAGGCCACTCTATTTTGCTGAAGTCTTTTTCAAAAAACGCTTTAATTTCACCTAAATTAGCTTTTTTATTGAATTCTGCTTCTAAAAGCTCCCCTCTTTCTTTTACACATCTGAATCTGACTAATACATCATCAGGAACCACAAAAGTTTTTTCAGGATCAAAGCCTGCCGCTTCTTTTGATTTTTTAATTACATCCTCGCCTAAAGGCGCCCCATGAGTTTTTTCACTTCCTTCAAGCCCTACCGCTCCTCTTGCTATTACGGTTTTTGCGATAATTAAAGTAGGTCTTCCGTCACTGTTTTTAGCTTCAGTCAGTTTCGCTTCTATATCTTCATAATCGTGTCCGTTCATTTCAAGAACTCTGAATCCCTGAGATTCGAATCTTTCTCTTACGTCTTCTTCAAAAGCGATAGTCACTTCGCCTTCGATTGATATGTTGTTGCTGTCATATATGATAATCAGATCTTCAAGTTTATGTTTTCCGGCCAAAGAACACGCTTCGTATGAAATACCCTCTTCCAGGTCTCCGTCACCGCAGAAACACCATACTTTATGATCTATTTCCGGAAATTTTTTAGAAACAAATTTTTTAGCCATTGCAAAACCTACGGCATTTGCCACACCTTGCCCTAAAGGCCCGGTTGTCACTTCAATACCCGGTGTGTGTCCGTATTCCGGATGTCCCGGAGTTTTGCTTCCTAGCTGTCTGAAGTTTTTAAGATCTTCAAGACTCAAGTCATATCCCCAAAGATGTAAAAGAGAATAAATAAGAGGTGTAGCATGTCCTCCCGAAAACACAACCCTGTCTCTGTTTACAAAATCCGGATTATGAGGTGTAACGTTAACAATTTCGCTAAAAACCGTCATAACGTCAGCTAATCCCAAAGCTGCACCCGGATGCCCTGAATTTGCCTTTTGCACCATATCAGCTGCCAAAAATCTTATCGTATCCGCCATTTTTTTTCTAAGTTCCATTATGTCTGCTCCTTGTTTTCTATTATTTTTTGTGTCGGTATAAATATTTGCTTAAAACTTTGTTTAATTCGTTTTTTAACTCTTCGTCAAATCCGTTTAACTCATTTTCCAGCTCCGCTGCCAATGCATCCGCTTCTTTATGCGTTTCTTTTTCTCCAAGCAGTGTCACAAAAGTGTTTTTGTTTTCATCCACTCCTGTTGTCTTACCCGTTTCTTCACTCTCTAAAAGATCTAAAAGGTCATCCTGAATCTGAAAAAGAAGCCCAAGCTTTAAACCGAAATCGTAAAGCCTGTCGGCTAAATCGTTTTTATTTACGATTAAAGCTCCCATTTTAAGAGAAGCTGCGATAAGTTTGCCGGTTTTATTTAAATGCAAAAATTTAAGCTCTTCAAGATTTAATTTTTTATTTTCATAATAACAGTCTATTGCCTGACCGAGCACCATTCCGGCAGGACCCGCATTTTGAGCCAGAACTTTTATAAGTTCGACTTTAACGTCACTACTGAATGGCGCTTTGCTTAATACTTCAAACGCGTAAGTGTTCAGTGCGTCTCCCGCTAAAAGAGCAGTCACTTCGTCATAAGTTACGTGAAGCGTAGGATGTCCCCGTCTCAAATCCGCATTATCCATACTCGGAAGATCGTCGTGAATTAAAGAGTATGTATGTATAAGCTCCAGCGCAAAAGCCGCATATTTTGCGTTTTCCACAAGTAAAGGCTCATATGCGTTTACTACAGATAGTAAAAGTTTTGGCCTGAATCTTTTACCTCCGGCTAAAAGCATCTCATTTAAAGCTTTTTCATAATAAGGGTGAAAACTCTCCGCTTTTATCAAATTTTTTTTTATAAATTCTTCCATTTCCTACCTTAATGGTATTGTAGCTGTTATACCCTGCTGTAATAATGAAATTGTAACATTTTTGTAGGTT
The DNA here is from genome assembly GCF_055388085.1 of Nautilia abyssi. Lineage (NCBI taxonomy): Bacteria > Pseudomonadati > Campylobacterota > Epsilonproteobacteria > Nautiliales > Nautiliaceae > Nautilia > Nautilia abyssi. The sequence goes on along the minus strand of NZ_AP042376.1, from coordinate 1,600,560 downwards.
GAAAGCGCTTTTTTAAGCTCTTCAAAAGTTTTAATTTCCATGCCGTTTACTTTAATAATTTTAGCTCCGGGTCTTATAAAGTATATCTGCTGCAGTTTTTTCGGAAGAGACGTTATTTCAAGGTTTTTATTTACTTTAATTCCAAAATGTTCCAAAGGCGTATATTCATATATTTTTTTTCTGATTTTTAAACTGTATTTTTTAGAATTTATAACGATTTTAACCGTTTTGCCGATTGTGTTTTGCAGAATATATTTTGAAAAGAGTGCGGGAGTCGCTTTTTTACCGTTTATATATGTAATTTTTTCATTCAGTTTTATTCCTTTAATATAAAAAGGATCAAAACTGACGATATTCATATCTTCATCAACTTCTATACCGATATCTCCCCAGTAACCGTATTTCACAAAATGTTTTACCATATCGCCTTTTATAAACCCGTTGCCCGTGCCGACACCTATAGCCCTGCAGAACATATCGGTTATTACACTGTTTTTTTCCGATTCCACGCTTAATTTGGCAGGAATAAAATACACTTCGTCTTTTGCAAAATTACCTACGTAAATTTCATTGTGTTTTATACTGGCAGCCCACCATCCCAGTTTTGGAGAAGTAAAAAAGCTTATATATCTTTTGTTTTTATGTTTTATAACGCATATTCCGGTAAAAGGATCGTACCGGAAGCACTCTTTTTTATTAAAAGTTACACTTTTATCTTTAGCAACAGGAATAAGGGTTTTAATATAAGAATATTTTTTATAGCACGGTCTGAAGTCAGGATAGGCAAAAGCAAAAAGAAAAAAAGGAATAATTAAAAAAAACAGTTTTTTCATTGCCCTAAATTCAAACCTCCAAACATATTCATAGCCTGAGATTTTTTATCTTCAACGGCCATTTTTATCGCGTCGTTAACGGCGCTCATTAATAAAATCTGAAGAGATTCTTTGTCTTCAAGCAGAGAATCGTCGATTTTTATATCTATAACTTCAAATTTGCCGTTAACAGTAACTTCGACCAATCCACCGCCGCTGGTTGCGGTATATGTTTTATTATCGGCTTCCTGCATCTGTTCCTGAAGTTTTTGAAGCATTTCATTCAAATCTAAATTTCCAAGCATTACCCCTCCTGCAAATATGTGGTTTTTTCGATTATATCATTATTATCATTTACAATCAATACAGAAGGCTTGAATTCTTTGGCTTCATCAGGTGTCATTGAGGCGTAAGCAATTATAATGATTTTATCTCCGGGATGTACTTTCCTCGCAGCTGCGCCGTTTAGACATATATCTCTTTTGCCTCTTTCGCCTTTAATAACATACGTTGAAAATCTTTCTCCGTTATTGATATTCACTATATCGACTTTTTGTCCAACAAGAAGATTCGCTTCTTCCATAAGCTCTTCATCAATCGTAATGGAACCGACATAATTAAGGTTTGCATCGGTTACCGTTGCTCTGTGAATTTTAGAATAAAGCATTTCTATTGTCATAGCTATTCCTTATGCCCAGAATTCCTCCGGAATTAAATATTCTTTTACTGGATTACCTTCAATTATATGTTCTTTTAATATTCTGTCTATTTTTTCTTTGTCAAGATCAACATACATATACTGACCCGGCTCTACCAGCATTACAGGTCCAAAATTACATCTGTTAAGACATCCTGTAGGTACAATCCAGTTCACCATAGGGTCAATCCCTAGTTCCATCATTTTTTGTTGCGTATACGGAAAAAGATCTTCCTTCCCTTCTCTTACACAGCTAGGTTTTGGAAAACTAGGCGGTCTTTTTACCTGACACATATATATTATATTTTTTGGTTTTGGCATTTGCATATTACGCTCCTTAAATTTTTTGCGACTTATATCATATTTTTCTTTATTTTACAAATTTTTTATTAAACTTTTTATAACTTCCCTATCGCTATAATCTACTTTTTTATTGCAATACTGGATGTAATTTTCATCGCCTTTGCCTAAAACCATTAAAATATACCCTTTTTCTTTAGCTAGCTCTACAGCCCTCTTAACAGCTTCTTTTCTATCGGTAATAATCTCAAACGGTTTGCTTTTTATACCCTTTGCGATTTCTTTACATATATCTTCCGCTTTTTCACATCTTGGATTATCTTCCGTAATAATTATATAATCGCCATATTTATCGGCAACCTCGCCCATTAAAGGCCGTTTATCTTTATCCCTGTCTCCTCCCGCTCCGAAAACAACTATTTTTTTGCCTTCTACGGCGCTTAGCACTTTTTCCATTCCGTCCGGCGTATGTGCAAAGTCAACAATTGACATGGGATTTTTCGACACTATTTCCATTCTGCCGGGGACACCCTCAAAAAATGAAAAGTTAAAAGTTGAAAGTGAAGAATTTGTAAGTAACGAAGCGGTTTTTAAAGCAAGAGAAAAATTCATTTTATTGAATTCTCCCGCCATAGGAATATCATCGACAATAGGTTTGTCTAAAACATACAAATTATTACAGTTTAAATTAAATTCATATCCTCCACTTTTCACTTTACACTTTTCATTTTTAATTTCTAATTTTCCATTAACCACTTTCAGAGCATCATCTTTTAAAAAGCTCTCTTTAACTTTTTTATATTCTTCCATTGTTTTATGAAAATCAAGATGGTCCTGGGAAAACGAAGTCAGTATTTTAGCCGTAAACTCAATACCTTCAGCCCTTTGCTGAACTATTGCATGCGAGCTTACTTCCATAATGTAAAAGTCCGGTTCGTATTGTACGGCTCTTTTGAGAGTTGTGATTATAGGAGGAGTTGTAAGTGTTTTGATTTCTTTTTTTTCACCGTTTAAATAAAATCCTTCGGTTCCCTGTATTCCTACACTGTAACCCAGCTGATGTAACAGATACCCTAAAACGAATGCGGTAGTTGTTTTACCGTTTGTTCCGGTTATACCGATAAATTTGGTTTTAAGATTTAATGATTTTAGAAGTTCTGCAGGTGTTAGAAAATTTTGAATATTATCAGCGTATTTACTGTTTTGAGCGGTTTTTAAAAATATTTTACTATCATCAAGGTCCTGTGTGTTATCTGTAATCGATCCGTTTAATAACAGTTTTTTATAATTCATACCAAATTATATCACACATTACTGCAGCAGTGTATTGAAACCTTCGATTAATTCATAATCGCTTATTTTTGAAAGCATATCTTCAAAATAGCTTATTGCGCTGTCTTTGTAGCCGTAATTTAAAAGCATTTCAAAAAATTCCAATAAGTCCTCTTTTGTTTCAAAAACAACTTTTGTAGATAATAAAATATTTTCCAAATCTTCTTTTGTTTTGACAATCTGCTTGACATCGCTAAAAAGTATACCGTTAATTTCTTCAGAATTAAAAGGAGAAGAAGAATCAGTTACGAGCTTTTCCATAAGCTTCATAACTTTTTCATACTCCTTTTTTTCTATTGCAGATTTAAGGAGTTCTTTTAAATCAAAATGAATATTTGACAAGCTCATCCAATTTATCCTCATATCCATGAGGTACGTTCATAACTACAAGTTCAGGGTGTATTTTTTCTTTCAATGCTTTTTCGATACCGTATTTAAGTGTTGCACCGGCACTTGCACATCCTACACAGCCACCCTGAAGCTGTACAAAAACTACAGGTTTTCTAACATCAATAAGCGTTACATCGCCGCCGTCCATCTGAAGCATAGGTCTGACTTCATCAAGTACGCCAGCCACTGCTTCTTTCAGTTCTTCGTTAGAAAAAGGAATATCAGCCATATTATTCTCCAACGAATTCGATTATACACATTTCAGCTGCGTCACCTCTTCTGAATCTTGTTTTAATAATTCTAGTATATCCGCCGTTTCTGTTTTCAAACTTAGGAGCAATTTCTTCAATAACTTTTCTAGTAGCCGCTTTTGCTCTTTCGTTTGATCCTAGTTTTGAGTATACATGTCTGTGTGTATTAAAATCAGCTTTTTTAGCTCTTGTGATAATTCTTTCGATATATTTTCTAAGTTCTTTTGCTTTTGGAACTGTTGTTTCGATTTTTTCATTTTCGATTAAATCGCATGCCAAGTTTTTAAGAAGCGCAAGTCTGTGCTCACTAACACGACCAAGCTTTCTGTATCCGTGTTTATGTCTCATTAATTCTCCTTAAGTTGTGATAATTTATCTTCGATTGCTTTTTTAATATCAAGCGGCAATGTTTTGTTTAACGGGAATCCGATTTCTTCAAGTTTGTCAAAAATCTCTTCTAAAGATTTAGTTCCAAGATTTTTAATATTTGAAATTTTTTCTTTACCCATAAGTACAAGCTCACCTACAAATCTGATACCTGCTCTGTCAAGAGCATTAAAGCTTCTGCTTCTTAAGTTCAGATTTTCAATAGGTTCAAAAAGTACATTGTAAACTTCGTCAAGCTCTACGCTTTGTGATGTTTTCTGTTCTAATTTAAACTCTTTAGAAAATACGCTGAATTGATTTAAATAATTATTAACGGCATTTTTGAATGCTTCAATCGGACTTATCTGTCCGTCAGTTACTACTTCAAAAATTACCTTTTCAAAATTAGGATCGTCTTCAACAAGAATATTTTCAATATTATAAACTACTTTTTTTACAGGGCTGAAATATGCGTCAAGACCTATAAATCCTTCAGGAATTTCATCTCTGAAGTTTTCAACGGCAACAAATCCCATACCTTTTCTGATAATTAAAGTTAATTTAAGCTCTGCCTCTTCATTTAATGTTGCAATATATTCATCAGGTGTAACAACGTCTACTAAATCATTAGCAAGATCGCTGCCTTTAATTTCTTTAGGACCTACAAATACATAGTCAACTACTGCTTCATCGCCCTCTTTTATTTTAAATCTGATGTTTTTAAGGTTAATAATAAAACTTGCAACATCTTCAAGCATACCTTTCAGTGAATCAAACTCGTGTTTTACACCTTCTATTTTAAGTGCGATAGGTGCAAAACCGGGAGTTGATGCGATAAGCGTTCTTCTGATCGGATGAGCAACGCTAACGCCGAACCCGGCTTCGAAAGGATATACTTCGATTGTAGCTTTGTTTCCTTCTTCTTTGAAAGAAACATCGCTTGGAATTAAAACTTCTGTTTTTATTTTATTCATTTTTTAGCCCCTATTATTTAGAGTACAACTCAACTACTAGTCTTTCTTCTACCGGAATATTTACTTCTTCTCTTTCTGGAACTCTTTGGAATACACCAACTAGTTTTTCTCTGTCTACGTCAACCCATGGTGCTATACCAGTTTGCTGTGACAGTTCAAGAGCTCTTTGAATTTGTACGTTATTTTTTGATTTTTCTCTAATTTCGATTCTGTCGCCTTCTTTTACTAAATAAGAAGGAATGTTTACTTTTTTACCGTTTACTAAAACGTGCCCGTGTGTTACAAGCTGTCTTGCAAATCTTCTAGTAGATGCAAATCCCATTCTGTAAACTACGTTGTCAAGTCTTCTTTCAAGTAACTTAATTAGGTTTTCCCCTGTGTTACCTTCTTGTCTATTTGCTTCTTTAAAGAATTTTCTAAATTGTTTTTCTAATACACCGTAATAGAATTTAATTTTTTGTTTTTCTCTAAGCTGTAGGCCGTATTCAGAAATTTTAGTTCTTCTTTGTCCATGCTGTCCTGGTGCATAAGGTCTTTTGTCAAGCGCTGATTTTCCAGCTAATCTTCTTTCACCTTTAAGTTCAAGTGAAACACCTAATCTTCTTTCAATTTTTTCAACTGGTCCTGTATATCTTGCCATCGTTACACCCTTCTTCTTTTTCTTGGTCTACATCCGTTGTGAGGTAACGGAGTTACGTCTTTCATCCAAAGTACTTTAATACCTTCAATAGCACCAACAGTTTTTACTGCAGTTTCTCTACCTCCACCAGGTCCTTGTACTTTAATACCTACTTCTTTAATTCCGTATTCTTTGGCTTTAGCCATTACGTCTTCTACTGCCTGCTGTGCTGCGAAAGGTGTAGATTTTTTACTACCTTTGAATCCAAGCGCACCCGCACTGCTCCAGCATAATGCGTTACCCATTTCATCAGTTACAGTAATCATTGTGTTGTTGAATGTCGCTGAAATATAAACAACCCCGCGACCAACCTGTTTTTTAATTTTTTTCTTTTTAGTTACTTTTCTTTTAGCCATCTCTCACCCTTTATTTAGCTTTTGCGCCAACAGTTTTCTTTTTACCTTTTCTAGTACGTGCATTGGTTTTAGTTCTCTGACCTCTAACAGGAAGTCCTCTTCTGTGTCTTAAACCTCTGTAGCACCCAAGGTCCATAAGTTCTTTAATGTTAAGCTGAACGATTTTTCTTAGTTCACCTTCAACAATATAATTTGACTGAATTTCTTTATTTAATGTAGAAACTTCGTCTTCAGTAAGTTCGTAAACTCTTTTTTCAGGATCAATTCCTGTGTCTTTTAAAATTTTTCTGCTTGTTGTAAGTCCGATTCCGTAAATATACGGAAGTGCATACTCGATTTTTTTCTTTTTAGGTAAGTCTATCCCTGCAATTCTTGCCATGTTTTATCCTTGTCTTTGTTTATGTCTAGGATTTTCACAAATAACTCTTACAATCCCTTTTCTTTTTACCACTTTACATTTAGGGCAAATTTTCTTAACTGATGCTCTAACTTTCATAACTTCTCCTTAAATTTTAGGAAAATACGTTTTCCGTTTAAACGCCCCTTAGGTACAAAGACCAGCTCTTGCAATTAGTCAGCTGCGATTTTGCAAAGTTTGTGAAACAGCTTCACAACTTCACAACCCCACAACTAAACTACTTACTAATTGCAAAACCTCTTTTACGTTCAGGGGGATGGAATTATACCATATAAATATGTTTGAAAGTGAAAAGTGAAAAGTGAAAAGTAAAAAAGAGAAGAAAAAATAGTTCTATTATTTCCTTAATTAAAGGAAATTAAGGATGAACTATAAACATTAAGAGTCCGATTATAGCAATAGAAAGCGTTCCGAGTGTAAGTTTTTCTTTTTCTCCTCTGCATAAAGCCAATATGAAATAAGCTACAAACCCTGCGCTTAATCCTATAGTAATTGAAAAAGTTAAAGGCATTAAAAGTACTGTAATAAATACGCTCACAGCCGTTGTAGTATCAGAAAAATTAATATTTTTAAGCTCACCGAACATTAAAACACCGACCATTACAAGAATCGGGTAAATTGCGTTATCAGGAATAGCTTTATATATTGGAAGGAAAAACAGAGTTGTTACAAACAGTAATCCGGTAACTATAGCTGTAAGACCTGTTCTTCCCCCTTCTTCAACTCCTGCTGCGCTTTCAATAAAAGAAGTTGTAGTAGATGTACCGAGAGTCGCACCGATAACTGTCGCAGCTGCGTCTGCCTGAAGAGTTTTCTCAAGTTCTACAGGTTCTTTAAAAAGTCCGGCTCTCATACCGATACCGGCAAGCGTTCCTATAGTATCAAACAAATCCGTAACCAAGAACGTTACTATTACAGGAAGCAGTGAGAGTTTTAAAGCGCTCATAATATCAAAATGAAACGCTATAGGCGCCATACTTGCAGGCATTGAAACTATGCCCTGAGGCATTTGGGCAAGTCCGAACACCCATGCGATAATCGATGTCACCGCAATTGAGATTATAAAAGCTCCTTTTACCCTGTATGCATATAAAACTGCAGCAACAAAAAAGCCTAAAATTCCTAATAAAACTTCCGGATTATGAATTGTTCCAAGCGCGACAAAAGTAGCTTTGTTTGAAACAATCACACCCATACCTTTAAGTCCGATAAAAGCAATAAACGCACCGATACCGGCACTGATTGCTCTTCTTAAATCATCAGGCACCGATTCAAACACCCAGGCTCTGAAACGTGTTAGAGAAAGCACAAGGAAGATTAAACCGCTTATCATAACTACACCTAAAGCTGTCTGCCAAGGAATACCCATTCCTTTAACCAAACCGAATGTAAAATAGGCGTTTAAGCCCATTCCGACACTCATTGCAACAGGCGTATTTGACCAAAAACCGTTTAATATAGTAGCAATAATCGTCACTACCGCCGTAGCAGTAATCAACGCGTCAAACGGCATACCTGTAATACTCATAATACCCGCATTCACAGGCACTATATACATCATAGCAAGAAAAGTTGTAAATCCAGCTCTTACTTCCGTCCCCACGGTAGTATTATGCTTAGATAGCTTGAAGAGTTTTTCAAACATTTTTACTCCTTGATTAATTTCAAGGAGATTATAACAAATATGAAACTGATATTAAATGGCTACAAAAAAAGTCTTATTTAGTAAGGAATTAAAGGATGAAAGCAGAAGGCGGAAGGTGAAAGATTATTTAATTTCGATTTTTTTACCTTCCGGTTTTTTGCGTCTTGGAATAAATAGTTTCAATACACCGTTTTCATATTTAGCTTCAATATTTTCGCTGTCCGCATCCGCAGGTAATTTAAAGCTTCTTTCAAATCTTCCGAAAAAGCTCTCTATTCTTGTATAGTTTTCTTTTTCTTCTTTTCTTTCAAGTTTTCTTTCACCGGAAATTGTTAAAATACCCTCATTTACAGAAATTTCTATATTTTCTTTATTAACACCCGGAAGGTCTATTTCTAAATAATAACCTTTTTCATCTACTTTTTCATTAACTGCCGGTGTAAAGGTTTCTACTTTTTGAACCGGTCTGTTTGTATTTAATACAGCTCCGAGTCTTCTTTCGATATCTTGTAATTCTCTAAACGGATCGAACACTGTTGGCCACATTGTCCCCTCCTTTTAAAGAATTTTAACATTGTAATTATACAAAATTTACAATATTTTGTCAATAAAGTTGATATTAAAAGACTAATATTTTATTATCCACCTGCCTAAAGTCTCTTTTTTCCAATACTTTTATTTTTCCGTTTTCCAACAACAGTTTAAATACATTGTTTCCTTTTCTGAGATAAACTATAATGTGATACTTATCAGGATATGTAAATTCGCCTTTTTTTATACTGATTGATATATTCTGATTGGTACTGAGCATATCAAATACCGCATGTTTATTATCAAACATACCTTTAAAAAACACTTTTCCGGTATTTTCTTTGGAAAGATTAATTCCTGTCAGGTAATATATTTTTTTGATCAGTTTATTATTTAGAAATTTCGTATTATTGCTGACAATATCGAAAGTGCCTAATTTGTCATATATTTTAACAGTTCCGGATATATCTCCATCTAATATCTGCATAACACCTATATGCCTGAAAAACTGTTTACCGTTCATTTTAAATGTTAATTCTATTCTTGAATCGGCAAATCCTTCAAAGTTGTCTCCTTTAAATTTCAAAACGCCGTTTGAAGACTCGTAAATACCGTGCATATCGGTTTTTTCTTTAAAAGGATATAATAAAATCGGCTGCAGTTTGCTTAAATCGAGATTCTCAGCTTTAAATTTAGACTCCCAGTAATCATTAAAAATTCTTCCGTTCAAAATAATATTTCCGATACCGGACTCTATATTTGAATTAAAAGAAACATTATGATTTTTAATATTTAAATCGGTAACGGCTCTAAAATCGGTTTTTATACGGTTTTTATATTCCCCTGCAGTTTTAAAAACCGCTTTATAAACTGAATTATGTTTGTTAATTTGCATATCAGTCTGTCCGCTTACCCATGGATAGTCTATTTTCAGCATATATAAAATTTTCTGCAGATTAAAATCGCTTCCTTTAGCATCCATATCTACTTTATCGTCAATGTTAACTTTAAAATTCATATATCCGTTTGCAAAAAAAGACATACCGTCTATTACAACATTGTCTCTGTTGGTATATATTTTTCCGCTTAAATTCATTTTCCCCTGAAAATACGGAGACAAATCACTTAATTTTTGCACATTCCCTTCAAACATTGCATTAAAAGGGAATAAGGCACCGTAAATTTTAACAACGTTGTGTCCTTTTTTTGCAACAAGTGAAAAATTATTAACTCCGTAATCCAGATACGTTATTTCCGTACCGGGCATATATTTGTCTATTTTCGTTTCTATTACTTTTTTCAAAACGGCGCTTCCCACCGGTGTAAGCATTAACATTATTAAAAACAAAGCTATTCCTATACCTACCAAAAAACCTAACAATACTTTATATTTTAATGTTTTTTTATGTAATTTTTTAAACTTTTTAAACATGTTCGATCCTTACCGGTGTTTCAACATACAAACTGTTAGAAGGGAACGCAAATGAAGCACCGTTTTTTTCTACTATTTCTTTTATTTTAAAGTTAACATCCTCCCTTATTTTTAAATAATCGTCCCAAACCGCAGTTTTTGTAAAAAAATAACAAAAAATACTCAAACTGCTGTCCTGATATTCATCGAAATAAATTAATATAGGATCATTATGAATATCTGGATGTTCTAAAAGCATTTTTCTTATTTCATTGAGTATTTTTTCCATCGTTTCAAGTGTAGTGTCGTATGTAAGCCCGAGACGCATCATGATTCTGCGTCTGTCTCTGCGGCTGAAATTCTCCACATCCGAATTGGCTATTACGGAATTAGGAACTACGATAAGTCTTTTGTCAAAGGCTCTGATTTTAGTGGTTCGCATTCCTATATCTTCCACTATTCCTTCAGCACTCCCTATTTTTACCCATTCTCCTATTTTAAATATATTATCCGTTAAAATAGCGATGCCTCCGAAAATATTAGCCGCCGTATCTTTTGCTGCAAGAGCAAAAGCCAAACCTCCGAGACCCAATGAAGCCAAAAATCCGGTAACGTTAATGCCCCAGTCCTGAAGCAGAGCCACAACACCGACTGTTACTACAAACACCTTCGTTATTTTGATTAAAAACGAAGCAAGTTCTCTTGAGGCTTTGCCGAATTTGCCCAAAAAACGGTATACATAATCTTCAAACTCGGTAATTACGTTATAAATCATCCAAAAGAGATCAAAGATCAACAGACCTTTTAATACGTGATTTAATAATGAACTGTTTATTTCCAAAAAATAAAGCAGAAAATAAATACCCGCTATTATAAATATAAATCTTACCGGCTCTTTTATCGCATTTAAAAATTTATCATCAACTTCAGTTTTTGTTTTAGAGACCAGTTTTTTAAAAAAAGACAAAACTATCAGAGTAAAAAACTTCCTGGCGAACAGGAACAAAAAGAATATAAAAAAAGCTGTTAAAATCTTATATAAAGGCAACGACAGAAACTGGTAATTGAGTATATCAAGCAGAGCTTGTGGAAGATTTTTTTCCATATTAATCCCCTATTAATTTTTCATCCTTCATTATTATAACAATTTTTTTGAATAATGGTACAGCGCTCTGTGAAGCGAAGTAATTCGGAAAAGGGGCTTTAATGTCTAAAAAGGTCACTCCTATAGTGTATTTATGGGTATTGTCATCAGCAAAACCGAAAAATGAAGAATTGTATATTTTTTCATATTTATTATGAACGCTTACGTGCGCGGTACCGGTTTTACCCGCTGTAAAGATACCGTCTATATAAGCGTTTTTAGCAGTCCCTTTTAATACGATTTTTCTTAAAATCCTCAACATTTCATTTGCCGTTTTAGCTTTTAAAACTCTTTTATACGTAGTTTTTACATCGGCAATTTTCGGCGTAACTTCTATTCCGTTATTGTTAAATACGTTATATGCTTTGAGAAGCTGAACGAAATTCACCATAATACCGTATCCGTATGCCGTAGTTGATTTGTATATAGGATACTGAAGCTCCTTCATGCTTCTGATAACACCTTTAAGTTCATAAGGAAGATCTATTCCGCTGTATTCCGAAAATCCGAAACTTTTAAGGCCGTTATAAAATTCGCTAGGCGTTAATCTCAGTGCGAGCTGGGACATTACGATATTACTTGAATAAACAAGGGCGTTTTCAGCGCTTAGCCATTGGAAAGGGTCGTCATCCCTTATATACGTTTTTCTCCATTTCGGTTTCCATTTACCGTTATATGCGTTTAATACTTCGTAAGGATTTACCTTTCCGTGTTCCAAAAGGATCGCAAAAGTAATCGGTTTCATCACAGACCCAGGCTCATAAAGATACCTTACGGCGCTTATTTTCATATTCGGTATGTCTTTTTTCGTAATATGGTTCGGATCAAATCTGTTTGAAGATGCAATTGCCAGAATTTTGCCGGTTCTTGAATCCATTACGGCAGCCATTACTTCTTTTGCCTGATACAGAGATTTTGCTTCGTCAAGCAGTTTTTCTATTCTTTTTTGTAAAATCAGGTTAATGTTAAGTGTAATATTTTTACCGTTTACAGGGTATACGACAACCGAATTTTTATCGTAAATTATATTGCCGCTAACATCTCTGTATCCTTCTATTTTACCGTTTCTTTGAGGTCTTAATATATTGTCGTAATATTCTTCGATACCGTTGTCGCCTCTGCCCTGATCCTTAAGGTATCTGCCCAAAAACGGCTCAAACGTATTGCCGTAAGGATATATTCTTTTAAAAAGTCCCTCAACTTTATCTTTCGATACGTATATTACGCTTTCTATATCGTATGCCCTTCTTACACCGTTAAACGAATTAAATACCCTGTAATGATCCAGTATACGTCTGAGATATACCAGCTGCTGTTTCGTTTTTAAATCCACCTTTGCAAGAAGAACTCTTTTTTTATGGGATCTTAATTTTCTGTAAAGAGTTCTTTTGTCAATTCCGGTGTAAATACTGAAAAGATCCACAAACATTCTTTTTTTATCGCTTGATATATAAGCCGGGTTAATATATACGCTGTATACTTTTTCGCTTTTTGCGAGAGTAAAATTTTTTGTTTTAATATTTCCTCTTACGGCGCTTTCTATTTTAGTAATTTTCGGATTAAAATAATTTTTGGGTCTGCTTACGCTGAAAAACAAAAATGCACCGAACAGCGCCATAACAAGAAGAAAAAAGAGAATGTATATTAAAGGGATTTTATTGTTTTTCATTAAATCTGAGTTTTAAGCAGCTCTTTGTAAGCGTTAATGGCTTTGTTTCTTACTTCCAAAACCATTTTCATCTGCATCTCGGCTTTTTGAATTGTAATTGAAGCTTTTGCCAAATCTTCGACATTTCCTGTTGCTATATCTGCCTGCGCTTTATCCGCGTCTTCCATCATATTATTGGTTGTATCTATTTCTTTTTTTAACAGATCTTCAAAACTGCCGTCGGCTTTGTTTTTATTATTAGCAACATTTCCGATACTGCCAGTATTGTCAACTTTGTTTATAAAAGCCATTATCTATCCTTAACTTTGTAATATGCTTATAGCGTTATTCGCCATTGATTTGGCACTTTGAAAAGCCGCCACGTTTGCCTGATAAGCCCTTGTCGCTTCTAATAAATCGGACATTTCTATAACCGGATTAATATTAGGATACGCCACATACCCCTGAGCATTCGCATCCGGATTGCTTGGGTCGTATTTTAATATAGGTTTTGAATCGTCCCTTACCACCTTATCGACAACTACTGTCTCAATAGGAGGTTTTGCAACCGCATTATCTTCCCCCGGCTCATCTAACGGATTTTCATACTGATGAAAATCGGCAGTTTTATCAATTTCTTGATTTAACTGATCTTCAAAAGGCACCGCTTTAAAGATAACCTCTTTTCTTCTGTACGGTCCTCCTTCCGGAGTTCTGGTTGTATTTGCATTTGCGATGTTTTCGGAAATTATATTAATTCTGAATCTTTCCGCCGAAAGACCGTATCCCGAAATATCAAAACTGTTAAAAAATCCCATTACTCAGCCTTTATATATTTTTACTTGAATCAATTACCGCTTTGAAAATATCTATATCTTTTCTTAACGCCTGAATTGTAGCGTTGTAAGCGATATTGTTTTTTGCCATTTCGGTAGTTTCCACGTCAATATCCACACTGTTGCCGTCGTTTCTCGCCAAATGGCCGTCTCTGTAAAAAACAACCGGTTTCACATCTTCGCTATCGTCAAATCCCGCTAAATGCCCCGGTTCTGTTTGAGCCAGTTTTAGTTTAGGCGTTCCATTGTGAATTCCGAATTTCTGATCCACTTCTTCCTGAAGCGCATCTTCAAATCTTATATCTTTCGGTCTGTAATAAGGAGTATCGGCATTTGCAATATTACTGGCAATCATATCCTGTCTTATTTTGCGATAATGTAAAGACTGCTCTAAGATATCAAAGCTTTTTGATATTTCAAATGCCACATTTACTCCTTTTTATTTTTACAAGCAATTTCTATTCCGTATTTTTATAACTGTTTTTAATATAAATTTTTGTTAAAATTCTATCAATATTATACTTCATAAAGGTTAATTTTGCAAAAAGTGGACTCCCTGATATTCATTATTGTCGGAATCTTGATGTTAATAGGCGCTCTTTTTTCATATTCCCTGCCCGTATATCTCGAACACGCCAAACATTTAAGCGAATACCACTTTGTTGTAAGATACATAGGATTCGGAATACTGGGATTTGGAATAATGGTTTTATTCGCAAAACTTGATCCTGATAAATGGTTTGAGAAAATAGGCTGGTTTATATTAATAACTTCGGCCATACTGGTAATTGCGATGCCTTTTCTTCCTGAAAGCGTCGCGCCTATTATTAACGGCGCCAAAAGATGGATAAAAATCGGTCCTTTTAAATTCGCACCGGTAGAGTTTTTTAAACTAGGAGTAATTTTCTTTCTTTCATGGTCGTTTACGAGAAAAGTTAAAAAAGAGGCAATTCCTTCTTTAAAGGAAGAATTTAAACTTATACTGCCTTATTTTATTATACTTGGAGGTTTTTGGTATCTGATTTTGGCATACCAGTCAGATTTAGGACAGGTAATGGTTATGGGGCTGCTGTTTGCGTTTATGCTTTTAATAGCGGGTGGAAGATTTCAGACATTTACCCTTATACTCGCCGGCGGTATTTTCGTATTCATAGCGGCAGTACTATCTTCCGGATACAGATACGCCAGATTTAAAGCATGGCTTCATTTAATGACAAACAACTTTTTCCCGAATGTAACTGTGGAAAGCAAAATGAGCTACGGACAGGTGGAGCAGTCATTAAACGCTATATACCACGGAGGTATAATCGGCCAGGGAATAGGAAACGGTATTTTTAAGCTGGGATTTCTTTCAGACGTACATACGGACTTCGTATTAGCCGGAATAGCGGAAGAAACGGGTATTATCGGCATAAGCGTAATCGTTATACTGATGCTCGCTCTCGTTTACAGAATATACAAAATAGCCAACAGAAACGAAAAAAAAGAATACCAGCTCTTTGCTTTCGGAGTAGGAACGCTTATAATGATTCAGTTTATTTTTAACGGACTTGGTGTGACTTCTTTAATCCCGATCAAAGGTCTGACCGTCCCTTTTCTAAGTTACGGGGGAAGTTCCCTTGTGGCCTTATGCACCGCAATCGGAATGGTTTTAATGATCAGTAAAAAAGCCAAACTGAATTGAGAATTGAGAATGGAGAATGGAGAATTGAAAATTAAAAAAATTGCAATAACCGGGGGAGGGACCGGAGGGCACCTTAAAATCGCAAAAGTTATAAAAGAAGAACTGAACAAAAGAGGCATAAAACCAATATATATCGGCTCCACAAGCGGTGCGGACAAAGACTGGTTTGAAAACGACGGCGGATTTGAAAAAAGCTATTTTTTACCTTCAAGAGGAGTCGTAAACAAAAAAGGGCTCGGAAAAATTTCATCATTTTTACATATTCTAAAGCTTGCAAACCAGACCAAAAAACTGTTAAAACAGCACAATGTTCAGGCTGTTTTCAGTGTAGGAGGATATTCTGCCGCCCCTGCAAGTTTCGCGGCGGTTATGTCAAAAACCCCTCTTTTTATACACGAACAAAACGCACACATAGGCTCACTGAACAGACTGCTTAAACCTTTTAGCAGGAGATTTTTTAACACTTTTCTTTATAACGATCCGTATCCTGTGGAAGATATATTTTTTGATACGGCAAGGATAAGAAATGAACTAAAAACCGTGATTTTCCTCGGAGGCAGCCAGGGCGCTCTGGCGATAAACGACCTTGCATTGAAACTCGCTCCAAAACTAAAAGAAAAAAATATCAGTATTATTCATCAGACAGGCAAAAGGGACTTTGAAAGAGTCAAAAAATTTTACGAAAAAGAAAACATAAAAGCAGATGTGTTTGATTTTGACAAACACCTGGTAAATAAAATATCAACAGCGGACTTTGCTATCTCAAGGGCCGGAGCCTCGACTCTGTTCGAACTTGCGGCAAACCTGATTCCGACTCTTTTTATACCTTATCCGTATGCAGCAGGAGACCACCAGTATTACAACGCTAAATTTTTAGCCGATAAAAACGCCGGGTTCGTAATAAGACAAAACGATATTGACATTGAAAAAACAGAAAAATTAATATTTGAAGCCGATCTAAATCAAATATCCGAAAACCTAAAAAATATAAATCAAAAAAAGGGAGCGGAAATTATTGTAGATGAAATATTAAAATCCCTTATCGATTAACGCGCATATCATATGCCCGACCATTATATGCATTTCCTGAATTCTAGGCGTATCATCCGAAGGTATTACAATATTAACATCTCCGGCTTTTGCCATTTTCCCGCCGTCTTTTCCCGTAAGGGTTATAATATTACAGCCCATGTCTTTTGCTTTATCGATTGCGTTTAGCACGTTTGCTGAATTTCCGCTTGTAGAAATTCCGATCAGTACATCGCCTTTTTTCGCTATAGCTTCCACCTGTCTTGAAAATATATATTCAAATCCATAATCGTTTCCTATTGCGGTCAAAGCCGAAGTGTCGGTAGTCAGTGCAATACCGGCAAGGCCCCGGCGCTCTTTTTTAAATCTTCCGCTAAGCTCCGCCGCTATATGCTGAGCGTCCGCAGCACTTCCCCCGTTACCGCAAAGAAGTATTTTATTCCCGTTTTTTAAGGCATCAACACACATGCTTCCGGCTCTTAATATAAGAGGCAGCAGCTCTTCCATTTTTTTTGCCGTTTCTATATGTTCGTCCAAACAGTTTTTTAACATTTCCATTTTCTATCCTTCAATTCACTTTTCATTTTTCATTTTTTTAATTATATTCGTGGTGCTTTTTCCGTCTACAAAATCTATAAGTTTTACTTCTTTTGCTATATCGCTTCCGACTACAGTTTTGCCTTCGTAGTCTTTTCCTTTTACTAAAATATCCGGCTTAATCTGTTTTATAAGCTCATATGGCGTATCCTCTTCAAATATAACCACAAAATCCACCACTTCAAGACTGGCCAGCAAATAAGCCCTGTCATATTCGTCATTTACCGGTCTTTCAGGCCCTTTCAGTCTGCTCACAGAAGCGTTTGAATTTACCCCGACTATCAATTTATCCCCGAGGGCTTTTGCTTTTTGAAGATACTTAACATGTCCCAAATGCAATATGTCAAAACACCCGTTTGTAAAAACGATTTTTTTGTTTTGAGCCCTTAAGTCATTTGCGATATGGGTTATTTTTTCAAAATCCACTATTTTATAATCCACACTGTTGTCTATTCTTCTTTCTGTTTCTTCAATTTCCTCAAGCGTAACGGTTGCGCTTCCAATTTTGCTTACTACAACAGCCGCCGCCGCATTTGCAAAATTCATGGCTTTTCTTAAATCTCCGCTTTTACTCAGATAATACCCTAGACTCGCCAAAACCGTATCGCCCGCACCCGTTACGTCATACACTTCCTTAGCAATCGTAGGGATTTTTATATATTCATCTCCGAAAAGCGCCATTCCCTCTTCACTGAGTGTCACAAGCAGAAAATCTAGATTCAGTTCTTTTTTAACTTTCCATCCGGCTTTAATCAAATCTTCTTCAGAATTTATTTCCATCCCCGCAGCGGTTGATAATTCTTTTTTATTAGGTTTAATCATCCATGCGTTTATATATTTAGAAAAATCTTTTTTAGGATCGATTATAAGTTTTTTATTATTTCTGTTTGCGAGTTTAATTATTTTCTGCGTTAATGATTTCGTCAAAACGCCTTTTTCGTAATCGCTTAAAAGTATCAAATCTATTTTTTCAATATTTTCATTGAGATAATTTAATATTTTTTCTTCATATTCGGAAGTTATCGGAGTTTTTGTTTCCCTGTCGTATCTTATTACCTGATGATTACTTGCAATCACCCTGCTTTTTACAATAGTCTCCCTGCTTAAATCCGTAAATATACCTGCGGTATCTATGTTTTTTTCTTTTAAAAGATTAACAAGCCTTTCAGAATTTTTACCCACTACGGTTGAAACAAGCACATCGCTTCCGAGTGCCAAAAGATTATTTACGACATTTCCGGCACCTCCGAGCCTGTCTTCTTCTTTAAGCACTTCCACTACAGGCACGGGAGCTTCGGGTGAAATCCTCTCACTCCTGCCCCACAGGTAGTGGTCTATCATAAAATCACCTATTACAGCAATTTTAGGTTTAAGTTCCAAGGTTGAAGGTTGAAGGTTGTTATTCATTATTATCCTTTTTAGAATTAATCAATGCATTAGTCATTTTTTCTATTTCTATCGATAAAGTATCAATTGCATCAATACTTTTAACAAAGCCAAGTTCATAAGTTAGTTCCAACTGCGTTTGTAATGAATATAAAGAGCCTAAAGTGATATTTCTTTTCCCCTTCATTCTTCTACCTTCACCCTCACTATCTAATCTCTTCTTCATATATCCTGATAATTTCAGGCAGATACGCTTTTATACCTTCTTCCAGTTCAAATTTCGGCTCATAACCTAAATATTTTTTCGTATCTTCTATATCGGCCTGGGTGAAAAACTGATACTGCCCTATATATGGATTAGGAATATACGTATCATCCCTTTTTATGTTAAGCTCTCTTTTGAGAATATCCACAATATCCTGAAAGCTTCTGGCTTTGCCTGTGCCTACGTTATAAACTCCGTTTTTCTCAGTTTCACACGATTTAATATTTGCCTGAATAACGTCTTCAATAAATATAAAATCCCTAAGTATTTTATCGCTTCCCTCAAACAGTTTGGCACTTTCACCCCTTAAAAGCTGAAGCCCGAACTGAAGAACCATCGATGCCGTTTTGTTTTTGAAATACTCTCTCGGACCGTAAACGTTAAAATACCTTAGCCCTACTATTCTGATTTTATCGTAATATTCTTTTGCAAGATTGTCCATCATCAGTTTACTGAATCCGTATACATTGTTCGGTTTTTCAAATCCCACGCTAAATTTATCACTGTTTCCGTAAGTCGCTGCAGAAGAAGCATAAATCATGGAAGCGTTTTTTTTAACGGCTAAATCGCATAAATCCTTAAAAGCGTTTACGTTCGTATCAATCATTATTTTTTGATCGGCAACCGTAGTATCGGATATAGCGGCTTCATGGAATATATAATCTATATCATACTCTTCAAGTCTTGCCAAATCGTCTTTATTATTTATATCTCCGCTTATAATAATGCCGTTAAATCCGAGCAAATTTTTAAAATGCCCGAAACTTTTAAGATTTCCGTTGCTAAACGTCTCTTCACTTCTGAATTTATCAAATACTATAACTTTACAGTTCGGATAGTTTTCCTGAAAATAAAAAGCGAGATTGCTTCCTATAAATCCGGCACCGCCCGTAACTACAACGGTTTTATTATTAAAATCTATATCAGAGTATTTCACAAAAACTCCTTTTTTATTTTTTTAATTATATCATATAAGCTTTCTTCAACTTTAAACGTTTTTTCTATTCCGGCTCGCTTAGCCGCTTCTATATCCCTGTCACTGTCGCCTATCATTATCGAATTTTTTAGATCAATTCCATATTCTTTAGCCAGATCCAAAATCATTCCGGGTTTGGGTTTTCTACATTCACACTCTCCCGTAATGTCGGGATGATGAGGACAAAACCGGACGTCTTTTATTTCAATGCCTTCTTTTTTAAATTCTTCTTTCATCCATTCAGTTAATTTATAAAAATCTTCTTCGCTGTAATAACCCCTGGCTATTCCACTTTGATTTGTCACTATAAAAAGGGTAAATCCAAAATTTTGAAGCAGTTTTAAAAGCTCAAATATTCCGTCTTTAAACTTAAAATCTTTTATTCTCCCGACATATCCCGTATCGATATTTATAACTCCGTCTCTATCTAAAAACGCCGCTTTCACACAAGCTCCTTTACAGCTTTTAACACATCTTCGGCTTTTATCTCTTTCATACACTCATGATGTCCCAAAGGACACTCCCTTTTCATACAGGGAGCACACTCCAAATCTTTTGTAACGATTTTGTAATTACTGCTCCAGGGAGAGGTTTCTTTGTAATTCGTAGGTCCAAAAACCGCAACAATCGGCACGTTATAAGCCGCTGCTATATGCATTGGACCGCTGTCGTTTGTTATAAACAGATCAAGCCCTCCGATATGTTCACAAAGTTCTTTAATGGATAACTTACCGCACAGATTTTGATAGTTTGAAATTGTGAGGTTTTTTTCAATATCCTTTGCTATTTCCTCTTCTCCGGGACCTCCGAATATTATTACGTCATATTTCTCACCCAGGGCATTTGCGACTTTCGCAAATTCCTCCGGATACCATCTCTTTGCGCTTCCGTATGTAGCACCGGGATTTATTCCAAGTACCGGTTTTTGAAAATGTTTAGGCTTATACGGTAAAACAGGCGAATAAACTTCGTTTTTTCCGATTATAGTATTTACATATTTCGAATATTTTTCAACCATATGCCCTGAAAGACTTTTGTCAAAATAAAAACTCTTTTTTGCCTTCAATCCCAAAATTTTGGAATACATACTGGTTCTGAAACTGATAAACATATCGGCTTTCGGAAAATCCATAAACTGCCTGAATTTATATTTTTTATCAATCACTATCATCTCGTCAAACCATTCCTTCAAAAGCTCGGTCGCTACAAAACTTCCGAAAATTACAGACTTTTCAGGTTTAATCTCATCCAAAACGGATTTTATCGCGCCGCTTGCCATTACAGCGTCACCCAGCCATGTGGGAGGTTCAATTAATAACTTCATTTATAACCTTAATCGTTTCATCTACGTTTTTTTCTATACTGTAATTTTTAGAAATTTCTTTTGCCTGTTTCTTTAACTTTTCAAGCTTTTCATTATCATCAAAAAGTTCCTGGATTTTATTTACAATATTATCATCTATTATCCACTCTTCAGGCAATATTTCCCCGCCGCCGCACATATCGGTAGTGAAAACAACATTCTCAAAATTCAAAGCTTCTAAAATCACGTTCCCGAAAGGCTCATACTTTGTAGGGAATATAAAAATATCCGCCATAGAATAAAATTTATCCACATCACTTCTCGGACCTGTAAAGATAACTTTATTTTCTATATTAAGCTCTTTTGCATAGCTTTTATACCACTCAATATTTTTTTCTTTTCCAACTACAAAGAATTTAAAATTGCCTTTCAATTTCGAAACAATATCCAATGCTTCTTTTACGCCTTTTCTCTTAAATCCGCTTCCTACATAAAGCAAAATTTTTTCATTATTAATATTAAATTCTTTTTTAATATCATCAAAAGGAACTTTTTCTTTTAGAGGTATTCCATTATAAATTACTTTAATTTTTTCAGACGGAACATTATATTCTTCAATAATATTACGTTTTACCATATTAGAAATTGCAATAATTTTTTTAGCATTTTTAAACATTCTTTTTTCAATATAAAGATAAACAAAGTGTAAAGGATTTAATTTTGATTTATTTTCAATTTTTAAAAATGTTTTATGAACTCCGTCACCCGCCCGGTAAATATCAGGACAAATTACCCGTTCCAAAGAAAAGTAAAATTTATTACCTTTAAATGGACAAACTTCAAGATTATACCAAATGATTTTCAGCCAGCTTGATAAAAATTTAGGAGCAGATGTATATTTGATATCAAACTTTATTCCTCTTTTTTTAAGCTCCTCCGAAAGCCTGCTTAAATAAACTTCGGCTCCCCCGAATTTAGAAGACTTTAACCTAAGAAGAGTGATCTTTTTCATACATTTCTCTTTTCATTGCAAAAAAACTCAATACAGCCAAAAATACAAATTGTTGTAAATAATGGTTTTTAAACAATGCATCTAAAAAATTTCTAAAATAAAAACTTGTAGATAAATAAAACAACAGTAAACCAAAAAAACTTTCATACAATAAAAAGTTTTTTATACCTATATACATTAATATAAACATTATTAAACTAAATAAAATAAATCCTAAAAACCCTTCTCCTAAAATTATATTTAAAATACCACTATGAGCATGATCATGATAATTAATATTATATTTCTTAGAAGCTATTTTACTAAAAATATTTCTACCAAAACCATATCCCCAAATGTTTTCATTAAAAAATTTTAAACTTTCTTTATAATAAAACATTCTCCTGTATGTAGAATCATCTGTTCCTTTAGGGATTTTATGTTGATACCAATCTAAATTATCCTGAATAAAAACAATATTAAAAGTTTTTTTAAAATCTTTCCATCTAGGATCCAATTTATAATCTATGAAACCTAATGTAACTGAAAACAAAATGCTAATTATAACTGTCATTAACAATTTTTTATTAAATAAATTTAATTTATTATTTTTTATATTATAAAGATAGTAAAAAAAAGATAAAGATACAATTAAGAATATAAGACTTATATAACCATTTCTTTTATTTTGTACAATAATACTAAATATCGATAATAAAATAAAAAAAACTAACGTTGAATTAGACACATTAAGTAAAAAGTGTTTCTGTTTAAAAATTCTTGCAATAAATTCCACGGCAAAAAAAGAAAAAATATATGGCATCATAAAATTAATTTCATCAAGTCCAACAACTATACCATAACTTCTTAACGGTAACTGCTTGTAATAAATATAATAATGCAAAGAATACAACACATGATAAATAACTAATATAAACATTCCCCAAAATATAGCTTCAAATATTTTTTTATAGTTTTGTAAAGAATTAACTATAAAGTATCCACTAATACCCAAAAGAATCAATGGAAAGAACTGATGTATATATTCATGCAATGAATAGTTTTTAAAAGGAGAGAATATAGAAATTATTAGAACCCATATAAAAAATAAGCATAATAAAATCCCTAACTTTAAACTTTCATTATCTTTATAGAAATTTTTAATATTTCCATTTTTTTTATTAAGATAAAATAAAAAAATGGAATTAATAAAAATTAAACCAATTAATATATTTCTTACAGCTATCACATGTCCAAGCGGCCAAATAACTGCTAATAAAAAAACATACAAAAATAAAGATTCATTAAAAAATTTTATCATAATTTTCCTTTAAATTTAAATACTCATTAATAGAATAATCCAGTTTAAACCTCTCTAAAATTTTATCGTCTATTTGAGGATAATTATTTAAAGCTTTTTTAATATTTTGTGCCAATTTATCCTCATCTCCTACCGGAGAAAGAAATTCTTTTAAATCACCGATAAGTACTTCACTCGGTCCTGTAGGACAGTCCGTACTAACTACAGGAGTATCTAAAATCAGTGATTCAACCAAAACCAAAGGCAAACCTTCACTGTTTGAAGACATTGCAAATAATTTTGCATTTTTTATCCAAGGATAAGGATTCTTCTGAAATCCGGGAAATATAATCTTATCTTCCAACGACAATTCTTTAATCAGTTTTTTAAGCTCATTTAAATACTCTTTATCTGATTTCGTATATGTATTACCTATTAATACTAACGGAATATCAACATTTGCTTTTTTATATGCCATTACCAATAATTTTTGATTTTTTCTGTTCTCGAATTTAGCTGCATAAATAATATATGGCACTTTAGGAATATTTGGATTGTCTTCCTCTGCTTTTTTCCTTATATATTCAAAATCAAAAGGATTATATATTGTTTTTATAAATTTTGGTTTTATTCCCATTTTATTTATCAAATCGTCTTCTAAAGCCTTGGCTACTGTAATAATATTAGCATTATCATAAACTTTTTTAAATTTTCTTTTAAATCTGAATTTATGATAAAGTTTTTTCAAGCCTTTTTTATTTTTAAATTTACTTACATAATACTCATACATAGAGTTTCTGTATCTTATATAAAAATTTGGAAGTTTCAATTTTTTGCCGAGTAAATCCATATCTTCTGCATTAGAGATATACATATCAACTTTTCTCCCGTCTTTTTCAATATTTTGGATAGTATTTTTAAGTTTTTTAGCCAAAGCTAATTTATTTAAAAATTTATTTTTATATATAACTCCGTCATCGGTCAACGTATGTATTTTTATATTTTGATCAACTTCATGTTCGATGATATTTTTTACTAAAACTATATGAACTTCACATCCTTTTTTTAAAAAGCCTCTTGCTAAATTTAATGTAATTCTCTCAGCACCTCCTCCGATTAAACTGTCATTTAATAAAACTATTTTTTTCATCTTCTTTCCTTTATCTTTTTACAAGGTACTCCCACATTAATACTAAAAGGTTCTATATCTTTATTAACAATACTGTTGGCACCTATTACGGCTCCTTTACCTATCTTTACTCCAGGAAGAATTGTAACATTTGCTCCTATCCAGACGTCGTCTTCAATAATTATTGGGGCTGTTTTTGACTTTTGTTTTTTAATTGGAATATCAATACTTTCAAATGAGTGATTATACGCAATAATATTTACTTTCGGTCCTATCAAAACATTCTGACCTATTATGATTTTGCCGCCTGAGTTTACAATTGTAAAATTATTCAATTCAGTATTATTTCCTATTTCAATATAACCGTTTACATTAGCCTGTAAAAAAACATACGGATTTAAAGTTACTTTATCTCCAAGAATAATCCTTCCTCTGTTTGAAGCATCCAGTTCGCAATATCTGTGCAATTTACATTGAGCCCCTATAGTGATATTTTCACTGCCTTTTAAAAAAATTTTCAATGATATTTTACTGTTTCTTTTTTGCTTCATTATCCATATAAAATCTTTAAATTTCATTCATCAGCCTTGTAACATTTTTCAACACCTCATCAACAGTAATCTGTTTCATACACTCGGGATATTTACACTTTTTATCAATGCACGGTGTGCATGTTTTAGGCTTTTGAATAAACGGATGAATATCCAAATCATAACAGGCGTTTGTCTGTTGAGGTTCACCCGCAACAAACAATCCTAAAGTCGGAGTCTTTAAAGCTATAGCCATATGAAGCGGACCCGTATCCGGCGTAACCAATAAATTAAGTTTATCAATCAATGCCGCAGCTCCCCCTAAAGAAAATTTACCGGCTAAATTTAAAACTCTTTTATCGTTAATTCCTCTTTCCACTTCATCTGTCAACTTTTTTTCGTTCGGGGCACCGGTTAAAATGATATTAATATCCGGGTATTTACTTAAAAGCTTTTTGCCAAGTTCTACCCATCTTTCATTAAACCATCTTCTGCTAATTGTAGAAGCCCCTATTTGAAATCCTATTAACTTTTTATTTTTGGGCAATATTTTTTCTGTTTCTTCAATCCATTCATCATTTAAAAACAAATCCATTCGACAATCAGTTTCTTCAATTCCGAGCCATTTTAAAAATTTAAGTCTTGTTTTTATAAAATGCTCATTATGATTTTTAGAAACTATACCGTTACTATGCCATTTCGTAAACTGATTTTTATCATTTGGAAGTTTTATTATATATTTTGCTCCGCTTAAAACCGCAAGAGGAGTGGCCTGAGGATCATTTGAATGTAATGCTAAAATAAGTTTAGGATTAATTTCTTTTAATTCTTTCAATGCTTTAAAAAAATGTTTTGTTTTCCCTGAATATAAAATAATATCATCAATATAAGGATTGTTTTCAAACAGTTTATAATTATTAGGATTCATAACCACAATCAGTTTTTTATCTGGAAAATGTTTTTTCAAGCTTCTAAACACAGGTGTATTAAAAAGAGTATCTCCAATTGCGGTATTACTGAAACAGACTATTTTATCAATTTCTTCCATAGGAACCAAATCTGTTTTTATAATTTGATTTTCAGGTAAAATATACGGAATAATATACTTAAATATTCTCATATATTTTCCTCTATTTTTTTAATAATAGTCTCTGGTTCAATATTTTCGGCTATTTTACTTTCATGTTGAATTACTAAATTTTTATATCCCCACGGATACCATTTATTCATATTTGTCTTTCCGCTTATAGCTATTGTTTTAATTCCAAGAGCCGGGGCTATATGTAAAGCTCCTCCGTCAAGTGTTACAAACAGTTTATCATTTGAAATAATCCCAGCTAAATCTAGTAATGATTTGGTTTTTATAAAAGAAGCCTTGGTGTTTTTCTCCAACCACTCAGCATCATCAAAATCTTTAGGTTCCGCAGTAATTATTATTTTTTCATATTTTAAGTTATCTATAATTTTTTTAAACTTTTCTTTGGAGTACTGATTTTCTTTAAGTCTTGAAGAAATATGAAAATGAATTGCGCTTTTTAAGTGTTTATATTTTTTAATATATTCATTTTCAACATAAAAGTAAGGTTTTTCATTATTATATTCAACTTCTAAAGGTTTTAAGAAATCGTAACAAAACTCTATTTCATGTTTGTTATTATCCGGTTTTATATGAATCGTAAATTTATCTCTTCCTTTTTTATCTTTTACCCCTATTCTCATTTTAGCTTTGCTGATATTACTAAATTGCTCCGCAGACGGCGAATATTCACTTCTAAAAACAACACTTACATCATATTTTTCTTTTCTGATACCGTTAAATATTTTAATTTTTCCAAACAGAGCTTTTAACTTTTCCCCAACTCCGTTTACATGTTTAGGTTTAGTATAAACATATATATTGTCTACAAAAGAATTATTTCTGATCCCCAAAAAATTATAACTGTTAACCACGATATCAATTTGAGCATTTGGATATTTTTTTCTTAAAGCCTCAATTGCAGGTGTTGTACATATCAAATCACCTAGATTATCGTTTCTTATTAAGAGTATTTTCATTTAAGAACCTTTTCATATACGCTAAGCACTTTATTTACCATCGCTTTTTTAGAAAAATTCTCAACAATATAATCTCTGTCTTTATTAAACTGCAATTCTTTATTATAAATTTTTTTAACACCCTCAACCCATTTGTTTAAATCCAAACCGTTAAGCATTAAAAAGTTGTTGTCTTTATATAAATCCCTCACACTTCCGACATTGCCGGCTATTATATCTTTTTGCATCATAAGACCCTGAATCACACTTTGGGGCACTCCCTCTTTAGAATCGGATGTTAACAGCTGCAAATCTATAGCTTTTAAAAATTCGGGCACTTTTGTAATATGTCCTAAAAGTTTTACGTTTTTTAAGTTTAAATCTTTTATTTTCTTTTCTATTTCTTCTCTTTTTGGTCCCTCACCGGCTATTACAAATTCAATATTTTCATTATCTTTAAAATAATTGGCAATATCCAAAAAAAAATCGTGTCTTTTAAATGAACGCAAAACTGCCACTATTCCGATATAAAATTTATTATCATCCAAACCGAAAATTTTTCTGCACTCATTTGTATCATACTTTTGAGGATCAAATATTTCATCATCTATTCCGGTCGGAATTGACATTATCTTTTCAGGGTTTATTCTGTTATATTTAATCATATCTTCCCTAACACTCTCACCCGTTGTAATAATAAAATCCGCAAGTTCGTTAATAAAATTGGTCCTTGAAGGGTTTATTCTGTTGCTTAGATGCCTTGTTCTTATAAACTTTGCTCCGCTAAGCTTTGCGGCAACTCCACCAACCCACGTATCTTTTCCGGAATGAGTATTAATTATATCTATTTTATCTCTTTTTATGATTTTCATTAACTCAAAAAGCGTTTTAAAATCCAAATTACCTCTAAACGGCAACGTATAAACCTTAAAACCTCTTTTTAAAGCTTCATCTTTTATCCTGCTTCCTTCCCTGCAGGCAAGCATTACATCAACTCCCTGTTCTCTTACACCTTCCATTTCAGAAATTATCCTGATTTCCTGTCCTCCCCATCCGTCAGACCATTCCGTATGTAAAATCCTCACAGTTTCTCCTCAATAATATTAAAAATTTTTTCCATATCAAACTGCATTAAACACTCACTCACTTTACTTCCGTTACAACCGTCTTTTCCGCATGGGATGCAATCCCAGTCATGCTGTATAACCGTATGTTTTCCCATTGTTTGAATTCCGCTTTTTTTCGTATATCCACTCTCAAACAGCTCATTATCCCACGGTCCCCAGTTAAACGCCCCGCTTGGACCGAAAAACGCCACAACGGGAGTATCTACAGCCGCCGCCATATGCATAACAGCCGTATCTACTCCTATAAACAGTTTAGCTATGCTTGAAAGATATGCCACCTGATTTAAACTGAGTTTTCCGCTTAAATTTATCGGCTTATTTTTACAATAAGATAAAATTTTATTAACTTTTTCTATTTCTTTTTTATCAGGACTCGCCGTTATTACAACTTTTTGACCTTTTTCATATAAAAAATCAATAATATCTGCCATAATTTTATCATCTATACATTTAAATAGCCAACGCGAAACGGGATGAATATGAATAAAATTATCCGGTATTAACTTTTTTACTTTCTCAATATCCTCATTACTCCAAAAAATTTCGACTTTTTTTTCATATATATCTTTATTTATAATCCTTAAAGCATCCAAATTATTCTCAATAATATGTCTCATAAGTGGCGGCTTTGGCATTATAAAATTAAATGCTTTTTTCAACATAATATTTTTATTGACTTTATAACCGATCTTTATCTTTGCATTACTGAATTTTGCTATAAAAGCGCCCCTGTCTCCTTCAGTTGTATTGATCACCACATCATAATTTTTAAAACTTTTTAAAAATTTATATTCTTCAATAAAACGTTTTAATTTCGGAAGAGATTTATAATAGCTTCTGTCATATGTATAAATCCTGTTTATATTCGGATTCCCTTTAAGCATGGCTTCCGTGCCTTTATTTACCGCAACATCAATCCGTGCCTCGGGAAAATTCATCTTCAGATTTTTAATTAAAGGAGTAGTTAAAAGAACATCTCCTATATTTCTGAATTTTATAACCAAAATTTTCATTTTTTCCCCTTGACGTATTTCCAAAAAGTATACTGTGAATAAAGCCTTGCGATTACAAAGCCGTCCCAGCCTTCCAAAAATCCGAGCTTTATAAAATACAGCTTAAAAAACGTCCATAAAGGAGAAATAAAAGCTTTTAATTTATTCGGTTTCGCCCCAAGCGTTGAATATCTGTTCTGCTTATCGATAAATTCCTCAATGCTTTCATACGCCAGATGTTTCATAGGATTTTTCAAATACCCGATTTCACATTCACATTCAACGCTTTCATGGACTTCTTTTTCGTTAAATTTTGCCTTTTTTTTATTGAAAAGTCTTACGGAATAATCAGGATAAAGCCCTAAATGCTTTATTTCCCTGCCCCAAAAAACATTTATTCTCGGAACATAATACGCGTTAAATTCCGGATTTTTCAATATGGCTTTTATTTCATTTTGAAGTTCAGCGGTTATCCTCTCATCCGAATCAAGCACAAAAACCCAGTCGTTTTTTGCTAAATCGACAGCCTTTTGTTTCTGTTTTCCAAATCCGAGCCATTCCTGAAATTCAACTCTCGCATCCATAGCTTTAGCCGTTTCACATGTATTGTCACTGCTTCCGCTGTCAAGTATCAAAACCTCATCGGCAAACAAAGCGGATTTAACCGCGCCCTCTATAAATTTTGCACTGTTTTTCGTAATTATTACGACACTCAGCTTATTCATATCTGTCCTCGTAATAATGCTTAAACCTTCTGTGAAACCAATACCATAATTCCGGATATTTTTTAACTTCTTCCTCAATTATTTTAGACTGCCTATCAACACAGCTTTGAATATCATCACAAACAAACACATCTTTAAAGCTTATAACCCATTTATCGTCTTTTTTTTCTGCAAAACCCATAACAACAGAAACTTTCAGTTTTTTACTAAGAAGAGCAGCGCTTGGTGTCTGAAGAACTTTTTTACCGAAAAATTCGGTATCTAACCCTTCTTCTTTAGATGTATTCTGATCAACTAAAATTCCTATGCTTCTTCCGTTTTTCAAATCTCTCATTAAATTTTTAAGAGCGCCTTTTTTACCGTATATTTTTACATTGAATTTTTCACGAATTTTTTTAATTCTTTCGTTCAGTTTCGGATTGTCTATCTCTCTTACAACGGCACTGATGGGAGTTACAAAAGCGCCTATTGCCAAAACCGCGATTTCCCAGTTTCCAAAATGTGCCCCTGTAAAAATTACAGGTCCTTTTTGAAGTTCATTTTTTACCGTTTCGAGATTCTCAAATTCAACTTTTTTGGCCAAATCCTCTTTACTCATTTTCGAAAGTTCGATAAATTCAAACAGATTGCTTACGAAGTTTTCATAAACTTTTTTTGCTATGTTTTCTTTTTCTTTTTTTGAAAGAGTATCTCCGTAAGCTAAATCAAGATTGACAAATACTATCTTTTTTCTTTTTGAATCAAATTTATAAAACAGAAACGTCAATATTTTTTTTAAATATTTTTTCATAAAATCAGGACATATTTTTAGTAATTTTTCTAAAAACAGATATCCGTAATAAAACATATTATCAAAATTCATCTGTTCTCTTTATTATGTTTTTAACATCCATTTTATCCATCACGTTTAACCTCTTGTTTATTTCTTTGTTTTGAATTTCTACACTTTTAGAATACCTGTTTTCTAAAATTTTATTGTTATAAGTACATCCGTATAAAATAACATTGTTAATATTATTCGCCCAAGCTATAAAGCTAGGCCCCGTATCGTTTCCGATTAACAAATCGCTTTTATCTATCAAAGCCTTTAAATCATTCAGGTTTAAACTTACGGGTGTAACGTTTTTGGCCTTATCGGCTATAAAAAACGCTTCTTTTTTTTCATTTTCGCCTACATACGGAACTATTATATTTTCGTTTTTAAAATATTCAGCAAGCTCTGTCCAGACGTGAAGAGGCGTTTTTTTACACTCCCAGCTCGCACCTATTATAAAAACTATGTTTTTTCTCTCACGGCTTAAACATTCAAATTCCCTGTCTTTGTAAAACAGCAGTTTCGGGTGATTAATCAAATAACCGTCATCTTCCATTTCAAAAAGCTCCAAATATCTCTGAACGGCAAACTTCTTTTTTGATTTTATTTTCTTATCATAAAAAATTGAAGCTATCTTTTCCCTCGGATTTGCGTACCCTATTACTTCGTTTCCTATTATTCTCGCAACCAGAGCGCTTTTTATAAGCCCCTGCAAATCGTATACGTTTTGATATGTTTTTTGTCTTAGCTCTTTATAAATATTCCAAAGCTGCTTTTTATCTTTTTTAGCGGCTCTTAAATTTACAGGCACAATGTTATTAATATAAGGATTGTTTTGTAAAATATCTTTAAATGATTCATCCACCACAAAATCTATTTTTTCTTCAAGTTTTGGCAAAACAACCAAAGAATGTATAATATCACCTAAAGAACTCAGTTTTATTATCGTATCCATTGTTTCCTTTAAATTTTGATAAGATAGTAAAATTATAACAAATGAAAGGTTTAGATTTTGTGGAAATTTATTAAAGAATACCTCCCTTATTATAAACATTACAAAAAAGAGATATTTTTAGCTGTAATCGGGATGATAATGGTATCAGTATCCACCGCTGCCATTGCGTATATTATCAAACCGGTTCTTGACAAAATATTCATTGATAAAAACGAACATCTTTTATACCTGCTTCCGATCGGAATTATTATTATCTACTTCATAAAAGGAGTCGGAAGGTATATTCAGACATATTACGTTACATACATAGGCGAAGACGTAGTAAGACAGATAAGAGACAAGTTTTTAAGTTATATTTTGACGTTTGATATGGATTACTTCAAAAAAACACATTCAGGCGAACTTGTCAGCAGAATAATCAACGATATCAACAGAATACAAAGCGCCATAAGCCACGATTTGGCAAACTTTATAAGAGATGTTTTAATGGCCCTGTTTTTATTAGGAGTTGTGATATATCAAAGCCCTAAGTTAGCTTTTTTTGCGATCATAATTATGCCGCTTATTATTTATCCGATAGGTAAAATAGCCAAAAAACTGAAAAACCTCTCAAAACAGTCACAGGCCAAAACTGCGGATTTAAACAAACATTTAAGCGAAATATTTAAAAACATCGAAACAATAAAAGCATACAATGCCAAAATATTCGAATATGAAAAATTTAAAGAAGAAAATTTAAGATATTTAAAAATCAATCTTAAAACAGTCAGAACTTCCGCACTTTTAAATCCTATACTCGAACTTATGAACGCAACGGTTGCCGCAATCGTTATTATAGTAGGAGGTCACGAAGTAATTACGGGACAGATGAGTGTCGGTGCGTTTTTTTCTTTTATGACGGCTCTTTTTATGATGACCGAGCCTATCAAAAGAGCATCAAACACATACTCCAACCTACAAAACGCCATTGCTGCAAACGAAAGGTTAAAAGAAATTTTCCACCTCAAACCTCAGATTGTATCTGGAGATAAAAAGCTTGATAATATAGAAAAAATAGAATTTAAGAATGTATCGTTAAAATACGGAGACAATACGGCTCTTCAAAATATAACCTATACCGCCGAAAAACCTGTGAAAGTCGGCCTTGTTGGCGACAGCGGAGGAGGAAAAAGTTCTTTTGTAAGTCTCATTATGAGATTTTACGATCCGAGCAGCGGTGAAATATTAATAAACGGTGAAAACATGAAACGCTACTCCCTGGAAGACTTAAGAGAAAAAATTGCATATATTCCTCAAAACGTCCATATATTTAACGACACCATTGCTGCAAACGTCGCATACGGCAAGGAAATTGACGAAGAAAAAGTTAAAACCGCACTTAAAAAGGCCAATTTACTGGAATACATCCAAAGCCTGCCTGAGGGTATATATACAGTACTGCATGAAAACGGCAGCAACCTCAGCGGAGGACAAAAACAAAGAATCGCAATAGCAAGGGCCCTTTATAAAGATCCCGATGTTTTAATACTAGATGAAGCGACAAGCGCGCTTGACAACAAAAGCGAAGCGGTTATAATGGATGCCATTAACAACCTCAAAGACATGATAGTGTTCATAATCGCCCACAGACTTCATACAATCGACAATGCCGATGAAATACTTGTTTTCAAAAACGGTAAAATAGAATGTTCAGGGAAAAAAGAAGATCTATTGGAAAAATGCGAAGAGTTTAAAAAACTCTATCAAAAATCATATTAATTTTTCTAAATTATTAATTATTTTTGTAGGGGTCAAGGCATAGTTCGGCTCGTAATTTCCGGCAAGAGAATGTGCCAGACTTCCGTGAATGGCGGCTTTTAAAGGATGCCATCCCTGCGCCAGCAGTGAGCCTATAAGCCCGGCCAGTATGTCTCCGCTTCCGCCTTTTGCCAAAGAAACGCTACCGTTCGGGTCAATAAACAGTTTTTTATTGTAAGCTATTATTTTATTCGCACCTTTAAGCAGCAACACTACCTGAGGATATTTTTCACTGAATTTTTCCGCCAGTTCAAATCTGTTTGCCTGCACGTCTTTTGTAGTGTAATCTCCAAGGCCAACTATTTTGAGCAAACTAGCAAACTCTTTAGGATGAGGCGTAAGCACGGCTTTTTTATTCAAAAATGATGTTATTTTTTCTTTATAAAACATATCCGCGTCAATAACCATAGGAATATCCAAAGAAATTATATCATCCATTATATCGTCGAAATGGTTATTCATACCCATTCCGAAAGCCAAGGCTGTGAAATTTCCTATTTTACCGGTCTGCATTATTTCATAAGGAGCATCTACTTTTTCACGGGTTATTATACTAACAAGACCGCATCCGAAATTAAATGCCGCCTGTGAAGCCAGAATTCCGGCTCCGGGTTTATCTCCCACCAATACTCCCAAATGTCCGTATGTTCTTTTATGGGTATTTTGTCTGTTTCTAAGAGGCAAAATAAGATCGTCTTTTTCCAAAACAAAATAACAGCATTTATTTATATATTTAGTAAAACTCACCCCCAGATCGGCTTTTTTTATCACACCTACATAATCTTTAGCCGCATCGCCGTAAAGAGATATTTTCTCCGCACCCATTGTAATTGTCACGTCGGCTCTGAAAGCCGCAGGTCTTAAATTGCCTTTATCGTCAATTCCCGTAGGAACGTCACATGCGATTTTATATGCTTTTAATTTATTCATTTTATTTACGATTGCAACCAGTTCGCTGCTTAAATCCCTTTTCAAACCGCTTCCGAATATCGCATCCACAAGACAGTCGCAGTTTTTATACACCGTTTCGATATGTCCTCCGACGGCTGTAAATCTCTCTAGCTGAAGTTTGCACATTTCCGATTTTGCGCCAAGAGGCATATACAGGTTAACATGATAATCACCAAGCAGTATTCTTGCAAGAGTAACACCGTCTGCACCGTTGTTTCCGGGTCCTGCCACAATATTTACCGTTGAATTTTTCGGAATTTTTTCATAAATTTCCAAAGCCATACTGTATGCGGCATGCTCCATCAATATATCTTCCGTAAGTTTATATTCTTCATAACACTTCTTATCGAACGAATAGACTTCTTTAAACGCGGGTTTCATATTTACTCCTTAGAGGCATAGAAAGATTTAAAAAGTTTTCCTGCTTTATTGTAACAAGTTTATATTTATTTTCAACAAAGTCCGTATAAAATATCAGCGATTTCAACAGGTTTAAAACCGTTAACTTCCAAACAGGCGTTTATACACCGTTTATCCGCAACCGTATATGAGTGCGTATGCCCGTGTATATTAATATCACAGCCGCAAAGTGTAAAAACTTCTTCAAGAAGATTAGAGATGTTTTGAAATTTTTCGTCGTAAGGATTGTCGTTAAATACAGGATAATGTGAAAAAAGTACCTTTTTACCATTAATCTCTTTTACCAGACAGGCTGTTTTTGCAAGGGTTTTTGTATCATACTTATATTTTAAATATTCAAACCAGCTTTTGTCTATATCTATTTCTATTCTTAGATCCTCAATTATATCCCAGCCTATTGATTTATAAAATTCAATGGGTTTTTGTTTGTCGTGATTGCCTTTGATAAGCGTAATTTTACCGTTCAGTTTTTCTGCAAGTTTATATTTGTCTCTAAAAGCCACATCCCCCAAATGCAGCACTTCATCGTTCTCTGAAATATAAGAGTTAAGATATTCAATTAAAAATCGGTCAAAATCCTCATAGCCTTCCATTCTCGCTTTTTGCATTCTCGAAGGTTCATGAAGCAGCATATTTGTATGCCCAAAATGTGTATCTGATATTATTTTCACTTTAATATTCCTTCTAATTTTTTATATTCATTACAAATTGCATTAAAAACATATTCATTCGGTCTGTATCTGCCATGAAAAAGAATCTTGCAGTTTTCTTTCTTGAAACGTTCCGTATTCCCTCCAAAATCCAAACAGCAATGCAGTGCCATGCCGACTCCCGCACTTCTTGAAATACCGGCAGAACAGTGGATTACAAATTTCAATCCTTTATTAAGCACATTTTTTTTATGCTCATATATAAACCTGGCTATTTCTTTTGCTTCTCTGCTCTCAATCGGCTTGTAAAATAATAAATCTCTATCCACATCCCAAAAATTAACAGTTAAACTGTCAAAAAATTTATCTCTTAAAGTTTTATCTATCGGCTTTGCATTAAGATCTTTTCTTGTATTTTTCCTTTTTAGATAATTTTTAAGACTTTTTAGAGTTTTTTTTAATTTTTTCATACTCTCTTTTTGATCTTTGAGAAATATTTCTTTTTTAAATTTGCCTGCGCCTATATAAAAAGGAAAGATTAATTCTTGATCGTTAGAATTTAAGAAATTCTCTATTGTCACTATCTGTGTTTTTATAATTTCATATTTATCATCAGGGTTTATAATTGAAATCAGCAGATGCTTTTTAAATTCCTTTTCCTGCAAAAGCGATTCTATCTCTTCTCTTCCGATAATATAGTCTATATATCTGGTTTTTATTGTGCGCATTTTTAATTAACCTTAATAGATTCTATTACGAATTTTTCATTCTCTTCCGGATATCCCAAAGGATTACATATCAGCTCACAGCCGTTAAACTTTTTATACACCTTAGAATGAATATGTCCAAATATCCACATTTTAGGTTTAACCCTCTCAATCACCTCTTCACCGTATGGCACAAAAAAGTATGTATTGCTTATATCGTAAACATTTGATAAAACAACAGGCGGCATATGGGATATTATTATATCGGTTTTATCTAATCGGTTGATTTTTTCCAACTCTTTTTCGTATAAAGAAAACACATTAAAATTATATTTAACCGGATAATAATCATACGGGAATACGATTTTGTAACTTTCTTTTCTGTCATATATGTATCTTGCATCATTCATGTATTCTGACCAGTGTTTTACACTGTTTACTTCATACCACAAGCCGCTGCCCCAAAAGGTTACACCTTTATATTCGACTTTTTGTCCGTCCAAAAAGATTACATTATCTATTTTTTCTACCATTTCTTTAAATTCTTTGAGTCTGTTAAAAGAGTTGTAGTTATATTTTTCCAGATACTCGGAAGAGAGTAAATATAAATCATGATTACCGAATGTAACAAACACTTTTTCATAATATCTGCTTAACAACTCAATCATATAAACATTATCATCGTTATAATGTCCTATATCTCCTGCAATTACCAAAATTTCAAAATTTTTGTTTCTTTTGCTGTCAATAAGTTTTTTTGCAAAAGATTGCGTTTTTACTCTGTTAAACCTTGAATAAAAATCCAAATGTATATCGCTTATAATGTCAAGAGTCACTTTATTCCTTATTTTCATAAATTAAAACAAGTAATTTTATTATAGTATAAATTATTACAGTTAAAAAAAATGAGTTTAATATTATTTTGATTTAACGTCTTCTAAACTGAAGCGCTTTAAGAAGGTCTTCTTTTTGAATTTTATTTCTTTTGTTTATATTGGCAACGGTTTTGGCAACTTTAAGCAGGTTAAATTCGCTTCTTTTGCTAAGCCCGAAATTACCAATGGCTTTTTTCAGTATCTCGTAAGCACCGTTTTCAATGTCAAATTGATAATTTTCAGGAAGGTTTGCGTTAAACTCGCCCTTTTGCATCTCAAATGCCGTTAAAATTTGTTCAAACATCTTTTTACTTGAAACAGTGTCTTTCGAGTCGTCCTCGGTCATCTGCAGGTATATCTCTATTCTGTCGTATAAAGGTTCGCTGATTCTGTTTTTATATCTTCTGATCTCCAAATCCGTACATCTGCACTCTTTGTTCGTACTTAACAGATTCCCGCATGGACACGGATTCATAGCGGCTGCAAAAAGTATATCTGTCTCATATTCAATTTTTGAATTTACACGGCTGATAAGCACCTTCCTGTCCTGTAACGGAAGCCTTAAATTCTCAAGCACGTCTTTTTGAAAGTGAGGAAGCTCGTCAAAAAAGAGCATTCCTTTATTCGCAAACGCAATCTCCCCTATCTTCGCACCCCTGCTGCCGCCTCCGAATATTGCCGCCTTTGTAGACGAATAGTGAGGCGCCCTGAAAGGTCTTACCGGTTTAAACGTAACTTCTTTACCTTCAAGTGAATTATACTTTTCCACTTCAAGTATTTCTTCTAGACTCATAGGAGGTAAAATATATCTCATTCTGCCGATTATCATAGACTTTCCGACTCCGGGACTTCCTTCAAACAGAATATTATGAAACCCGGCCGCAGAAATCAAAGCAGCCTCTTTTGCCTGGTTTTGTCCCAGCACATCTTTAAAATCAAGTTCAAAATTTTCAAGATAATAATACTTTTTGCCGTCTATTTTTATATGGCTGTAGTTAAAACCGTTATTTTCCACCTTTTTAGGCTCAAAATCTTCAAACTCCTTAATATGCGAAAAAGCATAAACTTCAACACCCGGAATTTTGCTCACTTTCTCGGCACTCTCTTTAGGAATAATCACTTTTTTGGGTTTAAGTGAAAGAATAATAGGAAATATTGAATTGGTGTCTTTCAAACTACCGTCCAGCCCGAGCTCTCCTAAAACCAGATATTCGCTTAAATCAATATTTTTTTTGTGATACAGAATACTAAGAGCTATGGGAAGATCTAACTGCGAGCCCGATTTTGGCAAATCCGCAGGAGCTAAATTAATAGTGATTTTCAGAGGGGGAAATTCGAAATCGTTATTTAAAAGAGCCGATTTAATTCTTTCTTTGCTTTCCTGAATCGCCTGGGAGCCAAGTCCTACAATAGCAAATCCGGGAAGACCTTTTGTAAACGAACTTTCAACTTCTACTTTTTGGGCTTCAAATCCTTCAAGCGTAGCGGAGTTTATTTTTTTCGTTTTTGTTTTAGCAGTTTTTTCCACTCTTTTTCAAACTTCTTTCTTTTAATATAATCAAGTCTTTCTACAAACAAATGCCCGTCAAGGTGGTCTGTTTCATGCTGGAAAGCAACACTCAGCAAGCCTTCGGCTTCCATAATGTGTTCTTTTCCGAATCTGTCAAAAAACTTTACTTTTACGTTTTTGTATCTTTCAACTTCGTCAAAATAATCAGGAACACTCAAACATCCTTCTGTATCTTTCTGCGTTCCGTCCCATGTTAAAAATTCCGGATTTATTACTTCTATTAGTGTGTCTTTACTCTGCTTACCTTCTTCATCGCCAATATCTATCAATAAAGCTCTAATAGGAACGGCCACCTGGATTGCAGCCAGGCCTACGCCGTTTTTAGCTATCATAGTTTCATACATGTCATCCAATAATTTATGCAGTTCTCCATCAAATCTTTCAACAGGCTTTGAAATCTGTTTCAAAACCTTATTCGGATAAGTAACAATATCTAATACCGCCATCAATTTCCTTCGTATATATAATATAAAACGTCGTCTTCCTGAGCTTTTTCCATCATCATCAATGCATGTGAAACCAATACTTCAACATCTTCGTTACTAAGTATTTCTACTATTCCTGCAACTATTTTGATATTAATTTCTTCACCTTCAAGAAAAATAGCAGAATTACTGATAATATCTGAAAGTCTTTCAACCGTTTTACATGCTCCGATTCTGTCCGTATGCTTTAGAAGCATTGCAAAAACACCGTCCCCCAAATGCGCAATAATATCCGTTCTTCTGGATGTTTTGAGCATTATCTTTGCAACACTTCTGTTTAAAAGAATTTTAGATTTTTCAGATTTCAAAGAAGCGAACACGCTGTCTTTCACTTTCAAAACGACTACACTGCTTTTATGTTTAAATTTTTCAATAAGTTTTATTTCTTTTTTAAGTTCTCTTATAAAAAAGTTTTTGTTATAAATACCGTATCTTGCATCAAAAATCGAATTACTCTCAATATCTTTCAAAATTTCTACGTTTTTAGAATATAACTGTTTTATATGGTTAAGCTCATTATCAAGTTTTTCATTTATTTTTTTAAGTCTTTCTTCAAAACCGTTTATAAGTCTTTCAAAAAGTTTCGGATTGGCAATATGTGCGGTTTCGCTTTTATATTTTTCAAAAATATCTTTAATAGCCTGAGAGTTTTTATATAAAACTGCAGTATGCTGTAAAAGTTCTTTGGAATATTTAAAAGACTGTTTTAGTTTTTTTTCAATTTCCAAGTCTTTTTCAAGCTCGTTTGTTTCTTCTAAAGTTATATACTCATAAACCTGATTTCTAAAACTTTCCGGTTCTTCATCAAGCATATTTAAAAAATACATTTTATAATAATAAGGTATCGGAGGCACGTTTTCTTCAAGCATTTTGTCAAAAACTTTTTTGGCAAACTCCTCAAGAGGAGAAGAAGGCTCGTTTAAACCAGCAACTTCAACAGTAGAAAATTTATCGTCTTTTTTACTTATCATTAGTTATCTCTTTTTTTTAGTACCTTGTCAATCAGTCCGTATTTAAGAGCTTCTTCCGCACTCATAAAGAAATCTCTTTCTGTGTCTTTTTCTATTTTTCTAATACTCTGACCTGTGTTCTCAGCAAGGATTTTATTAAGTTCTTTTTTCATTCTTAATATTTCTTTTGCATGGATTTCAATATCGGTAGCCTGCCCCTGTGCTCCGCCAAGAGGCTGATGAATCATAATTCTTGCATGAGGAAGCGCAAATCTTTTGCCTTTAGCGCCGCTGCTTAATAAAAACGCGCCCATACTTGCAGCCTGCCCCATACAAATCGTTACAACATCAGGCTTAATATAATTCATTGTATCATAAATAGCCATACCGCTTGTTACCACTCCCCCCGGAGAGTTAATATATAAATAGATGTCTTTTTCCGGATTTTCAGCTTCTAAAAAAAGCATTTGGGCAACAATAATACTAGATACATGGTCGTTTATTTCGCCTTGCAGCATAATAATTCTGTCTTTAAGAAGACGAGAGTATATATCGTAAGCTCTCTCTCCTCTTCCGGTTTTTTCAATAACGGTAGGAATTAAAATACTCATTAATTACCTTTTACTTTGTCCTCTAAAAGTTTATTTAGAAGTTTATCTTCAATTAAGTTCATTTTAATTACAGGCAGTAAATTGTTTTCCTGATAATATTTTATCACATCTTGAGGATTTTGTCCCTGCATGATTGCTTCGTAATATAATATCTGAGTAAGCTCCTGATCACTTACATCAACACCTTCTTTTTTAGCAATTGCGTCAATAATAAATGTAAGTTTAACTCTGTCTTTTGCTTCAGGAAGCAGTTTTTCTCTAAGTTCTTTAAGTTTTTCAGGATTTTCCTGAAGTTCTTTAATTTCCGCCGGACTCATTTTTTCAGCTTCATTATTAATCATAATTTCCACTTCTTTTTCTACTACGCTATCAGGTAAATCAATTTCGTATTTTTTTACTAAACACTCAAGAATTTCCTCTTTTTTAGGTGCAAAAGCTTCCGCTTTTTTTCTTTCCTGAATAGAAGTTTTTATCATTTCTTTAAGATCATCTAAAGTTGCATCTTCTTTTGCCATATATTTTTTAGCAAGCTCGTCATTTATTTCAGCAGGAACTTTTTCTTGAATTTCCTGTAAAGTTACGTCAAACTCGGCTTCTTTTCCTGCGATCTCTTTAGCTCCGTAGTTTTCAGGGAAAGTAACTTTTATTTTTTTGCTTTCTCCTACTTTCATTCCTACAAGCTGCTCTTCAAAACCAGGGATGAAAGAGTTGCTTCCGATTTCAAGAGGATACGCCTCAGCACTTCCGTTTTCCATTTTTTCACCGTCGATATAACCTGTGAAATCGATTACACCGATAAGACCTTCTTTTAAAATTCTTTTTCTTGAAACTTTAGTTTCAGCTTGAGCTTCCGCGATTTTTTTGATTTCTTCTTCAACTTCTTCATCAGTCACTTCAGGAACTTCAACTTCAGGAACACATTCTTTGTATTCGTCTCCGATTTCAATTTCAGGTCTTGTGAAAACTTTAATTTCAACTTCAATTTTGTCGTCTTTTTTATCAAATTTAGTAACTTCAGGCTCAGCAATCATATCGCTTACACCAAGTTCTTTAACGCCTTTATCAAGCACTTCTCTTATTGCTTCGCTGATTGCGTCTTGTTCGATATCGGCAGCATACATTTTTTTTACTACTTTTACAGGCACTTTTCCGGGTCTGAACCCTTGGATTTTCGCTTTTTTTGCGATTTGTTTAGCAATTTTGTCTTTTTTTGCTTCTAAATCTTGATTTTCGATCACAGCTTTGATTATACTATTAGCAGAATCAATTTTTTTAACTTCTAACATTAAAATCCTTTTTTTAAAGGGTATAATACCAAAAATTTTAAAGGATAACAATGAGCGTTGATTTAGAAAAACTGGAATTGGCAGCTAAAATGATTCTTGAAGCAATAGGAGAAGACGTTAACAGAGAAGGGCTTGTAAAAACTCCTAAAAGAGTTGCAAAAAGTTTCGAATACATCTGCGGCGGATATTTTAAAGACCCAAAAGAAGTACTTAACGACGCACTATTTGAAAGTACAAACAATGAAATGGTGGTAGTAAGAAATATAGAATTTTATTCAATGTGCGAACATCATATTTTACCGTTCTTCGGCAGGGTACACGTGGCTTATATACCTGATAAAAAGGTAGTGGGCTTAAGTAAAATTCCAAGAATGGTAAACGTATTCGCAAGAAGACTTCAAATCCAAGAACAGCTTACAGAACAGATTGCCGATGCCATTATGGAAGTAGTGCAGCCAAAAGGCGTGGGAGTCGTGATTCACGCAAGACATATGTGTATGGAAATGAGAGGTGTGGAAACTAAACATTCATATACTTCAAGCAGCGCGCTTAGAGGAATATTCTTAGAGGAAAAAACAAGGGAAGAATTTTTCAACATTATAAATGCACCTGTACAGACACACTTTTGAGAAGTGAAAAATTAAAAGTGAAAGTGAAAAATTATAAAATTTTTCTCCTTAAAGGAAATAAATGGCTCTTAGCAGCATAAAAGACAAAATCGGTAAAAAACCGCTTTCAAAACCGTTCGGCATTGTCAAAAAAATCAATCCGACAAATTTAGTAGCCACAGGATTAAATCCTTCTATCGGCGATATAGTCAAAATATGTTCCGGAAACCATGAAATACTCGGAATGGTGACGGCCCTTGACGAAAACTCTTTTATAGTTACACCTTTTTCATTTCTTGAAGGCTTTAAAATCGGCGATAAAATTTACATCGACGAAAACGGTATGCAGATACCGGTAGGCGAAGGTCTACTTGGCAGAGTCGTAGATCCTTTTATGAACCCTATTGATGACAAAGGGGAAATATTTTTTGAAAAGAAATATCCTATTATGACTAAACCTATCTCACCTATGAAACGAGGTGTTATTGATGAAGTATTCGAAACAAAGGTCAAAGCAATCGACGGACTTTTAACATGCGGAAAAGGACAAAAACTCGGTATTTTTGCAGGAAGCGGTGTCGGTAAATCAACTCTTATGAGTATGATTGTAAAAGGTGCGAGTGCTGATATTAAAGTAATCGCCCTAATTGGTGAGAGGGGAAGGGAAATTCCTGAATTCATAGAACATCAGCTCGGAGGAGATTTAACAAATACGGTAATAATTGTAGCAACTTCGGATGATTCTGCCCTTATGAGAAAATACGGGGCATTCAGCGCCATGGCAGTGGCTGAATATTTCAAAGATAAAAATAAAGACGTCTTGTTTTTAATGGACAGTATTACAAGATTTGCAATGGCCCAAAGAGAAATAGGACTTGCAATGGGAGAACCTCCTACCAGCAA
This sequence comes from Nautilia abyssi, assembly GCF_055388085.1. Classification (NCBI taxonomy): domain Bacteria; kingdom Pseudomonadati; phylum Campylobacterota; class Epsilonproteobacteria; order Nautiliales; family Nautiliaceae; genus Nautilia; species Nautilia abyssi. The sequence continues at coordinate 1,557,120 of NZ_AP042376.1, read as the reverse complement.
AGGGTATCCTCCAAGCGCAATTATGCTTCTGCCTCAATTAATGGAAAGAGCCGGAAAAGAAAAAAACAAAGGTTCGATTACAGCCTTTTTCACGGTTTTGGTAGAAGGCGATGACACATCTGCGGATCCTATTGCCGACCAGGCAAGATCAATCCTTGACGGACATTTTATTTTAAGCAGAGAACTGACTGACAGCGGTATCTATCCTCCAATAAATATATTAAATTCCGCCAGCAGGGTTATGAGTAACGTAGTTAGTGAAGAACATCTTAAAAAAGCACAAAAATTTAAAAAACTTTATTCACTTTTAAAAGAAAACGAAGTCCTTATCCGTATAGGTGCCTACCAAAAAGGCGTAGATCCTGAACTTGACGAAGCCATTAACAAAAAACAGGCTATGGAAAACTTTTTAAAACAGTCTCCAAACGAACTAATTCCTTTTGATGAAACTTTAAATATCTTAAACAATATTGTATAATTTTTGTAAAATTGTAAATCAAAGGTGATTATGAACTTCCAACAGATTCTTGAAATTTTTAATAAACAGCCGTACGTTGCAGTAATGTTATACAAAGAAAAAATAATTTATGCAAACAAAAAACTTCAGGAACTGTTAGGATATAATCAAAAAGAGATCCTTGAACTCCCTGCGGAAGGTATCTTCCCTCCCGGAAAAACAAGGGAAAAAATTAAAGAAGTGGTTGCCAGGAGGTTAAAAGGCGAAGAGTTCCCCGCGACATATGAACCTTTCGAAGTTTTAAATAAAAACAACAAACGCCTGATGATGAAATTTTTCACTCAAACAATTAAATTAGACGACGGAGATTATGCCGGGTTTGTTTTAGGTATAGACGTCACCGACGAATTTAAAAAAGAATTTTTAATAGATATATTAAAAGAAATAAACCAAACAATAATTACAAAAGAAAAAGAATCTGAAATATATCAGAATATCGTAAAAGCAATTTATACAAAAGGCGGATATGAATTCGCTTGTGCCTCCATCAAGAATCCATCAAATACTGAACTTGAACCAAAATACTGCATTGGAAATTTTGACGAAGAGTTTTTAAATTTCTTAAAAACAATTTTTAAAGCAGATCCTGCTTATACCGACAAATGCATGGCTACAAAATATATGCTTGAAAATAAATTTATGGTTATTAACGACCTGACAAAAATAGAATTTCCGAATAAAAAACTTTTAGACACTCTTTTAAAAAGAAACTTTAAATCCATACTTTTCTTCCCTATTTTTAAAAACAACAAACTTTATTCTTCTATAGGTATCTGCTCTAAATATATAGATGATTTTGACAATATTTCAATTTCTATTTTCGAAGAAGCCAAACAGGACATAGAATTTGCTATAAAAAAGACCGAAAACATTTCATATCTTCGTCTTTTACAAGAAGCCCTGGACAAAGCGTACTCTTGGGTGGTAATTACAGATGAAGACGCTAATATTTTATATGCCAACAAAAGTGTTGAAGAAATTACCGGATATAAATTAACAGAACTTTTAGGTCAAAATCCAAGAGTATTTAAATCAGGATACCACTCAAACGATTTTTATAAAAAACTGTGGGAAAAACTGCAAAATAACGAAGTTGTAGAAACAATACTTATAAATAAAGACAAAAACCACAATTTATTTTATTTAAAAGATAAAATAGTTCCTGTTTTTACACCGGACGGCAAGAAATATTATATTTCTCTGGCAATCGACATCACACATGAAAAAACACTCCAAAATAAATTAAAAAAAGACATTCTAACTGATTTGCCAAACAGAAATGAATTTATAAAAATAATATCTGAAACTTTGAAAGAAAACCAGAAATATGCATGTATTATTTTAGATCTTAAAGATTTTAAAATATTCAATCAGTTAAACGGAAACAATGCGGGAGATTATCTTCTAAGAAAATTTGGAGACTTTTTAAAAACCATTTTTTATGAAGACGACGTTATTTCCAGAATAGGAGGGGATGAATTTGCCGTTTTTATAAGATACCATTCCATAAATGATCTTTATGCGGTAATTAATAAAATAATTTACAAAATAAAACATCTGGAAGATTTTCATAACAAAATTTCTGTTAATGTTGGTATTTCCTTATATCCAAAAGATGCGGACAATATTACGGAACTGATAGAAAAAGCCTTCTTGGCGCTTGAAATAGCCAAAGAAAAAGGCGATTTTACTTATGAATTTTTTAACCCTGACATAAATCAAAAAATCATAGAATATTCCGATGTAAAAAAACTTTTAGTTACTGCCATTAAAAATGATGAATTTATTTATCATTTTCAGCCTTATGTAGATGCTAAATCATTCAAAATAGTAGGAGCGGAAACACTTTTAAGAATTAATCATGAAAATGAAATTATTTATCCTAATATTTTTATAGATTTTGCAGAAAACAGCGGATATATAAAAGAAATCGAAAAAATAATGTTCCCTAAATATTTAGAATTTTTAAAAAAAGTAAATATCCCGCTGTCATTTAATATATCAGGCAAATCCTTAACAGATGAAATACATATAAGACAGCTTTTTAGCAATATCTCAAATCTTCCTATTATTATCGAATTAACAGAAAGAGAAATAGCCGGTAACATAGAATATACAAAAGAAATTTTCGAATTCTTTAAATCCAAAAACTTCAAACTTTCTATTGACGATTTCGGAACAGGATATTCATCACTTACTTATTTAAAAGATTTACCTACCGATTATCTGAAAATTGATATGTCTTTTATAAGAAATATTGAAAAATCAGACAAAGACCTTGCAATTGTCGAAACAATTATTAATTTTGCTCACAGATTTAATTTACAAACTATAGCCGAAGGTGTTGAAACTGAAAATCAGGTCAAAATTTTACAGGAATTAAAGTGCGATTATTTACAGGGTTATTACTTCGCAAAACCTATGCCTTTTGAGGATTTACAAAAATTTTTAAAATCTCACAAAAATTCTTGACAAAAGATTTTTTTTTACATATAATTTCAGTCCACAAACGCTTACGGAGTGTAGCGCAGTTTGGTTAGCGCACCTGGTTTGGGACCAGGGGGTCGGGGGTTCGAGTCCCTCCACTCCGACCATTTAAGCCACTATAAGTGAGTAGCTTTTGAGCTTCCCACTTGTGGTGGGTGTAGCTCAGGTGGTTAGAGCACCAGGTTGTGGCCCTGGGGGTCGCCGGTTCGAGTCCGGTCATCCACCCCATTGTTCTATCTAATTGAGCGTCCGTAGCTCAATTGGATAGAGCAACGGACTTCGGATCCGTAGGTTGTAGGTTCGAGTCCTACCGGACGCACCAAACAACTAAAAAGCTCTCAAAATAAGCGCCCTTAGCTCAGCTGGATAGAGCAACGGCCTTCTAAGCCGTAGGTCGCAGGTTCGAGTCCTGCAGGGCGTACCACTTTTCAGTCAGCGGGAGTGGCGGAACTGGCAGACGCGCTAGACTTAGGATCTAGTGCCGCAAGGCGTGGAGGTTCGAGTCCTCTCTCCCGCACCACTTTAAAAATTACTACATTTAGTGTCTGGCACTATATAAGTTGTATTTAACCAATTAATTTATGAATAAAAAAAGAGAAGTATTTATTTTTTATAATACTCCCTGATATATTTCTTAGGATAAGGATACACCGTAATATTTTTATATCTTACAAAAAACTCTTTTAACATCCCTAATATTTCATCTCTTAAAATAATCCCTTTTAATACTTCTATTTTTCTTATTGGAAAACCTTTTTTAAGAATAGTTTGAGGATTACCCACAATTCCCACTGCATAAAGATTATTTTTGTATTTTATACCGTTTAATTTATCAATAATTCCAAATTTTTTATTTCTTAAATTATCTTTTTCTTTAGCTTTACCCAATACTTCCGTATCAAATATCAAATGCATTCCGCTATTTTTTATTATATTTATATTTTCATCCATTATTATCGCAAATTCACCCTTTTCAAGATTCAGCTCAGGAGGCGTTATATTAAACGTCAATTTTCCATTATCTATCTCCACACCGTAAATATCATCATTTATTTTTTCAAAAAAGCGGAATTTTTTTGACGGTTTATGCTCCGGCAAAAGCAGTTTTTTCGTTTTAATCTCTTTTTGAATAATCAGTTCTTTTAATATCGTTTCAAAAACGCTCGGTGAGAGTGATTTTAACACCTCATCGGTTATATTTTGAATATACATATCTTGAGTTTCACCTTTATGGTACGGATCTTCCCCTTCATTATATTCACCTTTTGATTTGGTAATTGTAATATTGTATCCCGACTTCAGTTTAGAGCCTATTTCATATTCAATATTTTCTTTTTTCAATAAAAATTCCAACATCTCAATACTGTAGTCCGTATAATTTACGATATTGATTTTTTTGATTTCCCTTTTAAAAAGATCTTTTAATTTATCAGTTTTCTTTTTTTTAAGATACTCGCTTACTTTGTACGTTTCAAAATTAACCTTTTCAAACTCCCACTTAATTTCAGGAAACGTTTTTTTAAGTCTTTTTGTAACTTCATACAGTGCATACATTTTTGATTTTGAAAAATTTTTATCTTTATAAAACCTGAAAAAATCAACACTGTTTTTCCCGTCCGACTCTGTTATAAACACCTCTTTTTTTGATTCGCTCGGCACTATTTTATTGCCTTTTAACTCATATCCGTATGTGCCTTTTATTTTAGGCTTATACATAAAAGTTCTGACTCCAAAACTCAATACGTCATACTTCAAATTAAACACAACGGCCACAATTTTATATTTAAACTTTTTAATCACATAATACAGCTTCGATGAAAAAAAGTCCTCCCCGTATTCGACAGCCGCCAAAGCCCTAAGAGCCATATCGAATATCGTGTAATTATTAAGCTGTTTAAATTCACTGAGTGAAAATTTCTGCAAATCAAGCTCTTTTTTAGAAGCTATAATATATCTGCCCTTTTTTTGAATAAAAAACAGCGGCTTTAGTTTTCTGATTTTACTTACCGTATCACGGTAGTTGTTTTCAATCTTCATTTGATAAAAATTAAACCTGTTGTAAAATTCACCCTTATCGATATCGCTGATAATCACCCTGTTTGTCATAAAAGCTCCCTTAAATAATTAATCGCAACTTTATTAAGCTCCTTTTTTTCCACATCTATCAAATAAGGCACAACGATTATATCCCCGAATTTTTGGATTTTGTTTATTTTATAATCGGGCGCATATCCGAATATGTTTAATATAAACCCTTTTTTGCCATTTAAACTTCTCAATCTTTTTTCATATTTTGCTATTAGATCTTTTATATCCTTGCTTTCTATATTAATCTGAGAGTAGTTTTTCGCATCGAAAAAATAATCCTTATATTTAAAATCGAACTTTTCAAACCCCTCTTCCAACCCCTCAAGTTCGATACCCAAATCACTGAATACGCTTTTTACGATCTTCTCGCCCACAATTCCCTTAAAAAAATTATTCCAAGCTATCGGAATCAGTGCATATTCCCCCTCACTTTGTATTTCAAATCCGAACATTTCATTAATAAGTTCAATTTTTCCGGCTTCTTTTGACACCTCGATATATCCGTCCTTTTTAGTAAAACTTATATCAATTTGCCTGTAATCGTTATCTTCTTTATAAAAATAACGCCCGGTTTTTGCGTAAAAAACCTTATATTCAGGATTGTCGCAAAAAGGATGTTTAAAAATATATTCCCTGATATTTGTATACTCTTCTTTGCACCCCTCAAGAGAGGAAATCATATAATTTATTTTGCTCCATGCATCCAAACTGTTTTTAATCAGCTCTTTGTCGGTTTTCGGAGGTTTTCTTTTTTTTGTAAGTTTTTTAATAACCGGAAGAGTTATTCCGTCATACTCAAAATATTCAATCTGCTCATACAGCTCATGAGATATAAAAATATATTTTTTGGCTTCCTTACTCACCCTAAACAGCCTGCCTATTGCCTGAATTACAAAATCCATAACCGCATTTACATAATCATCGCTTTTTTTGTATGCAGGAATGATATGAATATGAGGACTCTCCATGGTAAAAAGACTTTTTAAGGATTTTTTCAGATCTTTTTTTGAAAAATCGTTTTTGTGATATAAGGACAAAAGATAATAAATACTCGAAATTTTATTCCCGGTAGGTATAAGATTGGTAATTTCACCAAGATATATCCCGTCGATATCTTTTAATTCGTTTTTATGCTTATAATGCAAATTGGCCCCGACACCTACATTTTGATACACGGAAATTATAAAAAACTTTTCCTCTTTTATATTTTTTACAAACTCTTCATATTTATCCTTTTCCCTTAAAATAAACACTTCGCACTCTTTTGAATGCTTTTTGTTAAGCCTTTCTTTTGCGGTTTTGATCAGATCTTTAAATTCGTTATCCAAATAGCTGCTTTGAAGATACAAAAACGACTTCATATCGCTTTGCAAAAATTTCTCATAAACATTGCAAAATTTTAAAAACCTTTTTTGCAGATACTCATCCCTGTAAGAGATTGAATCCATTATAAAAACATCATCAACTTCTTCGGGCTTTATTACCTCAACTTCCGTATTGTCTTTTATATTCAAATCAATATGTTTAAAACTCTCTTTTACCTCCAAATAATCAAGATCAAAATTTCTGACAATGCTCTTAATATGAGCAGTTGCGGAAATTCCCACCACTTTATACCATTCGGACAGATCTTTTATAAACTTCTCCGGCGTAAGGCTGAACGAATGCAGATAAAACTCATCAAGACCGCTGTCTTTTTGCACCCGTAAATGATTAAACCCATCCTCATACAGATCTTCAAGCAGTGTAGTGCCGATAGGGGGCTTTGTTTTTAGAAGATTTTGCAAAAAGTTATACACATATCTGTAATTTTTACCCTCTTCTTTAGTGGTTACGCTTTGGGTCAAAATTTTGCAAAACCCCTCTCCTATATCCTTTCTGTAAATCTCTCTTAAAACACCCAAAAAACTATTGACTGCCGTTTTTATTTCTTTAAAAGAATCAATATTTTCATAAAAACTCTCAAACAAAAACTTATCGGCAATAAAATTCACTTCTTTTTTTGTATAAATTCCGAAATCTTCTCTGCTTGTATACTGAGGATAGTTTTTTTTAAATTTCTTTTTTATATCTTTTATTTTCTCTTTTGAAACATCATACTTCTCAAGTATCCCGTCTTCCAAAGCGCTTTTGAAACTTCTGTAAAGTTCAATAATTTCACATTCGTTCTCTTTTCTCGCCAAAACATCCAAAAACTTCGACTTTTGAAGGTTAAATTCGTCTATAAATAAAAACGCATCCTTAAAATCCTCGTTTTTTAAAAACGTGCCTCTTTTAAAATGAAAAAACCCGCTTATCAGTTTTTGCGTGGTGGTTGCGATTTTGTGGTATTTTTCTATTCTTACACTCGGAAACAAAACCTCAACATCACCTATTATATTTTCGCCTTTAAGATACCTCTGTTTCAGATCCCTTTGAAGCCTGCTGATGTAAAACTGTAAGCTCTCCTCCGCACCTTTTACGTTATAAAGCTCTTTTATTTTTTTGAAAGACTCAATACTCTCTAAAACACTGTTCTTTTTCACTTTTGAGATATTTTCCCTGACGGTGTCGATATCGCTTTTTAATATAAAATCAACTTCGTCTTTCACATCTTTTAACAGATCTTTTAAATGAACCGTATAAATAACCTTTTGTTCGGTGTTTTTAATAAACTCTCTAACACCCGTCGTTTTTCCAAATCCAGTCGGAATGGATACAAGATAAAGACCTTTTTTGTTAATTCCATCCAAAAACGCTCTTACTTCGCTGCTTAAATACATTTATTTTCTCTTAAACTCTTTATGAAGCATATCTCTCATAAGATAAAACATACCGCCTTCCAAATCAATCACCTGCATACCGTTTTTTTCTAAAATTTCAGCAACTAATTTACTTCTATGACCGGTTCTGCAAATAACAGCAAATTTTTTAATTCCGTGCAGTTTACGCAAAAAATTTGAATTTACCCGTCCGTATCTGTCAAAAAAAGTATCTTTAATGGCTCCCGGAATTACACCTGTCTGCATCCATTCATCAGGTGTTCTTATATCCACAATAGGAATATGTTCCGCTTTTAATTTCTTAATATTAGCAACGGTCGCAGGCATCGACTCAAAACCAAATACCAAAACCGCCGTAATTAATAGTATAATTTTTTTCATAAAAACTCCTAAAGGCAAAAATTGTACACGTTCAAACATCTGATAAAAGAAATTAAAAAATATAAAAAAGAATTTATTACGGCTCAAATTATAGCATTAATCGCCACGGTTATCTCTATTCCCATACCTATGCTTATGCCGCTTCTAATCGACGAAGTTCTGCTTAAAAAGCCCGGAATATGGGTTGAAAGCATAAGTAAAATATTCGGCAGCTGTTCGCCGTTTTGTTACGTTATAGTCACTTTGAGTATAGTTTTGATATTAAGATCTCTTTTTGTCGGGCTGAATGTAGCACAGACATATTTTTTTGAAAAAATAACAAAAGATATTACCTACAAAATCAGAATAAGAGTGCTGAACCACTTAAAACACCTCTCAATAAACGAATACGAAAACCTGAAAACAGGAGATATAGCCAGCCGTCTTATTAGTGACGTAAATACGGTTGAAGAGTTTTTGATCAAATCGGTATCCCGATTTGTAATCTCCGCCCTTACTCTTATTGGAGTTGCAATAGTTTTACTTCTTATCAACTGGAAACTAGGGCTTTTTATTTTGATATTAAACCCTTTTGTGGTTGTGCTCTCGGGTAAAATAGCCAGAAAAGTCAAAAAATACAAAACCGAGCAAAACCGTTCTATTTCAGTATTTCAAGAAGCGCTTATAGAGACGCTGGAGCTTTTTGAGCAGATAAAGGCCTACAACAAAGAAAATTTCTTTTTTAAAAAACTCTTTGTCCTTACAAAAGAATTAAAGCAAAAAGCCTTTGATTTCAGCTATAAAGTCGAAGCGTTTAACAAATTGAGTTTTTTAATATTCCTGATAGGATTTGAAATATTCAGAGCCGCAGGAATTTTAGCCGTAGCCTACGACAACCTGACAATTGGGCTTATGCTGGCGGTTTACAGTTATCTTTGGTTTATGATGACTCCCATTCAGGACATTATTTCCATCCAGTACAGCTATTTCGCCGCAAAAGCCGCGCTTGACCGTATAAACGAAACGCTGACATTAACAAAAGAGCCGAAGTTCCCTCATAAACAAAATCCTTTCAATAAACCGGTACAAATAGACATCCAAAACATCTCCTTCAAATATAATGAAAGCGAATGGATTTTACAAAACGCAAGTGCGACAATCAAACCTAAAAAAATAACTGCACTCATCGGTGCAAGCGGAGGCGGCAAAACTACACTTGCCAAAATAATAGCCGGATTTTTCATTCTTAATGAAGGAGATATCAGGTACAACGATGTAAGTTACAAAGAAATCGGACTTGATAAAATCCGAGAAAACGTAAGTCTGATACTGCAGGAAACAAGACTCTTTAACGATACGCTTTTATTCAACCTGACCCTTGGAAAAGAGTTTGAAGAAAATGAAATATGGGAAGCCCTGAAACTGGCCGAGCTTAAAGATGTTGTAGAAAACTGGCCTGAAAAACTGAACACCTATGTCGGGAAAAACGGAGTTAAACTCAGCGGCGGACAAAAACAGCGCGTTGCAATAGCAAGAGCCCTGCTTCATAAGCCTAAAATTATCATACTCGACGAATCAACTTCAGCCCTTGATATAGATACGGAAGAGAAGGTTTTCAAAAACATTGAAAGTTTCTTAAAAGAGAGAACTTCGATAATTATAGCCCACAGAGCTGAAACCATTGCAAAAGCGGAAGATATTATTATGATTAAAAACAGGGAAATTATAACCCTAAAAACCTCTTAGCGTTTTTGAGCTTTTTGGTGTTGTTTTCCACCCACTGCCTTATCGTTAGGTGAGGCGGCTGCTTCTTTCTTTTTTTGTATGCTTCACTGAGTATTGCATAAAACGGATGGTTTTGATACTTTTCCTTAAACTCTTTCAAAGTCCCCTCAAACGAATCTATTATTCCCAAAAGATCTTTTTGCAGATTATCGTATTTTTCATTAAATCTGTCGTGTATCTCTTTTACAAACTCATATTTTTCGCTTTTGGGATTCAGTATTTCAAACAGCTTTTTTATTTCACCGCTCAGCGTCATCTGGATGATATTATGTTCTTTGATATCTCCGAGGATTTTATGTCTTTTTAAATATTCGTCCGTTTTAACTTTTACAAATTTCATATCTTCAAATATCAGAATCCAACCTTCTTTGCTGACACATACGCCTTTGTTTTTTATGTATTCGCTTAAAGGTTTGTTTTCACATATACCGGCGTATTCTACACCAAACTTATCCGCGAGTTTTTCAAAATCAAGCAGATAATTGCCTTTTTCATCCCTCACCTGCGTAAGAATCAGAGCCTCTTTTTTATAATCCATTACAACCTGGGATTTTTCGGAAATATACTCAAACATCGGAAAAAGTCCATTATCAAAACAGTATTTCACAAACTTTTTTATATTTTCACTGTTTTCATAAATTTCCTGAGACCTCAACGCCTGATACGAATCAAATCTGAGCTTACTTTTAAAACAGACTTCTCTTCCGATTATAACGGGATGAACGAATGTGCCGTCTATTTTTTCGCTGACTTTTATAACTTTTTTATCTTTCAAGTCTTCTTCCATCCATCCGGAAGCCTGGTTCAGCTCAAAAAACTTATGAATAGCCGGAAATCTTTTCCACCCGTTTTCCTCTTTTACAAACGTAATACCCCTTAATTCCCATGCGTTAAATTTTTCAAATTCTTCGAAATTTCCCTGTTTATAGTGATATACGGCAATTTCTCTGTTTTTATACGTAAAATTTTTACAAAAAAACTGTTTAGAATTTGATACTATATTATCACATTCATCTTTACTCGGTAAATAAAACATAAACTGAAACCTTTAATATTTTTTAGTATAATTATATCAAAGAAACCGAACGGAGAATAATGGTTAAAATAGAAATTGACAAACACTTGGCAAAAATCGCCGGCACTGTTGATAAAAACACAATTACTGAAATTTATTATCTGTTAAAAGTAAAAAATATGATAATAGATTTAAGCAAAGTAAAATCTATAGATTACGAAGGAGCCCTGTTTTTAGCCGAACTTTCAAAAAACAACACTCTTACAAACATAAACCAAAACATTAAACCGCTGTATGAATTCGTTTTACAGAATATAAAAAATCTAAATATTATTGAAGACAACAGAACCCTTTTATTTTATGCCCGTGAGTATATAAAAGAAATCGCTGTTTCGATGAAAGAAAACGGTATTAATTTTTTACTGTTCTTTGGAGAATTTATCTATTTTTTACTTTTTCTTATTACACATCCGTGGAAATTCAGATTCAAAGAAACGGCTGCCGTTATCGTTAAAGCCGGAGCGAAGGCACTGCCTATCGTCGGACTTACTTCTTTTTTGGTGGGCGTCGTAATGGCTTATCAGGGGGCAATAGAGCTGTCTAAATTCGGAGCGAATATTTACATTGTAGATATGCTTGATATTTCGATTTTCAGAGAGCTGGCGCCGCTGATTGCCGCTATCGTAGTAGCCGGAAGGAGCGCATCCGCATTCAGCGCCGAAATAGGAGTCATGAAACTTACAGAAGAAATCGACGCAATGAAAACACTGGGATTTGAGCCTTTCTGGTTTTTGGTAATTCCAAGAGTGTCCGCCATGATTATAGCAATGCCTTTGATAGTGTTTTTTGCCGATATAATAGGAGTGTTTGGAGGCATGCTGATATCAAATCTTACATTAGACGTAAGTTTTGACATGTTTTTAAACAGAACCCGGGACGTATTATCAATAACCCAAGTATTAATAGGACTCGGAAAAGCGCCTTTATTCGGTATAGTTATAGCCCTTATAGGAACATACAGAGGCTTTCAGGTAAAAGATTCCACTCAGGATATAGGAAAATACACAACCAAAAGCGTGGTAAACGCAATATTCTGGGTAATTGCGATTGATGCGGTTATTTCAATATTATTATCAAAGTTCGGAATATGAAAGAAATAATAAAAGTAAGAAACCTGACAACAAAATTCGGCGACAAAACCGTACACGACAATATAGACATTACAGTATACGAAGGTGAAATATACGGTATTTTAGGCGCCAGCGGAAGCGGTAAAAGCACTCTTTTAAGGGAAATTATACTGCTTGAGCACAGTTTCAAAGGTTTAATAGAAATAATGGGCAAAGACATAACAAAACTCTCTTTAGAAGAAGAAATAGAACTGAAAAAAAAATGGGGCGTTTTGTTTCAGTTCGGAGCTCTTTTTTCTTCACTGAACGTACTTGAAAATATAAGTGTCGTTTTGGAAGAATACACCGAATTGCCAAAAGATTTTATAACGATAACCGCCTTGTCAAAACTAAAGCTTACCGGTTTAAAAGAAGAAACAGCCCATTTAATGCCTAAAAATCTAAGCGGCGGAATGATAAAAAGGGCGGCTCTTGCCAGGGCACTGGCTCTTGATCCGGAAATGCTGTTTTTGGACGAGCCCACAAGCGGTCTTGATCCGGTAAGCGCCAGAGAGTTCGACAGACTGCTTCTGGAGCTGCATTCGTTTTTTAATCAAACCGTGGTAATGGTTACACACGATCCTCAGACAATCGCCCACGTACTGCAGAGATTCTGTATACTGATAGACAAAAAAGTGGTTTTTGAAGGAACATTCGAAGAAGCGGTTAAATCGCAAAACAGAAAAGTTCAGAAATTTATGAAACCGATACTAATGGAGATAGAATGAACAGAAAAGTAAACTATATTATATTGGCCGTTTTTACCATACTGCTTTCAGCCGGACTGATATATTTTATATACTGGCTTGGCAGATACAGTTCTAACAACAAACCGAAAAGTTACTATCAGGCGATTTTTCACGAATCCGTTTCAGGACTTAACATAGCCTCACCTGTTAAATACATGGGTGTCAATATCGGAAGCGTTACAAAAATAACCCTTAATCCAAATGAGCCTAATTCGGTAATAGTAACGTTTGGAGTCGATAAAAACATACCCCTTAGAAAAAACTGCTACGCGGTATTGGAGCTTGAAGGAATAACGGGACTAAAATATATAGAAATAGAAGGCGGAAGTAAAAACTCTCCAGTTTTACACACTTCAAAAAACAACCCGGCAAAAATTCAAACCATTCCTTCATTTAAAGCAAAACTTTTTGAAGCTCTTTCAAAAACAACAGACAAATTAAACACTCTTTTAGATAATTTAAACACGATCCTAAACCCTAAAAAAGCTTCTCATCTGCAAAATACGCTGATTCATTTAGAAAATATCTCGGCATATATAGACAAAAACAAATATCTTTTAAAGCAAAGCGTAAATAATTTCAATAACCTTCAAAAAAATCTTAATAGTTCGGTAATCCAAATCCAACATGATTTCCATAAATTAACTCAAAAAACCGTTTCGGCAGAAAACAATTTAACGGCGAATATTTCAAAACTCAATTCCAGCTTTATTAATCTGTCAAAAAATACTAATGAGCTTATTACAGAGCTTAAAAACAAAGCCGCCGAAGGACAGTTTAATTTTAAAGACGCTTTAATACAAAGCTTCAAACCGATTGACAATACCAGCAAAGAACTGCAAAAAGCAACGATAAAACTAGAAAATATGATTAACGAACTGGAAAACTCTCCAAGCGATATAATATTCAAAAAAGCGACTACGCCGAAAGGACCCGGAGAATGAAAAAACTGATTTTTTTAATTCCTTTTATATTTTTAGGATGCGCAACCAGACAGGTTATTACCAACTACACAATCAGCTCATATAAAATACAGGCAAAAAACACCCAAAAAACCTTATCGCTGCAAATAAACTCCGTGCCGATTTTACAAACAAGGAAAATTTTCTGGCAAAAAAACTATTCAAAAAACCCGTACCTTTATTCACAGTGGATAGACGATTTCGACAATTTAATCAAAATCAGCGTATATAACGCGCTTTTTAATTCAGGTAAATTCAAAAACGTCTATTTCAATAAAAAAGCGGATATAAATCTCAAACTTTACATTACCAACGCCGTACATGTTGTAAGCAAAAACAAATCTTATGTAATTTTGGATATAAAAGCTTACGTTAACAGCAAATCAAAAGATTTTTATTATAAAATTCCATGTAAAAAAAATGCAAAAAGCGCAGTAGAAGCGTTTAACAGTGCGGTTAAATTGTTTGAAAAAGACCTCATAAACTGGCTGTAGTCTTTTTCCGTCAAATTGCCGCTGTTTTAACTATTCTAATATTATTGTAATAATTTTGTGATAAAATAAGGAAAAAAAGGACAATACAAATGAGAAGTGACGAAGTAAAAAAAGGATGGCACAGGGCCCCTCACAGAAGTTTATTCAGAGCTACAGGACTTAAAGACGAAGATTTCGACAAACCGTTTATCGGTGTTGCAAACTCGTTTATAGAAATTATTCCGGGACACTTTTTTTTAAATAAATATGCCGAAATCGTAAAAGACGAAATCAGAAAAAACGGTTGCGTTCCGTTCGAATTTAACACTATCGGAGTTGACGACGGTATCGCTATGGGACATGACGGAATGCTTTATTCGCTTCCTAGCCGTGAAATTATCGCAAACTCCATCGAAACAGTTATGAACGCCCACAAACTTGACGCGCTTATCTGTATCCCGAACTGTGACAAAATTACTCCGGGTATGGTTATGGGTGCGCTTAGAGTCAATGTACCTACTGTATTTGTAACAGGCGGACCTATGAGAGCCGGACATTTATCAGACGGAACGCCTGTGGATCTGGCTACGGTATTTGAAGGATTGGGTAAATTCGAAAAAGGAGAGCTCAGCGAAGAAAAACTTTATGAACTCGAATGCGTAGCATGTCCGGGAGGAGGAAGCTGTTCGGGTATGTTTACGGCTAACTCCATGAATACCCTTATTGAAGCTATGGGTATAGCTCTTAAAGGCAACGGAACTGTTTTAGCCCTTACGCCTGAAAGGGAAGAGCTTTTAAGAAAAGCCGCCAGAAGAATATGCGAATTGGCTAAAAACGAAGAGCTTGGAGAACAGTATAAAATAAGAAATATCATAAACGAAAAAGCCATTCACAACGCATTTGTAGTGGATATGGCAATGGGAGGAAGCACAAATACCGTTTTACATACTATTGCAATAGCTAAAGAAGCGGGAGTTGATTTTGACCTGCACAAACTTAACGAAATTGCAAAACACACTTCACACATTGCGAAAATTTCCCCTTCACTTCAAACTGTTCATATGGAAGACATCCATAAAGCGGGCGGAATGAGCGCCGTTATGAAAGAAATAAGCAAAAGAAGCGACACAATCCTTTATCTCGACAACCCGGTAATAGAAGGCGGAACGGTAGAAGAAAGAATTAAGGATGCAAAAGTATTAGATACAAGCATCATCCACCCTATAGAAAAACCTTACAGCAAAGTCGGAGGACTTGCTATTTTATTCGGTAACCTTGCAGAAGAAGGCTGTGTAGTAAAAACAGCCGGTATTACGGGTGAAAAAAAATTCAGAGGAAAGGCCGTATGCTTTAATTCCCAGCAAGAAGCAATTGACGGCATTACTTCAGGAAAAATAAAAGAAGGCGATGTAGTGGTAATCAGGTACGAAGGTCCTAAGGGCGGTCCAGGAATGCAGGAAATGCTGGCACCTACAAGCCTGATTATGGGTATGGGACTCGGAGACAAAGTGGCGCTTATTACAGACGGAAGATTCAGCGGCGCTACAAGAGGTTTAAGCATAGGACACGTTTCCCCTGAAGCAGCAGAAGGCGGAATGATAGGTCTTCTTAAAGACGGAGATATTATTGAAATAGATGTTGATAATTTCTCAATAAATGTCGATTTGTCACCTGAAGAAATCGAAAAAAGAAAAAAAGAGTTTACTCCTATCAAAAAAGAAGTACCAGGCAGATGGCTTAAACAATACAGAATGCTAGTAACTAACGCAAGCAACGGTGCAATATTAAAAGCCGAATAATTTCTCCTCCTTTTGAGGACTAAAGGTAACTATTGAGATTTAAAATATATATTTCAATTTTTGTTATGTGCTGCATCGTAATCGGCATTTCCGTTTATTATACTAATCAAAGTACAAAAATTTTAATTGAAGAAAAAGCAAAAGAAGTTTTTAAAACCAGAACAAAAGAATATAAAGTAATATTAAATGATAAAAAAAATTTTCTTAATTCCTTTGCAAAATTTTTGAGTACTTCTAAACCGGTTATTGAAGCTTATCTTGAAAACAACAGAACAAAACTGATAAATTTCGTAATGCCTTTATATAAAAACCTTCATGCTTCAGGATTATTAGAAGAGATTCATTTTTTTAAAAGACCAGCTATAAGCTTCGTTAATTTCGCAAATTTAAAAGCTTATAATATTGACGTAAGCAAAGCCAGAGGAGATATTGTTTGGATCAATACTTCGTTTACCCCTTCTACGCATTTTTACGTATGCAGACTCTATCCAGGATTTAGAGCCACTTATCCTATAATTTATAAAGACAGACTGCTAGGAAGCTTATCGTTTGGCATTCATATTAATACTTTTGCAAAACTGTTCAGACAGCTAGGCGTAAAAGATATTAGCATATATTTAAATAATAACATTTTAAAAAATTCCCTTACAACAAAAAAATATATTTTTTTTAAAAATCTGCCTTCTTATAAAAACTGGAAAATCATGGGAAATATTTACAGTATAAAACTTATCCCAGGTTATGAAATAAAAAACGGCTACGTATTCACTAAAATCAAAATAAATGATTTTTTTAATCATACAATGGCATATTTAATTATAAAAGACGATATTTCTACAAGTATAAACGTATTAAAAATAAGAACTTTAAATAAACTCGCTTTAGAAATATTCAGTTATTTATTTATATTTATAGTAATATTTATTTTATTCAAATGGCTTTTTGACAAATTAAACGAAATGAACTATATTTTATCTCTAATTAAAAATCAAAATTTTAATCAAATTCCAAAAAAAACAGTCCCAAAAGACGAATTAGATAAATATAAAAACAATCTAATAGATATGGCAAACGATATAAAAACTTATATTTCTCTTTTGACTCAAAAAGTTGAAAAATATTCAAACAAAGCATATAAAGACGGCTTGACTGATATATTCAACAGAAGATTTTTAGAAGAAAAAGGAAATGAACTGTTTTTAAAATATAAACTTTCAAAATCTCAAGTCGGTATTATAATGCTGGATATAGACAACTTCAAAAAAATAAACGACACTTACGGTCATGATATAGGAGATTTGGTTTTAATAACACTTGCACAAAAAATCAAAAAACTTATAAGAAAAGAAGATGTTTTTATACGATACGGAGGAGAAGAGTTTATTTTAATTTTACCTAATTCAAATATACACAATACATATAAAATTGCAGAAAAAATAAGACAGGAAATAGAAAAAACCTTTATTGATATAGGCGAAAAACATCTTGAGTTTACAATCAGCCTGGGAATAAGCGAAATACATCCGGATGACGAATCAATATACGATGCGATTAAAAGAGCAGATATCAATCTATACAAAGCAAAGAGAAACGGTAAAAACAGAGTCGAGTTTTAATAATCAGTTCTTATTGTATCTGATTTTCAAAAAAAGAATGTTTTTTATATAATTTCTACAAAAAGAGCTTATATGAAACAACTGATAAATTCGGCTTTAAAAACTACCGTTTTAATTATTAAACTTGTTATACCTTTTTATTTACTCGCAGATATACTTATCTATTTCGGCATCTTGCAAAAAATTTCTTTTATATTTGAGCCGATAACATCTATTATGGGATTAAACCCGGAAGTGTCGTTATCCATTGCCGCCGGAGTTTTATTTAATCTATATGCGGCAATCGCTTTCGCTGCCCCTCTTGGACTCACACCGTATGAATGGACAATTTTAGGACTGTTTTTAGGAATTGCACATGCCCTTCCCGTAGAAAATACCATTATGAAAAAATTAAGCATGCCTCACTGGTATTCAACTGTTCTTAGAATAAGCATGGGTATATTGGCTGTTCTAATCTTAAGAGTTCTTCCGATACACATTGAAGGTAAAACCCTGCAAAAAGAGATAAGCCTGCCTCATTACAGCTCATTTTGGGACATGATAGGCACATCATTATATAATGCTTCTATTTTAGCTTTAAAAATTATTATTTTAATTACGATAATCATTTTTATAATGCATTTTATTAAAACAAAAATTTTTAAAAATAAAAATCTCAGCGCGTCCTTTTCCGTTATTACAGGAATAATTCTAGGAATAACATACGGTGCAGGTATACTTATTGCCGAAAAAGACAAATTAACAAAAAAAGAGCTTTTATTCGTAGGGACATTTCTTATGATTGCCCACTCTTTAATCGAAGACCCTCTGCTTTTTGTACTTTTTGGAGCAAATTTCTGGGTCTTAGTCGGAATAAGACTATTACTTGCAATGATTTTTTCCTATCTTATTGTTAAACTTTATTCTTCCTCCTCCACTTCAACAGCCTGATACGTATAAATTGTCGGATGATACATCAAACAGTCCCCCGGTAATCCCGCTTTCATACAAAGATGTGCAAAAAACAGCTCAAACGCCGGCAGTTCTTCCCATACACTCGGAAGGAATGTTGCCTGATGATTCGCGAGCTGTAAGATTACCCCGTCAACTCCGGGGCGTATTTTTCTCATCAGATCTTCTTTATCCTCATATTCAAGTTTTTCAGGAATTGTAAGTACGCTTACTTCTATTTTAACCTTTTCAAACTCTTCAGGAGTCAGAGGAGAAAATCTCGGATCTTCAAAAGCCGCAGCTTTAGCATTTACCACAACATCATCAATTAATGGTCTGTACGGTAGGATTGAGCCGATACATCCTCTAAGATTACTCCCTCTTGGTTTGTCTTTCATTTTAAGCGTAACAAAACACGCTCTCTTTTCTGCTAAAAAAGGATATTTTTTTATCCATTCTTCTTTGTCTATAAGCTTTTTTCCCTCAAATTCTTCTAAAATTGACATTCTCGCAAGTTTCAATAATACTCTTAAATCTTCCATTTTCCCCTCCTTATATTTTATATATTATATCATATTTCTTTAGTCAATTTAACTAAACTATTTGCTCAGTTGCGCTTTTTCCTCAAGTTTATAAAGCCATATAAATACATCTACCACTGCTTGATACATTTTAGGAGGTATCTCCTCTCCCACCTCAACATTCAAAAGCATATCAGCAAGCGTTTCGTTTTGAAAAAGAGGCACGTCGTATATTTTTGCCTTCTCAATAATTTTCCTCGCAAGCTCTCCTTTGCCTTTTGCAATTACTTTCGGAGCATTTTGTTCATAAGCCTTATATTTTAACGCTACGGCTTTATTGGTATTTGTAGATTTTTTCATATACTGGGCCTTTTTTCGTAAGTGTAGATTTATAAAGATACACTTCAAGAGGTACTTCAAACTCAATGTTTTCCCATTGTTGCAGTTCGTCCCAAAACTTTTTGTCTTTAATGTTTTTTATTCTGCAAAGCGTTATGTGAGATTTAAAAGGCTTGTCGTTCGTTAAGCCAAACTTTTCATTAATCTGTCTGTTTATATCATCGTCAATATCGGCTTTTAAATACAGCACCCGATCGCCAAAAGTTCCTATTCCTTTAACTTTTAACTTTTCATTTTTAATTTTTAATTTTGTTTTATATTTCTCAGGCTCATCATCACCTATAAATTTATGGGTCAAATGTAAATTCCACCCTTCAACCCACTTACCCTCAACATATTTTGAAAGGGAATTTTTAACAGCCCCGTATATCGGGAACTGCACAGGTGTAGCTATAAAAAGTCTCATTTTAAAAACTTTGAAACAATACTGAACAGTACACTTAAAACAATACTTATAATGATTGAAGACGTTATAGGAAAATAAAATTTAAAATTTCCTTTGTCTATTACGATATCACCCGGAAGTCTAAAAAGAGGAAAACCTTTAAACAGATACAAAATAACGCCTATTAAAATAAAAATCAGACCTATAAATATAAAAATTTTCGCCATTTTTTTCCTTTTTTAAACTTATTGCCTTCTTCCTTTACCCTGTATCCTTCAACCTTTTTTTAATTATATCAAATTAGCTATAATTTCATTAAAAAAGGACCATTATGCCTATGACAATAACCGAAAAGATTTTTGCAGAGCACATAGGCCGCGAGGTTAAACCCGGTGAAATTATTATGTGCGATGTGGATATGACTATCGGAAACGATATTACAACACCTATTTCAATCAGAGCTTTTAATGAAAGCGGTGCCGAAAAACTTGCAAAACCTGATAATTTTGCAATCGTTTTAGACCACTTTATCCCGCCAAAAGATATTGCAAGCGCAAATCAGGCTAAAATCAACAGGGATTTTGCATATAAACACGATCTTAAAAACTTTTTTGACGAAAAAGATATGGGAATCGAGCATAGATTACTACCTGAAAAAGGTCTTGTAATTCCGGGAGACGTTATTATCGGTGCGGATTCTCATACATGTACACACGGGGCTTTAGGAGCATTTTCTACGGGTATGGGTTCTACCGATATCGCATTTTGCATGATTACAGGTAAAAGCTGGTTTAAAATTCCCGAAAGCATCAAAGTTGTATTTAAAGGCGAAAGACAGCAGCACGTATACGGAAAAGATCTGATTTTAGAACTTATCAGAAGAATCGGCGTTGACGGAGCATTATACAAAGCTCTTGAATTCACGGGAGAAGTTATTGAAAACCTTCCGATGGATGACAGAATGAGCCTTTGTAACATGGCTATTGAAGCGGGAGCTAAAAACGGAATTGTCGCATACGACAAAATCACTGAAGCGTTTTTAGAAGAAGTTAAAAAATACAATCCTTTAAGAAGCGAGCCTAAAATCCATTATTCAGATCCTGGCGCAAACTATTCTCAGGTAATTGAAATAGACGTAAACAAACTCGAACCTCTTGTAGCGTATCCTTTCCTTCCAAGCAACGGCAAACCAATCAGCCAGGCTGTAAAAGACGATATCGAAATAGACCAGGTATATATCGGAAGCTGTACAAACGGTACACTCAGCGATCTTAGAATCGCCGCTGAAATACTTAAAGGCAAAAGAGTTCACAGAAGAGTAAGACTAATCGTTACTCCTGCAACTCAGAGAATTTACAAACAGGCTGAACACGAAGGAATCCTTGATATCTTAATCGACGCCGGTGCAGTTGTGGCAAACCCTACATGCGGTGCCTGCCTTGGCGGATATATGGGTATTCTCGGTGACGGAGAAAGAGCCGTAGCCACTACAAACAGAAACTTCAGAGGAAGAATGGGAAGCAGAAGCAGCGAAGTATACCTAAGTAACTCCGCAGTTGCGGCTGCAAGTGCGATTACAGGTAAAATAGCCGATCCTAGAGAAATTTAATTTCTCTTTTTATATTCTTTTATACTAATTCCTCTATCCGTTTCTTCAATATCAAATTTAATATATCTTGAGTTTTTCCATTTTTTTAAATCAGCAATATTTATTTTAAAATATTCAGCTATCTCTTCATCTGTAACTTCAGGAATCGGTTTTCTTCTGTGTAAATTACCATAAGTTATCTTATTATACAGTGCCCAAGATATAAAAATAACTCCAAACGCAAAAATAGTAAAACTGTTTTTTATTAAAAATTTTACAATTTCCTCATATACATCCATGTTAAAAACATCTTCGCTAAATACATGAATCTCAAACAAAAGCCATAATATCAAAGCAAATAGCGGCCTGAATATATAAATTAAAAAAGCCCAGAATAAAAAAGTAATTATTTTATCCCTTGCTTTAGTAGTTTTATTTAAAAATTCAGGATTTTCTATAATAATTTTATCTGTATTCAACATTTTAATCTCCTATACCTCTGTCCGGACTGTCCCACACTGCCCTTTTGCCTTTTTCTTTAAACATAGCTTTTATAAATCCGACTGTTGTCGTAAATACATTTATTATCCAAAAGGCAAAAGGATACCAGATTATCCAATAATAATACCTGCCTACACCCTTTTCATATTTTGAATCGATAAAAAGACTTATAGCAAACTGCAATAAAAAAGTAATTCCTAAAAAAGTACCGTAAATTGACGGAACTAAAGTAGGCACTTTCATGCCTTCGGGCATGTCTATAAAATGACCTAATATCCATATAATTAATGTAAAAATTGCAGAATATGCCCATACTAAACTTAAAAAATATTCCGCATAAATTCCCCACATTCTTCTGCTTTTGTAATCAAATATATTTTTAAAATATTTTTTCAATACCTCAGCTCCTCCCTGGGCCCATCTCAGTCTTTGTTTCCAAAGCCCCTTCATTGTTTCCGGAACCAGCATCCAGCAGATTGCATTCGGTTCATATCTTATATTCCAGTGATTAAGTTCTAATCTCCAGCTGATATCAATATCGTCAGTTACCATATCCGTATGCCAGTAGCCTATTTTATGGATTGCCGATTTCCTGAATGCAGCTATCACTCCAGACACGGTAAATACTCTTCCGTAAATTCTCTGTGCTCTTTTTATCATACCTACAATTGCCGAAAATTCTCCTATCTGTATCTTTCCAAGAAGAGAAGATCTGTTTCTAATCCTCGGATTACCTGTAACGGCTCCCACTCTGGGCCCGTTTAAAAAATGTGACATCATCCATGTAATGGCATTCGGGTCTAATATAGCATCACCGTCGATACATATCAGATATTCTCCGTTTGAAATCATTGCCGCAGAATTTAATCCTATGGCTTTACCTTGGTTTTTTGCAAATTCGATAACTCTTATATTTTTATGTTTACTTTGTATATCTTTTAATATTTTTCCGGTGTTGTCACTGCTGCCGTCATTCACGGCTATAATTTCAAAATTCGGATAATTGGTTTTTAAAAGATAATCAATAGTTTCTTGTATATGATTTTCTTCATTGTAACAAGGCACTAAAATACTTACCAACGGATATTTGTCCAGTTTTGGAGGACTGTCAGGATCTGTACCTCTTTCCCAGTGAAAATAATAATACACAGCCCCTATCATCCATATGTAAGCCATAAAAAGAGGATAATAATAAGAATAGTTTATAAGCTGTTCTATTATTTTTATAAAAAAATCTGATGTAAACATATTATTTCCTCTCAAACGGATAATGCTGCAGCGACATTACCGAATAAATCGTTCTGAATTTCGGCTGGTTTTGTAAAAAATCATCCGGATAATAACCGTAGTTTAATATACCGTTTATCTGCAACAGTTCCATTTGACTGGCTAAAGTTTTTGATTTTATCATTCTGTTTTCTTTCCAGTTCCTGCTTTGTAGTTCAAAGACGGATTTTTTCACTCCGTCTTTATATTTTTTTACGTTTTTGATTAATTTCAAAAGCCACTGATCTGCATTTTTGGCGTTTTCCATATATGGCATCGCCATTACTGCCGTATAATCATAACTGTTTAAAAATTTTTGAAAATTTTGTGCAAACCAGGCTTCGCTTTCAGGATGCATTATCAGCCTTGCATAAATATTTCTTGCAGTTTTCACCTCTGGTCTGTATATCTGCACTTCTTTTTTCAACTCCATGGTAAATGCTATCAGTGAATCGGTTTTAAAATCCGTCCATTTTTTAAACAACAGTTTATTCTGTCTTATTTTTGCTATTGAATCAGGAAAACCGTTTTTCATATAAACTTTCAAAGCGGCACTGCTTGCATCTTCATAATCCGTAAAAAATCCGTCATCATGAAACAAAATACCGTTAAACGAGGTGTATTTTGCCAAATCTTCATATATTCCCTTAATTATCTTCCTTGAATCGATGTCAAATATTGAAAGTCTCTTATAATATTTTTTATTTATAAAACTTTTTTTCGTTACGGGATCATAACTTTTTACATAAACACCTTTATTCCCCAAATCAAAACCGCTTACAGGCAGCCAGGCATAAACATTAACACCGCATCTTGTTCTTAACTGCCAGGCAACCCTGTTAAAAAGATCCGCTCTTACAGGCATATATCTGTTTGGAAAATAAAGGGCATTGGCCACACCGTCTCCGTCAGGATCGGCAAAAGCCTGAAGATATACCGTAGTAATTTTATAAGCTTTAATCCTGTCTAAAAGCCTGCCTAAATTTTTTTCCTGCTGAACCGGATCGGGATCGTATATATAATCCAAATCCACATGCACAACCCTCTGGATTTTCTTTGCATCAGGCTTATATATTCTCCACACAATATCGTTTAATTTATCTGTAGAAAAAATCAGCATTCTTCTTAATCTGTCTAAATCATTTAACGTATTAGAACCGTCATTTAGCGTAAAAGCTATATTCATTCCCAATTTTTTAGCTATATTTAAGGCTATTTCATTATATTCTCCAAACGGCCATACGATTACTCTTGGTCTTTTTCCTATTTTTTCGTATATCAGTTCGCTGTTTTTTTCCAAATCCTTTTTTATTCTTTCTTTATAATGCGCATCACTTTCATATGTTTTAGTTTTAGGATAATATATCCTGCTAGTTACCGCCGGCTCTTTATTCCCTTGTGGATTTGCTAACACTCCGTAATGCAGATTATAAGTATGGGAAGCTATTTCCACAAGTCCGGAATCGCTCATTTCTTTTATCTCTTTCCAACTCAAAAGAAGACTTCTTTTTTTTAATTTGTTTCCGTATAAAAACTTTTCACCTTTTTTAGCTTCAAGCCATTTACCTACAACACCCAAAACTGCAGGATAGTTATACGCTTTCAAAATTGGATACACTCTGGTGTAGAAACTTTGATAAGCATCGTCAAACGTTAATAAAATTGCTTTTTTAGGAAGTTTTTTAATTCCTTTTTTTGCGGCTATCAAATCATCAATACTTACAGGGCGATACCCGTGAGCGCTAAGCCAGTTTAACTGCTGTAAAAATTTAGCCGTGGAAATAGTCATAATATCAGGATCTCTGGGATTATCTTCTACATTATGATAACAAAGAACCATAAATTTATCTCCCGCATAAAGACTGACAATATAAATCAAAATAATCAATATCTTTTTAAACATTTAAAATCTCCTATCAAGGGAAAAATAAAAAGATGTGTCATACTCTATATCCCCGTAATAATTTTTACTTCTGGTAATTCCGTATATTAAATTAAAGCTATCTCCTATATCCCATCTATGTTCGTATCTGATCGCCCATACCGAATGAGAGGAATAATTTTCAATCCAATAATTCCCTATACTGATTCCTAAAACATGTGAAAAAGCGTTTGAGTATCTTCTGTAAAGATGCCAAATATTTTCAAAATCAACGCCTATATATCTGTCTCTTTCCGGATTAAAATATACAGCGTCCTGTTTTGTATTTGAAGATATAGCGTATGAAAAAGTCGTATTCAGTTTATAATAAGGACCGGTAACCAGTCGTTCATAGTGAGACAAACTTATACTTCTTCTTATATTGGAATCGTTAAAATCCATTTTTTCAAATTCAATATCCGTCTGTCTGCTTTCACTGCTTCTATAAGTTAACACAACATCAAATCTATTGGCATAAATATTATTTTTTAAAGCTCTTAAAGGTGTGTTTTGAGCATAACTTTCATATTTGCCGAATAGTATCCATTTATCAGTAAAAAAATATTTACCGTCTATAAACCAGCTGTTTTTGTTTACGTTTTTATTTTTCACGATACCGATATTAGAAGTTAAATTGCTTTTTTTGTATTCTAAGGCCAGTCCGAGTCTTTTATATATTTCTTTACCCTCTTCCACTGTTCCTTTTGAATAATATCCCAAAAGGTAAACTCTGTAGTTGTAATTTATAGGTTTAGAATATAATTTTGTTTCAACATGATAATAATTCTTACCATAATTTATACCGTTGCTCGCCCCGAAAACAGCTTCAACTGTCAATTCATATCTGTTTTTATATATATCAAAAAGTTTTTTTGCTCTTTGAACCTGCAGATCTTCCGGATATTTTTTATATAAGCCGTTAATTATTTTTTCACTTTTTCTAAATTTTTGAATATCCAGCAGCGCAAGGGCTTTTATTAAATTTGCGCTTTTGTTTTTTGGATTATAAGTAATTGCAAAATCACACTTTTTTATAGCTTTCCTTCCCCATCCCCTGTCTTTATAAACACTCGCCAATGTTGCTCTAAGGTCTACATTAGCAGGCGCAATACTGCACATTTTTTCAAATCTTTTCTGGGCTTCATTCATATAATCCGCAAAATATCTTGCAAGAGCCGCCGCAGTGGCACTGTCAACTTTATTAGGATTTTCAAATTTTCCTTTAATCCATACAGGCTGATTCGCATTAACTTTATCAATCCATTTAATTGCTTTATTTAATTTAAACATTTCCACATAACAGTAAAAAACCCCTAATTTACTTTCAAAATCTTTAGGATGTTTTTTTAATGCCTCCGTATAACATTTTAAAGCTTGTTCAGGTTTTTTATTGTATAAATAAGCATCCGCTACAGCACTTAACGTATAATAGGGAATATTTATATTTTCTTTTTTTAGTTTTTTATATTCTTTAATCACTTCTTTCATATAATATCTGTCCCTGAGTGCAACAATTTTGTCAAACCTGGCTTTTAAAATATTAAAATTTTCATTTTTCATTTTAGTTTTTGAATTTGAAATTAAACTGTCGAGTTTTTTCAGAGCTTCATCAGTTTCTTTAAACCTGTTTTTATTATCAGGCAGATTCATTTCACCCCATCTTATTTTGAAAGCAATCTTATCTTTTTTCAACCTATAGATATAATTTTTATTAAATATTTTTGGATTTTTTTCCATATATCTGTACGCCAAATAAGGCAGCCCCAACCTGTCCAGCATTCTTACAAGACCCCTTAAAGCATCATTACATTTTGGATTTAATTCAAGCGCTTTTTGATAATTAACAAAAGAATCATAATATCTGCTTTCATTTTCTAAAATATATCCTTTTAAAAAATAGTAATAATAATTGCTTTTAATCCCGTTTAAATAATATGCGGCGGTTTTAGGTGTTTTATTATCTACCAATGATAAAATCAGTCCGTATTTACAGTTTATGTTTTTACTGTTTTGAATTAAACACAGCTGATAAAAATAAACAGCCTTTTTATATTGTCCGCTGTTTCTCCATATTTTGGCAATATATTCAAAATTTTTATCTGAAAAATTTTGATTATCTATAATTACCGCTTCTGCTTTTATAAAGATAAAGCATAAACTTAGTAATAAAACTATTTTTTTCATAAGTTAGAACCTTTTTAATTATATATTAAGGTCTATTTAATATATATTTAATACATTCTAACACATTTATATTTTTTTTACCATGACAAAAAAGCTCATAATCCGATAATTATGACAAATAAGAAGAAAAGAAGGAAAGTTATTTTTGAAGTTGAATTTTTACAGGCCCCAAATGCATTGCGTTAGTTACTAATCCTCCGCTTTTAATCCATGCTTTGATTCCGCCTTTTAAAACATATACGTTTTTGAAATCATACCATTTATACAGTGTTGCTGCCGCCAATAAAGCCCTGTGTCCTGTTCTGCACACAAATACGTATGTTTTATTAGGCTTTAATTTTCCTTTTTTAACGCCTGCGTATAATACTCCTCTTGGCAAGTTTATAGTTTCAATATAATCAATCTGTCCCGCATTCCACTCGGCAGGTTCTCTTACATCCACTATTTCAAAATTTTTATTGTTTTTCATCCACTTTTTAAGTGTTTTTACCGTAATAAAATGATTTCCTACAACTTTAACAGCTTCAGCTTTTTGAGCTTTTACTCCGTTTAAAGGATTATATGCAAATAATACACCTACACTTAATAATCCTGCCAATAATAATTTTTTCATTCTTTTTCCTTTTTTTGAAAATAATAACCAAATAATAAGCTTACTGCATTGACAACGGTCAATATTAGATAAAATTATAAAAACTATAAAGGTATCTAATGGACTATTTGATTCCGGAATGGGAAAAACAGGAATTTATCCAGCTGGTATTCCCGCATAAAAACACCGACTGGGCGTGTTGTTTGGAAGAGGCGATAAACACATTTACCGAAATAGCCTATGCAATCGCGCAGTATGAAAAAGTTCTTATCTGTTATGAAGACGAAAATACTGTTTCATATTTAAAACATAAAAATTTTATTTTTAAAAAAGTAAAAAACAACGATACCTGGGCAAGAGACTTTGGGGCTATAAGTGTAAAAACCGATAATGAAGTTAAACTTCTGGATTTCAAATTCAACGGATGGGGATTAAAATTTCCGGCAAATTTTGACAATCAGATATCCCGGCAAATTTTCAATATTCACAAAAGCTACAATTTTGTACTTGAAGGCGGAAGCATAGACACAAACGGTAAAACATTACTAACTACGTCACAGTGTCTTTTAGAACCGAACAGAAATTATCCGTTATCAAAAGAAGAAATAGAAACCTTTTTAAAAAAAGAACTTTTTGTAAATGAAATTATCTGGCTAAACCACGGTTTTTTGGAAGGAGATGATACCGATTCGCATATAGACACCCTGGCAAGATTTGCGAATGAAAACACTATTCTTTACTGCAAATGTGAAGATAAAAACGATATTCATTATGTAGAACTTACAAAAATGGAAAAAGAGCTTAAAAAAACCGGCTTTAACCTAATTCCTCTACCGCTTCCCGAGCCTAAAATATGGGACAATCACCGACTGCCTGCAACTTACGCCAACTTTTTAATAATAAACAATGCGGTTTTACTGCCAGTATATGAAGACAAAAACGACAAATATGTTTACGATATATTTTGCGAAATATTTCCACAGAGGGAAATCCTCCCTATAAACGCAAACACACTTATAAAACAGCACGGCTCAATCCACTGTATTACAAAAGAATATTTTCATTCAATCTAATTTTTTTACAAATATTAAAAACCGTACATAAACTTGACAAAAAGATCTCCTTGTATTATAATCGTTTCTTGATAAAAACTTAAAATAAATTTCTCCGAGCCTGTCTGACCTACGGCAACCGCTATGGGCAGCAGGCCGATAGGGTATAAGTGGAAACGCTTATGCCTCCCGAATTGGAAAGGAGGTCTCATGCTTCATAAATTACTTCTTAACAGCTCGTAAATAATCATTCCGCCTGTATATATTTCATTTATTACCGTTGTTATTAATTATTTATTTCAAAAAAAGGATTTAATCATGATTGAATGTGATATTTGCGAGCTAAAATGTAAAATCAAAGAAAACAAAACCGGTGCATGCAAAAAATATATAAATGTTGAAGGAAAGCTGCTGGAACGTTTCAAAAATCATTATCTTTTTACGTTTCCTATTTCCATAGAAACCCAGCCGATGCTTCATTTCTATCCAAATCACAAGTTTTTACAAATCAGCACAATCGGCTGTAACTTTAAATGTAAAGGCTGCATTTCCGAAGTGCTGATTTCAAATTTAGAAAGTGTAAACAAAACCCTAAAACAGTTCTGCGCAGAAGAAATCATACAAAGAGCAAAAAAAGAAAACTGTAAAGGCATATCTTTTGGGATAAACGACCCGATTGTGTCTTTTTTCAGTTTTAAAGAACTTGCAAAAAAAGCAAAAGAAAATGGATTATTAATCGGTTTTTCAAGCAATCTGTACTTTACGGAAAAAAGACTTTCGGAATTAATTCCATACATTGATTTCGTAAATGTGGGCGTTAAAGGATTTAGCGATAAAATCTATAAACAGATATGCAAAGTCCCTTCATCCTCACCCGTATTCAGAAACATCAAACTGCTTCACAAACACGGCGTTCATATCGAAGTTTCCATTCCTTTCGTAAAAGGTGAAAATGAAGAGGTGATAAACACCGCGAAATTTCTTTCTGAAATATCTCCTGAAATTCCTATCCAGATTATGAGATTTATTCCGTTCGGCGAAGCGGATATAGAACTTGAACCCACTATTAAAGAAGCAGAACTTTTAGTGGAAGAAATCAAAAAATATTTAAATCATGTGTATCTGTTTAATTCTCCGGGAACAGAATATTTAAATACCGCTACGGAAGATTTAGAAATAAAAAGAGATTTTTACGGGCCTATGGGTTCTCACATAAAAGATTTCACCATCAAAAAAACTCCCCTCTCATCAATTACCGGACACATAAATGAAAAAGAATATATTGAAAGCGGATTTTTCGGAGGATACAGAATCACAAGGGCAATCGAACTGATTATAGGTATCTTAAATGCTCTCGGAATTTATAATCCCGCCGAAATCAACGACATACTTTCAAAAGTACTAAAAGACAAAAGTTTTATGCTCAGATTTCACGAAAAGATAGATAACAAAGGCGGCGCTTCTTTGTATGAATATCTGGATATTTTAGACGAACTCTCAAATCTTTCAAAAAAACACTCAAAAGCAATGCAAATAAAACAATATATAACCGACAGACTGAAAACAATAGAAGAAAAAAGAAAATTGATAAAAAACAAAAAAACTTTTTATTACTGTATGGGATATCCTCTTTTTGCGCTTAATTCCAAAAGAATAGAATGTCTGTGCGCGGAATTTATAGGATGTGAAAACGGAAATTTAAATTTCACTAAAAAAGGAAAACCGGGATTTTCAATCAGCAGGGAAGAATTAAACGGTTTAAACCCCGATATTGTTTTTATTTCAGGATTCATTTCCATTCCCGAAAGTGACTTTTTAAACTATGTAAAAAATAAGAAAATTACAAATCTGACAGATAAAAAAATATGCAAAATCCCTATCGGCTGGGACTTTTCCTCTCTTAACTGGATACTCGGCACAATGTATATGGCCAACAGCGCATATCCTGAAATTTACGATTTTGATATAGAAAAAGAAAAACAGACTTTCTATGAAATAGTATATGATTCAAACTCACAGCCTCAAAACCACTCGTTTTACAATAAGTTTTTAAAAGGAGAAAGCAATGAAAATTATAAACATACTGATAATGTCGTTAACTCTGCTTTTAGCGTCTGATAAATATATAATTGTTAAAAACTTCGACCATACCGTAAAAATTAAAAAACCGGTAAAAAAATGCGTAGTTATTTTTCCTCAGGCGCTTCCGTTTTTTTATATGCTAAAAGCCCAGAAATTAATTGCAGGCTATCCGGGGTTCGGCACACACAAAACTCCGTATTATTCCGGAAATTTAATTCTTAAAATTGACCCGGATTTTAAAAAAAGAGTAGCAGACGTGGGATATCCTAAAATGATTAATATAGAAGAGATAATAAAATTAAATCCTGATTTTGCCGTAAACGTAATGTTTGCGAAAATCACAAATAAAGAGTTAAAAAAATTTAATATACCTGTGTTAAAAACAACATTCGGTTTTGGAAATCTTAAACAGTTCATCGAAAGTGTAAAAGTCATAGGAATTGCAACCGGACATACTAAAAACGCCCAAAAGTTTATAAATTATTATCTACATACCGTAAATTTTGTAAAAAACAGAGTTAAAAACTCTGATAAACCGAAAGTTTTATATTTAAGCTACGAAGGTCCGAAAGGCAACAGACTGACTTCCGGAGGAAAATTTGATACTTATATAAACGATATCATTACCACAGCCGGAGGAATTGACGTATCAAAAAACGTTCCCGGATTTTTCGGACAGATATCCGATGAGGATATATTAAAATGGAATCCGGATTATATTATTTTAGCTCCCGGCGTATCCGCAAAAACTTTATATAACAATTCTAAACTCAAATATGTAAACGCTGTTAAAAACCACCGAATATATACAATTCCTTATGACGGCAAAACCAAATATTCAAACTGGTTTGCGCCTCAGGAGTCCTCTTTGGGTATTTTATGGCTGGCCAAAATTCTTCATCCCCATTCGTTTAAAAACCTGAATCTTATAAAACAGGCGCAGTTATATTATAAAAAATTCTGGGGACTTGATTTAAAAGAAATTACGCTCAAAGGAAGCAGTCTGTGAAACAAAAAACACTTCTTTTAGGGCTGACGGCTTTTTTACTGGTGTTTATAATATCGCTATGCTCCGGGGTATACTATATACCTCCCGAAAAAGTCTTTCTTACCTTAATAGGAGCAGACAGCAACCATATATACCAGACTGTTATTTTGCAAATAAGACTACCGAGAATAATTATGGATATTCTTGTAGGTGCCGGCCTTTCCGCCGCAGGAGCGTCATACCAGGCTTTGTTTAAAAATCCTCTTGTTTCTCCCGATATTCTGGGAGTGGCTTCGGGAGCCGCTTTCGGAGCTGCGCTTGCCATACTTTTGAATCTTAACTTATATTATATTCAGATTTTCGCCTTTTTATTTGGAATACTGTCCGTAATACTGACTCTTTTACTTGCAAAAAAAGGAAAAGAAATACCAATCCTCGGACTGATTATTTCAGGTATAGTAATAGGAGCTTTTTTTACTTCTTTAATAGGAATAATAAAGTATCTCGCAGACACTCAAAACCAGCTGCCTCAAATAGTTTTCTGGATGCTTGGAAGTTTTGCCAACGTAGGATGGAACAATTTAAGCACAATGCTGGTTATACTCTTTTGCATATTGTTTTTATATATGTTTCGATGGCAGTTAAATATCGCATCTTTAACAGAAGAAGAGGCAAAATCACTCGGAAGCAATACATTGATTATGAAAATTATTATTATTTCATTATCCACATTGGTAACATCGGCAAGTGTTAGTATTGTCGGTATAATAGGATGGATAGGCCTTATATCGCCTCATATCAGCAGATTTATTACAGGCGCTGATAATACAAAAGTAATCCCCGCAAGTATGCTTTTCGGAAGTATATTCCTTATGATATCGGATGATTTTGCAAGAAGTCTTACTTCCGGCGAACTTCCCATAGGAATACTGACATCTTTAATCGGAGCGCCTATATTTGCGTATATATACAGAAAAATTTACAGGACGGTATCATGATGAATATAATAGAGGTTAAAAACCTAAACTTTTCATACGGAAAAGAAAAAATCCTAAACGATATATCTTTTAATATAAAACAAGGTGACATTACAGCCTTGTTAGGCCCTAACGGAAGCGGCAAATCAACCCTTCTGCGCTGTATAAACAATCTGCTCGAAGAATATAACGGCAAAATATATATAGAAGGCAAAAACATAAAAAAATTAAAAAGAACCGAGATAGCAAAAAAAATCGCATTTCTTCCACAGGAATCAAATTTTTATTTTCCTTTTTCAGTAACGGATATGGTTATAATGGGTAGAAATCCGCACATAAGATTTCTTAATAAACCATCAAAAAAAGACAAAGAAATAGCACATAACGCACTAAAATTTCTGAAAATAGAGCATTTGGCAAATAAAGATTATTCGCTTTTAAGCGGAGGTCAGAAAAAAATGGTTCTGATTGCCAGGGCGATAGCACAAAATGCAAAGATTTTACTGTTAGACGAACCTACTAATCATTTGGATTTCAAAAATCAGTATATGATACTTGAAAAAATATATGAAATTTCACAAGCAAAAAATATAACATGTATAATCACATTTCACAATCCCAATCTAGCATACAAATACAGCACAAAATCTCTTCTTATTAATCAAGGCAATCTAATAAAACAAGGCAATACAAAAGAAATATTAAACGAAGATATTTTAAATGATCTATATAAGCATAAAATAAGAAAAATAAAATTGGAAAACGAAGCATTCTTTACGATATAGAAAAATATAAGAAAAGTGAGATGGTTAATGGTTAATGGTCATTAGTAATAGTTATTTGTATATTATAGATATAAAGTTAGTAAAATTATTAATTTTTGAGTTAAAAAGTTTGAAAAGTTAATATTTAAATGTATATGTAGTCAGAAAAATCAGCCAGAAATATTAAAAGCATATTAAAAATGTAAAACTGTAAATGTTATAACATAAATGATTACTAGTTATTGGAATATTTGTGTATTAGTTATTAGAGACAAAATGTTTTAAGATTTTAAAAAGTAAGAGATCAGCATAGGACATCTAATAGTTTTAAGTATATATATTATATTTTTCAGTTATGTATTTAAAATTTAAAATCAACATTTAACATTATTTAACAATTATTTTTACTCTTTTTCTCTCAAATATTCATTATCAAGCATTAACGATTAAAGATGAAGTATTTTTGATGGTATCAGTAAGGTGCCAGACCCATATATAGGTTATTAAAAAGAGTTGATGAATAGGCAGCTTTTGGACTTACAGTATATACTATAAATCCTAGCGGGGACCTACTTTCCCACACCTGAAAGGTGCAGTATCATCAGCGCTGTAGGGCTTAACTGCCAGGTTCGGAATGGAACTGGGTGTTTCCCCTACGCTTTTCCCACTAGGATTGATACTATATACT
>NZ_AP042376.1:1340000-1515000 GCF_055388085.1 Nautilia abyssi | reverse complement strand
TTTTACCTACACTGATTACCTCAAGCGTTTCTTCAAGGTTTTTAAGATGTCTTTTCATTTCATCGTACCAGATTGATAAAACAAGCCCGAATGTAATAGGTTCACCGTGAATACCGTGGCTTCTTCCGACCATAAGTGTATATTTATGCTCCATGGCTCTTTTTTTTATTGATTCCATTACCATTTTAACATCATCGATAATGATTTTGAGAGAATCTCTCATCTGAAGCGCTACTGCAGTATCGATAGTGTCACTTGAAGTCATACCGTAGTGAACCCATCTGCTCTCTTCACCCAAACTTTCAGCCACGCTTGTTAAAAACGCTATAACATCGTGTTTTGTTTCTCTTTCGATTTCATCGATTCTTTTAATGTCAAATTTTGCGTTTTGCTCTATTTTTCTGGCATCTTCGTCAGGAATAAGCCCAAGTTTGTTCCATGCTTTAACAGCCGCTATTTCTACATCAAGCCATGCTTTATATTTTGCATTCATATCCCAAAGTTTTTTCATTTCTTCCCTAGCATATCTTTCAACCATACCCTGCCTTTTTTAATGTAATTGTATCAAATTAACTTAGTTGTGCTATAATTCACTAAAAAAGGTGACTAATGCCTGATTTAGGATTTAATGAAATTTTATTCATAGCCATAATAGCGGTTATTGTTCTAGGTCCTGACAAACTGCCGGAAGCAATGGTTCAAGTAGGAAGATTCGTCGGAAAACTTAAAAAAATGTGGAGAGACGCAACTGCTGATATCAGAAGAGAACTTGAACTTGAGGAAATGAAAGAAGAAATGGAAAAATATAAAAAACAGCTTCAGGAATTACAAAAAAAAGTAGACAGTGACGTGGGAGCTATCAATCAGGGACTGACAAGCTTAGATGATTTAACCGCAATGGGAAAAAAGAAAGATTATTCGGATATGCTTAAATAATGGGTTTTATTGTTAAAGAGTTTTTAATAAATGATGAAAAAATTCTTGATTTTTTAGTTAAAAAACTCGGATTTAACGTCAGAGAAGCCAAAAGAGCCATTGACAGAGGGAGAGTTTCCGTCAATGATAAAAGAGTTACGAAAAAAAGCGCCCGAGCAAGCGGCAAATTAAAATGCATTGTTTTTGAACCCAACGGATACGGACTAAAACCTATATTTGAAACAGCCCATTTTGCAATATTCGACAAACCAAGCGGTGTCGCAATCCATCCTAAAAAACTTGCCAATACGAAAAGCCTGCTTGATGATGTAAGAGCGTTGTGGGGTAATGACGCAAACCTGGTCCATCGTTTGGAT
Source organism: Nautilia abyssi (assembly GCF_055388085.1). Lineage (NCBI taxonomy): Bacteria > Pseudomonadati > Campylobacterota > Epsilonproteobacteria > Nautiliales > Nautiliaceae > Nautilia > Nautilia abyssi. The sequence goes on along the minus strand of NZ_AP042376.1, from coordinate 1,513,708 downwards.
AAAGAGACTAGCGGGCTCGTCATGGCCAGTAAAAATAAATTCAGTGAAAGCGTGTTAAAAAAATCTTTCCAAGACAAAGAAATACAAAAAAAATATCTTGCTTTAATAAACGGTCATTTAAACAAAGAAACAACCATTAAAAAGCCTATAGCCGTAAACAAAGATGAAAATATAAAAGTAAAAGTTATGATTCATCCGGAAGGAAAAGAGTCAATAACGATAATAAAACCTATAAAAAAAATAGGAAACAAAACTCTCGTAGAATGCATTCCCTTAACGGGCAGACAGCATCAGATAAGAGTTCATCTGTACAGCATAGGACATCCGATAGTAGGAGATCCGCTATACGGGGTCAATAACGAATTTGCCGACAGATACTTAAATAAACTGATTGATGAAAAAGAACGTATTGAAAAAACGGGCGCAAAAAGGCTTATGCTTCATGCTTATTATCTTGAATTTATATTTATGAATAACAAATATGTAATTACAAGCAGATCTTTTGAAAAAGAATTAAGCGAAAATTAAGCTTTTTTAGTTATAATTCAAACTCAATTTCCCCTCCTTAAAAGTTTAAAACCTCCTCTACAAGGCCGATTCGGCCTGTTTAGGTTTTTTTATTTACAGTGTCTGTCACTTTATACATGTAATATAATTGTTCAATTTTTCTTTTTAACCATTTATTGCATTTTTCACAAAAATAACATTTTTTACATAATTTTTACCAAAAATAAAAAAAATAAAAAATTTTTTTGTTATCCCGAAATTTATTTATTGAAACAAATAAAGATAATTATTAAAATTTAATGAATACAATATTAAAGGAGAAAGGATGATGAAAAAAACGATTACTGTTTTGATGCTTTCTACATTAAGTTTTGCAACAGTAACCGCTAAAAACGACCAGGCAATTATTAAAACAGGTAACAGCTGCTGTATGAAACTTATGAAAAAGTTAAAAGGCGAACTTGTTACAACTATGAAAAGCAAAGGCCCTTTAGCAGCAATAAATATATGTGCCGAAAAAGCATATTCAATTACAAAAAGTGTAGAAAACTCCATAGGAAACGGCATAGAATTAAAAAGAACTACTTTTAAATACAGGGATCCTCTGGACAAACCAGACAAATATGAAAAAGAAGCGTTGGAATATTTCGAAAACGCCTTAAAACAAACGGGAAAACTTCCAAAATACTATATACAAAAAGTTCATATAAACGGTAAAACATATTATAAATATTATAAACCTCTCAGAATATCAAAAGCCTGTTTAATGTGTCACGGCTCAAACGTAAATCCAAAAATTTCAGAAAAAATTCATGAAAACTATCCTAATGACAAAGCAATGGGATATAAATTAGGAGACTTTAGAGGGGTAGTTGTGGCTACAATTCCTCAAGAGGCTATTCAATAGCCTTTTTTTATTTTTTCATAAAATTATAGCGCCTGACACTAAATCAGTGTTAATTTAAAAATTTCTTTTTTTCAATGGAGCGGGCTACGGGATTCGAACCCGCGACCTCCACCTTGGCAAGGTGGCGCTCTAGCCAGCTGAGCTAAGCCCGCAAAGTGCCTGGCACTGTAAGAACATACTTAAATGGCTCCGGCGAGAGGACTCGAACCTCTGACCCGACGGTTAACAGCCGTCTGCTCTACCGACTGAGCTACGCCGGAATGCGGATTGAAATTATAACAAAAATTCAAAACTTTGCAAGTATTATTTTTTATCTAATTTTTTTAAATACCAGTATATTGCCGGAAAACCGGCTAGTATTTCTATAAAAATAGTAGCTATTCTGCTTCCGATACTACCATGAAAAACATAAGCAATTAAACCGATAACCGGAGTCACTATAATTAAAGCTCTCCAAAGAACAGAGAAGTAAATTTTAATATATTTAAAAAATCTGTTCTTTGCTTTGAGTTGAATTCCAAACTGTTCAAAAAAATATCCTACCGCAAATATGCTGAATATAATAGTAACTGCAAAAATAGTTATAAAAATTTCTTTCATATAAAAAAACAGATGCCAGTAAACTAGCAACACCTCGAATATCATAAAGTCCGCAATTATAATAAACAGCATAAAAATCGCTATTTTCAGCCAAAGATTAAAAGCTTTTTTTAACATAAACATCCTTTTAAAGCAATATTTTACTATCGCAAGTATCTTATAATAAATTATAATTCTATTATATTATTTTAAGGTTAATCATGATTGAATTTAAAAACAAACTTACTTATATTGAAAATAAAAATCAAAATACCGAATTTAAACCCCATTTTCATCAGACATATTCATTTGCACTGATAACAAACGGGGAATGTGAAGTCATGTTTAACAGTAAAAAAATCACTTATAAAAAAAACGATTTTAGAATTATCAATCCTTATGAAGTCCATTATGTAACAAAAGGAATATGGGAATATAAAAGTATCGTTTTAGATACGGATACGGTTAATGAAATCACCTATGAAATAGCCAATAAAAAAAATTTAATTTTCGAAAATAAAATAAATTCCAAAGAACTTAACGGTTATTTTATAAAAATGTACAACAATCAGGAAGAATCCATCTATTTTTTCTTTGAAAAACTGCTTATTTACAGCAGACAGACAATTCATCTTCCGGAAAAAAAACTGCAATCCTCTTTGGAATACATAAACAGCCGTTTTACAGATAAAATTATCCTAGAAGATCTAGCGGCTTTAGAAAATTTAAGTAAATACCATTTTTTAAGACTTTTTAAAAACCAAACGGGACTTACACCCCATCAATATATAATAATCAAAAGATTAAATTACGCGATAGAGCTTATGAAAAAAGAAAAAAACCTGTCTATCGTGGCAACACTTGCGGGTTTTAGCGATCAAAGCCATTTTATAAAAGAATTTAAAAAAGTATTCGGTTTTACACCTAAACACTGATTTTGCAACTGAGTTGCATTTTTGATATAATTTTATTATGAATTGTCAAAACATAGAAAATCTCAAAAAAACGGAACTTAAAATAGCTTTATTGTTAGAAGAAAAACATCTGCTTAGTGCAAAAGAGTTGCAGGATTTTCTTGACGTAGACAAAGCAACCATATACAGAAACTTAAAACATCTGCTTAAAAAAAACACCATAAGGGAAATAAAAAACAGTGAAGGTATAGGTTATTACGAACTGAACTGTAAAATCCACAATCCAATCCATCCCCACTTTGAATGCAGAATATGCAAGAAAATATTTTGTCTTAAACCTTTTAACGCCGAAGATATTTTAAGTCTTTCCAATTACAGCGAATACGATATTGAAGAGATAGAAGTTATTTTTAAAGGAATATGCGATGAATGCAAAGAAGTTAAAAATGAAAAGTGAAAAGTTAAAAACATTATTAATTATGTTTTTTATGACACCGCTTTTTGCGTTGAATATAAGTGTGACGATACTGCCTCAAAAAGGCGTTGTTAAGGCAATAGGAGGAGACAAGGTAAGCGTAAACGTAATGGTTCCTCCGGGAAATTCGCCGGCAACTTATTCTCCCAACTTCAAACAGCTAAAAGAACTAAAAAAATCAGATATTTATTTTACTGTTGGAGTGCCGTTTGATAAAAAATATATTTCCAAAATTAAAGAAATAAATCCGCAAATTGAAATCATAGATTTCGGAAAATATCTTAAAAAAGACTCCAATCCCCACATCTGGCTGAGCCCGGCACTGCTGCAACTTGAATCAAAAATCGTTTTAGACACTTTATTAAAACATGATCCTAAAAATAAAAACTTCTATCTGAAAAATTATGAAACATATATCAGCAAGCTTGCAAAACTTGAAACCAAAGGCTTTAACAATATTCATCAAAAAGCTTTTATTACCTTTCATCCTTCATTTCACTATTTCGCAAAAGATTTTATGATCAAGGAAATTGCCATTCAAAAAGAAGGTAAAAGCCCAAGCTTCGCATATTTAGCAAAAATTATAAAACTGGCAAAAAAAGACCGTGTAAAAACTGTAATAATTTCACCTGAATTTCCGACTAAATACGCAAAAATCGTTGCGTCTAAAATTGGCGCCGAAGTAGTTGTGATTTCTCCGTTAAATGAAAAACCTTCGGTTACAATAAATCGGCTTATAGAGGTTTTGAAATGAATGCACTGGACGTAAAAAACCTTTATTTTCAATATGATAAAGAAACGGTGCTGGAAAATATAAATTTTTCTCTTAAAGATAAAGAGTTTATGGCAATAATAGGTCCTAACGGCGGAGGGAAAACCACTCTTTTAAAACTGATCTTAGGTTTTTTAAAACCGACAAAAGGCGAAATTTTCATATACGGAAAAAAACCTGAAAAAGTAAAAGAAATAATCGGATATGTACCTCAGCATACGAATTTTTCACTTGATATTCCTATTACGGTATTTGACATAGTTTTGCAGGGAAGACTGAAAAAAGGAAAATTTTTTTACAATAAAAAAGATAAAGAAAAAGCGATGAAAACTTTACAAACCCTTAAAATAGAACATTTTGCCGACAGAAAAATAAAAGACCTTTCAGGGGGACAGAGACAAAAAGTTTTAATAGCAAGAGCGCTTGTAAGCGAACCTGAAATAATAATCATGGATGAACCGACAAGCGCAATCGACCCTGCAGGACAGCAGGAAATACTCGATTTAATAGAAAGTCTTGATATTACAAGAATCGTTGTCAGTCACGATATAAAAATACTTCTCAGAAAAGTGGACAAAATCGCCTTTATAAATAAAAAAGCGGTAATTCACGAGGGGCCTAAACTAAATATTCCTAAAGACAAACATTTCTGTGAAGTTGAACTTATAGAATTTTTAAAGGAAGAATCGTGTGGGATTTAATATCTAATTCGGTATATGCCGGAGCGCTTTTAAGCATAGCGATAGGAATTATCGGAAGTTTGATAGTTATAAACAAAGCCACAGCCATTACCGGAAGTATCGCACACGGAAGTTTCGGAGGAATAGGTATAGGCATTTTTCTTGGAGTCAATATACTGCTTTCAACAACACTCTTTACTCTGCTTCTTGCTTTTATACTGTCATTCATAGCAATATACTACCGTCACAGGCTCGACAGTCTTATAGGTGTTATATGGGCGATAGGAATGAGTATAGGTATTATTTTTCTAAATCTAACACCCGGATACAATGCCGACGCTCTAAGCTATCTGTTTGGAAATATTCTTCTTATTGAAAACAAAGACTTGATAATAATGTCGGCAATAGACGCTTTACTGATTGTATCTGTAATTTTTCTCTATAACAGATTTCTTGCAATGAGCTACGATATGGAATTTTTAAAGGTCAGAGGCGTAAACGCTAATATTTTATATACTTATTTTTTAATTTTAACATCTCTGACCGTCGTTATGAGCGTTAAATCTATAGGTATTATTTTAATTCTGGCCCTTTTTACCATACCTCCTTTAATAGCGGAAAAATTTACCAAAAAATTCTATCAGATGATAATTTTAAGCTCCATCTTTTCCGCAGTATTTATAACAGCAGGTATTATTATCAGCTATTTTTACGATTTGGCACCGACACCGATTATCGTTATACTTGCTGCCGCGGGACTTTTTTTGAGTATGTTTAGGAAAAGGTAAAAAGGTATTTTTTAATTAGAACTTGCTCATTCAATAGGCCATAAATCTGTAAGTATAGTTTCATGTGCGAAAATTTATCATAAAAAACAACACTTCAATATAATTCATTTAATACAGATTGCAAAAGCACTTAACGTCGACATCTGCGATTTTTTAGAAGAAATTTCTTCTAAAGTTTAGCAGTCATTTCGGCAGGAGTCAGAATTTTCACTTTTGATGTTTTAAAGCCTTTTTTATCTCTTGTAACTATATAATCTATACCTTTCATATATGCGCTTGAATAAACAATGCTGTCTTCAAAATCGTTAAAACTGCTATTTAGCGCTTCAAGCAAAACCGCTTTGTTAACCTCGGCTATTTCAAACAGTTTTAAAAGTTTATATACTATTTCATCCGCCGTTTTTTTATTAAGAGACTTTGAAGTTAAATAATGTATTGTATCTATACTTGAAGCACATAAAAAACCTTCAATCTTTTTATTTTCAACTGCACTGAAAATTTTATACATTTCTTCAAAAAACGGCTCTCTTTGTAAGAAAAAATCGAGAACGACATTTATATCTAGTAATATTTTCATAAATATTTTTCTTCCAAATGTTTTTTATAATCTTCAATTTTTACATCTTTTAAAATTCCTGCCAAAGAATCGGTAATAGGGGCGGATTGATTTTTTTCAAGTAGTGATTTAAAAAATTCATTAACTATTGCTGATACACTCGTATTTTTCTTTTTTGCATATTTTTTTATTTTTTCAATAAGTTCTTTATCACTGTAAAGAGTAATTTTTGCATTCATTTCAATCCTTGTTGTATAGTTTATTTATTATTATACGACAATTTTAGTATAATTTCAACAAAAAAGGAAAACCTTGTATCTTGTAAGCGAAGAGCGTCTTGAAAAAATGAAAAGTATTTTAAACACCCGTCAAAATACCCTGAGGGTTTTTATGGATTATGTATTCTCATCACACAACCTCTCGGCAATCGTCAGAACATGCGATGCCGTAAACGTCGGAAAGCTTTACTACAGACACCAGAGAAAAGTTAAACTTAACAACGAAATAACAATGGGTGCGCATAAATGGATATTTCACGAATATGTTGAAGATATTGAGGAATTTTATAAAAGCATTAAAAAAGAAGGCTATCAGGTGGTAGTAACGCTGCTTGATGAGGAAACGGTCGATTTCAGGGAAGTTGATTATACAAAACCGACCTTAATAGTATTAGGCAACGAAGTGGACGGTGCAAGCGACATAAGTATAAAATACGCAGATAAAAAAGTAATAATCCCGATGTACGGAATGAGCCAGAGTCTTAACGTATCCGTAGCAAATGCGGTCATTTTGTATGAAGCTCAACGCCAAAGAGCCGCAAAAGGCATGTATGACACTCCTTCACTGCCTCAGGAACTGATTGAAAAAACCCTTAAAAAATGGGCATATGACGATATTATAGAAAAAGAACTGAGAAGAGTAAGACACAAACCCAAAAATTAATTATTGAGTGTCCAGCTCTTTCCATGCTTTATTTGCATCCTGTTTTTGCATTTGTATGGAATTGCCTTTATTTACTTCCTGCTTGGAACTGCATCCCGTAATAAAAAAAAGAACACAGATACCAAATAAAATTTTTTTCATTCTAATCCTTTATAATTAATGTAATCCGTCTGTTTTTGGTGTAAATTTTAAGTTTTTTATTATTTTTGCCGGAAATATTGAGATAAAGGGTATTGGCGTCTTTATAACCGATTTTGTTAATGGTAAGCCCTCTTCTGAATTCATATTTTAAATCGGAAAGTTTATCGTTTTTATTTAAAGGTTTAAAATAAATCAGATATGTAATATTCGGTTTTATATAATATTTTCCTTTATTGCCTATTACGTTAATTACAGGGATATATTTATCCTCCACTTCAAAAGACCATTTATAACTTTTGATTTTACCGTCTATTACAAAATCGGCTTCAACATTGTATTTTGCTCCGTATTCCAGTCTTTGCAGCGGAAATAAAACAAAATCGGTTTTTTTAAGCATATGATTTACATCGGTTTCAGATGTAATTATTTTAACATCGTTAACAGGCATTTTCCCTTTATACAGAGTAAATGTAATAAGCTGTATTTTCTTGTTTTTATAATAATACGGATTAAAGCTTATACTTACAGGATAACCGCAGACTCCGTAATCCGGAAGAGGATCGGGTATTTCATCATAAAAAACAGGCGGAGTGTTTTTCATCCCGTTATACGGCCAGAACACAACTTTGGGATTATTCTGCATATTTGCAATATATACTTCTTTTGGAATTATTTTATTTTTATCCCTGCAAAGACCTGCAAACCCACTGTTAAATTTTTCCAAATTATCACAGGCTTCACTAATATATTTATTTCCCATATCATATACATAAATATCGTTTAAACGGTAATAGCCTATTTCGTTAATATTAAAATTCAAAAAAGCTAGTCTGTGATATATCGCACTGAATAAATCTTTAACAGATTCTTTATAGCTTTTTTCTCCTTTTGAAATATTTTCAATAACAAACCTGGAAGGATAACCGCAGCTCATTGCCCTGTCAGCCGGAGTAACGCCGGCGAATCTGTATCCGTATTTTTTTTCGTAATGAGAAAATTCATTGTTTTTAAACATATATTTTGCATGCAGTTTTGCTGCAAAATCCAAAGAAGGATTATCTTCCAATGAGTTCAAACCCACAGCGCTTCTGTATTCGTTTATAATAAAAAGAGGATTGGCAAAAAGAAAAACGGCTAAAAAGATTATAATCTTTTTCAAAACTCTATCACCCTTCCGACGCCTCCGGGAATGTAATTTTCCCCGTAAGCGTCTTTAAACATTTCAATAGCCATGTCACCGCTGCAATGCGTAGGAGTTACGTATTCTACACCCAAGCTTTTAAGCTCTTTTATAGTTTCGATTATTTCTGCTTCAGAGCTTCTCATAAGATGGAATCCTCCTAAAGCATACAATACAGGCTTATTCAGCATTTCCATTGCCCTTTTTACAATATTTACGATTCCCGGATGCGCACATCCGGTCACAACCACGCTAAATTCCCCCTCGTCAATCACAAGACTCTGCTCTCCTACAGGTTCCATTACGCCCGTAGTGTAAAAACTTCCAAAAAGTTTCTTAGGATTACTGTCCGCTACAATTGTTTCACGTGAAAGCGTTTTTAAATCCCTTATATAAAGCTTTGAGAGTGAATTAGGAAGTATCAGGCTCATTTTTCTGTTTACGTCCACAATACTGTCGATTCCGCCTATATGATCCCAGTGGGGATGTGATATAAAAAGGTATTTAAATTCATTAATATCAAATCCCGTTTTTGCTATGTTTCTTACAAGCGCACGCCCGTTGCTTCCCGTATCAAAAAGAAAATAGTCATTGATTACACACGAAAACCCCCAAAAACTTTCCAGTTTTTCGTTTGCTATGTAATTGTCAAATACTATGCTGAACTGCATTTTTTACCTTTGTTTTTTCATATTTTAGCACAACCGTCTAAAGCATAATAGACAGTTTAAACTTTTTTTTAATTATAAAGCAAACTTTTATATGCACTTAACGGTATTATTGCAATTTTTCGGTTGAAATGTAAGGGTTGTGAGAAAAAGAAAGGGCGGGAGTTTTTATATAGTTTTTAAATACAATTGACTGATTTTCATTCTTACATATATCTGTGTTTGCCTGTTTTAATAAAAAGCACTGAAAATTCTTCCCAGTCATAAAGATAAATTAAAATTCCGAGCTTATCATCGGCTATACAGGTTGAACCTGTTGCGCTTGTCTTCCAAAAGTTATAAAACGGCAGTTTTTTAATGTCTTCCTCTCTCACATAGTCCTGATTATCAATATTATATACTTTTAATCCAAAATAAGTTGTTCTTTCTTTATTGTTAGAAGACATTTGCAAACCTTTTATAATTTTGTTGGAATAATTATAATATATTTTTCCCGTTGGACTATTTTATGAAAAGCTGGATTATCTTGTGATAATTACGTATATTTATTCTTCCGCCAAGCCCAAATTTTTAAGTCTTTTTTTAATGCTTTTCCAAAGCATTTTGTGATTATCGGGAAAAAGCAAATTTATAACTTCATCGTCAAGCGCATATTTCCAAACGACTTCGGGAGTAAATACAGTATTCATTTCATATAAATCCATATGGGTTAAAATTTTTGAAAACCATCTCTTTTTTACATCTTCGTCAGCGTTGGCGAGCATAAAAAATAGTCTGCGTTATTTTTGTTTTAGCCATTTTACTTTCCGTTATCTTACCGGACGCCCTATTGACACAGTCCCGTCCGGAAGTCTATATCTATAGTCAGGATCTCTTATAGTTTTTATTTCGGTTTTTATTTCGTATTCCATTTTATCAAGTCTGTTTAATACATCTTTGTGGTGTTGGATAAGGTTGTCGCTTATGTTAGCCTGATTACCACTTAATACAGCTACTAATTCTTTTCCCGCTTCGCTCAACTCATTATGAATATACTCTTTCAGTTTCTCAAATTTTTCACCGTTGTCGATTAGTCCGGCTATGCCTTTTAGTTTTTCGTCTATTTCGCCCATCAGTTTTTCATCGTTTTTATCAAGCGCTTTTTTTATAAAATCCGCAAGCGTCATTACGACTTCCTCTGCTAACGCTTTATAAAACTTTTTAGTTTCCTCTTTTGTTTCCTGTGCGTTTTCTTTTGCTTCCTTTACCTCATCCTTCACTTCGGCTAATTCTTTTCTTAACTGCTCGTTTTCGGATATGAGAGAGTCGATTTTGCTGTTTTGTTCTTCCACTTTTTCAAGGATTTTTATTAAAATGTCTTCGTTCATTTTAATTCCTTTATTAAACTTTTACCTGTCCGTCAAACTGCTTTACAGACTCCTGCACAATCTGGTTGTATTTTTCGAAATACCCGTCATACTCTTTTCTGATTTCTTTATATCTTTCTTCAAGACCGTCAATACTGTCAGCCCCGTTCATTCTAATGCTGTTGGATAACTCAAGCGCTTTTTTCTGCAGGGTTTTTATTCTTTCGGCATCTTTAAGTTCTTCTCTCTTAACTACGATATCCTCATACCAGGCTAGCTGCCCTATGACATCCGCAAGTCCGGCAAGTATTACTTCTGTTTTTAACGAATCCATTATCATTCCTTTAAACAAACTTTTTCTATTATAGCACTTTTTTATTAAAATCCTAAAATTTTATTTTAAATCTTTTTTCCCTTTTACAACTTTAAAAGCTCCGCCGTTGCAGTCGTTTATTCCGAATTTAAGACTCTCAAGACTGTCGCCATAAAGGTTTTCTTTACATTCAAAATCTTTAAATCCCGCTTTTTTCATAAGGTTTATTATATCGTTTTTGGTAAAAAATGTAGCAGGTGCGTAAAATTTGGATTTTGCTTTGTTTTTTTCATACATTCTGCCAAGAGGCGAGTCCAGATCAACAAAGGCAACCAAGAGATACCCGCCTTTTTTAAGTGCTTTATAGCAGTTGTTTATTGTTTTTTGAGGATCTTTTACAAAGCATATTGTCGTCACCATCAATATAAAATCAAATTCATCCTCAAAATCCATCTCTTCAGCCGTTGTTTCAATAGCTTCAATACCTCTGCTTCTTGCGATTTCGGCCATTTTACGGCTCGGTTCTATCCCGAATTTGATACCAAAAGGCGCCGCAAACCTCCCGCTTCCGACTCCCACTTCCATCCCTCTGCCTTTTGGCAAAAGGGTTTTTACGGTTTTAAGCTCTTCTTCATAGATTTCATGATGTTTTTCAAACCACTCTTCATAGTCTTTATAATACAAATCAAAAAGGCTCATAAATCCTCTTTTTGTTTGATTATACTAAAAATTCCTAAATTCTACGGGTATTAAATCTGATATTTTGGAAGTGTCTAATTTTCTTTTTTGCGGTCCGATATTGCCAAGTGTTTCTTTATCTGATTCGAAGTAGTTTTGAAGGTAATATATGCCTTTGTAGCCTTTATTATGCAGTGTTTTGATTATTTCGTTTATATCGTCTTCATTCAACAAATCTGTATGAACGGTTGTGCGGACTTCAAATTCAACGTTGCTCGATATTAAAAAATCAAGTGTTTTTTCGTATTTGTCGAAATGTCTGCTTTTTGTAACAGTTTCAAACTTTTCGGGCGGGGCTTTAAAATCAAGCGCGATATAATCGACAAGATTTTCATCAACCATCTGTTTAATGACGTCAAAATTCAGTCCGTTGGTGTCGAGCTTGATTTCAAAACCCATCTCTTTAATTTTTCTGCTAAAAGGAATAATATTTTTATAAAGCGTGGCTTCACCGCCTGTAAAACTTACACCGTCAAGCAGCCCTACACGCTTTTTCAAAAATTCCAGCACCTCTTCTTCTTCTATCTGTTTTTCCCCGAATACGACGTCTTTGTTATAACAGTAAGGACAGCGCATATTACAGCCGCTAAACCATAAAATCGCACAAAGACGCCCGGGAAAGTCAAGAGAAGAAAACTTTTGAATAGAATAAATACCTAACATTCTTTGAAATAAGTTCTTTCTTTATGCTCTGCTTTTTTACCGATATTAAAACTTTCAACAGGTCTGTGATAACCCATTACTCTTGTATAAACCATGCATTTTTGTCTTTTTTCTTTTACTTTTTCTAAAATTTCTTCTTTTGATAATGTTTTTACTTCCATTCTTTCTCCTTTTATTTATTAAATTTTTCTTTTTCTATTTCTTCTAAAAGCTCTGCATCGCAATACGGACAGTACTCGTGTTCACCCGCAATATATCCGTGTTTCGGACATACCGAAAATACAGGCGTAATAGAAATATACGGAAGTCTGAATCTCGTAATTGCCTTTTTGACGAGGTTTTTTGCCGCTTCTGTGGAGCTAAGTTTTTCGCTCATATACAGATGCAGAACGGTTCCTCCGGTATACATAGTCTGAAGTTCGTCCTGAAGCTCAAGAGCTTCAAAAGGATCATCAGTATAATCGGCAGGCAGCTGAGAAGAGTTAGTATAATAAGGAGCATCTTCAAAGCCCGCCTGGATCATATTAGGGAATCTTTTTTTATCTTCTTTTGCAAATCTGTAAGTAGTTCCTTCTGCAGGTGTTGCTTCAAGGTTATAAAGATTTCCTGTTTCTTCCTGATATTTTTTAAGTCTCTCTCTCATAAAATCAAGAATTTCTTTAGCAAATTCAACTCCCCATTCGCTTGCTATGTTTTCTTTGTCGTTAGTAAAATTTCTAATCATTTCATTCATACCGTTAACACCGATGGTTGAAAAATGATTGTTAAAACCGGGGAGATATCTTTTCGTATAAGGATAAAGACCTCTTTCATACATTTCCTGAACAAATTTTCTTTTTTTCTCAAGCGTTGATTTGGCGAGATCCATAAGTTCCGTCAGTCTTTCGAGAAGAGCCTGCTTATCTCCTTTATAAAGATATCCGAGTCTTGCCATATTGATAGTCACAACACCTATACTTCCCGTCATTTCAGCACTACCGAAAAGTCCTCCTCCTCTTTTTAATAGTTCTCTTAAATCAAGCTGAAGCCTGCAGCACATACTTCTGACTGCTCCCGGTTCGTATGCGTTAGGATTTCTGACCCTGTTTCCGTTTTCATCAATTATATACTGACTTCCTATAAAATTTTGAAAATAACTGCTTCCGATTCTTGCCGTATTTTCCCAAAGAGCTTTTGCCGCAGGAGAATCCCAGTCAAAATCTTCTGTTATATTAACAGTCGGAATAGGAAACGTAAACGGCTGTCCGATTGCATCCCCTTTTGTCATAACTTCATAAAAAGCTTTTATTATTTCCTGCATTTCAGGCTCAAAATCTTTATACGTAGCATCGGTGAGTTTTTTGATTTTAGGATTTCTTTTTTGTAATTTTTTTAATAGCTCTTCATCTTCAACACCCTCTAAAAGATGTTTGTTGTTGCGTGTAGGAATCTGGTCTTTCAAATCATCGGGCACCGTAAAGTCAATGGTAATATTCGTAAACGGGCTCTGTCCCCAACGTGCCGGTACGTTTAGGTTATATACAAAACTTTCAATCGCTTCTTTTATCTCGTTATATGAAAGCTTGTCTTTAAATACATAAGGAGCCAGGTATGTATCGAAACTGCTAAATGCCTGTGCGCCGGCCCACTCGCTCTGGAGGATTCCAAGGAAATTGGCCATCTGTCCAAGAGCGCTTCTGAAATGTCCGGGAGCTTTTGCCTCAACCCTTCCTCTTACTCCGTTAAACCCTTCATTAAGCAAATTTCTAAGACTCCATCCCGCACAGTACGGTGCCAGACAGTCAAGATCATGTATATGATAATCTCCGTCTCTGTGCGCTTTTCCTTCGGCAGGAGAATATACTTTGTCAAGCCAGTAATTGGCTATAACCTTCCCCGCGGTATTGTTTATAAGTCCCGCATGAGAATATCCCGTATTTGAGTTGGCGTTTATCCTCCAGTCCTGTTTTGAGACATATTCGTCAATTGTAGTATTACAGTTAATATAAGTCGCTTCTTTATCAAGCAGATTTTCTCTTTGCAGTTTATGCAGATGTCTGTAAAGCATAAAATTTTTCATTACGTCAAAATAGCCGTGTTTATACAATGAGTGCTCTATTAAATCCTGAATATATTCCACTTCCGGGGTTTCGATTTTCTGCAGCTGTTTAATAACTTCTTCAAATACTTGAGGATCATACGAAACATTCGTAGCTTCAAAAGCTTTTTTAATGGCATCTTCTATTTTATAAGGAAAATAGTTCTGAGGAGTACCGTCTCTTTTAATTACTTTTTTCATTTTTACTCCTGAATTTTTATTCAATAATAGGAATTATATATCCTTTTTTTTAATGTAAACTTAAGCAACGCCGGGAGTTCGAGAGTATTTTTATCTTAATAAGAGTTTTTTATCCGATTTTACGGGATAGAAAGAAAAGAAAAAAATTTTAAGATTTTTTTACGCTATAAGAAAATCTTTTACCTGCATACATAGGTTTAACTTCACCTACCATCTGAGGAACAATATACTCCTCTTCAACAAGCACTACCTCTTTTTCAGGCACAGCTAAATCAAAGTTTCTTCTGGCGTTGTCGCTTATGAATTTTTGGAACGTATCATTATCACCGTCAAAAAACTCGGCAAGTGCCGGAAGAATAACAGGTGCGCTGAAAAGTCCGGCGGCGCCTTTTAGTTTGTTTTCTATCGAATGAGGCGCACTGTCGCTTCCAAACATAACTTTTGGATGTCCTGATCGCACAATTTCCTGCAGGGCATCCCTGTCTTTTGGCGTTTTAACCACCGGTTTACAGAAATTATGAGGATTTAAACTTCCTCCTATTAAATCGTCAAGCGTTAAAAGCAGATGATGAAGTGTCACCGTTGCATAAAGATTATCATGTTTATCTAAAAGATCTGCAAGATTATATGTAGAAATATGTTCCATTATGATTTTAAGATTAGGAAAATCACTGGCAAGTTTTTCATATACGACTGCAAACTCTCTTTCCCTGTCAAGCACAAAACCGTTTGTTTCGCCGTGAACCGAAAGAGGAATACCGAGTTCTTGCATAATTTCCAAAACAGGATATACGTTTTCAATCGATTTTACACCTGCTTCGCTGTTAGTCGTTATACCTGCCGGATAAAGTTTCACAGCAAAAATATCGTCTTTTAAATCTTCTAACTCTTCTTTTGTATATTCTCTCATAAAAACATTCATAAGAGGCGTAAAATTTTCACTGTTTTGCAAAATTTCTTCCCTGTATCCTTCAAGTCTTTCTCTGTTATCAACAGGGGGAACTAAATTTGGCATAACAACGGCCGCCGCAAACTGATTATACGTATAAGGTATTACATCTCGCAGCATTTTGCCTTCTCGCAGATGCAGATGCATATCAATAGGAGTATTCAAAGTAATCATCGGAAGCCTTTTTTATGTAATTTTATCATAAGTTGGTTGTTTGAATTAAAAGAGGAATTAAAGAACGAATTTAATGTCCTTATGTTCCTGAAGTCTTTTGAAAAATTCGTTTCTTTCCTCTTCGCTCGTTACGTAAGCTTCAAATTTTTGAGAGTGGTATTTTCCATGCGATTTGTTGTCTTCAACATTGCATTCCTGATTGTTTATGCATTCTTTAACTGCCTGACGCATTTTTTCTTTATCTTCGCCTATTATTCTGAAACCCCACATTCTTGGATATTCTATTTTGTTTTCTTTTTCTGACATACTGCCTCCTTAAAACTTATATATTTATTAATATTATATCAAAAATTTAAGGAAAAGTTAAGAAAGAGAAGGTTTACATAAAGTAAACGATCGGAACGATAGTAGGATATTTTTTCGTTTTTCTAAATACGTGTTTTCTGATTACGTTTCTAAGCTCGTTTTCGAAAATTCTCGTTTTTTCGTATACGTAATCTTTTGCATGGTCTATATAATTGATTAAAATATCTTCCATTTCTTTTGCGAAATTTTTGTCTTCTTTGTCTGCAATAATACCGTATGTCGTTACACGAGGGCGTGAAAGCAGTTTTTTCTTCTGTTTGTCAACCTGCGCAACGATCATTATAATACCCTCATTTGCAAGTTTCTGTCTGTCTAGCACTATATCCGTTTCGATTTTTTCATTTATCTGATTATCGATATAAATTTTACCCACTTTTACGGATTTGACTTTTCTGACTCTTTTAGGAGTAATTTCCCACTGCTCTCCGTCTTCCATAACGAATATGTTATTTTCATCCATCCCGAGGCTCATAGCTGTTTCTCTGTGTTTCATCAGGTGATTGTATTCACCGTGCACAGGGAAAAAGTATTTAGGTTTTACAAGTCTTAGCATAAGTTTTTGTTCTTCCTGAGCCGCGTGACCCGAAACGTGGATTTCGCTGAAATCCTGATATGCAACTTTTGCGCCTTTTTTCATTAAGAAATTGATTAATTGTGATACTGTAGGTTCGTTACCCGGAATCGCTTTTGCGCTTATTACTATCTGATCGCCTTCTTTAATCTTAACATGTCTGTGTTCGTCTATCGCCATTCTGTATAAAGCGCTCATACTTTCACCCTGGCTTCCAGTAGTTACTATTAAAATCTCATGATCTTCATATTTTCCTATTTCATAAGGATCGATAAATATATCGCGAGGCAGTTTTATATAACCGAGATCCATCGCTACATTCAGGTTCTGCTCCATACTTCTACCAATAATACACACTTTTCTTCCGTGTTTAATACCTCTTTCGATTGCCTGATATACTCTGTGAATGTTTGAAGAGAATGTTGACATTATCACTCTTCCCTTCGCTTTTAAAAACAGGTCGTCAAACGTATTTCCTACTACGCTTTCACTAGGTGTAACTCCCGGCTTATATGAGTTCGTAGAATCACTGAAAAGCGCTAACACACCCTTTTCCCCGTAATATGCAAATCTGTGTAAATCAGGCGCATATCCGTCAATCGGAGTATGGTCTATTTTGAAATCTCCCGTATGTATAAGTGTTCCTACGGGCGTCTGTATTGCCAAAGATGAACTGTCTATAATAGAGTGCGTCATATGAATCCACTCTATTTTAAAATCTCCTATTTGAATCGGATGGCGTTTTTTAACACTTCTGAAATAGCTTTTATACTGTAATAATTTATGCTCTTTAAATTTATTTTCAATCATTGCAAGAGGAAGCGAAGTTCCGTAAATAGGAAACTGCATTTCTTTAAACAGATACGGTACAGCTCCTATATGATCTTCATGCCCGTGTGTTATGATAAGACCTTTGATTTTGTGTCTTATTTCTCTTAAATAACTGAAATCGGGAATTAAAATATCCACTCCGTGCATATCTTCATTCGGAAAACTCATTCCGCAGTCGATTATAATCGCACTGTTTTCCGTTTCAAGAACAGCACAGTTTCCTCCGATTTCGTCTAATCCTCCAAGAGGCGTAAATCTAACCCACCCTTTTGCATTATTGTCTATTTTTGTATGTGAATTAAGTCTCGCCTGTTGAATTTTTTCGTTTTCGTTAAATGCTTTGTTTAAATCTTTAAACCAAACAAAGTTTTTCGGATCTGTCTTTTTTTGTTGATAATTTTTTTTAGTTTTAACAACGGCTTTTTGATTTTTTTCTTCCATTTATTCTCCTTTCTTTAGCCTAGCGGACATTAGAAAAGAGCTGGAAAAAAGTAGAGCCGTCTACCTGGTGAGGCCGTATGCTTTTGGCAAGTCCGAATTTTTCAGGATCAAAATCCTTATATTTCACGGATAAGTTTTTTCTGAGAGTTTTTCTAGGGTTTGCAAAAGCGACTTTTAAAAATTTTGCAAACTCCTCATTAAAAGAGTTTTCAAACTTTTCAAATAAAATCACACTGCTTGTAACCTTGGGCGCAGGAATAAACGCACCCGGAGGTATATCAAACAGTTTTTTTACTTTAGCCACACTTTGTGCAAGTATCGCTAAAGATGAGTAATTTTTATCCCCCGCTTTTGCAGAAAACTTATCCGCAACTTCTTTTTGAATAAGTACTAGTATGTTTTTTGCATTTTTATCTTTTAATGCTTTTAATATTATATTTGTCGCAACGTAATAAGGTAAATTTGCAATCAAATCATACTTTTCATTTTCAAGAGTTTCTTGCCAAAACTCCAATACATCACCACATTTTAATTCAAGATCAGGAAATTTTTCTTTTAAAATTTCACATAAATCTTTATCAATTTCATAAGCTGTTACTCTTCTTTTTTCCAGCAGCTTTTCTGTTAAATCGCCTAAGCCAGGCCCAATTTCTACTACCAGATTATCGGTGTTGGGCATCGCTTGGACGATTTTATCCAAATAATGTTTATCTTTTAAAAAATTTTGTCCAAATTTTTTCTTTGCCTTGATTATATCATATCCTTTTACTAAATGTAAATAGTTTGATAAAATTATAACAAAAAAGAGGCTGAGAAACAGCAGCGTTTTAAAAGAAAGAGAAGTTATGCATATTCTGACAAATAGGAATAATCGATATTCTGCTTTTCAGCCTCTGCTATTTTATAAAGGATATTAATGGAATATTTTGCTAAGCGTATAATACCCTGTCTGGATGTAAAAGACGGCAGAGTTGTTAAAGGCGTAAATTTTGTAGGACTTAGAGATGCGGGAGATCCTGTAGAAGCCGCAATACGATATAATGAAGAAGGAGCCGACGAACTCACCTTTTTAGATATTACCGCCAGCCATGAAGGACGTAAACCGATAGTAGATATTGTAAAAGAAGTCGCGCGTGAAGTTTTTATTCCTTTAACCGTAGGAGGCGGTATAAGCGAACTTGACGACATTTACAATCTATTAAATGTAGGCTGTGATAAAGTTTCTATAAATTCCGCCGCCGTAAAAAACCCGGCATTTATTAATGAATCCAGTAAAAGATTTGGCAGCCAGTGTATCGTTGTCGCAATCGATGTAAAAAAAGTGGCTTCTGACAAATGGCATGTTTTTATAAAAGGCGGAAGAGAAGATACAGGTCTTGACGCTATTCAGTGGGCTAAAGAAGTCGTTGACAGAGGAGCGGGTGAAATACTGTTAACATCAATGGACACCGACGGGACAAAATCAGGCTTTGATATTGAAATAACCGAAAAAATATCAAGACTAGTAAACGTTCCTGTCATTGCAAGCGGCGGCGCAGGTAAAATGGAACATTTTAAAGACGTATTTGAACATTATGCAGACGCTGCTCTTGCCGCAAGTATTTTTCATTTTAAAGAAATCGATATTATGGATCTTAAACATTATCTCAATAAAAACAATATAAGCGTAAGGATTAATTAAATGAAAAAAATTTTTATTTTAATGGTTTTACTAGTTAATATATTTGCCTTTGATGTAGTATTTACAAAAGTATTTACCAAATATGTCGTTCCAAAAAAAGACGCGATATTAATTAAAACAAAAGCGCAGAATTTAACATTTCCTTTTAATTATATCAAAACCGATGACGGTTATATTCTGCTAGGAGACACGAGACAAATAAATATGTGGCTTGATAACGAATTTTATGCACCTCAGGATGCTCAGTTCGAAAATATTAAAGTCGCTTATATAAATTCCGACAAACTGCAATATTCAGTTATAAAGCAGGTAAAACACACATATAAAAAATGTAAAATAAAAGAATTAATATTTTTATCGCCGGATGAAAACAAAATAATAACCAAGCCTGAAACCGTTAAACTAAAATATAAAGTAATTCTTGATTGTAAATGATTCACGTGAAACAAAATAAAAAGGTATATAGAAGTGATAATAAGCGCAGGTAATAAAGAGATATTTAATTTTGCCACCCCGATAGGAGTTGGACTTATTAATTCAGCAATTAATCTTACAAGGATCTGCTTATTTCAAAAACCTGAATTTTTAATCTTTATCGGAACGGCCGGAAGCTACGGTAATAAAAAAGTTTTTGATATTATAGAGACAAGCAGTGCTTCAAATATTGAGAACTGTTTTTTAAACAAAAACTGTTATACGCCTATAGAAAACATAATAAGTTTTTCAAAAGATGTTTCCCGTGAAACAATTATAAACTCTTCAAACTATATCACCACTGATAAAGAAATATCTGAAAAATACTTAAAAATGAAAATAGATGCGGAAAATATGGAATTTTATTCGGTTATGAGCGTGGCAAAAGAATTTGAAATACCTACACTTGGAATTTTTGTTATAACAAATTACTGTAATGAAAGTGCACACACTGAGTATATTCAGAATATTGAAAAAGCTAAAAAATTATTAATTGAAAGACTTGTAGAAAAAAATATATTAAAGGAAATTAATGGATAAAAAAATATTTATGGATTATTTACCTGATGAACTGGTAGACATGGGCATAAAACCGAAATTCAGAGTTAATCAGCTTTATACATGGATATATAGAAAATATGTAGAAAACTTTGATGAAATGCAAAATATTCCTAAAGCTTTAAGAGCAGAATTAAAAGATAAATTTATAATCAATCCACTGGAACTGGTAAATCATGAGATAGCAAGCGACGGTACGGAAAAATTCTTGTTTAAAATGCAAGACGGACATACGGTAGAAACCGTATTAATAAAAATGAAAGATGAAGAAATAAAAGACGGAAAGAAAAAAGAGGCAAAATATACCGTTTGTGTTTCAACGCAAGTCGGATGTAAAGTCGGATGTGCATTTTGTTTAACCGCAAAAGGCGGATTTGTAAGAAATTTAAGCGCAGGTGAAATAGTTGCACAGGTATGGTGGATGAAAAAATTTAAAAACTTTGACGAAAATAAAGCGTTAAATATCGTTTATATGGGAATGGGCGAACCGTTAGACAATTATGAAAATTTAGTTAAAGCTATTAAAATCTTAGCCGATCAGAACGGAATGAATATTTCCCCAAGACGCCAGACCGTTTCTACATCAGGAATAGCTCCGAAAATAAAGAAACTCGGAAACGAAAATTTAGGAATAAACTTAGCGATATCATTGCATGCCGTAGATGATAAACTGCGCGAAGAACTGATACCTCTTAATAAAGCATACAACATTCAAAGTGTAATAGACGCTATCAGAGAATTTCCGATTGACAAAAGAAAAAAAGTTATGTTTGAATACCTGGTAATAAAAGATGTAAATGATGATATTGAATCGGCAAAAAAACTTGTAAAGCTTTTAAACGGTATTCCGAGTAAAGTTAATTTAATATATTTTAATCCATATCCCGGTACCAATTTTAAAAGACCTGATGATGAAACTATGAAAAAATTCCAAGATTATTTGATCAATAAAGGAATAATGTGTACAATTAGAAAAAGCAAAGGAATGGATATATCCGCCGCATGCGGACAGTTAAGGGAAAAAAAACTAAAAAACGATTAAAGGTTTAAAAATGGCTGAATTAAAATACTTACCTGCGGGAGTAAGACTTCATTTTAAAGAACTTGTTTACAAACTGACTGATGATTTAAACAGATATTATTATTTTCATTTTGAAGATATTCCAACCGGATTAAAAGCTGAAAAACTGTTAAAAGACTACAATATCAAATCAATTCCTACACCTGACGAAATATTTGAAGACTGCGGAGTGTCAATACTGACTACTGACAAAGAAACTATTAAAGATGTTTTATTAAAAGAAGGAATAAATTTTGAAATCTGGAAATATGAAAACGGATTTAAAAAAATAGAAGGAGAAATTGTTCCAAATGAAAAAGGAACATGTAAAATATAATTATTTATAAAATTTTATATAAGCTCTGTTTTTCAGTTTGGAAAAATAGTCTTTTAGAATCATTTCTCTTTTTTCAGCCGCAATTTTATTTGCTATTGCGTTTTTGACTTTATCAAACGGGATATACGCACTTCCGTCTTTTCTATCAATAAAATACATGCTATATCCTAACCCGTCGTTAATAATAGGAGTAAATTCCCCTACTTTGGTTTGTTTAAATAAAAATAAAAGTCCTACAGGCAATTCATTATAACTGTAAACCTGAGTAGACGTTTTTACGTTTGCGTTAGCTAAAGGATTTGATTTTATTTTATTTAATATTTCTTTGTTATTCGCACTGTATTTTGTTACCTGGACAGTATTAAAAACTTTAAAATCATTCTTATGATTTTTATAATAATTTTTTATTTCATCGTCAGATATATTTAATTTAGTCTGAACAATCTGATCAAAAAGTTTTTCTTTTAAAAGATTCTGTTTTATCTGTTTTTTTACTTTATCCAGTTCGCCTTTTTGCATTAATATGTTTTTAAATTCGAATAAACTAAGCCCGTTTTGTTTAGCAATCTTTTCCATTGCGTTTTCTACTTCAAAATCATCAACTTCTATTCCTCTTTTTTTTATTTCGCTTTGAATAAGTTTTTGATCCAAAAGATAATTTAAAGCTTTCTGTTTAGAAATATTCATTTTTTTTGCAGTTGTATCAACTTCATATGAAGTAATAGGAATATTATTAACAGTTGCAATTATTTTATCTATCACCTGTGCGTTTAATAATATTACCAGTCCTAATGTAAACAGTAATTTTTTCATTTAAATCCTTTAAAATAATTCTCTGATTTTTTTTAATGTTTCAAGCATATGTTTTATATCTTTTTCTCCGACTTTATCCATTATCATTTTATGGTATTTAAACGCAATATCATCGGCTTTTTTCAACATTTCCCTGCCGTTTTTTGTCAGTTTGATATAAAAAGAACGGTTGTTAATGCTTTCTTTTTGTATTAAGCCTTTATGATCCAAAGATTTAATAATTCTGGTAATAGTAGCCTTGTCCCTGTTTAAAAGTTCGGATATTTGTGTCGGTGTCAGTTTTTCTGATTCTGAAACGAGTTTCAAAACACCATACTGCTCTGAACTTAAATCATAATTTTTTATTTCCCTATTGAAATTTTTTCTAAGCAAATTTAATGTTGTAGTAAGTGCATAACCGACTGACGTTTCTTTATTATATTGCATAAAAATCCTTTCAATTGATTATGCAATTATTGCAAGTGTAATTAATTAAGTCAAGTAGATGATTAATAAAAAAGAGAGAAGAGGAATTATTTAGCCGCAGCTTCTTTTAAAGCGTTTAAAGCAGCTTCATAATCCGGTTCAGCGGTAATTTCGTCAACTAATTCTTTATATACCACTTTTCCGTCTTTTCCTACTACGAATACAGCTCTTGCACTTAATCCTCTTAACGGTCCTTCTGCTATAAGTGTTCCGTATGCAGCTGAGAAACATTTGTCTCTGAAGTCGCTAAGTACTTGAAGATTTTCAATTCCTTCAGTTGAACAGAATCTTTTTGCGGCAAACGGCAAATCCATAGATACAACATATACAGTCGCTCCTTCAACAGATGCCGCCTGATTGTTAAATTTAGCAGTCTCCATTGCACATACAGGAGTGTCTAGACTAGGCACGGCTACGATTAACTGAGCTTTGTCCTGAGCTCCTCCTACAGTTACCTCTTCTAATCCGCTGTTCGGAAGCGTTACAACCGGTGCATTGTCTCCTACGTTTACCTGATTTCCGTAAAGTGCTACATCGTTTCCTTTTAATTTTGTTAATGTTGGCATGTTTAATCCTTTTTTTATTGAAGTATAACAGAAAGAAAAAAAATAAAAAAGAGTATTTTTATCTTTTATTTAGAAGTGTTACATTTTGTTACTTATTGTTACTTATATTGTGCAATAAAAGTATTTTTTACTCTGCCTTTAAAATATAAACGGCCGTTTTTTAATCTTATTTGTAATTCTTCACCGCTTTTTGGATAAACTGTTACTTCATTACCCACTAATCCTTTTTCCCTGGCCAAAAGAAAACTTGCGCACATTCCTGTCCCGCATGCAAGCGTTTCATCTTCCACGCCTCTTTCATACGTTCTTACATACAGTTTGCCGTCTTTTACCTCAGCAACATTCACATTTGCATTGTGTTTATATCTTAAATCCCTGCATTCTTGTAAATCAAAATTATCAATACTGTCAATTTTAACCAAATGCGGAACACCCGTATCAAAAAGCTTCCATTCGTTCATTTCTTTAATCTCTTTGTGCGGAGTTAACTGGGATTCCACTTTATCTCCGTCCACTTCCGCTTCAATAACACCCGCAACAGTCAAAAATCTCATTTTTGCAGGTGCCAGACCGTTTATAAAAGCATAATGAGCAGCCGCCCTGCTCCCGTTTCCGCACATTTCGGCAACGCTACCGTCGGAATTGTAAAACTGCCATTCAAAATCATATTCTTCATGCGGAAGTATAACGATTAAACCGTCTGCCCCTATTCCGTTTTGACGGTCACACAGCTCTTTTGCCAATGAACTCCTGTCTTTTTTTATAAATGTATGGAAAATAACAAAATCATTTCCGCTTGCAGAATATTTATATACAACCATTAATATGTCCTTAAATATTTTTCTTCAAATTCTTCAGCGCATATAGGCATTGAATAATATTCCCCCTGAATAAAATCGCAGCCTTTGTCTATTACAAACTGTCTTTGAATTTTATTTTTCACACCCTCTGCAACTGTAAGCAGATCGAGGTTTTTGCCGAGATTAATAATCGCTTTTGTAATTATAACATCATCCCTGTTATAAGGAATATCGCTGATAAAACTCTGATCGATTTTGATTTTATCTATAGGCAGTTTTTTTAAATAAGCCAATGATGAATAACCGGTACCAAAATCGTCTATACTTATACTTATTCCGAGTTTTTTTATTTCGTTCAGCATTTTAATTGACGTTTCAGGATCATTCATAATACTTTCTTCCGTAATTTCCAGATTAAGAATTTTAGGGTCTATTTCGTATTTTTGAATAATATTTTTAACCTGCTGCAAAAACTCTTTTTTCTGAAGCTGATACATAGTTACATTCCATGACATCACCCCCGGATAATACCCTTTTAAATACCACTCTTTATACTGTTTAACGGCAGATTCAAAAACAAATAAATCAATTTTGTCTATAAGTCCCATTTCTATGGCGGAAGGGATAAAACTTTCAGGATATAAAAAGCCCTTTACTGGATGATGCCATCTAACAAGCACTTCGCTGCCGTAAAGATACTCATTTTTATCAAACTGAGGCTGAAAATATATTTCAAACTCTCCCTTTTTCAACGCTCTTAAAATATCGTCTTTCAAAGTTATGAAATTCTCGGCTTTTTTAGTAAATTCGGAATTATAAAAATTAAATCTGTCTTTACCGTCTTTTTTTGATTTATACATTGCGACATCCGCATAAACAATGAGTTTATCAAGATCCTCTCCGTTTTCAGGATACATGCTTATTCCTATACTTCCGGAAAGATAATATTTTTTATTGTTTACAACAATTTCCCTTTTTATATTAGAAAGGATCCTCTGGGCATATAAGGCTACATCTTCTACGGAATGCACGCCTTTTAAGATTATCAAAAACTCATCTCCTCCGAATCTTGAAACGATATCGGATCTTCTTACACTGCTTTTTAATCTGTCGGCTAATATTTTTAATACCTTGTCCCCTACTTTATGACCGTCTGAATCATTTATCTGTTTGAAATAATCTATATCTATAAACAATACGGCAAATTTTTCTTTTTTTCTGTTTGCTTCATAATAAATGTCTTTTAATTTCTGCATAAAACACTCTCTGTTGCATAGGCCTGTCAGATTGTCGTAGTTAGCCTGCAAAAACAGTTTATGTTTTTCTTTCTGCAGCGCATTATCGTAAACCTTAAATATTCTGTTAACGATATCGGAAAGTATATACATGATTACAAGAGTAATAATCATGGAGATCAGTGAAACGATAACAATTGTTTTAATTAGACTGTTTAAAAGCTGTTTTTGTTTGTTTTTTTTCGCAATCAGATCTTTGTTTAAACTGTTTAGATATATACCGGTCCCTATTATCATATCAAGAGGCTTGAAATATTTCACATAAGATATTTTTTCCATAGACTTGCCGTTAGGAAAATAAGCTGCGTATTTTACAAACGTTCCGTCAGGATGTTTAAGGGCCGATTTAATAATAAGCTGGACTATTTTCTGTCCGTCTCTGACTACATTCCACCTGTTTTGACCAATGTATTTATGGTTAATGTGATAAATCGTATTGCCTTTTGAATCAAATATAAAAATATATCCGTTGTCAGGCCATCTTAATTTATCCATAACGCTTTGAATAAGTTTAACCGTTTTATTTTTATCGTTCGGATTGCTTTTATACAGGGCTTCGATAATATTGTAGGTAATATTTATTCTTTTTTTAGTAGTAAATTTCAAATTTTTAAAAAAGTTCTTTTCAGTCTGTACGAGTTCTTTTTTAAAAGTCTGTTTTATTGTAAATATTGTACCGAAACTTATAAATAATATAGTCAGTAAAACCGAAACAACCGGCAAGCCTATTATAAGTCTCGGTATTAATTTCGATTTGTTTTTATACATATTTTCCGGTCTTTCTTTTTAGTGTATTATAGCATTAAATGTTTAATTAAAAATATCTGATATAATTTTAATAAAAATAAAAGGTGCGTAATGATATTAATCGCCGGTCCTTGTGTAATAGAAAGCAAAGAACAGATTTTTAAAATAGCGGAATATTTAAAACCGTACAGTGACAAATATGAATTTTATTTCAAAGCAAGCTACGACAAAGCAAACAGAACGTCTTTAAACAGCTACAGAGGCCCTGGAATTGAAAAAGGCCTGGAAATTTTAAACGAAGTTAAAGAAAAATTCGGATATAAATTACTAACAGACGTGCACGAAACCTGGCAGGTAAAAAAGGCGGCTGAGGTAGTAGACGTGCTTCAGATACCGGCGTTTTTATGCAGACAGACGGATTTGCTGGTTGAAGCGGCAAAAACCGACAAAATCGTAAACATCAAAAAAGGACAGTTTATGAATCCGGCCGATATGAAATATTCTGTCCTTAAAGTGCTGCAGACAAGAGGATGTGATGAAGCGACATATGAAAACGCTCAAAAACACGGTGTATGGCTTACAGAAAGAGGCACAACATTCGGATACGGAAATCTTGTGGTGGATATGAGAAGTTTATATATTATGAGAGAATACGCACCAGTGATATTTGACGCTACACATGCTGTTCAGATGCCCGGAGGCGCAGGAGGCAAAAGCAGCGGTAAAAGGGAATATGTGCCTGTTTTAAGCAGAGCGGCAGCAGCTGTAGGAATAGACGGATTTTTCTTTGAAACACATTATAATCCGGATGAGGCTCTAAGCGACGGGCCTAATATGATTACACCTGATACATTGGAAACAACATTAAAAGAAATTGAGTGTATAACAAATTGCAAGGAGAATAAATGAAAATAATTGAAGGAAACTTACAGTTAAACGGAAACGAAAAAATAGCTATAATAGCCAGCAGATTTAACCACCTTATAACTGACAGATTGGTTGAAGGCGCAAAAGACGCGTTTTTAAGAAACGGCGGAAAAGAAGAAAACCTGGAACTGATATTAGTCCCCGGTGCTTTTGAGCTTCCTTTCGGATTAAAAAAAGCCATTAAAACCGGAAAATATGACGGAGTGTGCTGTGTAGGCGCGGTAATCAGAGGAGCTACACCTCATTTTGACTATGTGGCGGCCGAAGCTACAAAAGGTATTGCCAATACTACTTTACAGGCGGATATTCCCGTAACATTCGGACTTTTAACAACAGACACCATCGAACAGGCAATTGAAAGAGCTGGGACAAAAGCCGGAAACAAAGGTTTTGAGGCAATGCTTGGACTGATCGAAATGATTAATCTTTACAAAGAGATAAATTGAGTTTTAATATAAAAAACACACTGGATTTTTCAATTCTGATTTCAATAATAATTTTAATTTTAACGGGAGCGTTTTTGAGATTTTTCAAATATTTTTTTACTCCCGTAACAACGGAAAAAATGACACTTTTATTAATTCCTGAAACGTTTATTGCATTGGGATTAATAACTATAAAACTTTGGAGGAAATAATGGCTACGATAACACATGCTAGAGAAGCTGTAATACAGACGCTGTATGCACAAGAAATGGGTAATGACCAGGCAATAGAGCAGTTTGAAGAAATACTGAAAGACAAAAAAGTAAAAGGCGGCAAAGCCGAATTTGCAAAAAAACTTTTAAAAGGTATTTTAGAACATATAGACGAAATTGACGAAATAATCAAAAACCATCTGATTGACTGGGATTTTGACAGATTGGACAAAGTAGACAAACAGATACTGAGAGTCGGAATATACGAAATACTGTATACCGACACCCCTTATCAGATCGTAATAGACGAAGCTGTAAAAATAGCGAAAAATTTTTCAGAAGACAAAGCAAAAAGTTTCATAAACGGTATCTTAGACAAGGTTGCCAAGGAAAAACTAGCTAATGAAAAAAATTGAAACTTTAAAAGAAAAAATATTAAGACACAATAAAGTAGCTACATACTCTATTTTAATATTTTTAACTTTTGCTTCTTTTGCCATTACCTTTTTTGTAATGTACGAAAAATATCAGACAGAAATACACTTAATAAAAAACAATTACATCGAAAATCAGAAAAACATGATGAAACATCAGGTAAATAATGTAATAAAGCTGATTAACACATTAAGAAAGGAAAAATTAAAAGAAGTAAAAAGTCTTTTAAAAATTTCCAATATAAATGCGGCAAAAATTCTTCAAAAAAATGAAAATCATCTTTATTATATTATGAATTATATCGATAAAGTAACTCCATTTGTCCACTGGGCCCTTACAGACCTGAAAGGAAACCTGATTTATAGCAGTTTAAGCGACTTTAACCATACAAAAAGAGTTAGATTAATAAAAACACTGCTGAATAAAAATATTAATCAAATGTATTTTGAACATCATACATCTCTTGGCGATAAGATTACATATCAACATATATTTGATAAATATTTACTGACAGCGGCTATGTATAAAAAAGAAATAGACCAAATGGTAAAACAGAAAATTATAAAAATTATATACAACGTAAGATTCGGTCCCGAAAATCACGGATACATATCAGTAGCCGAAATACTTAACTACAAAGGCGGAAAAAATTTTGCAAAAGTGATAGCGCTTCCGGTCAATCCCAAAATGGTCGGAAAACTTTTAAGCGACGACAAAAAAGACGCAAAAGGAAAACTTTACAGAAAAGAATATCTTAAAATCGCCAATACCACCGGAGAAGGATTTGTTACATACTGGTTTTACAAATATTCAACAAAAATAATAAGACCTAAAATTTCATATGTAAAACTATACAAACCATGGAACTGGCTCATATTTACTAGCGTTTTTGTAGACGATATAAATAATGTCATCCAAAAAAAAGAACATATGTTTAAAAAAGATTTGAAAATTTTATCAGGTCTGTATTTACTGGTATTTTTTATAATCTTACTTATTGCCAATTATATTATAAAAAAACAAAACGCTATTATCGAAAAAATAATAGACGAGTTTGAAGAAAGAATTAACACCAAAAACCAAATGCTTGAAGACCTAAACAAAAATTTAAAAAACGAAGTTCATAAAAAAACAAAAGAACTGACTAAAAACATGTTTACGGACAACCTTACAAACCTTCCTAACAGAGAAAAGCTTATCAATGATTTCGAAGACAAATACATAGCCATAATCAACATAGACGATTTCAAAGAAATAAACGACTTCTTCGGTGTAAAAGAAGGAGATAAACTGATAAAAGAATTCGGAGAGTTTTTAAATAAAATTCAAAAAACATATAAACTTTCAGGCGATGAATACGCTATTATAGAAAAAACACCCGCAAAATTGAAACATATCTCTTCAGATATTATTGAGAAACTTAAAAGTTTAAAATTCAAAATAGGAAATGAAGAAATAAAAATAAATATTACCGTAGGTATCGGAAAAACGCTCGCAGAAGCCGATACGGCCCTGAAATACGCAAAAAAAAGAAAAAAACAGATAATTGTATATAATAAAAAACTCCCTATTTTAAAGGAGTTTGAAGAAAATCTGAAATGGAAAAAAATAATAAACGAAGCAATAGAAAACGACAATGTTATACCTTACGTACAGGCTATAATAAACAACAAAACTAAACAGGTTGAAAAATATGAATGTTTAATGAGAATAAAACATAATAATAAAATTTATACCCCGTTTCATTTTCTTGAAATTGCCAAAAAAACACACCAGTATGAAGCTCTTCAAACAATTATTATTGAAAAATGCTTTAATAAATTTTCTAAACTTCCTTATAATTTTTCTATTAATCTTTCTTTAAGAGACCTTAAAAACGACCAGTTTGTCAAACATCTTACAGAAAAAATAAATGAATACAATATAGCCCATAAATTAACCATAGAGCTGCTTGAAGACGAAGAGATGATATCTGATAAAAAAGTAAATGAAGTAATTCACACTCTGTCTGAAATGGGCGTTAAAATTGCTATAGACGATTTCGGCAGCGGATATTCAAATTTTGTTTATTTAATTAAAAATTTGCCAATAAACATCATTAAAATAGACGGCACACTGGTAAAAGATATTTTAGAAGACGAAAAGCTAAAAAAACTTCTAAAAAGAATTGTAGAAATTGCAAAAGACTTTAATTTCGAAACGATAGCAGAATTTGTAGAAAATGAAAAACTATATCTGGAATTAATAGAGCTTAATGTAGACGCTTCTCAAGGATATCATTTTTCAAAACCGTTTAATATAGAGGGTCTTAAATAACCCCCTATTTTAAAATTTCAGGTTTAAACTCGTCAATAAGTTTGTTTTTATCTGTTTTAAGAAGATCTTTTTCAACAATTCTGTAAATTTTTGATCTGTTTTTTACATTGTCCAATACATCTTTCGCAATATGTTTAGGAAGAGATAAAAACACTTTTTTATCACCGTATTTGTCTATAAGCATATCTATATCTTCGGCAACTGATTTTACCGCTTCTTTATATATTTCAGCTTTTAAATTATGGTTTTCTCCGCTGAAAGCCCTGTTTAAAAATCCGGGTTTATTAGCACCTTCTATACCCGTTACGAGTTCGCTTACTCTTTTATGAGCCGTTAAAATATCTATTGATGTTATTAAATCCAATTTTATTTCGTTAGGTTTTAATCCAGCTTCCGCTTCCGGAGTTCTAGGATTTGCAACATAAGCTTTAATTTCACCAAGCGTAGCAACGATTACCAAATCACCTACTCTCATACCTTCTCCTTTAAAATGATGTATAAATATTATACATCAAAAAGTAGGCAATTTCCAACTTTTTTTATGTGCAATTACCCTAATTATCACTCCTATAATCAAAATTAATATTATATTTACATCAGTAATCCCGAAAATATATAAAAATATACTTACAAAAATACTTACGCTTCCGTAAAAATTTTCCTTTAATATAAAAGGAATCTTATTAATCAGAATATCCCTTATCATCCCTCCGCCGACTGCCGTAATAAGAGCCAAAAAAACAACTCCGTAAACGTTAAATCCCGAATTAAGCGCCACAATGCTTCCAGAAATAGAAAATGATACCAGCCCTATCGAATCGCTTATTAAAAACAGATCTTTTTTTTCAAAATCGTATTCATGCAGTTTAAAGTATATTCCAATTACTATAACGGCCAAAACAATGCTTCCGGGTATTATATTTGTAAAAGAATATATTGCCCTGTCTGCCAAAACATCTCTGATAATACCGCCCCCAAGAGCCGTTAAAAATGCGCTTATGGCAATTCCCAATAAATCGAGCTTATTTCTGACACCTATGATAAATCCGCTTATGGCAAAAGCGATTATTCCAATAATATCGGTAATCTCTAACATTTTACCCTCTGTGAATGCGTTATGGCAACCGCTATAGCGTCAGTAATATCAAGAGGTTTTATATCGGCCTTTATTCCGAGTATTCTTTTAACCATAAAAGCAACCTGCTCTTTTTTTGCTTTACCGTTTCCGGTAACCGCTTTTTTAACCTGTAAAGGTGTGTATTCGCTGAAATTTCCGTGTATCTGAAGTATTCTAAGAGAAAGCGCTCCTCTGAACTGCGCAAGTTTTAAAACTGTTTTGGGATTATAAGCAAAAAATATGTCTTCAATAGCCACTTCGTCAATGGAGCTGTCATATATCATATCGATACCTTCTATAAGCTGTGAAAGCTGATACTGAAGCTCTTTTTCCGTAATTTTTATAAATCCTGCGTCTATAAGAGTAAGTTTCGGTCTGGTCTCTATAATCGCATAACCGCATTTTATGGTTCCTGGATCAATTCCCAATATTTTCATTAAAGCCTTTCACACTATGTTCAACAATTATTCACATGCTATTCACTATGTGAATGAAATGATTTTACATTTATTCTCCGATATGATAAAATTTAATTCACATAATTTTTCACAAAATATTCACAATGTGAAAAAAAAGTTATTCACAAAGGACGCATTTGAGTATATTTAAAAAAATAAAAGATTCACTAAAAAGTGAAAACCTTGTGAATTATAATAAATTTATTAAAAATTTGGAATTTGACGAAAAAAATTCAACCTCAACACATTTAATAATAAAAGCTCCTAATATATTTATAGCAAATTTCGTAAAAAGAAAATATCTTAACAAAATAAGCGAACTGTATGAAAAAGAAACAGGCATCAAACCCAAAATAGACATAGTTACAAAGGAAATAACACATAAACCCGTAACCCTTGAAGAAATAATAGAACCTTCAACGCCAAGCGTTCTAATACCTGAATATACCTTTGAAAGCTTTATAGTAGGACCTTCAAACCAGTTTGCATATACCGCAGCAAAAAGTGTAGCGGAAAATCCGGGGAAAAATTACAATCCTCTGTTTATCTACGGAGGGGTAGGGCTCGGTAAAACACACCTTCTCCAGGCAATAGGAAATTATTTAAAAAGCTCTTTAAATGTATTATACGTTACAAGCGAACAGTTTATGAACGAATTTACGGAAAACATCAGAATGAAAACTCCTGAAAGATTTCACGAAAAATACAGAAACTGCGACGTTTTACTAATAGACGACGTACAATTTTTCGCCGGAAAAGAAAGAACCCAGGAAGAATTTTTCCATACCTTCAACGAACTCTATAACCAAAAAAAACAGATATGCCTCACGGCCGATAGACCTCCTAAAAAACTCTACGACCTTGTAGACAGACTAAGAAGCAGGTTTGAAGCGGGACTTATCGTGGATATTCAGCCGCCGGAACTTGAAACAAAAATAGAAATTATCAGAAAAAAATGCGAACTAAACGGTATATATCTTCCGGAAGAAATAATCGAGTTCATCGCAACAAAACTTGATTCAAACATAAGAGAAATCGAAGGAATGATTACAAAAATAAACGCTATGTCTAAAATTTTGGGAATAAACGAAATAACGCTTGACTTTGCAAAACAGGCACTTAAAGAACATATAAAAGACAAAAAAGAAGTAATTACTCTTGAAGATATCATAAAACTTATCGCAAAAGAGTTTAATATAAAACCTAGCGAAATAGTCTCAAAAAGCAGAAATAAAAATATAGTGGCTGCAAGAAGATGCGCTATTTACCTTGCAAGGGAATTTACAAAAGAATCAACTCCTATTATTGCAAAATATTTCGGACTCAGAGATCACAGTGCAGTTAGCCACGCTATTAAAAGTTTTAATAAAAAACTGAAAGAAGACAGCGAATTCAGAATAAAAATTGAAGAGCTTAAAAATAAAATCCAAATAAGAAAAAGTGAATAAAGTGAATAAAAAAGTTTTTCACATTCACCCGTTTTTTTTAGGTATAATGGGAAAAAAGTTATCTTTTCACATTTTAACGCGTCCTATTATTATTACTATTTAAATTTAAATAAGGAGAAAGAATGCACATCAAAATAGAAAAACCGGTAATCGAAAGCATCTTAAACCAGATAATACCTTTTACCGAAAAAAAAGACAACACCCAGATAACATCCCACATACTCATTAAAGCTAACGAAAAACTGATACTAAAAGCAACAGACAAAGAAATCGGAATCAAAGTAGTGACAAACGCTGAAATATTAGATTCAGGAACAATAACAATAAACGGGAAAAGATTTTTGGATATTATTAAAACACTTCAAAACAAAGAAATAGAAATCAAAACAGAAGATAATCAGATAACAATCACACAAGACAGCTCCATTTATAAACTGACATCATTTAATGCAAGCGAATTTCCTGAATTTCCAAATACGGACGAAATGAGCAAAATCGATATAGAA
Organism: Nautilia abyssi; assembly: GCF_055388085.1. Lineage (NCBI taxonomy): Bacteria > Pseudomonadati > Campylobacterota > Epsilonproteobacteria > Nautiliales > Nautiliaceae > Nautilia > Nautilia abyssi. Next base: position 1,479,289 of record NZ_AP042376.1, on the reverse strand, counting down.
ATAGAAGAATTAAATAAAGCTATTAAAAAAATCTATCCGGTAATAGACAACAACAACCCTAAATATGAATTAAACGGTGCTCTTTTTGATCTGAAAGACAAAACAAACTTCGTTTCAACAGACACCAGAAGATTAGCCGTATATTATTCAAACGCAAAAGCAAAAGAATCAAAAATAATAGTTCCTAAAAGAAGTATAGCTGAAATAAAAAGAGTAATCAGAGACGATATGGAAATTTTTTATGACGATGTATATTTAATTCTTAAAAACGGTGAAATTATGTTTTTCACCAAACTTATAAACGGAAAATTTCCTGCATACGAAAAAATAATTCCTCAAAGCTTAAAATATGAGCTTTCAATACCAAAAGGAGAATTCTTATCACATTTAAAACAGGTAAGTATTATTTCAAACGAAGTAAAAATTACAATCAATACAGATAAAATTACTTTCGAAAGTATAAGCGACGAAACAATGCAGGCAAAAACAAGCTTCGAAATCAACACTCCTTTAGAAGAATTTACATTTGCGGTAAACAGCAGATATATTATGGACTTTTTAAATGTAATTGAAAGCGATACATTTGTACTGGGTCTTAATGAGCCGAATATACCGTTTATGCTAAAAGACGATAATTTCATAACAATAGTAATGCCGCTTAATATTTGATATAATATTAAAAAATGACTCAAAAGGAATTTAATGAGCGATTACGGTGCTAAGAATATTAGAGTATTAAAAGGTCTTGAGGCAGTAAGAAAAAGACCCGGAATGTATATCGGGGACACTTCTGTAAAAGGTCTTCATCATTTAATTTATGAAGTGGTTGACAACTCTATTGACGAAGCAATGGCTGGATTTGCCAATGAAATCAAAGTAAAAATTAATAAAGACGGAAGTGCCGAAATTTCAGATAACGGTAGGGGTATTCCGGTTGATATCCATCCTGAAGAAAAAATTCCTGCGGCAACCGTTGTTTTAACGGTTTTACATGCCGGAGGTAAATTCGATAACAAAACATATAAAGTTTCAGGCGGTCTTCACGGGGTAGGGGTTTCAGTAGTTAACGCTCTTGCCAAAAAACTTATAATGACTATTAAAAGAGACGGAAAAATATGGAGACAGGAATTTGAAAGAGGTAAACCCGTTACAGATCTTGAAGTAATAGGAAATACAAACAGAACAGGCACTACTATACAGTTCTGGCCGGATGACGAAATATTTGAAACTACTACTTTTAAAAGCGAAATACTTCAAAAAAGATTAAAAGAACTGGCTTACCTGAATCCTAATATAACTATCAAATTCGAAAATGAAAACGACGGTGTTAAAGAAGAATACCACTACGAAGGCGGTATTAAAGATTTTGTTAAAACATTAACCAATAAAGAATGTATAAGCGATGTCGTTTATTTTAACGATCATTACAGCGACGAGGAAAAAGCTCTTGATGTTGAGGTTGCTCTTTGTTATGACAGCGGATATGACGAAAAAGTATTAAGTTTCGTTAATAATATCAGAACTCCGGAAGGCGGTACACACGAGAGTGGATTTAAAGCGGGGCTCAGCAAGGCCGTAATAAATTATATCAATAAAAATATGAAGTTAAAAGAAAATATTAAAGTAACCGGTGACGACGTAAAAGAAGGTCTTAATGCAATTGTCAGCGTTAAAATGAGCGAACCTCAGTTTGAAGGTCAGACTAAAGGTAAACTCGGAAGCTCATATGTTAAACCTATTACTCAAAAAGTTACTTATGAATATCTTACGAGATTTTTTGAAGAAAATCCTAATGAAGCAAAACTTATAGCCGAAAAAGCAATTGCAGCTGCAAGAAGCAGGATTGCAGCCAAAAGAGCCAGAGATCTTACGAGAAAGCAGGCAAAAGTAGGTGTAGGTACGCTTCCTGGAAAACTTGCGGACTGTCAGAGCAAAGACCCGGTTGAAAGCGAATTATATTTAGTTGAGGGTGACAGTGCGGGAGGAAGTGCAAAACAAGGAAGAGACAGAGTATTCCAGGCTATTCTTCCATTAAGAGGTAAAATATTAAATACCCAAAAATCTACTGACGCAAAGGCTCTTAGTTCAGAAGAAATTAAAAACATAATCACTGCACTCGGAACCGGGATAGGCGAAGATTTTGATATTGATAAAATAAGATACAATAAAGTTATAATTATGACGGATGCCGATGTAGACGGAAGCCATATCCAGACGCTTATTATGACATTTTTCTTCAACCATTTAAGAGAAGTTATTGAAAACGGATATCTTTATATCGCACAGCCGCCTCTTTACAGATACAAAAAGGGTAAAATTGAAAAATACCTTAAAGACGACAAAGAACTGAATGAATTTTTAATAGAGCAGGGTATAAACTCTATCGATATTACGGGTGTAGGAAAGCCCGAACTTAAAGAGCTGTTAAAATATGCGGCACTTTACAAACTGCTTCTTGACAGACTTTCAAAAAGATTCAACATCCCTGAGGTTATAAGATTTTTAATTGAAAACGGAAACTTGGAAGAACTTCCTAAATTCCTTGAAAGTCTTGGATTTAATATTATTTCAAAACATGACGATCATTATTATATTCAGACAAACAGAGGACTTGAAGAGATTACAATTGACGATAAACTTCTTAACCATCAGCTTTTTGTAGAAGCTAAAAAAGTTTATCAGAAACTTCAGGAATATAAAGATATAATTGACAGAGATTATTTGGAGCTACTGGATGAAGTTGTAGAAAAAGCCAGAAAAGGTGCCCATATCCAAAGATACAAAGGTCTTGGTGAGATGAATCCTGAACAGCTTTGGGAGACAACAATGAATCCTGAAAACAGAATTCTTATCCAGGTTACAATGGAAGATGCCGAAAAAGCCGCTGAAAAATTCGAGTTGTTCATGGGAAGTGAAGTAGGGCCTAGACGTGAATTTATCCAGGCTAACGCAAAAGAAGTAGAAAATATTGACGTATAAGGAAAATAATGAGTGAAATCAGATACGGTGAGAAGGAAATTTTAGAATTCAATCCAGAAAATATGGAAATATGGCCGAATAAACATAAGAAAAACTATTTAATCAAAATTACTCTTCCCGAATTTATGTGTAAATGTCCAAGAAGCGGTTATCCTGATTTTGCGACAGTTTATCTTGAATATACGCCTGATGAGTGGGTAGTGGAATTAAAAGCCCTTAAGCTCTTTATAAATTCTTTTATGAACAGATACATTTCCCACGAAGACAGTGCAAATGAAATATTCGATACGCTTTATAATAAGCTTAAACCCAAATATATGAAAGTAACAATGGATTTCAATCCGCGCGGCAACGTTCATACGGTAATAGAAATAGACAGCGATAAAATCTCCAAATAACTCTCTTTTTTTTTATTTGTAATAAATCTCTTTTAATGTTAAAATATAGTAATATAATTTAAAGGATTTTGATGATTGTAAAAGCGCTTGAGAGCAGATACAAACCGACCGATATAGCCGTAGGAAGTGCGAGGAGCTGTTATTTCGGTAAGCATATTGTGACACCTGAAAGTGCGGCTGAGTGGGATAAAAAGAATGATTTGCTAAATTCCATATTTAAAGCCGGGCATCATACGACTCTAATGCATTATAACTTTACGTTTTTAATTGAAGGTATGAGCAGGCTTTTAATCTGGAGGCTTTTGCACGCGCATCCTTTTTACAATTCCGAGCAGGTAAGCCAGAGATACGCCAAAATGAAAATAGAAAATTTCACTTACCCGAAAAACGCGGACAGGGAAAAGTGGCAGAAATATTATGAAAATATGTTTTTTTATTATGAAGAACTTATTTCAAGACTGACTCCGGAAATTGAAAAAGTACTTCCAAAGTTTAAGAAAAAAGAAGCGAAAAAAAGGGCCCAGGAGTTTGCAAGATATCTGCTGCCGATGGGTATGAACGCGCATCTTTACCATACCGTAAACATCATTACGGCTTTAAGATATATAAATGCCGTAAAGGTGATACCGGAGGCAAAAGCTGAAGCTGAAGAGTTTGTATCTCAAATGAAAAGGGAAATGCTGAAAATTGATGAAAATTTGGCTCCTTTAATAGAGTTTGCCGAAAATGAAGAAGCAGTGTTTCCGAATATTGATATAGAAAAAATTAAAAAGGCAAAAAACGTAACCAAAAAGGTTGAGGTGTTTGATATAGTGGATTACGATTTTGAGCTCAATGCCAATTATGCGGGAGTGCTCAGAGTTTCAAACATTTATCTTGACGAAGCGATACTCGGAAGCTTTAATTCTTATATTAAGCTGTCTTTAAGCGCAGATGCTCAAAACCAGCGTCACAGACGCTCACCGGCAGTTAGACCGAAGCTCGAGAGTATTTACAAAAGAGATTTTTATATGCCGAAAATATGTAACAGTGTAAAAGAGCTTTATTTAAGGGCTGTTGAGTATTCGTATGATTTTTTTGAAAATCAAAAAGAAACATTAGGTTTCGGCGAAGCGGCGTATGCTCTTCTTAATGCACATAATATTGAAATAGTAGAACACAACGACTTTCAGGAATTTGCGCATAAAGCTCAGATGAGGCTTTGCTATAATGCCCAGGAGGAGATATTCGATATAGTTTACGCACAGGTGGAAGAGCTTAAAAAAGCCGGAGTTAAAGCGGCTGAAAAATTCATGCCTCCTTGTACACTGAGACATCAGGAAGGTATAAAACCTGTATGTCCTGAAGGAGACAGATTCTGCGGTACTAAAGTGTGGAAAATGGATTTTGAGGAGTATGAAAGAATAATTTAGCTGCCTCTCATTGCAAAGGAGGCTTAAAATGGGAATTCAGTATTATTTATATAATGAGTTTGATTCAAATATTATCGAAGAATTTTTGATGATGCTTGATATTATGGAAGACAATCTTGATCTGACGATCGAGAGACTGTATACGGATTATGACGAAGCCGTTAACGATTTATTCAGAATGTTTCATAATCTGAAATCGGCAACGGCGTATCTGAAAATAGACAGAATTAAAAATTTCGCTCATTTTGTTGAAGATGTGCTTGATAAAGCGCGAGAGAAAAAAGAGGCAAACGAAGAGCTTATTGACTGGCTTTTTAAAGTTTCGGACCAGTTTCACGAATGGTACGGAAATATTGACAGAAATGAAGAACTCGCACCTCTTCATCCTGATATTTTTAAGGTGCCGAAATTATAATTGTGTTTTTTGAAAAATATTATTTTTTAGAAGATTAATTGATAATATTGATAAAGAAAGGTTAAAAGTGAGAAACAGGGAAAACGAAGCGATTTTTATTGAAAGAATAAATAAAATAAACCCTGAAATTCTTGAAGGGCTGAAAGAAAAAAAAGAGTTCTCATTCAGAATAAACCGCCATAAGGCTGGGCTTGAAGCGGTTGAAGAGTTAAAAAAAGAAGGATACAATCCCAAGCCTGTGGAATGGAGCGAGTGGGTGTATACGCTTCCTATAGAAGAGAGGAAAAAAATAACCAAATCCAAAACATATACGGCAAACAAAATATACATACAAAACCTCTCATCTATTATTTCAGCGCTTTCTCTTGACATTGACGAAAACGACTGGGTGCTTGATCTGGCTGCGGCTCCCGGGGGCAAAAGTCTGATATTCAGCGAAAAAGCCGAAAAAGTCAGTGCTGTGGAGCCGGATAAAAACAGATTTTTCAGGATGAAAAGAAACTTTAAAGAACACGGTGTCAAAAACATACAGACATACAACAAAGACGGAAGATTCGTTTATAAAGCCACCGGAGAGATGTTTGACAAGGTTTTTTTGGATGCGCCGTGCAGTTCCGAAGCGCATATAGATTTTAACGAAGGAATAACATGGTGGAATCTCAAGAGGGTCAGAAGGTTTTCCAAACTTCAAAAAGAGCTTATAATATCGGCTTTTGAAGCTCTAAAACCCGGAGGCGAGATGATATTCGCCACATGTACGTTTGCTCCGGAAGAAAACGAGGAAAGTGTGGATTTTCTTTTAAACAGGTACGAAAACGCGGAAGTTGTAGATGTGAATCTTCCGATTGACAATGTCCAAAAAGGTATTACCGAGTGGGAAGACAAAAAATATCACCCGGATGTAGTAAAAACAGTGAGAATACTTCCAAAAGGCGCATATTCAGGGTTTTATTTCGCAAAGATAAAAAAACACTAAAATATCTGTTTTAAAAGACCTAAAAGCCTTTTTTTATATTCTTCTTTTGCAAAAAATTCAGCTTCTTTAAAACTTGATGCCGATTTTCCAAGAAACGTAATCGTGTAAGGAGCATCTAAAAATACAGTGGTTTTGCCTTTTATAAGATAATAATTAAACAGTTTTAGTTTTTTGACTGATATAATTATTTTAATTTCGTTTTCAGCATGTTTGTCTATATTTAAATATTTAGACAACACTTCAGCGCTCGGTGTTTTGTATATGTTTGCGGATATTTTGAATTTTGTGTTTAATATAATTTTTCGGGCTTTATTTTCAATTTTTTGTATCTTATTAATATAGCCGTCTATCGGTTTTCCGAGAGATTCCAAAATGAATATGCGGCTTTTTATTTTTTTGAGCGTTTTTAGGACATGATATGCTTTTATAACTTTTTTTATCGGAGAATCGGCAGAAAAATTAACAGAGCCGATTTGCATATTTATTTTATGTTTCAGGTTTGATATGAGTTTTTGTTTATTGACTCTCAGTAAAACGTAATATTTACCGTCTTCTTTTTTTAGTTTTATTATTTCGTAATTGTTAAAATCGATATTTTTTATCTGCGTGTTTATCTGCTGGTATATTTCGCTGTATGTTTTTTGATTGTGAATGCCTTTGTTGATTACGAAACTTGATGATATTTTTACGTTTATTCTGGAAGCTATGTCGTTTAAAGCGTTTTTTAAAGCGTTTTCTTTCGTGTAGCCTTCGGCAGAAGAGTAAAAATATAAAGTTGTGTCTTTTGGAGTGTTAACATACCATTTCGGAATTTGAGGCGAGCCGCATGAAACAAAAAGAAAAACCGTTAAATAAATAAAAAACTTCTTCATTAAAACAGATCCCAAAAAGACGTATTAAAATCAGGTATTACCATATCGCCTATTTCAAGTTTCGCATTGTCGTTTAGATCTGTTTTTATCCAGCATGAGTTGTCGAATATTATATTGCTCACAGTCCCTTCGCCTATTTTGTATTTTTCTATTTCTCCCGTAACGGGGTCTTTTTGAAGTCTGTAAATATTCAGTTTAAGCCCCTCATACATGCCCTGGTTTTTGCCGAGTGTTATTTTTGCTATTAAATCGTCTCCGTCCGTTTTTACTTCATATATGTATCCTTTAGGAGCGAAAAATCTTTTTAATGAGCTGTATGCGTATTCTGCTGCTTTGCTTGATGATTTTATAATTAAATTCGGATAAAACCTTTTATAAGAAACTGTATCGCTGAATGATGAACAGGCCTGAAAATTTTCACTTAAAGCGTTATTTAAATCCGGCAGGGCAAGTACGTCGATATGCAGTTGCGTACAGGCTTCATATGAGTAATAAGGAGGAGAATATTTAAGTTTTTTGCCGTTTTTTGTTTTTATGTAGTAATAGTAGCCTTTATGGTAAAAAGGAGTGTATGTTACATTGACAATACGGCCTTTGATTATATAGTCCGCTCCCAGATCGGAATCGGTTTCTTTGGATATTTCGGCTGCTTTTACTTCTTCGTTTATTTTATCAGGTGTAATGACTCTTAAAATTTTTACGAATCTAGAAGATGATAAAAGATTTTTTAACGTATAAAAAGTATCAGAAGAAACATCTACATGTCTGAATCTGTATTTTGGAAATTTTACCATGGATATTTTTTTTATTTTGGGTGAAAAATTTGAAGGAGCCGCACTGTTTTTAGGTACATAATAAGGTCTGTAATCGGCAAGATTGATCTTGTTTGAACATCCTAAAAACAACAGTGCCGGTAAAAGAAAAAAGAGAAATTTCATTATTTGGCGAATTTCTCTTTTGCAGCTTTAAGAGCCGCTATAACGTCGTCAATATTTTCATAGGGAATATGCGCTTTCCAGTCTGGTTTTTCATTGTCTCCGTTTAGAGAAATACCTATACTTACAACAGGCTTGCTGCCTTCTCCGTAAGGTTCTTTAATGTGTGATACGGTGATTAACCCTTCTTTTGTGTTTGCAAGAGGAAATTCCGCTATAACTGTGTTTGTTTTCATGTGAAGCCTTTTTATTAATTATATCATTTTATATTAAAAAGTGAAAAATTATATCAATTCTGTTCTCTGAAAAATATTATTTTTTCCAGAGGGTTACCAATATATCAGTTAACCCGATAAATTTTATTTCAGCTTTTTAATTACTGCTATAAATTCCCTCTCGCTTTCTTCAAGATATGTTTTGATTTCTTTTATCTCTTTTTCGTATTTGGGAATGTAGTGGTATTTAAGGGCGTTTACCCTTACAAGCGTCTGTTTGAGTTCTGTTGAGAGTTTCCATATTTTTATTTCGAGCTCCGCAAGTTCGAGTATCATTTTCAGGCACTTAAAAAAACTTTCCCTCGCCAGATCTTCAAAAATATCGGTATTAAGGCTTATTTGTGGTTTTTGCGTTATTTTAAAGTCGATTTTCGGAATAACGATTCCCAAAAAGCTTTTTTGAACTACTTTTAGTTCTGTTTTGACAAAAGATTCGGAAGATAGGTTTTGGTTTTCCATGAGAGCTTTTATGAGGATATTGTAGCTGCTTTTGATGGTTTCGTTGAGCTCTTTTCTTCTTTTGTCGACAGTGTCGGCAATCTGCATAATTTCTTTAAGCAGGATATCCCTTTTTTTGCTTAAAATCTCCTCGCCTTCGTTTACAATTTCCAGGTCTTTTTTCAGTTCAAGAAGAGTGGATTTATTCTTTATCATAAATTTCTCCGAGTTCTTTTTGGGAGAGTCTTGTCATTTCGCTTTTTGGGAGTATTTTTAAAAGTTTTTTGGCAACTTCAAATGTTTCATTCATATTTCTCGGAAGATCCTGGTTTATAAACGTATTGTCAAATTCCTTTGAAAATTTTAGATATTTTTTTTCCAGATCGCTTAATTCGCTTTCGCCTATAATAGAAGCGAAACTTTCTATTTTTTTGGCGTTTGCGTATGATGCGTAGAGCTGTGAAGCAAATCTTTTATGTGTTGAATTGACTGCTGAATTCATAAGTCTTGAAAGTGAGCTCAGTACGTCTATCGGAGGAAAAACACCCTTTTTGTGAAGAGAACGGCTGAATACTATCTGCCCTTCGGTGATATAGCCGCTTAAATCCGCAACAGGGTGTGTTATATCGTCATCAGGCAGGGTAAGTACCGGAATCTGTGTGATTGAACCTTTTTTGCCTTTGATTATTCCGGCTCTTTCATAAATGGACGCCAGGTCGCTGTACATATATCCTGGATATCCCTTTTTACCGGGGATTTCTTCTTTTTTGGCCGAAATTTCCCGCAGGGCGTTTGCGTAGTTTGTCATATCGTAAAGTATCACTATTACGTTTTTGCCTTTTTCAAACGCCATATATTCGGCAAATGTAAGGGCTGTGCGGGGCAGCAGCAGGGAATTTACCGTCGGTTCGTTTGCCAGATTTAGAAATACGGTGATTTGGGAGTTTTGATTCGATATGGAGTTTATAAGATATTCGGCCCTTTCAAATCTCATACCTATCGCGCCTAAGACTATCAGGGAGTTTTCTATTGAAATCTGCGTTGCGAGTTTTGTTACGAATTCGTCGTTTTTAAGCCCGCTTAAAGCAAACACCGGCAGTTTCTGGCCTTTTATGAGTGTATTGAGCGCGTCAACCGCACTGAATCCCGTCTGGATTATGTCTTTTGGATATTCCCTGTAAGCCGGATTGTATGCGCCGGGGTTTATATCGGATTCTTTTTCAAAAGATTCGGTTATTCCTTCTATGGGGTTTGCAAACGCGTCAAGCGCTTTTCCTACATATTCTTCACTGAGTTTTATTTTAAGGGGTTTTAAGTGAAATTCGGCTTTAATTTTGTTTATATCAAGTCCATATGTATCTCCCAGAATTTCTATAACTGTTACTTTTTCGTCAACGGCGCTGACAATTCCCCTGAGCGTTTTATCCCTGCATCTAAGCGTTACGCTTTCGTTGTATCCCACGCCTTTTACCGTTTCAAAAAAAAGCAGGTTTCCTTTCAGCTTAAAAGCCCCTTCGTATTCCACTCTCATATTATTCTCCGTAGTTTTTTATAAATTCGTTATAAAAATTTTCTATTTTTTTTCTTAACAGTCCATATTTTTCGTATTCCGTATTCGGAATTTCGTATTTTGCCCTTATAAATTCAGAAATTACCGGCTGGTTTTTCAGTATGTCTGCCGGAATCTGTCTGGTTAAAAACGCTTTTTGCCACATATCGTGTATCAAAACAACCGTTTTTGCCATTTCCATCTGTTTTTGAGGAGTGCAGAATGCGTCCGTTTCGTCAAAGGCGTTTTGCTGTAAAAATGCTTCTTTTATCAGTTCAGCCGTGTAAAGTGTTATTTTTTCTTCTTCCGGAAGAGCCCCGAGCCCTAAAAGTTTTACTATTTTTTGAAGCGACGCGTCTTTTTGCAGGAGGTCGTTAAAAAACTGTTTTATCTCTTTTTGTTTTCCGATTTTTTCCCACCATTCTTCCAGTTCGTATCCCGAATAGCTGTTTAGGTAGTTGATGGCGGGATAAAACCTTGCGTTTGCAAGGGATTTGTCAAGAGCCCAGAATACGCTTGTAAAACGTTTGGTGTGGATTGTTACAGGTTCCGAAAAGTCGCCGCCTGCGGGTGAAACCGCCCCGATGATGCTAAGAGAACCAGTATTTGAAGCAAACGTTTCAACTATTGAGGCCCTTTCGTAAACGGAAGCTATTTTGGAAGAAATATCCGCAGGATACCCTTCTTCCATCGGCAGTTCTCCCATTCTGCTCGAAAGCTCCCTCATAGCCTCCGCCCATCTTGAAGTGGAATCGGCCATAAGCGCTACGTGGTATCCCTGATCCCTGAAATATTCGCCTATCGTGATTCCCAGATAAATGGACGCTTCCCTGGCCGAAACAGGCATATCGGATGTGTTTGCTATCAAAACGGTTCTGTTCATAAGCGGTTTTTTGCTGTAAGGGTCGGAAAGTTTTGGGAATTCCTCCAAAACTTCCGTCATTTCATTTCCCCTCTCGCCGCATCCTATGTAGATAATTATGTCCGCATCGCAGTATTTGGCAAGAGTTTGCTGTAAAATTGTTTTTCCCGTTCCGAATCCTCCCGGAATTGAAGCCGAGCCTCCCTTTGCTATCGGAAACATAAAATCAATTACTCTCTGTCCCGTAATAAGAGGGGTTTTGGGAGAGAGTCTTTTTTTAAAACCTCCGGGTATCCTTAAAGGCCTTTTTTTTATCATTGTCTGTCTGTTTCCGCTTATTACGGCTACGGTGTCTTTAACGGTGCAGGTTTTATCTTTTATTTCTTCCAAAATTCCGTCAAAATCGCTTAAAATTCTGTGTTTAATCCCGTTTTCGTCAACTTCTCCGATTATTTCGCCTTTTTTGACCTCATCGCCTGCGGATTTTAAAGCTTTGAAAAAATATTTTTTTTCTTCATCCAGCGCTTTTGTTTTAAGCCCTTTTTGTATTCTTTCAGGCATGGAAAAAAGAGCTCTTTGAATACCGTCATATACACTGCCAAGAAGTCCCGGGCCCAGCGTTGCGCTTAACAGGTTTCCGGTTAAAAAAACAGGTTCGTTTAGTTTGAGTGAAGTGGTGTCTTCATATACCTGGACGGTTACGGAATTTTTATTGACGCTTGTTATTTCCCCTATTAATCTGTTTTCCCCGACATATACGTATTCGAACATCAAAGGTGTTTCGTCTTTGTATTCTGCTTTTACGATAGGTCCGTTGACTGATGTTATTTTAAGCATAGTTCGCCTTGTATTGTTTTATTTACGCTCTCTTCCGGGTCGAAAACGATATATTTGCTGCCGGTTTTGAAAACAAAGCAGTTACTCTCGGTGTAAGTTGTTTTAAAACGGCTTTGGCATTTGTTTTTGAGAAATTTAGGCAAAAACAGCTCCCCATTTTCATAAGATGAAAGTTTATTTATAAAACATTCGCATAAAACCAGGGCGTTTTGGCGGATTTTTTCCAAAAGGGATTTTTTCAGGTTTTGAATAAAGTTTTGATAAAACTTTTCAAATTCCAGCTCATACCGCTGATTGATTTCTAGTTCTTTTTCTTTTAAAATTTTTTCGTATTTCAGTTTTAAAAGCTCTTTTTCCCTGTCTAAATCGAGACTTTTAAAAAATTCTTCTTTTTGGCGCAGAAGTTTTTCTTTTGCTTTGTTTATTTTTTGTTTTGCTGTAAGCTTTGCCTCTTTTAAAGCCTGGTTTTTCAGTTTTTCAAAGTCTGATTCCGAGAACATTTGATAAATATCCTTTTATGCTTTCCTGCATATATGTTTTTTCAAACGACGGTATAAACACAATCGCAGGGAGGGCGTTTTTTTTGGTGTAGTTTGAAAATTTGAGTTTAAAGGTTTCGTAATATCTGTCGGCTATAATCACAAGCCCGGTATTTTTGTCTTTTAACACTTTTAAAAAGTCTTCTTCAAAATTTTCGACTTTTACCGTTTCTATGCCGCAGAGCGAAAATCCCAGGCATTCCTCCTTGTTTCCGAGAAGAACGATTTTCATATTTTCCCCAGTATCATTATAGAAACGATAAGCCCGTAAATAGCGATACCTTCGGCAAGTCCCAGGAAAATAAGCGCTTTTGTCGAAATTTCGGGTTTTTCACCTATGCTTCCCATAGCGGCGGCTCCCACCATTCCTACGGCAATTCCCGCGGCTATACTTGAAAGTCCGACTGCCAGGGCCGCGGCAATGTATGCGTAAGAATTGTCGCCCGCCATTAAAACCATAGGTAGAAACAAAAACAGTTTTAAAACACCTTTATAATTCGAACGGTTTGTATTCATATCCTCCTCCTTCGTAGAATCTTTTAAAAAATTCGTAATATTCAAGCCTCAGCGTCTGGATCGTTACAATAACCCCTTCAAGTATTATAACGAATATGTTGCCGAGAATTACCGTAATCCAGTATCCCGTTTTACTCATCATATCGGCAATGGTGAACACCGCCAGGAAAAGAGCCGCATGCGCCAGGGCAAACGCGCCCGTTCTCATAAAGGAAATCGTATTGGTAATGTTTTCCAAAAGAGCGATTAGTGAATGAAAAAGGGACTGGGAGGTCTTTTTGCTCTCATATATCGTATATCCGGTAAACGCCGCAAACAGCAAAGCCAGAATAAACAGGTCTATTTTGATATCGGTGTGGAGTATAAACATTTTAACGCCTATCCATATCAGAAGAAGGTAAATGGCAAACGGTAGAAGCCCGTTTTCCCCGAAAAGAAGCTTTTTCATATCCCCTTTTTTGTAATTTGTGCTCATATACAGAATAAAGCCAATGGAGATAATAACGCTTCCGGCAAATATGCTTAACGCAATAAGCGAATTTATATTTTCCATAGGTGAAAAGAAATGATAAAGCTCAAATCCGAAAAAGTGCCCGTAAACGGCGCCGAAAAACATTGATGAAAGTCCGCTTAAAAACATTATTCTTCCAAGAACCGCCTTTTTGTTTTTTAAACAAAAGCCCGTTACCGCCAGGACGGCTCCCTGTCCTATATCGCCGAACATCAGACCGAATAAAAACACGAAAATTACCGCAAAAAATATTGTAGGGTTTATTTCGTACGGTTTTGGCAGGGAATAAGTTTTTACAAGATTTTCGAACGGTTTGAAAAATTCGGGGGTATTCAGCAGTGTTGGGGAGTTTATGTAATCCGGTTCTTTTTGTTTTATAAAAGGGAGATTTTTAAATCTCTTTTTGGGTATCCAGCCTTCAAGGATGTAAAACCCGTTTTTTTCTTTTAAAAACGTTTTGACTTCATAAAGGTTTTTTATGTATAAAAGATGGGAATATATTTTTTTTAATATATCTTTTTTTTGCGCTATTTTCCGTTTTTCTCTGTTTATTTCTTTCAGTTCGTTTTCAAGTGTTTTTTCGTCTGTTTCAAATACTCCCTCGTCAAAAGGCGTAATTGAAAATTTTTGCAGTATTTCAAGTGCTTTTTGCTCGCTTTTTGGCGTATATACGGCTATTACGGCGATAAAATCCTTTAATTCCTCATATACGCACAGAATATTGTAAGCGCTCATAACAAGTTTGATTTCCTCAAAACTTTCATAAGGGGCGTAAAACGCTTTGAATTTTAAAAACCTGAATTTAAGTTTTTCTTTTGATATACCGAAGGCTTTTAGAAATTTATTCAGTTTTTGCAGTGATTCTTTTTTTCTTTTATATTCTTTTTCCCTGAATGAAACGCTTTCATATACGGAAATAAGAGAGGCCAGTTCGTTTTCAATCTCTTCAAGAGTTAAATTTCCTTTTTCAGGAGGCGCAAGAGGCTCGTTTATTACTGAAAGCAGAGAAGCAGTTTTTTTTAAAAGAGTTTCGGTTTTGTAAAGAAGAGGATGCTTTTTTGTTTTTTCTTTTTTTATGTGAATGAGTTTTTCTTTTCCGAGTGTTTCCAGAAAAGTGTCAATTTTTTCTTTCGGGATTTCAAAGGTTGTTTTATACATCTTTTCCGGAAAAAACATCTCAGAGCGCCATATTTTCAATTTCGTTTTTTGCCAGATTGTAGCTAAAAGCCGTCCATACGGCTTTGATATTGGAAATTTCCCGTTTTTTAAGCACCAGAAACACAAAAGGCACGGAAAGTTTGAAAGGATATCCGAACCATACGCTGTTGAGCGATTTATAATAGTTTTTGAAAAGTTCTTTTTTTAAAGAGGCGAAACTGTACTCTCTGCCAGGCAGATTTATTATGTTTTGCAGGTTTTGGGTGAATTCATACAGGTTTTCTGATGTCGAGAGTATTTGAAGATGAGGTTTTTTAATGGTTCCGTACGGCAGAAGATACGGAAAAAAATCTTCAATTTTAAGATTATAGATTATTTTGTATTTCAAAACGGTGAATATATTAATCAGATCAAAATAGCGTCCTATAATAGTTTCAAACTCTTTTTGCTCTTTTGATGGGATTTTTTTTACGGACTCTTTTATAAGGGACGCTTTGGTTTTGTCTGTTTTTTCATTTGAAAAGAAAAGATAAAACAGATTTTTTTCGTGTTTATTAAGAGGTTTTGTAATTTTTTTATAAAGTTTTTCAAAATATACGTCAAGGTCTTTATACAGGTTTTCCGGCGCCGTAAGGACTGACGCGTAAGGTGTTGAGAGCAAAATATTGAATAAATCCGCTTTGTTTTCAGCTGCAAGGAGTTTCTCGGGGGTTACAAATCCGCTTTTGAGGCTTCTTACAAGAGCGTTTACATAGGCGTATTTTACCGGGCGCATAGTTCTTCTTTTATTTTATTAAAGAGTTTATCCGTATTAATCGAAAATGATGAAAGTTTTTTCTGTTTTTCTTTAAAAGATTTCTCAATGGAGTTTTTGTATTGTGAAAGTTTTATATTCAGTTCGTTTTTTAGATTTTCTTCGTAAGAATTTAATTCTTTATTGAATTTATCAAGATGTTCTTTTTTTTCTTTTTCGAATTCGTCAAAAAGTTTTTTTATTTCATTGTCCGCATTTTCGATTATTGAAGCGGCTTTTCTGTCAAGATCGAATATTTTTTCCATCTTAATCCTTTTAAATATTATAGCACTTTATTAACGGAAAATGAAAGTATGGGGAAGTTTTTATATTTTTAAAGTAGTGAATGAAGTTTTTTGAAAAATATTATTTTTTTCAAACGGCTTCGCTATGGTTACCCGAAATTTCAAAGAAATTTCGACCATTACGCTGCAGATGTTTTCTTAAAATAATTTTTTCAAAAACTTTAAAAAATAAATCTGGTAATTACAACAATTTATTCATAGGTTTTTTATAAACTTTTCAATCTCTTTTTGAAGGTGTTTTAGATCTTTTGAGTTGTCAATTACAAAGTCGGCTTTTTGCTTTTTAAGCTCAATATCAAGCTGGTTGTTAAGAATTGAAAGCGCTTCTTCTTTGCTTACGCCGTCCCTTTGCATAACCCTTTTTACCTGCAGTTCTTTCGGGGCGTAGATTACGAGGACTTTATCAAATTCCGGGTAGTTTTGTTTTTCAAAATAAAGCGGAAGGTCTACAAAATACTTAACGCCGTCTTTTTCATATTTTTCGGCGAAATTTATTACTCTTTTTCTTACTTCCGGTAAAATTATGTTTTCGAGAGTTTTTAGCTTTTCTTTGTCGTTGAATACTATGTTTCTTAATTCTTTTCTGTCAATTGTTCCGAAGATTTTTTCTATTTTTTCTTTCTGTTCTTCGAAAACCTGTCTGCTTATCTCGTCCGCGTCTATTATTTTGTAGCCGAACATTTTTAAAAAAGAAGCGACGGTGCTTTTGCCCGTCCCGATTCCTCCCGTTAATACTATTGCGTTAGAAAATTTTTCGTTTTTCACTTTACACTTTTCACTTATAATTTAATTACGTCTTTGATATTTTCAAAAATATACTTAGGAAGCACAAAACTTGCAAGGTGAATGTCCGTATGGTAGTAGTGGGTGTTTTCAACGAAATCGCTTCTGTGTCTGATAAGATCCGCTGTAGGGTGAATCTCTTTGCTTGCGAATACGAGGGCTTTTCTTGAACCGTCGTCTTCAATGAAATAATACGGCATTACAATATAAAACAGTTTGCTAAGATTTGCAAAAAGATCCCTGTCTTCAAGTGATGAGGCGGTTGTGATATATATACCTTTATCATTAAGTTTTTCGTATATTTTAATCAAATCGCCCGGTTTTTCGTCAATAATAAGATCATATTTTTCCTGAGTGTCTTCATTAAAAATTTCAAACTTTTTAGTAAGAATTTTATTAAATTCACCGTTTAATACGCTTGGTACCAGAAATTTATCGCCGGCTTCCTGGGTGCAGGCGCCCACAAGAGCCATCATCTCTTTTTGAGTATTTGTCATTACTGTCCTTTTTTTGGCTAAATATATCAAAAAAATTTGATTTTGCAAAAAAATTTGGTATATTTCGGACAAAATTTATCTCAAAGGAGTAACAATGTACAAAGTAGACGTAGAAAAACTCTGCGGATGTATTAAAAAAAGCGATCTTGAGTTCCCAAAAACGTTCGAATCAAAAGAACAGGCTGAAATGGAAGCTTTAAAAATCGCAAACTACATGAACGGAAACTTCTGTAAAAAACACAGATTTTTCGTAAACGAAGAAGGCGATACGTTTAGAATTTATGTAGAACTTTCATGCCCGAGCGTCAGCTAAGGGTTGAAAACTCTCTCCTTTTTTTATATTATCTCCCAAAAAGGCTTTTTATGATTGCCCATCTCTGCTGCAGTGTCGATGCCGGATATTTTTTGAAAAGATTAAAAGAAGATTTTCCTGATGAAAAAATAACAGGTTTTTTTTACGACCCCAATATCCATCCTTACAGCGAGTTTAAACTTCGTTCACTTGATACCGAAAGAATATGCAGGAAACTCGGAATAGAATACGTAGAGGGCGAATATGATTACGAAAGCTGGCTTAAAGCCGTAAAAGGCAAAGAAAACGAACCCGAAAAGGGTGTAAGGTGTTCTGTATGTTTTGACCATTCATTGGAAGTCACCGCCGAGTTCGCATTAAAAAACGGCGATGATAAAATAACCACTTCGCTTCTGATGTCGCCTATGAAATCCCAGGAGCAGTTAAATTCGATAGGAAAAGTGATAAAAAGAAAATACGGTATCGACTTTTACGCACCCGATTACCGTAAAAAGGGAGGAACCCAGGCACAGCAGATGTATGCGAAAGAGACTCAGATGTACAGGCAGGACTACTGCGGGTGCATATACGGAATCTGGCAGCAAAAACAGGATCAGGAAATTATAGACGAACTGCTAAGCCCCGTAACGGGTCAGATTCTTCCCGCAAGCATAGAAGAGAGGCTTGAGATTTATAAAAAGAGGCTTGAGTATGAAGATGATGGAATTAAATATAAAATAATCAAAGAAAATTTCCTAAATTACAGACTGCTTAAGGGCAGTGTAAAATGTAAAGTGAAAAGTGAAAAGTGTAAAACGGAAAATTCGGGCTTGCCGGAAAATCGTAAGACTATTTGGGGTGGAGATGGAAAATGGGAAATCGAGGATAGTTATATTCTGTTTTATTCGTATCTTCAAAGGCCTGCAAGGGGTAAAATCGAGTTTGTAAAAAACGGAATCGGTTATTTCAACAGAATGCAGATAATTTTCGCGGAAATTTCCAAATTTAATGAAATTTTAAATAAAAAATATCACAATGTTAAAGAAATTTTACTTTCTCCTCCAAGTATCGATGAAGAGATACGTTTTAGGGAAAAAATTACGCATACAGAATATTCTTTGTCGCCGATTATTATTGTGGATAAGATAAAAGATAAATATGAAGTGGATATTGAGGCTAAAGTATACCCCGATGTAAGAGAAATTTTGATAAAATTTTAATAAAAAAGGCAGAATATGGTTTATGATATTAATCAGATCCAGGAAATGTTACCTCACAGATATCCGTTTTTGTTAGTTGACAGAATTACGGATGTAAAAGAGGGCGAATATGTTGAGGGGTATTTGAATATTTCTATTACAAATCAGGTATTTCAGGGTCATTTTCCGGGGCATCCTATTTATCCTGGCGTGTTAATCATTGAAGGTATGGCGCAGACAGGAGCTATTTTACCTTTTACAGTAATGAGCAAAGAAGAACTAAACGATAAAGTTGTATATTTTATGAGCATTGACAAAGCGAAGTTCAGAAAACCGGTACTTCCGGGGGATAAACTCGTATATAAAATTTCTACTATCAAGCACAGAGGTAAAATATGGCAGCTTAAGGGTGAAGCGTATGTTGACGGAGAGCTTGTAAGCGAAGCTGAACTTAAAGCCATGATAATGGACAAATAAAAATAAATGGAAAAACTATGGAAAATGTAAGCGAAAAAGCAATAATAAAAGGCAAAATAGGTAAAAACTGTAAAATAGGCGAAGGTGTTATAATTGATGAAAACGTAGTTATCGGCGATAACAACGTTATTGATCCTTATACGTTAATTACCGGATATACGACTATAGGCGATAATAACCATATTTATTCTCATGCGGTACTCGGAAGCGAACCTCAGGATTTGAAATATCACGGTGAAAAAACGGAACTTATTATAGGAAACAACAATAAAATCAGGGAATTTACGTTAATAAATCCCGGAACGGAAGGTGGAGGAGCCGTAACCAAAATAGGAGATAACAATCTGCTTATGGGATACGTACACGTAGCACACGACGTAATAATTGCAAACAACTGTATATTGGCCAATGCGGCTACCCTTGCGGGGCATGTTGAACTTGAGGATTATGTGGTAATAGGCGGAATGACACCTATTCATCAGTTTGTAAAAATCGGAGCCCATGCTATGATAGCCGGTGCTAGCGCAGTAGGGCAGGATATTCCTCCGTTTACCATTGCCGAGGGCAACAGGGCGAAATTAAGAGGTCTTAATCTTACGGGACTTAGAAGAAGATTTGAAAACAGAAGCGACATAGATGCTATTAAAAAAGCGTATAAAGAGCTGTTTGAAAGCGGAAAACCGCTTAAAGACACAGCAAAAGAAATACTTGAAAACACAGATAACGAATATGTAAAACATTTATGCGAATTCGTATTAAATTCAAAAAGGGGAATACCATATGACAGAAAAGTGTAGTTTCTGCGGAAGTCTTGAAACGGAAGACAATCCGCTATTAGCGGCTCCCGACGATGCGGCGTTTATATGTAAAAACTGTGTATTGACGGCGTATGAAATTATAATGGGGGCAACTGATAAAAAAGAAAAAAAAGAAGAAAGCTCCGATATAAGGCTTCTTACTCCTAAAGCTATAAAAGCTCATTTAGACGAATACGTAATAGGACAGGAAAGAGCCAAAAAAATTATTTCAGTTGCGGTTTATAACCATTACAAAAGAATACTCTTCGGAGCAAAAAGCGACGTTGAAATTCAAAAATCGAATATTCTTATGATAGGACCTACCGGAAGCGGTAAAACGCTTATTGCAAGAACGCTTGCAAAGCTTCTTGACGTTCCGCTAGCTATTGCTGACGCCACGTCCTTAACGGAAGCCGGATATGTGGGTGAAGACGTTGAAAACGTACTTTTAAAACTGATTCAGGCCGCGGATTTTGATGTTAAAAAAGCCGAAAGAGGTATTGTGTTTATCGATGAGATTGATAAAATAAGCAGACTTTCCGAAAACAGATCAATTACAAGGGACGTTAGCGGTGAGGGAGTTCAGCAGGCACTGCTTAAAATCATAGAAGGGTCAATCGTAAATGTGCCGCCTCAGGGGGGAAGAAAACATCCTAATCAGGAATTTATACAGATAGACACTTCAAATATTCTGTTTATATGCGGAGGCGCATTTGACGGACTTGAGGAGATTATTCAAAAAAGACTTGAAGGCGCTACTGTCGGATTTTTGGGTAAAACAAAAGAAAAACTGACAAAAGACGATATTTTTGCGCTTGTAGAACCGGAAGATCTTGTTAAATACGGTCTGATTCCGGAACTTATCGGCAGACTTCCGGTAATTGCTACATTAAGAGAGCTCGGAAGAGAAGATCTGATAAGAGTTCTGACAGAGCCTAAAGATGCGCTTATAAAACAGTATCAGGCTTTATTTGCGCTTGATGATGTAGAACTTGAATTTGATAAAGAAGCCCTTGAGGCAATAGCGGACAAAGCTATTAAAAGAGGAACAGGAGCCAGAGGACTTAGAGCTATTTTGGAAGAAGCGATGGTGGATATTATGTTCAATCTGCCGGAATACAGAGGATATAAGATTATTATCACAAAAGATGTAATAGAAAAAAAAGCAGAGCCTATTTTGGTAAAAAAGGAAGAAAATGCTAAATAAAATTTTGGGATTTTTCAGTAACGATTTGGCGATAGATTTAGGTACCGCCAATACACTGGTAAGCGTAAAAGGTAAAGGAATCGTAATTAACGAACCGAGCGTAGTTGCCATTAAAGACGACAAGCATAAAAAAAAGGTTCTTGCAGTCGGAAAAGCCGCAAAGGAAATGGTAGGAAAAACTCCTAAAAACATTGTTGCGATCCGTCCTATGAAAAACGGAGTTATTGCGGATTTCAGCGTAACGGAAGAAATGATAAGATATTTTATTCAAAAAGTGCACAACAGAAAGGGTCTGATCAGGCCTAGAATAGTAATATGTGTGCCTTACGGACTTACTCAGGTTGAAAGAAAAGCGGTTAAAGAATCCGCTATGAGCGCAGGAGCCAGAGAGGTATATTTAATTGAAGAACCTATGGCTGCGGCAATCGGTGCGGGGCTTCCCGTAAAAGATCCTCAGGGAAGTATGGTAATCGATATCGGTGGCGGTACTACTGAAATCGGCGTTATTTCTTTAGGAGGTCTGGTTGTAAGTAAATCGATCAGGGTTGCAGGTGATAAATTTGACAGAAGCATAGTGGATTATATCAATAAAAAATACAATTTAATTATCGGTGAAAGAGTAGCCGAAGAGATTAAAATGGAAATAGGAAGCGCCGTTAAACTTGAAGAAGAGCTTAAAATGCAGGTTCAGGGTAAAAACAGAATTTCCGGTCTTCTTGAAACTATCACGGTTACAAGCGAAGATATAAGAGAAGCCCTTAAAGAACCAGTAAAAGAAATCGGAGAAGCTGTAAAACAGGTGCTTGAAGAAACACCGGCGGATTTGGCGGGGGATATTGTCGAAAACGGTATTGTTTTAACAGGCGGAGGCGCTCTGCTTAAAGGGCTTGATAAATATTTAAGCGATTTGGTGCTTCTTCCTGTTTATATTGCGGAAGAGCCTCTTTTGGCCGTTGCTAAAGGTACAGGCAAAGTATTAGATGAAATAGAGATACTAGCAACACTTGATGAGTAAGCGGCTATTATTAATAATCACACTTTTAACGGTTCTGTTTTTTCAGATACCGGTTGTTAAAAAATATACGCTGGAAAGCGCTAATTCCCTTAAAAACTCCTTTTCTTCCTTTATTACTTCATGGAAAGTGATATATGAAGAATATATAGATCAAAAAGATACACTGCAAAAAGTTCTCGAAGAAAATAAATTTTTAAAAGATGAAATTCAAAAATTTGCCGTAAGATATGCTACTTGTAAAGATTTAAAGTATTTTAGATATATAAATTTTCCCAACCTGGTATTTACTCAGGTTATATCTTATGCCAAACTTCCTGATTTTACCGAAGTATATATAAATTATGACAAACCTTTTAAAACGCCGAGGGGATTGGTATATAACAATATGGCGGCAGGGATTGTTGTTAAAAACTATTCTAATTATTCGCTGGCTCTTCTTAATTCTAACGAAAAAACTTCTTATACCGTATATATAGGAAAAGACAAAATTCCCGGAATCTTTTACGGGAAAATAAATACCATTAAGTATATTCCGAAATTTAAACCGATAAAGGTAGGGGATCTGGTAATTACAAGCGGTCTTGACGGTGTTTTTTATAAAGGAGCTAAAGTAGGAGTGGTAACCGAAGTTATTGAAAAAAAACTATATCAGGAAGCTAAAGTGAAGCTGTTTTATAATGATTTAAACCCTGAATTTTTTTATGTTGTTCAAACTCCTCTGGAAAAAATACAAAAAAGCAAAAAATAAAGATATAATTAAAAAAAAGGAGTAAAGATGGATACTCAAAACATTGAAAACACTCTTAAAAAAATGGGTCTTGTTCTTGAAAAACTTGTTCAAAAAGTAGATGAACTCGATAAAAGGGTTGCAAAACTTGAAGAAATAAACGGAAATAACGAAAAAAAGTTCTCAAGCGAGGATTTCAAAGCAAAACCTCAGCCTCAGACAACCGTTCAGAATTCAGCTTCAAACAGTTTATCAAGCGGTTTTGGAGGTAGTTTTTTAGGTTCTATGGCGGGAGCAATGGCCGGTATGGGACTTTATAATCTTCTTTTTAATCATAACGTTTCGCCTGTGGAAATGGGACAGAGTCTGGGTATGGACAATAATGAAATAAATGAAGTATTGCAAAACGATATAAGCGAAATAGATACCAAGCTTGATGAAATAGATGCAAAACTTGATGAACTGGATGAAAAAATAGATAATGTTTCTTCAGGACTTGATGAAGACGTTATGAGCAGCGAATATTTTGAAAATTATGAAGATGAAGTGGCGGACAATGATTTTGAAGGAGGTTTTGACGATTTTGAAGGCTTAGATGATTTCGGAGGCTTTGACGATATTTAAAAAACCTCGCACACAATTTCTTTTACTCCTTTTTTTTCCTGTATTTCTATAATTTTAATGTCTTCAAACGGTATTTTTAATACATCTTCTATGGTTTCGGGTCGGTGTTTTGAGATAACGGCACTCAGTTTTCCCCTGTAAGCTTTTGCAAAATGGCTGACCACTTTGCCGTTTTTAATGAATTTAAACGTAATTGCGTTTTTTGGTTTATAAATTTTTTCGTAAAACTTAGCCCTTAAATCTATAAAAGGCTCGCTTTCGTTAATTTTTTCAAGAACAGGCGAAAACACTTCTTTATAATATGAATAAATGTCAAATCCGGGTTTGCTTCCCTGTTTTAGGGTATAGTGGGGAATTAAGTCGCCGGCGCTGATTACACCGAACAGATTTGAAAAAATATATACGTTTTCGTCTATCCACTTTTGTGAACTTTTATCGAGTTCTTCGTATTTCATATGATCAAACGCCACACCGCTGTATCTTAATACTGCTTTTTTTACAGGTCTTTCAAAAACGGAAGTTTTATCATCTCCGAAATTTTTAATATCGTCTGTCGTTTTTAAAAATTCATCATATTTTTTAACGGCTTCTTTTCTTTTTTCGTAAATTTCGGGGAAAATAAAACTGTTTTTTGATATAGGAGGAAAACCTCCCCCTAATGTTTTTCTTTCACTGGGCGCTAAAAGTATTTTCATTTATTTCCTTACATTTGAACGATAAATATTGAACCGTCTCTGTTAATTTCAAGTAAAGTGTCGCCTCTGTCAAGACCTTTTAACAGTTTTTTAAGTTCGTCAATAGATGTTACTTTTTCCCATTTGCCTGTTTTAACTGTTTTTACTTTTAGAATTATATCGCCTTTTTGTAATCCTACCATTGCCGGATATGTATTAGGTGCTACCTTATCTATTACAATGTGGCCTTTTTGCTCTTTAAGCGTTACGCCTTCAAGCAGTTTAATGTTTTGAATTGTTTCAACTTTTGTTTTCAGCGCTTTTAATTTAGCTGTTAAAGTAATGTATTTTCCGTTTCTGTATACTTTAATATGAACTTTCGCATCAGGGCCTTTAAACGCTATCTGGTTTCTAAGCTCACCGGCATTTTTAACTTCTTTGCCGTCAACCGCTACGATAATGTCTCCCGCTTTAAGACCTGCAGCCGCCGCTGCGCTTTTCGGTTCTACTTTATTGATTAGCACACCGTGGTCTATTCCGTAAAGTTTCGCTTTGCTTGAATCAATATTGCTGATCATTACGCCCAGATATCCTCTTTCCACTTTTCCGTGTTTGATAAGAGATGTAATAACGAATTTCATCATATTA
Organism: Nautilia abyssi; assembly: GCF_055388085.1. Lineage (NCBI taxonomy): Bacteria > Pseudomonadati > Campylobacterota > Epsilonproteobacteria > Nautiliales > Nautiliaceae > Nautilia > Nautilia abyssi. Next base: position 1,454,579 of record NZ_AP042376.1, on the reverse strand, counting down.
CTCGGAATTGCAAAACCTATACCGTTGTTTCCGCCGCTTCTACTTATAATAGCAGAGTTGATACCAATCAGTCTTCCTTTAAGGTCAACCAGAGCACCTCCGCTGTTTCCAGGGTTGATTGCCGCGTCTGTCTGGATAAAGTTTTCATAGTCGTTCAGACCTATTGAAGTTCTGTTTAGCGCACTGACTATTCCGTGAGTTACGCTCTCGCCCAGTCCGAAAGGATTTCCTATTGCAAGAACCATATCACCTACTTTTACTTTGCTTGAATCCGCAATAGTGATAGGTTTTAAATTTTTGGCATTAATTTTGATGATTGCAATATCCGTTTTCGGATCGGTTCCTATGAGTTTTGCGGTATATTTTCTTCCGTCATGCAGTTTTACTATAATTTTCGTAGCACCTGCCACAACGTGATTGTTTGTAACGATATATCCGTTTTTTGTAACGATTACACCGCTTCCGAGTGCATATTCTTTTTGTTCCTTTTCTTTCGGCAGCTGACCGAAAGGACCAAAAAATCTTCTGAAAAACGGATCTTCAAAAAATCTCCTGAACTGCTCAGGAATTTTTGTTTTTACCATTTTTTCAGTTGAAATATTTACAACACTCGGTACAACTTTTTGTACAATTGAAGAATAAGACATAACTAAACCGTTTTGGTTAGGGCTTACCCTGTGTAGATTTGAATTATCTACTTTTAAATTTAAAGTTCCGGCCATTAGTGCAACACTGACACTTACCGCCATAATCAATTTCTTCATTTCCGCTCCTTAAAAGTTAATTTCCCAATGTCAGTATACAACAATAGGGTTAAAAAAGAATTAAAAACATTAAATTTCTTAAAGTTTGCTTAAAATTATTTCTTATATTATGATTCGTTAAAAAAGAGTAAGTATGGATTTTTCAAAATACACTGATGAAGAATTAAACGACATTATAGAAAAAGCAAAAGCCGAACTAGCCAAAAGAAGAGAGGGCAAATGGATTCATTTTAAAACGGAAGGGTGTTTTATTCCTAAATTTGGTCCGGCTTACGTAGCTAAGCTTTTTTTGGCAAGAGATGAAATTGATAGGGAATTTGTACCCTCAAACGGAAAAGAGTGGTGTAAAAAAGCAAAATCTTACAAAGAAGACTGGGACGTGGAGATATTTGAAAACGATGTAATAGAAACAAGGCTTACTACAGGCAGGAAAATTGACAAAAGAGAGTGGTATTACGTAAAAGACGGTGAATTAATGCCTCTTATGGATCTTGACGAGGCGAAACAGTTTTTGAAGAATTTGAAATAAGGAAGGGTTTTTAGGGTTATTAAGTTGTTAAGGTTGGTTAATTAGTGTATTAGTAATTGGTATATGGGTAATTGGGATTTTTCAATAGCAATAAAATTTAAACAATTTTAAAAACTTCAATAATAACTTCAACTAACTTTAATAATTATTATTCCTACCACCAGGCAAGGATTTTTTCGTTTATGTCTTCAGGTGAGTTTTTCAGCATATGATATATGTATCTTGCAAACATATCCGTTTCTATATTTACTTTCTGATGCAGCTTATATGTTTTAAACAGTGTGTTTTCGAATGTATGCGGGATAATAGTGAGTCTGAACCTGTCGCTAAATACATCATTTACGGTCAGACTTACTCCGTCTATCGCTATTGAGCCTTTAGGAGCTATGTATTTTATAATTTTGGGATCAGTTTTTATTATTACATCGTATGAGTTGGCGTTTTTTTTGATTTCAAGTATTTCCCCTATTGCGTCTACGTGTCCCTGGATCAGGTGTCCGTCTATTCTGTCTCCGAATCTAAGAGCCGGTTCGATATGTACTTCTTTCCCTGCCTGATAATTTTCTAGAGGGACTATTTTTTGTGTTTCGGGGGAAAGTTCCACTTCAAATCCGTCCGGATATACCTTAGTGGCTGTAAGACATACTCCGTTTATTGCAATACTGTCGCCGATTTGAGGTTTGTATTTTGCTAAAAGTCTTAATTTATTATTATTAAAATTTTTTATTTTTGCCGTTTCCCTTATCAGTCCGTTAAACATTAAAATATTCCTCAATAAGTTTTCTCGCGGTTTGGGGATCTTTTACCTCATTCATTTTACTTCTGAATTCACTGGCTTTTGGAATGCCTTTAGAATATGCATGAGCGTGTTTTCTAAATAAAATCACTCCGTATTCACCATACCAGTATACCATTTGATTAAAATGCTCTATTATAACTTCTTTTTTCTGCTCAGAAGTTATGTTGCCCTGCTGTTTCATTTCTAGGAATATCCAGGGTTTCCCTACCGCTCCTCTTCCGATTGATACACCGCTGGCACCCGTGTATTCAAGTACATATTTTGCCTTTTCATAATCGGTAATATCTCCGTTTGCGATTACGGGGATATTTACGGCGTTTACGCCTTTTTTTATTTCATCATAATCGGCGGCGCCTTTATACATCTGTTTGACCGTTCTTCCGTGTATCGTCAAAAACACAATACCCAAATCCTCAAGCAGTTTAGCCCTATCTTCCACAACACTTTTGTCAAAACCTATTCTCATTTTTGCGCTTACCGGTTTTTTGGATGTTTTTACTATAGCGTTTACCACTTCTTTTAGAAAATCCCTGTTTTCGTCTTTGAGCAACACTCCGCCGAAACCGCTTCGTCTGGCTTTATTTACAGGACATCCCAGGTTGATGTCTATTCCGTTAATCCAGTCAAGTTCATTTATAGTTTCAACAGCTTTAACGGCGTTTTCAATGTTGTTTGCGGCAATCTGTACAAAATAAGGATTTTCAAAAGGAGATTTTTCCATCATTTTTTTTGTTTTTTCATTATCGTATGCGATAGCGTTAACGTTTGTCATTTCACTAAACGTCATATCGCATCCGAATTTTTTAACAACGCTTCTGAAAGGAAGGTCTGTATAACCCGCAAGAGGGGCTAAAAAAAAATAAGGAGGCTCAGATTTCAGAATCGATATATTCGTCAATATCCGCCCTTATTCCGGCTTCACGAAGTTTTAAGAAAAATTCGAAAAATTTAAGATCGTTTTCTTCGATAATTTCTTTTGCCTTTTCTATATGTTCGTATTTAAGAGCAAGATAAGCGCTTGCCCATTTTAACGGTTCAAGAATTTCAAATTCTTTATCCGGTGTCATTGTCTGATGGATGGCTTTTGCAATTTCAATTTCTTCTTTCGGGATAAGTTTTGCTTTTTGAAGCAGGAATTTTACATCCGGATCGTCAAGATGAGCTTTAATGATTTCTAAGTCAATTTCGTAGTCATATTTTAATATTTCATTGATACTTGCGTATTTTGCGTAAATTTTAAAAGCAAGTTTTTTAAGCTCTTCGTTTTTATATTTTTTTAAGACTTCTTTTGCAAAATTTTCATCTTTCGAAAGTCTGTTTTTAATATTTAAAATGAACCAAGGGTTGTTTTCATTAAGTCTGTATTTGCTTATTTCTATAACTTCTCCGTTTTTAAGCTTTTCTATATCTTCTAAAAATTCGAATTTTTCACATTTTTTCGGAATAATGTTCAAACCTTCGATGTTGTTAACGAAATTATTGCAGTGTTTTAAAATTTTTACTTCTTTATTTACAGGGTCTTTATAAAGAATTCTGTTTTTAATATTTGCAATTAAAGTTTCTATGTCTTTTTTTATATTTTTTTTGTAAAAGTATTCTTTTATATTCAGTACGCCGAAAAATATTATAGAAAAAATAAAAAATATACCTAAAAATATAGCAGTCCATACGGCATTCGGAAGAGTGATATTGAGTCCAAGCATACTGAACGTCGTGGCGCTGTTTTCTTCAATATACACAAAAAGTGTAATAAGAGCTATTAATATAATGCTAAAAAGGGTATATTTTTTCATTTTTTGTTATTTTCCTTCTTTTTCGATGATTTCTCTACATATTATACAATATTTTGCGTAAGGTTTTATTTTAAGCCTTGCTTCCTGAATCGGATCTTCACACATTTCACAGATTCCGTAAGTTCCCTCATCAATTTTTTTCAAAGCTTCATTAATCTCTTCCAGTTCTTTTTTCTGATTAATATATATCTGATAATCTCTTCCGCTGTCCATACTTGCAGCCGCATAATCGGCTTCGTCGTTAATTTCGCATTTATTAATATCTTTAATGTCGTTTGTTAAAGAATATAATATTTTTTCAAGTTCCGCTTTTCTCATTAGCAGCATTTCCTTGTACAGATGGTACTTTTTCATATTCATTCCTTCTCCTTGTTTTATTTGTGATACGGATGATTGTTTTTAATGCTTAGAGCTCTATATATCTGTTCAAACAATACTAATTTTGCAACTTTATGGCTCATTGTAAGCGGACTGAGAGAAATATTGAGTCCGTTTTTTTTAAAACTATCATCAAACCCCCAAGCACCGGCTATAAAAAAATTAATTTTAGAGTGCTCGAAAATATCTGCAAATTCATAACTGTCCATCAGTTTTCCTTCAGGAGTAAGTATGACGTTAAAACCGTCGTTAACATATTTTGCAAATATTTTGGAGTACTCTTCTTTGGGGTTGTTTGATTTTGATAGATTTTTAGAATATAGGGTGTGATTGTTAACTTGTGCGAACTGTTTGGATTTTTTTATAAAGTCTTTTATTTCATTTTGAAAGTCTTCTTTTTTCTCAATCGAGAAAACGTTAATCTGCATATATCACTTCCTATAACTTTAAATTTTGACGGAATTTTATCATAAATTTTAACTCCACCGATAACCGCAACAGGAAAATGTGAAATTTTTATTAAATCCATAACTTTTTCTTTTAATATATTGTCTGTTTTTTTTGTTGACGTAGGACGGTATGCCCCGAGACCTATATAGCTTAAAGGAAGTCTGTTAGCTTCGAGGATTTCTTCTTTGTTGTGGGTTGAGAGACCGACTATCTTTTTACTGTTTTTTAACATATCAATTACATCATATCTGCTTAAATTAAACTTTTGACAAAGCGTATCAAGGTCTTCCTGTCCTATGTGTATTCCGTCGCAGTAAGGCAGCAGTTCTATTGTGTCATTTATTATTAACGTTTTTTTCCAATATTTTTTTATTTCCATTAAACGGCTGTATTTTTCTTCGAGTGTGGAGTTTTTGTCCCTGTATTGAAGTATTTTGGCCTTAAGCCCTTTTGCCGTTTTACAGAAGTCTTTGATTGATATATTGTATTTTTGCAGTGTATCCCAGTCTAAAAGAGCATATATAGCCACGTGCCGCCTTTTTGGGTGAATTATATTAAAAAGTTGTAAAGTTGTGAAGCAGATAAATTGTGAAGAGGAAAAAAAGAGGAATCAGCTTGCCTGTTTTAGTGTATATTTTAATAAGTTGGCTATAGTGTCTTTTAATTCATTTCTTTTGATTACCATATCTATAAGACCGTGTTCCAGAAGGAATTCGGCTCTTTGGAAACCTTTTGGAAGATCTTCGCCTATTGTCTGTTTAATAACTCTAGGACCTGCAAAGCCGATAATCGCACCCGGTTCGGCAATAATAAAATCACCTAAAAATGCAAAAGACGCACTTACTCCTCCGAAAGTAGGATCGGTAAGAACCGAAATATAAGGCAGGTTGTGTTCAGCAAGACTTGCAAGCGCTGCTGAAGTTTTTGCCATCTGCATAAGACTGAATGTGCTTTCCTGCATTCTGGCTCCGCCTGAAGTTGAAACTATTACTACGCCCTGATTTTTTTCAATAGCCCTGTTAACGGCTCTTACTATTTTTTCGCCTTCAACGCTTCCGAGACTTCCTCCCATAAAAGCAAAGTCGAATACCACTAACTGTGTCGGAATTCCGTTGATTTTACATTCTCCGCTTATTACTGAAGATTTTCTTCCCGTTTTTTTAAAATTTTCTTCTACTCTTTTTTTATAGCTTTTTTTGTCTACGAAATTTAGAGGATCGTTCGGTTCTAAATTTTTGTCATATTCCGTAAAGGTGCCTTCATCGGCGAGCAGTTTAATTCTGTCTTCAGCGCTCATCCTGAAATGGTACTCACATTTAGGGCATGTGTTGAATTCCTTTTGAACCTCTTTATAAAAACTGATGGCACCGCACGCCGGGCATTTAATCCATGTGCTCTGCTCTTGTTTTGTAGGCTGAGGTTTTTTAAATTTTTTTAAAAAGTTGCTAAATCCCATTTTTATTCCTTTATTATACTTAAAACTTCCTCTAATTCTTCTTTTTTAGGACTCATTAAAATTAAATCGTCTTCAAAATGCCAGTGACATTCGCTGTTGTAAAATTTAGCCGCCGCAATATCGAATTCTCTTATTTCGCCTTTGTAAATAACCGCTTTTGAAGACTCGCCATAACAAAGTGACAGGCTGAGGGCTCCCGGAGCTCTGAATTTAAGACCATGACTGCTTAATTTTTGCACTATGTCAGGATTTTTATAAGCTTTTTCAAAAATAATTACATCATGTCTGTAATTTGCCGCGAACGGTTTTCTGAATAAATTGTCGAATCTTTTTCCGTTTTTGTCTTTAACAAAATAATCACCGTTGCTCAGGTTTACTACGATTGCCGCTTCGTTTTCAAGGTAAACGCTGCATCCGAAATAAGGAATATGGTTTGAAACGTTGTAGCTTCCGTCAATCGGGTCGATAATAATCTTTTTCTCTTTGCCGTTGTCTATAAAACCAGTTTCTTCACTTAAAATGTTTCCGTAGTCGCTAAGAGCTTTGATAAAAATCTTTTCGGCGATAAGGTCGATGTTTAAACTTCTGTCTCCGCCGAAGCCGACACCTTTTTCTTCAAAAAGGTTTTCTTCTTCATGAAGAGCTCTTATGATTTTTAAACTTGCGCATAAAGTTGCATCGATGAAACTCATTTTTTTGCTCCCAGTGTAGTCCAGTTTATTTTGTTGAAGTTTTTGTCGTAAACGGTAGGTGTTCCTCTTGCTCCTAATTCTTCAACCGCTTTTTTAGAATTTTCTAACATTTTATCAAATTTTGCTTTTTGCGCTTTTGTTGGATGGAAGTTTTTCCATTCGTTGCTTCCGCCGAGTATTTCCTGAAGTCTTTTTGCTTTTTCCTGATCCGTTTTAGCTGCTAAAATATAATAGCTCATAGCTTTTGCATATTTGTGGAAAGGAAGAGGGAACAGTATTACGTGAACTTTATAGTTTTTATTAAGGAAACCTTTTTTCTCTTTTTCCATCATTCTGCAGAAAGGACATTGAGGGTCTGTTACAAGATATATCTCTTTTTTCCCGTTTCCGAATGTAAATAACACGCCTTTTTCAACTATTTTTTTATTTACAGGAAAGTTGCCTGTGAGAGGCTGTCCGTTTTTGTTGTTTAATATATTTCCGATAATAGTGTATTTTTTATCTTTTGTTATGTATATATTTCCGACTCCTCTAGGAGTTTTGATATTGATTATATAAAACCCGTCTTTTTCCACTCCTCTTACTTTTACGATGCCTTTTTTAATGTCTTTAGAAAGTTTCGGATATATAAGACTTGATTTTAACACTTCGTTTAATTTTTTTTGTGACAGCAGTTTGTCGCTTGCAAACAGACTTGCGATAATTCCTAAACTTAAAATGATTTTTTTCATTAAATCTCCTTGATTTTATTTAATATTTTTTCTACTTTTTCTTTTGGGTTTGCGTCTTTGTATATAGGTCTTCCGACTACTATAAAATCAACTTTTTCTTTTTTTGCCAGAGTTATATCCGCAACTCTCGCCTGGTCTCCCGCATCTTCTCCGAAAGGTCTGATTCCAGGAGTCAGGGTTATAAAATGTTCGTTTGTTATGTTTTTTATCATACCGCTTTCAAATGCGGAGCATACTACTCCGTCAAGCCCCGCTTCGAAAGAGATCTTAGCGAATGCTTTTGCTTTGTTTTCAATACTATCACCGTAAATTTTCTCAAACTCTTCATTGCTGAAGCTTGTAAGAGCCGTTACGGCTAATACAAGAGGTCTTTTTTCATACTTTTCAAGTCTTTTCATAACGGTTTTTAAAGCAGTGCTTCCGGCACTCGCGTGAACATTAAACATATCAACGCCGAGTTTGGCTATTTCTTCCGCGGCATCGGCCATAGTGTTCGGAATATCATAAAGTTTCAGATCCAAAAACAGATTATAACCCAATAACTTTAATTCTTTTATAAATTCATTTCCGTCTCTTATGTAACTTCTAAATCCTATTTTTAGCCATAAATCGTTTGCGTATTCTTTAAGTTCTTTTGCGAGCTTGAGATTTTCTTCTTTTGTCGGATTGTCCAAAGCTATACACAGTTTCATTATTTATCCACCTTTGGCAGCGTTATTCCCTGCTGGCCGTGATATTTTCCGCTTTTATCCGCATAGCTTGTTTCGCATATACCGTCATCCGCACCTAAAAAGATCAGCTGGGCTATACCTTCGTTTGCATATATTTTAGCGGGAAGGGGAGTGGTGTTGCTGATTTCTATAGTAATATGACCTTCCCATTCCGGTTCTATGGGTGTAACATTTACGATAATTCCGCATCTGGCGTAAGTGCTTTTTCCTACGCATATTGCAAGTACGTCGCGCGGCATTTGAAAATATTCAACGCTTCTGCATAAAGCAAAAGAGTTTGGAGGAATAATACAGTCTCCTTTAATATTTACAACGTTTCTTTCATCAAAATTTTTGGGATCCACAACTGTTGAGTTTATATTTGTAAAAACCATAAATTCGTCGCTGACTCTTATATCGTATCCGTAAGAGCTGACTCCGTAGCTTATAATTCCTTTTCTTACCTGTTTTTCTTCAAACGGGGAAATCATTGAAAAATTTTTTGCCATTTTTCTAATCCACTTATCGGATTTAACACCCATTACCGTCCTTTTTTTGCATTAAATTGTTGTTATATCACCGATTTATAAATATTTCGTGTATTTAAAATTGTATCAAATTTATGTTATTATTTTAAAATATTAAAGGAGAATAGATGAAAAAGCTACTAGTTTTATTAGGTTTAGCAGGGGCGCTTTTTGCAGCGAGATATCCTATGATTGCAGAATATAATTATTTAAAAGGATGTATAGGTACGCATAGCAATATGGAAGGTTACTGCATATGTACGTTAAACGCTATAGAAAATAAATATTCGTTAAAGGAGTTTATTACTGCTCTTCAGGATAAACAAAAAGCAAAAAAACTGATTGATTTTGCTGTAAACGAATGTCTAGACAAACTTAAGAAATAAGGAGTATAAATGGATTTAAGAGAAATTAAAAAGCTTCTTGAAGCATTTGATAAATCAACGGCAAACGTTTTAGAGTATGAAAACGAAGAGTTCAGAATTTATCTGGATAAATCGGCTACAGCGGTTCAGGCTCCGGTTGTACAGGCGGCTCCTGTGCAGCAGAGCAGTGCAGCTCCTCAGGAAACTCAGGTTTTGGCAGAAAGTACTGCGGAAGCAAAAGCTGAAATAGAAGGAGAACTTATAACTTCTCCTATGGTTGGTACATTTTATCAGGCTCCTAGTCCTGATTCTCCTCCTTACGTAAAAGTGGGAGACAAAGTAAAAAAAGGCCAGACTTTATGTATTATAGAGGCTATGAAAATTATGAACGAGCTTGAAGCGGAGTTTGACTGTGAAATACTCGAAATTTTAGTTGAAGACGGACAGCCTGTTGAATTCGACACACCTCTTTTCAGGGTAAAAAGGGTATAAATGAAAAGAATTTTAATTGCAAACAGAGGAGAAATCGCTCTTAGGGCTATTAGGGCGATTCATAAACTTGACAAAGAAGCTGTTTGTGTTTATTCAAAAGCCGATAAAGAAGCTATTTATTTGAAATTTGCCGACGGTGCCGTATGTGTAGGACCGGAAAGAAGCAATGAGAGTTATCTTAATATTCCGGCAATAATAACAGCTGCAGAAATGACTGAATGCGACGCTATTTTCCCGGGATACGGGTTTTTAAGTGAGAACCAGACGTTTGTTGAGGTGTGTAAGGCTCATAATATAGCATTTATCGGACCTTCTTTGGAAGTAATGGAAACAATGGCCGACAAATCCAAAGCAAAAGAAGTTATGAAAAAAGCCGGTGTTCCTGTAATTCCGGGAAGCGAAGGTGCTATCAGTTCTGTTGAAGAAGCTAAAAAAGTGGCAAAAGAAATCGGATATCCGGTAATTCTTAAAGCAGCTAGCGGAGGCGGCGGAAGAGGTATGAGAGTAGTTGAAGACGAAAGCTATATCGAAAACGCATTTCTTGCAGCAAGCAGCGAAGCAGAAAGCGCATTCGGAGATCCGACTATTTATATGGAAAAATATATTGAAAAACCTCGCCATGTTGAAGTTCAGATTTTAGGGGACAAACACGGAAACGTAATTCATCTGGGTGAGAGAGACTGTTCTCTTCAAAGAAGACATCAAAAACTCATAGAAGAGTCCCCTGCGAATATTCTTGATGAGCAAACAAGAAAAAAACTTCACGAAACGGCTGTAAAAGCGGCAAAAGCAATAGGGTATTACAGTGCAGGGACGATAGAATTTTTAGTTGATAAAAACCTTAACTTTTATTTTATGGAAATGAACACAAGACTTCAGGTAGAACACCCTGTAAGCGAAATGGTAACGGGACTTGATCTGGTTGAATGGATGCTGAGAGTTGAAGAGGGTGAGAAAATACCTTCTCAGGAGGAAGTTCAGGTTAAAGGCCATGCCATAGAATGCAGAATTCTTGCAGAAGATCCTGAAAAATTTATTCCGAGTCCAGGAAAAATACAAAAGCTTTACGTTCCGGGCGGTAAAGACGTCAGGGTTGATACTCATGTATATGCTGGATATGTTATTCCTCAATATTACGACAGTTTGATTGCCAAGGTAATTACGTGGGGAAGAGACAGAAATGAAGCCATTACGGTTATGAAAGAAGCTTTAAAAGAGTTTCAGGTAAGCGGAATAAAAACATCTATACCGTTCCATCTTAAAATGCTTGAAAATGAAGATTTCATAAATAATAACTACGATACAAAATACCTTGAAACTAAGGGATTAGTTTAAAATTTTTAATCCCTCCTTTTAAATCCCCTATTTTAAGAACGTTTTTAACCATTCCTTTAATTGTTACCCAGTTTTTAGGATCTATTACCAGATATAGGATTCCTTTGTCTCCGGCAAATACTTTGTTGTAAAGGTTGGCTTTGATATATACCCCTTTAACGTCGTCAAAAGTATCTTTTACTTTTTCCAGTTCTTTGCCTTTCGGAAAAGTCACATCAACCCTTCCGTCACTTTTTCTTCCTCCTAATGCATAAAAAGTATATAAGTTTTTTTTACCTTCTTTTTTGAAATAATACGGAAGATTAAAATAAAGACTGAGTACGTCATCGGGTGTATAATAAGGCATGGTTTCATTTGCTTCCAGTTTTCCGTTTTTATATTTTAATCTTATTATTTTTTTATCGGTGTGGTCAAAAAGATATACTCTCTTATAAAAATCGTCCCCCTTTTTTCTTGTTGAAATATATGCTGTAGGAACCAGCCTTCCGTTAATAACCTTTCCTATACTTGAATATGTCTGAACCATGTGTTTTGACAAAGCTGCGGCAAGACCCAGCGCTTTGCTTTGTGTATAAATTTTGTAATCAGTCGAATTTACTTCATAAATGGCATTAGCTTCCGCTATTGTTCCGAATATGCCGTATTTTGCATAATAACTGGCTATCATTGTTTTTGCGTTAAGTAAAATGGCGATTAGCAGCAGTAAGAAAATTCTCATTCATGCCCTTTTTTGAGTAATTATAACACAATGTTTTTTAACGGATATAAAAATATAAATTATAAAAAAGTCGGAAAAAAGGGCTGATTTGATGTTTTAAACAGTGACAGACACAAATAGATGTTTGATATAATTATTCAAAAATTAAAGGATATTAATGAAAATAGTTTTTTTAGATGCATTAACATTGGGAGATGTGGATTTTGAAAGATTTAAAAATTTGGGAGAAATTGAAATTTATCAGACAACTAATCCGGACGAAACACTCGTAAGAGTAAAAGACGCCGATATAGTGGTGAGCAATAAAGTAGTAATTGACAGATATATTATGGATAATTCTGATATAAAATTTATTCAGATAGCGGCAACCGGTATGAATAATGTTGATTTGGAATATGCATCCAAAAAAGGAATTATTGTAAAAAACGTTGCCGGGTATTCCACCAAAGCAGTAATACAGCATACATTTGCACTGGTTTTGGGGCTTTTAAATAAAATATGCTATTTTGATAAGTATACTAAGGAAGAATATCCGAACAGTGAAATTTTCACACATATACAGAACTGGTTTGAAATCTCAGGAAAAAGATGGGGAATCATAGGACTTGGAGAAATAGGAAGAGGAGTGGCTGAAATTGCCGAAAGTTTCGGTGCGGATGTTGTATATTATTCAACAAGCGGAAAAAACAGAAACAGCAGATATAAGAGGGTTGATTTAACAGAGCTTTTATCTTCCAGTGATATAATTTCTATTCACGCTCCTTTAAACGATAATACTAAAAATCTTTTAAACTATGAAAAGCTGTCTTTAATAAAACCCGGCTGCGTTATTGTTAATCTCGGAAGAGGAGGTATTATTAACGAAAAAGATTTGGCTGAAATATTGAAACAAAAAAATATATTGGCAGGACTTGATGTTTTTGAAAAAGAGCCTTTAAATGCAGACAGCCCGCTTTTAGAGGTTAAGGATAAACTGCTTTTAACGCCTCATGTTGCCTGGACGAGTATTGAAGCAAGAAATAAACTGATGGATGGAATTTATAAAAATATTGAGGAATTTGTAAAACAAAGCGGAAATTAAGCCGCTTTGTTGTCTACATGAACGTCCATTTGAGGATAAGGGATATTAATTCCTTTTTCGTCAAATGTTGTTTTGATTGTTTCAAGAAGTTCGCTTCTTACACCCCAGTAATCTTCGCTTTTAACCCAAGGTCTTACGTTAAAGTTTACACTGCTGTCAGCAAGTTCCGCAAGTGCTACAGCAGGAGCCGGATCTTTTAGAACTTTTGGGTGGCTGTTTAAAATTTCTTCCAGAGTGCTTTTTACTAGTTTAAGATCGTCTTCGTAACCTACACCTATAACAAGATCTATTCTTCTTACAGCTTCTCTTGAATAGTTTGTAATATTTCCGCCTATTATGTTTGAGTTAGGTACGATAATTACTCTGTTGTCACCTGTTTTGAAGGTAGTGTTAAAAATACCTATTGTATCGACAACACCTACAGCTCCTCCGGCTTCTACAAAATCTCCGACTTTAAAAGGTCTTAAGAATAAAATCACAACTCCCGCACCGAAATTGGCAATATTTCCCTGAAGAGCCAAACCTACAGCCAAACCTGCAGCACCTATAATTGCCGCAAATGAAGTGGTGTTAACCCCTAAAGTTCCAAGGGCTGCAATAATTACCAGTACGATTAAACCGAAATAAACCAAATCTCCTAAAAACTTAACCAGTGTAATGTCGGTATTAGAACGCTCAAGCATTTTTCTAAACAGTTTTGTCAATACTTGTGCTATCCATTTACCGATAATGTATATGGCAACGGCACCGAGAATTTTAATCCCCCATGCTATGGCCAGTGTAACGAATCCGCTCATTTTTTCTCCTTTTTTAGATTAATTGTATATTAAAATAGTGACATATAAGTGATTATTTGTCGTATTTGCTCCATTTATTGTTTTTTATCATCTGTTTGAGAAGTTTTACATATTCTTCTTTTTTTTGAGAATAGTTAATCATAGTGTTTGCAGCGGCGAGTCCTGTAAACGTTTTGTTTTCTTCAGTGTATTTTTCTCTTAAATCTCTGAATGATTTATATGCAGGGTTACGGTTTAAGTTTTTCATATATGCGGCTATTGAAGCTTCAAGTGAAGGGAATATCTTTAGCGAATAATCGATCTTTATATCGTCGTATTTGCTTTTTGGAGCAAGACCTTTGTTTGAATATTCCCAGTGACCGAAAATATTATTGGCCTCTCTTACGAAACGGCTTTTGCCCCAGCCGCTTTCTATTGCCGCCTGTGCGAGAGCCAAAGAAGGAGGAATGGTGTTGATTTTTTTTAAGAATTCTTTTTTATCGGTTATGTTTTTAATTTTGTATATTTTTGCGATTTTCGCCAAAAATGCTACTTTTTTAGGATTTATAAGATAAAAAGGATCGTTGAAAATATCCATTATGTGCTTTCTTAAATGTTCTAATTTTTTGTTTTCCGCCTGAATAAGAGGCAGCATAATTTCGACAAAAGCCTGTTTTTGCTGCGTAGTTCCTTTGACTTTATAGTACCAGTCGGGAAACGCTCCGTATAAATTTAAGGCAAGTGCCAGTGAAATAAGTCTTTTCAATAAATCTCCTTAAAAAAGTGTAGGCTCAAGCGCTTTTAATCTGTAGCTTTTTCTGTGAATATCGCTAAAACCGTTCTTTTTAATTTCTTCGATATGTTCCTGCGTAATATAACCTTTGTGTTTTTTAAAATTGTACATAGGATATTTATCGGCAATTTCAAGCATATATTTATCCCGGCTGACTTTGGCCAATATGCTCGCAGCGCTTATCTGTTTGATTTTGGAATCGCCTTTGATTATTGTTTCAATACCGCTTACTCCGAAATTGGAATTTCCGTCAAACAGGTATTTCGAAGCTTTCAGTGTTTCTTTTATTTCGGATAAAGCCGATTTAATTGCAAAAGAAAGCCCTTTTTTATCAATAGTTACGTTATCAACAAAAACTATATGATATTCACACGTTTCTTTAATAATCTCAAAAAGCTCCTCCCTTTTTTTTGCGATGAGTTTTTTCGAGTCGTTTAACATTTCTAAATAATTCTCAATTTTCAATTCTCCATTCTCAATTTTAAAAATGCATCCCGCTACGACAAGAGGTCCCGCAATAGGCCCTCTTCCCGCTTCGTCTATTCCGCAAATCTCCATTGCCAAAACGGTATTACCTCCACTTCAAAATTTTTGTTTTCTATTTCAAATTCGTTTGATATAGTGATAACCTGAACTTTTTTTACGTCTTTTACTTTTTTCAGTTTTTCTTCCAAAACCTCTTCATTTGCAAACGGCATAACCATAATTCCAAGTTCTTTTTGAGGAAGATAAAAACTGAGAGTGTCTTTATAATATATCTCTTCTTCGTTTAATTCTAAAAATACGATATTTTCAAAAGTTAAAAGAATATTTTTTCTGGTTGTGAGAATATTTTTAAATGCAAAATTGTATGAATAAAATTTTTTAGGCGATTTAGGTGAATTAAATTTATTTACCTCGTATATTACTTTTTTTTCTATGAGTTCGTTTGTCGTTTTGTAAAAACTGTCTTTGCTGATTTTGATACGTTTTTTTAAAATCTGATATATTTGATAAAGCGTAAATTTTTCACCTATATGGGCAAAATAGAATTTCAGTATTTCTTTATTAAAAGGCATCAGCTCAAACTGTTCTTTTAAATATTCCTCTTTGAAATAATCATCTAAAAACAGGCTTCTGGGGAAATTGCCCGTTTTTAAAAACTTGTCAAAGCTGTGTGTTATGCTTTGTGAATTGTCAAATGAAAAAAACTCTTCAAAATCTAGAGCTTTTAAATTTATCTGTTTAAAGTTTTCAATTTTTAAAGGTTTATCGGAGATTATGAAAGTCGTCACCGGAGGAATTTCAGCCGAAAAATCAAAATTATCATATATAATTAAATCGTATCCGTCAAAATCCAGGTTTTTTTCCCTGTAATCTTTAAAATCTACATATTTGTATTTTCCGTTGAAACTTTCTAAAAAATTGAATACTAAAAACGTCTTTCCGACTGCCTTAGGCCCGGATATTACGGTATTTTCAAAAGATAGTTTAGTTTTTCTGTCGTGCACTTTTTTCGGTAGCAAAATGCTCCTTTAATTTTGTATTAATGTATTATAACATAATCAAAAATCCGAAAAACGCTATTATGCTTTCATATAAAAACAGATTTTCTCCATATAAAACACCTGAAAGAATACTTCCAAGAAAAGCGGACATACCGTAAGCAATACCTGCATAAAACTGCTGGGCGAGGGTTTTGTTTGTATAATGTTTTGAAATATATAAAAGTGCGGAAGTATGAAAAATAGCAAACGAAAACGCATGTATAAGCTGAGAAAGAGCTACCATTATCAGATTTCCGGGAAACAGATAAAGTATAAACCATCTGAATGAAGTAAGCAAAATAGAAATTTTAAGAAGAAACGACGGTTTGAAATTTTTAATAAACCTGTGCTGAAATATAAAAATGGCTATTTCGGCCGTTACGCCTATAGCCCATAGCCATCCGATGTATTCTTTAGGTATACCGTGGTTTAGATTGTAAATAGTGAAGAAATTGTAAAATCCTCCGAAACTTATCTGTAAAAATATAACAGCCAGCCAAAATTTCCATTCTTTAAGAAGATTAATAGAAGAGGAAGATTTTTTTATTTCCGTATCTCTTAAAAAGTATAAAGCCGTAATATTAGTTAAAATCATAAGAATAATGAAAAGCCAGACAAGATTGCCGTTTATATAAGAGAACACTATTCCAAAAAGCATAAAACCTATACTGCCGTATACCCTTGTTTTTCCGTATTTTTCTTTGAGCTTTTCTATTGCAATCGCTTCAATATACGGGAATACAACACTGAAACTGACTCCAATTAGAAAAAATGCGGCCAATATCAGATAAAAATTATGAGTTAAAAGCAGAAATGACGCAAATGTAGAAACAATCAGCGCTGAAATATAATCAAGTTTTGTTAAAGGTTTTTTAAGATAAATAAAAGGAGTAATAAATCTGGCTATCGGAAGCATTGAAAATATTATACCTATTTCAGCCGCGCTGAAACCTATCTGTTTAAAAAATTTGGGCATAAAAATAACATAATCCCCTATAAGCGTAAAAAAAAGAAAATAAAACAGGCTAAGAGCGATAAATGTTTTATTTACCATTTAGCTCTTTTACCGCTGTTGTTAAATTTTTAATCTGCTCTTCGGTTACAGGATAATTAAAATTCCTGATTTTAGGACAGAAAGTCGCTCCGGGCCACCATGGATCGTTTATAAATCTCGGAATAATGTGAATATGCAGGTGAGGAACCATGTTGCCGAGCATTGCAATATTAATTTTGTCAGGATTTAAAGTTTTAATCATTACTTTTTCAATTTGTTTAAGCAAAAGCATAATTTTCGCGGTTTCTTCGTCATTTAAATCGCTGAATTCTTTAATATGTTTTTGTGTGATTATTCTTATATATCCGGGAATTTCGTCAACTAAAACAACTCTTAAAAAATCATTTTGAAAAATAATGTTTTCATTTGACGGATTACACAGAGGGCAGGACATTAATTCCCTCTGCTGCCGGGTTTAACAGGTGTGCTTCCGGCTTTGCACATAGGACAGTTTTGAGGATCGTAAACTTCAAAATCGAAATCGTCTAACGCAAAAAACGGTTTATCGGCAGGAAGTTTGCATTCCGGTTTTCTTTCACTTTTGCCGTTAACTCTTTTACATACGCCTCTGTTTGCTATAGCTGCGAACGCAACTACTTCAGCGCCTCTTGCTTCGACTTCCCTTGCGGCTTCCATTGCGCTTCCGCCGGTTGTAATGATGTCTTCACAGATTAAAATTTTTTCGCCTTTGCTTACTTCAAATCCTCTTCTTAAAGTCATTAACCCCTTAACTCTTTCGGTAAAGATAAATCTGACTCCAAGAGCCCGTGCAAGCTCGTATCCGGCAAGAAGCCCTCCGATTGCCGGAGAACATACGGTGTCTACTTCTATTCCAGCCTCTTTTATCTGTTTTGCAAGTTCATCCGCAAGTTTTTGGGCAATTTCCGGATGTTCAAGCACTCTTGCGCTTTGAAGATAATATTCGCTGTGTTTACCGCTGCTGAGTAAAAAATGGCCTTTTAAAAGGGCTCCCTGGTTTTCATATATTTCTCTTACGTTCATTTTAGCTCTTTATTAAACTTTCATAACGTCATCGATTTTTTTGTTAACTATTTCGTCAACTTTTTCAACATATGAATCCGTAATTTCCTGAACTTTGTCAAGTCCTCTTTTTTGATCGTCTTCTGTTATTTCTTTATCTTTAAACATTTTTTTAATATCGTCGTTTGCTTCCCGTCTGATGTTTCTGATTGCTATTTTTGCTTTTTCTGCAAATTCTTTAGCTTTTTTAGCCTGTTTTTTTCTCTCTTCTTCAGTCATTGGAGGGAAATAAAGCTTAATTACATCACCGTCATTATTCGGATTTGCACCGACGTTTGCTTCCTGGATAGCTCTTTCGATATCGTTGATAATTGATTTGTCCCATGGACTGACTACGATGGTAGTAGCGTCTACGGCGTTTACGTTAGCCACCTGATTAAGCGGAGTCGGCGCTCCGTAATATTCCACTTTTACACCGTCAAGAACGTGAATTGAAACTTTTCCTGTTCTTAGAGTGTTTAAATCTTTTTTGAGCACTTCTATACTCTTTTCCATATGCTCTTTGGCAAACTCGAATACTTCTTCCATTATTCCTCCTTTAAGATTAATTTTGAAACTATTTTATAATTATATCTTATGATAACCCTGTTTCTGTATTTTTTTAGTGTGAAATTAGGTTTATATTCAAAATATCCTTTTTTGACTTTTACACCTTTCCATCCGAGTTTTGTTATATATATGTTTACGTAAGGTTTGTCTGTATAGCCGCTTATTTTAGTAATTGTGTTTTTGTTTCTTTCTATTTTTAGATTTTTAATGTGTAGTATTTTCAGTTTCAGTTTGTCCGCTATATTTACTTTTCCGGTAAGGGCAATTCTGTCGATATCGTTTACAGGTGAAGTTAAACCGAATGCACCCACGTTTTGATTGGCTATAACAGGGAAAAAAGAATTAATGACTTTTTTAACCCTTTCGTTGTATTCTCCATACGGGTAAGCGTACATGTCGGGAACGTATCCGATGTATTTTTTAAATGCGTTTATCGCTTTATTGGTGTCTGCAATTATCTGTTTATTGTCAAGCATCGCCAAATGCGGGTGTGCCCAGCTGTGAACCCCGAGTTCCCCGTATTTCGCACATTCTTTAACTTCTTTCCAGCTCATAAAGTCGCCCCAGTGTTCGGTGGTTGCTTTGCCGTAAACAAAAAGTGTAAAAGGAATATGGTATTTAATAAACAGCGGAAGTCCGTTTTGATAAAAACTTTTATAAGAGTCGTCAATGGTAAAAACAACGATTTTATCTATATTTTCGTGTTTTTCTTTCATTTTTATAAGTGTTGAGAGTTTGACCGCTTTATATCCGTGGGAGTGTATGTATTTAAAATATTTAATTAATTCCTGCGACGATGTGTTAGTATAAGGATGGCGGTTATCGTCTATTCTGTGCAAAACGAACAGATGCGCTTCGGCAAAAAGCCAAAGCGGTAGAAAAAATAAAAACAGATATTTCATTATTTAGTCGGAGCCTGAGGTACACTCGGAACCGCAGGAGTAGTTTTAGGAGCCTGCTTTGTAGTTTTGATTTTTACTTCGTCAAGAGCAGAAGTATTTGCCTGTTTGTTGTATAAATAAACTAAAGTAAGAGTGTTTAAAACAAACAGAAGTCCAAGCACCATAGTGGCTTTTGTTAAAAAGTTCATAGGCCCTTTTGCCCCGAAGACAGTGTTGTTAGAGCTTGAATATGCGCCAAGCCCCATAGATTCAGATTTTTGAAGTAACACTAAAATAACTATAGCTACAACAATTATAATCTGGATTGTGAATAATATACCGGTCATTTTATACCTTTTTTGGGTAGAATTATATCACAATTTAAAATGGAAAATAAAAAATGGAAAACGGAACATTAAAAAGCTTTGATAGGTTTGCTCATACATACGGAGAATACAACGTAATACAGAAAAGAATAATAAAAAAATATCTTTCTTTAGTAAAAGACAGGATAGTTGATCTTGGATGCGGCAGTGAAGGATTGTGCAAATATAAAAATTTTGAATTTTATCTTGGAATCGATTCTTCGGAAGAGATGTTAAAAAGAAATCCATGCAAGTCATTAAAAGCCGATTTTAATACAAAAGAGTGTTTTGAACTTATAAAGAAATACGAATTTGATCAGATTGTTTCATTTTCCGCACTTCAGTGGTCTAAAGATTTAAATTTTGTATTTGGAGAAATCAGAAAATTAAATAGGGATTTTCTGCTTGCTGTTTTTACTTCAAATACTTTTAAAACGCTTCATCGTTTTCTTAATATAAAATCTCCGATTTTTTCAAAAGAAGACATACTCAAAAGCGCAGGCATACTGAATCCTAAAGAAGTGGAAATTTTAAATTATGAAATGACTTTCACTAATCCTAAAGAACTTTTGGAGTATATAAAATATTCGGGTGTCGGAGGCAATGTAAAGGCAAATCCCGTAAAAATAAAAAACTTTTTAAAACAGTTTCCGGTTAATTATTTGGAGTTTGAGGTGATTGTAATCAGATAATTGGTGGAGACAACGGGACTTGCCCCCACATCCCGTTATTTGGCACTTTCAGAGCTACTGTCAGTTACACTGTCAGTAAAAATAGATAAATGTCTGTCAATTTGTAAATGTTCGTTATTGATAAATTTGGCATAAGTTGTTAATGTCTGATGAATGTTTTTATGCCCGAGTATCTGTGATACTATATAAATAGGCACATTTGATTTTATTGCCTGTGTTGCAAATGTGTGTCTTGTATTATACATCACCCTTTTTTTTATGTTACACTTTTCAAGTAAATCATACCACATATCATGAAACTTATCGGATGAGTGATAAGGCTTTTTATTTTTAGTGGTAAAAAGGGTAAATGTCTTTTTCTCTTTCGCAATTTTAACCTGTTCTTCCAAATAGGGTTTTAACTCATCCATTAGAGGAATTTTACGAAGTGAGTGATATGTTTTTGGAGTGTCTAAATCTCCTTTTCTGATTCGTTTGTTAACGTTAATCACTTTGTTTTCAAAGTCAATGTCACTGATTGTTAAAGCGATAATTTCTCCGGGTCTCATTCCTGTATAAAATGCAATGGCAAGATAATTTTTGAATTGCCCCTCTGCATTTTCTAATACTACAACCACTTCTTCTTTTGTAAATGGCAACATTTCTCTTTTAGGCTTATGTTTTGGTGTTTTTATATTTTTTACAGGATTAATGTCAATATGTTCATACTCTATGGCAATTTCAAATATTGCAGACAATATTCCCAAAAGGTGACGCATTCTTTTTGGTGAAATTTCTTGCAGTCTTTTATCAACCCATGCTTTGATTTCACCTTTTTTTATCGTGGAAATTTTTCTGTTTTTAAAAAGCGGCATAAATTGATTCATAACAATATTGTAATATTCCCGGTAACTTTTAATTTTTTCTTTTTGTCTGAGATAAATATCAGCATAAAACTCAAAGTTTTTTGCCGTTTTATTTTTGTCGGAAACTTCACCCAATAAGATTTTTTTCTCAATTTGAGGAATAATATGTTTTTTTGCCAATTTGATATTTTCTTTTGTGTAAGGCTTTTTGAGTGATTTTTGTCTCAATTTGCCGTTTACATAAAACTGCACATATAATATACCGTTACGGTTGAATAAACTTACTCTTGGATTTTCAATCATCCCTGGCCTCCTGTTTAATACAGTGCCAGTGTTTTCGTGAGATATATAATTATAACAAGTTGTAATATTCATTTTATACTCCTAAAATTTGATTTAAAAATTCATCAACATTGCCGAATACTCCTGCTTCACTGTCACAACCTGTAACCCATCTGTCCATTGCTACTACATTCCAAAGCAATTTATTTATACCTGCGGGGTTGTAATAATGTTCCCCCTCTAAAAATAATGAACCTCTGTGACTGAGTAAAAAGTCTTTGCTGACTCCCAAATATTTAGCCATTTGTCCGGTAGGAAGATATTTAGGAGTCATTTTACTTCCTTTCCCATATAAAAAAACTTACCGTTTTTAATTTGTAAATAGCCGTTTTCACAGGATTTAATAACGTTATAAAAGCTTTTAAATTTTTTGTTTATTTTGACCAATTTTGTGTAATTTCGCTGATATAAATGAAAAGATACGGGAAACCTGGATGTGGTATATACTTTGCCACATATATTTCTGATTATTTTAACTTGTTCCCTAAATTTAAGGTTTTTTGCACTTTTAATGATACCTTTCAAGTTGTGTTTATTTATACTTTTTATCACACCTGTTTTTATAGTTTTTAAATCATATTGAGCAATAATAGTTTTTGTAATATATTTTGTTATGTTTTCGTTATACCTTTCTTCTAAGTCATTTAAAGTTACAAATTCAATGAAAGTTATTTCTCCGGAATTAAATCTTCTATTTTCCAAATAAGGAAACCAGTAATATATTTTTTCAGGATTTTTCTTGTCTTTAACATCTTCAATTTTAAGATAATCCTCTATCATTTTTTTGTAAGCATTTGAAATAACAAGAAATGTCCGTCCTATTTGACCGATGTTTTTAAATTTTTGTTTTTTAAACCAGAAAATGAATTCAATTAACGGAATTAAATCATCTATATGAATATTTACACTTGCATGTAAATGTAAATTTCCTAAGCTTTGAAGTTCTTTTGCGGCAAAGTAATATATTTTATGTTTTATCTTTTTACTTTTTCTCATTTTTTTCAAAAAGTGATTTAAAGAATCACATTGTTTATGTAAAATTTTTTGTTTTATATATTCTTTTGTATTGGAATCGAATTTCATATTATCTGTATTTCCAAATGTTGTGGTCAAAAAAACAGTAATATAGTTTTTTAATTCTGCAATAAGTCTGAAATATGCATGATTTAAATTAGTTACGATTTTTATATCTTTTTCGATTTTATATTCCATATATTCTTTGATACTGTTAAACTTTTTTATTCTTAAGTTCATATCAATCCTTTTATAGGTTTTACAATTCGTTACCTTTTGATTTTATTTATATGATGTTAAAAGGTAACTTTTCCTTTGAACAGAAAATATTTAAAATTCCCGTAAATCAGGCAATAAACACCCGTTTGCGGTTTTGGAAATTTTTTTCCATGTAATATTAGGTGGAATAGGTATTCCTATTGTCGATGTTTTTTATACTTTTATCATTAGGCGATAGGGTGCCACAAAGGATGGGCAGGTTTTCATATTACACGCCATAGATTTAGCAATTTGACATCAACAATTTTGAATTGACATTGGAAGAGGAAAAGAAGTATAATTTCATTGGTACTAAAAATACACTTCACCTCTTCAATGTCGTGTTAAGCAATAATGCTTAACATGATTTGAGGTTTTTAACTTTCATGTAACCATTGTTCAATATCCTCCTTTCTATATAATATTTTGTTCGTTTGTTTGACCTTAATGTAAGGTAAACCTTTTTCTCTCAATTTATGCTGTAACTGATAAGAGAGCTTATAAATTTCTTTTACATCTTTGCTTGTTAGATACATAATGGCTCCTCAAAATTTTTGTGGATTTTCTTTTTAAACAGGCCCTCACCACTGTTGGCCTGCCCTGAGAACCAGGTGGTTTCAATCAATTAAATCAATGATTTCAATGCTATTATAAGCAAAAAAAATTCTTTTACAAAAAAGCGCGTAACATCGTAGATTTTTTGAGCTATTTTTGGAGAGATTTAACAAAATTTTGAAAATTCAACCTAAAAAAAGCTTCAGTTAAGAAGCTTTCTTTGAAAAATCTGTCAGTGTTTTATACCACACCTTCTTACCCGGATTCCATTTATACCCGAGCTGTTTAAGAAGGCTTTGCTGTCCAAATGATTTGCCCTGAACAATCAGCATATCATCCTGCATATATACGGATAAGTTTGCCTGTTTAAGTTTGTTGTTTTCCTGAATGATTAAGTCTTTGTAGTTTATTGAAGAAGGTTTTGAAGTGTTGTTTGTGGAATTTGAAGTGTTTTGCTGGGATATTGCGTTTTCAACCTCGAAGCTGCTTGCATACTCACCGCCTATTAAACCGAATGCGGCTAACGCTCTTCCTATTGCACTTGTCTGGCAGTTTTCTATTGCGGACGTTGTATTGATAAGTCCTTCGCCTCTTATCTCTTCGGAATATCCGTCTGCCAAAATTCTGCCGTTTTCATCTTTTATTTCGGCTTTCATAACTACTCTTTGTTCATCGTCTGCAATCAGTTCCGTTGTAATGGAATAGAGAGGAAAATGTTTCCTGAATATCTCCACCCTGCTTGCAACCGTTGCGTATTCTTTACCTTTGATATTGATTTTCGGAACTTTTTTAAGCTCTTCCATTGCGTTTATCAGTTTTTCCATTGTTTACCTCCAGAACAGTAATGTGTTTATGTTTTTGTTTTGTATGGTCTCTTTTTCGTTTAGCGATATGAAGTTTCCAAGAAAAAGAGAGTCAATAACAGATTCTTTTAAACCCTGAATATGGGAATACTCTTCAAGGTCTATCGTCGTTTCATCATATTTATCGTTTTCAAAGTATTGAATGTTGTGTTCGTCAAGCCACGTAATTAATTTGCAGTAGTTTTTGCCTATATTGAATAAAGCCCTTTTTTCTATAACCATTAATTCTCCTTAAGCTGATTTTTCATTTTCTATTGCGGGAATGTGAATTTTTCTTTTGTTGATTCTTATACTTGAAGGTTTTTTAACCTGTTCAAGTTCGATGTCGATGTAAGGTTCTACTTCATTGTATCCGTCGGTATAAAGAGCCTCTTTTACTTTTTTCTCATCAACCTTTGCGTATCCAAGACTGATAAGTGCTTTTTCGTTTTTGATTTTGATATGCTCTTTTACCTCTTCTTTTTCGGGTGCAACCGTTATTGAAGACACCTGCATACCTTCAAGTTTTTCTATTCCGTAATCTTTCAAGGCTTTTGCAATTACCTCTTTTGCCACAGCCCTGTCTTTTTCAAGCTGTTTTTTGATTGAGTTCAGAAGTATGATTTTTGATTTTATATAGTTTATCTTTTCGTCAATGTCCGTAATCATTTCGGCTATTGAATCTGTTTTTTCATATACTGGTTTATTACTCTCAAGAAGGGATTTAATCTCTTCTTCAAAGAGTTTAAGTGTCTGTGTGTTTTCTGTGTGAAGTGAATATAACAGACTGTTTCCTTTTATAGTTAATTTTGTATCCATAACAACTCCTTTTAGTTTTGATTTTTTGATTTGAATATTTTGAATATAGTTTGAATTAAGAGTTTGATTTTATTAAGCGGACAGTTTTATATTGGCAAATCTGTCGGTGATGTTAAAAAGCTCTTCGTTTATTTTCAGTAGCTTGTCAATGTTTGTAACAGGCTTTGAGGTAAAGTTTCTGCCAGTAAGAACATTTCTGCCTTTGATTCCTCCTCTGACAGAGTTTTCCTCGATTCTGTTAAATACTTTCCATAAATCATTTCCCTCGTCTCCTTTTCTTTTTACTTTAAGCATTGATTCGTAATCTATCTCATGATAATCTTCAAACCTTATATCCTTTGCGGCTTTTGCAAGGGAGAGCTGTTCGTAAGGTGAGAGTTCAATGCTTTTGTAAAGGGATATTTTCTCATTAAGATTCGGAAGATATTCGACTATTCTGTTTATCGCCTCTTCAACCTTAAAAGTGTTGTAGCCTATGTGTCTTATGTTAAAAGATTCAAACATACTGCTTGCAACCACAAGTCCGTTTTCGCATACAAACCTGAACACTCCGAGTTTAATGATAAAAGACGATGTTTTATCGTGTGAGTTTGTTAATACAATTTCAGGAATGTCGTCTTCTTTTGTAAGGATATGGTCTAAGTGTCTGAATCTTATTAAATGTTTCTGATAACCTTTTTTATTAAGGGTTCTGACCCTGCTTTCCTTTACTTCAACGGGATACCATCCGCTGTCCCTGAATACGTCAACCACACTGATTGTAGGGATAAATGCGTATCTGTCGCTTACGTCTTCAATCGGTTTAGCTGCAAACACACTCGGTGCTTTTTCCCTTAATATTTCGTTGCTTAACGGCATGTAATGACTCATTTTTTACTCCTTATGCTTTCTATTGTCTCTATGACCGCATCCATTGCGTAATATACCTTTTTTATACCTGAATACACCTTGAATAAAACATTCATAAAAGCCTCCTTTTTGAGTTTTTTCTCATTTGTATATAACACAGAATTTCAGCTTTTTTCATCTGCTCTGAAGCAGTGATTTCACTATGTCTGCAACAATAACCGCCGCTTCAACAAGAACCTGAATTTCCCTCATTTTTTCTCCTTTTGATTAGATGGATTAAAAACCTGACAAGAACGGTGATTCTGAACATAACCTCTCCTTCACATATAGATACCGTGAAAAGAGGGGTTTTTCCGAAAAGAGTTTGAAGTATGAAAAAGAGAGCATTTACACCGACAGTTTTGCCAAAATAAACACTTTACATTCAATTGTATTGTTTGCTTCAAATAAAAAATCATCTTAGAAAAAACGATAAATGTGATACAATTTAATAATCAAAAGGGGAAAGAAAGAATTCTTCAACAATTACACCGACAACTTTGCCAATAGAAATATTAAAAAGGATGAAAATGAGTGACGAACAAAAACGCATATTGGAAAGAGAGCTTTGGAACATAGCGGATTTGCTTAGAGGCAAAATGAATGCGGATGAGTATAAAAACTATATTTTGGGATTTATTTTTTATAAATATCTAAGCGAAAAGCAGGAAATTTATGTAAATGAGGAACTTGGACTTGTTGAAGAGACGGGAGTTGATTATCTAAATTTAAACGAAAAAACAGAAGGTTATAATGAGCTTATTAAAGAAATTGAAGAAGCTTCGTTTGAATCACTTGGATTTTTCCTAAAACCTAATGAACTTTTTAACTATCTTGTAAAAAAAGCAAATGGGAAATTTGGTAGTGATACTTTTATACTCGAAGATTTGCAAAACGCCTTAAAAGCTATTGAAAACAGAGTGTTTGGAAGAGAAAGCGAAGAAGATTTTATAGGACTTTTTGAAGATGTGGATTTAACTTCTCCAAAACTTGGAAAAACAGAAAACGACAAAAATGCTTTGATTGTTGATATATTCAAAAGCCTCTCAAAAATTGATTTTGATATAAAAAATCCCAAAAGTGATATTTTAGGAGACGCTTATGAATATTTAATAGGTGAGTTTGCAGCGGGTGCAGGTAAAAAAGGTGGTGAGTTTTACACTCCTGCACAAGTGAGTAAAATTTTAGCTCAGATAGTAACTCTTGGCAAAGATAAAATCAAATCGGTTTACGACCCTACATGCGGAAGCGGCTCGCTTTTAATCAGAACAAAAGATTACGCAAAAATTTCGCACTTTTACGGACAAGAACTAAACAGAACCACCTACAACCTTGCAAGAATGAATATGTTATTGCACGGAATTCACTATAAAGACTTTACAATCCGTCAAGGCGATACCCTAACGGATGATAAATTCCCTGATTTAGAAGCAGAAGCCATTGTAGCCAATCCTCCTTTTAGTGCTAAATGGAAAAGTAAAGACGACCCGACCTTAGCAAATGACGAAAGATTTATACCTTATGGGGCACTTCCTCCTAAATCATACGCTGATTATGCTTTTGTTACTCATATGCTTCATCATTTAAGCGATGATGGAACGATGGCTGTTGTTTTGCCTCATGGTGTATTATTTAGAGAGAAATCAGAAGCAAAAATAAGAAAAGCTATAATTGAAAAATTTAACTATCTTGATGCAGTTATTGGACTTGCTGAAAATTTATTTTTTGGAACAACTATTCCAGCTTGTATATTAGTATTTAAAAAATGTCGTGAGAATGATGATATCTTATTTATAGACGCAAGCAAATTATACGAAAAAGGCAAAAACCAAAATTACTTAAAAGATGAACATATACAAAAAATAATTGATACTTACAAAGATAGAAAAGAAGTTGAAAAATTTAGCCACAGGGCAAGCTTAGAAGAGATAAAAGAGAATGACTTTAATCTTAATATTCCAAGATATATAGATACCTTTGAAGAAGAAGAGCCTGTGGATATTGCAGAAGTAGCAAAAGAGATAAAAGAATTAAACAAAAAAGAGCAGGAGATTGATGAAAAAATAGCTAAATTTTGCGAGGAGTTACAAATTGATACGCCTTTTTAGAAAAAAAAATAAAAAAAAGAAAAAAATTGCCGATATCTGTGATATAATTACACTAACAGAACCCCTCAAGCCTCTGCCACTTATGTGGCATGCTCAAATGGAGGGGTCGTTATGAAAAAATATAACAAACCTCCTTTAACTCTACAAGAACAACTAAATCATATAAAAGAATATTACAAAATAGCTTGTAAAAATGATGATTTAGCTTTTTTTTATTTAAAACATCATAATTATTATAGACTTAGAGGATATTGGTTATACTTTGAAAAAAAAGGATTAAAAGCTACTTTTGAAGATGTAGTTAATTTATATAATTTTGACAATGGATTAAGATTACTGCTTTCAAAATATCTTCAAACTATCGAAATTTCAATCAAAAGCAATTTTGCTTATACTCTGGCAATAAAATACAATAATCCCCATATAATTTTAGATGATACTATTTTCAAAAACAAAGAGTATTATAAAAGCGGCATAGAAAAATTAAAACAGAATTTTAACGATAGTGATGAGATATTTGCCATTCATTATAGAAAAACATATAAAGAGCCGCTTCCGCCTATTTGGGTGAGTGTTGAGCTTATGACATTTGGAGAGCTTTCAAAATGGGTAAATAACCTTAACGATAAAGATACTAAATTAATAGCAAAAGAATACGGAATAAAATCGGTTCATATTTTTAAATCTTTCCTTTATCATTTAACGGAAATAAGAAACAAATGTGCTCACCATAGCAGAATATGGAATAAATCCTTCTCGCATAAATTTGTAATACCACGAAAGTATAAAGAGTGTTTTAATAACGATACTTACAAATTATCTCATACATTACTTGTAATGAAATTATTATTAAACAAAATAAACAAAAACGATATTGTAAATGAAGTAATAGAGTTAGCTAATAATTACAAAATACCATTAAATGAAATGGGATTAAACGAAACAATATTAAAGGCATTACAATGAAAAAAATACCACAGATTAGATTTCCTGAATTTAGTGGGGAGTGGAAAGAAAAAAGGCTTGGGGAGGTAATAGAAGAAATAAAGTCAACAGAAAACAATGATAACTTTCCATTATATAGTTTAATTATAGGAGAAGGTTTAGTACCTAAAACTGAAAAATACAAAAGAGATTTTTTAGTAAAAGACGAAACAAATGCTTATGTAAGCATTTATAAAAATCAATTTGCTTATAACCCAATGAATATAAGATTTGGAGCATTAGCAAGATTAAAGAACGTAGATAAAGCAAAAGTATCTAAATATTACAATATATTTAAATGTAAAAAGGAATTTAATCCTGTATTTTTAGAATATTTCTTTTTACATCCAAATAGAATTAAACTATATAACAAGGTAGCAATAGGCTCTTTAATCGAGAAAAGAAGAATATATTTCAATGATTTTTTAACTCTTAAAATGAACTTACCAACTCTCGCTGAACAACAAAAGATAGCTAAGTTTCTAAGTGTAGTTGATGAAAAGATAGATATAACTACTAAAAAAATCGAAAAATTAAAAGAGTATAAAAAAGGACTTCTTCAAAAGCTTTTGAATGTAAAAAATGGAGTGCCAGAGTTTAGATTTCCAAAGTTCAGCGGAGATTGGGTGGAAAAGAAGCTTGGGGAGGTTCTATATGAAGTAAAAAAAGAAAAAATTCCGAAATCAAAACTTACTAACTATGAAGTATTAAGTATAAAATTGCACACAAAAGGATTAGAAAAAACCGGTAAGAAACCTAATATAACGGAAAAAGGACGACCATATTTTTTAGTTGAAACAGGAGATATATTAATTGGTAAACAAAATTTTCATAATGGCAGTATTGGAATTGTTACTGACGAGTATGTAAATATGGTTACTTCTAATGCTATTTTTCATTTAAAAGAAAAAGGAATAGAAAAAAAATTTATTTTTTATTATTTAGGAAGAAAAGATTTTTATAAAAGAGTGGAATATTTATTGGGTGGAACAGGACAAAAAGAAATAAGTAAAACAGAATTTTTTAATTTAAAAATAATTATACCCCCAGCCATTGAAGAACAGCAAAAAATAGCCTCATTCCTTAGCAGGATTGATGAAAAAATAGAGCTAAATGAACAGTTTTTGGATAAACTAAAAGAATATAAACGTGGATTACTTCAAAAGATGTTTGTGTGAAAGAATAGATAAATGGTAACCGTAATTGTGTCTTTAATAGGTATCATTCCTACAATTTTATTACTTTTTTGGGGATGGAAATCAGAACTAAAAAAAGAAAGAGCGTTAAAATATTATGACCTTCAATTTGAACAGTATAATAAATTATGGAGTGATTTAGTTGAGTTACAAATAATTGCTGATGATTTATGGGAAAAAGCTCAAAGTTCAAAAATGAGAAATTTTATTTCCCAATTAAAACGAACAAAAAATAGTATTAGAAAATATAGTTTAATTATTGAAGAAAATGATTATCAAGAATTAATAAAGATTTTAAATAGTTTTGAAAACTATCAAGTAGGCAAAGAAAATCTTATTAAATCAAGAGACACAAATTTATCGAATGAAATAATTAGTGAAATCATTAAAAACAACAAACAATTAAAAGAAAAATATGATGAATTATTAACAAAAATAAGAAAAAAGTTAAGAAAACAATTGAAGGTTGGATAAATGAAAGAACTAACCCTTGAAAATGAGTTTATTGATAAATTAGTTTCACTTGGCTACAAAAGAAGCAATATAAAAACATACGAAGATTTAAAGAAAAATTTAAAAGAAAAAATATACCTTCTAAATAGTGATAAATTAAAAGAACCTCTTAGTGATAATGAATTTAACAAAATCTATAAATACTTAATGAATGGAAACAGGATAGAAAAAGCCAAACTACTTCGCTCAAAATATCGTCTTGAAAGAGATAATGGCGAGAGTGTTTATATAGACTTTTTTAAATTTTCAGGGGTTAGTGACACTGAAGAGTGGTGTAAAAATATATTTGAGGTAGCTAATCAGATAGAAGTTGAAGGGAAGTATAAAAACAGATACGACGTAACTATTTTAGTAAACGGCTTGCCGCTTGTTCAGGCGGAGCTTAAAAGAAACGGAGTTGAGTTAAAAGAAGCGTTTAATCAGGTCAAAAGATACCATCTTGAAAGCTACACCGAAACACTTTTTGAATATATCCAGATGTTTATAATCTCAAATAAAACAGATACGAAATATTTTGCAAATAATTCAAATCTTAGTTTTAACTTTACTTTTAATTGGAGTGATGAAGAAAATAATGCTTATCACAATATATTTGAATTTAGTGATAATTTTTTAAAGCCTTGCTTTTTGGCTAAGTTTATCGGTGAGTATGTTGTAGTAAGCGAAGAGACAAGTCAGATGTTTATCCTAAGACCATATCAATATTATGCGGTTGAAAAAATTATAAAACAAGTCAAACTATTCAAAGAGCAAAAAGGCGGTTATATTTGGCACACAACAGGAAGTGGAAAGACTTTAACTTCTTTTAAAGCTTCTCAGATAATCTCAAAAATACCGGAAGTTGATAAAGTTATGTTTGTGGTTGACAGGAAAGATTTGGATATTCAAACTATAAAAGAATTTAAAAAGTTTGACGCTTCAATTGAAGGGACAGAAAATACTTCCACCCTTGTAAAGCAACTAAAAGGCGATAAAAAGCTGATAGTTACAACCATTCAAAAACTATCACTTGCAATAAAAAAAGATGAGCTTGAAGATATAAGAGATAAAAAAGTGGTTTTGATTTTTGATGAATGTCATAGAAATCAGTTCGGTAAAACAAACGCAGAAATTAAGAAGTTTTTCCGTAATTCCATAATGTTTGGATTTACGGGAACGCCTATATTTGAAGAAAATAAAATCGACAATACCACAACCGCCGATATATTCGGAAAAGCTTTACATAGATATGTAATAACTGATGCCATTGCTGATGGGAATGTGCTTGGATTTATGATAGAGTATTTTAATACGACGGATGAAGATGTAAAAGAAGAGCAACTTCTTAATAAGGATAGAATTTCTAAAATTGTAGATAAAATAATAGAAATACACGACAAAAAAACAAAACACAGAAAATTTAATGCCCTTCTTGCAACTGCAAGCAAAGATATGGCAATGATGTATTATGAAACATTTAAAGAAAAAAATCACGATTTAAAAGTCGGAGTAGTATTTACTTATGCTGCAAATGAAGATATAGACATAGACCCTGATACAAAAGAAGTAGACAAAAGAAGCAAAGATATGCTTGAAATGGCTATAAAAGATTATAACAAACTGTTTAAAACAAATTTTAGCGGAAGTGAATTTTATAGATACTACATAGACCTCCAAAAACGAATTAAAAACAATGAACTCGATATTGTAATAGTGGTAGGAATGCTTTTAACGGGATTTGACCATAAGAGATTAAATACCTTATATGTTGATAAAAACCTAAAATATCACGGACTCATTCAAGCATTTTCAAGAACAAACAGAGTGCTTGACTCCTCAAAACCATACGGCAATATTGTAGCGTTTAGAGATTTAAAGCCGAACGTTGATAAAGCACTTGAACTGTTTGGCAATAAAGACAAAAACGATATAGTTCTAAAAAGAGAGTATGAAGAAGTAAGAGACGATTTTATAAAACTTTGGACTTTGTTTAAAGATAAATTTGAAACCCCTGTTGATGTATTAAATCTAAAGAGTGAAGAGGAAAAAATTGAGTTTGTGAAAACATTCAGGGAAATTTTAAAGCTTAAATCATCACTTGAAACTTATGTAGATTTTAGCTTTGATGATGTGGATGTGAATGAAGAGGAATTTTTTGATTATATAAGTGTGTATTTGGATATATACAATGAATCAAAGACCGAAAGTGATGATTCACCAATTAACGAAATAGATTTTTCGATAGAGCTTATAAGAAGCGATTTAATCAATTACGATTACATAATTAATCTTTTAACATCTCTTAAAGAAGATACGCTATTTGAAAGTGACGAATATGTTAAGAAAAAAGAAGAACTTCTTAAACAGTTTGACAGAGATATTAAATTAAGAGACAAAA
Source organism: Nautilia abyssi (assembly GCF_055388085.1). Taxonomy (NCBI): domain Bacteria; kingdom Pseudomonadati; phylum Campylobacterota; class Epsilonproteobacteria; order Nautiliales; family Nautiliaceae; genus Nautilia; species Nautilia abyssi. The sequence continues at coordinate 1,421,341 of NZ_AP042376.1, read as the reverse complement.
AAGAACTTATTGAAGAATTTATTAACAACAACCTAAAACAAGTCAGCAAAGAAAATATAAAAGAAGAGTTTGATAGATTCTGGGATGAAAAGAAAGAAGAAAAGCTAAAAACAATGGCAAAAGAGATAAATGCAGATTTTGAAAAATTAAAAGAGTTTATTAAAGAATACGAATTTAGCGGCAAATTTCCAAAAAATGATGAGATAATAAAAGCACTTTACTATAAACCAAAATTACTTCAAAGAAATAAAGTAGCTAAACAAGTGAAAGCTCAGATTATTAAATTTATTGAAATGTTTGAGTGGTAAGATTGTTTTGAAGTAAAATACAAAACAAAATAAAGGGTTAAAATGCTTTATCCTCATGCAAATGTAGAAGAGAGAAAGGGAGTTCATTTTTTTGCTTATAAAATATCTGAATTTGGGCTAATTTTTAGAGAGACTACTAATAACGATGTTGGATTAGATGGAATTGTAGAATATGTTAATGAAAATGGAAAAGTTACTGGAGAAATGATAGCAGTTCAAATAAAATCAGGGGAGAGCTATTTTAATAATAAAGTTAATGATGGTTTTAAATTTTATTTTAATAAAAAGCATATTGAATATTGGGAAACTTTTCCACTTCCAGTATATTTGATTTTATACAATCCAAAGAATCAAAAAATTTATTATGAAAATGTTAGTATTTATTTAAAAAATCCCTCTAATAACAAAAAATATATTATAGTAAAAAATGAATTAAAAGATAAAAACGATTTGTTCATTATTTATGGTAAATCTATAATTCCAAATACAATTTCTTTAGAGAATATTAATGAATTGTCAATATGGTTTCCAAGTGTTAAGAGTGATTTTGAATATATTGAAGATTTTGAAAAATTGATGAATTATATGCACAAACGATGGAGTGGAAGTATAGATTTTAATATTAATTTTTTAGAACTATTTTTAGGTGGTTTAACAAATTTAGGTATGCATTTATATTTTAGTATGCAGTTAGCATGGGATTTAAGTGAGAGTTTATCAGAATGTGATTATATTGGATGTGGACCAATGGAACATGATTTTTTACATCAATATGTAAGGTTTTTAATAAATCAGAAGTTAGCTAATGTTGATTATTTAAGCTATTTAATTGATTATAAAGAGAGATATATGCAATCGATGTTTTTAGCTCCTTTAACAAATAGAGGTAGAAAGTTTGCTAAATTTGTATGTGATTATTTTTCAGCTAATGTAAAAGGAGATTGTTATTTGATTATGGAAAGTCTTTTAAAAATAAATATTGATTATCATAAATATAAGCAATTAAAGTTACTAAGAAAGTTATTAACTAAATAAATTTTTTAAACTGTCAGTCACACTGTCAGTTAAAATCCCACGAAAACAACTGACACTGTTTGAATTTGATTGTTGGAAATACCTAAATTTCGGGAGTTTATGAATCATGGTGGAGACAACGGGACTCGAACCCGTGACCACCACGCTGCCAGCGTGGTGCTCTACCAGCTGAGCTATGTCCCCAGAAGTTTGAGTATTTCTTTTTCCAGATTATAAAGGTTATATCTGGCGGTTTTGAATTTTTCAGATGTTATTATATCAAAAAGTTTAAAACTTTCTTCCAAAACCCTTGCACTTTCTTGAGATCTTTTTAAATTTGCTATAACTATTTCTTTTATTGAGCTTCTTTGCTGTTCGCTTTTTGTGGACGGTTTAAGTATATCGTTTATTGAATCTCTGTATTCGACATACTTTTCATAATCCGGGATATTAATATGTCTTAATTTTTTTAATTCTTTAGCCAAAGGAGAGTCGAATTCGTATCTTAAAATATCTTCAACTACCCTTATACCTTCTTTGTATCTGTTAATATTGGCGTCTATAGTGCGGAAAAGAGGAGGATTAGTCGTCACTGTTTAAGAATCCTAAGATTTGAAGTAAAGATATAAATAGGTTTAGAAAATCTAGATATAGCGCAACTGCGGCTTCTATTTCGCTTGATACGTTTCCTCTTATTATGTTTTGAGTGTCGTATAATATAAAAAAGCTGAAAAGTATTGCGCTTACACTTGCTATTGCAAGCTGCAGCATAGGCAGATGAAGGAAAATATTGGCAATACTTGCTACGATTACTATTATTAATGTAATAAACAGAACTTTACCCATTGTTGAAAAGTCTCTTTTTGTATTCATTGCAAAGATTGTCAAAGAAGCAAAAGCGACTGCAGTCAGTCCGAACGCTTCACCGATTACGTATCCCATATTAGCGGCAATGTACATAGCTAATGTAGGTGCTAGGGTAAATCCTGTCATAAAAGTAAAAGCAAATAAAAGCACAAGATTAAGAGGAGTTTTATTTTTAGCGGCGAACAGACCGAACAGAAGAATAAATTCTAATATTACAGCACCCCAGTAAGTAAACGTTAAAGAACCCGTAGCATAATTTACCATATTGCCGACGAAGCCCATTCCAACATATGCGCCTACAGCTCCCGCTATTAATGAACCTGCAAGCAGCTGGTAAGTTCTTTTAACAAATGCGTTAATATCCGTAATTTCGTGTGTGTGAGTATAATTATTTACTGTTTTTTCTGTTTGCAAATCTACATTTTTTGGGTTGCCGCCAAAGTCATTAGAGCTGAATTTCATAAAACCTCCTCTTTTTTTATTGAGATTATACAACAAAAAGGATTAAATTAGTGTTAAAATCGCTTTTGAGGGGTTTTAAGAATTAAAATTGTTGATTGGAAGGAGGCTTGATATTAAAGTCGAAATATTTACTTTCAAATCCGTCCGGAATTCTCGAATACTGTATAGATGCCGCTCTTAAATTGTTTGCTTCCTGCCATAAAAGTCCAAGTCCGTATCTGGCTTCGTAATAGGTAGGGTTTTTAAGTTTTGCCAGTTCCATTAAAGCCACTGCGTTGGCATGATGATTGGCGCCTATTGCGGCTACTGCGGCATGATAAAGCGTATGAGGGTCCATTACGTTTTTGTTGTTGATTAAGTCATTGTAAATTACATAAGCTTCTTCAAAATGTTTGGTATACAGATCTGCAAAAGCCACCCTCTTTAATATAGGTATAAGATCGAAGTTTTCTTTTTTTGCTTTTTTTATTAAATTTAATCGGACTTTGTTTAGTAAACCTGAAATTTTTGCGAAGGTAAAATACCAGTCTCTGACTATTTTGGCTCCGTAATAAAAATCGTTCATATCAAAATGCTGTGAAAAAAACAGAGACTGATAATTCAAAGCCTGTTTATATACAGGCAGATTTTTATTGGTTGCGTAAAAATATAAAAGATTGGCGATGATCTCATTAGGATACATGCTTTTGAGTTTTAACGCTTCATATGTAAAGTCTCTGTCCAATAGAGCTTTTGAAGTCAGTCTTGCTATTATCCAGGTTGGATTGTTTTTATCGTTTTTGTCTAAAAACGCCGCCATTTTTACTGTATTGTTTTGAGTAATGGCAAGCAAGGCTTCTTCTAAAGGAGTATTTGAATTTAAATCTTCTTTGATAGAAGCTATGAGGTAGTCGTTTGTTTTTTTAAGTTTGCCGAGAGCCATAAGTGCGTAAATACCGCTTTTTAAATCGTTAGGATTCAAATGATATGCCCTAAGGAAATGGATATAAGCATTTTTGTAATCTCCAAGCTGTGCATAGGTTAGCGCCAGGTCGTAATGGAGGATATATGATGTTTCTCTGTGTTTGATAAGTTTTTGAAATTCTTTGTTAGCCAGATATATATGGCCGTTAAGAGCCAGTTTCAGCGCATGGGAAATTTTAATGTTTAATGCTGAATAAGTAGCACTTTTGCTTAAATATGACTGTGATTCTTCAATTGAGCCTATAGGTATTCCGGCAATACCTTTTTTCAGATAGGAGATAGTCTGATTCATATTAAATACTTTATAAGGAGCATAGTAGAAGAACAGGTCGTAGAAATCTTCTTTTTGTTTTAAAAATGATTTTTGAAACTCTTTTTGAGCGGTTTTTGTTTCAAATAAAGAAGGTTTTAAATACACTAAAATCGGATATATGTTATTGTCTTGGAATTTTTTAAATATTCTTGATGCTTCTTTAAAATAGGAAAGTTTTAAATCCACCAGTCCCAAAGCAAACTGGGACTCGTTTAAATCGGACATTGAAAGATAGTTTTTGGCCAGGGAGTATTCGCCTATTCTTGCAAGGGATATCCCTTTGTAGAAAGGATTGTTTTCAATTGCCTGTGCTTTGGTGAAATCCTGGTAGTATTCATATATAGCGCTTAAAAGTTTTTCAGATTTTTCTTTATATAAGTTTTTTGTTTTTAAAGCCGGAATGGCTTCAAACTCATATCCCATATAATACATAACAACCGCATAATAGTAAGGGTAGCTTTTTAATTTGGCAATTTCAGGAAGAAACGTATATGCCAGATTTCTGTAGTAGTTAAAAAGTTTTTTATTGCCCATCATCAAGGCGGCATATGTGGCGTTAATGGCGCTTAAGGCTCTGTTGTCTTTGTTTTTAATGGCTTTTTGGAAGTATTCAAGAGCTTTTTTATAGTTTTTTTCTTCCAGTTTTATAACTCCTAAATTGTAATAGGAAAGTGCTTCAGAATAACTGGAAAGTTTGTTAAGAAGCTGAAGGGCTTTTATTTTATTGCCCTTTTCATAAAGAATTGTCGCTTTTTTGATAAGCTGTTTTATTTCGTCTTTTTGTATAATGTGCCGTTTTTCAAGTTTTTTGGTTATCTGCGCAATTTCCTGCGGCTGAGCCGGTGTTTCGGCTTCACGTTTTTTCTTAATGATTATAACGGCGGCCAGAACCAAAACCAATATAATGGTAACCAAAAGAAGAATAATAATTATGTATATTAATTTGTTTTTCTTTTTTTCTTCTTTTTCCCCTTCTTCAATTACGATGACGTTTTCGTCTTGAGAATTGGTTTTGTTCTCTTCAGCCACATTTTACCTTATAAGTATTTTTTTAAAGCTTCAGGTATTTCGATATTTCCGTCTTTTGTCTGGTAATTTTCCATAATCGCCACGAGAGTTCTTCCGACGGCCAGCGAACTTCCGTTTAATGTATGAACTAGTCTGTTTTTCTTGCCGTCTTTATATCTGATTTTTGCCCTTCTGGCCTGAAAATCCCTTGTATTTGAAACGGAACTTATTTCCCTGTATCTGTTTTGTGAAGGAATCCATACTTCCAGATCTATTGTTTTTGCCGCGCTGAATCCCAAATCTCCGGTACAGAGCATGAGTTTCCTGTAAGGAAGACCCAGCTTTTCTAAAGCGCTTCCGGCACATTTTACCATTTCTTCAAACATTTTATCGCTCTCTTCAGGACGGGTGATGGCTACGAGCTCCACTTTGTCAAACTGATGCTGTCTTATGATTCCTTTGGTGTCTTTTCCGTAACTTCCGGCTTCTTTTCTGAAACACGGCGTATAAGCCGTCAGTTTAATAGGTTCGTTTAAATCAGGAATTATTTCGTCTCTGAAAAGATTGGTTAAAGGCACTTCAGCTGTAGGAATAAGATATAAATCTTCATTTTCAATTTTAAACAGGTCCTCTTCGAATTTCGGAAGCTGTCCTGTGCCTGTCATTGTCTCTTTATTGACCATAAAAGGAACATATACCTCTTCAAACCCCCATTCTCTGTTGTGGTCTAAAAAGAAGTTTATTAATGCCCTCTCAAGTCTTGCGGCGTCTTTCTTCATAACCGTAAAACGGCTTTTTGCGAGTTTTACTCCTCTGACAAAATCAAGCCAGTCCAGCTTTTCTCCGAGTTCATCGTGAGGTTTCGGTTCAAAGTCGAACTTTCTCGGCTCTCCGATTCTTTCAATTTCAACATTTTCGTCTTCGTCTTTTCCTACCGGTACGTCTTCATCCGGAATATTCGGAATGACGAGGGCTTTTTGCATTAATTCGTCGTCTATGGATTTCAGTTTTTCTTCCAGTTCTGAAATATGCTGTTTTAAGTCGGAAACTTCTTTTTTAATGTTTTCAGCTTCTTCTTTTTTTCCGTCTTTCATAAGGGCGCCGATCTGTTTTGAAAGAGAGTTTCTTTTTTCAAGAAGTTTATCAAGAGCTGTTTTTATCTCTTTTTTTTCTTTAAAAAGGTTTTTAATCTCTTCAAGGCTTTTTTCATCTACGCCTTTTAACTGCAGGCGTTTAGCTGTTTCGTCAAAATTTTTTTCAAGCAGCTTCAAATCTATCATTAAATTCCTTTATTCTTTATAGTAATTTCATTTTTGGTATAATACTTGGGTAATTTTAACATAAAAGGAGCGTGAATGAAAAAGAAATTATTAGCATTGGGGCTTAGCGCATTAGTTGCAAGTACTTTAATGGCGAAAGATATTAAAGTTGGTGTTTTACAACCATTAACAGGACCTATTGCGTCATTTGGTCAAAAAACACTTGACGGTATTAAACTTGTACATGAAAAATACAACAAACTTCCAAACGGTGATAAAATCGTATTGGTTGTAGTTGACAATCAGTTTGACAAAGTACAGACTGTTAACGGTTATAAAAGATTAGCTAGCGGTGAAAACGTAGTTGCAATTGAAGGGCCTCTTGCAAGTTCAATGGCATTAGCTGTAAAAAGATTCGCAGGAGCTACTAAAACTCCTACAGTTACACAGATTGCTACAAACCCAAGAGTTACAAAAGGTAGCAAATATCTAACAAGGGCATGTTTTACAGATGATTTCCAAGGTACTGTGGCTGCTAAATACGCACTTAAACACAACCTTAAAAATGCAGTAGTTGTATTCGATATGAAACAGGATTATTCTGTAGGTCTTGCCAGAGCTTTTGAAAAAGCTTATAAACAAGGCGGAGGAAAAATTCTTAAAAAACTATTTATCAATACTGGTGATAAAGACTTCAACGCACAGGTTGCACAGATTAAAAAACTTCATCCTCAGTTTATCTATACTCCGATTTATGCACCTGAAGAAGGACTGTTCTTAAGACAGTTAAGAGCGGCTGGAGTTAAAGCGCCTGTAATGGGTGGTGACGGTATTGCGGATCCTGGACTACTTAAAAAACTTGCAGGAAAAGCTGCAAACGGCGTAATGTATACTGACCATTTCGACCCTGCAAAAGCGCCTACTCCGTTATCAAAACAGTTTATTAAAGATTTCAAAGCTAAATACGGAAGACTTCCAAGTGCATTCGCAGCAACTGGAGCTGACGGATATCTATTAATTTATAACGCAATTAAACAATGCGATACTAAAGCAAATAAAACAAATCTTCAATTCAAACAGTGTATTAACGATGCTTTAAGACATACTAAAAACCTTGAAGCTGTTACAGGTTATTTAACAATTGATCCTAAAACTGGAAACCCAGTTGACAAACCGGCTGTTATTGAAGCAATTAAAGACGGTAAAGTTGTATTTAAAGAGCTAATTAAGCCTTAATTACAGTTTTTCTCCCTTTTGGGAGTAAAAATACTAAAGCGCATTATAAAATGCTATTTAGTATTTTTATAAAAAAGAGGAAAAATGGATTTTAGTAAACCGATAGAAATAGCACATGATGTGTTTTGGGTAGGGTATGTTATACCCGACGATCCTTTTCAGTGCCATGTTTATTTAATTAAGAACGGAGAAGAGTCTATACTTATAGACCCGGGCAGTATGATAACTTTTCCTGTAGTTTTGGAAAAAATAAATTCTTTAGTAAATTTAAAAGATATAAAATACATAATAATGCATCATCAGGATCCTGATATAGTGGGATGCTATTCTACATTTGAAAAAATAATGCCGAAAGCCGAAAGATATATAGTTACACACTGGCGTACGGAAATGCTTCTTAAACATTACATGTGGGAGACGCCGTTTTACCTTATAGACCAGCATAACTGGAAACTCAAAGCCGGCAAGAGGGAATTGGAGTTCGTATTTACTCCGTATGCGCATTTTCCGGGAGCTTTTTGTACTTATGACAAAAAAACCGGGATTCTTTTTTCAAGCGATCTTTTCGGCGGATTGACGGAGGAGTTTTCTTTGTTTGCGAAGAATGTGGACGATTATTTTGAAGCGGCAAAACCTTTTCATAAACATTACATGCCGAGTCAGGAAGTACTCCATCATGCGTTAAAACAGGTGCAGAAAAAACATCCTTTAATGATAGCGCCTCAACATGGGTCGATTATAAAAAAAGATTTGATAAATCCGTTAATAGAAAAATTAAAAGATCTGGAATGCGGGCTTTACCTTTTAGACGATTATGAGAGTGATTTGTATATTTTAAATAAAACGGATGAGGTTTTAAAACAGTTTTTTAAAGACACGGTTTCTCTCAGTTCTTTTAATCTAGTGCTTAGAAATCTTTTTGACAATATTAAAAAAGTTATACCGTCTATACAAAAAATAGAAATCTGTGGTATTTCCCCTTTATCGGAGGCAGAGCACTGTTTTTCTTTCGGGGAGGACCATAAAATCGTAGAAATTGACAAGATGGATGAAAATTACTCGTTCAAAAAAGAGCTTAAACAAAATGATAAAAAAATAGGCGATATCTATATTATAATCAATAAAAATATGAATAAAAGAGAAAAAAAACTTCTTGAAATGCTTTTAAATAAAATTGCGGTGCCTGTGGCCATTTCATTGGAAAAAGAGCTGATATTAAGAGAATTGGAAGACAACAATAAAAAACTTTACGAAAAATCTATTACGGATCCTTTGACTAAACTTTACAACAGAGAATATATGAAAGAATTTTTAAACAAAAAAATAGAAGAAGCCAAACGTTATAATTTTCCTTTAAGCGTTGCTATGATAGATATAGATTTTTTCAAAAAAATAAACGATACATACGGACATTTGATAGGAGACTGTGTTTTAAAAGAGCTTTCAGAGCTTCTTAAAAATAATTTCAGAGGTTCAGATATTGTTTCGAGATACGGCGGGGAAGAAATATTTATTATTATGCCTTTTACGGATTGTGAAAATGCATGTAAAAAACTGGAATATTTCAGAAGTCTGGTAGAAGAATATACATTCTGCGACAAAAAAAGCGTTAAAATAACCATAAGTGCTGGTGTATGCGAATTTGACAAAGAAAATGACGGAATAGAAGATTTAATATTAAAAGTTGACAGAAAGGTTTATTTTGCTAAAAAACAAGGTAGAAATAAAGTAGTCTGCGAAAAGGGGGGATAAAATGAGCAGAATGGTGAAGGTTGTTGACGAAGAGGTCCGTTTTGAAGATGTCAATAAAGAAAACAGACCGGTTGTTTCAAAAACAGATATCAGAGGAAAAATCACATATACCAATTCGGTATTCAGAGCATTGTCCGGATATGATAAAGGGGAGATGGAAGGACGTCCTCATAATATTGTAAGACATCCTGACATGCCTAAAAAAGTATTTGAAGAGATGTGGGATACCATTTTAAAAGGTGAAGAATGGAGCGGAATTGTAAAAAATTTAAGAAAAGATGGAAAATATTACTGGGTAGAAGCCACAATTATGCCTATAAAAGACGAAAATAATGCTATAATCGGTTTTATTTCTGCGAGAAGAAGTATCAGTGACGAAGTGAAAAAAGAGTACGAAAAAATTTACAAAGAAATGAGAGAAAAGGAAAAGTAGATGGATGTTGGATTTGTTTTACAGCAAATTGTAAACGGTTTTTCATTAGGTAGTATGTATGCCCTTATCGCTATCGGGTATACATTGGTTTACGGTGTTCTTAGACTAATCAACTTTGCACACGGAGATATTATGATGGTAGGCGCTTTTATGGCGTTTATCTTTTTTAAAATATTAGGGCTTAACTTTTATGTAGCTGTGCTGTTTGCAATTATTTTTACGGCTGCAGTGGGTATTTTGACATATGCAAGCGCATATAAACCTTTGCTTGACAAAGGTGCGCCTAAAATTTCACTTTTAATTACAGCAATCGGTATTTCGTTTTTCCTTGAATCTTTATTTAACGTAATTGCCAACCAGTATCTAGGAGGTACTTATCAGGCGTTTTATTTTCCAAAATGGTTTTCTCACATTATTCATATAGGTTCATTAACAGTGCCGGTGTTAACTATACTCGTACCTATTTTAACGCTTGCTTTGTTGGGACTTGTACTTTTTATTTTATACAGAACAAAAATCGGTATTGCTATTAGGGCTCTTGCATTTGATATCCAGACAGTAAAGCTTATGGGAGCGGATTCTAATAAAATTATTGCGTTTGTATTCGCATTAGGAAGCGGTCTTGCCGCAATCGGCGGTATAGCTTATGCGATGGCTTATCCGAGTATTGACCCGTATATGGGTATGCTTGTTGGTCTTAAAGCATTTGCCGCTGCTGTTGTAGGAGGTATCGGAAGTGTTACAGGTGCGGTTATTGGTGGATTTATTTTAGGATTTGCTGAAGTTGCGGTTCCTGGATTCTTCCCTGAACTAGGGGGATGGAAAGATGCGTTTGCATTTATATTCCTGATTTTCGTACTTTTATTTAAACCTACAGGTATTATGGGAATAGACTTTGAAAGACAAAGGTTTTAATAATGGAAAAGGCAAAAGTAAAAATGGCAAACTTAAGCGCGCCGAAATATTTTGCGATTATTGCGGTAGTAACGGCGCTGTTTTTAGGATTTTTGTATATTTCTCCGAAATGGTTTAACGATTATACCATTACAGTTTTGGGAAATGTTTATATTTTCATAATATTGGCTGTAAGCTATAACCTGATCAATGGTGTAACAGGCCAGTTTTCACTAGAACCGAATGGATTTGTGGCAATCGGTGCGTATGTAACCGCTTTACTGATGTTGAGTCCTGATGTAAAGGCGGATATGTATATTATTGCTGATCCGTATCCTTTTATTAAAGATATATTTTTACCTAATCCGTTTTTCACACTGATTATCAGTGGTATTGTTTCCTCGCTTGTGGCATTAACGCTTGCTTTCCCTGTATTTAGGGTTAGAGGAGACTATCTTGCTATCGTTACTTTGGGATTCGGATTTATTATTAGAATCTTTTTAATCAACAACCCGGAAATTTCAAACGGTTCGATGGGGCTTGATTCTATTCCCGGATTTGCGAGTTATTTTTGGATAGGGTTTAGTGCTCTGGTTACTGTTGTCCTCGTTTATAATATAGTTTATTCTAAATACGGAAGAGGAATGAAAGCCGTAAGAGACGATGAGGATGCGGCATTGGCCATGGGTGTTAATACGTTTAAAGTAAAAACAATAGCATTTATGACAAGTGCGTTTTTTGAAGGAGTCGGAGGAGGGCTTCTTGCAAGTTCTATCGGTTCTATTTCACCGGATCAGTTTACATTTATGCTAACGTTCCAGTTATTGATTATTATTGTTCTTGGCGGTCTTGGAAGTATGAGCGGAGCGATTTTAGGTACTTTATTATTCCTTGGCGGTATGGAAGTATTGAGACCTTTAGACGATGCGACATGGACGTTAGGACCTGTTCACGGTATTCCTGGACTCAGAATGGTTGTATTTAGTCTTATCCTTTTAGGAATAATGCTTTTTGCAAGAAAAGGTCTTTTCGGAGATAAAGAAATCTGGGATTATATAAGATTTAAAAAGAAATAGTTTTAAGGAGATTTAATGAGCGATATTTTAAAAATTGGCAAATATGAATTTACAAGCAGACTTATAGTCGGAAGCGGAAAATATCCTGATTTTCAGACCACGAGAGATGCCACTCTAGCCAGCGGTGCGGAAATGATTACCGTTGCCGTAAGACGTGTAAATATTATGGATCCCAATGAAGAGAATTTAATGGATTATTTTAAAGATACTGATGTCAAAATTCTTCCAAACTCTGCGGGATGTACAACTGCGGAAGAAGCTATTACATTATTCAGACTCGTAAGAGAAGCAACGGGAATTGACATTATTAAACTTGAAGTAATAGGAGATACGGCAAAAACTTTATATCCTGATGTAATGGAAACGTTAAAAGCATGTGAAGTTTTAGCCAAAGAAGATTTTACTATTATGGCTTATACAAATGACGATCCGATTATGGCTAAAAGACTTGAAAATGCCGGCGCTCATGCAGTAATGCCTCTTGCCGCTCCTATCGGAAGCGGACTGGGCGTTCAAAACAGATACAATGTTGTGTTTGTTAAAGATGCTGTAAATGTTCCTGTGATTGTAGACGCGGGTATAGGTACTGCAAGCGACGCTGCGGTTGCCATGGAGCTTGGAGCGGACGGTGTGCTTACGAATACAGCCATTGCACAGGCTAAAAATCCTATAGCAATGGCGGAAGCTATGAAACATGCCGTAATAGCCGGAAGAATGGCTTATAAAGCAGGAAGAATACCTAAAAAACCTTATGCGACGGCCAGTTCACCGTTAGAAGGTCTAATTGAATTTTAACGGGTTTATCCCCGTTTGTTTTTGTATAATTGAGTGACAGACACTAGGAGTTTTTATGAAAATAATAATCGATTTGGCGGCTTTAGCCTTTTTTATATATATCGGTGCTGCTTTATATTTATATTTAACACAAGACAGTAAAATTTTTAACCGTAAATGGGCAAAACCGTATGAACCCGTCGTTGCCGAAAAAATATATTTTATCACAAGTGACGGGATAAAGCTGGAAGGGGCATATACTAAAAACGGCGAAAAATTGCCTCTTGTTCTGTATTTCAGTGGTAACGCAAATAATGTTATAGAGTTTTTGGATAAGATCGCGCCTAAAATTAAAAATTATAATTTTATAGGGTTTAATTATCCTGGATATGCCGGAAGCGAGGGTAAACCGTGTGAAAAATGTATACTTAAATACGCTTTGGAAATATATGATAAATATAAACCTCAGATAGTAATAGGCAGGAGTCTCGGAACGGCCGTAGCTTCATACGTCGCATATAAAAGGCCTGTGAAAAAACTAGTTTTGATTACCCCTTTTGATTCTATATTGAATATTGCAAAAAACAAATACCCTTTATTGCCCGTGGAAGTGCTTGTAAAATATAAATTTAACGAGTATTTATGGGTTAAAGAATTAAATATACCTGTAAGCGTTCTGCTAGTCAAAGACGATGATATTATTCCTGAAGAAAATATAAATAATTTATTAACGCATATAAAACATCTGGATAAGAAAATAACTGTTTCAGGTGTAAAACACGGAAATGTATATGAATATGAGAATATTACAGAAGTGTTAAAACAGCTTTTGGATTAATAATAAACTACACGGTTTCTTCCGGTTTTTTTCGCTACGTATAATGCTTTATCTGCATTAATAAGTGCCTGTTGAATTTCAGATTTTTCTTCGGGTTTGAATGTATAAACTCCCATACTTGCCGTTATCTGTAAATTTTTTCCGTTTTCAAGAGGAATCTGCAGTGTTCTGATTCTGTTTAATATTTTATTGATTAATGTATCTGTTTCTTTAAGGTTAACATCATACAGAAGTAAAACGAATTCTTCACCGCCTATTCTTGCAAGAAAGTCATTTTCCCTGATTATCTGTTTTATTGCATTTACAAACTCTTTTAAAACTATATCTCCCGTTTTGTGGCCGTATGTGTCATTTACTTTTTTAAAGTGGTCTATATCCATCATGATAATACTTATAACTTTTCCTTCCCTTACAGCCTGTTTTAACAGTTTGTGGCCTATTTTAAAAAATGCGCGCCTGTTAAAAGTATCCGTTAACTCGTCAACAAGGGCGAGACGTTCAAGTTTTTTACTTTGTTCGATATTCTCTTTATTATATCTTTCGAGTTGAACGGCTACCAAAAAACCTAAAATAGAAAATGCGATTATACTCATTATTAACGTAACGTATGAATACAGATCTATATTGTAATGGCCAGTAATTCTTATTAAAAGCAGGGTAAGGAGAGAATATACAGAAATATATACCGCTATTCTTTTATTTGTAACGATATAAGCTGTCATTAACGTAAAATCCAGCCATATTGGTATAAATATATCTCTTGTGGATAAAACGGTCTGTGCGCTAATAAAAGTAACTAATACGAAATATGTTATCAGCTGAATTAATTCGAGTTTTTCTTTGCACTTTAAAAGACATATATACATAGAGATTAAAAACAGCAATAAACCTGTAGTATTTAGTGTGGCTAATACGTTTTCCGGAATAAAGTCTGTCGTTCTTAATACAAAAAAAGTAAATGTAATAACAATAGCCAGAAAAAGACTTATCTTAGTAACGTTATATTTAAAATATTTTAAATAATTTATATCGTTCATACTTAATATTATACCTTATATTGCTTAAATTTACATAAGTTTTCCTTTAATTTGTATTTTGAGTGTGGGATATTTTATTAGCAAGTGTATTTTGGTTACGTTTTTTTGTTTTTGAGAATATAAAGTGCTACTTTTTGATACATTTATAAAACTTTATTTTTTTATGTAGTTTAAATAAATAAAAAAGTTTTTATAAGAGTTACAATTATAGACATATAAAATAGCCACCCTAAAGCTGGATTTAATTCAACAGAGTTAACCCAGTTACTTTTAAAGAATCCCTGATGTTTCAAGTGATTAATCCTAAATCACGGATAGCGGTATTATCAAGGCAAGGACTTATGATTATTATATGACAACACTTCTTGTGATTTCAATATTGATGATATTGTTTTTTGAGCAAGCTATTATTGTAAAATAGAATATTGAAAACTCGATTAAAGAGAAAATCAGAAAAAGAGAGCTTGAGCTTATCGAGAAACATTCAACCGAAACACGCATCCTCATAAAGAAAAAGTCGTTAAAACCTCTACGGCTAAAAAGATAATCAAATCCACAACATCAACCAAAAAAGACTACGGCAAAGAATTCATCGATGCCGTTTTCAGAGTCAAACAGCTTCAAAAGGAACTGAAACAAGAAAAAGAGAAAAACAAATTTTTAAAAGAACAAATCAAAGAGTTAGAAAATGAAAATGTCAAACTTAAGGTTGAAAGGGATTATGAGAAAATTGAAAATGAATGAATCTCAAAAAGAGAAAAAATTAGAAGGAAATAAAAAAACAGAAAAAAAACAACATTAATGAAAAAACTAAATTAAACGAGCTTTTAACAAAGAAAAAATTTAAACCAAAAAAATTCAAATAAAATTGATATAATTAAAAAAAATGGACAAAGGGAAATTTTATGATACAAAATTACGAATTTTTAAAATATGGGAACTTAAATTATTCAGTGATCGGAATAACCCCGAAAATACAAGAAATATCTTGTACTTTTAATAATTTTAATAATGCAAGCAAATTATATTTATCTAATTATTCTTTACATACAGAATATTCTGCCTCTCCAATAAAAAATCCTTATTTGCAAAATTATCCTTCTTTGTTTAACTCAACTTTTAATGGTAAAGCCAGCCTATGGACTTCTAATAATTGGGTAAAAGAGTTTTTTGATTTAATTGACCAAAAGATACAACAAATTGGAAAAGCACCAACAATTATTGAAATCCATCCTCCTTATAAAAACCATGTGAAAATTAATGATTTTTTTAATAGATATACCATATTTGAAAATATAGTTTTAAAAAAATATCCTGATGTAACGATTTTAATTGAAAACAGAAATTGTTGTGGTAATTTTTTATTATCAAGAGCTAATGATTATATAGATTTTGCTAACCAAATTAATGCCAGAAAATTAAATTTAAAATTAATAATAGATATTCCTCAATTATTTGGAAAAGAGTTTTTTTTAAACAAAAATAATAACGTTCAAAATACAATTAATAATGTTTTTAATATTTTAAGTACTCGAAAAGTTGTAGATAACATTGGTGGCATTCATATATGTGGTAAAGGACATAATGGAGGGTTTACTTCAATATTTAACAATAATATCCAAAATACTCAGTATTTTTTAAATCGTTTTAGAGCGTTTTCTTCATTATTAGTAAATAAAATATATATTGTTCCAGAAATTTTCAAGCAACAAGATTTTGTTAATATTATAAATGACTTAAAAAATAATCAAATATTATAAAATTAAAACTGTCAGTTAAATTGTCAGTAAAAATCCGCCAAAAACGACTGACACTTACCTCGTTGATTTTATAAATTAAAATAGATTAAATTGAGTTATTGTTTGGGGTCAGGCACAAATTTGAAGAATTAAAAAGTGGCGGAGAGGGCGGGATTCGAACCCGCGGAGGCCTTGCGACCTCAACGGCTTTCAAGGCCGCCGGTTTCAACCACTCACCCACCTCTCCATTAAAAACTTAAATTTAAGTTTTACAAGTGGATGGTGCCCGGGGCCGGACTCGAACCGGCACGGGAAAAGCTCCCGAGGGATTTTAAGTCCCTTGCGTCTACCAATTCCGCCACCCGGGCATTGTGAAGTGAAAGTTTATCTAAAATTGCTTAAACTTCCCTTAAATGGAGGCGCCACCCGGATTCGAACCGGGGATCAGGGCTTTGCAGGCCCCTGCCTTAGCCACTTGGCTATGGCGCCAGATAAATCCAAAGCTTTGAATTTATGGAGCGGGCTACGGGATTCGAACCCGCGACCTCCACCTTGGCAAGGTGGCGCTCTAGCCAGCTGAGCTAAGCCCGCATATCAGGACTAGAATTATATAAAAAAACTAACTAAAATGCAATACTTAAGATAAAAGGAAAAGAAAAAAAGTATAAATTATATTTTTGGACCTGCTTTTTCGAACTCTTTTCCTTCAGGTACGTCTTCGTATCTTTTGAAGTTTTCTACAAACATACTTGCAAGTTTTTTAAGCTGAGCATCGTATTCGTCTTTATTTTCCCATGTATTTCTCGGATTTAATACTTTCGTATTTACACCCGGCAGTTCTTTTGGAATTTGCAGATCAAATACCGGAAGCACTTCAAATTCCGCATTATTTATGCTTCCGTCAAGAATCGCATTAATACAAGCTCTTGTGTCTTTAATGCTCATTCTGTGACCGACTCCGTATGGCCCGCCTGTCCACCCGGTATTTACAAGATATACGTTAACTTCGTGTTTGTCTATTTTTTCTCCTAGAAGTTTTGCATATGCAGTAGGATGTAACGGTAAGAAAGGCTCACCAAAACATGCGCTGAATGTGGCTACAGGCTCGGTAATACCTCTTTCAGTCCCAGCAACTTTTGCAGTATATCCGCTTAAGAAATAATACATTGCCTGCTCTTTTGTAAGTTTGCTTACAGGAGGCAATACACCGAATGCATCTGCACTTAAGAATATAATATTTTTAGGATGTCCGCCCTGAAGAGTGCATTCATGGTTTTCAATATGTTCTATAGGATATGATACTCTGGTGTTTTCCGTTTTGCTTCCGTCTGTATAGTCTACTTCTCCGTTTTCGTTAATAACAACGTTTTCAAGCAATGCACCTTTTCTAATCGCACCGTAAATTTCAGGCTCGCTGTCTTTATCAAGATTGATAACTTTTGCGTAGCATCCGCCTTCAAAGTTAAATACGCCTTTATCGTCCCATCCGTGTTCGTCATCACCTATAAGTTTTCTTTTCGGATCTGTTGATAAAGTTGTTTTTCCTGTGCCGCTTAGTCCGAAGAACAATGCGACGTCACCTTCTTCACCGACGTTAGCTGAACAGTGCATTGAAAGCTTGCCTTCAAGCGGCAGCCAGTAATTCATCATAGTAAATATACCTTTTTTCATTTCACCGCCGTACATTGTACCGCTCATTACGGCAAGGTTTTCTTCGATATTAAACGCTACGAAAATATCGCTATTAAGACCTTCTTCTTTCCATTCTGGATATCTGGCTTTTCCGGCAACCAAGAATGTGAAATCAGGTTTAAAGTTTGCTTTTTCCTCTTCAGAAGGCAATATAAACATATTCATAACGAAATGTGCCTGCCATGCTATAGGTGTTACGAATCTGATACCTCTTCTGCTTTCTTTGCTTGCACCTACGAAAACGTCAACAACATATAATTCGTCTTTTTTTGAAAGTTCTTCTTTTGTGAAAGCTTCTAATTTTTTAAATGTATCAAGAGAGATTGGCTGATTAATACTGCCCCATGCTATATACTGTTCACTTGGAGCCTGTTTTACAAAATATTTATCTTTTGGGCTTCTTCCGGTAAATTCTCCAGTATCAACAGCTGTAGCACCGCTTGCGGTTAACTCTACTTCACCTTTTTTAAGTGTGTCTTCAATAATTTTTTCATAGCTTGGATTGTGTATTATTTTATTTGCTTTAATACCAATCTTGTCTAATTCGGTTATCATAAAATTCTCCTAATAAGTGTGGTTGTATGGAATAAAATTATAACAAAAAAATGGTAACACAAATAGTTGAAAGTGAAATTAAATATCTGAAGATTTGCAGAAAAAAATGAAAGAAAAAAAGGGGAGATTAAAGATCTTTTTCAACCCCGCTTTTTTTAAGTGTAAATTCAACGAATTTGTAGCATACTACGATTAATATAGGCCACATAAAGAATAAAATTAATCCCCATGTAGTATTAATGTGTTGTGCTTCCGGATTAATTCCGTTTGGTAAAAGCTGTTCAGAAGCGAAAAGAAAGCTTCCGAAAAACAGTGTTATTAATGCTAAAAATTTTCTCATAGCCACTCCTTAATATGCATGGTCATCAGTTAAGATTTCTTCTTTTGTAATAGGACCAGCTTTTTTCATTTGATACCAAACGTAAATAATGTATCCTAAAACAAAAGGAACAGCAACACTAACCCATGCCATAACCATTAGTGTATATTTAGAACCAGATGCGTTTTGAATAGTTAAACTGCTTTGTAAGTCAGCATAGCTTGGATAAAACGCTGTACCGTTAAGACCGGCTAATGTAAATACGATAATTCCGATTAATACTGTACCTAAACCTGCAGCCCAGATACCTTTTTTAGAACTACCGAATCCGCTTTGGAATACACCAAGAACGAATAAAACAACACCTACTAGGAATACGATTAACTGAATAGCACCGAATGCTAATAGGTTTTGTAAATATTTACCTGCAACTAATGAAACAGTACCTTTTGGATCATGAATATTGTATGCATAACCTTTCATAGTAATTAAACCGTAAAGAACAATTACTAAAGCTACAAGTAAAACGATGAAACATCTTTTTACTACCGCTCTTAGTCTTGCGATTACATCAGCAAAATCATTATCGTCAAGGTCGTTAATTAGCCATAACGCTCCTAAAATTCTAGCTACTGCAAAAACTAATACACCCATTGCAAGGTTAAACCATGCACCGTGTCTGAAGTCGATAGCAGCTTCAAGACCTCTTAGGTTGAATCCGTTTGCTGCAGTTCCCCATTCTAAAACTCTTGTAGCAGGATCATATGTAAAGTTTGAACCTGTAAAGAATGTACCAACAGCTGCACCGATTAAAACGATACCAACTAAACCGTTGAAATATAGGAAAAATTTATATGCGCCTTTACCGATAAGGTTGTTGCTTCTGTTCATATATTCATATGATACCGCCTGAAGTACGAATGCGAAAAGAATTAACATCCATACCCAGTAAGCACCACCGAATGATACTGAGTAAAATAGTGGGAATGCCGCGTATAACGCACCACCGAACATAACTAATGTTGTAAATGTAAGTTCCCATTTTCTACCAAGTGAATTTAAGATACCTCTCTCTTCCACTTCAGTTTTAGCTACGTGAAATAGTGTTTGTCCACCTTGAACAAATGTCATAAATAAGAATAGTCCTCCAAGAACCGCAACGATTATCCACCAGTAAAACTGTAGATAAAAATGCGTTGCGTCCACTGTAATTGGTGCCCAAGTCATTAGTGCGCTCCTTTTGGTCCGTTTTTAACGACCGTAAATAGGATTTTAAGCTCTGCAATACCAAGGATTACGAATGCTGTTAAGAACATAAAGAATGTTGCTTGCACATTTGTTAAGGCGATTGGTGTAACAGATTCGCTTGTCGGTAAAATACCGAATACTGTCCAAGGCTGTCTTCCGATTTCTGCAGTCATCCATCCGAAACTTGTACCGATCCATGGTAACGGAACTGAAAGTACCGCAAGTTTTTGAACAAGTGTATTGTTTTCGAAAGTACCTTTTATGATTGCAACATAAGCTAAGATGAATAGTAAAATGAACCAGAATCCAAGTGCAACCATGATATGGAATGAATAGAATACTGGAGCTACCGGCGGATATAATTTAGTAGGATCAGTTAAGTATCCGTATCCCATTAAGTCAGCTCTTGTAACTTTAACGCCGTTAACATCAGCTACAACTTTATAGAATGCAGCTTTTGCAGCTTCCATTCCAGCTTTGTCGCCTCTTGCTTTAGCCGCATGGTATGCTTTTAGAGCTTCAATAGCTTTTGCACCTTCTTCATGTAATTTTTCAAATGGCCAGATTCCGTATTTAGGATTTCCGTTTACTAAATCTTTTAAACCTGGTACGAATGCATTGATATCTCTTTTTCCAAGAAGTGACAACATTCCAGGAAGTTCGATTTTAAATGCAAATGCCTGATCATTGCTAGTAGTAGTTCTAGGGTCTACTGTTTTAGGAATACCGATCGCTACGATAGGTGCACCTTTTTGACCTACGATCAGACCTTCTGCCGAAGCAATTTTAGTAGGCTGTGTATTAGCTACTTCATATGCATGTTCGTCACCGATTACCGCTGTAAAGATTGATGCGATTAAACCGAATGCCGCTGCAACAGTTGCAGATTTTTTTGCAAATTCTTTATGTTTGCCTCTAAGTAGATATAAAGATGAAATACCAAGAACGAATACAGCCGCTAATGTATATGCGCTGCTCACAACGTGTAAAAATTTAACCTGTGCAACTGGCTGAGTAATCATTGCAAAAAAGTTTGTCATTTCAAGTCTAGCGTTGTCTATATTGTATCTATAGAATTCGCTGCTTGGATGTTGCATAAATCCGTTTGCAATAAGAATCCATAATGCTGAAAGGTTTGAACCTACCGCTAATAACCAAGATGAAGTTAAGTGAACGCCTTTGCTTACTCTTTTCCATCCGAAGAATGCGATAGCCGCAAATGTCGCTTCTAAGAAGAACGCAACAATACCTTCAACTGCAAGTGGTGCTCCGAATAAGTCACCAACAACCCATGAGTATGTAGACCAGTTTGTCCCAAACTCAAATTCGTGAATAATACCTGTAGATAAACCGATTGCAAAGTTAATACCGAAGATTAACTGCCAAAATTGCGTAATTTCTTTCCATTCAGCTTTTCCAGTTTTTACGTAAATCGTTTCAAAAAACGCTACGATAAACGACATACCGAGAGTAAACGGTACGAAGAAAAAGTGGAAAAGTGCCGTCATAGCAAACTGGGCTCTCGCCCATTCAAGCATGCTGTAATCTACCATGCTATTCCTCCTTTTTTTGTTTGTCGGCTGTGATTTTAGTTAACTGATTGATGTAAAGCGCTCTTTGAGCTTCTTTCCCTTTTACTTTAGAATTTAAAGTAGGAAAGAAAAAAACCTTAAGCACTACAAAAATCACAACCAACTTAATAATGATTATCAGCCAAAGCCTTTGACCGATACTTGACATGTTTTTAAAACCGTCAATGTAAAAAAACAGAATGCGTTTAATCATAAGCCCTCCTTCGAGGCTACGGAAATTATATATCAAAAAAATGGGGGTGTCAATAAATTTTAATCTATATTTAATAGAAAAATAGTCTTTTTATACATATGAATATTCATTTAGGTTAATTAATGTAAAATTTCTGTCAGATTGCCCTAAAAAAGGGCATTTCGGAGAAAAGTATCTTTTATTCTGATACTGTAACTTCTTTAACTTCGCTTTCCCATAAACCGTGTTTTGTGCAGTAAGCCATAGCAGTAAGTTTTAGTTTGTTTGAAGTAGGAACAATGTAGAAGTCAACTTCAACGTGGTCTTTTTGATTGCCAAGTGTTCCAGGTGTAAATGTCGCCTGTCCTAACAGTGTTTCACCGTTCCATAATTGAACATATGCGATGTAATGATCAAAATCATCCGGATGAGAGTATTCGTTTCCAACTTTAACTTTAACTTTAAATTTTTCACCTTTTTTAGCTGTGTCTTCACAGTGTACGAATGGTGAGTGTCTGTCGATGTAGTCTTTTTTTGCTTCTCTGTCTATTTGAGAAATGTCTTGATATCTGTTAATTTTTGGCATTTTTGCCTCCTTTTGTTAAAATTTTTAAGTATTATAACAGAAAAAAATAAAAAAGACAAATTTTATCTTTTTACTTAAATACTCAATTAATAAAAAATATTAAAAAGGCGATAATGAAAAGTATAGAAATTTTTACGGACGGAAGCTCCCTGGGGAATCCCGGACCCGGCGGATGGTGTGCTATTTTGAGATATAAAGGACATGAAAAAATTTTAAAAGGCGGAGAAGATCATACTACAAACAACAGAATGGAACTGACAGCTGTAATTGAAGCTCTCAAGGCATTAAAAGAGCCCTGTGAAATTAATCTTTATTCCGATTCTACTTATGTGCTTAAAGGGCTTAGCGAATGGCTTGAGGGATGGATTAAAAAAGATTTTAAAAACGTAAAAAACCCGGATTTGTGGAAAGAGTTTATAAATGTAAGCAAAAAGCATAAAATTAATGTGAACTGGGTGAAAGGGCATTCCGGACACAAGGAAAATGAAATTTGTGATAAAATTGCAAAAGAGGAAGCTGAAAAAAGGAAAAAATAATGCTTATTTCCCAGGAAGATATTAAAAAATACCTTTCACAGGTGCCGCCTATTCCAGAAAATGCAATGAAAGCGTTAAAATATTTAAAAGAAGGCGATTTAAAAAAAGCGGCACAGGAAGCCGAAAACGATCTTGTATTAAAAAAGCAGATTGAACATGTTGTTAATTCCGCATATTTTTCTCTGCCTAACAAAGTTGAAGATACTGTGCAGCTGTTTACAATGATAGGTCTTGAAATGGCCAAAAGCCTTGTATACAGTTATATTGTTTCACTTTTAGAGCCAAAGGAATGGAAAATATTCAATATTAATTTTAAAGATTTTCAGGCTCAGTTTCTTGCTTCGTATGAAGAATATATGATTTTGGAATTTGGAAAAGAGACATATAAAAAATATCCGGAAATAGGAGCAATTATACCTGTGGCGGTGTGCGTATGCGATATGCTGCTCGGAGATAAAAAAGATAAACTTGATTTAATATTGGAATCTTCCCCTTTAGAAATCGGAACTCTTCTTAAAAGAATGACTGGAGTAACGCTTTTTGGTATTGCGGCTGAAATAGCGAAAATCTGGGAACTTGAAGAGGAAAAATGCGAAATAATCAAAAACAGCGAATGTATTAAATGTGAAAATCCGATCAGCGCGCTTACGCATTTTCTGTTTTTTTACATGGCCAGTAAGCCTCAGTTTATGGATTTAAACTCTTTAATAGAATTTAATCCTAAATGTATGGATTTAATACCTAAAACAACACAAAGGATAATGAATGCAGATTAAGGAATTAGAAAAGAGCTTGGGGTATCAGTTTAAGAATGAGAAATTGATAACCGAGGCTCTGACACACAGAAGTTATAAAAAAGAGGTAAACAACGAAAGGCTTGAATTTTTAGGCGATGCGGTTATGGATCTGATTGTAGGGGAATATCTTTTTCATCTTTTTCCAAAAGCAGAAGAAGGGACACTTTCGAAATTAAGAGCCGCTCTTGTAAATGAGGATTCTTTTACAAGGCTGGCAAAAAGACTTAATTTAGGAAAATTTTTATATCTCTCTCCTGCCGAAGAGAATAATAACGGAAGGGAAAAGCCGTCTATTCTTTCAAGCGCTTTTGAAGCGGTAATAGGTGCTATTTATCTTGAGTCCGGGTTTGAAAAAGCAAAAGACGTGGCTCTTAAACTGTTAAAAGAGGAATTTCCTATTATTACGCCTGAAGAGCTTCTTAAAGATTATAAAACCACTCTTCAGGAGATTACACAGGCACATTTCGGGGTTGTTCCCGAGTACAGGCTTATAAGTGCGAGCGGACCCGATCACAAAAAAGAGTTTGAAATCGGAGTGTTTATTCAAGACAAAGAGTATGCCAGAGCAAAAGGTAAAAGTAAAAAAACCGCACAGCAGGAAGGTGCAAGGCTTACTATCGATATGCTGAAAAAAGAGCTCGATATTTAATTAAGTTGAGGAGTAGTTAAGTGGTTAAGTTGTGAAGGTGATAGAAAAGATGGGAATAGAAGAGGATAAAGAAAGGACTAATAGTAATGTTTAACAGTTTCGGAGAGATATTCAGATTTACGACATTCGGCGAATCTCACGGTAAAGCCATAGGTGTTATAGTTGACGGGGTTCCTGCCGGGCTTGATTTTGACGGAGAATTTTTGCAAAGCGAGCTTGACAGAAGAAAACCCGGCAAAAACAGATTTGCCACACAAAGAAAAGAAAGCGACACCGCAGAGGTGTTAAGCGGGGTGTTTGAAGGCAAAACGACCGGTACCCCTATTGCAATCGCTATTTTTAATAAAGATCAAAAAAGCAAGGATTATTCAAACATAAAAGATCTGTTCCGTCCGGGACATGCGGATTTTACTTACTGGCATAAATACGGAATCAGAGACTACAGAGGCGGCGGAAGAAGCTCGGCCCGTGAAACGGCCGCAAGGGTTGCAGCCGGAGCGGTTGCCAAAATGATTCTTAAAGAGCTTAATATAGAAGTAAAAGCCGGAGTTATCGAAATAGGCGGAGTAAGAGCCGAAAAAGAAAATTATGAATACGCTAAAACCTCTCCGCTTTTTGCCCTTGATGAAAAAACTGAAAAAAGATGGATAGAGCTTATAGATGAAAAAAGGAATGAGCATAATTCTTTAGGAGGGGTTGTTAAGTTAAAGATAGAAGGTCTTCCTGTGGGGCTTGGAGAGCCGATATATTACAAACTGGATAATATTCTGGCAAGCGCAATGGTAAGTATAAATGCCGTAAAAGGCATCTATATAGGCAACAGCGAGGCACATAAACTCACAGGTCTGAAAAACAACGACGAAATCTCAAAAGAAGGATTTTTGAGTAATAACGCCGGAGGGGTTTTAGGCGGTATAAGCAACGGAGAAAGCGTTGAAGCGGAAATTTATTTCAAACCAACACCTTCTATTTTCAAAACTCAAAAAACAGTTGATATATACGGAAATGAGGTTGAGGTTGATTTGAAAGGAAGGCATGATCCGATTGTTGCAATCAGGGGAAGTGTTGTTACCGAATCAATGGCGGCGTGTGTGATAGCCGATATGCTTATGCTTAATATGACCAGAAAAATGGAATATATAAAAAAAATATATCAGTAAATATGAACGGCAAGCCAAACGGCCGTTTTTTTTGTTTTGAGCAGTGTATGAGGCGTATTTGCGGGTATAAACAGCCAATCTCCCGATTTTAGTTTTTTTACATCTCCGTTTATTTCTATTTTTGCACAGCCTTTTAAAAGCACTACGAATTCGTCTTCTTTTTGAACAAATATCTGAGGAGTTTTCAGGGTATTTGAAACGATTTTTTTTATTTCTATATTTTTGTATTTTAAAAGAGTATAAAACAGTTCACTGTCGATTTCAGGCAGTTCGTTTATTTCAAGTAAATTTTCTTTTTTCATTTTATTTTTTTTGAAAGTTCCCAGAATTTTTTAAGAGCCCTTTTTTCCTGCCAGCCTATTTTGTAGTAAATGATATTATCAAGATAATCTTTTGCCTCTTTTACCGAAATTCCGGTTTTGTCAGCATATTTTTTAAGTGTAAGATAAGGTATTTTCTGTTTTTTTCTTAAAAATTCGTTTATAAGTTTTTTGTATTTATCATGGCTGCGGTTTGTGCAAAACAGGGCAAATACGAAAGGCAGTTTATATTTTTCATACCAGACTTTTGCCAGGTCCGTGCAGTTTTTTTCTTTAAACGCTTTGTCTCCGATGACCACTTTTCCGTTTGCATGAAGAACTTTTGCCAGAACGTTTGAAGTGGCTGATTCTATATCGGATCCTTCCCCCGGGCAGACTAAAACGGTTTTAACTCTTTTTTTTGCAGCAATGCCTGCATTTAAGCATTTTTTGTTTTGTGCTTTTATAGAAGAGATAAAGGCTGCGTCGATTATACCTTTTTCAAACCAGCCGTTTACTATTGAAGGATATGCTTTTTTTGTTTTTATCCCTTTTTGTTTTAAAAATTGATAAAATGGCAAAAGGTTTAAATAATCGATATGACCTATTAGCATATTAACCTTTTTTGGGTAATATTTTATCATATAATATGCTGTTGATATAGCAAAGAAGGAGTTTTTGATGGTAAAAGTAGAATTTTTGGGCCCTATTGGAAAAGAAAGCATTGAATTGGACGTGAAAAACCTGAAAGAATTAAAAGAAGTTTTAAATAAAGACGAGGAGCTTTCCAAATGGCTGGAAAACAGCGCTGTCGCAATTAATGATAAAATAGTAAAAGAAATCGACGCTGTTTTAAACGACGGAGACAGAGTAGCGATACTTCCGCCTGTATGCGGAGGATAAACTTTAATGAAAAATAAACAGTGAAAATTAATAAGGAGAGCCGATGTTAGAAGTTTTTAAAGGAGGAGTTCCCGTAATTCCGACACTGGAAAGATGGTATGAAGAATTTAAACTTGAAGGATACGGAGCTATGATACCGTTTATCGGAATAGTAAGACCCGATAACGGAATTGAAGGGCTAAGTTTTGATCTTTATCTTCCGATGCTTAACGACTGGTTTAAAAAATGGCAAAATCTTGAAGACTGTAAAATAACCATGGCGCACAGTTTCGGTGATGTTATGGTAGGCGAGACAAGTTTTTTATGCGCTATTTTTACAAGACACAGGACGGAAGGTTTTAAGTATCTTGAAGAGTTTGTAGAAGATTTTAAAGCAAACGCGCCGATTTGGAAATACGATTTGATAGACGGAAAAAGAATTTTTGCCGAAGACAGGGCAAAAGACCTTCCCGGAGCCGGTTTGTTAAGCGAATAAAAACATAAGGAGAAGTAATGGCACATATAAGTTTTGATGATTCAATAAAAATTTTAAAAGAAAACCTTCCGGATACAAAAGAAAGCGAGAGAGTTTTTTTGGAAAACGCCTTAAACAGGGTGTTGGCGGATGATATTAAAGCAAAATACGATAATCCGTATATGCCGACCGCTTCAATGGACGGATTTGCGGTTAGACATGATGATATTGACGAAGAAATAAAAATAATAGGAAGAAATCCGGCCGGAACTTTTGAATATACAAAAATTAAAAAAGGTGAAGCGGTTAAGACGTATACCGGCAGTTTTATGCCTGAAAACAGCGATACGCTTGTGCCTATAGAAAATGTAGAAGTCATGGGAGATAGACTAATAATAAAAGAAAAAGTCCAAAAGGGTTATTCCGTAAGACCTGTAGGGGAAGATTTTAAAAAGGGAGAAGTCCTTCTTAAAAAAGGCACTTTAATCAAAGCCGGAGAAATCGGCGTTCTTGCTTCTCTAGGCATACCTGTCGTAAGCGTTGTCAAAAAGCCCGTTGTGTCTGTTGTAGCGACCGGGGAAGAAGTGGTTGACCTTGATGAAGAGTACAAAATGGGGCAGATAAGAAGTTCAAATAATTATACACTTGCCGCACTAGGTAAAAGCCTGGGATATGAAACCCATAATCTGGGAATAGCGGGAGACAACAAAGAAGATATAAAAAGAAAAATAACATCGGCTCTTAAAAACAGCGATATTGTTGTGACAACGGGAGGCGTAAGCGTCGGGGATTTTGATTTTGTAAAGGAAATCACAGGTGAATTTGAAGTTCTCTTTCACGGAGTAAACATCAAACCTGGACAGTGGATTATGATTGCGCGTGCAGGAGACAAATATATTGTTTCTCTTCCGGGATTTCCGTACAGCAGTTTCGTAACGTTTTTATTATACGTAGTTCCTATAGCCGACAGTTTTGAAAATAAAACCTCGTTGAAAACAGTAGAGGCAAAACTGAGAGACGAGTTTGTGAAAAAATTTAAAAAAACCCAGTTTGTAGCGGTTAATATTTCTTTTGAAAACGGTGAATACGTTGTAGATGTAAGAGGCAAAAAACAGGGAAGCAGCGGAATTCTTACGAACCTGATAGGCAATGAAGCTCTTATGATGCTTCAAGAGGGACTGTATACGCTAAAAGCCGGGGAAAAAGTAAAAGTGATTCTCTATTAGATATAATTTTAAAAAAATACAAAAGGATGTGAAATGAAAAAACTGGTATTAAGCGCATTGGCGGCGGCAAGCCTTTTTGCGGGTAATTTTATTAATCTGCAGGTTAGCAGTGACAATGTAATGGTAGAAGGTCAGGCAAAAGTTACTTATCAACAGCCTTTTTATGCAAGAGGCGGATATCTGATTCATTCTGATAAATCAAATTTCTTTTATGCGGGAGTTAAAAGCGAAGGCCAGGCGATAGGACTTGATCTGCCTGTTAAGTTTTCACTGTTTATGGATTTTGTTCATACTGATCACAACTCTGCTCTTCCTATAGGTTTAGGTGCGTCAGGATATATTCAGCAGTTTTCTCTTCCGGTGTTTGTAAGAGGAGAATTTGAATATGCTCCGAATATTTTAAGTTTTGACGAAGCTGATAAATTTATGAAATTTAAAGTGGAAACGGGAACACAGTTTATTGAAAACGGTGAGGTTTTTGCAGGTTACAGGGATATAAAATTTAATCACACTTATGACAGCAGTTTATATGTGGGAGTGGGCTTTACATTTTAATTGAGCCTATTTCACTAATACTACTTGACATTTAAATGATAAAGTTTTATAATTACAAAAAACTTAAGGAGAGAAAATGTCAAGAGTAGTAGGATTCAAAAAAATAGAAGCTGTATTTAAAAAAGCGGCAAGTTTAGAACTGGATAAATCTAAAGCAGACAGAATTATCGATATTGTTGAAAAAAAATTTCATGATTTGCTGTTAGTTGCAGTGGAAAAAACAGGATTTAACGGCAGAGATATTATTATGCCGGCTGACTTGCCTTTAACAAAAGGTTTTGAAGAAAGCATCAGAGAATTTAAAAAACTTGAAGAAGAAGTTGATTTGAAAGACGTGTTATTATATTTAGAGCAGATTCCGCCTCTAAAATATCCGATTTCAAAAGAGCTTGAAGAAGTGCTTCCGGAATATATCGGAGCTTTAATGTTAATTGTGGCAAGAGTTCTTAAACAGCTTGGAGCTCATAAAAAACCTAGTGTAGAAGATATTGAAAAAGCTGAAAGAATTTTAGACCTGACTTTATAATCGGGTCTTTTATTCTTTTTTATTTTATTACTGATTGGTGACAGACACCGATAAAGTTGTGGAGTAAACAGGTGGTGAAGCAGTTAAGTTGTGAAGGCTGAAGGGTAAGAATTGAGAATTAAAAAATCGGGGTCCCTGAAAGTCGTAAGATTTTTTGAGATGAAAAGAGAATTAAGAATTATTTTAGTGTCAGACGCCTATAAATTTAAAATAGATAATAAAGTTAGTCAGTTTGATGATGTATTTAGTATAATTTCATAAAAAAGGCTGTTAATGGAAATTAAAACACCCGCATATGTTATAGAAGAAAACCTGCTTGAAAAAAACCTTAAAATTCTTGACAGGGTGCAAAAAGAAGCCAATGCCAAAATTCTTGTGGCTTTAAAAGGTTACGCTACATGGTCCACTTTTGATTTGCTTGAAAAATATCTCAGCGGAGCTACCGCAAGCGGTTTATGGGAAGCGAAACTTGCCAATATGAAACCATGGGAAGTGCATACATACTGTCCGGCATTTAAAGAAAGCGAAATTGACGAAGTGGCTGATATTTCACATACTGTGGTATTTAACAGTTTTAATCAGCTTGAAAGATTTGAAGACAGGGTAAAAGAAAAATCTTTAATAGGACTTAGGGTAAATCCCGGAGTGTCAAGTTCTCCGGTACCGTTATACGATCCCTGCGCTCCGTTTAGCCGTCTTGGTATTCCAAAAGCCAATTTCAAAGCAGATAAACTTAAAAACGTAAGCGGGCTGCATTTTCATGCGCTTTGCGAACAGTTGGACACGGCGCTGGAAAAAACTCTGGAAGGGTTTGAAAAGCTTTACGGAGAGTATCTTAAAGATATGCAGTGGGTGAATTTCGGCGGAGGGCATCATATTACGAGAGAAGGATACGATGTCGATCATCTGATAGAAATGATAAAAGAATTCAGAAACAGATATCCGAATATAAAAGATGTTTATTTAGAACCTGGCGAAGCGGTGGGGCTTAACGCCGGATATCTGATGGCGGAGGTGCTCGATATTATTGACAACGGGATGAAAATAGCCATACTCGATACATCTGCCGAGGCTCATATGCCAGATGTTTTAGCCATGCCTTACAGACCTGTAGTAAGGGGAGCGGGAGAGCCTAATGAGAAAAAATACACTTACAGACTCGGGGGAGTTACATGTCTTGCCGGGGACGTTATAGGGGATTACAGTTTCGATGAGCCTTTACAGATAGGAGATAAAATTATATTTGAAGATATGGCAATTTATACAATGGTTAAAAATACGGCATTTAACGGTATAAAGCTTCCTGATATAATCATAAAAAGAAAAGACGGATCAGTTTATAAAGCAAGAGAATTTCATTATGAGGATTTTAAAAACCGTTTAAGTTAAAGTTCTCGCTGAATTCTTTTACTTTTCTAAACGGTATGGCAGGAGAGAATATATATCCCTGTATATAGTCTATTCCCATTTCTTGTAATAAATTTAACTGTGATTTTTTTTCCACGCCTTCCGCCACTACTTTTATATTTAAATCTTTACAGAGGTTTATTGTGTTTTTACAGACCAGATAGCCTTTTTCGTCTTCTATTTCGTCAATGAGGGATTTGTCCAGTTTCAGCTCTTCTATTGTATATTTAATAAGCGTTTCGAGAGATGAATAGCCTACTCCAAAGTCGTCTACCGAGATAGGGAAATTTTTGCTTTTGAGTTTTTGAATGTTTTTTTGCGCATCTTTATTTATAAAACTTCTTTCAATAATTTCAAACATTATATTTTCATTTTCGAATATTGATATGATTTTTTCCATAGCATCGCTGCTTTTTAACGTATCTGGATGGAGATTAACGCTTATTTGAGGGTAAAAATTTTCATTCTTCCATTTCTGCAGGTCTTTTTTTACTTCTTTGCACACCCAGACGTCTATAATGGGAGCCAGTCCAGATTTTTCTATGATATCCAAAAAGAAAGGGCCTTTTATCTGACCGTTGTCGTTGTATCTTATAAGCGCTTCGTATTTTAACGCTTTATTGTTTTTAATGTCTATTTTAGGCTGGTAATAGATTAATAAATTGTCCTGGTTTAAATTGTTTATAAGTTCGTTTAATTTTGTATTCGCCTCTATTACTTCCTGATTTGCCAAAAAAGCTTTAATGTCTTTTTTGGCTCTGATTTCTTCTTCAATTTCCAGGTTTGTCTGAAGTATGTGTTTTTTGTTTTCGAGTGACTGTATTTTGAAATATTTTTTAATGAAATACGAATATACGGCCGTATCTACAGCCAGTAAGAATATTTGAAATAAAGGTATGGAAAATGAATTGCTTTTAAGAAAACCGTCAAATAAAATAGGAGTGGACCAGACTACGTGGTAAGAGGTAAAATGTACAGGCACCGTATGTACAAATATATATGCGGCTGCAAGATTAAAAAGAGGCAGCAGCACAAACGGCAAAAACAGAAATCTGTTAAATACAACGATTAAGAAAATCAGAATATCGTTTATATTAAATATCACGAAAGGGGACGCTATTTTGGCTACCGTTTTAACGGTAGAGTTTTTAGCGTTAATTAAAATAGCAATAAGAAGACTGGCGCCTATTCCGGCTCCTCCGATATTGATAAAAATCCTGTGAAATTCTCCGTAGGTAAGATTCGGAAACATATGTTTAAAAAGTATTTCTTTTCCGAAAAGTGCATTTACCATATGTTCCCCGTGTATACCGAAAAACCAGAAAAGCTGTACGAAAAAATCTCTTATTGCGAGAATTACAATATCCGGAAGATTGAGTTTTAACGGATTGTATTTATCGATAATTATGTCCATAACCGCGTCTATGGCAATATATGCCGCCATAGCCGCAATGTATGCAGCAAAAAATACGAAGATATAATTAAAAAATCTGTATATATGATAGTTTCCGTCTGTTACGTTTATATGCAGTGAAAATTTTGGGTAAAGTATTTTTAAAAAGTATGTACTTACAATCGGTGCAAAAATCGTAGCAGCCGTAAAACCGTACGGCAAAACCAGTTTTGAGTGAGGGTGCTCATATATCAGAATGGACAGAAATGTAACCATTGAAAGAATAATGGCTATTATTTCGGAAACTTTTATCCTTTTCGCCACAAAAAATGCAATTGACACTATTGCTACGAGAGAAGTGAATGAAAGAACGGATCTTTCAAAACGGAAAACTATATCCGCAGGTATAATGTTTATGTGAAAGTATGATACGAAAATATTAAAAAGAGCAAGAAAAGCGCTAAAAATAATAAAAGGTATTACAGCTATAAAAGCCTCTTGAAGAGTTATAATAAATGCAATGATTTTTTTATTCAAAAAAAATTTCAAGTCCCGCCTTTTTTAAATTTTTGGAATTATATCAGATGTTTTGTGTCTAAATTTAAACACTGAACGACTCTGCATACCGTTTGACCTTGTTAAAAGGTATTGCAGGAGAAAAGTAATATCCCTGCACCAGATCGACATCTATAAATTTTACGCTGTTAAACTGCTGTTTGGTTTCAACTCCTTCTGCGACTACCGTGCATTCCAGATCGTGACACAGACTTACTATATGTTTGCAAACAACGTAGCCTTTGTGCGTGTCTATTATATCAATCAGGGATTTGTCGATTTTTAACTCGTAAATATTTAATTTTGTAATTACCTCCAGGCTCGAATATCCTATGCCGTAATCGTCTATTGCGATTTTGAAGCCGTGTTTTTGAAGGTTTTTAATGTTTTGTTCGGCATTTTTACCGTAAAGAAAGCTTCTTTCAATTATTTCAAACACCACTTTTTTATCTTTAAAAATCTGAATTATTTTTTCAACAGCATCTTTGCTGCTGAGGGTGTCCGGATGAAGGTTAACGCTTATTTCGGGGTAAAAACTTTCATTTTGCCATTTTTCAATATCTTTTTTTACTTCTTTGCACACCCATATGTCTATAATAGGAGCCAGCCCCGCTTCTTCGATTATAGGCAGAAATGAGGGGCCGGTTATTTTGCCGTTGTCGTTATATCTTATTAACGCTTCGAATTTATTGCATTTGTTGTGTTTAATGTCTATTTTTGGCTGATAATATATTTTTAAATTATGTTTATTGAGTGAACTGATTGTCTCATCCAGTTTTGCCTGTGCGGCTATTAGCTGTTTTTGGGCTTTAAAAGCGTATACGCCTTCTTTTGATTTTATTTCCTCCGAAATGTCAAGGTTGTGCTGAAGTATTTCTTTATGGGACGAATATGATTTGGAGTTTACGAATTTTTTGGTGAAATAAATATAAACGGAAGTGTCTATAACGAGCAAAAACAGCTGCAGAGCCGTGGCCGATAAATTGCCTCCGGTTTTTAAATACGTATCTATAAATACGGGTGTCGTCCACGCAACATAATAATCGGTAAAATTTATATGTACGAAATGTAAAAAAGAATAGGCTATTACGATATTTAAAATCGGAAGGAATACAAAAGGTATTAAAAAGAATCTGTTTAAAACGATTACGGAATATATCAGCAGGGTGTTAATGTTAAAAAACACAAAAGGAGTCGAAATTTTTGTTATGTACATTAAAGCTTTTTCTTTAAAATAGATCCAAAAAGAGATCAGCATGCCGAGTCCTACACCGGCTCCTCCTATAAGAACGAACATTCTGTTGAATTCTCCAAACGTAAGGTTCGGGAAAGCTTCTTTAAAAAGTATGGCCTTTCCGAAAAGACCGTTTACGGTGTGGCTGCCGTGTATTCCGACAAACCACAGTATCTGTACCAGAAAGTCTCTAATTATCAGGGTTAATATATCAGGAATGTTTAATTTCAAAGGATTGAAGTTATGTAAGAAGTAACTGATTATCACTGCAAAGAATATATATAAATTAACGGCTGCAATATAGGCGGCAAAAAATACAAATAGATAATTAAAAAGTTTATATATGTGATAATTTCCGTCTTCTATATTGATATTTAAGGTTAGTTTCGGATAAAACAGTTTCAAAAGGTAGGTTGAAAGCACCGGGGATATCAGCGTGGCCGGGGTAAAGCCGTAAGGAAGAACAATAGGGATGGATATGTCGTCTATAAGTTTAATTGTGGAGGTATAACCCTGGATATTGAAAATATATATTGACGAATTTTCTATAAGAACGAGTGTGACAAATACGCTGACGGATAAAATAACGGCGATTATCTGTGAAACTTTTAACCTCTGTGCAAAAAAATAGGATATTGCTATTACAGATACGATAGATGAAAACGACTGAAGTATTTTTGAAAGATACAGAATGTTTTTTTGGGAAATAAAAAAAAGATCCGTATTAAAATAAAGCAAGAAAGAAAACAGCAGGGTAATAACCGACGTTAACAGAAAAAAAGGAACAATTGCCGTAAATGCTTCTTGTAATGTAATAATAAAAAGCAATATTTTTTTATTTTTTATAATTTCGTTCAAAAAAGGCCTTCTTTGAAAAGAGATACTGCTTATATACATATTATCAAATAAAAGTGACATAAAAGTGAAAAAACATATTAATGTATATGCAGTTTGTTACGGGTGTGTAAATTCGTTTAATAATGCATAATTTCATCTTTGGTATAATACCGCCAAAAAAAAGGCATATGTTTTGGCAAAAAAACTTATAATTGTCGAATCACCGGCAAAAGCAAAAACGATTAAAAATTTTTTGGGTAAAGATTATGAAGTAGTGGCGAGCAAAGGGCACATAAGAGATTTGCCTAAAACTTCTTTCGGGATTAAGATTGAAGACGATTCTTTTATACCTCAGTACAGAGTGACAAAAGACCATCAGGCGATTGCCAAAGAACTGAAAGAAAAAGCAAAAAAAGCCGACACGGTTTATATAGCGACGGATGAGGACAGGGAAGGAGAGGCTATCGGTTATCATATTGCCCACGTAATAGGCAAAAAGCCGGAAGAACTTCCAAGAATAGTGTTTCATGAAATTACCAAAACAGCTATAAAAAAAGCCCTTGAAAACCCGAGAACCATTGATTTGAACAGGGTAAACGCCCAGCAGGCCAGAAGACTTCTTGACAGAATAGTGGGATATAAACTTTCCCCTCTTCTCAATAAAAAAATTCAAAAGGGTCTTAGTGCAGGTAGGGTTCAAAGCGCAGCCCTTAAACTCGTAGTGGACCGTGAAAGGGAAATTAAGGCCTTTAAACCTCAGGAATACTGGAGTATTGAAGGGATTTTTAAAAAAATAGAGGGCTCTTTAATTAAATATAACGGTAAAAAACTTGATAAATTCGATATTAAAACCAAAGACGAAGCTCACAAAATAGTAGACGAGTTAAAACCTCTCGAATATACTGTAAGAGAAATAGAAACCAAAACAACTACCGTAAAATCCCCGGCGCCGTTTATGACTTCGACACTTCAGCAGGTAGCCAGCAGCGAGCTCGGGTTCAGTCCGAGAAAAACAATGCAGATTGCGCAGAAACTTTATGAAGGTGTTAAAACGCCTGTGGGTGAAACGGGTATTATTACATATATGAGAACGGACAGTCTTAATATTGCCAAAGAAGCTCAAAAAGCGGCATTGGAATTTATTAAACAAAATATAGGCGAAGAGTATGCCCAGCCTAAAACATACCATACGAAAAACCAGACCGCACAGGAAGCGCATGAAGCTATAAGACCTGTTGATGTAAGGTTAACGCCGGATGATCTTAAAAACTATTTAAAGCCTGATGAGCTTAAACTTTACACTCTGATTTTTAACAGATTTTTGGCAACCCAGATGAAAGACGCCAAATTTGAAACTCAGAATATTTACATATCAAACGATAAGGGCGAATTTAAAATAAGCGGAAGAAAACTGATATTTGACGGATTTTATAAAGTATACGGAAAACCTAGCGCAAATACACTGCTTCCTGAATTTGAAAAAGGCGAGATATTAAAACCCGAAGAGGTTAAAGCAACCCAGCATTTCACCAAACCGCCTGAAAGATATACCGAAGCCAGCCTTATTAAAAAACTGGAATCACTCGGAATCGGAAGACCTTCGACATACGCTCCTACGATTACGCTTTTGCAAAACAGAAACTATGTTGAGGTAAAAGAGAAAAAACTCCATCCTACGGAAATAGCTTTCAGTGTAATTGAAACGCTTGAAAAGCATTTTCCGGATATTGTGGACGCCAACTTTACGGCAAATATGGAAGAGATGCTTGACAGCGTAGCCGAAGCGAAAAAAGACTGGCAGGAGGTGTTAAAAGAATTTTATAATCCGTTTATGGAGCTTGTAAACAAAGGATACAAAGAGATCCCTTCTCAGAAAATTGCAAAACCGATTGACGAAACGTGTCCTCTTTGCGGCTCTCCTCTTGTAATAAGAAAAGGAAGATTTGGCGAGTTTATTGCTTGCAGCAGTTATCCTAAATGTAAATATACAAGGCCTCTCGAAGAAAAAGAAGAGAAAAAAGCCGATGTTAAATGTGACAAATGCGGTGCCGATATGGTTGTGAAAAGAGGTAAAAGCGGAGAATTTCTGGCATGCAGCAATTATCCTGAGTGTAAAAACACAAAACCTCTAAACGAACCCGAAATTTTAGACGATGTAAAGTGTCCGGAATGCGGAGGCGATATCGTAAAAAGAAAATCAAGAAGAGGAGAGTTTTACGGATGCGCGAATTATCCTAAATGTACGTTTATTTCAAAATACAGACCGGTTAACAAAAAGTGTCCGGAATGCGGATATCTGATGGCAAAAAGAACATACAGAAAAAAAGAGATTTACGAATGTATTAAATGTAAACATAGAGAAGACGCTGCAGATTAAGCAAAGAAAATTTTTTATTTAAGGATAGGATTTGAAAATAGGAATAATGTCCGATACTCACAGAAAGACCGGAAGGGCAAAAAAAGCTATAGATTTATTGATCAATGAAGGGGCGGAGTTTATACTCCACGCCGGAGACATTGTTCAGGAAGAAGTGCTTGAATATCTGGAAAAAGCTCCTGTGAGATATGCGGCGGTGCTTGGAAACAATGATTTTCATCTGTATAAAGTGGTAGACAAATACAATCTTACAACAGAGCCTCATTATTTTAAACTGGCGGGTAAAACATGGAAACTTATGCACTATCCCAAATATATGTTTCCTTTGGATACTGATATTATCGTATACGGGCATACACATGACGTGGATATAACGTTCAACGGTAAAAACCTGATATTAAATCCGGGAGAGGTTTGTGCCAGGGATCACGGGTTCAGCACCTGTATGACACTTGATATTACGGATGAGAAGTATATTGTTACGCTGTTTTACAGGAAAATAAAAACGGATGAATGGAAAACTAAAGTAAAAGAGTTTACTCTGCCAAAGGTATAATATGAAAAAAATATTTTTGTGTGCGATCAGCAATATAAGAAGCGGCGCATGCAATGAAGACTGCAGATTCTGCACGCAAAGCGTGAAATGGGGAGCGGATATAAACCGTTTCAGACAAAAAGACATTGAAACTATAGTTAAAGAAGCCAAACTGGCCAAAAAAAACAGAGCCGCCGGTTTTTGTCTTGTAACCAGCGGCAGGGGACTTGATGAAAAAACGCTTGAATATGTCTGCCGCGCGGCTGAAGCTGTTTCCAAAGAGGTGGATATTTCCATAATCGCGTGTAACGGCACCGCCGATAAAGACTCTCTTAAAGAGCTTAAAAAATCCGGAGTAAAAATATATAACCACAATCTTGAGACAAGCCGGGAATATTATCCCGAAATATGCTCAACCCATACATGGGATGAGAGGTTTGAGACATGTGAGAACATTAAGTCAGCAGGACTTCAGCTCTGCTGCGGAGGGATATTCGGAATGGGAGAAAGTAAAAGCGATATTGAAAGTTTTATAAAATCGTTAAAAATGCTAGACCCGGAAGGAATACCTCTGAATTTTTTTATTGAAAACGAAAAGCTTCCTTTAAAAGCCACACACGATAAAGAGTTTGCGTTAAATCTTGTAAAGAGATTTGCAAATGAGTTTAAAGAAGCTATAATAATGCTGGCAGGGGGAAGAGAGATCGTCTTTGGTGAGAGATGGACCGAAGCTCTGAGAGCCGGGGCTAATTCCATAGTTATAGGCGATTATCTTACCACAAAAGGTGAAAGACCCGACAGGGATCTTAAAATTTTAATTGACGAAGGGTTTGAAATAGCCAATGAGTGCTGAATTTTTAATAATTTCATTATCGGTAATACTGTTAATATCACCTTTTTTAAGCAATATATTAAAACTTCCTATTTCCATGGTTGAAATAACTCTTGGA
This sequence comes from Nautilia abyssi, assembly GCF_055388085.1. Lineage (NCBI taxonomy): Bacteria > Pseudomonadati > Campylobacterota > Epsilonproteobacteria > Nautiliales > Nautiliaceae > Nautilia > Nautilia abyssi. The sequence goes on along the minus strand of NZ_AP042376.1, from coordinate 1,382,811 downwards.
GCGGTATTCAGCGCAGTCGGGCTTATACATCATAACGAAATGTTCAATTTGCTGGCGGAAGTGGGATTTTTGTATTTAATGCTTTTAGCCGGAATGGAGGTAAATTTAAAAGATCTGTTAAAAATGGAGAAATCCCTTTTTAAAAAAGGCGTTCTTTTTTTATTTATTTTAGTTGTGTCGAGTTTTATTTTTGTGTTTTTATTCAGCTATTCAAAAGTGTTTTTGGTAATTATGCCACTGATTTCCATAGGTCTTATGATATCCATTCAGCAGGAAATAGGTAAAAAAGAGTGGCTGGATCTGGCAATTAAAATAGGCGTGCTGGGAGAACTTATTTCTATCCTTATTTTAACGGTCGTAAGCGGATATTTTGAGTTCGGCTTTGATAAAAAACTTTTAATCAATATAGGCATACTGTTTTTGTTTTTAATTTTTCTTGTTTTGGCGTTTTTTCTTATCAGAGCAATTTTTTGGTGGTTTCCGAAACTTAAACATTATCTGATGCCGGGGGTGGATAAATATCATCAGGATGTAAGAATAGCAATCAGTTTTTTCTTTATTATGATCGCTTTTTTAATGAAAATACATCTTGACGTTGTACTCGGCGCTTTTGTTGTAGGGGTGTTTATTGCAACGTTTTTCGAGCACAATAAAGACCTTGAACACAAACTTGCGCCTTTTGGATTCGGGTTTTTGATTACTATATTTTTCGTGCATGTCGGAAGCTCGCTAAATCTTTCTTTGATTTCTATGCAGATGCTGAAAGATTCTTTAATGATAGTGGGAGTTATGATTCTTGTGAGAATTTTTGCTTCTGCTGTTTTTTATACGATGCTGGGTATTAAAAAAACGCTTCTTTTTGCGTTGTCGCTTTCTATGCCTTTAACGTTATTGATTGCAACCGCAACCCTTGCGCATCAAAACGGAACTATAAGCGATTACTGGTACAATGTGCTTGTTTTTACGGCTGTTCTTGAAGTAATAATCGTTATGATAAGCGTGAAAATAATAGAGAAAAAATTTTAGCTGTAAAGCGTATACAGCTCTTTTTCTTCAAACTCTACCCTTGCTTTAAGGGCTTTTCCGAGTTTTTCAAGTTCGTTTTTAAACTGTTCCGATTCAATTTTTTTAACGTTGTCAAATCTGTTTATAAATCCTGAAATCGCTTTGGAAATCGATTTCATTTCTTCCTGTTTCTGATTTATGAAATTTAAGATTTTTTCGTTGTATTTATATTTGCTTTTCATATACGTGTAAAAGTAGTTATCCTCATAAATTATGTGCAGTCTGTATTCGTAATGAAACTTTTTAAGTATTTCAGGAATTTTTTCAAAATTCTGTTTTTGAAGATGTTTTTCGATTTTATTAAAAAGTGAAAAAAGTGTTTGATGATCGTCTTTTAATTCAGTGATCAGTTTGTCTTCATAAGTATAAATTTTTCTGAGTTTTGCCAGTATGTTTTTTAGTATGCCCATTGTCTGTCCTTTCCGAACTTTTCATATTATAGCTTATATTAAATGAAAATTAATTGATCATAATCAATAAAACTCTAAAAGTCTTATTTGATATAATTTCATCAAAAAGGACATTAATGGTAGTTACCAGATTTGCACCCTCACCTACGGGATATTTACATATAGGAGGACTCAGAACCGCACTTTTTAACTGGCTTTGGGCGAAAAAAAACGAAGGAAAATTCAGACTCAGAATCGAAGATACGGATTTAAGCCGTAACAAACAAGAAGCGGTAGACGCGATACTTGAAGCGTTTAACTGGACGGGGCTTCACTGGGACGGTGAAGTAGTGTTCCAAAGCGAAAGATTTGATAAATATAAAGAATACGTAAACGAGCTTTTAGAAAAAGGCATGGCCTATAAATGCTACCTTACAAAAGAAGAGCTTGAAACTATCAGAGAAGCCAGAATGAAAGGCGAAGAGCCTCCTATCGATATCAGAAAATACAGAGATTTCAAAGGCGAGCTTGATCAGCCTTACGTTATCAGATTTAAAGCGCCTTTAAGCGGGACAGTCGGCTTTGAAGACGGAGTAAAAGGAAAAGCCCAAATCGACGCAAGCCAGGTTGACGATTTCGTAATCGCAAGAAGCGACGGAACACCTACTTATAACTTCGTAGTGGTAATAGACGACCACGAAATGGGAATGACGGATATAATAAGAGGGGACGACCACTTTACGAATACATTTAAACAGGTGCTTGTATATAAAGCGTTCGGGTGGGACGTGCCGAAATTCTATCACGTGCCTATGATTCACAACGAAAAAGGCTCTAAAATGTCCAAAAGGGACGGAGCCGTTGACGTTATGGAATATAAAAGAGAAGGTTATCTTCCGGAAGCTCTTTTAAACTTCCTTGTAAGACTCGGATGGAGTCACGGTGATCAGGAAATATTTTCAATTGAAGAGATGATTAAACTTTTCGATCCGAAAGACATAAACAAGGCTCCTAGCAGATACAACAAAGAAAAACTCGACTGGCTGAACCAGCACTATATTAAAAACTCTCCAAATGAGAGAATCGTAAAACTTCTAAAAGAAGATTTTGGTGTGGATATCGAAGATCATGATAAAAAAGAAATATTAATTGATGAACTTAAAGATAGGGTAAAAACACTTAAAGAAATGGCCGAAGAAATTAAGAAGATCCTTTCAGAACCTAAAGAATACAACGAAAAAGCGGTAAAAAAATTTTTAAAAGACGAAGTTATTGCAAATCTCAGGGAATTTTTAGTGTTTTTAAACGATAAAGACCCTAAAACACCGGTTGACTGGCATGATATAATGAATGAATTTTTAGAACTTAAAGGTATAAAACCAAAATTCCTTATGCCGCCTTTGCGTATTGCGATGGTGGGGGATACCAAAGGTATAGACCTCTCTGCTATGTTAAGTATTCTCGGCAAAGAAGAAGTTAAAAAAAGAATCTCTTCTCTTCTTGCAAAATTTGAGGTTTTTTAAACCTCTTTTGCTTTTGAAAACAATAAAAATAAAGCATACATAACTGCGGCATAAACCATATCAAATCCTAAAATCGCAATAATTACACCCATTGTAACAACAGCTGAAAGGGCTGTTTTGGTTTTAAGCAGTTTAAGTGCCGATAAAGATACCAGAAAGTAGATTAAAACAAACACGCCGTTTGAATATGTTATTAAAAGATCCACTTTAAAGTTGAATATAAATTTTAAAATACTGATTGCCAGAATAATCCCCATAATAACAAAAAGAGCCTTTTTAAACCCGATATTCAGGGTGGTGGCAAGGCGTGTAAGGGAAGCGACGTAAAGATTAAGAGCCATAATACATATTATAAACGCGACAACGGCCATAATTTTATCGGCATAAGGCATAATATGCGAAGCTACAATAACCAATGAACGCAGGTTTTTGCTCTCATTCCCGTAAGCGTTAAAGGCAAGAAGGGAAAAAGTTACCGCCATATACATAAACGCCACAGTAATTATCCCTATTACAACCGCTTTGAAAAAGTCGTTTTCGTTTTTAAACTCGTGCGAAATATGGCTCATGGCTTCAATACCGACAAAACACCAGAAAATTATCCCGAGTGTTTTTATGATGTGAATTTCATGCGGCGTTATTTTGTAACTGTGAAAAAGCGAAACTAAAAAAAATGCAGAAATTATGGTAATTATCGTAATTGTGATCAATATATTGATATTAGACGAAACTCTAAGGCTTAATAGGTTTAGAATAAGAATAATTAAGCTTGCAAGAATTATGAATTCTATAAGATAGCCGTTTCCGAATGCACCGGCGAGATATGACGCAGCAGTTATAATTACGACAGGAGGGCCTATGGGTATTATTGAAAGATACAAAAGTTTTGTTGCAAATCCCGTCTTTTTGCCGAAAGCCTCTTCCACAAACGTGGCGCTACCGCCGGCGCTCGGATACAGATTACCTAATTTTCCGAAAATAAACGCTACCGGCAGTATCATCAAAGCCATAATAAACCAGAGTATAAGTGCCGCCCATCCGCTGTATGTCGCACTCAGGGCCGGAACTATAAAAACACCGCTTCCAAGAAGCGTAATTACAATCGTAGCCGTGCCTTGTGAAAGGGAGAGTTTCATAAACCGCCTTTTTTAAAATTATAGCAACTTTTAAATAAGAAACAAGTATTATGATATAATTTCCTAAAAGAAACAAAAAGGCAAAATATGACGTTGGGCGATAAGATTAAGTTTCTAAGAGAGAACAAGGGGCTGAATTTAAGCGAATTGGCCAAAAAAGCCGGAGTCGCCAAATCCACGCTTTTTAAAATAGAAGAGAATAAAACAAACCCGACAATCAATACCATATGGGCCATTGCGGATGTGTTGGGGGTGGCTTTCGGAGAGCTTGTCGGAGAAGGGGAAATTAAAGATGACGGGGTAAGTGTGGTTTTGATAGAAAAAACCGACAGATTCGAAAGTTATAAAATGACTTTAAAAGAAGGGGCCGAATATATTGCAAAACCTCATTTTCCGGGAAGTAAAGAAAAAATATACGTATTAAAAGGCGGCGTTTTGGCAGGAAGTATAGATAATCCTGAAAAAGCCGAAGAGGGGGATTTAATCGAGTTTGGCGCGGACAAAACGCATATTTATAAAGCCGCAGTTAAATCCACGCTTATCGTAACCATTTTTTATCCTGAAAAACGCTATTTTAAAGAAGACGTTTTTATTGATGTTTTTGATGAAAAAGAATATAAACGCTTAAACGGGCTTGTCAGTTCAGGCGTAGCCATAATAAGGGTTATTGCAAAAGAGGATAAATATGACGCCGGTAATGTAATAAAAAACGAAAACGGAATTTTTATTTTTAACAAGAATATGAAAACGGATGTTTCAGGCACATTGAGCATACGGGAATATGAAAGAAAAGTGATTTTGAAACATTTCAGAAAAGAACTTGTATACGCCGCATATCTTGCGCTGATAGGTGAGGTGGAAGCCGCAAAAGCTTTGGTTTTAAACAGTGAATTTACAGATATTAAAAAGGCTTTAAATGGAAAAAACTAAAAAAGGTCTGTTGGAAATGCTCGGAGCGACCTTCATATGGGGGTCAACGCCTCTTATGAGTATTTATTCCTCTCTTCCGAGCGGAGTGTTTGTATTTTTCAGGGTTTTGTTTGCGTTTCCGTTTATACTTTATTTTGCCGTCAGAAAAAGCGGTATAAGGGAATTTTTAAAACTGCGTCCGTTTTGGCCTCTTCTAATCAGCGGGATAGCTCTTAGCGTAAACTGGATATTTTTTTTCTGGGCGTTTAATTATGCCGATGTGGCGACTGTAGTTACGATATATTATGCCGGACCTATAATATCCCTGATTCTTGCCGGCGTGTTTTTAAAAGAGAGCTTAAACCGTTTTATTATTTTTTCCGCAGTTTTGGCTTTTGCAGGGGTAATAATAAGCAGCGGAGGGGTGAATTTTTCAAAAGGCGCGGTAATTGCATTGTTTGCGGCAATTAGTTACGGGGCGCTCGGATTTTTTTCAAAAATTGCCACAATGCATCACAGGGCTGCTGCAGTAACCGCCTGGCAGATTATTGTTTCAGTATTTATAACGGCTCCTTTTTTGTTTGTGTCCCGCTGGGAATTTAGCGTAACTTCTTTACTGATATCGTTTATTACCGGTGTTGTGCATACGGCGCTTGCACTGTTTTTATGGTATGACGCGCTTAATTACATTAAAGTGTCGATTGCGTCCGTTTTGCAGTATCTTGATATTGTGTTTGCAATGATTCTGGCATATATTTTTCTTCATCAGATACCGGGGGCAAATCAGATTGTCGGTGCTGTTTTAATTACCGCCGCCGGAGTGATAAGCAGTGTAAAAGAGGTAAAAAGTTAATTTTTTTTGACAATTTAAAAAATTTGATATAATTAATGCTAAATTAATAAAAGGAGAGAGAGATGTTAAAGAAAATATCAGCCGTGCTGGCTACTGCAGGGGCATTGTTGGCTTCTACAATGACTTTGGACATGAACTGTGTATACGGACCTAACAACTTTCACACAAAAGGTGCCGAAACGTTTGCTAAACTGGTTGAAAAATATTCAAACGGAACGTTAAAAATCAGAGTGCACGCCGGTAACGCTCTTGTGAAGGGAAATCCATTAAAAGCTGTAAAAGATGCAGTCGTGCCTATCAGCGATATGTTTTTGCCGTTTACTTCCGGGGGAGGAAAAGTGTTCGGAATTTCAGCACTGCCTTTTATAGCCAAATCTTATAACGACGCTTACAGGCTCTATGAGTTATCAAAACCCGCTTATGAGAAAGTGTGCAGAAAGTGGAATCAAAAATTTCTTTATGCCGTAAGCTGGCCGCCGAGCGGACTTTATACAAAATGGGAAGTAAAAAGTCTTAAAGACTTTAAAGGCATTAAAGCCAGAACTTATGATAAAAACTCTGCTAAATTTATTCAGTTGGCAGGCGGAAGCGCCGTTGCCCTGCCTTGGGCGGAAGTTTATTCCGCGCTTAGAACGGGACTGGTTAACGCGGTTGTTACTTCTTCCGTTTCCGGAAAAGACGGAAAATTCTGGGAAGTTTTGAATGATTTTACAAAAATAAATTACGCATATCCGTTACAGGGTGTTACTATTAACCTGGATTACTGGAAATCGTTAACTCCTATACAGCAAAAAGCGATTATGAGAGCTGCGAAAGAAACGGAGGCTATGCAGTGGAAAGTTTCAAAAGAAGAAGACGCAAAAGCGCTTAAAACTCTTCAGGCTCACGGTATGAAAATTGAAGACGCAACACCGACTCTAAAAAAACAGCTTGACGGAATAGCAGAAAAAATGTTAAACGATTATTTAAAAAACGCGCCTGAAGACGTAAAAGAAATATTTAAAAAATACAGACAATGAAATTTCTGATTAAATTAACTCAAAAGCTCTCCGATCTGGGGGCTTTTTTTTCTTCAATAGCTTTTATTTTACTGACCGGAATTATATTGACAGAAATATTTTCCAGAGCTATTTTTAACCATTCTACAATGATTGCAGACGAATATAGCGGTTATTTTTATCTGGCTTATGTTTTTCTGGGTTTAGGATATACTTTTAAAGAAAACGGCCATATAAGAATAACTATAGTTTATTCAAAAATGCCTAAAAAAATCAGAAAAATTATGGATTTTGTTGCTGGTCTGATTGCCCTGGCCGTAGTAGGTTTTATTTTTTACCGTTCGATTCTGCTCTGCTGGGAATCTTATTCATACGACATGGTCAGCGAAACGGTCAGTGAAACGCCTCTTTATTTAACGCAGATACCTATGGTTATAGGTTTATTTATTTTTCTTTTGTCAATTATAGGATTTTTGTTAAAGGTGATTAATGATAAGTGATCCTTTGGTTTTAACCGTTATACTTCTTGTCGTTATGTTCAGTTTTCTTTTAATGGGGGTATGGATAGCCATTTCTCTGATAGTGACGGGTATAATCGGAATGCTAATATTTCAGGTGCATCTGCCTCCGGTCATCAGTATATGGGACAAAATCGGTTCGCTTCTTGCGAGTTCTATGTACGATACATTGAATTCATGGTCTTTGGCGGCTCTTCCTATGTTTATTTTTATGGGAGAGCTTCTTTTCAGAAGCGATATATCCACCAAACTTTTTAACGGCCTTATACCGTGGTTTAATAAAATCCCGGGTAAGCTTTTGCATATAAACGTTGCCGCTTCTTCTTTATTTGCCGCTGTTTCAGGTTCTTCAGCTGCTACTACGGCGACTGTAGGGAAAATCACCTTAGAGGAGCTTAAAAAAAGAGGTTATGACAAAAAACTGGCAATAGGGTCTCTTGCCGGAAGCGGTACTCTCGGATTTTTGATTCCTCCCAGCCTTATAATGATTATTTACGGAGTTTTAGCCGACGTTTCTATAGGTAAACTGTTTATAGGCGGAATTCTTCCCGGATTGTTGCTGGCGAGCGCTTATTCGGCGTATATTATAATAGTCGCAAAAATTAAAAAAAACGTGGCTCCCGATGAAAAAGAATATACATGGGGAGACAGAATAAGAGCTATTAAAGAGCTTGTCCCGGTGTTTTTGCTTGTAGCTCTCGTACTTGGAAGTATTTACGGTGGATATGCGACTCCTACGGAAGCCGCGGCTTTAGGTGTGCTCGGAAGTATATTACTGTCTTTGTTTTTTAAAACTCTTAATTGGGAAGTGTTTAAAATATCTATGCTGAATTCTATTAAAACTACGGTAATGATAAGTTTTATAATAGCGGGAGCCGGGTTTTTATCTCAGGTTGTGGAATTTTTGGGTATTGCGAGAGCTATCAGCGAATGGATTGCGTCTATGCATTTAAGTCCGTACATGCTTATATTTGTAATAGGGATTATGTATATAATACTCGGAATGATTCTTGACGGTATATCAATTGTTGTAATGACGCTTCCGATTGTTTTGCCTATAATAATTCATGCAGGATTTGATCCTTTATGGTTTGGAATATTTTTGGTGCTGATGGTAGAACTTTCTCAGATAACTCCTCCTGTAGGTTTTTCTCTTTTTGTAATTCAGGGTATTTCCGGAGAAAAAATAGATTATATTCTTAAAGCCACTTTTCCGTTTTTTGTTATAATGATTCTAATAGTAGTGGTATTGACTGCTTTTCCTGAAATAGCACTATATCTTCCAAGGACGATGATAAAATGATAAAACTTAATGCGGATTTAGGAGAAAGTTTCGGGGCATACAGGGTAGGTATGGATGAAGAGATTATGCCTCTTATAGACATGGCAAACATCGCATGCGGATTTCATGCCGGAGATCCGCTTATAATGGATAAAACAGTTTTGCTTGCCAAAAATAACGGAGTAACGGTAGGTGCCCATCCCGGTTATCCGGATCTGCTCGGATTTGGGCGGAGAAGTATGAAGTGTGCGGGGATCGAAATAGAAAATTATATAATCTATCAGGCGGGTGCTCTTATGGCTTTTTGTGATAAACACGGCGTAAAAACCGAATATATAAAACCTCACGGGGCGCTTTATAACGATATGATGAGAGATACGGAAGTTTTCAGAGCCGTTTTAAACGCAGCAAAGACGCTGTCTCTGCCTTTAATGGTTTTAAGCAGCGGAAAAAATGAAGAATATGAAAAAATAGCTTCTGAATTCGGAGTAAAACTTATATTTGAAGCTTTTGCGGACAGAAACTATACGGATGACGGATTTCTTGTCCCAAGAACCAGACCGAATGCCGTTATAGAAAATGAAACGGAAATAATCGAAAGAGTCTTAATGTTTAAAGAAGGATATATTTTAAGCGAAAATAAAAAGGTATTAAAACTTAAAATAGACAGTATATGCGTACACGGAGATAATAAAAAAGCACTTGAAATTATCAAAGCCGTAAGAGACGTATTATGAAGTTCAGAGTGGCCGGTGCGGACAGTTTAATCATTGAATTCGGAAATGAGATAAATACCCAGACACATAAACTCGTTATGACGAATTATGAAAAATTAAAACCGTATTTTTTAGAAGTTACGCCTTCGTATACCACTATATTAATCAAATACGGTGTGGATAAAACGTATGACGATACGGTAGATAAAATTAAAGAACTGCTGGTTTATGATGTGGAGGAAGCAGAACAAAATTCCAAAATCATAACCATAGGCGCGTATTATGACGAATCCGTCGGATATGACCTCAAAAGAGTCGCCGAGTATCATAAAATAAGTGTTAAGGATGTTATAAAAATCCACTCTTCAAAAGTTTATGACGTATATGCGATAGGCTTTTTGCCAGGATTCGCTTATATGGGAACAGTAGATATTCCGACTCCGAGAGTTGAACCCAGAGACGAAGTGGCTAAAGGATCTGTAGGCATTGCGGGCGGACAAACTGGTATTTATCCGATGAAAAGTCCGGGAGGATGGAATATAATAGCAAGAACATATGAAAAACTTTTTGATGAAAATATTGACGGTTTTTCTCTGCTGAAAGTCGGAGACAGGGTAAAATTCGAACCTGTAACAAAAGAAGAGTTTATCAACAGAGGCGGTCAAATTGAGGGTGATTAAAGTATTAAACAGCGGATTTTTAAGCACGTTTCAGGATATGGGCAGAGCCGGGTATACGGATATAGGTCTTACCCACAGCGGCGTAATGGATGAATTTTCCTATCTTTTGGCAAACGCTTTATTGGGAGACAGGGAGAAAGCCTGTATAGAAGTTGCTTTTGGGAAATTTGAATTTGAGGTTTTAAGCGATGTTTCCGCGGCTGTATGCGCTCCTGAAGGTGAAATCGAAATAAACGGAGAAGTATTTAAAATAAACCGCAGTTTTAAGCTGAAAAAAGGCGATAAGGTTAAAATAAAACCCTTAAAAAAAGGCAATTTTTTATATCTGTGTATTAAAGGAGGATTTGACGCTCCGAAAAAATATTCCAGCGCCAGTGTGAGTATAAGAGAAAAAATACTCTCTCCTATAGAAAACGGAGATGTATTAAAAGCAAACGCACCTGATGTTGTACCTGTCAGATATTCCACTATTGCGCAGGAGTCCGGGGAATTCTTAAATTTAAGAATAATATTCGGTCATCAAAAAGAACTGTTTGATACGGATGAATTTTTGAAAAAAGATTTTGAACTGTTAAGGATTAACAGACAGGGAGCTGTTTTAAAAGGAGATATAAAGCCTAAAAAAGGCGATATTATATCCGAAGGTATAAGCTTCGGAACGGTTCAGATACCGGGCGGGGGCAACCCTATCGTGCTTCTTAAAGAACATCAGACCATAGGAGGCTATCCTAAAATAGGTAATGTATTGCCTATAGACTGTTTTAAACTTTCCCAGTTCAGAGGTAAAAAAATAAAATTTCAGGAAATAAAACTTGAAGAGGCAAAAAAAGAGGTAATAGATTTTTATGCTTTTTTTAAAAAACTGAATTTCAGTTTTTATGAAATGTATCATTAAAAAACAGGAACGTAAGTTTCCTGTTTAGGAGGAGGGGACTGTTTGGTAAACAGCTCTTTGTGTCCGTTTATAAAGTAGTAATGAACACCTTTTGGTATTTTAAATTTTCTTATTAGCTCAGGGTGTATTTCAAGCAGATGTCTGTAAAAATATGCAAAAGCCGGAGCTGAAACACGTCCGCCCGACATACTTTTACCAAGTGTAGTCGAGTCGTCGTTTCCAAACCAGACCAGTGTTTCCGTATCAGGAGTGTAGCCGCAGAACCACGCATCTCTGAAATCATTGGTAGTACCGGTTTTACCGGCTATTTGAATACCTTTTACTTTTGCTTTTCTACCTGTTCCTTTTTTTACTACGTCTTCAAGGATATTCGTTATAAGATAAGCCTGGCATTCGGGTTCTATATATTCGTATTTAGGTTCCGTTGTTATTGTTACGTTTTCTCTTGGAATAACTATTTTTTTGATTATGTGAACTTTGCTTTTTGTTCCGTAGTTGCTGAATATCGTATACAGTTCGCTGAATTTCCACATGCTTTCACCCACACTTCCAAGGGCTATACTTAAATTGTCAGGCAGTTTGTCAAATCCGAACGTGTACATTTCTTTAAGCACCGTGTCCAGTCCCATAGACATTACCAGGTTAATCGTTGCCAGGTTTCTTGAGTGGACAAGAGCTTCTCTGAGGGTAATCAGTCCTAATGTGTTTTTTTCATAGTTTTTAGGTTTCCAGTATTTGTCCTCATCGGGCACGTCGCTTGGAATTTTGAACGTTCTGCTTATATCCGGAACAAGACTCGCGGGATTGTATCCTATGTTTAAAGCGATCTGGTAGATAAAAGGTTTAATGGAGCTTCCCACGCTTCTTCTTGACTGGACGGCGCGGTTGAATTTGCTTTTCTGGTAATCCGCTCCTCCGACCAGGGCAAGCACTTCGCCTGTTTGAGGTCTTACGGTTATCATGGCTCCGTTAAGCTGTGTGGCGTTAAGGTCCGGATTCATGTTTAGAAGCCTCTGTTTATTCCATTTGACGGTTTCCTGCGCCAGTTTTTGCGTAGGCAGGTCGATTGTAAGGTAAATATCGTAGCCTTTGGTAAACATGTCCGGATATTTCGGAAGCAGTCTCATAATAGCTGTATCTACCGCATAAGGGGCTTTTTCTTCAAGCATTTTTTTATAAACTTTAGGTCTTGCGAGAATGGCCTGTTTATATTCCTGCGGGGATATCCATCCCAAAATATACATTCTTTTTATAATTCTGTCCGCTCTTTTGATATTCAGTTCGTAATTTCTTGTAGGGTCGTATAAAGAAGGCCCTTTCGGAAGTGCGATAAGCATAGCGATTTCTTTAAGGGTGAGGTCTTTAAGGCTTTTATGGAAATATCCGTAAGCTGCAGTGGCGATTCCGTAATAGCCGTGACCTAAATAGATCTGGTTCAGGTATCTTTCAAGTATCTGTTCTTTTGTCAGGAAATGTTCCACTTTAAGAGAAATAATCATTTCTTTGAGTTTTCTCTGGATGGTTTTTTTACGGTTAAGATAGATGTTTCTTACAAGCTGCTGGGTTATTGTAGACGCCCCTTCTACTTTTTTACCGGCTTTTATGTCTTTAACTAAAGCTCTGAGTATGGCATTGAAATTTATACCTTCATGTTCGAAAAATGACGTATCTTCCGTTGCTATAAGCGTTTCTATGACTCTTCCGGGGATGTCTTTGTATTTTACGTAAAAGCGGTTTTGGTTTTTGTATTTTACGGCCAGCAGATTTCCATTTCTGTCGTAAAATCTTGCGCTAAGAGGCGGGTTGTAATATATGATTTTTTCGCTTGCGAATCTGATTGAGTTATATAAATATAAAAAATAGCCTAAAACGCCCAGTGTTATAATAAATCCCAATATAAGAAAAAATGTGAATATTTTTTTGAACAAATTATTCCTTTAAAAAATCAATTGTATTTTGAATTATATCAATTTCGACGTCAAGGCGTCCAATAATTCTAAAAATAGGCGTTTTTACGGTCGGGGGCCTTATGGCCCCTATCAGTATGTTGCGGTTAAATAAATGCTTTTGCTTTAAAAGGAGTGCTTTATTGTCTTGGGCAGGTAGAATTTTAATTAAAGAATCTGAATTTAAGATTAATTTTCTCTTATTTATTTCTCTTTTATAAAAATTTATGTTTTTTTCTATCTCTTCAAGCGAATAGTAGGCCGTCAAAGTATCCATAGGACTGAGAGCCGTAGTGTAAATAACGCTTTTTGCCCTGTTCAGAAGAAACTGTATTATTTCTTTATTTGCGAGAATGTAAGCTCCGTAGCTTCCTAAAGCTTTTCCCAAAGTCCCCATTTTAACTGTTTTTTCCGGATTAAGATTATATTCGTCCGTAATTCCCATCAGGTTGTCGCCCAGCACTCCCACACTGTGTGCTTCATCTATTATAAGAATGCCTATTTCCTGTGCAAAGTCGGTAATTTCTTTTAAAACCTTGTCTCCCTCCATTGAATATACGCCTTCCACGACTACAAACACCCTTTTATAATTTTTATAATTTTCGGCTTTTGCAGCTAAATCTTCAATGTCGTTGTGGGCAAAAAATTTTACTTCGGCGCCTGTCAGCCTGCTTCCTATGATTCCGCTTGCATGGTATTCTTCGTCCACTATAAACAAATCGCCTTTTCTTCCAAGCTCAAAAAGCGCCAAATTGGCCAAAAATCCGCTTCCGAGTATTAAAGCGTCTTCAAAATTATTGAGTTTTTTCAGCTTTTCTTCAAGCAGCTGATGTGAAGGGTGATATCCGTTTACAAGCATTGAAGCTTTGGCCGCATGGGATCGGTATTTTTTTGCGTGTGTGTATGCTTTGTCCAGGATTTGACCGTTGTGGGCAAGCCCTAAATAATCGTTGCTGGCAAGGTCTATTATGTTTTCGTCATATAATTTTCTTTCTCTTAATCTGTTTTTTTGCTTTAAAACGGCTAATTCTTTTTCATACATTATTAATTTAATGCCTTTTTTGTTAAAATTTTATCAAAAAAGGCCTTTTATGGATATAAGAAAAAAGTTTTTGGAATTTTTTGAAAGCAAGGGGCATAAAGTTTATCCTTCGGCTCCTTTGGTTCCGGAAGATCCTACCCTTCTTTTTACAAACGCGGGGATGGTCCCTTTTAAGCCTATTTTTACGGGTGAAAAACCGGCTCCTACACCGCCTAGAGCATGTTCTTCCCAGCTTTGTATGAGAGCGGGCGGAAAGCACAACGACCTTGAAAACGTAGGTTATACCAACAGACACCACACTCTTTTTGAAATGCTCGGAAACTTCAGCTTCGGTGATTATTTTAAAGAAGAAGCCATAGCTTATGCGTGGGAATTCGTAACCGAAGTGCTTGAGCTTCCAAAAGAGAGATTATGGATTACTATTCACGACAGCGACGACGAAGCCGGTAAAATATGGGAAAAATACGTTCCAAAAGAGAGAATAGTAAAAATGGGAGATAAAGACAACTTCTGGCAGATGGGTGACACGGGGCCTTGCGGACCTTGCAGTGAGATACATTTCGACCAGGGTGCGGATAAATTTAATTCTCCTGAAGATTATTTAGGGGGAGACGGAGATAGATTTCTTGAAATCTGGAACCTTGTATTTATGCAGTATAACCGTGATGAAAACGGAAAACTCACTCCACTTCCGAAACCTAGTATCGATACGGGAATGGGATTAGAGAGAATTACGGCTATTAAAGAAGGTGTCACAAGCAACTACGACAGTTCGATTTTCAGACCTCTTCTTAAAAAAATCGTAGAAATTACAGGCAAAGAATATCACACTGATAAAAGAGGCGCGAGCCACAGGGTAATTGCGGATCATATCAGAGCGGTGACTTTCCTGACAGCTCAGGGCGTGCAGTTCAGCAGGGAAGGAAGAGGATACGTTCTTAGAAGAATTTTAAGAAGAGGCGTTAGACACGGATATCTTCTGGGGATGAGAGAGCCTTTTATGTACAAAATCGTAGACACCCTCGCAGAGCAAATGGGAGAACAGTATCCGTATCTTCTTGAAAAGAAAGAATCGGTAAAAGACACTATAAAACTTGAAGAAGAGAGATTTTTCGAAACGATTGACAAAGGAATGCAGCTTTTCGAAGAAGAACTTAAAAAAACAACGGGCAATACGTTCAGCGGTGAGGTTGCGTTTAAACTTTACGACACATACGGCTTTCCGCTTGATTTAACTCAGGATATGTTAAGAGAGGTAAACAAACAGGTTGATATGAAAACGTTTAATACTCTTATGCAGGAACAAAAAGACAGAGCCCGTGCTAACTGGAAAGGAAGCGGGGACGTTAAGATTAATTTAAAAGATCTTGAAAAAGTGGAAAACAACAAATTCGTTGGATATGAGCATACGGAGTATAAAACCAAAGTAAAAGCCCTTTTTGATGAAAATATGAATATGGTTGATTCGCTTAACGGCAGCGGATGGGTAATGCTTGAAGAGACTCCTTTTTACGCAGAAAGCGGTGGACAGGTAGGAGACAAGGGTGAACTTGTTAAAGACGGTAAAGCAGTCGCAAAAGTTGTGGATACTAAAAAGTTTGATGATAAGAACTTAAGCAAAGTAGTTGAAGCTGAGCTTAAAACAGGCGATGAGGTGGTGGCTAAGGTTGATGAAAGCAGAAGCGAAATTGCCAAAAACCATACGGCTACACACCTTCTTCACGCGGCACTTAGAAAAGTACTCGGTGAGCATGTGACACAGGCAGGATCTTTAGTTGAAGCAAACAGACTGAGATTCGATTTCACGCATCCAAAAGCGCTTACGAAAGAAGAGCTTGATAGTATAGAAGAGATGGTAAACAGAGTTATCGCCAAATCAATTCCTGGCGAAGTTAAGGAAATGAGTATTGACGAAGCTAAAAAAATGGGTGCTATGGCGCTTTTCGGAGAAAAATACGGAGATGTTGTAAGAGTTGTGAAATTCGGAGATTTCAGCGTCGAGCTTTGCGGAGGAACGCATGTAAACAACACGGCTGAAGTTAACAGCTTTTATATCATTAAAGAAAGCGGTGTAAGCGCGGGAGTCAGAAGAATTGAAGCCGTTGCGGGATTCGGTGCTTATAAATATGCTAAAGGATTCAGAGATCTTGTAGAAGAGATTAAGTCTGAAAACAAAGCAAAAGATCTAAAAGTGTTTGTAGAAAAACAAAAAGAAGAAATTAAAAAATTAAAAACCGAAATAAAAGAGCTTGAAAAAGCGGCTGTTAAAGAAATTAAACCGGTTAGTAAAGACGGAATCAATTACGTTATAGAAAGAATTGACAATGCAAACCTAAGAGAAATCGCAACAGACCTTAAAGGAAAGGTTGATAATTTAGTGGCGTTTTTAGCGGGTGAGAACAAAGGCAAAGTTACGCTTGTGGCTGTTTCTACCGTTGACAGCGTAAAAGCTGGAGATTTAATTAAAAACTACGCCCCTATAGTAGGAGGAAAAGGCGGAGGAAAACCTGATTTTGCACAGGGCGGAGGAAAAGACGCCGGTAAAATCGACGAGCTTATTGCAAAAGTAAAAGAAGATTTGATTTAGTAAATATAAATAAAGGAAGAAAGGATGAAAATATTATTAGTCGAGGATGATAAACAGTTAGGGCGCGCACTTAAAAAAACACTTGAAGCCAAAGGGTATGAAGTTAATCATATTGAAGACGGGGAGGATGCTTTTAACGATATACTGATTAACGAATACGACGTTTATCTTTTAGATATAAACCTGCCTAAAATAGACGGACTTAAACTTATAAAACTTATAAGACATAAAAACAGCGAAGCAATAATCATAATGATTACCGCTTCCGCGGAAATTGAAGATATGGAAAAAGCATACGGCGAGAACCACGACGGATGCGACGAATATATAAAAAAACCTTTTCACAGCGAAGAGCTTCTTCTTAGAATCAACCACTGGCTTAAAGTAAAAAAAGAACAGTGTGTAAAAAGTGCGGAAGATCTTCAAAAAATTACAATTGACAATATGGATTTTTATTTTGACACACTTGATCTGTATATAGACGGAGTATTGGCAAATCTTAGAAAAAAAGAAAAAAGACTTCTTGCAATACTGCTTAAAAATATAGGCAAAACCGTTTCTAAAGAAGAGATAGTGAGTTATGTGTGGGAGAATGAAAACAGAAAAGAGTATCCTCTAAGACAGCTGGTAAGCGAACTTAAAAACAAACTGCCCAAAGACTATATAACCTCCGTAGTCGGAATAGGATACAGATTTGATAAAAAATAAAAAGATAACGCTTAACAGAGTTATTTTTATTTTTTTTATAATAGTGACTATAGTTACTTTTATATTTATATATATACAGTATAACAGTTCTAAAAAAATTTTGGTTCAGAGTTATATAAACAAATTTGCTTTTCAGTCTCTTCAGATTAAAGAAAAATTTAAAAATGTTTTTGACAGGGCTTTGTATATTTTTAAAACCCATGAAGAAACAGATGTGGGAAAACTTTATTTACTTCCGTTTTTTTATGAAAACGGATATATGGATTTGGACAATGTTGCTAAAGTGCTAAATTCTGATGTCAGAAAAGGACATTATGAAATTTTTATGATAAACAGAAAATACAAAGTCGTCAAAGCCACATATAAACCTGATATCGGTTATGATTTAGGCAAGCTTCCGGCTTTTAGAAAAGTTTTAAATGATGTGTTTGAAGGCAAAGAGGAAATAAATATTTCTAATATATTTTTAGACATTGCCTCGATGAATCTTAAAAAATATTATCTTATACGCTCTCCGGATAAAAAATATCTTCTTCAGCTTGCATATGTTGTTGATATTTATAATGACCTTAAGAAAATATATGATTTTGTAAGGCCGAGTGTTAAGGATTTGGATATCTATTTTGTAAACAAATATCTAATCTATAAAATAAATATGAAAAAAAGATACCAGAAAAAGGCTCCATTGCTCACACTTTATAAAAATTCATATAAAATATTAAATGAAATAATCAAATGTGATGAAAGCGGTGAAAATAAAAAGCCTCAGCTTCAGTTTGGAGATAAAAACGCTTTTCTTTTTAAAAAAGTAGTTGATCTGTTTAAGAAAAACAACAATATAATAAAAAAGTTTAATTATGATAAAAACGAACTGGTTATGTATACGTTAATAAATTCCGTTTTTGACCAAACTGACAACAGGGTTATAATTAAAACCGTTTATGATATAGGAAGTATGAAAAAGGATCTGGATAAACTGTTAAACAATCTGTTTTTGACGTTTGCGTTTTTAATTTTGATATTTATAATATTATATATACTTATTATACACCGTGCTTCACAGACGATTATCAAATTAGTTAACTATATGAAAAAAAACGAGCCGTGTGAAGACTGTAAATCGTTTATTAAAGAAATAGACGAATTAAAAGAGAGTTATAACTCTTTACATTACAAACTGAATATGGAAATAGAAAAGAATAAAAACCTGCTTGATTTAAACAGAAGATTTATCGTAGATACCATTCACCAGATAAGAACCCCTCTTAATGTTATTATGCTTAATATGGATTTATTAAAACTTGAAATTCAGAACAAAAACGTTCAGGATATTATTGAAGAAATAGACGCAGCCGTAGCCATGCTGAACAACTCTTATGAGGATTTGGCTTATTTATCGTCAAACAATACCGCTATTACTTATAAACCTTCACATATAAATATTTCACAGGTGTTAAAAGAAAGAGTGCATTTTTTCAATACAATTGCAAAAGTTAACGATAAAAAGCTTATAACGGATATTGATGACGACATAGAATATTATATAAACAGAATAGAATTTGAAAGAATAGTGGACAATAATATTTCAAATGCAATTAAATATTCTACGGATGAAGATATATTTATAGAATTAAAAAAATATAAAGACAAAATAATTTTAAGATTCAGATCTTATGGAGAGCCGATAAAAGATCCTGAAAAAATATTTGAAAAAAATTACAGGGAACAGACTCATAAAAGAGGACTTGGCCTGGGACTTAACATTGTTAAAAACATATGCGATAAATATTCAATAAGATATAAAGTTTATTATGAAAATGAAATGAATGTATTCGAATACCGGTTTAAAGTTTAATATGTTAATTTTGATACAATTTCAATAAAAAAGGTTCATATGATACTATGCAGTTCTTCTCCGACAAGAGCAAAATTATTAAAACGCGCAGGTGTGGAATTTATACAAAAAAGCTGCAGTTTTGACGAGGAAAGCATAGTTAGCGAAGATCCTTATGAGTTTGTTTCTGTAGCAAGTTTAGGAAAATTTAAAGCATGTACAGAATGCTTTAAAAATGAAGATATTATAGCGGCTGACACCGTGGTTACGGACGGTAAAGAGATTTTAAGAAAAGCCAAATCCCGTGAAGACGCTAAAAATATTTTATTAAAACAAAGCGGCAGAGAGATAAGAATAGTGACTTCTATGTGGGTTAAATATAACGGAAGAATTTTTTCGAGACTTGATGAGACTGTTTATGAATTTGAAGAGTTTGACCAAAAAGATCTGGAGAGATATCTTGATTCCGGAGAATGGCATGGAAAAGCGGGAGCCTGTATGGTAGAAGGATTTTGTAAAAAGTATATTAAAAACGTTAAAGGTTATGAATCAACGGCTATGGGGCTTTGCGTAGAGGAATTATTAAAAATTATAGGAGTGGAAAATGTTAATTAGGGAAATTCAGGAATTTCAAAAAATAAGAAAAGATGCAAGGGCGTATTTTTGTTATCTGTTTCAGAGAAATCTTCCAAACAGACTTCCGAATATAGGAATTGACGTTGTATATGAAGGGCTTGAAAGAATAGTTCACGAACTTCCTGGAGCAAATGCCGCATATATTTTAGATGCCTCAGGTAAACAGATCAGTAAAATGATTACTGTGAAAGAAAAATATAAAGATTTTCAGGTTGAGTTTAATCAGTCCAACAGAACATATTTTTATAAAGCCGTAAAAGAGAAAAAATGTATTTTGACGGATCCGTATCCTAGTCTTATCGGCGGAGAAATGGTTGTAAGCGCGGCAATGCCTATTTTTAATGATAAAGGTGATCTTCTATATGTAGCTGTAATAGACCTTCCTATCGAAGAGATACTTAAATTTGTGCATCATGAAAAAGGTGATACGTGGGCGCATAATTTTAACAGGGTTGTTTACGGTATTTTTGCAGCGGCGTTATTTGCTATTTGTGTGCTTTTGTTTATAGACGGAATTAAAATGTTTTTTACGTATACGCTTAACAATATAGACGTAAAAAAAATGTTTGAATCTACTATTTTAATTACCTTGTCGCTTGCGCTTTTCGATTTGGTTAAAACACTTCTTTTTGAAGAAGTTATAGGAGAAAAAGAAGACCATCCGTTTGCAATACATAAAACTATGATTAAGTTTTTGGGAAGCATTGTAATCGCGCTTGCTATCGAAGGTTTGATGCTGGTATTTAAATTTGCTATGATAGCGCCTCAGAAATTAATGTACGCAGCAATGCTTTTAGCCGCTGTAACGTTTTTACTGGTGGGACTGGCGTATTATATGAAAAACGTAGGTAAAGACATTAAATAATTGAGAATTGAGAATGGAGAATTGATAATGAAGATTGGTATTGTTGATTACAATATGGGTAATCTTGCAAGTGTAAGCAACGCTTTTCAAAAAATAGGCGCCGATGCTGAAATTGTAAAAGATGCAGATAAATTAAAAAACTACGATAAACTTGTTTTTCCGGGTGTCGGAGCGTTTGGAGACGCAATGGAGCATTTAAGGGATACTAATCTTGATGAAGCCATGAAAGAATTTGTTAAAAGCGGGAAGTATGTTATAGGAGTGTGTCTAGGCATGCAGCTTCTGTTTGAAAGCAGCGAAGAATTTGGTGCGCATGAAGGGTTGGGAATCATACCCGGAAGCGTTGTCAGATTTGATAAAAAAATAGAAAGCACACATAAAGTCCCACATATGGGTTGGAATAAAATGTTTTTTGTAAAAGAGACTCCTCTTTTTGAAACTTTGAATAACCCTTATTTATATTTTGTTCATTCATATCATGCCGTATGTGATGAAAAGTATATAATAGGCAAAACATTATACGGTTATGAATTTGTCAGTGCGGTTAACAAGGACAATGTTTTCGGTTTTCAGCCGCATCCTGAAAAAAGCCATAGCGCAGGGCTTAAAATTTTAGAAAATTTTGTAAAACTATAAGGAGAATAAATGACAATATTTCCGGCGATAGATTTAAAAGACGGTCAGGCGGTCAGACTGACAAAAGGTTTAATGGACAGTGCAAAAGTATACAGCAGCGAACCTTACGAACTTGCAAAAAGATTTGAAGAAATGGGAGCAGAGTGGCTTCATATCGTTGATTTAAACGGAGCTTTTGCGGGAGAACCGAAAAATATAGAACAGATAGAAAAAATAAGAAAAAACACTAATCTTAAAATTCAGCTTGGCGGCGGAATCAGAGATGAAAAAAATATAAAAAGATATCTGGATCTTGGAATAAACAGACTGATTTTAGGAAGTATAGCGGCAAAAAATCCTCAATTAGTTTCCGAACTTGCCGATAATTATCCAATAGCCGTAGGAATAGACGCAAAAGACGGATTTGTTGCTATAGACGGATGGGACAAGACGGAGGGTATAAAAGCTGTCGAACTTGCCAAAATGTATGAAAATTCTAAAATAGAGTGTATAATTGCAACAGATATTTCTAAAGACGGCACGCTAAGCGGTCTTAATATCGATTTTATACTTGATATAGGTAAAGCCAGTAAAAAGCCCGTAATTGCGAGCGGAGGAGTTGCAAGCGAAGACGATATAAAAAAAGTAAAAGAGAATAATATATACGGTGTTATAATAGGAAAAGCTTTTTATGAAGGCAAGATAGATTTAGAAAAAATTTTAAAGGAGTATTAATGGGAAAAATATTAGTAGTTGATGACTCTTCAACAATGAGAAGAATAATAGTAAATACTCTGGCCAGACTTGGATTTAAAGACACTATCCAGGCGGCTGACGGAGTTGAAGCATGGGAAGCATATCAGAAAGAAAAAGACAACATAGACGCAATTATTACCGACTGGAATATGCCAAATATGAACGGACTGGAGTTTGTAATTAAAGTAAGAGAAGTTGATAAAGAAACTCCTATTATTATGGTTACTACAGAAGGCGGTAAAAAAGAAGTTATTACTGCTCTTAAAGCCGGAGTGAACAACTATATTGTTAAACCTTTTACACCTCAGGTATTAAAAGAAAAACTCGAAGCGGTACTTGGAAGCAAATGACAGATAAGTATTATGAATTAAGTGTCAATGTTTCATCTTTTAAAGATGAAATAGAAAACTTTTTAATGGAAAGATTTTTTAACGGGATTGAAGAAAGAAACAATACTCTTATATTAAGAAGCGAAGATAAATTTGAAGATTTAATTAAAGAACTTGAAGAATACGTAAAAGCTTTAGAAGAAATATTTAATACCAAAATAGATTTAAAAATAGATATTAAAGAAAAATCAAATCAGGACTGGATTAAAACGTATCAGGAATCGGTAAAACCTGTTGAAATAGAAGAATTTTATATACATCCTAGCTGGTATGAACCGAAAAAAGACAAAATAAATATTTTGATAGATCCCGCACTGGCTTTTGGCAGCGGACATCATGAGACGACAAGAAGCTGTGTAAAAGCTATAAAAAGATATGTTAAAAACGGGGACACCCTTCTTGATGTAGGATGCGGAAGCGGTATATTAGGAATCGTGGCAAGCAAGCTCGGAGCAAAAGTTGACGCGTGCGATACCGATCCTCTGGCAGTGGAGAGCACAAAAGAAAATTTTGAACTGAATAATGCCGAATATAAAAACATTTGGCAGGGGAGCGCCGGCAATACGGATAAAAAATATGATGTGGTAGTGGCAAATATTATAGCGGACGTATTGATTTTTATAGCAAAAGAGTTAAAAGAAAAGGTTAATAGTTATTTAATTTTATCGGGTATAATAGACAAATATAAAGATAAAGTGCTTAAAAAATATTTAGATGAATTTGAACTAGTTGAAGAAATCCCTGAAAACGAATGGGTAACATTAATTTTAAAAAGGAAATAGATGGCAAATAAAAAGAACGACGATAATAATTTTTTTAATAAAAATCCCTTAATACTATTTATTATTTTTGCTTTGGTTATTGTAGTTATATTTAGAAGCATAGCTCCTAGTGCAACAGGCGAAGTAAGTGCGATAGTTAACGGTAATCAGCCGGTGATGCATCTGACGTATTCGGATATTAAAAAACTGGCAAAAGAAAAAAAACTTGAATATGTAGCGATAGGCAAAACTATAATTAAAGCAAAACTGAAAGACGGAGCGGTTGTAACTGTTCAAAAAGTTCCGGGTGACACTACGTTGATTCCGATTTTGGATAAAAACAATATACCATACGGGGCAATTAACGACAGCAACTGGCTTAACGATCTGATATTCGGATGGATAATTCCTATATTCATATTTTTTGCAATATGGATGTTTTTGGCAAGCCGTATGCAAAAAGGCATGGGAGGAGTTTTAGGAGTCGGAAGTGCTAAAGGTCTTATAAAAAGTGAAAAACCGAATGTGAAATTCAGCGATGTGGCTGGAAACGACGAAGCAAAAGAAGAAGTGGTCGAAATCGTCGATTTTCTTAAAAATCCGGAAAGATATATAGAACTCGGCGCAAAAATTCCCAAGGGTGTGTTATTAGTAGGACCTCCGGGTACTGGTAAAACACTTCTTGCAAAAGCGGTTGCCGGGGAAGCGGATGTTCCGTTTTTTGCGGTAAGCGGGAGCAGTTTTATAGAAATGTTTGTCGGTGTCGGTGCAGCCAGGGTTAGAGACCTGTTTAACCAGGCTAAAAAAGAAGCGCCTAGTATTATATTTATAGATGAAATAGATGCTATAGGTAAAAGCAGAGCCGCAGGCGGTATGATGGGCGGAAATGACGAAAGAGAACAGACCCTCAATCAGCTGTTGGCGGAAATGGACGGATTTGATTCAAACGAGCCTGTAATAGTACTTGCAGCTACAAACAGACCAGAAGTTTTGGATCCTGCACTTCTCAGACCAGGAAGATTCGACAGACAGGTGCTGGTAGATAAGCCTGATTTTGAAGGAAGAGTGCAGATTCTTGAAGTGCATATTAAAAAAATCAAAGCCGGAAAAGACGTTGATTTAAAAGAAATAGCAAAAATGACCGCGGGACTTGCGGGTGCGGATTTGGCTAATATTGTTAACGAAGCTGCGCTTCTTGCCGGAAGAAAAGGCAAAAAAGAAGTAAACCAGGAAGAATTTGTAGAAGCCGTTGAAAGACAGATAGCCGGACTTGAGAAAAAAAGCAGACGTCTAAACGAAAAAGACAAAAAAATTGTCGCATATCATGAAAGCGGCCATGCCGTTATTGCGGAGATTACACCGAAAGCCAGAAAAGTAAAAAAAGTTTCAATAGTGCCAAGAGGTCTTGCGGCTTTAGGTTATACACTGAATCTGCCGGAAGAAGACAAATATTTAATGCAAAAAAGCGAGCTTTTGGCGGAAGTAGATACACTGCTCGGAGGACGTGCGGCCGAAGAAGTGTTTATAGGTGAAATTTCTACCGGTGCCGGAAACGACCTTGAAAGAGCTACAGATATATTAAAATCAATGGTTATGATATACGGTATGACGGAAGTGGCCGGACTTATGGTACTTGAAAAACAGTCAAACAAATTTTTAGGCGGAGGATTTGCGCAAAACAGGGACTATTCTGAAAAAATGCAGGAAGAAGTCGACAGTTTTATTAAAAAAACTCTTGAAGAAAGATATACTCACGTTAAAAACAAACTGAAAGAATATAAGCCGGTAATAGAAAAAATGGTTAAAGAACTTTATGAAAAAGAAGTTATAGAAGGCAGTGTGGTAAGAGAATTTATAAAAGAGTTTGAAAATCCTGAAAAACAGGATGAAGAACCTAACGGGGAGGAAAATGAAAACGGAAATAATTCTTAAAGAAGGTTATCCGTTTATATTTGTAAGCGGAGGGCTTTTTTTTATCTCTTTAGTTTTTAAATTCGCTCTGTTCTGGCAGATACTTTTTTTTGTCTTTTTTGCTTTTTTTGTATTTTTTTTCAGGAATCCGGAAAGAGTTCCCGAAGATACCAGCAAAGGCGCCGTAATATCTCCAAGTGACGGTGAAATCATTGAAATTGTGGAAACAAAAGCGCCTTTAACAGGTGAAAATATGATAAAAATATCAATAAAACTTTCACTCTTTGACGTACATGTTCAAAGAAGCCCGATTGAGGGTGAGATTACTGCAAAAGAGTATATTCACGGGCTGTTTTTGTCTTTAAGTGATAAAAAGGCAAGCGAGCTTAATGAACAAAACAGAGTGCTTTTTTCAAACGCATCAAAAGTCGTAGTCAATCAGATTGCTGGATTTATAACAAGAAGAATAGTGGATTTCGGCAAATTTGGAAGAATCTCTTTAGGTGAAAGATACGGAATGATAATGTTCGGAAGCCAGGTTGATTTATATCTGCCTAAAAATACAAAAATAAAAGTTACCGAATTTCAAAAAGTAAAAGCCGGAGAAAGTTTAATAGGATTTTTGAATGAAAGTTAAGTTTGCATATTTAATACCTAATTTTTTTACCGCATTAAGCGTATTTTTCGGGATAATGAGCATTATTGCCTCATCACAGGGAAAATTTGAAAAAGCGTTTATTTATATTGTTTTTAGTCTTATTGCGGACGGTCTTGACGGAAGAGTTGCGAGACTTACAAACACGACGAGTAAATTCGGAGTAGAATTTGATTCTTTAGCAGATATTGTTGCGTTCGGAACGGCTCCTGCAATGTTTTTATTTTTTGCTATAGGAGAGCATTACGGAAGATTCGGAGCATTAGTGAGCGGGCTTTATGTTGTTTTCGGAGCTATAAGACTTGCAAGGTTTAACGTTACCACAAACGAAAATGACCCGAGATATTTTATCGGACTGCCGATTCCTACGGCTGCAGTTGTTTTGGGCAGCTGGATAATGCTTGATGTTAAATATCAAAGCAATTTCGATATTGCTATTTTGATAGGCGCTCTGTTTTTGAGCTTTTTGATGGTAAGCAATTTCAGATATCCTAGTTTTAAAAAAATAGACTTAAATAAAAACGTTGCATTAAAAGTACTGATAATAATCATAATATTAGCGTCATTTATTTACCTATATCCGGTAGAAGCGTTATCCGCTATATTAACGGTATATGCGTTTTACGGTTTTTTCAGGGGAATAAGAGGATATATAAAAGTGATGAAATCTAAACGATAATTTTTTTCCATTGACAAAAAATTAAATTTAAAGTACAATACCAAACAGGTTATATACGGTTAATTAAGTAATTATTACTGCAAATTGGTATAATTTCATATTATTTATAAAGGATATTTTATGGAAATGGTAAAAATTTTTGATACCACATTAAGAGACGGAGAGCAGAGTCCCGGGGCATCAATGACTATTGAAGAAAAAATAAAAGTTGCCCGCCAGCTTGAAAAACTTAAAGTAGATATTATAGAAGCAGGATTTGCGGCTGCGAGCCCCGGTGATTTTGAAGCTATTAACAATATTGCAAAAGAAGTAAGCGAAAGCACGGTATGTTCGCTTGCAAGAGCTGTGGAAAAAGACATTAAAGCGGCTGCGGACGCTATAGCTCCGGCAAAACTTAAAAGAATACATACGTTTATTGCGACAAGTCCTATTCATATGGAATATAAACTAAGAATGAGTCCTGACGAAGTTATAAAAAGAGCTGTGGACGCCGTGAAATATGCAAGAAGTTTCGTACAAGACGTAGAATTTTCATGTGAAGACGCAGGTAGAAGCGAAATGAGCTTTTTAAAAGAAATAATTGCGGCGGTTATTGAAGCGGGAGCTACGACTATAAATATCCCGGATACCGTTGGTTACAGATTTCCTACCGAAATGGGGGCTATGATTAAAGAGCTTACCGATTATTTTCCAAAAGACGTAATTTTCAGCGTTCACTGCCACAACGACTTAGGCCTTGCGACGGCAAACTCGCTTTACAGCGTTTTAAACGGGGCGAGACAGGTGGAATGCACTATAAACGGACTTGGCGAGAGAGCCGGAAACGCAGCTCTTGAAGAAATTGTAATGGCTATAAAAGTAAGGCGTGATCTGTTTGACGGAATTGATACCAGAATAGAAACAAAAGAGATATACCCTACAAGCAGACTTGTGTCAAGTGTTACGGGCATAGAACCGCAGCCGAATAAAGCAATTGTAGGTAAAAATGCGTTTGCTCATGAGAGCGGTATCCACCAGGACGGTGTTCTTAAACATAAAGAAACATATGAAATTATGAGTGCGGAGAGTATAGGGCTAGACGTTAAAGATACGATTGTGCTCGGAAAACACAGCGGAAGACACGCATTTTCCAAAAAACTTGAAGCTTTAGGTTTTAAACTAAACGATGAAGAATTAAACGAAGCGTTTATGAAATTTAAAAAACTGGCTGACAAGAAAAAAGAAATTTACGACGAAGATATTATTGCTATATTAAACGACACTATGGATTCTACGCCTAAGACGTATGAACTGGTTTCTCTTCAGCTTAGCGACTGCAGCGACGGTATGCCAAGCGCCGCCGCTAAAATAAAATTTGAAGACAAGATTTACGTAGACGCGGCTATAGGGGAAGGAACCATAGATGCGGTGTTTAAAGTAATAGACAGAATCAGCGGATTCAGCGGACATTTGATGGATTATAAAGTTGAAGCGGTAAGCCGCGGTAAAGACGCTCTTGCGAAAGTTATGGTTAAGGTGGTGTTTGATGAGAACAAACCTGCCGTTATGGGTCACGGACTCAGTATTGATACGATGCTTGCCAGTGCGAGGGCGTATATTAACGCACTTAACAATTATGTGCATATGAAAGATTTATTGCAGAAAAAAATAAGCTATAAAGACAGTATATAAAAATTAAAAAACAGGATAAAAATGATTAAAGTAGCAATTTTAGGAAAACCTAACGTAGGGAAAAGTTCGCTTTTTAACAGAATACTGCGTGAAAGAGACGCAATTGTAAGTGAAAGAGCCGGAACGACCAGAGATATTAAAAAAAGAGAGGTAAGTCTTGATGACGATCTGGAAGAAATAGTGCTTTTAGATACGGGCGGACTCGAAGAGAGGGACGAACTTTTTAACAAAGTTAAAGAAAAAGCCCTTGAAGTGGCAAAAGAAGCCGATATAGTGCTTTATATGGTGGACGGAAAAACAATTCCGGACGAAGAGGAAATAAAATATTTCAGAAACCTTCAAAAGCTGGGTAAACATATCATTTTGGTTGTGAATAAAATTGACAACGATAAAATGATGGAAAAAGTGTATGATTTTTACGAGCTCGGAGCCGATGAGATATATCCTATTTCCGTTGCGCACAACAGAGGAGTCGGCAAACTTATAGAAAGAATAAAAGCGTTTGTTCCAAAAAAACCCAAAACGTTTGAAGTAAGCGAATTTGAACAGGAAATACCTCTTGAAGATCTTCTTTTTGAGGAAAATGAAGAAAACGAAAACCTGGAAGAATTAAAAGAGATAAAAGTTGCGATTGTTGGACGTGTAAATGTCGGTAAAAGTTCTCTTTTAAACGCTCTTGTAGGAGAAGAGAGGGCGATTGTCAGCGATGTTGACGGCACTACTATAGATCCTATCGACGAGAGTATTTATCATGACGGATGGAATATTACGTTTGTGGATACGGCGGGGATCAGAAGAAGAAGCAAAATAAAAGATATTGAAAAATACGCACTCTTAAGAACGGAAAAAGTTCTTGAAAACGCGGATATAGCAATACTTGTAGTCGACGCGAACGAAGGTGTCGTAGAACTTGACGAAAAAATCGGAGGGCTTATAGACAAGCATAAAAACGGTGTAATTATAGTAGCAAACAAATGGGATGAAAACTCTGAAGAGTTTCATAAATTCAGAGACGAGATTTATTACAGATTTAAGTATCTTTATTTTGCTCCGTTTTTGGTTGTTAGCGCAAAAACCGGAAGAAATATTGACAAACTCAAAGATGAAATAATAAAAGTTTATAAAAATTATTCAAAAAGAATACCTACTTCGATTCTTAACAAATGGATAGAAGAAGCGACTCAGAGACACAGAATACCGACGGATATCGGAGGTAAGGAAGTTAAAATATTTTTTGCTACGCAGTTTAAAACAAAGCCGCCTACCATTGCTCTGGTAATGAACAGAACAAAACTGCATTTTTCTTATAAAAGATATTTGGTAAACTTCCTAAGACAAAAAGAGGATTTTACAGGTACTCCTATTATTTTTGTGCCTAGAAAAAAAGGAGAAAAAGAATGAAAAAACTCAGTATTGCATTAATTTTAGCCGGAGCTGTCAGTATAGTAAGCGCAGATTTGTTAAGCATAAGCGCCGGTGTCGGGTATGAACAGCAGGATATAAGCGGATATGTTAAGCTAAACGGAGTAACCAACTATTTTAATAACAAATCAGCCGAAACAGACGGCAATGTAAATACAGGTAATTTCGGACTTCAGGATGAAAAAAATCCTTATTTCTGGATTAAAGTTATTCATCCGATACCTATTGTCCCGAATGTTAAATTTCAATATACGAAATACGATTCAACCGGTCACAGTGATTATATAGCCGGAAACGTTGAAATATTCGGTGACGTAACTATTCCTACGGCTGTTACGAACGCTTCGACTTCCCAGACAATCGATTCATATGATTTAACGCTTTTTTATGAATTCAAACCTGTAGTGGCGGATATTGAAGCGGGATTAGGAGTTGATTACTGGAAAGGGCATACCAAAATATACGGTACTGCGGGCGGAGTAACCAAAAACTGGGTCGATGACGACTGGAGTGTCGCTCTTCCGTATTTATACGGACATATAGAGACGATGAAAGTATTCGGATTTTCAGGCATAGCTACGGTAAAATGGGCAAAAGCCGGTGACAATCACCATTACGATTATATAGGAGCCGTAAAATACACGTTTGACGCGCCGGGTCCTGTAAATCCTTTTGTAAAAATAGGATACAGATATAAAGAGGCATACGGTGTTGACGGAGACAACGAAACACTTTTAAAATATAAAGGTGCATTTTTAGAAATAGGAGCGAAGTTTTGAGAGTAGTAAGCGGAATGAGACCTACGGGTAAATTACATCTTGGTCATTATATAGGTGTTATAAAAAACTGGCTGGAGCTGCAGGAAAAATACGATACGTTCTTTTTTGTCGCCGACTGGCATGCGCTTTCGACAAAATACGACGAAGGGCTTGATTTAAAGGAATTAAGCATAGATTTGGTAAAAGAGTGGATAGCGTGCGGTATTGATCCTGAAAAATCGACAATATTTATACAAAGCGATATAAAAGAGCACGCGGAACTTTATCTTGTTCTGAATATGATTACTCCGGTAAGCTGGCTGGAGAGAAATCCTACATATAAAGACGCTATGGCGCAGGTTGAATATAAAGACAAAAACAATGCCGGTTTTCTTACGTATCCCGTATTACAGACGGCTGATATCATACTTTACGATGCAAACCTGGTACCTATCGGAGAAGACCAAAAGCCGCATCTTGAAATAGCAAGGGAAATTGTAAGAAGATTTCATTATCTGTTTAAAAACGAAAACGTATTTGTAGAACCAAAAGAGCTGTTAACGGAAATGCCGAGACTTCCGGGGCTTGACGGCAGAAAAATGTCAAAAAGCTTCAATAACGCCATTTATCTTGAAGAAACAACGGAAGATATCTGGGGTAAGGTGCGTCAGGCTAAGACCGATCCGGCCAGAATTAAAAAAACAGACCCTGGACATCCGGAAGTGTGTATAGTCTTTGAATACCATAAAGCGTTTTCAAGCGAAGAAGAGGTAAAAGAGATAGAAAGCGCATGTAAAGCCGGAAGTATTGGCTGTGTGGAATGTAAAAAAAGATGTGCGGCCAATATAGAAAAAATAGTGGCTCCTATCAGGGAGAAAAAAGCCTCTTTAAAAGACGATGATATTTTGGATATAATAAAAACAGGAGAAAGAAAAGCAAAAGATATTGCTTCTAAAAAAATGGAAAAAGTAAATCAAATAATATTTTAAAGGAGAAAAATGAAAACTAAAAAATTTGTATGTGCCGAAAGATTACAGAGATTTTTAATGGCGTTTATGATGCTTTTGATTTTAGTACTGCTTGCAAAAGGCGTAACGACTTTGGCGTTAGCGCTTTTGGCGTTTGTTTCAATTATGCTTTTTATTTACGGTGCGTTTGATTTTTGCCCTAGCACATGGTTGCTTACAAAACTGTTCGGCAGTTGTTACTGTGAATGCAAAGAGGAGGAATAATGGGAACGATCAGTTATAAAGACGCCGGTGTTGATATTGATGCCGGCAACTCTTTAGTAGAAAAGATAAAACCTTTCGTAAAAGATACGTTTAATTCAAACGTAGTAGGGGGAATAGGAAGTTTTGCGGGCGCATTCAGAATGCCTCAGGGGTATAAGAAGCCCGTTTTATTAAGTGCCACTGACGGAGTGGGAACCAAACTGAAACTTGCAATCGATGCTAAAAAATATGATACCGTAGGGATTGATCTGGTCGCCATGTGTGTGAATGACCTTATATGTAATTTCGGTGAGCCTCTGTTTTTCCTGGATTATTATGCTACCGGAAAGCTTGACGTTGAAGCCGCTGCTGAGACCGTAAAAGGTATAGCCGAAGGCTGTAAACAGGCCGAATGTGCTTTAATCGGCGGAGAAACTGCAGAAATGCCTGGAATGTACAGTGAAGACGATTTCGATCTGGCCGGGTTTGCAGTGGGTGTGGCTGAAGAAGACGAACTTAATCCAAGGGTTAAAGAAGGCGATGTTTTACTGGCATTGCCTAGCAGCGGCATTCATTCAAACGGATATTCGCTTGTTAGAAAACTGTTCTTTGATAAACTGGGTATGAAATTCGACGATGAAATCGAAGGTAAAAAACTGATTGATATTTTACTTACTCCTACAAGAATTTACGTGAAAGAATTTAAAAAATTTAAAGATAAAATAAACGCTCTTGCACATATTACAGGCGGAGGAATTGTTGAAAACCTTCCGAGAGTATTGCCGGACGATTTGGAAGCGGTAGTTTATAAAGATAAAATAAAAACACTGCCTATATTCGATTTTATGGCAAAATACGTGGATGAAGCGGAAATGTATAGAACGTTTAATATGGGTGTAGGACTTGTTCTTGCGGTAGATGAAGAGAATGTGGAATATATCACTTCTAATTCCGATGCTTATGTAATAGGACATATCGAAAAAGGACAAAAAGGAGTAAAACTAAAATGAGCCCCTCCCGTTTGCTCTCTAAATTAGTCGTAAAAATTGCAACTACAAAATTTCCGAAATTTATACAGTGTTTTATCAATAAAACCTATGTAAAAGTCTTTAAAATCAATATGGAAGATTTCGAACCCGAAAACCCTTGCGAATATGAAACGTTAAACGATCTTTTCATCAGACACAAGAAATTTATTGAATTTTATGAAGACGAAGATATAGTGGTGAGTCCTTCGGATTCTCTGGTTATAGCGCATGATGAAATCGAGGACGGATATGTTTATCAGATAAAAGGCAAAAAGTATCATATAAGCGAGCTTATACCTTATGAAACAAAATTAAACGGCGGACATTTTGTTAATCTGTACCTTTCGCCTAAAGATTATCACCGTTTCCACGTTCCTATTGACATGGAAATTGTAAAAGCCACATACATTCCGGGAGAATTGATGCCGGTTAAACCCGCCCAGCTTGAAAAAGAGCTTGTTTTCCCAAAAAATAAAAGGGTTGTTTTACGATGTAAAGACAAAAAAGACAGATATTTCTATTTCGTGGCCGTTGGAGCCATGATTGTAGGTAAAATACATTTTAATTTCGATGAAAGACTACAAAAAGACTATAACGAAATAACAACTTTTGAATATAATAAACCTGTAAAACTAAAAAAAGGCGACGAGCTCGGAAGATTTGAGTTCGGTAGTTCCATTTTACTGTTTTTCGGGCCTGATCATTTTAAATATTTAAATCAGCAGGATGATGTGGAAGTAGGAGATATTCTCGGAGAAATATATTAAAAATGGAGAGTTAAGAAGTGAAAATTAAATTTTTATGGGTTTTATTAATACCTATCGCCCTTTTTGCCGTTGATCAGCAAAAACTTCTTGACTGTTATGAAATATTCGATCAAAAAAGGGCGGAGCTTGAGGCGCAGGCCGAAAGACTTCTGGAAAAGCAGGAAGCCTTTGAAGCCCTTAAAAACACATATATGGCTCTTGTAAAGAAAAAAGAGCAAAAACTAAAACAGCAGCAGGAAGAGTTAAACGCAACACTTAAAAAAATAGAAGATGAAAAAAAACAGATTGAGGAGCTAATTAAAAAAAATCAGCAGATTCTAGCAGACATTAAAAAAGCCAAACTTGACAAAATTACTCAAAGTTACGCGAAAATGCGTCCGAATAACGCGGCGCAGATTCTTTCAAACATGAAACCTAAAGACGCCCTTGAAATACTCCAGCGTCTTCAGCCGAAAGTTATGGCTAAAATCCTTGCTAAAATGGATCCTTATACGGCTGCTAAACTTACACAGATGATGCAACAAGGCGATAATAATGAAACAGGCACAAATACTACTAACCGTTAACGGCGCGAAACATTTAATCGCAAAGGCTTTAACTAAATATATTGATTTTTCAAAGCGCGTATATATAGCATACGGAACAACCAACAACTATCTTCTTTATCATTTAGGGATAAAAACTTCAAAACTTTATGCTGCGGGCTGTAACGTAAAGGGCAAATTCAACGTAACAGCCGACAGAGACAAAGCCGTAATTGTTCAAAACGGAAATCTAAAGGATATAAGTGAGTTTGATATATCTTCAAAAGATGTTTTTATAAAAGGCGCAAACGCCCTTTGGTATGAAAACGGGAAAAAACACGCCGCTGTTGCGGCAGCCGATCCAAACGGCGGCACTTACGGTAATTTTTATATAAAGGCTGCCTGCAGGGGGGCGAAAATTATTATACCGGTGGGACATGAAAAACTTATACCCTGTTTTGTAGAGACGTCACAAAACGTAGATGTTTCCACAGGCAGTAAAATAGCAATGCTTAGGTTTTTTACCGGAGAGGTTTTTACGGAAATAGAAGCTTTTAAAACACTTTTTGATTTAGACGCTCAGATTATTCTTTCCGGTGGAATTGAAGACTCAAAAGGTGGTGTAGGGTTTTTGGTAAGAGGCGAGAAAATAAATGAAGCAGTAGACTTTGCAAACAGATATAACGAAACCGGAATAAACGCACAAAGCGAATATATTTTTTGAAGGGCGTTTTGTAAAATTAATCAAACGTATTAGACCTATTATATCTTATTATTTGATATAATTTTAAAAAAAGGTTTAGTATGCTTATAAAAGAAGCCCAAGTGCCTTTTCTTGCTAGAAAAATCAGTATAGATTTATTAAACAGCGGTTATGTTACTTTTCCGAATAATATAGAAAACGCTACAAAAGAGATAGAAGAAATTATTGCAGACGATGTTGCGTGGGAAAGGGAAATAGAAGATAAAGCAAGAGAAATTTTAGCGAATCAGGAAGAAGAGAACGAGTTTCTTTTTTATGATGTGGACAGAAGAGAAGTATTCAAACTTATCAAAAGCAAAATAGCCGAAGAAGAAGGCTTTAATCTTAAAAGAGATGAAAGAATAGACGATTTGGCTCATTTCTTGGTAAAAGAGCTTTGGGATAAAGAGTTAATAGATTATGATGTAAGAGACGGAAAAATCAAAAATGTAATTTATAAATCGGTTATGGAGTTTTTACACAGGGAAGTTGAAGCAAGAGATGCGGTTTACAAAAAAATAGAAAATTATAAAAGACCGCTTGTTCCGGGAAGTGAAGAGTTTGAACTGGTTTTTCAAAGACTGTATGAGCAGGAGCTGAGAAAAAGAGGATTAATTTAAAGGATAATGATGAAAATAAGTATTCTTTTGGCTAACGGAATGTTTTTTGAAGCGAAAGGCTTCGGCGCTGAAGGCACAAGTGTCGGTGAGATAGTGTTTAATACTTCAATGACGGGATATCAGGAAATTATTACAGATCCTAGTTACGCAGGGCAGTTTGTTGTATTTACCATGCCTGAAATAGGAAACGTCGGAGTAAACGAAGACGATATGGAAAGTAAAGGCGCATGGTTAAAAGGCGTAATTGTCAGAGAATATGTGGATACTTATTCTAATTTCAGAGGCGAAAAAAGTCTTGGAGAATTTTTACAACAACAGGGAATTTTGGGTATTTGCGAAATTGATACAAGATTTTTAACAAAAACATTAAGAAAAGAAGGTGCTATGATGATGATAGCATCGAGTGAAATTCACGATAAAGAAGAGCTTAAAAAAATACTTGATTCAACGCCAAGCATTCAGGAAATAGATTATATTAAAGAAGTTACAACCAAAGAAGAATATATACATCCAAACGGCGCATGGAACGATATAGAATTCAAATATAATCCTAAAAACACCGATAAGAGAATTGTCGTATATGATTTCGGGGTAAAAAGAAACATATTAAACGAACTGACTGAAGCCGGAATGGAATGTGTGGTAGTACCTGCCGATACACCTGTAGAAAAAGTAATTGAAAAATATCAAAACGGAGAAATTCAGGGTGTCTTTTTAAGCAACGGACCGGGGGATCCTCTTATTTTAAAAGATGTGCATGAAAAAATCAAAAAACTGCTTGAGGCAAAAGTTCCTATGTTTGGAATCTGTCTTGGGCATCAGCTTTTAAGCATAGCGCACGGTTATCCTACATTTAAGCTTAAATTCGGTCACCACGGCGGAAACCATCCGGTTAAAAACTTTATAGGAAAATATCCGGAAGTTGAAATTACGGCACAAAACCATAACTACAACGTACCTGAAAAGATTGAAGAGATTGCGGAAGTAACGCATAAAAACCTTTTTGACAACACAATTGAAGGCGTAAAATACAAAAACGAAAAAGTTTTTTCGGTTCAGCATCATCCGGAAGCAAGTCCAGGGCCGAGAGACGCTAAATATATCTTTAAACAGTTTTATGAAATGATTTAAAATGAAGTTTGAAATTCTGAACAAAATAATGTTTGGGATTTTTGAACTTTTTATTCTTTTTGTTGCAATTTTTGCACTCGTCACCACTTTTATGAGCAATCCTCTTGTTTCTACCGTAATATTTTTCTTTTTAATCTATTTTGCTTATTATCTGGCTATAAAATATTTTATGGAAGAATGAATTATCCGTTTTGGATAATTCCCTGATTGATCAGATACAGCAGTAAAATACCGAATATTATTCTGTAAATTCCGAATGCGTTGAGTGTGTATTTTTGTACAAATTTCAAAAACAGTTTTACCGCAACATATGCGCTTAAGAAACTTATTACGAATCCTACGGCTAAAACAGTGAAATTCTGATCGGAAAAAGAGTGTATATTTTTAAGAAGCTCATATCCGCTTGCTGCGAACATTGTCGGAATTGCCAGTAAAAAGCTGAAATCCGCAGCTGTTTTTCTGCTGAGTCCGCTGAGCATCCCTCCGACTATTGTGGCTCCGCTTCTGCTTGTACCCGGAATTAGTGCAAACACCTGAAATATCCCCACTATTAACGCCTGTCTGAAACTTACTTTTTCAACATCGTTAACTTTTACTTTTTCTTCACTGTAAAGTTTTTCTACGATAAAAAAAGCGATACCTCCGATTATAAACATCCATGCTACCGTAGTTATGGTAAAGAGTTCTTTAATCTGATGCCTTAACAGAAAACCTATGACAGCCAGCGGCATAAACGCCAGAAAAACTTTTTTCCAAAGTTTTATTTCTTTGAAATTGATTTTTTCAAGATATATCCATACTATAGCCAGTGTAGCGCCAAGCTGTATAATGACTTCGAAAGCCACGTTTTGCATTGTCTGTTTTAGTCCTAACAGGGTAGATACGATAATCAGGTGAGCGGTTGAGGATATCGGTAAAAATTCAGTCACACCTTCTACTACTCCGAGAATAATGCTGTCTATTACTGTCATAAACGCCCTTTATTTAATTTGTAAAACGAATTATAATATGTAAAAGAAGCAAAGGCAAAAAATGTATGATATATTGATAATAGGAGGCGGAGCTACAGGCAGCGGTATAGCGCTTGATTCCGCACTGAGGGGATTTAAAACAATTTTATTTGAACAGAACGATTTTGCCGAAGGCACCAGCTCGAGAAGCACCAAACTGGCTCACGGAGGTGTCAGATATCTTGAGGCTGCGGTAAAACATTTGGATAAAAAGCAGTTTTCACTGGTTTTGGAAGGGTTAAGGGAAAGATACAGAATACTCAATAATGCTCCGCATTTGTCAAACAGGCTTTCTTTGATTACCCCGGTTTATAAGTGGCTTCAGGTGCCTTACATTTATTCGGGGCTTGTTCTTTATGATCTGCTTAGTGGAAAATTCAGAGTCGGAAGAAGCTCTCTTATTTTAAATAAACCAGAAAATCTTCCTGTTAAAAAATATAAAGCTGCCGTAAAATATTACGACGGACAGTTTTTGGATGCGAGGATGGTAATTGCGATATTAAAAACGGCAGCGGAAAACGGCGCTGAAATATATAACCATCATAAAGTAACCGGGTTTATTTTCGATAAGGGTAAAATCGCCGGTGTGGAAGTTTTGGACAGGGAAAGCGGTGAAATTAAAAAAATATATTCAAAAACGGTAATAAACGCCACGGGTCCTTTCAGTGACGAAATAAGAAAAATGGCGGATAAAAACGTTAAAAATATAATTGTCCCGAGCAGAGGGGTGCATATTGTCCTTGATAAAAAGTTTCTGCCTGTAAATGAAGGTCTGCTTATTCCTAAAACCGAAGACGGAAGGGTTTTGTTTATACTGCCTTTTATGGATAAATGTCTTGTTGGGACTACAGACGTTGAAGCGGAGATTGAAGAGCATCCGAAAGTGAGTGAAGAAGAAATTGATTATATTTTGAAACACATTAACCGGTATTTTACCTTAAACGTTACAAAAGACGATATCTTGGCTTCTTTTGCAGGTATAAGACCGCTTGTAAGTTTGGATAAAAAAACGAATACCGCCAATATAGTAAGGGAGCATATTATTGAAAAGCTTGAATGCGGCCTTGTAACCATAGCGGGAGGCAAATGGACTACATACAGGCAGATGGCTCAAGACGCCGTGGATTTTGTAATTAAGAATTTCGGATTTAAAGATATAAAATGCCGTACATACGATTATAAACTTATCGGTTCACGCAATCTAAAAGAAGCGTATGAAAAATACAAAAACGGAAAATATGAAAGGCTGCTGAAACTTTACGGGGATGAAACTGAACAAGTATTAAAAATGGGAGAGGATGTTTTGGTTGAGGATATATTAAAAGGGGAAGTTTTGTTTTCCATTAGGATGGAATATGCCAAAAAACCGCTGGACTTTATCGTCAGACGGAGTATGGTAGGAATTGTGGACAGGGTAAAAGCCAAAAGAATTTTAGAACCTGTATGTAAAATATTTAAAAAAGAACTTGGCTGGTCTGATGAAAAATATCAAAATGAGCTCATATCAGCACAAAAAATTCTGGATACGGATATATAAGGAAAAAAGATGTTTGCACCGTTTAAAAAAGAGCATATTTGCATAGCCCACAGAGGATACAGGGCATATTTCCCGGAAAACACGCTTTTTGCGTTTCAGGCTGCTCTTGGCAGGTTTGATATGTTTGAGTTTGACGTTCAGTATACCAAAGACATGGTGCCGGTAATTTTTCACGACGAGGATCTGTTGAGATGTACAAATGTAAAGGAGATGTTTGACAAATATACGGTAAGAGAACTGACCTTTGATGAAATAAAACGTCTTGACAATGTATCCTGGTTTATAAAACAAAACCCTTTTAATACGGATTTGGATTACGGTTATTTAAATACCATTCCTAAACACTCTATTCCTACGCTTGATGAGGTGCTGGAATTTATAAAACAAAACAGATTTCCGGCAAATCTGGAAATAAAAAACTCCGATCTTGATGCCGGTTTTATTGTCGGGGATGTTTTAAGCAGGGTTGAAAAACACGGGGTTAAAGATTATGTGATAATTTCTTCTTTTAACCATGATTATGTCAGAAAAATAGAAGGTTTTTATAAAGCCGCTCTTTTTGACGGTTATAAAGAAGGGCTTTTGGATTATCTGAAAGATTTAAAAGTCGATTCTTATCATGTGGATGTAGAACATTTAAAAACAGAGGATATACAGGTACTGCTAAAGAGCGGAATATTTACGAACGTATATACGGTGGATGACGAAAAACTTAAACTTAAACTGTTTGATCAAGGGGTTAAGGGAATATTTTGCGATTACTGATTATTTCTCTTCAAGAAGTTTGTTGAATACTTTAAGCGTCATTTTAACGTCTTCCAAAGCATCGTGGTAGTTTACGTTCTGTTTTCCGAAGAAAAACGCCACACACTCTTCAAGACGGGGCATTTTTTTCTTTTCAAGCACTACGACATCGGCTGAATAATACATTGTGTCGAATATCGGAGTATCAATGATATTCGGAAAATGTTCTGCTCTTTCGAGTTCTCTTTTAAGTACGCCGAAATCGTATAATACATTGTGACCCACTACCATATCCAGGTTATCGAATATTTTTAAAAATTCCTCTTTTTTTTCTTTAAAAGTCGGTTTGTTTACCAGGTCTTCCTGTTTGATTTTGTGAACTTCATACGCCTCTTCGCTTATTTTTGCCTCAGGGTTTAAAAAGTCGTATATCTCCTCTGTGCTTAAATCTTCCATATTTTGGATAACAAAAGCATATGATACGATATATCCCGCAATATCTGTCGTTTCGGTATCGAATACTCCTACTTTTTTGATTCTGTAGTCTTTAGGTGTGTTTTCTAAATCGGTTAAGTAAAATTTTAAAAATTCTTTTGTGGAAAATACTTTTTGTCTTTTAATGGGTTTGAATCTTTTAAGTTTGCCTTCTTCTTCCAAAACTACGGATACGAGATAATCGTTATAGTTTCTGAATATTATGTTTTCTTTGATGTCTTCTTTTAAACATTTAAGCAGGTAGGATTTGTCGTTTTTAAGTTTTTCTTTTGCATAATCTCTTACGGATTTATTAAAAACGGTGGCAAGTCTTAACGTTTCAATTTTTTGAGGTAAACTCAAATTAAGCCTTTTTTATGGAATTATACATTATTTTTATGTTTTGCAGTTTTCCATTTTTCATTATTAAGATATAATTACATATAAAAAAGGTACCGTATGCCAAAAAGAGAAGATATTAAGACCATACTGCTTATAGGTTCCGGTCCGATCGTAATAGGACAGGCTTGCGAATTCGACTATTCAGGCGTCCAGGCCGCAAAAACACTTAAATCATTAGGATATAGAGTTGTTCTTGTAAACTCAAATCCGGCTACAATTATGACAGATCCGGAATTTGCCGACGCTACGTATATCGAGCCGATTACCGCAGATGTGGTGGCAAAAATTATCGAAAAAGAAAATGTTGATGCGATTCTTCCTACAATGGGAGGGCAGACCGCACTTAACGTTGCAATGGAAATGTATGAAAAAGGAATGCTTGAAGGCATTGAATTTTTAGGAGCGAACCCGGAAGCGATTAAAAAGGGTGAAGACAGGGAAGAATTTAAGCAGGCCGTTGAAAGAATAGGGCTTGATTTGGCAAAAAGTGAAACCGCCCATACCCTTGATGAAGCTGTTGAAATTGCAAAAAATATCGGATTTCCTTTAATTGTAAGAGCTGCATATACACTTGGCGGACTAGGAAGCGGTGTAGCTTACAACATGGAAGAGTTTGAAGCTCTTGCCAAAACGGGAATAGAAGCCAGCCCGATTAGCGAAATAGAAATTCTTGAATCAATGCTCGGCTGGAAAGAATACGAAATGGAAGTTATCAGGGACAGAAATGATAACTGTATTATTGTGTGCTCTATAGAAAACGTTGATCCTATGGGTGTGCATACGGGTGACAGTATTACGGTTGCACCGGCACTTACGCTTACTGACAAAGAATATCAGAAAATGAGAGACGCCTCTTTTGCCATTCTTAGAGAAATAGGCGTTGATACGGGTGGAAGTAATGTTCAGTTTGCGGTAAACCCTCAAAACGGAAGAATGATTGTAATTGAAATGAATCCGAGGGTTTCAAGAAGTTCGGCTCTCGCTTCTAAAGCTACTGGATACCCTATTGCAAAAATAGCGACTCTTTTAGCTGTGGGATACACACTTGACGAAATTGAAAACGATATTACCGGCACAGCGGCGAGTTTCGAGCCCGTAATAGATTATGTTGTTACTAAGATTCCTAGATTTACGTTTGAAAAATTCCCTCAGGCTGACGCTACTCTTACCACTTCAATGAAAAGCGTCGGTGAAGTTATGGCGATAGGAAGAACGTTTAAAGAATCAGTTCAAAAAGCTCTTTATTCACTTGAGACGGGACTTGACGGATTTGAAAAAATAGAATGCGATGAAGAGACTCTTGTTAAAAACATAAGAATTCCTAATGAAAACAGATTATTGTATGTTGCGGAAGCATTCAGAAGAGGTAAAAACGTTGAGGAAATTTTTGATATTTGCAAAATTGACCCGTGGTTTTTAAATCAGATTAAAGAAATTATTGAACTTGAAAAAGAGATAATTCCGGAGATTTTAGAAAACGAAGATCTTTTAAGAAAAGCCAAAACATACGGATTCAGCGATAGAATGATTGCAAAACTTATAGGCAAAACCGAAGAGGACGTATATCAGGCAAGAAAAAAATTAGGTGTTGAAATCGACTATAACGAAGTTGACACCTGTGCGGCCGAGTTTGATACGACTACAAGCTACCTTTATTCAAGTGTAAACGTTACCAAAAACGTGCCTTTAAGAGGAAGCGACCTTGAAAATGATAAAAAAGTTCTTATTTTAGGCGGCGGACCGAACAGAATCGGGCAGGGGATTGAATTTGACTATTGCTGTGTACACGCGGCTTTTGCACTTGAAGATTTAGGCGTTAAAACAATCATGTATAACTGTAACCCGGAAACGGTTTCAACTGATTACGATACAAGCGATGTTCTTTATTTTGAACCTATTACTTTTGAAAGAGTAAGAAACGTAGTTGAGCTTGAAAGACCGGACGGTGTTATCGTTCAGTTCGGGGGGCAGACTCCTCTTAAACTTGCAAAAGGTCTTACAAGAATCAATGCTAATATTATAGGGACATCCGCTGAGGTAATCGATACTGCGGAAGACAGGGAAAAATTCTCAGCGTTTATTGAAGAGCTTGGTCTTAATCAGCCTGCAAATGGTACTGCTTTTACAAAAGAAGAAGCATATAAAATCGCGGAAAATATCGGCTACCCGGTACTTGTCAGACCAAGTTACGTACTTGGCGGAAGAGCTATGAGAATCGTTTACAACGAAGACGAACTAAAAGCGTATATGGATGAAGCGGTAAGCGTTTCAAATGAAAGCCCGGTACTTATAGACAAATTCCTCGATAGAGCTATCGAACTTGACGTAGACGCTATCAGTGATACCAAAGAAGTGTATATCGGCGGTATTATGCAGCATATCGAAGAAGCCGGAATCCACTCAGGGGACAGTGCATGTTCGC
>NZ_AP042376.1:785000-1335000 GCF_055388085.1 Nautilia abyssi | reverse complement strand
ATAAAATCCTATGTCGAGAGGGGAACAACCCAGACTACCGACTAAGGCCCCCAAGTGATAGCTAAGTGGAAAAGGAGGTTTTCCTGCTTAGACAACCAGGAGGTTGGCTTAGAAGCAGCCATCCTTTAAAGAAAGCGTAACAGCTCACTGGTCGAGCGGGGGAGCGCCGAAAATATAACGGGGCTAAAGCTATCCGCCGAAGTCGTAGATTCCAGTTGGACTGGAGTGGTAGGAGAGCGTTGATGTCAGCGTCGAAGCTGTACCGGTAAGGAGCAGTGGAGCGGCATCAAGTGAGCATGCAGGCATGAGTAGCGATAAAACAGGTGAGAATCCTGTTCGCCGAAAGCCTAAGGTTTCCTACACGATGCTCGTCAGTGTAGGGTTAGTCGGGACCTAAGACGAGGCCGAAAGGCGTAGTCGATGGGAAAACGGTTAATATTCCGTTACCTACTAATAGCGAGCCGAAGGGGGGACGCATAGGGCTAACCGAGGTCACTGATGGAATAGTGGCTCGAAGGGTGTAGGCTGTGAGGTAGGCAAATCCGCCTCACGCTAGGCCGAGACCTGACAGGCCCCCAAAGCTCTTCGGAGCGGAGGGGGAATCGGTGATGCCGTCGTGCCGAGAAAAGCCTCTAAGGCGTTTGAGCTATTAGTAGCCCGTACCGCAAACCGACACAGGTAGGCGGGATGAGTATTCTAAGGCGCGTGGAAGAACCCTCCCTAAGGAACTCGGCAAACTGGCACCGTAACTTCGGGATAAGGTGTGCCCCGAGTAGGTGAAGCCCCTAGCGGGTGGAGCCGAAAGGGGTCGCAGCGCAGCGCT
Organism: Nautilia abyssi; assembly: GCF_055388085.1. Classification (NCBI taxonomy): domain Bacteria; kingdom Pseudomonadati; phylum Campylobacterota; class Epsilonproteobacteria; order Nautiliales; family Nautiliaceae; genus Nautilia; species Nautilia abyssi. Next base: position 1,334,177 of record NZ_AP042376.1, on the reverse strand, counting down.
CTTGCCGACTGTTTACCAAAAACACAGCACTCTGCTAACTCGCAAGAGGAAGTATAGGGTGTGACGCCTGCCCGGTGCCGGAAGGTTAAGGGGATCCGTTAGCCGTAAGGCGAAGCGGTGAACCGAAGCCCCGGTAAACGGCGGCCGTAACTATAACGGTCCTAAGGTAGCGAAATTCCTTGTCGGTTAAATACCGACCTGCATGAATGGCGTAACGAGTGAGGGGCTGTCTCAGGGAGGGATCCAGTGAAATTGTAGTGGAGGTGAAAATTCCTCCTACCCGCGGCAAGACGGAAAGACCCCGTGGACCTTTACTACAGCTTGGCATTGTAGGTGGGATATTCATGTGCAGGATAGGTGGGAGGCTATGAAGCCCGGGCGCCAGCTCGGGTGGAGCCGCCCTTGAGATACCACCCTTGGATATCCTGCCTACTAACCCGCAGCAGTAATCCTGCTGGGGGACAGTGCCTGGCGGGTAGTTTGACTGGGGCGGTCGCCTCCTAAAGAGTAACGGAGGCTCACAAAGGTTGGCTCATGACGGTTGGAAATCGTCAGAAGAGTGTAAAGGCACAAGCCAGCCTGACTGCGAGACAAACAGGTCGAGCAGAGACGAAAGTCGGTCTTAGTGATCCGGTGGTTCTGAGTGGAAGGGCCATCGCTCAAAGGATAAAAGGTACCCCGGGGATAACAGGCTGATCTCCCCCGAGAGCTCACATCGACGGGGAGGTTTGGCACCTCGATGTCGGCTCATCGCATCCTGGGGCTGGAGCAGGTCCCAAGGGTATGGCTGTTCGCCATTTAAAGCGGTACGCGAGCTGGGTTCAGAACGTCGTGAGACAGTTCGGTCCCTATCTGCCGTGGGCGTAGGAAGGTTGAGGAGAGCTGACCCTAGTACGAGAGGACCGGGTTGGACGAGCCACTGGTGTACCAGTTGTCCTGCCAAGGGCAGTGCTGGGTAGCCAAGCTCGGAAGGGATAACCGCTGAAAGCATCTAAGCGGGAAGCCCACTCCAAGATGAGCCTTCCCATGAGGGTGCAGGAAGACTACCTGCTTGATAGGCTGGGGGTGTAAGCCCTGCAAGGGGTTGAGCTGACCAGTACTAATAACCCGATTGGCTTTACTTGCGGTGATGGACAAGACTTTTAACAGCTAACTATCAATGGTTAATAGTTGATAGTATATAGTATCAATCCTAGTGGGAAAAGCGTAGGGGAAACACCCAGTTCCATTCCGAACCTGGCAGTTAAGCCCTACAGCGCTGATGATACTGCACCTTTCAGGTGTGGGAAAGTAGGTCCCCGCTAGGATTTATAGTATATACTGTAAGTCCTTAACCTACTAATCATCCCAATCTAATCTTTCAAATTACTACCAATAGGGTCTGGCACCTAACATTTACTATCTTTTCCTGTTATCTAACTTATTTTATTATTAAATATGCATAGATAAAACAACTTACGCTTCATATATAATAAATTTGCTATACTTATTGTGTAAAATCAGTATTCGTTCATTGATTATTCATTATTAATATTTTAGATTTTATTGTTTTATTATATTTATTTTCTTTACAACATCATTTTTCTAAAATATATTAATAAAAATAATTTATCTAATAGATTCATTTATAATTGTTTTAAAATTTAAGTTAACAAGTAATTTAAATTTTACATTTATATTACATATTTAATTTATTTTTTAATTATTATTCTAAAATTAATTTCCAATTTAATTTTTTACTCTTATATTCGCAGCTAAATGTAATTTTTTTTGGTAATATAATCTTACAAATATTGTTTTTTTTAAAGGGCGGGGGTATGACACTTGATGAGTTCATTGATCATTATTTTGAGGAAATTGAAAAAATAAACACCTATCATTTTAATTTTTTAGTAACTCATAGATTCACTTTTCCTAAACATAATTATCTTCAATTAAAAAGATTTATTGATACAGCAACAAATTTTTTGTCTGAAATTGATGATAATTTATTAAGAGGATTGACGGCTAAATTATATGGTGATGTCGATTCATTATATAAATATTACCAAAATTTTAAAAAAAAGACTGAATATGACGAGTATGTGTTTGTTAATGATTATCTAATGGAAGTTGACAGATACAAGGAGTTAAAAAACAGCTACGAAATGCTTAAAACTGAAATTGAAAGTTACAATAAAAGTATACAGGACACAGAATTAAAATTAAAACGATATAAAAAAGTGCCAAAAGATGAAAAAGAACTTGCCGAGTATAAAAAATTAAAAAAGAAACATGTTGATTCTATTTATTATATATCTAAAATTAAAGATGAATATTCTGAAGTTAAGAAAAAAATGTCAGAGTTAGAAAAGTATGAAAGAAAACAGTTTATACCGAAATTTAATAAATACAAGGAAATGCATCTTAAAAAACTTGAAAAAATTATAAATGTAAAGTTGTACTATTATGAAAAGTTATTATGGTTGCAGGCTTCAGAATCTGATTTAATAAAAAAATTTTTTGAAGAGTCAAATATTGATGGAGAGTTCTCTACAAAAACATTTATAAATTACTATTTAAAACACATAGATACAAGTAAAAGTTCAAATGGCGACTGGTATTCATATTTAAATGAGCTATTAAAGGTAATAGAATGAATTTATTTACAGAATATACAGAGGAAGAAATTGAGTTTTTATTATCACTGACTAACAATAAATATATAAACTTAAAAAAAGAGGTTAAGTTTTTGGAAAATATTGATGACTATGTTATAGATAAAGAAATAAAAAAAATAACCGTTAAAGAATTTGATCAGAAAAAGGTTATAGAAGATAATTACGATTTATTATACGTTATAGATGGTGAAATTGTGATACTTAAAGATAGTAAAATAATTAAAAAAATTAAAAATGATGAAGTATTTGGAATTAATAAGTTATTACATAACGAAAGTTATTATCTAGTTACAATAAAAAATACTAAAATATGTTTTATGGAACTAAAGAGTAAAAAAAGTGTTCTAATCAAATTATTAGATTATACTGTTAAGAAATGCTGTGAGCAAAAAATAGTTTAATTTTGCAAAAAATAATAAAAAACTCTTGACATATAAAATCAATTTGCATATAATTTCAGTCCACAAAGACAAGTTGGAGATGCCGGCGTAGCTCAGTTGGCTAGAGCAGCTGATTTGTAATCAGCAGGTCGGGGGTTCGAGTCCCTTCGCCGGCTCCATGTATTTCAGCGTTTGACCAGTTATACTGGTGGGGTTCCCGAGTGGCCAAAGGGGACGGGCTGTAAACCCGTTGGCGTTTGCCTTCGAAGGTTCGAATCCTTCCCCCACCACCATTGAGCGGGCGTAGCTCAGTTGGCTAGAGCGTCAGCCTTCCAAGCTGAGGGTCGCGAGTTCGAGTCTCGTCGCCCGCTCCAGTCATGACAAACTGGGAGCTGAGCAAACTGCTTATAATTGTTGTCTGCTCATATACTCCCGAAATTACTAATGTTTTGTGTTATAAAACATTGCTAGCAGTGTTTTTGCCCATATAGCTCAGTGGCAGAGCACTTCCTTGGTAAGGAAGAGGTCGCCGGTTCAATCCCGGCTATGGGCTCCAGCAAGGCCTTGTTGGAGTTCATTAATAGAGCTAATTTTTAAAAATTTTAAATGGAGGAATAAAATGGCAAAAGAAAAATTCCAAAGAACCAAACCACACGTTAATATTGGTACAATTGGACACGTTGACCACGGTAAAACAACTTTAACAGCAGCTATTACTGGTGTTCTTGCTCAAAAAGGTCTTTCTGAAATGAAAGATTATGACAACATCGATAATGCTCCTGAAGAAAAAGAAAGAGGTATTACAATTAATACTTCACACGTTGAATATGAAACTGAAAACAGACACTACGCACACGTAGACTGTCCAGGACACGCAGACTACGTTAAAAACATGATTACTGGTGCTGCTCAGATGGACGGAGCTATCTTAGTTGTTGCAGCTACAGATGGTCCTATGCCTCAAACTAGAGAGCACATCCTTCTATCAAGACAGGTTGGTGTTCCAGCAATCGTTGTATTCCTAAACAAAATGGATATGGTAGACGACGAAGAACTATTAGAATTAGTTGAAATGGAAGTTAGAGAACTTCTTAGCGAATATGATTTCGACGGTGACAATGCTCCAGTTGTAGCTGGATCAGCACTTAAAGCACTTGAAGAAGTTAAAGCTGGTCAATTAGGTGAATGGGCTGATAAAATCCTTGAACTAATGGCAGCTGTTGACGAATATATTCCAACTCCGGAAAGAGATACTGAAAAAGATTTCCTAATGCCAATCGAAGACGTATTCTCAATTTCTGGTAGGGGTACAGTTGTTACAGGTAGAATTGAAAGAGGTACTTTACACCTAAACGACGATGTTGATATCGTTGGTTTCAAACCTACTGTAACTACAAAAGTTACTGGTATTGAAATGTTCAGAAAAGAAATGGACGAAGCTCAAGCTGGTGACAACGTTGGTGTACTTCTAAGAGGTATCAAAAAAGACGAAGTTGAAAGAGGACAAGTTCTTGCTAAACCAGGAACAATTACACCTCACACTAAATTCGAAGCAGAAGTTTACGCATTAACTAAAGAAGAAGGTGGTAGACATAAACCATTCTTCAACGGATACAGACCACAATTCTACATCAGAACAACTGACGTAACTGGGAGCGTAATTCTTCCAGAAGGTGTAGAAATGGTTATGCCTGGTGATAACGTAAAATTAACTGTAGAACTAATCGCTCCAATCGCACTTGAAGAAGGTACAAGATTCGCTATCAGAGAAGGTGGTAGAACTGTAGGTGCTGGAGTTGTAACTAAAATTATCGAATAAGGGTTTTCCCCTTATTTTTAAAGGACAAAGATGAGAGAAATTATTCATCTAAAATGCCAAGAGTGTGGAAGATTTAACTATCACACTACAAAAGAAAAAAGAGCACATCCAGAAAAATTTGAAGTTAGAAAATATTGTAAATGGTGTAATAAGCACACTGTTCACAAAGAATCTAAACTTTAATTTCCGGGCTTTTGCCCTTTCATTTAGACTTGTTCAGCAAGTCTAAATGAGCGGGCGTAGCTCAGTTGGCTAGAGCGTCAGCCTTCCAAGCTGAGGGTCGCGAGTTCGAGTCTCGTCGCCCGCTCCACGTGTAGGGCAGTAGCTCCAATGGTAGAGCGGCGGTCTCCAAAACCGCTTGTTGGGGGTTCGAGTCCCTCCTGCCCTGCCATCAACCAATTTTTGGAAGAGGTAACATGGGTAAATTAAAAACATTAATGGACTATATTAAAGCAGCTAAAAATGAGTTGGATAAAGTAATTTTTCCGACAAGCACAGAAATAAAACAGTCATTTATCTCTGTAGTAGTAGTTGTAACTGTAGTTACACTATTTTTAAGTTTAGTTGATTTAATCATGAGCGGTATTTTAAAAGCCGTATTATAAGGAAACATATGAACTGGTATGCATTACAAGTATATTCTGGAAGTGAGCTTAGTGTTAAAAAAGCTATTGAAAATTTAAAAAACGAATTAAATCTTCAAGACGTTATTGGTGAAGTAATTGTTCCGACTGAAGAAGTAATTGAAGTCAAAAACGGTAAAAAGAAAATATTTGAAAGAAGTATATATCCGGGATATGTTTTCTTAGAAGCTGATTTAGATACTGAACTTTGGCATAAAATCCAGTCTCTTCCAAAAGTTGGTAGATTCATTGGTGAATCTAAAAAACCAACTCCTCTAAAGAAAGAAGACATCGAGCTTATACTCGAAAAAGCAAAAACTAAATCTGCACCTAAACCAAAAGTTTCTTTTGAAGAAGGTGAGATTGTTAGAATTAATGAAGGTCCGTTTGCAAACTTCACAGGAGAAGTTGAAGATTTTGATTATGAAAAAGGAATGCTTAAACTAAATGTAACGATTTTTGGTAGAAGCACTCCTGTAGAAATACATTACACTAAAGTAGAAAAAATAGTATAAAGGATTAGGGATGGCAAAAAAAGTAGTAGAAGTATTAAAACTTCAAATCCCAGCAGGTAAAGCAAATCCATCACCTCCAGTAGGTCCGGCACTTGGACAAAGAGGTATTAACATTATGGAATTCTGTAAAGCGTTCAATGAAAAAACTAAAGATATGATGGGCTTTACAATTCCTGTTGAAATTACAGTTTTCAGTGACAGAAGTTTTACATTCATCACTAAACAACCACCGGCAACTGATTTATTAAAAAAAGCTGCTGGAATTCAAAAAGGTAGTTCAAACCCACTTAAAGACAAAGTTGGAAAAATTACTAAAGCTCAACTAAAAGAAGTGGCTGAGAAAAAATTACCAGACTTAAACACTGATGATATTGAACAGGCAATGAAAATTCTTGCAGGTAGTGCAAGAAGTATGGGAATTGAAATAGTAGATTAATACCACTGGCGTGGAAGCAAAAAATTTGCGTAGGAGAGAAAATGGCAAAAAAACATTCAAAAAGATATCAAGAGCTTCTTAAAAAAATAGACAAAGATGTATATGCTCTAAAAGAAGCTGCTGAAAAAGTTAAAGAACTTAAATCAGCAAAATTCGACGAAACAGTTGAATTGGCACTTAAACTTGGTGTAGACCCAAGACATGCTGATCAAATGATCAGAGGTAGCGTAGTACTTCCTCACGGAACTGGTAAAAATGTTAAAGTTGCAGTATTAGCAAAAGGTGCTAAAGCTGATGAAGCTAAAGAAGCTGGAGCTGATATAGTTGGTGAAGAAGAAGTACTTGAAATGATTCAAAACGGAAACCTAGATTTTGACATTTTAATTGCTACACCGGATATGATGGGTAAACTTGGTAGATTTGGTAAAATCTTAGGACCAAAAGGATTAATGCCAAACCCTAAAACTGGTACTGTTACTATGGATGTTGCACAAGCGGTTAAAAATGCTAAAGCTGGACAGGTTAACTTCAGAGTTGATAAAAAAGGTAATATGCATGTAGGTATCGGAAAAGCAAGTTTCGATGCTGATAAAATATATGAAAATGCAGTAGCATTTATTGAAAAAATTAATAAAATGAAACCTGCAAGTGCAAAAGGTAGATACATTCAAAATGCGGCTCTAAGTTTAACAATGAGCCCAAGTGTAAAACTAGACGTAAACGAATTGACTGAATATAAATAAAAAGGCTTTGGCCTAAGTCTAAATGACTTAGAAAGCAGGTGGGATTTCCCTTAATTTCCTGCCGAGTCTAAGTGAAAGGAGCTTTATGAAAAAAGAATTAAAAAAACAAATCGTAGAAGAGCTCTCAAAAGAATTTACCAACGAAGTTAGCGTATTCTACGCAGACTTCAAAGGTCAAACAGTAAAAGATTTAGAGGCTCTAAGAAAAGCTGTTAGAGAAGCTGAAGGCAAAGCAAGAATTATTAAAAACACTCTTGCAAGAATCGCATTCGCTAACAACGGTATTGTAGCTGAGTTTGAAGAAAACAATATTTTTATCTGGGGTGAAGATCAAATCACTCTTGCAAAAATAATTACAAAACACGCAGCTGCAAACAAAGACACTTTTAAAATTAAAGGTGCAGTAATTGAAGGTGAAGTAAAAGACGCTGCTTATGTTGATGAAGTAAGCAAACTTCCAACAAAAGACGAATTACTTGGAATGGTTGCATTTATGATGAAAGCTCCTGTTGCAAAATTTGCATGGGCTTTAAATAAATTAATTGAAAAAAAAGAATCTGAATAAAATAAAAAATAAATAGGAGGAGTTACTATGGCTTGTACATTTGAACAAATTTTAGAAACTATTGAAAACTTAACAGTTAAAGAATTAAACGAATTAGTAAAATTATTCGAAGAAAAATTTGATGTAAGCGCACAACCTACAGTTGTAGCTGGTGCTGCTGGTGGAGCTGCTGGTGGAGCTGCTGAAGAAAAAACTGAATTCGACGTAATTCTTAAAGATGCTGGTGCTAAAAAAATCAACGTAATTAAAGTTGTAAGACAAATTACTGGTGCTGGATTAAAAGAAGCTAAAGAAATGGTAGACGGTGCACCTACTACAATTAAAGAAGCTGTAAGCAAAGATGAAGCTGAAGAAATTAAAAAACAACTAGAAGAAGCGGGAGCAACTGTAGAAGTTAAATAATTTCTCCCCTTGCTTTTTTTTATATATTTTGATATATATACAATCTCTACTAAATATTCTGCGCAGGAGAGCCTATGTTAAACCAATTAAAATCAGCCAATAGATTAAGATTAGATTTTTCTAAAATCCCACAAATATTGGATATTCCGAATTTACTACATTTACAACAAAACTCTTTCCAAGATTTTATCAATCTTAAAGAGCCTGAAAAAAGTGGTATTCATAAAGTTTTTAAGTCAATGTTTCCGATTACAGATGCCCAAAACAGAATCACTCTAGAGTATGCCGGTATAGAATTTAAAAAACCGAAGTATACTGTTCGTGAATGTATGGAAAAAGGTCTTACATATTCTATACCTATTAGAATTAAAATCAGACTTATTGTTCATGAAAGAGATGAGAAAACAGGTGAAAAAATTGGTATAAAAGATATTAAAGAACAAACTCTTTATATTAGAGATATTCCTTTAATGACGGAAAGAACCAGTTTTATTATAAATGGAGTAGAAAGAGTTATCGTAAATCAGCTTCACAGAAGCCCGGGTGTTATTTTTAAACAGGAAGAAGCACAAAATTCAAATAAACTATTATATTCTGCTCAAATTATTCCAGACAGAGGAAGCTGGGTATATTTTGAATATGATGTAAAAGATGTTTTATATGTAAGAGTTAATAAAAGAAGAAAAGTTCCCGTAACAATACTTCTTAGAGCCATGGATTATTCTAAAGAAGATATTCTTAGAATGTTTTATCCTATTATTGATATTAAAATTCAAGATAATAAATTTTTAATGTCCACTAAAGCTTTAGAGAGCGGTAAATTAGATTATGACTTGAAAGATCCTGACGGCAACATCATTTTAACTGCTGGTAAAAGACTTAGCGAAAGAAAATTAAAGAAAATTCAAGAGGAATTAGAGTATGTCGAATATCCAATTGAAATACTTATAGACAGACATTTAGCTGAGCCTATTTATGATCCGGTAACAGGTGAAGTGCTATTTGATACGTTAACAGTACTAAACGAAGTTAAACTTAAAAAAATTCTTGAATCACAAATTGAAGATTTTAAAATTGTTAACGATTTGGCTGAAGGTGTTGATGATTCAATTCTTAGAGCTTTCCACCAAGATATCGAAACACTTAAAATTTTAAGACAGGTTGAAGGTATTGAAAACGAAAACGATTTAGCAAGAATCAGAATTTATAAAGTTATGAGACCTGGTGAACCTGCAACACCACAAACTGCAAAAGAATTGTTTGATAAATTATTCTTTGATCCTGAAAGATACGACTTAACAAAAGTAGGTCGTATGAAAATGAACCACAAATTAGGTCTTAATGTGCCTGATGATGTAACTATTTTAACATATCAGGATATAATTAAAACTATTCAATATCTAATCGGAGTTAAAAACGGTGTTGGTCAGATTGATGACAGAGACCATCTTGGTAACAGAAGAATCAGAAGTATCGGTGAACTTTTAGCAAACAGACTGCAAGACGGTCTTGCTAAAATGCAAAAAACAATCAGAGACAAAATGACAACTGTTACAAATATTAATGATTTGCTTCCAATGGATTTAGTAAATACTAAACTTGTAACAACAACTATTCTTGATTTCTTTGCAACAGGTCAGCTTTCACAATTTATGGACCAGACTAACCCATTAAGTGAAGTTGCACATAAAAGAAGACTTTCAGCTCTTGGTGAAGGCGGGGTTACAAGAGAGAGAGCCGGATTTGAAATCAGGGACGTTCATCCGAGTCACTACGGAAGAATATGTCCGATTGAAACTCCTGAAGGTCAAAATATCGGTCTTGTTAATACGCTTTCAACTTATGCAAAAGTTAACGAGTTCGGATTTATTGAAGCTCCTTACAGAATTGTAAAAGACGGACGTGTGACGGATGAAGTAGTATATTTAACAGCTACTCAGGAAGAAGAAAAAACAATCGCGCCTGCATCTGTAAAAATCGATGAAGAAACAGGTGAAATTTTAGATGATTTAATTGAAGCAAGAAAAGACGGTGAAATTATCTTAGTAGATAAAAAAGAAGTAGACCTTTATGACCTTAACCCTAAAATGATTGTAGGGGTTGGTGCATCGCTTATTCCATTCTTAGAGCATGACGACGCCAACAGGGCGCTAATGGGATCAAACATGCAAAGACAGGGTGTTCCGCTGCTTAGAAGCGAAGCGCCTATGGTCGGTACAGGTATGGAAAAATATGTAGCTCGCGATGCGTGGCAGATCGTAAAAGCGAAAAGAGGCGGAAAAGTAATTAAAGTTGACGCTAAAAACATTTATATTTTAGGTGAAGATGAAAACGGTGCGTATATTGATCATTACGGACTTGAAAAATACCTTAGAACTAACCAAAACACATGCTTTGACCAAAGACCTATCGTAAAAGAAGGCGACGTAGTTAAAGCCGGTGACGTAATTGCCGACGGTCCGAATATGGATAACGGTGAACTTGGTGTCGGTAAAAACGTAATGGTTGCATTTATGCCTTGGAACGGATACAACTTTGAGGATGCTATAGTTTTAAGTGAAAGAATTATTAAAGACGACGTTTATACATCAGTTCATATTTATGAAGAGGTTTGTGAGGTTAGAGAACTTAAACACGGACTTGAAGAAATTACAGCGGATATTCCGGGAGTTAAACCTGAATATTTAACTCATCTTGATGAGAGCGGTATTATTAAAATTGGAACTTACGTAAAACCTGGGATGATTTTGGTAGGTAAAATTTCACCAAAAGGTGACGTAAAACCGACACCTGAAGAAAGACTTCTTAAATCAATCTTCGGTGACAAATCAGGACATGTTGTAAACAGCTCGCTTTATGCGCCAGCAAGTATGGAAGGTGTTGTAATAGACGTTAAAGTTTATACTAAAAAAGGTTATGAACTTGATGAAAGAGCAAAAGCCGCATATGATGAAGAAAAAGCTAAAATTGAAGAAATTTATAAAAATCAGCTGAGCATTATCGATAAAGAGGAAGTTTTAGCTCTTGCAAATCTATTAGCAAACAAACCTCTTGCAAAAGATGTTGAGCTAAACGGTAAAACATATAAAGCCGGAGAAAAACTTCCAAAAGACGAACTTATTAATATAAATAAATTCCTGCTTCTAAGTTTAGTAGAATATTTTGATGAAGCAACTGTTCAGGAATTTGAAAATATTAAAGCTAAATACCTGAATGAGAAAGACAATATAAGAAAAGAATACGACGAAAAACTTGAAGTTCTTGAAAGAGACGACATTCTGCCAAACGGCGTAGCTAAAATGGTAAAAGTTTATATAGCAAATAAAAGAAAAATCAAAGTCGGTGATAAAATGGCGGGTCGTCACGGAAACAAAGGTATCGTAAGTATTATTGTACCGCAAGAAGATATGCCGTATATGGAAGACGGAAGAACTGTTGACGTTGTTCTAAACCCTCTGGGGGTTCCTTCAAGGATGAACATCGGACAGATTCTTGAAGTACATCTTGGACTTGTAGGTAAAAACCTTGGTAATCAGCTCCAAAAAATCTTAGAAGAAAAACAGGCTGATTATGTAAATAAATTAAGAGAAAAAATGAAAGAAATCGTTGAAGTTGCACATTTCGGTGAACATTATAAAGATTTTCTGGATTCACTTACAAATGAAGAGCTGCTTAAATATGCTCAGGACTGGGCTAAAGGTGTGAAATTCGCAACACCTGTATTTGAGGGTGTAAACGAAGAAGAGTTTAAAAAGCTGTTTGAACTTGCCGGTATTCCGGAAGACGGGAAAACTCAGCTTTATGACGGAAGAACAGGTGAGCCTATTAAAGAAAGAGTAAATGTAGGATATATGTATATGCTAAAACTTCATCACTTAGTTGATGACAAAGTTCACGCAAGAAGTATCGGGCCATACAGCTTAATTACTCAGCAGCCTGTTGGTGGTAAAGCCCTATTCGGTGGTCAGAGATTCGGGGAAATGGAAGTTTGGGCACTTGAAGCATACGGTGCGGCATACAACCTTAAAGAAATGCTTACAACCAAATCTGACGACGTTGAAGGTAGAAATAAAGCTTATAGAGCACTTACAAGAGGAGAGAACGTTCCGATTGAGGGTCTTAGTGAAACATTCTTTGTATTAAGTAAAGAACTTAGAGCGCTTGGACTTGATTTAGAGTTTTATAAAAAGGAAGAAGACAATGAAGAAATTTAAGTACGTAAAACTTGACTGGGATGAAGAGAACAGACCAAAAGATATAGATGCCGTTCAAGTTAAAATAGCATCTCCGGAAGAGATTCTTTCTTGGTCTTTTGGTGAAGTTAAAAAGCCTGAAACTATTAACTATAGAACTCTAAAACCAGAAAGAGACGGGCTTTTCTGTGCAAAAATTTTCGGACCAATAAATGACTATGAGTGTCTTTGCGGTAAATACAAAAAAATGCGCTATAAAGGTATCGTTTGTGAAAAATGTGGGGTAAAAGTAACTTCTTCTAAAGTTAGAAGAGAAAGATTCGGGCATATAGAACTTGTGACTCCCGTAGCACATATCTGGTATGTTTCAAACCTTCCAAGTAGAATCGGAACGCTTCTAGATATTAAAATGAAAGATCTTGAAAGAGTACTGTATTATGAAGCGTATGTTGTGTACGAACCGGGTGACGCACCAGTTAAAAAAGGTGACGTACTTGTTGAGGATGAATACAGAAAACTTATAGAACTATACGGTGATACTGGTTTCCATGCTGAAATGGGAGCTGAAATTATTAAAAGAATGCTTGAAGAGCTTGATTTAGCTGAAATGTATCATACGTTAAAAGAAGAACTTAAAAATACAAGAAGCGAAGCAAGAAAAAAAGACATTGTTAAAAAACTTAAAATTGTTGAAGGTTTCTTGAATTCTGACAACAGACCTGAGTGGATGATTATGTCTGTAATTCCTGTATTACCGCCTGATTTAAGACCTTTAGTTGCGCTTGACGGTGGTAAATTTGCAGTTGCGGACGTTAACGATTTATATAGAAGGGTTATTCACAGAAACCAAAGACTTAAAAGACTAATCGAACTTGATGCGCCTGAGATTATTATCAGAAACGAAAAAAGAATGCTTCAAGAAGCGGTAGACGCACTGTTTGATAACGGAAGAAGAGGTAACACTATTAAAGGTGCAAACAAAAGACCTCTTAAATCACTAAGTGATGTTATTAAAGGTAAAACGGGAAGATTTAGACAAAACCTTCTTGGTAAAAGGGTTGACTACTCAGGAAGAAGTGTTATCGTAGTAGGGCCGAACCTTAGAATGGATCAGTGCGGTCTTCCTAAAAAAATGGCGCTTGAACTATTCAAACCGCATCTAATCGGAAAATTAGAAGAAAAAGGTTACGCGACTACAATTAAACAGGCAAAAAGACATATTGAAGAAAAAACACCTGAAGTTTGGGAATGTCTGCAGGAAGTTGTTGATCAGTATCCTGTACTTTTAAACAGGGCGCCGACACTTCATAAATTATCAATTCAGGCGTTCCATCCGGTACTTATCGACGGAAACGCGATTCAGTTACATCCGCTTGTTTGTGCGGCATTCAACGCAGACTTCGACGGTGACCAGATGGCAGTTCACGTGCCGTTAAGCCAGGAGGCTATTGCTGAAGCTAAAGTATTGATGTTAAGTTCTATGAATATTCTATTACCGGCTTCCGGTAAAGCTATTGCGGTTCCTTCACAGGATATGGTACTTGGTATTTATTACATATCACTTATGAAAGACGGAGTAAAAGGTGAACATAAACTATTCGCTTCACCTGAAGAAGTACTTGCGGCATTTGACGAAGGTGCTGTGGATTTACATGCAAAAGTAAAAGTAAAAGTTAAAAACGAAGTTGTTGATACAACTCCTGGTAGAATGATTTTACACTCAATCGCTCCTGATTTCGTGCCAGTTGAGATGTACAATAAGATCATGAAGAAAAAAGATATCTCAAACCTTGTAGATTATGTATATAAATACGGCGGACTTAAAGTAACAGCGGAATTTTTGGACAACCTTAAAAACTTAGGTTTCAAATATGCGGCAAAAGTTGGGGTATCTATTTCGGCTGCTGATATTGTAGTTCCGGAAGAAAAACAGAAAATTGTAGAAGAAGCGCTTAAAAAAGTTAAAGAAGTTCAGGATCAGTATAAAAAAGGTCTACTTACAGATCAGGAAAGATATAATAAAATTATCGATATCTGGACAAAAGCTAACAATGATATCGCTGATAAACTGATGGAACTTATGAAAAAAGACAAAGATGGATTCAACTCAATTTATATGATGGCTGACTCAGGTGCGAGGGGTAGTGCGTCTCAGATTAAACAGCTTGCAGGTATGAGGGGTCTTATGGCAAAACCTAACGGTGAAATTATCGAGACACCGATTATCTCAAACTTTAAAGAAGGTCTAAACGTACTTGAGTTCTTCATCTCAACTCACGGTGCGAGAAAAGGTCTTGCGGATACAGCCCTTAAAACGGCAAGTGCGGGATACCTTACAAGAAAACTTGTTGACGTTTCGCAAAACTTCAGAGTTATTATGCAGGACTGTGGAACTCATGAAGGTATCGAAGTTACTGATATCGCAGACGGTTCTACTCTTGTTGAGTCTCTTGAAGAGAGAATTTACGGAAGAGTTTTAGCGGATGACGTATACGATCCGATTACTAACGAAGTTCTTTATACTGAAGGTACGTTAATTACTGAAGAAGAAGCGAAAGAAATCGTTAGAAAAGGTGTTAAATCAGTAAAAATTAGAAGTGCACTTACATGTAAAGCGCCTAAAGGTATCTGTGCTAAATGTTACGGAATGAGTCTTGCTGAAAGACGTCTTGTAAAAGTTGGTGAGGCTGTAGGTATCCTAGCCGCTCAGTCAATCGGTGAACCTGGTACACAGTTGACACTAAGAACATTCCACACAGGTGGTATTGCTGGTTCAACTCAGGAAGAGAGACAAATCGTAGCTGAAAAATACGGATACATCAGATACTATAATATTGAAACTTACGACAGAAACGGTAAAAAAATCGTTGCAAACAGAAGAAATGCGGCAGTACTATTAGTAGAACCAAAATTAAAATCGCCGTGTGACGGAATTGTAAGAATTGAAACTCAGCACGAAGAAGTGCTTGTTGAAATCGAATGTGACGACGGAACTGTTAAAAGATACTCATTAAGAAAAAATGATATCGTTAAGGGTACTGAACTTGCAGGTATTGCGGGTAAAACTGAAGGTAAACTTTATATTCCGTATAAAAACGCAAGAGTCAGCAAAGATGACGCTATAGTTGAGGTAATTAAAGAAGCGTGGTATATCCCACAAAGGATCCCATACGGTGCCGAACTTAAAGTTGCTGACAATGAGCCGGTTCCTTTAAAAGTTGAAGCTAAAGCCAGCGGTATGGTTAAATACTATAAACTAAGCGGAGATCATCTTGAGAGAATTTATGATATCAAAGCCGGAATTGAAATCGGATTTGATAACGAATACAAAGGTCTGTTTGCCGTAATCGTTGATGATAACGACAGAGAAGCAGACAGATATTATATTGTTAGAGGTTCTAAAATTCTTGTAGACGACAACGCTAAGATTAAAGCGGGTGATTTAATTGCCGAACCTATTAAAGGTGAGAGCAAAGTGATTGCTGAGTGGGATCCGTTTGCGAATCCAATCTTAGCTGAGGCTGACGGTGTTGTTAAATTTGAAGACGTAATCGACGGATTTACTGTTACAACTCAGGTAGATGAATTAACAGGTGAATCAAGAATTATTGTAAAAGAATATTTACCAAAAGGTTATCAGCCAAGAATCTTACTTGCAAATAAAGAAAAAGTATTCGAATATGTGCTTGAACCTAAAACAGTTATTCACGTTCAGGAAGGCGCTGAGGTTAAACAGGGTGATATCTTAGCTAAAACACCAAAAGCGGTTGCAAGAAGTGCCGATATTACAGGGGGTCTTCCAAGAGTTAACGAACTGTTTGAAGCAAGAAGACCTAAATCGCCTGCGATTATCAGTGAAATTGACGGTACTGTTAAATTCGGTAAAACCGTAAGAGGTAAACAAAGATTGATAGTTGAAGGTGAAACAAGCGTAAAAGAATATCTTGTGCCTCAAGACAGACAAATCCTGGTACACGAAGGTGACTTTGTACATGCTGGGGAGAGACTTACTGACGGTATTATTTCAAGCTATGATATTCTTAACATCCTTGGAGAAAAAGCGCTTCAGCAATATATTGTTGCAGAAGTTCAAAAAGTGTACAGACTTCAAGGGGTTAACATTAACGATAAACACATCGAACTTATTGTTAACCAGATGCTAAGACAGGTAAGAATCTTAGACAGCGGTGATACTAAATTCATCGAAGGCGATTTGGTAAGTAAAAAAATGTTTAATGAAGAAAATGAAAGAATTAAAAAATTCGGCGGCGAGCCTGCAATTGCAGAACCGATGCTTGTAGGTATCACAAGAGCGGCTATCCAGAGTGACAGCTTTATATCAGCAGCGTCATTCCAGGAAACTACAAGAGTTTTAACAGAAGCAAGCATTCAAGGTAAATTCGATTATCTTGAAGACTTTAAAGAAAACATTGTTCTTGGTAGGGTTGTACCTGTCGGTACGGGTATGTTCTATCATCATGAGAGAGATTTAAAATTAGATCACGAATAATTTCTCTCTTTTCCTTCCTAAAAGTCAATAATCTACAAAATTTCTTTGAAAATTCATTAAAATTTGATATTATTTCACACTAAAAAAGTTAGTAAAATCACAGAAAAGGAAAGCTATGCCTACTATAAACCAATTAGTTAGAAAAGGTAGAAAACAGGTAATTAAAAAATCTAAATCACCTGCACTTGTAAGCTGTCCTCAAAGAAGAGGGGTTTGTACAAGAGTATATACTACTACTCCTAAAAAACCTAACTCAGCTTTGAGAAAAGTTGCAAAAGTTAGACTTACTTCAGGTTATGAAGTAATTAGTTACATCCCGGGTGAAGGTCATAACCTACAAGAGCACAGCATCGTGCTTGTAAGAGGTGGTAGGGTAAAAGACTTACCAGGGGTTAAATATCATATCGTTAGGGGTGCTCTTGACACAGCTGGTGTTAAAGGAAGAGTACACTCAAGAAGTAAATACGGTACTAAAAAAGCTGACGCAGGTAAGAAGTAATATAGTAATTAAGCGAATAAGCGCTTAAGTTGTGAAGTAAAAGGTATAGACATATAAGTTATAGTTGGTTTTGGTTATAGTAGGAGCAACATTATAAGTGTAAAATGTAAAGTGAAAAGTTATTGATTTTTCACTTTTAACTTTTAACTTGAAATTGCTCCTCACTGCCAAAAGGTAGAGTAAGTCCTGTGAAATGCAGGGTAAAAAACTGAAGAGAAGGAGATATTATGAGAAGAAGAAGAGCCCCAAAAAGACCGGTAATGCCGGATCCGGTATATAACAGCGAAGTAGTTACAAAATTTATTAACAAAGTTATGTGGGACGGTAAAAAAACATTAGCAGAGAGAATCGTATACGGTGCGATTGAAAAATTAGACGAAAAAGGTGAAGAAAAAGGAATTGACCTATTCTTCAAAGCGATTGAAAACGTAAAACCTTTACTTGAAGTTAGAAGTAGAAGAGTCGGTGGTGCTACATACCAGGTTCCAATGGAAGTAAGACCTGAAAGACAGCAGACTTTATCAATCAGATGGATTGTTGACGCTGCAAGAAACAGAAACGAAAGAACTATGGTAGAAAGACTTGCAAACGAACTTTTTGATGCTGCAAACGAAAGAGGAGCGGCATTTAAGAAAAGAGAAGATACTCATAGAATGGCTGAAGCTAACAAAGCGTTCGCTCACTATAGATGGTAAAAACAAATTAAAAATGAAAAGTGAAAAGTTAAAAATGATTTTTCTTTTCTTCTTTTCCCCTTTCAAAATTCACACACAATCACAAATAAGGAGATAATATGCCAAGAAAAACCCCTTTACATATGGTAAGAAACATTGGTATCGCCGCGCATATCGACGCAGGTAAAACAACAACTACAGAAAGAATCCTTTACTATACAGGTGTTTCTCATAAAATCGGTGAGGTGCACGAAGGTGCAGCTACAATGGACTGGATGGATCAGGAAAAAGAAAGAGGTATTACAATTACTTCTGCAGCAACTACATGTTTCTGGAAAGACCACCAAATTAACATTATCGATACTCCGGGGCACGTTGACTTTACAATCGAAGTTGAAAGAAGTATGAGGGTACTTGACGGTGCCGTTGCGGTATTCTGTGCGGTTGGTGGTGTTCAGCCTCAGTCTGAAACAGTTTGGAGACAGGCAAACAAATACAGAGTTCCAAGAATCGCATTCGTTAACAAAATGGACAGAATCGGTGCGGATTTCTATAACGTTGAAAAACAAATCAGAGAAAGACTAAAAGCTAACGCAGTTCCAATTCAGATTCCAATCGGTGCGGAAGACAACTTCAAAGGTGTTGTTGACCTTGTTAAAATGAAAGCTCTTGTATGGGATGACGAAGCTGCGCTTGGAAGTAAATATGAAGAGCAGGAAATTCCTGAAGATTTAAGAGAAAAAGCTGAAGAATACAGAGAAAAAATGATTGAATCAGTTGTTGAAACTGACGAAGCATTAATGGAAAAATATTTTGCTGGTGAAGAGTTAACTGAAGAAGAAATTAAAAATGCTATTAAAAAAGCTACAATTGCTATTGAAATCGTACCAATGCTTTGCGGTACTGCATTCAAAAATAAAGGTGTTCAGCCGTTACTTGACGCGGTAATCGATTATCTTCCGGCTCCTGATGAAGTTGACTGGATTAAAGGTATTGATCCTAAAACTGGTGAAGAAATCAGTGTAAATCCAAGTGACGACGAACCGTTTGCAGGTCTTGCGTTCAAAATTATGACTGACCCGTTCGTTGGTAAACTTACATTTACAAGATTCTATTCAGGTACAATTACTTCAGGTAGTTACGTACTAAACGCAACTAAAAACAAAAAAGAAAGAGTTGGTAGACTTCTAAGAATGCACTCAAACAAAAGAGAAGAAGTTAACGAATTCTACAGTGGGGAAATCGGAGCAATCGTTGGTCTTAAAAACACACTTACAGGGGATACTCTTTGTGATGAAAAAAGACCAATTATTCTTGAGAGAATGGAATTCCCTGATCCGGTTATCAGCGTAGCTGTTGAGCCTAAAACTAAAGCTGACCAGGAAAAAATGGCAATCGCTCTTCAAAAACTTGCTGAAGAGGATCCAAGTTTCAGAGTGACAACTGACGAAGAATCTGGACAGACTATTATTTCTGGTATGGGTGAATTACACCTTGAAATTATCGTAGACAGACTTAAAAGAGAATTTAAAGTTGAATGTAACACTGGTAAACCTCAGGTTGCATACAGAGAAACATTCAAAAACCAAGTTGAGCAAGAATACAAATACGCAAAACAGTCAGGTGGTAGAGGTCAGTACGGTCACGTATTCATCAGATTAATCCCACAAGAGCCTGGAAAAGGTTATGAGTTTGTTGATTTAATTAAAGGTGGGGTAATTCCAAGAGAATACATCCCGGCAGTTGACAAAGGTATCCAAGAAGCTGCTCAAGGCGGTGTACTTGCAGGATTCCCGGTAGTTGACTTTAAAGTTGAATTATTCGACGGTTCTTACCATGACGTTGACTCAAGTGAGATGGCGTTTAAACTTGCTGGTTCTATGGCATTTAAAGAAGGTGTTAAAAAAGCTAACCCTGTTATTCTTGAGCCGATCATGAAAGTTGAAATCGAAGTTCCTGAAGAGTACATGGGTGACGTTATCGGTGACATCAACAGAAGAAGAGGTCAGGTTAATTCTATGGAAGATGTACACGGAATCAAAAAAATTAACGCATTCGTACCACTAAGCGAAATGTTCGGTTACTCAACAGACCTTAGAAGTATGACTCAGGGTAGGGGAACATACTCAATGGTGTTCGATCACTATGAAGAAGTACCAAGCAACATTGCTGATGAAATTATCAAAGAAAGACAAGGTTAATTCCTTGTTTTTTTCTTTTTTATATTAAACAAGTGTCAGGCACCTTATGTCTAGACACAGAATACTTTTTTCACTTTATAAACTGAAGAAAAAAACTAAAACCAGTTTTTTCTTTTGAATAATATTACACCTAAGTAAGATAAAAAGAATGACCCGATTATTATAAACGGCAGCGCCCATTGTTTGTTTTCAATAAAAAGAGGGACATTCATACCGAATAAACTGTAAATAACAGTCGGAATCATTAAAATAATTGAAATTGAAGTAAGCTGTTTCATAACAATGTTTAAGTTATTGGATATTACGGAGGCAAACGCATCCATCATTCCGCTTAAAATATCAGAGTATATCTGTGCCATCGTTAAAGCTTGTTTGTTTTCAATAATGGCGTCTTCAAGCAAATCTTCATTTATTTCGCTTTTTATGTTTTTTGAATGGTTAAGTTTTGCTAAAATAATTTCATTTGCTTTAATAGAGGTAATAAAATATACAAGACATTTTTCCATTTTTAAAAGATCGATGAGCTCTTTATTTCTAATGGACTGTTCGAGGTCTTTTTGTATTAATGAAATATATTTATTGATCTGTTTAAGATATCTTAAATAAATTTTGCCGGTTCTAAGAAATATTTTTAAAATAAAATTTAAATTATCGGGGACTTTTTTATAATATTTTTTTATAAGGTTAAGTTCGTTTATTGGAAGTATTTCATTTTCTTTTGCACAGAGAGTTAAAATATATTCTTTGGTGATAAAAATACCTAACGGTACTGTAAAATACGGGATATCATTATTAATATCATATATAGGGATTCTAAGAATTATAAGAGTGTAATCATCTTCGTATTCGATATGAGAAACTTCATCCGGGTCTAAAATATCGTTTATTACGTCTGAGGGAAGGTTTAGTTCTGTTTTTAAATATTCCAGCTCTTTATCCGTCGGATTTACAACATTAATCCAACAGTTAGTTTCAATTTTTTCTATTTCTTCGATACCGCCTGTTAATTTAAAATATTTAACCATAACAAAACCTTCTGACAGAGATAATAAATAATTATAATACTAATTTGTTTAAATGTCTATAAAAGAGGAAAAATTAAAGGGAAGATTTAATTTTTTTAAGATCCAGCTGTTTTAAAATATTTACATATTTATTGTAATTATTTCCGTAAAAAAGAAGTTTTAAGGTATATTTGTCATTCAGCTGAACTGCAATTACCCCTTTTTGTAGTTTTTTATCAATATAAACTGCACTTTTAAAGCCGTTTATTGTTAAATGTTTTAATAAGAAATTTTTTGTGTCATTGTTTACATTTAATTTTAAAATACCAGGAATTCTGTTTTCAATTCCTATATAGACAATATTATTGGAACATTCGTATTTTTTAATAACTTTAAAGAAATCATTTAATGCTATTGGAGTATTTTGCGGTGTATAATAATTGATACTTAAACATTGTGCAAAACTGTCTGGCAGAATATGAGGAGACAGTGCAAAAGAAAGGCTCGCGATTAACGGTAAAATTATTTTTTTCATTTCCCGCTCCTTGATGATGGGTTGTTTTAATAATTATAAATCTTTTAATTTAAAGATGTATTAAATTTGTGTTTTTTAACTGTTTATTATTGACAATAAAAAATAAAAGTTATAAAATGCGTTATATACAATTTTATATAACGAATAAGGAGTGTTAATGTTTTATACCTACGAAGAAATTGACAGGCTTGTTTCTGAAGATATGCCGTTTTTTGATTTGACTCAGAAACTTCTGGATATAAAAGAAAAAGGAAAAATTTCATTTTTTACCAGAAAAGACTGTATTGTAACTGCAAGCGAGCTTATAGAAAAACTGGCAAAAAAACTTGAGCTTAAGGTAGTATTTAAAGAAAAAGACGGAAGATTTGTTAAAGCCGGAAGTAAACTGTTTGAAGCAGAAGGAGAAAATGTACTGATTTTATGGAAAGTTGCTCAAAATATATATGAATATGCATTAAGCGTGTCTACATATGTACATGAGATGACTTCAAAAGCCAGAAAACACAATCCAAACATAGAAATACTTACAACCAGAAAGGTGATTCCTTTTACTAAAAAGGTTGCATTGCAGGCTGTTATCGACGGAGGAGGGCTGCCTCACAGAGTTACAACAACAGAAACAATACTTATTTTTGAAAATTACATTAACCTTTATGGAGGATGGGATAAGTTTTATAAAAATTTCGAAAAATTAAAACATAAATCTATAGAAAAAAAATGGGTAGTGGAAGCGAAAAACTTTGAACATGCCAAAAAACTTGTAGAAATAGGAGTGGATGTTTTACAGCTTGATAAACTGGATGTTGAAACAACAGAAAAAATTGTAGAAATCGCGCATGAAAAAAATATAAAAGTGATAAGTGCCGGAGGAATTAATATAAATAATGTGGAAGAATATGCAAAAGCGGGAGTAGACAGTATCGTTACAACCGCTCCTTATTTTGCTAAAGGAGCGGATGTGAAGGTTGTTATAGAGTCTTTTTAAGCTCTTTTACCCAGCCTTCCATTACTTCGTTTGCGATTAATGCAGGAGCTTCGAGAAAAGCTATTTCAAATTTTTCAGTATATTCCGTTACGCTGATACTTCTTGGTCTTGCTGCTGTGATTTTACCGTTTGGGAGTTTGTTTCCAAAACAGAAAAGAACCAATTTGCAGTCTTTTATTTCCGGATTGATTTCACCGTTTTCAAGCGATGAGGTGTGTGCGTAATGATCGAATTCACCGATATATGTACAAACAGGGTGTGAATTGATTTTTTCTTTGAAAAATTCGATAATTTCCTGAGCCGTTTTATAATGAGTTTCATTTTTTTCTACGTCTAATACGAATACAGGATATTTTTCCTGAACTATCATCTGTTGCATATATTCTCCTTTTTTTGGAGCGAAGTGTATCATAAATAAGGATAAATTATATCTGTTATAAGTAAAAATTATGTAATAAAAATATTTTAAATTTTTTTACAGTATTAAAGTGCTATAATTTCAACAAAAAAGGGTGAACATGGCTTATATGCTTATAATAGACAATGAAAATAAAAAAATAGAAATTCACTCTGATATGTGTGACGTTGTTTTTGACAAAAAAGAAGAGCTTTTTCTTGATCCGAACTGGGAATTTATTCCGTTTCATTACTATTCCGAAATAGAGGAATATTTGAACAATACGGAAGATTTTGAAGTTGTAGAATGTGAAATATGTAAACCTGTAGAAAATAAAGAGTCTCTTGATGAAGATTATGATGATATTTACGAAGAATTTGACGAAGATGAAGATTATGACGACACAAGATGTGATATAATATAGTTACAAATTATTTAAAAGGAGAAGATATGTTTAAAGAATGTTGCCCTGAATTAATACCTGTTATGGAACAAGTTGCGGCAGAAAATCCACATATAGCTAAATTAATCGAAAGACATCAAGAACTTAATAAAATAATTGATGAAGTTGAAGCAGGAAGAGAGCATATGGACGAACTTGAGCTTGAAAAACTTAAAAAAGAAAAACTTCATATTAAAGACGAAGTGTATGCGGCGGTAGTCGAATATAAAAAAGAAAAAGGAATTTAATCCTTTTTCGCAATTTTTTTCTATCTTAATATCTGACTTTCTTATATACTTTCCCAAAAAAAGGCGTTGTCATGTATACCGCAAAAGAGATTTTAATTTCTCAGATAAAACCTGCCCTAGGCTGTACCGAACCGGCTGCCATAGCTTTAAACGCAGCATATTTAAAAGATCTTACTGATGTGGACGGGAAAATAAATTTGACTATCAATACCAATCTGTTAAAAAACGCAATGTATGTTCCTATTCCTAATACAGGCAGAAGATTTGGAGTTAAATTTGCTTTTGCTTTAGGACTTTTGTGCGGAAATAAAGAAAATGGACTGAATGTTTTTGAGACAGTTACCGAAGAATGTATAAAAAAAGCTGCCGAAATGGAGAAAAATATAAATCTTGAAATCGTAAAAGGCAGTGAAATTTTTATAAAAAGCTCTTATAAGGGTTATGAGGTTTTAACGAAGACGTTTCATGACAATATAGAAAATATAAAAACCCCAAAAAAGGAAATAAAACTTGTAAACAGACAGGAAAGTGCAGATACCGGTGTTATAGAAAAGTGGCTTAAAAATCAGGATTTCGAAGTATTATATGATCTTGTGGAAAAAGAAGATGATTTTTCTTTTATGGAAGATGTTATAAATATGAATATGAAACTTTCAAAAATCGGACTTGAAGAAGACTGTGCGCTTAATATCGGTAAAAGTTTTACAGGTGATGATGTAAAATCGAAAATTATTTCATATACCACAGCCGCTTCTGATGCGAGAATGGAAGGGGTTAATTTCCCTGCCATGAGTCTTGTCGGAAGCGGAAATCACGGTATAAGCGCAACACTTCCCGTATGGATATACGCCAGTGAAAAAGGATTTTCAAAACATGAGACTTTCAGAGCTTTGGCTCTTAGCATGTTAATTACGGTATATGTGAAACTTTTTATAGGCAGACTTTCAGCTATATGCGGCGCCGCATTTGCAAGCGGATGCGGTGTTGCCGGGGCAATATCATATCTCGAAAGTAAAGATAGAAACATCTCAAAAAACGCCGTATCGTATCTGATACAGACAATAAACGGAGTAATTTGCGACGGTGCTAAAATGGGATGTTCTTTAAAAGTAATGCTTGGGGCTCAAAGCGGATATGAAGCTGCTGTTTTTGCATTGGAAAACAAGCCGGTTTTCAGTGACGGTATTTTAGAAGAAAATATAACAAACAGTATTAAAAATCTTAAAAATGTCTCAGATGCAATGAGCGGCGTTGATGATGCGATTGTCAATGTAATGAGAAATAAAGTTATTTAGAGAGTTTAAAATATCTGCTTTTGAGCAGACTCCTTACCGTTATGATTTTTTTATTGTTAAATTTATAAAGATATGCGTAAATGTGCCGGCCTAAAAGTTTATAATATATATAATCAACAAGTTCGGTGCAGTAATATTTATTATTAGTCAGACTGATTTGAGTATCAAACTCTATTTTTTGTTTTTTTAAACTGTTAATAATTTTTTTTAATTTTTTTTGGTTTATCTTAAACAAAGGTTCTAAAATCACATAAGATGATGCAAGAGACAGGAATGATTTTAAAGGCACTATTTTTAAATTTTCGCCTTTTTTTTCATATTCGATATTGCAGACGTAAGGTTTTTTGTTTTTAATAATGATAATACCGGAGTGGGAATATCCGCAGGGATCAATTTGAGAGAAAAGATTGCTTAATATGTTTGATTCTTTTCTAAGGATGATATCTCCCGTTTTTAATACAGGATGTGCGTATAAAAAACAGAAAAGGAAAGTAAAAATTATTTTTTTATATTTACTTTCCATCCGTCTTTCGTTTCTACTACCGGAATGCTTTCATTGGTTACTTTTCCGTTAGCCAGAGTCTCTTTTAAAGTAACAAGAGCTTCTTTGCCGTTTTTTTTCACACCCACAACTTCTACGGATTTTAAGTTTTCACCAATTTTTTTCAGACATTTAGGCATATCGTTGTTCATTTCTTCCTGTGAACACTTCATAGCCATTGCCAGGGTGAAAAGCTCTTTTGTGGAATCTGTGGAATACTGTTTGAATGCGTTTGTGTCTCCATTAATAAATGAAGAAATGAATTCTTTTGCAGCGGTTTCAGGCGAATTTTTTTTGCTGCACCCCGTAAAAATCAATACGGCTGTAAATAATACAGCCAATAGCCCCTTTTTCATTCTTTCTCCTTTTATTTAGTAGAATAAAAATTATATCTAAATATTGACTAACAGTAAAAATATAATTATAATAGCGTTATATCTGAAAATATATAACGAAAGGGTTGAAAATGAAAAAATTTATTTTGCTTTTAATATTTGCATTATCCTCATATGCTTCACAGTTACTTGTTGCCGCTGCCGCAAATACGACATATGCAATGCCTGATATTATTTCGGCTTTTAACAAAAAATATCCGGATATAAAAATCAGACTTATTTTGGCAAGCAGCGGGAAGCTTACGGCTCAGATTATACACGGTGCTCCATATGATGTATTTATGTCTGCTAATATGAAATATCCCAATGTGCTGTATAAAAAAGGATTTGCAAAAACAAAACCGGTAATTTATGCAAAAGGTGCCATTGCGCTTTTTAGTGTTAAAGATATGGATTTACATGATTTTAAACAGGCTTTGTTAAACGCGAAACTTATCGCTATAGCCAATCCTAAAACGGCTCCTTACGGAAGGGCTGCAGTGGAGGCAATGAAAAATGCCGGTATTTACAATCAGGTGTTAAACAGACTTGTATATGCCGAAACAGTGACCGCCGTAATTCCTTATACAATTAATGAAGCGGATGTGGGTATTGTTGCAAAAAGTTCCCTTTTCTCGCCAAAAATGAAAAAATATAAAAATTTTGCGGAAGTTCCTGCGAATTTATATAAACCTATAAATCAGGGTATAATTCTTTTAAATAAAAGTAAAGACGCGCAAAAATTTTATAATTTTATTTTATCCGACACAGCCAAAAAGATTTTTAAGAAGTACGGTTACTTGGAATAAAAGGAGATAAGTGAACAGATTAATTGCCGAGGTTTTTGAAATTCAGTCATTAGAAAGAGTGAATTTAATAAAATTCAAACTAAATGAACAGATAATAAATGTTTTGATTCTTGAAATGAACCTGAATCTTAAAGTAGGAAAAAAAGCTGAACTTTTGATAAAACCTACGGCAGTAAGTGTTCTGAAAAACAGATGTGTGTTTGAAAATGTGCTTTCGGCAGAGTTAAAGGATGTAGAAAAAGGAAAAATTCTTTCGAGAATAACGGTGGATGTAGAAGGCTTTGCCGTAGAATCGATTATGATAAAAGAACTGGCTGATTTTGAAGGAAGTGAAGTTTATATAGCTTTTAAAGCCAATGAGGTAGCCATTTCGAAGGTTTTTGAATGATAGATTTTACACCTTTTATACTCTCTTTTAAACTGGCTTTTTTCGTAACGCTGATATTATTGATAATAGGCATTCCTTTTGCTTGGTATTTAAGTTCAACCAAAAGCCGGTTTAAACCCGTTCTTGAAGCAGTAAGCGCACTGCCGATTGTTCTTCCTCCGTCAGTGCTCGGGTTTTATCTGCTTGTATTTCTTTCTCAAAGTTCTCCGATCGGAAAATTTGTATACGAATATTTTCATATAAGGCTGGTGTTTACGTTTGAAGGGCTTGTAGTCGCCAGCTGTATTTATTCGTTTCCTTTTATGATTCAGCCTCTTCAAAGCGGATTTGAACATATTCCGAAAAACATAATAGAAGCGTCTTATTTAAGCGGAAAAGGTAAAATAACAACTTTATTTAAAGTAATGCTTCCTAATATGAAAAATTCTTTAATGACGGCTATAATCATTACGTTTGCCCATACTGTAGGGGAATTCGGTGTTGTTTTAATGGTGGGCGGATCAATTCCCGGTAAAACGCAGGTGGCGAGTGTGGCAATATACGATTATGTGGAAACCCTGGATTATCACAATGCCCATATCTACAGTGCGATTATGCTTGGAATCAGTTTTATGGTACTGCTGTTTGTTTATATATTTAACGAAAAAAACAGAATAAAGGTGTAGTTTGATAAAAGTGTCTTTAAAAAAAGAGTTGCACGGGAGCAGCGGAAATATGGAACTTGTATGTAATTTCAGCATTAAGTCCGGGGATTTTTTGGCTGTTACGGGACCCAGCGGAAGCGGAAAAACGACTCTTTTAAGGATTATTGCCGGTCTTGAGGACAGTGAAGGTGAAATTTTAATTGAAGATGAGGTCTGGCTGGATAAAAAAACAAAACTTCCTCCGCAAAAAAGAGGAGTGGGATTTGTTTTTCAGGATTTTGCCCTATTCCCCAATATGAAAGTTATTGACAATCTTCTTTATGTAAATAAAGATAAACAGCTTGCACAGGAACTTCTGGACATGGTTGAATTAAACGAGCTTAAAAACAGATATCCTGCAATGCTCAGCGGCGGACAAAAGCAGAGAGTGGCATTATGCAGGGCTTTAATGAGAAAACCTAAAATTCTTCTGTTGGATGAGCCGTTTTCCGCACTTGATATGGAAATGAGAGAAAAACTTCAAAGAGACGTTTATAATTTTCATCAAAAATTTAATTTAACCACAATTATGGTGTCCCATTCTCCGAGTGAAATATACAGACTTGCCGATTTTGCGATGCTTTTGAAAAACGGTAAAGTAGTTAAATTCGGCCATCCTTCCGATGTTTTGCTTAAGACAAGCGGTTCGGCGAAATTTTCTTTTGAAGGTAAAATATTGGATATAGTAAAAGAAGATGTGATTCATATCGCCGTTGTAGAAATCGGGGAACAGATTGTTGAGGTTGTGATATCTTACAATGAAGCCGAGAATTTTAATGTCGGAGACAGAGTTGTGGTAGGAACAAAAGCTTATAATCCTTATATTAAGAAAGTGGATAAGTAGGTAAGTTGTGAAGGGTTGTGATATGATGGAAAAAGGTAAAAGGTAATTAATAGTGTCTGGCGCTATATAAAAAAGTGTAAGAGGTATGGCTTTTAAATAAAAAAAGAAAAAGAAAATTATTCTAAAAGTTTTATGGCGATTTCAGTAAGGGCGTTTCTGTAAATTTTTTGTAAATCAACCCATGCAAGTGCTTCATGCGGCAGTACCTGCTGCAGTCTGTAAAGTCCACTGTCCTGTTTTTCTATTGTAGAATATGTCTGGTGTAAATCGCCTAATAAAAACAGTTTGCTTCCTTCACTCATTCTTGAGAGTATCATACTCATATATTCCCTTGTGATAAGCTGTACTTCGTCAACAATCAGTACTTCTCCTTCAAGAATTGATACACCCTGAATCATATTTAAAGGAATAATTTCAAATTTTTCAAAAAATAGCTGGGATTTTATAGAGTCATATGTCTGACCTTTGAGATCCCGGTACAGGAAATTAAGCGCGCTTAAAAACCCTCCCGCCCATTCAAGCATTTTTTCATCTTTGCTTCCCGGCAGAAACCCTATATCATAATCGCTGCTGATACCAATAGGAGGCCGGGTTATGAATATTTTCTTTTTGGTTAGACTCAAAGCCGTGGCGGTTGCAAGCAGGGTTTTGCCGCTTCCGAATCTTCCTGTTATAAGACTAGCAGGTGCTTCTACCATTGCATAAACGGCGCATTTTTGGTAGATATCCAGAGGTTCAAAAATTTTGGCGTTTTTTATTCTTATTTTTGAAGTTTCTGGAATGTTGTCAATTCTTTCAATACCTTTATAAGGATTGTAGCAGTATGCCAAGTCTCTTTCGTTCATTTCATCGTAGGTAATTATAAAATCCCAGTATTTGAGTTCGTAGCTGTGTTTTTGTTTTATGTATTCAATTACATCTTTTGCAGGTTTGATACCTATAAAATGACCGTATTCAAAATTTTTGTCTTCTATTAAAATATTTTACTCCTTATTTCATTTTCATTGAGAAATCTTTAAATGTGGCCTGATGGATTATAGCTCCGCTGCTTACGGCGTCTATCCCGGTTTGAACGTAGTTTTTAATGTTTTCAAGAGTTACGTTTCCGCTCGCCTCGAGTAATATGCCTTTATGGTTTTCGTTTCTGTAATTTACAACCTTTTTAATCTCTTCGAAGCTCATATTGTCGCACATTACGATATCAGCTCCCGCCTGCATGGCTTCTATTGCCATTTCTACGGTTTCCGCTTCTATTTCTATTTTTGTGGTAAACGGTATATTTTCCCTTGCGGTTTTTACGGCTTCTTCTATAGAGTTAAATAGTGCAAGGTGGGTGTCTTTTAGCATCAGACAGTCATCAAGTCCTAATCTGTGGTTGGTTACGCCTCCGCATGCCGCCGCATATTTTTCAAATACTCTCAGTCCCGGTCTTGTTTTTCTGGTATCGAGAATATTTAGCTTTCCGTCTGTCAGTTTTACAAACTCATAAGCGTTGCTGGCAATTCCGCTGGCGTGCTGGAGGATATTGAGCATGGTTCTTTCTATTGAAAGAATATCTTTGGCATTTCCGTAAATTTCAAGGATAATATCGCCATGTTTATAAAAATCACTGTCCCGAAAATAAAAATCAAATTTAATATCCGCCAGTTCGCTTAAATGTTTTATATATTCAATTCCCGCAACTACTCCTTCGCTTTTTGCCCTGATTATGGCGGTTGCGTTTTTATCTATCAGACTTCTGGCCAGATCTCCTCTTCCGATATCTTCGCTTAACGCATTTTTTAAAAAATCCACTATCTGGTATTTCATCAGGTTCATGACAGCTCCATCATTCTTTGAAGTGCGGTTTTTGCGTATTTTGCAATTTTTGGGTCCACTTCGATTTTATTGTAATCTTTCCCTTCGTCTATCGCTTTTAAAAGTTTATAAAGTTCTTCCAAAGTCGTTTCATTCATTGAAGGACATTCCGGTTTTGTGGAACTTAATACGTATATATTAGGATTTATTTCGTTTCTCATTCTGTTTACGAAATTAAATTCAGTCCCGATAGCCATAGGAGTTGTAGGGTTTTCTTTTACGTAATTCAGAATCTGGGAAGTGCTTCCGGCAAAATCCGCAAGTTTTACCACTTCGGGAGAGCATTCCGGATGAACTACGATTTTGATATCGGGAAATCTTTCTTTGTAAAATTCCACATGTTCGGGCATAAAGAGCTGATGAACGCTGCAGTGACCGTCAAAACATATCATAGTGGCATCCTGCCAGTTTTCTTCTCCGATAATAGCTGAGGTTATACCGAGTCTGTTTGCGATGTTTCTTCCGAGGTTTTTATCAGGAAGGAAAAAAATTCTTTTATTTTGGGCGAGGGCCCATTCGATTATTTTCTGTGCGTTTGAGCTAGTACATGTAAGTCCGCCGTTTTCGGCAACTATGGCTTTTGTTTTGGCTGTTGAATTTATATATGTGATTGGTATAAAATCTATATTGTTTTCTTTCAAGGTTTTTATATTGTTTTCCACTTTAGCCTCTTCTGCCATTCTGGCCATGGAACAGTCGGAAAGGCGAGGCATGTATACGTCAATATCGGGATTTAAAATTTTCGCACTTTCTCCCATAAATTTAACCCCGCAAAATATTAGCGGGTTTTTAAGTGAACTTGTTTTTTTGGCAAGTTCCAGACTGTCGCCTGTAAGATCTGCTAAATCAAATATTTCGTCTTTTTCATAATAATGCGCTGCTATGGTTATATTATGTTTTTTTATAAGCTCTTTTACTTTATTTAGCATTTAGGTCCTTTTTATGCGTATGTAAACAGTGATTACTTTATAAAAATTATATTATAATTTCACAAAAAAGGAAAAACATGTCACCGTTAATATGGTATTTAATAGCTTATTTGGTAGGAGGAATTCCGTTTGGATATCTAATAGCTAAATATTTTGCAGGGATTAATATAAAAGAACAAGGAAGCGGCAATATAGGTGCTACAAACGTGCTTAGGGTTTTGAAACAGACTGATCCTGCCAAAGCAAAAAAACTTGCTGCGGTTACTCTTTTGCTGGATGCTTTTAAAGGTGCGGCCGTTATACTTGCGGCTAAAATGATGGGAGTCTGTCCGGCTACTCAATGGGCGATAGCTGTAATTGCGGTAATAGGCCATTGTTTTTCCCCTTATCTGAAACTTGAAGGAGGAAAAGGCGTGGCAACAACTGCCGGCGTTCTTTTGGTGCTTGTGCCAAAAGCTGTGCTGGTAGCTATTGTTGTATGGTTTATTATGGCTAAAACGGTTAAAATATCTTCACTGAGTTCTCTAAGCGCGATAATCGTAGGAATTGCGAGCACTTACGTTTTATATCCTGATCTTCCGATACATTCTCACGCTCCATTAATTATTATCGGATTTATCGTTCTTTATAAACATAAAGACAATATATACAGGCTGATTATCGGGGAAGAAAAAAGAGTAATATAAAAATGGAGAATTGAGAATTGAGAATTGAGAATAATTATAAAATATTAATTGAAAATTTGGAATTTAAGGCTATAATCGGAATATTGCCCGAAGAGAGGGAAAAAACGCAAAAAGTTTTAGTAAATGCGGAAATTGAATATGAAGGCAAAAACAATTATATAGATTATGCCGAAGTATGCGATTTAATTGAAAAACTTATGATTGAGAGGAAATTTCTGCTTATAGAAGACGCCATGGAGGCTATAGAAGCTAAACTTCTGGAGAAATATCCTCAAATGAAAAGCCTTGAACTTCATATAAAAAAACCTGAAATTTTAAGAAATGCTTTAGTGGGAGTGAAAATCTTAAGAAAATATTAATTTTTTGATATAATTTTTTCAAGTATTAGGTTTGGGGTCGTATTCGGCCGCTTGCCGAATACGAAATAAAGGAGAGAGTGTGAGACTTCTTGTGATTGAAAAAGACGAAACATTAAATCATCTTATTACTAAATCTCTTGAAGAAGTCGGTTATAAAAGCGATGAGGCTTTTACCGTCAGAGATGGTAAGTATTTTTTGGATGTCAGACATTACAATTTGGCAATTATAGACGCCGATTTCGGTTTAAGCGAAGTGTTTAAATTTATCGATTATGCTAAAGAGATATATCCTCTTATTAAAATAATCGTTATTTCAAACGATCAGTCCGTAGAAACCGAAATAAAAGTTTTAAAAATGGGGGCGGATGATTTTATAAGAAAACCTCTGAATTTTGATCTGTTAATTACAAGAATAAACGTAGCCTTAAGAAGCGGTAAAGAGTCGCAAATTAAAATAAAAGATCTGATTATTATAAAAGACGAAGAAAAAATTATTTACAACGGTAAAGAAACATATCTAAAAGGCAAGGCTTTTGAAGTATTTACACATTTGGCCAGATATCCTAACCAGGTTATATCAAAAGAGCAGCTTTTAGACGCCATCTGGGAGGAGCCGGAGCTGGTAACTCCGAACGTTATAGAAGTTGCTGTAAATCAGATACGTCAAAAGGTTGACAAAGTTTTTAAAATTGATACAATTAAGACCATTCGCCGCAGAGGCTATAAATTTTGTTATCCAAAGGAGTAGCATGTCTTTAATGATTAACGATGAATGCATTGCATGTGATGCTTGTGTGGACGAATGTCCAAACGGCGCAATTGAGCCTGCAGATCCAATATACGAAATAGACCCGGACCTTTGTACGGAATGTATAGAACACGGAGGAGAGCCTCAGTGTGTACAGGTATGTCCTGTAGATGCTATAGTGCCGGATCCGGATAATCAGGAAAGCGCGAAAGAACTGAAATTAAAAGCGGAATTTATTCATAAAGATGAAGAAGAGTAATGGCTAAAATTACGGCTGTAATAGATATAGGTTCTAACTCGGCCAGAATGGCTGTGTTTAAAAAAACCAGCCGTTTTGGATTTTATCTTCTAAGGGAAGAGAAATCCAAAGTAAGAATCAGCGAAGGCGCATATGAAAACGGAGGGAATCTTCAGGATTTTGCAATTGAAAGAGCCATAAAAGCTTTAAAAGAGTTTCTTTTAATTGCAAAGTCTTTAAAGGTCAGAAAAATTTTAGCCGTAGCCACCTCGGCCGTAAGGGATGCTCCTAATAAAAGTGAATTTTTAGCAAGGGTCAGAAAAGAACTCGGCATAAATATAAAAGTGATAGACGGAGATAAAGAAGCGTTTTTCGGAGGAGTCGCCGCAGCAAACCTCTTATATGAAAAAAACGGAGTAACCATAGATATAGGCGGAGGTTCAACTGAACTTGCCTTAATTAAGAAAAAGCAGATTCAACAGACTATTTCACTGAAACTCGGAACGGTAAGGCTTAAAGAGCTTTATTTTGACAAAGGCGATATTGAAGGCGCCAAAAAGCATGTAAGAAAAGAGATAAAAAGACTTGATGAGGCGTTTAAACAGAATAAAGTTTTCGGAATAGGCGGTACTATAAGGGCGCTTTCTCAGGTAATAATGAAAAGAATAGAATATCCGCTGGATATACTGCACGGATTTACCTACGATACCAAAGAACATATAAAATTTTTAAAGTCGCTTATTAAAATGAAAGATGAAGAACTCCTTAAAATAGGAGTAAAGCCCGAAAGGCTTGACGTTATAAGACCCGGAGTGCTTATTTTCACGGAGTTATTGGACTTTTTAGAAGCCAAGCAGGTTATTACAAGCGGTGTGGGTGTGAGAGAGGGTGTTTTTTTGACGGATCTGCTCAGACACGACAACTACAAGTTTCCAGAGAATTTTAATCCCTCGGTCAGAACAATTATTGACGTTTATCAAATAAATACGAAACTTTCTTCATATGAAACGAAAATAGCTTTGGAACTGTTCGATTTATTAAAAGACGAATTTGAACTGGATGAGAAATATAAGCTTCATTTAACCTATGCCATTAAACTTTCGCGTGCGGGTGAGCTTATAGATTTTTATGAAGCGCATAAGCATACCGATTATATACTTTTAAACTCTCTTCATTACGGTTTCAGGCATTGTGACAGGCTTCTAATGTCAAAAATCATCCGCTTTTATAAAAGAAAAAAAATAAAAAAAAGAGAAATTGAAAAATATAAATGTCTGCTTCCTCAAAAGAATATTATTGAAAAACTCTGTAATATTTTCTGGGTTGCTAAACTTGTAAATATTAATCTGTCAATGCCGGAAGTGGCTATCAAAAAAGAAAAAAACCGCATAATAATAGAAGGTGAAAATTTATACCTTGCAAAAGAAAGAAGCAAAACAAGAGAACTGTTTTTCGAACTTATAATAAAAGAAAAAGGCATAGAATGAAAAAAACGCTTTATTTGATCCCTTTGGCTTTTTTAGGGTGCAGCGTTTCTGATACTACGGTTAAGGTTAAGGAATTTACCAAATGTTACGTGCATCAGATGCCGGCTCCTTTTTGGGTGTGTTATCAGTCTTCGTTTTTGAGTGTGGGAAAAGTCCATTCCGAAAAGCTTAACCGTTTAAAGCAGGAAGAAGCTTATTCCCTGGGTGTTAGCGAGCTTATATCCAAGCTTCAGAGTAAAACGAAGCTTTTTTTAAGAAAACTCGGAATAGAAGATAAAAAAATAGATTCGGATATAAAAGATTATGTTATTTTAAACGCTCTTCAGGGCGATACCTGGTACAATAAAAAAGAGCAGATGATATATGTGCAGGTTAAAATAGATAAAGAAGGGTTTAAAAAATTTCTTTTTAACAGATATAAAAAAATAGATAAGAAAGTTTTACAAAGCGCATTTGATGAAACCTTTTGATTTTATAATAATCGGAGGAGGTATCGCCGGACTTTTAAGCGCGTATGAGCTTAGGGATTATAATACTCTTTTAATAGATGAAAACGGAATACTGACTTCCGGAGCAAGTGCGGCTGCGGGAGCGTTTTTGTTTCCTAAAGTCGGATTTGACACCGCATATACAAGATTTATAAACCAGGCGATTGTTGATTCTCTAAAATTTTATGAAAAAGAAGGTATAGATACGCATAAAATTGGCGTAACAATTCTGCCAAGAGATGAGAGGGATATAGAAAAATTTAAACAGTATGAAAAAGATATTAGGCTTCCATATGAAAAAAGATACGGAGGATTTTTCTTTAAAGAAGGAGGGGTGGTTTTCCCTGAAGAGGTAAGAGAAAAAATTAAAGTAGATTTTGAAATCAAAAAAATTGACAAACTGGAAAAAGAAGGCTGTTTTTGGAAAGTAGGAGGATATACTGCCAAAAATGTAATTCTGGCAACCGGGCATAAAACGGTAATAGATATCCCTTATATAAATATCCGTCCTATCTGGGGAGAAAGAATAGAAGGAAGAGGAGAATTTAGAATTGAGAATGAAGATGGAATAAAAGAAGATTTTCTGCCTTGCCATTTTCATAAAAACTGTTCGTTAACCGAAGTCGGAGGAATTATCAAAATAGGTGCGACTCATAAACGAAACTGTCCGGAATGCAAAGAGAATGAAGAAGAAGCTTATGAGCTGATAAACAAGGCAAAAGAGATAGTTGATATTAAAAATTTTGAAATATCAAAAATTATAGGCGGATTTAGGGCTGCTAGTGTTGATTATTTTCCTGTGGTTGGTAAAATTATAGATGTAGATAAAACTATGGAATCAAACCCTAAAATAGTTAAAGGAGAGGTTCCAAAGTTTATTAGTTATTTAGAAGGCCTTTATATTATCAACGGTATGGGCGGCAGAGGTTTTTCTAACGCATATTACTGTGCCAAAGCTTTAAAAGAGCATATTGTCGGAAATAAAGATTTGGGTATTTTAGATACAAAAAGAGTTTTTATAAAATGGGCCAGAAAAAAAGGCGAAGAGTACTTAAAGGAGAAAAATGTTAAAAGTTAAAAACGTAACGAAGCAGTTTGGTGGAGTCGTGGCGATTAAAGATGTTAATTTTGAAGTCAAGCAGGGAGAAATATTTGCACTCGTAGGTCCTAACGGTGCCGGTAAAACCACTCTTTTTAATATCATCACAGGGGCGTTTGAACCTACCAGCGGACATGTTTATTTTAAAGATGAAGAAATTACCGGGCTTAGTCCTGTAAAAATCGTGGAAAAAGGTATTGCCAGAACATTCCAGAATATCAGACTTTTTAATTCAATGACTGTACTTGAAAATGTTTTAATTGGATTTCACAATCATATCGAGTATACGTTTTTCGAAGCTGTTTTCAGACTGCCTAGATTTTTCTCTCAGGAAAAAGTTCATAAAGAACTTGCAATGGAAATTTTGAAATTTTTGAAAATTGACAAATATGCAAATCACAACGCAAAAGCACTGAGTTACGGTAACCAGAGAAAAGTGGAAATTGCAAGGGCTTTGGCGACCGAGCCTGATTTACTGCTTTTAGACGAACCGGCAGCCGGTATGAACCCTAAAGAGACGGACGAACTTGCTGATACCGTATTCAGACTTAGAAGCGAAAAAGAAAAAACAATTCTTTTTATCGAACACGATATGAAATTCGTTCAGAAGATTGCAGACAGGGTAATGGTTCTTGATTACGGTAAAACAATTTTCGAAGGAAAACCTGCCGATATGATGAAGGATGAGACGGTAATAAAAGCTTATTTAGGAGATATCGATGTTGAAGGTTAAAAATTTAAAGGTAAAATACGGTGTTATTGAGGCGGTTAGAGGAATTGACTTTAATGTAAAAGCGGGTGAAATTGTCACTATTATCGGAGCTAACGGAGCGGGTAAAACTTCTACACTTAGCGCTATTTTCAACCTGGTTAAAAAAGAGGGTGAAGTAAGGTTTGTAGAAGGCGATATATCTAAACTTTCAACTGACAAAATAGTTAAACACGGAATGGCTTTGGTTCCTGAAGGAAGAAAGATTTTTATTAACTTAACCGTTGAAGAAAATCTTAAAATCGGAGCATATACGAATGAAGAGAATTACGAAACTCTAAAAGAAGAAATGTTTAGACTTTTTCCAAGACTTAAACAAAAAAGAAACAACTACGGAGGAAGCCTGAGCGGTGGTGAGCAGCAGATGCTGGCAATTGCAAGGGCTTTGATGAGTGAACCTAAAATGCTGGTACTTGACGAGCCGTCCCTTGGTCTAGCGCCTATAATCGTAAAAGATTTATTCGGGATTTTAGTGGATTTAAACAAAAACGACGACGTTACAATTCTTTTAGTAGAGCAAAACGCTGCGGCTGCTCTTAAAATCGCCGATAGAGCGTATGTTATGGAAAACGGTTCTCTTGTTATGGAAGATGAGGCAAAAGCCCTTCTTGCAAGTGACGAAATTAAGAAGAAATACCTCGGAGGTTAATTTCTGTTTAAAATTTCTCCGATTTTTTCTCTCATCCATTTACCCATTTTCATGTTATGATAAGCCCAGCTTAAATACTGCATATCTATTTCGGCTACATCTTCTATTTTCATGCCTTTATATTTGCCAACTCCGAATTTAAACTCCATAGGTTCATCCAGGTTTTCAAGGTGATGTTCTATTGAATATCTCACATCCGGGTCAAGATCCGTGAGGCTCAGCATATATTCTATATAATCCGGATCGTTTATAAGAACGTCTTTTATTTTTTCAAATTTGTATTTGCCCTGATAGAATTTATCGTGAAGAACCGGCTTTGTAGTCAAATCAGCAAGCTCTTCAAAGCTTTTATCGAAGTTTTTTACCAGGTATTCAAACAAAAGACCTAAAACTATTACATCTCCGAGTGCGTCGTGTGCGTTAATCTGGATATTGTATTTTTCGCATATCTCTTTTTCTTTTTTATAAAGTCCCAGTGCGTATCTGTTATACTGAAGTGAAAACTTGCCTTCCGGAATTAAATGTTTCAGAACCCTAAATGTGTCTACAAGTTTGAAAAACGAGTTAAAACCTTCTTTTTTAAGCATATCAAGGTCAAATTTGGCATTGTGTATTACAAGCAGGTTTTCGGGTGAATTAAGCTCTTTTAATCTTTTATATGCATCGGTGTGTTTTATTAAAGGCTTGTCTTCGACCATTTCGTTCGTAATGTGATGAACGGCCATTGCCTCAAAGCTGATTGGAAGAGGTGGCTTTACAAGCTCGTCGTGTATTTCTTCGATTTCAAGGTTTTCGTTTAAAACCAGATAGCTTAACTGTATTATTCTGTCTTCTTCTTTGTTTCCGGTTGTTTCAGTGTCA
Source organism: Nautilia abyssi (assembly GCF_055388085.1). NCBI lineage: Bacteria > Pseudomonadati > Campylobacterota > Epsilonproteobacteria > Nautiliales > Nautiliaceae > Nautilia > Nautilia abyssi. Next base: position 1,295,242 of record NZ_AP042376.1, on the reverse strand, counting down.
AGTATTATTATTTTCATCTATTTCCTTAATAAGTGGTATTTTTATTATGTATCCGTCGTCTTTGTTTAAAATCTCGAAATAAGGAGATTTTATTGTTTTATGCGGTTTGGTTTTTATGCCAATTTCTATAATCTGATATTTTTTATCGTTGATTTTAATATATTCGCCGACGTTTATTTTTGTTGAAATTATAGCTTCTTTTTGGTTTTCAAGCATATCGAAAATTATATCTAAAAGAGCCTTTTTATGTACAAGAATCGTAGGTATCGAAGGGTCGAACATGGTTGTAATGGTTATGTTTTGTTTAAGAGTGGAATATTCTATTGCAAAATTTAAAAGCATGGAAAGGTCTATTTCTTCTAATTCTGTTAATTCTATCGAATGGGTGTTTGTGTTTATAAAAAATCTTATTCCGACGTTGGTATCGTCTTTATAGCCTATACTGTAGCCGTTAAATTCGAAATCTTTGAATTTAACGTGTTTAAACTCCGTTTTTATTCCTGGATTAGCGGGAGCGTTGTTTATCACAAATTCGTAAACTTCTTTTTTATTGACGTACGACAGAAAAATTTCCGCTTCCTGATTGCAGTATTGTATATGTCCTTTTTCATTGAATATAATAAGCGGATTTATATCGTATTCGCACCAGAATTCAAACATTTAAAGCCTTCATTTTTTTTGTTAAGGTAACTCGGTTTATTTTGAGATGGTTTGCTATTTGAAGTTTGCTTTTATATTTGGTCTTTGCCGCTTTAAAAAGGGCTTTTTCAAAATTGTTCAATTCTTCTTCATAAGTGAAGTCTTCATTTATATTTTCAAAATAATCAGTTAAAATTTTATAAACTTCCTGTTTGTTTTCAGGCAGAAGGAATTTTGAAAAGATCTGCCTTTTTAAAGAATTTAGGTTTTCGCTTATATCCGGATGTTCAATGTGAATGTTTTTGCTGATTTTTAACTCTTCTTTTGCCTGCTGTTTAAATAAGTCTATAAAATCGTAAATATCTTCCGGGTGTTCTTTTAGAGGTTTTAATTCTATATCCATAGTGAAATATTTTTTTAAAATTTCTTTGTTTAAAGGCTGCGTTCCGGTAGCTATTAAAAAGTTGTTTTTAAATTCAAGTACCGGATTTTTATCGAAATCTTCCAAGATAACGGGGTTTATTGTGGGGGTTTTGGGATTTATTACGGCATTAGGCGCTATATATTTGGCGAGAAAGGTTTTGCCGACTCCCTTTTCACCCCATATATAGACGTTTATTTTGAGCTGTTTACACATGTCGGCGATGTTTTTTATTTTTTTTAAATATTCCGAAGTTGCTAAAAACATAATCACCTTTTTGCTTATGATTATATCAAATATTTTTGTTTGTTTTTATGAAAAAAGTAAGTGTGGCAATCATTAAAGATATGCCGGCAAACAGCCAAAAAGCATTCGACATTAATGATATGTTTTTTAACGATATTTTAAATACCAGCATTAACGCTTCTATTGAAAGCGCTATAAGAATTGAAATAATAAATTTTACAAACGTTTTCTTTTCTATATTTTCATCTTTTTTAAAGCTTTTAAAAAACACCTCCTGCTCGAGCAGCGTTTTTGAAAGGTCGAATATCGCAATTGCAATTGTGATGTAAATTATCGGTTTGAAAAAAGACATAATTGAAAGTTCTCCGTGTTTGAATATTTCGTATACCGAATATGCCAGTATTGAAAATGATAAAAACATCATAAAAAATCCGCTCAGGGCGTAAAACAGCTTGGTTGTGGAATCAAATACGGTATGGGTTTCCAGAAGTTTTAGCCTCTCAAGCAGCGTTTTTAAATTAAAATCCAAAAAAAGCGTTTTTTCATTTTGAGGAATCGCTAAAGTAATGCATATATTTCCTGTGGCGGAGCTTTTATAAGGCGTACTCATTAAAGAGTTTTTGAATTCTATTTTTTTAAACAGATATTGTCTTGATTTTCCTTTTTCGTTTCCGTCTTCTTTGTTTCTGTAATAATTAGGAGAAATTTGTGTTTTTGACTCATTGTCTACCACATATATCAGTTCTAAAGATTTAAAATATTCAAAAAGATGTTTCAAATTATGTTCTGAAAGAAGATTTGATGTGTTATTTAAAATGGTGTCTTTTAGAAATGATTCTATAAAAGCCCTGTTTTGTTCGTATATTTCAAGCAGTTCATTCACTGTAAGCCTTTTTTTGGTGATTTATAAAGCTGAATGTGAAATGTTGAATTTAAAAAGGAAGTAAAAGAAAGAACTCTTTTACTTGATTATAGATTGAAGCCTTTTTCACCGTGTTCCGCAGAGTCAAGACCCTCTATTTCAGCATCTTCGTCTACTCTTGCCCCGCCTGTTAGAAGACTTGCCACTTTGAGTACCACTGCAGTCATAACCGCAACGAATACGATTGTTACCAAAACTGATTCGATCTGAACCCATACCTGTCCTAATCTGTCTCCGTGTTTTAGAGGACCGTCCCATGCTAAATCTTTAAGAGCGAATATACCTGTTGCAATTGCACCCCAAAGACCTGCTATAAAGTGAACGCCGAACGCATCTAAAGAGTCATCGTATTTGAATATTTTTTTAAGAACCGTTACACCGAAAAATCCTGTAATACTTCCTCCCATGCCTATAACCAGCGCACCTACAATTCCTACAAAACCTGCTGCAGGAGTAATAGCTACAAGTCCGGCAACCGCACCTGAAGCCGCACCTAAAAGAGTCGGTTTTCCGAATTTAATGTAATCAAGAATAATCCAAGTCACAGCCGCTACTGCCGCTGCAAAGTTTGTCATTATAAATGCGCTTCCGGCTACATTGTCGGCTGCAAATTCGCTACCTGCGTTGAATCCGAACCATCCGAACCATAAAAGAGCCGCACCTAAAGCTGTAAGTATAACGCTGCTAGGCATCATCTGAGTTTTTGGATATCCTCTTCTTTTGCCTATCATAAGCGCTGCAACCAAACCTGCGAGACCACCGTTCATATGTACGACTGTACCGCCGGCAAAGTCAAGAGCTCCGTCGCTCATTAAAAATCCTCCGCCCCATACCATGTGTGCTACAGGTGCATAAACAAATGTTACCCATAATACAACGAATAACAGCCATGTCGAAAATTTAACCCTCTCAATAATACTTCCGCTTGCGATTGCCACGGTAATAGCTGCGAATGTTCCCTGGAATGCGATAAATACATACGTAGGATAACCGCTGCTTTCCAAATCGTTATAGCTTATACCGTTTAAAAACGCGTTTTTCAAATCTCCTATAACTCCGGCTATATTGCCGCTGAAAGCCAAAGAATATCCCCAAAACACCCATACAACCGTTGCTACGGCAAATGCCGAAAATACCATCATATACGTGTTAAGAGCGTTTTTGGCTCTTGTCATTCCGGCATAAAAGAGTGCTAGCCCAGCAGGCGTCATAAGCATAACAAACGCCGTTGCGACCATCATCCATGCGGTATTTCCGCTGTCGAGTTTAGGCTCCCCCGCAAAAGCCAGGCTTGCCAGTCCAAGCAAAGATAAAATTCTAAACAGCATCTCTTCCCCTTTCGCCCGTTCTGATCCTTATAGCTTCTTCCACAGGCAGTATAAATATTTTACCGTCACCGATTTTTCCCGTTTTTGCGTGTTCTGTGATAATTTCAACAGTTTTTTCTACGAAATCGTCATTTACAAAAATTTCAAGTTTAACTTTAGGCAGAAAATCAACCACATATTCCGCACCTCTGTAAAGTTCGGTATGTCCGTGTTGTCTACCGTGACCTTTTACTTCGCTTACAGTAATACCTGTAATGTCTGATTCGATTAAAGCCTCTTTAACTTCATCAAGTTTAAAAGGTTTAATAATGGCTTCGATTTTTTTCATAAGCGCTCCTTTGTGTTTTGTTGTTGTAATTATAATTCTAAATTCTTCTTTTGAAGGCTCTGTTTATGATTAAAAATTAATCACTTAATGTATAAAAATTAATCAATAAGATATAATTAGTCTGATTTTGACTTTTTTATGAAATATGCTAAAATCAAGGAAAAAAGGAGATTATATGTTAGCGCCTAAAAGAAGCGATGTTGATATGAACAGTGAAGAATTTAAAAAAGAAGAAGAAAAAACAAAAAAATTTGTACAAAAAGTAGTGGACCAGTTCGGGTGGTGTTTTAATCCGGATAAAGAAGTGTATGACGCTATCGTTATGGGTCTTACAAGAAATAAATTAATGTACGGTAAAAGATACTGTCCTTGTTTTATACCTATGGGAGACAAAGAAGACAGAATCTGCCCTTGTAAACCGGCAGTAGACCATGAAGTGGCCGAAGGGTGCTGCCACTGCGGAATTTTCTGTAATCCTGAAAAATGTAAAGAGATGGAGGGATAATGAAAGCAGTCGATATAAATTCTCCTGAATTTCAGCAGGAATTTCTTAAAACAGAAAAGTTTGCGCATAAAACTGTTGAACAGTTCGGATGGACTTTTCATCCGGATGAAGAAATTGTCGAGAGAGTTTTAAAAGGCCTTACTAACAATAAGGTTGTTTACGGGAAAAGATTCTGTCCATGTTTTCCGATAGAAGAGAAAGACGGCAGATACGTCAGCAGCGATAACAGAATCTGTCCTTGCCCGCAGGCTATAAAAGAAGAGATTCCAAATGAGGGGGTATGCCACTGCGGAATTTTCTGTACTAATGAATTCGCTCAAAACTATAATAAAGAACATCCTAAAAAAGAAGCCAGGGAAGTTGAAGGTTTAAGCGTAGGAGAGCTTGAAAGAATTTTAGAAAAAGAGCAGATTTTAGGCGAAGAGCTTGAAATACTTTTAAAGGCGAGAGAAGCCGGACTGGTAGATTTCAAGCTTATTGACATAAGAGAACCTTTTGAAAATCAAATGATGAGAATAAAAGGAACGGATGAACTTCTGCCTATAAGCAGGGTTCAGTATGATTTGGATAAATGGATGCAGTATAAAGATAAAAGAATAATTATTTACTGTCATGTAGGAAGCAGAAGCGGATATCTCCAAAGAGCTCTGCAGCAGCAGCTTGGATTTACCAAAGTCGGAAACCTTACTTACGGAATTGCCGATTATTACGGCGAAATAGAAAGAGGATAAAACAGTTAAAAATGAAAAATGTGAAATGAAAATTAGGAGTTAAAATAATGTTTGTTTTAGGAATACCTGTTAAAGACAATATCTGCGTTGGAAGCCGCGAGGCTGAAAAATTTGCGAAAGTTTTCGTAAATAACGGACAGATTGAAAAAATAGATTATGTTGATAACAGGGATGATTTGGTGGGGTTAGTGCATTTTTTTATAACTCCTAAAGAAGAGTATGTTTTTGATTTTTTAGAAGCCGGAGCGGAACCTTTAATGACGCCTTCGGAAGAAATGAGTATTAACGATATAGTGGAAGCGTTTTTATTCAGAGAGCTTTTTTCTTACGGAAGCGTATAAGAAGTGAAAAATTCTGGTGGAGAATTGAAAATGGAGAATGGAAAATTAATTAATGAAATCATAGGATATGAGCCGAATATAAACGTGGGTGTGACGAGCGAAGAATTAAAAAAATTAATTGATTCGGAAGAGAGAAACATAGATGTTTTAGATGATGATTTGAGTGCAAAAAGGTTTTACCATTTCATCGTATGTGATAAAAAAAGGGAAATCAAACCGCTTTTCAGGGCGCTTAGAAACGGCGGATATATGATTTCTCTTGTTGATATGGACGATAATGAACTGTATGATATAGGATTTAGCGCATTAAACAGAATGGACGGAATGCTGATAGCGAAAAAAGTCCATTCATGGAACGACTGGTAAAGGATGAATATGTTTTTAGAAGCTGCTTACGAGGTTGTAAGAAAAAGAGACGAAAAAATAAACGGGTATTTTAAAAAATGTCCTGACGATATAAGAGCTTTGTTTGAAGCGATTTTAAGAGAACTCGGGCTTGAAATAAACGAAGAGAATCTTCTGAGTCTTAAAAAAAGATTTTTTCATCTGCGCGAAGACAGTATTTTAAATCTTCTCAAAAAAGGGAATTTCAGCGAAGAGGAGATAAAAGAGATTCAGCTTGATTTATATGAGCTGACAAAAAATTTCTGGTTAAAAGAACATGAAGAACTGATTCAAAACATGGCACCGTTTGTGGGACCTTTTTACGCCGAGATATTAAGAGGCGTGCACAAAATAGGGATAGCGTTTTCTAAATGGCAGCCTAACTGGACTAAACATATCATTCATACGGTAAATGAAGATTTGAGTAAAGAATTCGGAGGTGACGAAGCAAAAGTTATGGCTTATCTTCTGGAAAAGGACCTTTTGGATAAAGGGCACGACGGAGAAATAGGAGAAAGATGCTATTCTGTATTGGTAAAAGGCGAAAGCGGCAATTATATCGCAAAATGTTATTCCGAAATATTCGAAGATGAAGTAAATGAAGCGGTAAAGGCGATAGATGAGCTTATTTTGAATCTTGAAAATCTTGAAGATGAATATAAACTTCAGTGGATTTTATATTTCCATGCTCTTAAAATGGCTCTTTTAGAAAAAAACAGACACGAACTGATAAAAAAATGGGCGGATGTTGATAAGCTATGGATGGATATAAAATCTCCAGTACAGGTGGGACACCCTCTTGAATATTATGAGGATAAATACAGAAAGGCCGTTGCGCTCGAACTAGATGTCAGGATTAAAAACCCGAAGCTTAAAAGTGAAGTAAAAGACAATATTGTTTTAATGTATAAAAAATACTGTCAAAACGAAAAACTTCTAAAAAGCGCAATTGAGAATATAGAAAAAACACAGCTTTACATTTCATCTCCGGCCACTTTTTACGGAGCGGAATTTAACGGGCTTTTTAGCGCACAGGTGGTTCCTAACGATGAGATAGTAAGCAGGGAAAAAGGCAAAAAAATATTTGCTTTTGTAGACAAAGTGTATGAAGATATAAAAGCCAGACCTAAAATGGCTTTAAGCTATGAGATTTTAGGCAAAGAGTTTATGGATAAATTTTATAATGATTTGGAAGATAAAGATAAATTTATAAAAGTTTACGATATTACGACCATCGGGCATGAATTCGGACATATTTTATGGGTGGATGAAAATACGGAAAGCGTAATGAACAAATCGGGAATGTTTAAAAACGTAGAGGAGTTTAAAGCTACTACAGGCGGACTTATGGCGTTTTTTGAGAATGAAGATACGGAATTAAGAGAAGCTGTTTTGGAAGATACGATAAAAAGGGCTGTAGGACTTATAGCATGGATGGAAGTTGATGAGGTGCTTCCTTACTATATCGAGGGGCTTATCCATTTAACGGGACTTTTTGAAACGGAAGTTGTGAAATTTAACGGTGCAAGTCTGGATTATGATTATTCTAATTATGACAAGCTTAAAAGCTGGTATAAATCTACATATTTAAAACTTGCGCAGTATTATGCAGAAAAAAAAGACGCTAAAGAGTTTTTAGACGGATTTATTTATAAAGATAAAAATTATTATCCTAAAAATAAAGATGCAGATGAATTTGTGAAATATTATTATCAAAGATACAGGGAAATCGGAGATAAAATATACGGCGGTTAATAACACAGCATTGAAAAAGGGGGTAAAATGGAACACGGTAAACTTGATTTGAGTATAGAAAATATAAAAAGACTGCATGAAAAATGTAAGGCTCAGGATAAAGATCTGTATATGTTTTTGAAAGATGAAATGCCTGATATTTCTACTGAAGACAGACTTAAATATTTAGCAACGGTTTTGAATGATTATATTGAAGAGTATGATTGGAATGAAAAAGGCCCCCGTCATAAAGACGAGGGTTATTCAATAGTTAAATTCTGGCCTAAAAAAGATTAGTCGTGAAGACCTTTTTTTGAAAGCCATCCAAGATAGATTAATACAAAACCGTCCATTAAGAAGCTGATTCCTACTATTACACCTACAGTGAACGGTGCGTTAAACGGCCATCCTACGATCATAACGATACCTAACAGCAAACTTAACAGCCCGTTTAGTGCAGCTAATCCCCAACCTTTTAACGGTTTTAAATCAAGCGCCATTCCGAAACTCGCAAATGCGTCCATAAAGAAATACGCCGCAAAAAGAATAGCTACCGCTGCAATACCGCTGCCAGGCCAGATTAATAAAAGTACACCTGTTACAAACAGTAAGAAAACTTTAAACCACGCACCTAAAGATTTTTGGTGAGCTTTAAAAGTAATGTATCCCTGAATGATACTGCTTGATATAAACATAGCGCCTAAAAACACTACGAATGCAACACTTCCCGCAAACGGATCAATAATTGCGAATGTACCGGCAAGTACCATCAGAATACCTGTGATAATCGACATTGTACTGAACTCTTTCAGTTTTTCTTTGTCGATGTTGTTTAATACGAACATTTTTTCCTCCTTAAAAGTTTTACAAGAGTAATTATAAACTATTTTAATATATAAAGTCAAGTAAGTTGAGTAAGAAAGGCTAAAAAGCCTTGTGTAAAATTAATTATCTATAGGAAGACCAGTTGTTGGCATTTCTTCTACAAACCAAGGTAAACCTTGTTTGTTCAGTTGATAAAGAAAAGGACGGGCAGGAAATTCTTCCATGTTTTTAACGCCTGTTTCAAACCATGTTTTAGTAGCTATCATTAAACATCCGATCATTGCGGGCACACCGGTTGTATAGCTTACGCACTGCGCTCCGACTTCTCTGAATGCGCACTGATGATCGCAGATGTTGTATATATAGTATCTTTTTTTCTGTCCGTTTTTATATCCTGTGGCAACTATTCCGATGTGAGTCTGTCCTTTCGTTCTAGGCCCCAGACTCGCAGGATCCGGAAGCACTTTTTTAAGAAATTCCATAGGACTTATTTCGCAGCCTTCTGCAATTTTAATAGGTTCGATACTTGTCATTCCGACATTTTGCAACGCATTCAGATGCCACAGATAATTATCGCTGAATGTCATAAAAAATCTGGCTCTTTTAATGCTCGGGAAGTTTTTGGTAAGACTTTCGAGCTCTTCGTGGTATAGTAAGTAGCTCGGGTACTCTCCGACTTTAGGATATTTCCATTTGAATTTAACGCTCATAGGGTCTATTTCTTTCCACTCTCCGTTTTCGTAATATTTGCCTTTTTGAGTGATTTCACGGATATTTATTTCCGGGTTGAAGTTTGTCGCAAAAGGATATCCATGATCTCCCGCATTACAGTCAAGAATGTCAAGATATTCAATCTCGTCTAAAAGCTCCTGAGCGGCGAATGCCGTAAATACGTTCGTTACACCCGGGTCGAAACCGCTTCCGAGAAGCGCCATAAGTCCCGCTTTTTTAAAATCTTCATGTTTTGCCCACTGTTCTTTGTATTCGAATTTTGCCTCATCCGGATGTTCGTAGTTTGCCGTATCTACGTAATGTGCTCCTGCTTTAAGACACGCGTCCATAATAGCCAGGTCCTGATAAGGCAGGGCTACGTTTAACACGATGTCGCTGTTAGTGTCTTTTATGAGTTTAGCAGTCGCTTCTACGTCCATAGCGTCTATTTCGTAAGTTTTTATTTCTACGCCCAGACGTTCTTTAATGTCTTTTGCAATGGTGTCGCATTTGCTTTTTGTACGGCTGGCCAAAACGATATTTTTAAAAATATGATTGTTCATTGCGGCTTTAAAAGTAGCTACGCGGCTTACTCCTCCGGCTCCGATAATTAATAGATTGCTCATTGTTACTCCTTGATTTCCATGACTTTTATAGGAAGACCGTCTTTTTCCATTTCTTCAAAAAACGGTTTTGCGTCAAATTCTTCCACATTTTTGACGCCTTCATCCCACCAGATCTTTTTAGCCATCAGTTTACATCCGATAATAGCCGGCACACCCGTTGTATAGCTTACACAGTGCGCTCCTGTTTCTTCTATGGCTTTTTCGTGATTGCAGATGTTGTAAATGTAAAATTTTTTCTCAGCTCCGTTTTTTTTGCCTTTGGCTATTACACCGATATTTGTCTGTCCTTTATAATTTTTTACAAGCTCCTGTGGATCCGGAAGCACTTTTGCCAGAAACTGAAGCGGAGAAATTTTTACTCCTTCACATACTTCAATAGGTTCTATACTGAACATTCCGACGTTTTTAAGAGCATTAAAATGATAAAGATACTGATCGCTGAAACACATATAAAATTTTGCGCTTTTTAAATTAGGAAAATGTTTTACTATACTTTCAAGCTCTTCATGCCAGATAAGTATGCTTGTTGCGTCACCGCATTCCGGATAGTCGTGTTTTACCTGTATTTCAAAAGGGTCTGTTGTTTTCCATTCACCGTTTTCCCAGTATTTACCTGGCAGATTAAGCTCTCTTAGATTGATTTCCGGATCGAAGTTTGTAGCGAAATATCTTCCGTGGCTTCCGAAATTACAGTCGTATATCTCTATTTCTTCAAGTTCGTCCAGCAGATAATCCGCTGCGTATTTAACCATGACAGATGTAACTCCCGGATCAAAACCGCATCCTAAAAGAGCCATTGTATGGGCTTTTTTGAAATCTTCGTCAAGCGCCCACTGAAGATCGTAATATGTATCCGGATTGTCTTCTGTTTCTGCAAGAGCTGTATCGAGATATGCGCATCCTGTTTCGATACATGCGTGCATAATAGGCAAATTTTGGTAAGGAAGGGCCACATGGCAGATAATGTCAATATTTTCTTTTCTTATAAGTTCTATAACATTTTCTTTTTTATTTGCGTCAAGGGAATATGTTTTGATTTGAACGCCGAGTCTGTTTTGAATGTCAGCAGCGATATCATCGCATTTTGATTTGGTTTTGCTTGCCAGAACTATTTTTTCAAAAACGTCCGTGTTTTGGGCCGCTTTAAAAGCAGACACTCTTCCGACTCCGCCGGCGCCTATTATTAACAGATTTGCCATTATTCTCCTTTTTTATCAAATTATATCAATTTTTATATCAGTTTTATGTAATTCATTTGTGATATAATTAACATATAGGAAACCGCACAAAAGGATGAAAATGTTTTTCGGAAAAAAAGAAGATAAAAAAGTGCCTGATATCAGGGAAAAAGTAGATGAATGTATTAGAGATTTGAAATCAAAGGTTATAGACGAAACGTTTTTGGAAGGGCTTGATAAATGCAGTAAAACGGAAGAAAAGCTTGATTTTATTATCAATTACCTTGAAAATATAAGTTATGAATTTAATTATTTTATTCAGAATTTCCCTGTAGCGCTTTTTGCAGTTGATCCGAAAAGAAAAATGATTGTCTGGAATAAAGAGTTTGAACATTTAACCGGTTTTAGCGAATATGAAATAAAAAATCTGGACATTCCTCAGGCGCCTAAAATATTATGGCCTAAAAATCCTAAAGAGTGTAAAGTGTGCAAACTAGTCGGGAAATACGACAGCGAGAAAAAAAGCGGAATAGGCGTGGCTGAAATTATGACCAAAAACGGAGAAACAATTCCCGTTTATGTATACATCGAGCCTATCGTAAAAAACGGAGAGGTAGTAAAAACTTATGTTAGCCTTAGAAACTTAATGGCTGAAAGAAAAAAAGAAGCGGAAATAAGAAAAGAATTTTTTGCAAAAGAGGCAAATGAGCTGATTAAAGTATTGGAACATATTTCCAATCATAAACTGAATACGGAATTTACTATTTCCGAAGGGAATGATTTTAAAATCCTGGAAGAGCCTATCAAAGAGATACAAAAAACGCTTAGCAGTCTTGTAGTTTCGCTTAGAAATTCTTCAAATCTTGTAAAAGAGGTTTATGAAGACGTTTCTGACAGACTAAACAGGCTTCTTGAGTGGAATGAAACCAAATTTCTGCCTTCACAGATGGAAGTCAGTAACAGAGCAAACGAGCTTAGCGAGTCAATGAACGAGATTGAAAAAATGGTAGATATAATAAAAGACATAGCAGACCAGACCAATCTGCTTGCTTTAAATGCGGCAATAGAAGCCGCAAGAGCGGGCGAACACGGAAGAGGGTTTGCGGTAGTTGCGGATGAGGTTAGAAAACTAGCGGAAAAATCGCAAAAAAGCGCCAGTGAAATTACGGCTGTTATTAATCTCATAAAATCAAACGTGCACAACATGAATATGGATATAGAAAATACACAAAACGAAGTGAAAGAGCTTATGGGGTCGCTGCAGGAGATTATAGACAAATTTGATTCTATGGCAAGAAATATTTTTGAACTTAACGAAATGATAAAAGATTTTGAGGTTTAAGATGAAAATTTCCTTAATACAGCAGGAATATAAAGGCTCTAAAGAAGCTACCGTAAAGCATACGCTTGAAATGATAGCTAAAGCCAGAGGCGAGCTGATAATACTGCAGGAACTTCACCAGAATGAATATTTCTGTAAAAGCGAAGATACGAAATTTTTCGATTATGCTGAAAGCTTTGAAGAAGATGTGGAATTTTGGAGAAAAGTCAGTCAGGAAAAAAACATTGTCCTTGTCGCCAGTCTTTTCGAAAAGGTGATGGACGGTATTTACTATAACACGGCAGTTGTTTTTGACAGGGGAAATGTGGCCGGAAAATACAGAAAAAACCACATTCCGGACGACCCGGGGTTTTATGAGAAGTTTTATTTTACTCCCGGCGATGAAATGGAGCCTGTAGATACGAGTGTGGGAAGACTTGGCGTGCTTGTATGCTGGGATCAGTGGTATCCGGAAGCTGCCAGAATTATGGCGCTTAAAGGTGCGGAAATAATTATTTATCCTACCGCAATAGGATGGCTAATGTGTCCTGAAGACAGGGTGGATGAACTTTGTGAAAAAGAAAACACCCCTGAAGAAAAAGACAAAATGCTGAATGCATGGATCGCCGTTCAAAGAGGCCATGCCGTTGCAAACGGCGTATATGTGGCGGCGGTAAACAGAGTAGGAAAAGAAAAAGATGAAAGCGGGGTGCTCGGAGGTATAGAATTCTGGGGCAACAGTTTCATATTCGGTCCCCAGGGTGAAGAAATAGCAAAAGGATCGTTTGAAGAAGAAATTATTGAAGCGGAAATAGATTTGAAACAGGCTGCCGAAATAAGAAAAATATGGCCGTTTTTCAGAGACAGAAGAATAGAAAATTACGGCTGTATAACTAAAAGATACTGTTAAGGGGATTAATGAAGTTTTTAGCTATTTTATTCAGTATAGTTGTTTTATACGCTGATGTTAACGTTAATGTGTATGTTGATAAGGAGTTTAAACAAAAACTTCCCAAGCCGTTTGTAAAAAAAGAGTTTAAACACTTAAGCAAAAACGGCTTTTATATATTAAGCTATGACAAACTTCCATTGATAATAGAACATAATTTAAGCGTTATTTCTGGTATAGGAAAACTGAAAACGTATATTCTCTCACATAAAAACCTTAATGATATAAGAGTGGTCGCAAATGCCAATCTGCCGGCTAAGGTGCTTTTTAAGGTGTTCAGTGATGTTAAATATACTACCGCGAGTCTTGATGATTTCAAAAAAAACAAAGTCGACGCAATAGTTACGTCAAAAAAAATATATGTAAAAAACGCTTTTCTTTACGATTTGGATAAGTTGGGGCTTGAATATAATAAATATTATCTCGTAGCAAGCAGGGAGTTTCTTAAAAACAATAAAAACGCCGCGTCGTTTTTAAATGCGTATTTTCCTAAATCAAAAACGAATCCTTCTCTTATTCTCACCGGATATTATTTAAATAAAAAGATTCACCTATCTTCAATGTACGATGATATGTTTAAAGAAATAGTCGCAAAAAAACTTAAAGTAGCGGTAACTCCGTACTGGCCTCCTTTTGATCTGGAAGTTAAAGGGGAACTTAAAGGTATAGGTATAGATTTCTGGAGGCTTATAGCCAAAAGGGCCGGGCTTGATTATGAAATTATTACGCAGCCGATATGGATAAAAATCTTAAACGGGATTAAAAATAAACAATACGACATTACGCCTAATACGTCCGAGACGCCGGACAGAAAAAAATATGCGATTTTTTCAAAACCTTATGTTGAGTTTCCTTTGGCTATAGCCTGCAGAAACGGGCTTAGCATTAAAAAAATCGACGATATCACCTCACTGGCTGTCGGTTATCATTACACCGCCCATAAAATGATGAAACAGCATTATCCTTATTTAAATTATGTGCCCGCTAAAAGCGTAATAGACGCATTTGAACTTGTAAGAGACAGAAAAGCGGAATGTGTGGTGGATGTGCTTCCGACTATCGTCTGGCTTATTAATCAAAAAAACATAGGTGATATGAGAATCTATTTTAAGACACCGTTTACGTTTAAACTTCAGATTATGTTAAGAAAAAATTTAAAAGGCGTAAGGGATAAAATCAATAAAGCCATAGACAGTCTTTCCGTATATGACAAAAATAAAATTATTTCCAAATACATTGGTGAAAAAATATATATAAAAGAAAACGGCTTTAGCGTATGGTTTTATCTTATTATCGCGGTTCTTATAATCGTAATTGTTTTTGTCGTATATAAAGCTAAAAATTATAAATTGAAATCGGAATTCGACGCACTTACCAAAATTTACAACAGAGGCACTATTGAAAAACTGCTTCATAAAAAAATAAAAGAAACAGACGGAAGTATAATATTTTTTGACATTGACCATTTCAAACAGGTAAACGACAAACACGGACATGAAAAAGGGGATCTGGTACTTGCCTCTTTAGCCAGAATTATTAAAGAAAATATCAGAAAAAGCGACTTATTCGGTAGATGGGGAGGCGAAGAATTTGTTATTATTCTGCCGAACGCTTCTTTTAACGCGGCGCATAAAATTGCTGAGAAATTAAGAAAAATTATTGAAAACAGCGATTTTGACGGTTTAAAAATCACTATAAGCGCCGGGGTTACTGAATTTAAAAAAGGTGAAAATGAAAATGACGTTATAAACAGAGTCGATGAAGCGTTATATGAAGCGAAAAACAGTGGTAGAAATCAAGTAAAAGGTAAAAAATGAAAATAGCTCCTAGTATTTTAAGTGCTGATTTTGGAAATTTGGCGGATGATGTAAAAGCGGTATGCGAAGCCGGTGCCGATTATATACACGTGGACATAATGGACGGGCATTTTGTGCCGAATATGACAATGGGTCCTATGGTTGTTGATGCTGTGGCCAAAGTGGCTACAAAACCTTTGGATATACATTTTATGGTTGAGAACATACCGTTTTTTATAGATCTTTATAAACATCTCAAACCCGAATTTATTTCTTTTCATATAGAAGAAGAAAAACATATAAACAGAGTTATTCAAAAAATACGCAGCGAAGGAATCCGTCCGGCTGTGGTACTGAATCCCGCAACTCCTGTATGCCTTTTGGAAAATATAGCGGCGGATGTGGATATGGTGCTTTTGATGAGCGTGAATCCGGGATTTGGAGGTCAAAAGTTTATTCCTGAAGTACTTGATAAAGTAAAAGAATTAAGAAATTTGGCAGAGCGTAAAAATCCTGATCTTTTAATAGAAATAGACGGAGGCGTTAATGATAAAAACGCTCCTTTGCTTAAAGAAGCCGGAGCTGACATACTTGTAGCAGGAAGTTATGTTTTTAAACAAGAAGATTATAAAAAAGCCATAGAGAGTCTCAGGGTATGAGGGTAAAGATCTGCGGCATTACTAACTATGAAGACGCTAAACTGGCCTGTGACGCGGGAGCGGATGCGTTAGGGTTTGTGACATATCAGAAGTCTCCAAGGTTTATAAAACCGGAAGAGATAAAAAAGATAATTACCAAACTGCCTCCGTTTGTTACTAAAACGGTTCTTTTTGTAAATGTGGATGCCAAGTATGTAAACGAAGTGATGGATTACACGAAAGCGGATCTTGCGCAGATACATTTTGAGGCGGATGATAAATTTTATGAAAGTCTTAAGTGCAGGCATATAAAAGTAATCCGTGCGAAAGAAAAAAACGATATTGAAAAATTTACGGGAGAGTATAAAATAGTCGACGCTTATGTTCCGGAATATGGAGGAAGCGGTAAAAGAGTGGCTCTTGAATGGTTTGAAGGAAGGGATAATTCGGATATTATCCTTGCAGGCGGGCTGTCTGCCGAAAATGTTTTTGAAGTCGGAAGATACGGATTTTACGGTGTGGATGTCAGCAGCGGCGTAGAAAGAGAACCCGGAAAGAAAGATAAAAGAAAAGTAAGAAAATTTATAGAGCTTGCCAAATACGGTTTCAGATGCGGATAAGAATAGTAGATAGTAAATAGTTGATAGTAGATGGTTTATAGTGGATGGTGGATGGTTAACGGTTGATGGTAAATTGTGGATGGTATTAAAATAAAAAGGTAAAGATTGAAAGCGTTCGTATTAAAAAAAATTGCCCAGCATTTAAAGAAATATAAATATATTAAAAGGGCGCTCAGGGTTGATGAAAACCTGATTTTAATGCAGTTTGACAAAGACAAGTATTATTTTGACCTTACAAAAGGCAGCGGGGATATTTATATAAATATAGACTATCCTCTCTCACGCAAGTTTCAGGCGCCTTTTGACATTGTTTTAGAAAAAAAGTTTACAAAAGCGGAAATTGTGAACGTTGAGGTAAAAGAGAGGATTCTTACAATTACGGCCAAAAACCAGAACCGTTTTAAAGAAGAGAGAGTAAAAATAAGATTTGAATTTACGGGGCGGTATACAAACGCCATTATTCTTGATGAAAACTACACAGTGATAGAGTCTTTGAGGCATATAAGCGAAAGCCAGTCTTCGAGGGTTGTAAAGCCGGGAGTTAAACTTGAGGAACTGCCGCCTTTTGAAATTAAGGAAAAAGAGTTTGAAATAGAAGATCTTGAAAGTTACACAAAAGATCTTTTTGAAAAAAAATACCAAAACCGCCTAAAACAGAAAAAAGAAGCGATAATTAACCGTATTAATAAAAAAATAAAAGAGATCCAAAAAAAACTTTCAAAACTCGATGATGAACAGAAACTTCTTGAAAAAGCGGAACTTTATAAAAAATACGCCGATATTTCAATGGCTAACCTGTATCAGATTAAACCGTACAGCAAAGAGCTTAAAACATATGACTTCGAAGGCAATGAAATAACAATTCCGCTGCCTGAGCTGAAAAACGTCAACGAAGTGGGAAATTATTTTTACAGCCTTGCCAAAA
Organism: Nautilia abyssi; assembly: GCF_055388085.1. Taxonomy (NCBI): domain Bacteria; kingdom Pseudomonadati; phylum Campylobacterota; class Epsilonproteobacteria; order Nautiliales; family Nautiliaceae; genus Nautilia; species Nautilia abyssi. The sequence goes on along the minus strand of NZ_AP042376.1, from coordinate 1,278,074 downwards.
AGGCTAAAAGAAAAGCCCAAAATCTTCATATAGAAAAAGGACATCTAAATTCTCAGCTTGAGTTTTTGGAAAATTATAAAAAACTTATTGAAAAAACGCAGGATTTGGGAAGTTTAAACTATTACAGACCTCCTAAAAAAGAAAAAAGCGCTGATGAAAATGTTGCCGAGTTTTTTATAGACGATTATAAAATAATGGTCGGAAAAAATGAAAAAGGAAATATAAAACTGTTAAAAACGGCAAACGCAAATGATTTATGGCTGCATATTAAAGATTATCCGGGTGCGCATGTAATTATAAAAAACAATAAACTCTCCATTCCTCAGCAGGTAATAAACGAGGCTGCAAAACTAGCAGTTGCGTTTTCTAAAAAAAATGAAGGAAATGTCGATTATACTAAAAGAAAATTTGTAAAGGTCAAAGATGGCGCTAACGTAGAGTATGGCAAATATTCGACTGTAAAGGTGAAAATATGAGCTTAATAGGACAAGTGACATTAATAAATCAAAACATGCATGTGGCATCCGCAATGGCTGCCGATAATATTGCCAGAGAGCAGATAAGCAAAGAGACACAGAAAATAATTAATGAAGAAAAAGAGCTTAAAGTTAAAGAAGTAAGACCTGTGGAACAGACTGAAAAAATTCTTCCGGAAGACGATTCCAAAGAAGAAATAGAAAGAGAAAGCAGACATATAGATTTAAAAGCTTAACAGCACAAGTCTGTAAAGTAAGTAAGCGGTTAAGTTGTCAAGACACTGCCGTCTTTACAGCTTAGCTACTTATCCACTTCAAAACTTTAATATAGTATAATTAGAAAAAAGGAATTTAATGAAAGAACGTTTAATAACGTCACTGGTACTTATAGTCATTTTATTGATAGTAGGGATAATTGATAACAGATTTGTAACGGGACTGTTTATCGGAGCTATTGCGATTGGAGGCGTTTTAGAAGCTCAAAAACTTTTCAAAACGGAAGAGAGGGAGATTTTTTATATTGCTGCTGCGTCTGTTGCTCTTTCTTTAATAATAAATCCTTTGGCCGCCGCTGTTTTCGGAGTGATTGTAAGCGTATCGTATATAGCTTATTATCAGAAAGACTTAAAAATTTTGTCTCCGGTATTGTATCCTTTGGTTTCTTTAATGATTTTATATGCCCTTTATGTAAAAAACTCAATGGGAATTATAGGGTGGCTTATTGTAATAGTGGCTTTAACGGATTCATTGGCTTATTTTACAGGTAAAAATTTTGCAAAAAAATTTATACCTCAAGGATTTTGCGCTACGTCTCCTAACAAATCATGGGAAGGTGTAATAGGCGGAGTGGCCGGCGCTACTGTTATTGGCGCTTTTGTAGGGTTATATTTTATGGGGTTTTTCCAGGCGTTTTTTATTTCCCTTCTTGTAAGTCTCTCAAGTGTTTTTGGCGATCTGTTTGAAAGTTATCTGAAAAGAAGAGCAGGAGTAAAAGACAGCGGGGATATACTTCCGGGACACGGAGGAATACTCGACAGAATCGACGGTTATCTGTTTGCCGCACCTGTAATGTTTGTATTAATGGGGGCTTAATTGGTTGTTTTAGGCTCTACAGGAAGTATAGGTGTAAATACCCTGGAAATAGCCAGAAGATACGGTTTGGAAATAGAAGCTCTGGCTGCAGGAAACAACTTTGAGCTTCTGAATAAACAGATTAAAGAATTTTCACCTAAATACGTTGTCGTAAAAGATAAAAAAACGGCTGAAAAAATAGAATTTAAAGACGTTTTATACGGCGAAGAGGCTCTGCTTGAAATTATTGAACGTGTAAAAAGCCCGCTGATTGTAAACGCGCTGGTTGGAGATGCCGGACTGAAACCTACTCTTAAAGCACAGGAATGCAATAAAAAAATAGCGCTTGCAAATAAAGAATCTCTTGTAAATGCCGGTAAATTTATAAATACTGCAAAAATAACCCCTATAGACAGCGAACATTTCGCTCTTTGGTATCTTTTAAATGAAAAGTCTAAAGTAAAAAGTGAAAAATGCAATGCAAAAAAACTTTATATAACCGCAAGCGGAGGGGCTCTTAGAGACTGGGACATGGAAGATATCAAAAAAGCGACTCTTAAAGACGTTCTTAATCATCCTAACTGGTCTATGGGTGTCAAAATAACTATAGATTCGGCAACAATGGTAAATAAGCTTTTTGAACTGCTTGAAGCAAAATGGCTCTTTAACACTTCCGATATTGACGCTTTTATAGAAACAAAATCCGTAATACACGCCCTTGTAGAATGGAATGACGGCTCAACCACCGCCCATATAAGTAAAACGGATATGAAACTGCCTATTGCCTATGCTGTTATGGATGAGGTCGGCGATGAGATTTTAGAACCGGTAAATCTATTAGAAGTGGGAAATTTAGAATTTAGAAAAATAGAACCGCAGAGGTATCCCGTATGGGATATTAAAAATCTGCTTTTGGAAAAACCTGATTTGGGGGTTGTTGTAAATACGGCCAATGAGTTTGCCATTGAGAGATTTTTGCAAAATAAAATATCTTTTTCTGCCATAAGCAGCACAATATTGCAGGCGGTTAAAAAATTTGAAAATATAGATATTAACAGTATAGAAGATATATTTGAAGTAAAAAAAGAAGTAAAGGTTTGGTGTGAGAGTGATTTTATTTGATCTTGACGGAACGCTTATAGATTCTACGGAAGCTATTCTCGAAGGTTTTAACGTCTCTTTTAAGTCGTTTGGAAAAGAACCTCCCGCAGCTGAAGAGATAAAAAAACTTATAGGCCTGCCTCTTGATGTAATGTTTTCTAAACTAGGCGTGGAAAAAGAGAAGGTATGGGATTATGTTGATACGTATAAAAAACATTACCGTAAGATTTCAAAACAGAAAACGGTGCTGCTTCCTTTTGCTAAAGAAGCCGTAATGGAAGCTTCGAAATTTGCAAGGCTCGGAATTGTTACGACAAAAACCGGAGAGTATTCAAAGGAGCTTTTGGAACATTTTGGAATTATGAAATATTTTGAGGTTTTAATAGGCAGAGAACACGTTCAAAACCCAAAACCTCATCCTGAACCCGTTCTTAAAGCCGTTCATATAATGAATGCCGTTAAAGAGGCAACATGGATGATAGGCGATACCTGTCTTGATATGGTGAGCGCCAAAGAAGCTGGCGTTAAGTATATAGGCGTTAAATGGGAATATGAATCTTTGCATAATATGAAAAAATGTGCTGAAATAATAAAAGACAACGCACTTGAAGCGGTTCTTTATATAAAAGGAAAAAGAAATTAAAATTTCTTCCAGAAATCTCTGCTTAAAAGCATTAAGACGGTAAAAAATTCAAGTCTTCCGATTATCATTCCTATTGCCAGTACAAATTTCTGCGTCTGTGTGAAAAACGCGAAATTATCTACAGGCCCCACATGTCCGAATCCAGGTCCTATGTTTCCTACGCAGGCTATTGACGCGCTTAAGGAGGTAAGCGTGTCGTAACCGTTCCCGAATAAATAAAGCGCAATGGCTGTCACTGTTAAAATATATAAGAATATAAATGCGCTTACGTTGTTGATAATTGTCTGAGGGACGGTTTTATTATCTACTTTTACGGATATAATGGCGTTAGGGAAAAGAGTTTTTTTAATCTGGTATTTAAGGTTTTTAAACATTACAACAAACCTGATTACTTTAATTCCTCCGGCGGTACTTCCGGCGTTACCTCCGACAAGCATCGCTATAAAGATAAGGGCTATCGCCCATTGACCCCACTGCGAATAATCCACCGTTGCAAAACCTGTAGTAGTTAGGATGGAGCTTATTGTAAAAAATCCGTGCGTTAAAGCATAAAAAAGGGAATCATGAGTGTTAAAATAATGAACCATACTCACTCCGATTGACAAAACAATGAAAATAACCGTATACCAAATAACTTCTTCGCTTTTATACCCGCTGTAATCTTTTTTTAGGAGTTTAATGTGTGCTATAAAGTTTATACCGGAAATAAACATAAAAAACGTTGTTGTCCAGAGTATCCAAGGGTTGTGAAGCCAGTAGCCCATTGATTCGTTTTTGGTTGAAAAACCGCCCGTCGATATGGTTGCAAACGCATGGTTGATGGCGTCAAAAAGACTCATTCCCTCAAATTTAAGCAATAATGCGTCTATAAACGTAATTGTAAAATACACTCCCCATAATTTAAGGGCGGTATGTTTTATTTTAGGGGTTACTTTATCGGGTGTGATTCCAGTAGATTCACCTTTAAACAGGGCTAGTGATCCGGTAGGGTTGATTAGAGATAAAAGACCGACTCCGAGCACGATAATACCCATACCACCGATCCAGTGCATGGTGCTTCTGAGCATTAAAATGTTTTTAGGAAGGTCGGCTATATCCGAATATATAGTCGCACCCGTTGTAGTAAATCCGCTGGCGGCTTCAAAAAACCCGTCTATGAAAGTAACATGTGTTTCAAGCATAAGAGGTATTGCACCTAAGGTGGAAAGCATTATCCATACGAGATTAACGCTTAAAATGGCGTCTTTGATTTTCATTTTCATTTCGTGGTTTCTCAGCCACAGAAGTATAAGTATGAATATAAAGGTGCTTACTGCGGAATAGAGCACGAAAGATTTGATGTTTTCATGATATATTATTCCCGTAATCATAGGTATTAAAAAGAAAAATTCCGTCATCAGGCCGACAAGCGCTAAAAATTTTAGAATATTTTTTATTGTGTTTTTATCCATTTTTTATCCTGTGTTGGAATTTTTAAAAGTATAATTATAGCATTATCAGATATAAAAGAGTGTTAAAAAAGGGATTAAAATTTTTTCCAGAACTGTCTGGTCAGAAGTATCAAAACAGTATAACATTCCAGTCTTCCGATTATCATTCCTATGGCAAGCACTACTTTGTCAAATCCGCTAAATCCGGAAAAATTATATACGGGACCGACATGCTGAAGGCCTACACCTATATTGCCTACACATTCAAGTGTGGCGGAAAGAGAAGTTAATGCGTCATGCCCTCCCGCAAACAGAATAAGAGATATTACGGTTACGGTTAAAATATATAAAAATATAAATGCGCTTACATTGTTTACCACATATCTTGAGACCGTTTTTTTGTCTATTTTTATAGAGAGTATTGCATTTGGATAAAGAATTTTCTGGATCTGGTATTTAAGGTTTTTAAACATTACAACAAAACGGATGGTTTTTATACCTCCCGCGGTGCTTCCGGCATTACCTCCAAAAAGCATAGTTACAAGAATAAGTGCCTGTGCTAGATGCGTCCATGTATCGTAGTTGACTGTGGCAAATCCCGTACAGGTAAGTATTGAGGTAATGGTAAAAAATCCGTTGGTAAGTGAAAAAAAGAAAGTGTTGTTTGAATGAAAATAATGAACAAGACTTAAAGCGAGTGAAAACACCAAAAAGATTATAACGTACCATTTAACCTCTTCGCTTTTATATCCAGAAAAATCGCCTTTTATAAGTTTTATATGGGCTATAAAGTTCATACCTGAAATAAACATAAAAAATATAGCAGTCCATAGTATCCAGGGGTTGTTAATCCAATATCCGAAAGAGTTGTCTTTTGTAGAAAAACCTCCCGTGGCGACACAGGCAAACGCCTGGTTGATTGCGTCAAACCAGTTCATTCCTTCTAGTTTGAAAAGAACGATGTTAGCCACTATCATACAAAAATACACAATCCATAATATTAGAGCGGTGTGTTTTATCTTCGGAGTGATTTTATCGGGGGTTATACCGGTGGATTCGGATTTGAAAAGTGCGAGTGTCCCTGTCGGGTTGATAATGGACAAAAGTCCTATTCCTAAAACGATAATACCCATACCTCCGAAAAAATTGGTGGTGCTTCTTAACATCAGAACCGTTTTAGGAAGGTTGCTTACCTCCGGATATATAGTGGCTCCGGTTGTAGTAAAGCCGCTTACCGATTCAAAAAAAGCGTCTATAAATGAAATATGCGTCATCATTATCATAGGAATCGCAGCAAGAACAGAAACCATCAGCCAAACCAGGTTCACGCTGAGAATGGCCTCTTTTATTTTCATTTCGATTTTGTGGTTTTTCAGCCAGTATAAAATAAGTCCGAAAAGCAGGGTGGTGGTAATGGTGAAAAAAATAAAACCGTCTATGTTTTCATGATATATTACTCCAGTCGTTACGGGAATAAGGAAAAATAGGTTGTTTAACAAACCTACAAGCGCTAAAAATTTTAGTATGTTTTTTACAGAGCTTCTATCCACTTCCTGTTTCCTGAAAAATTAAACTCCATAACTATATCGTTTGGTTCGAGTTCCATTTTGTCTTTTAATTCGATGATTCTGTCGTTTCTAATGATAAGAGTTTTATTGTTTTCCTTAGGAGGAGTTACTTTTTTAGGCTGAAATATCTGTTTAATGAATATTTTGCCTTTGGCTCCTAAGAAAAATCTTTCGTATATTAAAAGTCTGGAATCTATTTCTTCCAGTATTTCGTAATAAGCAGCGATTTTAGGCCCTCTTATAGTTGAGAGTTTTAATGAGTGCATAAGAGAATAGTAATTTAAGTTATTATTGATAGTTATTATTTTTTTGATTCCGAGTTTTTTTGCCTGAAGGGACTTGATAATATTGCTTTCGTCTTTAAGCGAAGCAGCTATGGCTATATCTGAATAGTGAAGGCCTTCGTTAATAATCATCTCCTCGTCTTCATAAGATGAGTTGATTACCATTGCCTCTTCTCCGAGCAGTTCCGCTGCTATTGTAGCCTGCGCTTCGTCTTTTTCTAGTATTTTTACGTTTAAATTGAAAGATATCAGTATTTTGGCTATTTCGATACCCAGAGGATTTGCACCGTATATAAGCACATTTTGTATAACCTCCGGTGAAACGGTGTCAAGTTTGTTTATTATGTTTTTTAGTTTTTCTTTTTCACCGAAAATATAAAGAAGGTCTTCTTCTTCGATGTAGTCTTCTTCGTTTAAAAACAGAAACTCTTCTCCTCTTTGTACGCCTATTACTATTACGTCTTCATCGTTAATAGCGGAAACTTTGTCTATTTCCGGTTTTTGAACCGTTAATGACAGAAGTATAAAATCGTTAAAAGGAAATTCTTTTATATTGTTGGCTTTAGGAAATTCAATTAGCTTTGCCACCGCCGTAGCCGATAGTTTATATGGAAAAATAAGTCTGTTAATATTCAGTTTTTGAAAGTTTGTAGATATGTATGATGTATTTGTAAGTCTGACTATGGTGTTTTCTATATCTATAAGGTTTTCCGTGACTATCGTTGAGATAAGATTGATTTCGTCATTGTTTGTTACCGCAATAAAAAAGTCGAATTTTTCTTCAAGGCCCATATATGCCCTTGAATCTCTCAAATCCGCACATATGGTCATAACGTCAAGCGTTTCTTTAAGCATTTCAAGCGCTTTTTCGTTTTTGTCAATAATTACCACGTTATGTTTGTGCGACAGAGCTTTTGCAACGTTATAGCCGACTTTTCCGGCACCTGCTATTAATATGTTCATATATAGCCTTTTTCTAAAATTACAACTGATTATTATAGCACTAAAACAGTAAAGATGTAAAAAAATGCATGTGATTTAATTAAAACTTATACATAAAAGAGCTGTGTATACGGAAAAATATATTTCAAAAAGTAACATTTTATATAAAAATGCGCAAATAAAATAAAATGAAATAATTTCGGATGAAATTTATGCTATATTAATACTACTTTAAGTAAAAATTCGCTAAAATATGACAAAAAAAGGATAAATATGTTACAAATCAGATGGCACTCTCGCGCAGGACAAGGGGCAGTAACAGGTGCAAAGGCTCTTGCTGATGTTATGTCTAGAACAGGAAAGTATGTACAAGCATACTCAGTTTACGGTGCAGAAAAAAGAGGGGCACCGATGACTGCATATGACAAAATCGCCGATGAGCCTATTTTAGACCATTCAAAATGGATGACTCCGGATTATGTATTGGTTATCGACCCTTCTTTGGTATTCCAGGAAGAAATCGTAGACAATACTACTGACGATACGGTATTTATAGTTACAACACATTTAAGCAAAGACGAGCTTTTAAAGATTGCAAAACATCTTGAAGGTAAAAAACTTTATACTATTGACGCTATTAAAATTTCTCAGGAAGAAATCGGAAGAGCGATTCCAAATACTCCTATGCTTGGGGCATTTATTAAAGTTTCACAAATTTTACCTTTTGAGGACTTTTTAGTATCAATTGAAGATATTCTTTCAAAATTCCCTCAAAAAATTATTGACGGTAACTTAAGAGCTATTAAAAGAGCTTACGAAGAAGTAAATTAAGGAGATATTATGGCAACACCTAAAGAAATGTTAACGACTTGGGATCAAATTCAGTTTGGTGCGGTATTACCATCATTTGAAGATCCGGAAGCAAAAAAAAGAAGTAAATTCCATTCATATAACTATAAAGTTGCTGACTGGAGAGTTGAAAAACCTGTATTTAACAGAGATTTGTGTATAGACTGTGATTTTTGCTGGGTATTTTGTCCTGACAGCTGCTTTGAGGTAGAAGAAGTTGTAAATAAAAGAGGTAAAAAACAGGCTAAAATCAAAGGTATTAATTATAATTTATGTAAAGGGTGCGGTGTTTGCGTTGATGTTTGCCCTACACCGATTAAATCGCTTTTAATGTTCCCTGAACATGTTGAAAATGAAGAGGCTTTAAAACAGTGGCCTAAAAAAGATAAATAAAGGATAGATAATGGCTGAAAGATATGAATTAAAAGCAAAGGAAGTTTGGGACGGTAATATGGCGGCTGCTCATGCTCTGCGCCAGGCTCAGGTTGATGTAGTTGCTGCTTATCCGATTACTCCTTCAACACCAATTGTTCAAAATTACGCTCAGTTTTTAGCTGACGGATATGTAGACGGTGAATTCGTAATGGTTGAAAGTGAACATTCAGCTATGAGTGCGTGTGTCGGTTCCGCAGCGGCCGGTGGAAGAGTTGCAACTGCTACGTCTTCTCAGGGTTATGCGTTAATGGTAGAAGTTTTATATCAGGCAAGCGGTATGAGACTTCCTATAGTTATGACTGTAGTAAACAGAGCTTTGGCATCTCCGCTTAACATTCACGGAGACCACAGTGATTTATACTTAGGAAGAGATGCGGGATGGATTCATTTAATTGCCAATAACCCTCAAGAAGCGTATGATATGACTTTATGTGCGTTTAAAATCGCTGAAGACAGCAGAGTGAGACTTCCTGTTACAACTAACCAGGACGGATTTTTAGTATCACATACGGCTCAGGTTGTCGAACCTCTTCAGGATGAAGTTGCTCAAAAATTTGTAGGAGATTATAAAGCTCTTAATCCTATGCTTGATACTAAAAACCCTGTAACTTACGGTGCGCAGACAGAGGAAGAATGGCATTTCGAACATAAAGCCGCTCAGCATAAAGCTTTAATGGACAGCTTCCCTGTAATAGAAGAAGTATTTAATGAATTTGCTGAACTTACAGGAAGAAAATATAATCTTGTAGAAAGTTATAAAATCGAAGATGCCGATATTGCACTTGTTATTATGGGCAGTGCTTATGAAACTGCAATGCTTGCTGTTGACAGGGCAAGAGAAAACGGTATTAAAGTAGGTCTTGTAATGCCGAGAGTATTCAGACCTTTCCCTTATAACGAAGTAGCTAAAAAACTTGCAAACGTAAAAGCTGTTGCTGCTCTGGACAGAAGTGCTCCAATGGGTACTACAGGCGCTCTTTACAACGAAGTTGCCGGTGCGCTTGCTGCAAACGGACAGAGTGCAATTATGACTAACTATATTTACGGTCTTGGCGGAAGAGATACAACGGTTGAACATATTTTAGAGGTAATTAACGAAACAAACGAAAACGCAAAAGCTGGAAAAAGAGTAACTGACTTACAAGGTTTTGTAAACCTTAGAGGTCCTAAGTTATCATTTAATTAAGGAGTTTTTATGAAAAATATAGGTACTTTAAAAGAATTCGCATGTACTCCTGACAGATTCCAAGGTGGACACAGACTATGTCCCGGATGTGCTCACAGTATGATAGTAAGAGAAGTGGTTAATTCAACTGATGATGATTTGGTTGTGTCTACTGCGACGGGATGTCTTGAAGTCTGTACTTCAATTTATCCTTATACGTCTTGGGACGTTTCTTGGCTTCATATCGGATTTGAAAATGCTGCGGCAGCTATTTCCGGAGCTGAAGCTATGTACAGTGCGTTAAGTAGAAAAAACAAACTTTATAATGAAGACAGAAAAGTGAAATTCGTTGCATTCGGTGGTGACGGCGGTACTTATGATATCGGATTCCAGTCACTTTCAGGTGCGGCTGAAAGAGGTCATGATTTTCTTTATGTATGTTTGGATAATGAAAACTATGCAAATACAGGCGGTCAGAGAAGTAGTGCGACTCCAATCGGTGCACATACTTCAACAACTCCTAGAGGTAGAGTGAGTTACGGTGAAAAACAGAGAAAAAAAGATTTAACTATGATTATGGCAGCTCACGGATGCCCTTATGTTGCGACTGCTATTCCTGGTACTAAACACTGGAAAGACCTTGCGACTAAAGCGGCAAAAGCAATCAGTACAGTAGGCCCGACATTTATTAATGCATTAAGCCCTTGTACGACTGAGTGGAAATTTAAACCTGAAGAAACTGTTGAAATCGCGGACCTTGCGGTTGAAACTTGTGCATTCCCTCTATATGAAATTGAAGACGGTCACAAATTAACAATTACATACAGACCTAAAAACAAACTTCCTATTGAAGAATATTTAAGCAGACAGGGAAGATTTAGCCATCTGTTTAAACCGGAAAACAAATGGATTATTGAAGAATGGCAAAAAAATGTTGATGCATATTGGGAATATTTACAAAGAAGAGAAGAAGCCGGAGTTTAATCTTCTCTTTTTTTGTTGTTATAAATATAAGTGTCAGGCACTAGCAAATTATTATCAGTTTTTTCCGCAGTTAATGAAAATTGATAATATTGGAGATTGATTTTGTAATAAAATTAAATAAGAAGTTAAATAATATGCATATTAATATTTTGTCAGATTTTGATTTAAATATAATATATTTTAAGCGTTTTTACTTAAAAAATATTGAATTTTTTAAAATTTGTATTAAAATAACTTATATCGGTTTACTTTTCAAAATTTTCGATTTATAATAAAAAATAAGTTGTCAGCTCGTCAAAACTACTGTAAAACATAAAATTCATTTAAAGGAAAAAAAATTAAAAAAGATTATTCCTTAATCATAGATACGTTTATTATTGGTATTATCGGTTCGGTGTGTGCTCAGATTTTTATTGTGCTTCTTCATTTTATCAGCAAATTTTCTCTGGATTATTTAGTCGGTTATATTCCTCAGGATACAATTAAATTACTATCAAATTATACAAATTACGGTGAATATAACGCGGTTATGCTCTTAATCGTAATAGTGACCGGAGGGCTTATAAGCGGATTTTTGGTTTATACGTTTGCACCGGAAGCAGAAGGGCACGGAACGGATACCGTAATTAGAGCGTTTCACAGACAAGGCGGATATTTAAGAGGAGTGGTGGTTCCTGTAAAAATAATAGCGTCGGCTATTACTATCGGTACGGGAGGAAGTGCCGGTAGAGAAGGACCGACTGCACTTTTTAGCGCAGGGGTAGGGTCTTTATATTCGAATTTTAGAAAAGTAGGATGGAAAAGAAGACAGATATATGTGCTTATCGGTATGGCCAGCGGGCTTAGTGCCGTATTTAAAGCTCCTTTAGGCACGTCTATTTTTGCGATTGAAGTTTTGTATGCGGATAATGAATTCGAAACTAGAGAGCTCATATATCTTCTTTTCGGTCCATTGATAGCATATACGATTACCGGATTTTTATTCGGCTGGGAGCCTATTTTTCACGTTCCGAACGTGCAGGTTACGGAAGTTAAAACGTATCTTGAAATCGTAATACTGGGGATAGCAAGCGGAGCTATCGGACTAATACTTCCTAATGTGTTTTACGGTGTGAGGGATTTTTTCAGATCATTACCTGTAAAACCGCATGTAAAACCGGCAATAGGCGCACTGCTTGTGGGAATTATCGCTTTGTATTTTCCTGAAGTTTTAGGCGGCGGTTACGGGTTTATACAAGAAAGTATAAACGGAAATATGCTCGGATATTTTGTTCTGTTTTTGCTAATTGCCAAAATTCTTGCTTTTTCGTTTACAGTCGGAAGCGGGGGCAGCGGAGGGGTGTTTGCTCCGTCACTGTTTATAGGAGCAATGCTAGGGGCGTTTGTTGGATATCTTCTGCATGCGCCGATTGCGGCTTTTGTAATAATAGCAATGGCCAGCGTATTTGGAGCGGCAGCCAGAACGCCTCTTGCGACTATTATTATGGTTGTGGAAATGACCGGAGGTTACAGCCTTTTGGCTCCGACTACTCTTGGTGTTTTAAGTGCGTATATAGTGCATAATATGCTTGCAAGAATAATACAGCCGAAATATATTTCACTGTATGAAGCTCAGCTGTTAAATAAAGAGTATTCGATTTCATATCAGATGGACAAAATAAGAGATATTTTAATCTGCCATTCTAAAATATTAAATCTGAAAAAAGCCGTCGTTCAAAGGGAAGATATCATAAGTCTTTTGGAAAAAGGCGAAGCGGTTGAAGTAGGCGACAATAAATATGTGTTTTTCGGAACATTTACAAAAGAAGTTAAGTTAAACGAAGGGGATCTTTTCAAAAAATACAGAGGTGCGGAAATCCTGTATGTGTTCAGAAACGGAAGATGGCTTCATAATTCCGTAATTACCTCCATTAAAGAAGGCGATGAAGTTCTTTTGATAGGTAAAAAAGAAACTATAGACGTAATTAAAAACGAATTTATTCCTCTTTCACAGACTTTTGCCAAACTCAGAATCCAGGAAGAGAGTATTCAATAAGAGGTGTTTATTTTTGAAATATCTTCAAATTAAACTAACGTTTCCTTCACTTTTTTTTATATTTTTTTTGATAAGATTATTATAAGAAGTTGTTTTTGTAAGTAGTTTTTATTAAGGTATTTGTGGATTTTTTAATCAAAATTACAAATTCAGCTTCTTAATTTACTCAAAGGAGCTGTAAATGGGATTTGTTTCTTTAGAGGAAAAAGAAATAAATAACGAAACACTGCCGCAAGAAGTATCCAACAACGAAAATTTTCATCAAGAGTTTGAAATCACGGAAAGCGATTTGGAAAATTTGTCTGAAAAATTACATACAAAAACCGCTGAAGGTCTGGCTGCCATTGAAGAACTGAAAGGCACTATGGAACAGATAGCGGCGGCTGCCGAGGAAAGTGCCGGAGCCGCAGAGGAGACGTTAAGCGCTATTACGGAGATTAAGCAAAATTCTAAATACCTGGAGGTTGAAGTTCAAAATACGGTTGAAACGATACTGGATTTTAAAGATATGCTTAACAGTTCGATAGATTCTTTTGAAGAAGCCAGCGAAAGCTTAAAAAACACTTCTCAAAAAGCTGAAGAAATTTCGTTAAAAGCCAAAAATCTTTTAGATGCCAGTAAACAGATAAACGATGCGGTAGAACTTATAACTAAATTATCCAAAAAAACGGGTCTTCTGGCATTAAATGCGGCGATTGAAGCTGCCCGCGCGGGACAGAGCGGGAGAAGTTTTACCGTAATGGCGAGCGAAATCAGGGCAATGGCAAAAAAATCAAATGTATATGCCGAAAAAATCAGTGTTCTTGTTAACGACATACAGGAAAAAATACATAATGCAAATAACGATATGGGAAAGATTAAAGAAGATATAGAAAAATTTTCACAAGAATCTTTAAAACTTGCCGCGGAAATGAGGGAAATCGGAAATATTATTGAAAAAATAGTGGCGGATGCCGAGAAACTTATTGAAAATATTAAATTAACCGTCGACGAAATAGAAGATCTTCATCAGGCAAGCGAAACAATAGCCGCTGCGGCTGAAGAGAGCGCAAGCGCCGTCAGTGAAGTTACAAACACTATCGCTTCTCAGGTAAATGCTTTTAACGAGTCTCAAAAAGCAGCTGAAATCTTAAAGGAAATTTTAAAAAAAGACAATTTTCAAAATGAACTGGCGACTGCAAGCGAAGAACTCAGCTACAGTGTGGCACAGCTTGAAGATTCAATGAGAGAGATAGTCGAGGCTCTTTCCCAGATAGAGGAAGCCGCCGAAATTTCGAAAAACGATGCCAATAAAGCACAGGATATTGCAGGCAACTGCGTAAATTATATAGCTAAAGCCAAAGACTTTATGGAAGAAATTTATAATGGCTTTTTGAGCATTAAAGAAAAATTTAACGATATATCCAAAACTTTGATCAGCATGAAGGATGAATCGGCCGAGAACATATTATCGTCAAACGAGCAAAAAGCCAAAATTAACGAGATCAAATCCAAAATCAGAAAACTTAACAATGCGATAAGAAAGATAGAGCTTTCAATTGTACAAATAGGCGCCCTTTCCATCAACGGAGCCGTGGAAGCTGTAAGAATAGGCGAAGGCGGGGAAGGATTCAGCGAAGTCAGCCACGATATCAGAAATCTTGCAGATACTTCGGAAGAAAATCTGGATAAAGTAATAGATATTATTGATGAAGTAAATGAGGAAAACGACAAAATACTTGTTGAAATAAACAATATATTTTTAATTCTTGAAAATGAAAGCAATAAGCTTAAAGAAACTACAAACGAATTCGACAACAGTCTTAATATGCTAGAAGGCGTTATGCACAAAACGGAAAAATTAAAAACCTCGATAGATGAAATGAACATTGCGCTCGAACAGATTCAGCTTGCGGCCAAACAGACGGTGGAAGCTGCGGAAATATCGAAAAACAACGCAAGCGAATCCAAAGAGGCAGCGAATATTATTTTAAATATTTCAAAAGAAATGAGCGCGATTATAAATAAACTAAAAGAAATTTCATTAAATATGGTAAAGAGTGAGTTATGAAAGTAGCGGCACTTGAGTTTAGGGTTGCCGATAAGTTTTTTGCCATTGAAATGAGCAGGGTTAAGCATTTTTTTGAAGTTGAGAATATAATACGGCTTGATTTTCTTCCTTCTTTTGTGGAGGGTATTGTAAATTACAACAATTACGTATATCCATTGATTTCACTGAAAAAAGCGTGGCATATAGATGACGGAAAAAAAGAAGATACGGCTGTAGCCATTGTTTTTAACAACAGGGAATATGCAATATTGATTGATGAAATAATTAAAATAGACGAATTGGATAAAAAAGAGAATTTTCTGGTTGAAGTGTTTGAAGAAAACGGAAAACTTATAGGCAATTTAAATCTCGAATTTTTAGACGATTATAATATTCCCACTTTTAAAAACAGAACCGAAAACAAAGAACGAAAAAAAGATGTCAACAAAGAGAGTTTTCTGCTTTATGAATGCGGCGGGGAAATACTGGGGATTGATACTTCGGTAGTTAAAAAAATCGAAGACTATGAAAACGATAGCGTAGTTGTAAACGGTATGCTTGTAAAACTGGTTTTAGGGGAAAAAATATACAAAGAGTGTGAAAAAAGAAACATTCTAATTCTTGAAGATGAAAAAGTGCTTGCATTTCCCATTGGAAATATAATAGATGTGCATTTGATAGATAAAGATGAAATCACGCTGGTCCGTGGTGATGTTTTTGAAAAATATTTTCTTTTTAAATCTCAGGAAGTTAAAATTTTTTCAAAAAATTATTTAAAAAAGCTGATTGACAAATTTGGAGCGGTTGTTAAAAAAGACAAAGTCAAAAAATTTGATGAAAAAATTGAAGTTTTACTGCTTAATATCTGTGGAGAAAGATTTGCGATAAGAATGAGCAGTGTTGCCGATATCAGCGAATATAACGAGGCAAGTCTTAATTTCGCAAATGACAATCCTCACGTAAAAGGTATAATTACCACAAAAGAAGGCGCAACTTTTATATTAAGTTTTGAAAAAGTTTTAAATAAAAAACCTGAAATAACTGACGATTCCAAAATTATAGTTATAAAAGACGAAAAGCATTTAAAAGCCATTTTGGTAGACGGTATCGATGATATCATTTACGTAAAAAAAGAAAACATTCTTTTAAGCGATGACAATGACGGTATTATCGGAGGAATGGTGCTTAAAGACAAAGAAATGATCCCTCTTATTAATATAAGCTGGCCTAAGGATCTCTAATGTTTAAGGGTTTTGAAGAAGATAAAATATTCAGATTCAAAGAATTTGACGAAGCAAGAATTTATATAGAAAACTTTAAAGACGACAAAGATACTTTCGAAGCTGTCGATTATATGATAAACCATAAAGAGTATTATTTTCTGCTTAAAAACGTGTTAAAGCAGATAGATACCAAAAAGAACATTTTGGCATATCTTTTTTTTAATCTTCCCTGTCTTAAAAGAGAGGAGGATTTGGATTTATTGATAAAAATAGTAAAAAGGTCTGACAGGATCTTAAAAAAAATAGTTATAGACTATATAAAAAGCTGTAACAATGAAGAATTCGCAAAAAAAATGTATGAAAGGGGATTGAAAACCGAAGCGGTAGAAATTCTTAAAAAATTTCCCGGCTGTGTAAAATATTTAAAAGAAAAATTAAGCGGTGAACAGGATGAGGAGGTTATAAAAAAAGCCGTGGAGTTTTTTGAAATTTATGATGAGGAATATGCCAAAAAATTAAAGGAAAAACTTGGAAATAAGTGATTATCAGTTAAAAAAATTGAGAAATTATCTTAATAATGAAATAGGTATATATGTTGACGACTCGAAAATGCAGACAATATATAAAAGAAAACTGCTGAAACTTTTAAAAGAGAAAAGTTATAGTGATTTCGAGGAGTTTTATAAAGACCTTGTATTAAAAAAGAGCTCTTTTTTAAAGCAGGATCTGATTAATGTTTTTATGGTTAACGAAACTTATTTTTTTAGGGAAAAATATCAGTTTGATACGTTGGTAAAGCATGTCTTGCCGGAGCTGCATATAAAAAGACCGGCCAATGAGATAATCAATATATTATGCGCACCCGTTTCCAGCGGAGAGGAGCTTTATTCGATAGCGATTATGCTTATGGAAGAAGGAGAGCTTATTAAAAAAAGGGATTTTATGCTTTTAGGTATTGATATCGATTCAGATGCGATAGCCAAAGCGAAAGCAGGAATATATTCAGCCAGAAGCGTGCATAAACTTCCTCCGGAACTTATAGAAAAATATTTTGTAAAAACAGGAAATCTTTATAAGGTGAAAGATTTTCTAAAAAAAGCGGTTAATTTCAAAATAGTTAACATAATGGATAAATATCAAATGAAAAAACTAGGAATGTTTGATGTGATTTTCAGCAGGAATATGCTTATATATTTTGATGAAAAATCAAAAAGAGAAGTTTTGGCCACATTTTACAATATATTAAAAAATGACGGATATCTTTTTTTAGGGCATGCGGAAAGAGTGCCAAGTGATATAGTCTTGTTTAAAAGTATGAAGATAGGAGACAGTTTTGTTTACAAAAAAACTGCTGATAGTTAGTCCTTCCGCCGTTTTCAGGCTTACTCTTAAAAAGTTTTTGGAAAACAGGTTTGAGGTTGATACAAATAAAAACAAAGAAATAGATTTAAAAAAATATGATTTAATTATTTTTGATAAAGACTACGGGGATGAATATAAAAAATTTTTAAACAAAGTTGTGCTTATAGGCGGAGAATGCGAAGACTGTATTGAAAAACCCGATTTTATATCAGAAGAGTTTAAACAGAATCTTTTAAATTTAATAGAAAAAAAACTTGGTATCAGACAGAAAAGAAAAAAAATACCTGAAATAATAAAAGGGGCTGAAAAATATGTGCTTATAGGCTCTTCAACGGGAGGTCCCGGGCTTATTGAGACAATAGCAAGGTCTTTGCCTGAAGATTATCCTTATCCGGTGTGCGTGGTTCAGCATATGCCCGCTAATTTTACGTCTAAGTTTGCTTCAAGGTTGAATTCGGTGTCAAAATTAAACGTTGTCGAATCGGATAATACCCAGCCGGTTGTAAAAGGGTATTTTATTATCGCCAAAGGAGGATGGCATTTGCATTTCAGAAATAAAGACGGGATAGTTTACTGCAAACATGCCCCTAATTCCAAAAACAGATTTTTTGTGCCAAGTGTAGATGAAATGTTTTTTTCCGCTCTTGAAGTAATGAATCCGAAAGATATAATGGCAGTAGTGCTGACAGGCATAGGCGATGACGGTGCGGACGGGCTAGTCGCTTTAAAAAAAGCGGGAGCTTATACTATAGCCGAATCGGAAAAAACGGCGGCGGTATACGGAATGCCGAAAGCCGCAAAAGAAAGAGGCGGAGCCTGTAAAATATTAGATTTTCCAGATATTGTAAAAGAGATATTAAAATTTGGAGAACATTAAATCCATTTTTTCTTTTTAAGCCACCAGTATATGCTTCCGGCTATTGTGATATTTACGATCCACGTCATCAGATACCCGTATTTCCAGTGCAGTTCCGGCATATATTCAAAGTTCATTCCGTAATTTCCAACCACGAACGTCAAAGGAAGGAAAATAAGTGAAATTGCGGCTAAGCGCTGCATTGCTTTATTCATTTTAGTAGACAGAATACCCATATGCAGGTTTAGCAAATAACCCGTTCTGTCAAGAAGGGTTTTTGATTCGTCGATCAGATATTTAAGGTGTTCGTTTAAGTCGATGAATTCGTATTTCAGATCTTCTTTTATATTCGAATCGAATCTGTGGTACATTCTGTTTAAAACGTCTTTTTCGTGTATAGAGACTTTGGTGATTCTGTTTAAAGTACGTCTGGCATAGTAGATGTCTTTTTGCAGTTCGTCCTCTTCTATGTTTTCGTGGAAAATAGAATCTTCCAAGTTTTCCAGGGCTTCGTCTATTACGTCAATTATCAAAATTGTATTGTCAACTAGAATATCGGCAATCTGGTATAAAAGATATTCGAAGTTTTTAAATTTATGTCTTCTTTTGGCGAATTTTTTAGCCAGTTCTACTATAATGTCTCTTTCTTCGGCTAAAATGAAAAGTTTGTTTTCGGTAATAATAAATACTACGTTTGAATCGTCATAAAGGAGATTTTCCTCTTCGTCGAATTTGATGTATTTTAATACAAGAAATTTAAACTCGTCTGCCTCTTCATATGTAATAGACTGGTCTTCGCTCTGAATATCTTCTATAAAACTTTCCGGAAACGAATGGGTTTTAAGCCAGTTGATAATGTCTTTGTTATCTACCGTTGAAAAAATAATCTGTCTGTCGTTGTTGATAATTATTTTTTCAGTCTGCTGGAGTTTGTCGGTGAAGATAAACATAGCGCACCTCCTTTAGGAGGTTGCAGAGGAGATATAATTTTTGTTACATCGCCTCTACAACCTGAAAATAGTTTTGTAATTATACAAAAAAAAGTTAACTTATATTTAACCGCTCTTAAATATAATCACAAAAAAGGAAAAAAATGAAATTAAGATATTTTTTTGTAATAACGTTTATATCTTTTAATATCAGTTTTGCATATCAGATAAAACCGGAAAACAGAGTAATCGAGTATAATAAAAAAACTGAATATAAAAATTTAATAAATCAGGCCAATAAATTCGCTTTGAATAAAAATATAGAAAAAAGTCTTGAAACGGCGAAAAAAGCATATGAATTGTGCCCTAATAAAAAAGAAGCTCTTTTAATTATGGCAAGAGTGTATAATTTTAAAAAAGATTTTTTAAATTTGAGAAAAACCGCGGAAAAGATTGTTAAAATTTCACCTAACAATTATCTTGGAAATATATATCTTGCAAATTCGTATATGAAATCCGACAGGCTTAAAGCAAAAGAGATTTTAACCTCTTTATTAAAAAAACATCCGCAGGATTCTCAGATTACAGCTAAATTAAAGGTATTGAATGAAATTTAAATTCAAATTTAATATCGAGCTTACACAGACACAGCTGATTATTGTCTCTTCGCTGTTTTTTGTTCTGTTTGAGAATTTCGTGTTTTTTAAAAAGTCGTATGAGGCCTTTCATAACGTTTTGTTTATGCTGGGGCTCGGAGGGCTTTTATTTGTCGTTATTTCAACTTTATTGATTTTAATTTCAAACCGTTATATTATTAAACCTTTTTTGATTGTGCTGTTTCTGGTTTCTTCGGCGGCGGCATATTACATGCAGGCTTACGGCACTATTATTAACGATAAAATGATTCAAAATATTTTTGAAACCGATACGAATGAGGTTAAGGATTTACTTAATTTCACACTGTTTGCATATATTTTGTTTTTAGGTGTGCTTCCTTCGCTTTTTGTTTATAAAGTCAAAATAAAAAACAGGGGAATTAAAAAAGAGATTATTTCAAGACTTAAACTTGTCGCTTTTAACATACTGCTTGTACCGGTGCTGTATCTTATGTTTTCAAAATACTGGGTGTCTTTTTTCAGAAGCCACAAAACACTGAGAATGTATACTAATCCTACTTTTTACATATATTCTCTAGGAAAATACATTGACGAGAAATATTTCACAAAACCGATGAAGTTCAAACATATAGGTATGGATGCAAAAGTAGAAGAAAAAGGCAAACCGAAACTTGTTATATTCGTACTCGGAGAAGCGGCGAGGTATGACCATTTTTCATTAAACGGATATAAAAGAGATACGAATCCAAACCTTGAAAAAATAAAAGACCTTATAGATTTTCCAGACGTTCATTCGTGCGGTACCGAAACTGCGGTTAGTGTGCCGTGTATGTTTTCACCGTATAACAGAAGCGATTATTCCGATAAGCTTGCCAAACATACGGATTCCGTAATAGACATCATAAACAGGGCGGGCGTGAACGTATTATGGAGGGATAACGATTCCGGCTCCAAAGGAGTGGCCAGCAGAATTAAAAATTATGAAGATTACAACAATGCGAATATAAAACCTTACTGTAAAGACGGAAACTGTGTTGATGACGTGCTGCTTTACAAACTTCAGAAGTGGATTAACGATCTGAATAATTCAAAACCGGTATTTATAGTGCTGCATACAAAAGGCTCCCACGGACCGGCGTATTATAAAAGATATCCGAAAAGTTTTGAAAAATTTAAACCTATTTGCAAAACAAACCAGCTTCAGGACTGTAAAAGAGAAGAAGTCGTAAACGCATATGACAATACCATTTTATATACGGATCATTTCTTGGATGAGGTAATAAAATTCTTAAAGAAAAACGAAGGCAAATACAGGGTTGCCATGTATTATATGTCCGATCACGGTGAAAGTCTCGGTGAAAACGGAATATATCTGCACGGTATGCCTTATTTTATAGCGCCGGACGTTCAGAAGCATCCCGCAAGTGTGGCTTGGTTCGGTAAAAATTTCGATATAAACGTCAGCTGTGTTAAAAAGATAGCAAAAGACGCATATACCCAGGATAATCTATTCAGCACCCTTTTGGGGCTTTTGGATGTAAAAACAAAAGTGTATAATCCTAAGATGGATATATTTTATAAATGCAGGATTAAAAAATGAAACCTAAATACAATTTTTTTAAAAATTTTAAATACGCAAGGGAAGGGTTTGCAGAGGTTTTTAAAAAAGAAACCTCTTTTAAACTAGAAATAATTTTTTTTGCAGTTTTATCTGTTGTAGCCGTTTTTCTGCCGTATCCCGTATGGGCTAAAATAATACTTATAACGGGGATGCTTGTCCCTTTGATAGTGGAACTTTTGAATTCCGCGATAGAAAGAGTTGTAGACATGGTTACAAGCGAATATCATGAACTTGCCAAATACGCTAAAGACGCGGCGGCAGCCGCTGTGATGATTTCTATATTTTTCAGTGTACTGGTATGGATTTGCGTAATTGTCTATTTTTGGTAGAAAAACTCTATAGTGGCTTCCACTCCGTTTTTTCCGTCGCTGTTTAATTTTATTTTTCCGTTGTGAAGGTTGATAATGGATTTTACGATTGAAAGTCCGAGTCCGAAACCTTTTACTTTTTTGTTTCTGCTTTCGTCAACCCTGTAGAATTCATCGAATATAAACGGAAGTTTTTCTTTAGGTATTCCTATTCCGTTGTCTTTTATTTTAAGAATTATTTTATTTTTCTCTTTTTTCAGAGTAATGTCTATTTTAGTGGCTCCGTATTTAATGGAGTTTTCTATCAGATTGGATATAGCTATCATTAGAAGCGTTTTGTCGCCTTTTAAATAGTATTCTTCATCCTCTTTTATATTAAGGTCAATAGAAACTTTTTTGGTGTATTTTTCAAAAAGCTCAAGAATAATGTCTTCTAAATCTATATTTTCGAAGTTCTGTTTGTTTAGAGCGTCTTTTTTAGTTAAAAACAGCAGTTTGTCGGTAATTTCATTTATGTAGTTTATTTCGTTAAGCAGTGATTTTAAAAGCTCCTCGTCGCATTCGTTGTTCATAAGGGCGACTTCTATTTCGCCTTTCATTATCGTCAGAGGCGTTTTCAGTTCATGCGAAACGTTCGAATTGAATATTTTAAGCCTTCTGAAAGATTCTTCTATGTTGTTTGCGACTTTATCGATAAATTTATATCCGATAAGCAGCACTATCAGATAAATAAAAAGCGATACTGCGAGTGAAATCGTTTTTACGATCTGTATTTTGTCGTCGTTTCCGGATATTACGGTGGAAACCTGAATAATTTTGCCGTTTTTTATGTAGTTGTATATTAAAAGTGTTTCTTTACCGGTAGGCGTGTCAATTTTTTTGGTTATAAAACCTTCTATGTTTTTTTTGTCTTTTTGCATTATAAAAGGGTTTGTTTTATTGATTATTCTTATAAAAAGCGGATAAACTTTGTATTTATGCTGTATTTTTAAAAGAGTGGTTTTATTGAACTGTTCGTTTGAAATTTCTGTGGCGATTATTACGAGTTTGTCTTTTAGATGCATGTTAAAAGAGCTGATAAGGAAGAAGATCAAAGCTCCTTCGAATATTGCGATTATTAAAAAAACTACAATCGCAAACTGTATAAAAAGAGTGTTTCTGAGATTATTCATCGCTTAGTTTGAATCCCATGCCTCTGTATGTTTTAATAAGTTTTTTGTCGAAATCTTTGTCTATTTTTTTTCTAAGATGTGAAATATACACGTTAATTACGTTTGAATTTATTTCATCGTCCATTTCCCACAGGTTGCTGTGGATCATATCCGTATTTACTATTTTGTTTTTGTTAATCATAAGATATTTTAAAAGTTCGAACTGTTTTGCTGTAAGCTCTATAAGCTTTCCGGCTCTTCTTACTTCTTTTGTTTCAGGATTTAATTCTAAATCCGCCACTCTTATAATATTGTCGTTTAGGTTGTTGCTTCTTCTGTAAAGCGCTTTTACCCTTGCTATCAGTTCTTCAAATTCGAAAGGTTTTGTAAGATAGTCGTCAGCCACGCTTAAACCTTCAACTTTATCTTCGATATCCCTTTTTGCAGTTAAAATAAGAGCCGGCGTGTTTTTTTCTTTTTTAAGCTCTTTAAGCAGTTCTATTCCGCTGATTTTAGGAAGCATCCAGTCTACGATTAATACGTCATAATTGTTGTTTTGCGCCATATAAAGGCCTTCTTCACCGTCTGTTGCTATATCTATTCTGTACCCGACTTTTCTAAATCCGGCCTGAATGAATTTTACTATTTTTTCGTCATCTTCTATTAGTAGTATTTTCATGGGATCTCCTTTGTTGCTATACTAATATTATACAAAGTTTAATACAAAAATGTTAAAATTTGGTTAAAAAATTTAATATTTGTAAAATTTAAAGGAAATATATGATTTTGGCAATTGAGAGCAGCTGCGACGACACCTCTTTGGCTGTAATGGAAATAAAGACGAAAAAACTTCTTTTTCATAAAAAAATATCCCAGGAGCTCGAACATTCGGTATACGGAGGAGTGGTGCCGGAGCTTGCCAGCAGGCTTCACGCGAAAGCCCTTCCGGAAATACTTTCCCAGACAAAAGAGTTTTTCCCGAAACTAAAAGCCGTTGCCGTGACTAATGCGCCAGGTCTTTCCGTTACCCTTCAAGAAGGCGTAATGATGGCAAAGGCTTTAAGTATATCTTTAAATATACCTTTGATAGGCGTAAACCATTTAATAGGCCATATCTATTCTCTTTTTATTGAAAAAGATGAAATAAAACCCATGATGGTGCTTCTTGTCAGTGGAGGACATACTAAAATACTGAATTTTAACGGGATTGACGACGTATGCGAAATTGCCAGCACGATGGATGACAGTTTCGGGGAGAGTTTTGATAAAGTCGCTAAAATGCTGGGACTAGGTTATCCCGGAGGGCCGGTAATAGAAAAGCTTGCCGAAAAAGGTGCTGAAACGGTAGGACTTCCTCTGCCTCTTAAAAACTCTCCCGAGATTGCGTTTAGTTATTCCGGTATTAAAAACGCCGTAAGACTTGCCATTGAAACGGGCAGGTATAAGCCTGAGGATATTGCGGCCTCTTTTCAGGCCAAAGCTATTGAACATCTTGTTTTTATGAGCAAAAGGGCCGTTAAAAAATACAGACCTTCCAATTTTGCGATAGTCGGGGGCGCCAGCGCCAATTTGAAATTAAGAGAAGAGTTTGAAAAACTGTCAAAAAAATTCGGTTTTAAACTGTTATATCCGGAAATGAAGTTTACTTCCGACAACGCGGCCATGATAGCAAGGGCTGCAGTTGAGATGTATAACAAAGGAATGTTTACGGATTATAAAAAAATAAAGATAATTCCGAGAGTTGAATTTGAAAAATGCGAATAAATGTTTAAAATACAAAACAGTTTCAAATCCGGCTGTTTTGCTGTTAGATAAAGTGTCTGTCACTGAATTATGAAGCAAAAAAGGAAAGCAGAAATTATAATCTGCTTTCGTATCTTCTAAGCATCCAAAGTTTTCTAAGGATTTTTTTACGAGTCGCGATTTTTTCTTTTTTACGTCTTTCGCTCGGCGGCTCGTAGAATCTTCTTTTTCTAAGTTCTACTACGATCAGGTTTCTGTCAACCTGTCTTTTGAACTTTCTGTAAGCAGATTCGAAATCTTCGCCTTGATGTACTACGATTCCTGGCACTGCTCTCACCACCTTTCGTTTTTTTTGTGAATGAAATTTTACCAAAATTTTTAAAAAATAAAAAATATAACAATTTTAAAAATTCCTTTTTAAACGGAAAGAGTAAAATATAGATTGTAAAAGGGTAAAATGTTATAATTCCAATTAAAAAGGTGCTAAATGAGCAAATATATTTTTGTAACCGGCGGAGTTTTGAGTTCACTCGGGAAAGGTATTACTTCAGCTTCTATTGCCACGCTGCTTCAGCACAGCGGTTTTAAAGTATCTATGGTAAAAATAGACCCTTATATAAATGTTGATCCGGGAACAATGAGTCCTTTTGAGCACGGAGAGGTTTTTTTAACCGAAGACGGTGCTGAGACGGATCTTGATATCGGAAATTATGAGAGATTTTTAAATACGAATCTCGGTAAAAAGAACAATTTTACAACCGGACAGATATATTTAAGCGTAATCGAAAAAGAAAGAAGAGGGGATTATTTAGGGAAAACGGTACAGATAATTCCTCATATTACGGACGAAATCAAAAGAAGAATAAAAGAAGTCGCAAAAGACGTTGATATTGTGGTTGTGGAACTCGGGGGAACGATAGGGGATATTGAAGGTCTTCCGTTTTTAGAAGCGGTAAGACAGCTTAAACATGAAGTCGGCAAAACAAACGCAATGTTTGTACATGTGACTTTAATACCTTATATAAAAGCCGCCGGAGAGCTTAAAACAAAACCTACACAGCACAGCGTTCAGGAGCTGAGACGTATAGGTATCACGCCTCATATGCTTGTGTGCAGAACGGAAAAGCCCCTGCCTAAAGCCCTTAAAGAAAAACTTGCCGACAGCTGTGACATAGAAAGAGACGCCGTTATAGAAGCGGTTGACGCTCCGACGGTTTATCAGGTGCCTTTGAACTTTTTAAATCAGGATATATTGACGCCTATTTCAAAACAGCTTGATTTAGGGGAGCTTCATCCTGATATGACCGAATGGAACTTTATAGTCAAAAAAATAATTTCACCTCAAAAAAGCGTAAAAATAGCTTTTGTCGGGAAATACCTTCAGTTAAAAGAATCATACAAATCATTAATCGAAGCGCTTATCCACAGCGGTGCCCATCTTGATATGAGAGTGGATATAGAATGGGTTGACAGTGAAAACCTTGAAAAAATGGACGATGAAAAAATGGATGAGCTGTTTAACGAAGTAAGCGGCGTTTTAGTTGCAGGAGGTTTTGGGGAAAGAGGAGTAGAAGGAAAACTCAAAGCCATAAAATACGCACGTGAAAATAAAATCCCTTACCTTGGTATATGTCTTGGAATGCAGCTTGCGGTAATAGAATTCGCAAGAAACGTATTGGGACTTGAATATGCAAACTCTCAGGAGTTTGATCCTGATACTCCGGAACCTGTCGTTTATCTGATAGACGAATTTATCGATGCAAGCGGACAAAAACAGCTAAGAACCCATAAATCTCCTCTTGGCGGGACAATGAGACTCGGAGGATATGAGTGCTTTGTAAAAGAGGGGACTAAACTTTACGATGCTTACAAAACGGATAAAGTAATCGAAAGACACAGACACAGATACGAAGTAAACGGTGCGTATGAGGACGCTCTTAAAGAAAAAGGTATGATAGTAAGCGGTAAAAGCGTTGAAGGTCTGGTAGAAGCGGTTGAACTTAAAGAACACCCTTGGTTTGTAGCCGTTCAGTTCCATCCTGAATTTACCAATAAACTAAAATCACCTAACAAGGTTATTATGTCATTTGTAGAGAATGCCTATAAATGTCAAAGAAGCTGCTGATTAATGCTCACAAAAGAAAAAATAAAACAGATACTCTCAAACCGAATCGAAGAGCTCAGCTCTTCAAACCTTCCACATTATTCACTTCTTTCAGATATCGATAAAGCCGCCGAAAGAATAATCAAAGCTATAAAAAACAATGAAAAAATTGTCATAGTGGGCGATTATGACGTAGACGGAGTCAGCAGCAGCGCAATTATGAAACTTTTTTTTGATTTTTTAGAATATAGCGCCGAAATCGTTATACCCGACAGGTTTGAGGACGGATACGGACTTACTCCCAAACTGCTTGAAAGAATTGAAGCGGATCTGATCATTACCGTCGATAACGGAATTACCAGTTTTGAAGCTGCTGAAATCTGTAAAGAAAGAGATATAGATTTAATTATAACCGATCACCATACGCCTTTGATAAATGAGAAAAAAAGCGATTCTAAGTTTAAACTTCCCGATGCGTATGCAGTAGTAAACCCAAAAACCTCTCCGGATTTTCCTTTCAAAGAAATATGCGGGGCGGAAGTGGCATGGTATCTTTGTGCGGCTGTTAAGAATTCGCTTAAAGTCAAAATAGATTTGAGGGAATATCTCGATATTCTGTGTATTGCCATAATAGCGGACGTAATGCCTCTTACACATATGAACAGAACTCTGGTGAATATGGGATTAAAAAGGCTAAACGGCGCATTAAAACCTTTTTCAAAAGCTTTAAAACGATTTTTTAACAAGGATTTTTCGAGTGAGGATATTGCTTTTCAGATAGCTCCTAGATTAAATGCGGCGGGAAGAATGGCGCATGCAAATACGGCTTATGAATTTTTAATAAGCACAGATGAAAACAGGGCTTTTGACCTGCTTATGGAGCTGGACGGACTGAATAATTTAAGAAAAGAGACGGAAAAAGAAGCAGTCGAATCCATAGATGTGGATAATGAAAGTTTTATTGTCGTAAAGGGCGATTATCACGAGGGAGTGGTGGGAATAATTGCCAGCAGACTGGTATATAAATATAAAAAACCGGCAATTGTTTTAAGTAAAAAAGACGGAATGCTTAAAGGAAGCGGCAGGAGTCTCGGAAATATAGATATTTTTGCCCTTGTAAATGAATGCAGTGAAATTCTTGAAGGTTTCGGCGGACATAAAATGGCATGCGGTCTTTCATTAAAAGAGGATAATTTCACACTTTTCAAACAGGCTGTAAACGAAAAAATAGTAAAATATTCAGATGAGGATTTTTTTATTGAAGACTATGTTTTGGGCGAACTTCCTTTTAGTGAAATAGATATAGAGCTTTTGGATATACTTAAATCGTTTGAACCGTACGGAGAGGGAAATCCGAAACCAAAATTTACGGCGGCGGCTAAAATAGAACATATTCAAAACCTTAAAGAGAATCATTTTAAGCTTATTCTTTCTCAGGACGATATTGTTTTACCTGCCGTTATTTTCAGATATGACGGAGAGTTTGACGAATTTATAAAGTTTAAATTCAGCGTAAACGAAAACAGCTATTACGGAAGAAGCGTGCAACTAATGATAGAGGAGATATTATGAAACATTCCATTTTTAAGGCTTTAAACGACAGCGAGGTTGAAGAAATACTTCCTTATTTTCAGCAAAAAAAGGTAAAAGCGGGTGATTTTATAGTTAAAGAGGGCGAATATTCCGACAGTGCTTTTTTGCTGCAAAGCGGAGAAGTTTCCGTAATAAAAGAAACTATTTATAAAGACGACTATATTATTACTGATATTAAAGCCGGAGGCGATGAGTTTTTCGGAGAGGTTAATCTGATTGACAGAGGGCTGGTGACTTCTACCATTAAAGCAAAAACGGACTGTGATATTCTTCAGATTACACATAACGATTTTATAAATATGATGGATGAAAAGCCTACAATCGCAATTAAACTTTTATGGGTTGTAGCTTATGATATTTCCAAACATTTAAGAAAGGCCGACAGTGATGTAATAACCCTTTTTAACGCTTTTGTTGAGGTTGTTGAAAATGACTGAAAGATGAGGTGTAAAGGTAGAAGGGATAAGGCGGAAGGATGAAGGTGAAAGGAATATAAAAGTTGAAAGAAGTATTGACTAAAGACGGCAGTATTACGTTAAAAAGCGAAAAATATAACGAATGCTACCATTCAAGCGAGGGTGCTTATACGGAAAGTCTTTACAAACATGTTCTTCCGGGATTTAAAGCGGCAGAGCGCTTTGATTATTACGGAGTTGAAATCAGAATACTCGATATCTGTTTCGGTCTGGGATACAATACTCTCACAGCTGTGCTTCACAAACCCAAAAACGTTAAGCTGAAAATTTTTTCTCCCGAACTCGATGCTGATCTTGTCAAATCTTTAAAAGATTTCAAATACCCGGAAGAATTTAAAAATTTATTGAGTGTAATCAATGAACTCAGTGAAAATTTTTATTATAAATCTTCCGATGTTGAAATAGAAGTGTTTGCCGGTGACGCAAGAGAATACATCAAAAAACTTGAAAATATACATATAGTTTATCAGGATGCGTTTTCTCCTAAAGTAAACGGGGAGCTTTGGAGTATAGAATATTTCAGGGATATTTCGAATATTTTAAACAAAAGTGGTATAATTACCACATACAGCGTTGCAACGCCGGTAAGATGCGCTTTTTATAAACTGGGTATGAAAATTTATACTCATCCTTATAATAATATAAGAAAAGGCACTATCGCGTCATATAAAGAACTTGATTTTCCTAAAGTAAACTTTGAGGAAAAACTTAAAAGAGTAGAATGTAGAACTTATTAAATAAAAAGGGGGTGGATTTAGTTATTACAGGGAAAGGATAAAATAAATGCGTTTTATACTGTTTTTATTAATAAATTTTATATTTTTATATGCGCAGGGTTTAATAGAAACCATCCCCGAAACCGTAAAATACGATAAAGCAAAAGCGGAACTCGGAAAACTTCTTTTTTTTGATACGGAATTTTCCCTTGATAAAAAAATAAGCTGTGCAAGCTGTCACAATCCGGCTCAGGGCTGGGCGGACAAAAGAAAGGTTTCTATAGGATCTTACGGAAGAAAAGGGGATATACAGTCTCCGACCGTTTTAAATTCAGGATTTAATTTCAGACAGTTTTGGAACGGCAGGGCGAAAAATCTTAAGGACCAGATAAAAGGTCCTGTTGAAAACACTCACGAAATGGGTATTAGTAAAAAAGGCGTTATTGAAATATTAAATTCTTCCGAATATTATAAAAAGCTGTTTAAAAAAGCATATCATACGGATAAAATAACATTCGGAATGTATGCCGACGCCATAGCCGAATTTGAAAAAGCTTTAATTACCCCGGATTGTAAATTCGATCTTTATTTGAAAGGAAAAGCAAAACTTACCAAAAAAGAAGAAGAAGGTTACATTCTATTTAAAAAATACGGCTGTATCACGTGTCATAACGGGATTAACATAGGCGGCAACTCTTTTCAGAAAATGGGTGTTATTTTTCCTATAAAAGACTGCACAAAAGACAGGTATTCCGTTACCCATAATTCTTTGGACAAATGTGTGTATAAAGTTCCTACTTTGAGAAATATTGCATTAACCGCACCTTATTTTCACGATGCAAGGACATATAGCTTATATGAAGCGGTACAGATTATGGCATATCATAATCTGGGATTTAAACTTTCCAAAAGCGATGCCGAAAAGATTGTGATTTTTCTAAAAACACTTACCGGCAAAACTCCTGCAATTATGAGAGAAGAGAAATGAAAAAAGCCAGTCTGAGTTATAAAATAAAACTTTACATTATAATATTTATAGGCGTTGTTATAGTAGGGCTTTTATATAAATTCGACAGATATACCCAGTATTATTTTTTGGAAAACAATAAAATACAAAAACAGTTCAGCAATATTAAAAACGCCGAACTTCAGCTTCGTTACGAGGTGCTTGTTACCAGTATTTATATGTATACGAATAACGATAAAATCATAAAAGCGACGGATAAGCTTCAGGAGTGTATTAATAAGCTTTTATCCAATCAATATTTCAAACACCAATACCCATATCTTTATCGGCAGATGTTGAAATATAAAAAACTTATTGATAAAAAAATAGAAAAAGTATATGAATTCGAGACACTGAATTCTCCTATTAAAAATTCTATAATGTATCTTGCCGATCTGTTGGACAGACTTCCAAAAATAAGCAGAGAAAGAATGAAATACCAGCGTTTGCAAAATGCTTTTAAAAGCAATAACCTTTACGCTCAGAAAATGATAAGCGTGGTTTCTTCCGTATTTTTGGCGAGAAGCAGTCTTGATAAGGATTTTATTAAAAATCTCGATTTTGATTTTTTTAGAAATTACAAAACTAAAAATCCCCATTTCAGGCAGTTTAATAAAGTTCTGGTGGCTAATTTAAGAGTGTTCGTAGATTATTTCAACAGATATACGGATGTATTAAAATCTATTACGGATAACAGGGCGGCCAAACTTTTGGAGCAGATACACGAAGAGCATCTTGAGAGGGTAAACAATAAAATAGTTATTATTAAGATAGTTTCTATGCTTCTTATTGCTTTTGTATTGATAGCGGTATTTACCGTTGTGTTTTTAATGTCAAAACTCCATATGGACTATGAAAAACTTGAAGTTTTAAACAGAAGACTTAACATATCTTATATAACCGATAAGCTTACAGGTCTTTACAACAGAAACAAATTTGACAGTGACGTAAAAAAATTAAAAAACCCGGTATTAATACTCGTAAACATTGACAGGTTTAAACATATAAACGACTATTACGGTTCAAAGGTGGGAGACGAGCTGTTAAAAAAAGTGGCCGTTGTCATACAAAACATACTTCCGGAAAATCTGAATGCCCAGCTTTACAGACTTGGAGCCGACGATTTCGGTATTTTGTACGATTATGAATATTATCCTAATATAAAAACCCTGGCGAGAAAAATAGTCAAATATTTTGACAGCAACGAATTGGAAATAGAAAATATTAAACTTAACATTTCCGTAAGTATAGGTATAAGTACAGTGGAGCCTCTTCTTGAAAATGCGGATATCGCTCTTAAATACATAAAAAAATCTTTAAGAAAAAAAATAATGTTTTATTCGGAAAACATGAATGCCAAAAAAGAGATACAGCAGAATATTGAAAAAAGCAAAATATTATATCAGGCTATTAAAGAAAACAGAATTGAACCGTTTTTTCAGCCTATAGTGGATACTTATACCAAAGAGATAACTAAATACGAAGTACTTGCAAGAATAATAATAAACGGCGAGCCTCAGTCCATATATCCTTATCTTCAGATTGCCAAAGACAATAAGCTTTACGGCGATATTACAAAAATAATAATGAAAAAAACATATGAAAGGGTTATTAAAAAAGAAGAAATTGATTTCAGTATTAACATTTCTATTGAAGATATATTAGATACCAGTATAGTAAGACATATGTATTATCTTTATCTGAAAAACAGATCTCTTGCAAAAAGGGCTACTTTTGAAATACTGGAAAGTGAAGCGATTAAAGATTACCAGGAAATAGAAAAATTTCTTCAAAGGGTGAAATATTACGGGTCTAAAATAGCAATTGACGATTTCGGAAGCGGTTATTCAAATTTTGAGCATTTAATTAATTTAAACGTTGATTATATAAAAATAGACGGTTCTTTAATAAAACAGCTGGCCGTTAATCCGAATGCTTATAAAATAGTAAAAGTAATAAACGATTTTGCGAAAGAAACAGGTATTAAAACGATAGCGGAATTTGTAGAAAACGAAGAAATTTACAATTTAGTAAAAAAACTACATATAAATTACTGTCAGGGATACTATTTTTATAAGCCTAAACCGTATTGTTTTACATAATTTTTACAAGTTTTATGTAAAATTTGACATAAATCTTACAAATTTAACAATAATTTAATGTTTGTGTTCTATAATTCTAATCCCCCCCCTTTTTCATCCTTTCTCCTTTTTAGATTTACTAAAAAGAGATATTGACGAAATGTTCGATTCCGCCTTTAACGACCACAGCGTCGATACAAAAGGCGGAATCGATACCATTTATCTTAATATAATATTGTGCGGAATTTATAATTCTTTTTAATTTAGCGGGTGTTATGTTAAAAATAGGTTCGAATGTTTTACCGCTTTTTACTTCAATAAAATGAAAAACTCCGTCTTTATATGCGATTATGTCTATTTCACCAAATTTTGTATAAAAATTTCTTTCGATTATTCTATAACCTTGTTCTTTTAAATATGAGCACGCTCTGTCTTCCGCAATATTTCCTTTTTTACGAGTATTCATCGAGTATCTTTATATGAGTGTCGGGTATTTTGGCAATTTTTCCGTTTTTGATATACACTACGCTTAATTCCAAAACAAAAATTTTTTTCTCTTCTTTATAGATTTCCTGCATAATCTGAACTTTTACTTTTGTCCGGTTTAATATTTTTGTTTTAACCGTTAACAGATCTCCAAGTTTAGCGGAAGAGATATATTTTGCTTTCAGCCCGCTTACCACATAGCCTTCGTTTTCAAAAAATATTCCTTTTTCAAAAAATATTTCGCTTCGTGCCCTTTCACAGAATTTTATATATTCGGTATGATAAACTATTCCTCCTGCATCGGTGGAATCGTAATAAACTCTAATCTGCATATTAATCCTTTTATTTGAATGATATAATTCTATCAAAAAGGTTTTATTTGTACGATGTCATTATTTTAGGAGCGGGAGCTTCGGGACTGTTTCTTGCGGATATGCTGAAAAATAAAAAAACACTTATTATAGAACACAACAAGACGTACGGTGCTAAAATTAAAATAAGCGGCGGCGGAAAATGCAATATTACCAATAAGAAAGTAAGTGCGGAAAATTATTATCCTAAAAGTGAATTTGTTAAGAAGGCTTTGGAAAAAGCAGATAACAGAACATTGCTGGAATGGATTAAAAAGAAAAAACTGAAAGTTAAGGAATTAAAGAAAAATCAGTATTTTTTTGATTCTTCCGAGGTTTTCTTAAAAGTTTTGCGGCCTAAATGCAAAGTTGTATACAATGCGGAAATTTTAGAAGTAAAAAAAGGTTTTGAAGTTGTTACTGACAAAGGCGTATTTAAAGCAAAAAATGTTGTTGTAGCTCTTGGAGGGGCAAGTTTTAAAAAACTCGGGGCAAGTCTGAAAGGTTATGAAATAGCTGAAATATTCGGAATCAAAATAAATCCTTTAAGACCTGCGCTTGTAGGTTTTACCGTTCAGCCCTCACAAGCATGGTTTAAAAAGTTAAGCGGAGTGTCTTTTTTGGCTGATGTTAAAGTGTCTTCTAAAAAATTCCGCCAAAACATTCTGTTTTCCCACAGAGGAATTACCGGTCCCGCTATACTGAATGCATCTTTGTATTGGGAGAAGGGCAAAATAAATATAGATTTTTTAGCCGGAAGAAAAATTGAAAACCTGCTGAAAAACCCTAACCGTCAGATAATCACACAGCTGCCTTTGCCAAAAGCGTTTGTTAAAGAGTTTTTAGAGCATGTAGATATTAAGGACAGACCTGTAAAACAGCTGAAAAAAGAAGAAATGGAAAAACTTAAAATTCTTGAAAACTATGAGTTTGCTCCTGCCGGCACGTTTGGATTTGAAAGGGCGGAAGTGACTAAAGGCGGTGTTGCTACGGATGAACTTAATGAATTTATGGAATCAAAAAAAGTGCCTGGTCTGTATTTTATAGGAGAAGTAATCGATGTTACTGGAGAGCTGGGAGGATATAATTTTCAGTGGGCTTTTTCAAGCGCGTTTTGCGCTTCAATGTCTTTAAGTCTGTAATGTTCGAGTTTCAGGGTCAAATCAATGTTTTCTTTATTTTTTATAAAATCTATAGGAAAATATATTCTAAGCACCGCTTTATAATTTTTAAGGGCGTCTATTAAATCGTAAAAGTTTTTAGGCGATTTTATTTTTGCTTTCATGATATAGGTTGTTTTTATAAAATCTTTTTTATATACGGTTGAGTTTATTTCCTTAATTGATGAAATACTCATATATTTTGAAGCAAACATTTTGAAATTGTTTATATCAAAATTTCTCCTCAGGGCGTTTAAAATTTTTCTGTTGGCGTTTTTCAGTTTTTTAAGTTCGGTCAGTCTTTCTTTATATTCGTTTGTGGTCATATCCAATGTATATTTTGTCTGGTAATATTCGGTTTGAGATTTTTTAAAAGAATGAATCGCAGGTGAAATTATAAAAGCTATAAAAAGCAGAGTTAAAACTATAAAAAGCGTAAAAAATAGGAAGTTTTTAATAACATCTATGCCGTAAACTTTTACTTTTGGCAGTTTAAAAGAAAATTTAGGCATTTTCATTGTTCTTCTTTCAGATAATTTTCAGATTTAAATTTATACCATCCGTTGCTCATCTGGTAAAAATATGTTTTGGTTTCGGTAAAAATCGATTCCAGAGGAGGCAGCATAAGCATATTGTAAATATCTTTCGTAGGCGTGATACCGTATATAATCAGTTTGTTTTTATCAAAATAGATACTGTTTAAGGTAATAGGGTCAGGTATAAGGTCCAGCAGATTTTTGATACTGTCTTTCATTAAAGAGTTTTTAACCATAATGTCTTCATATAAAGTTTTCTGTTTGTATATAAACTGCTTTTCTACAGATATATCTGCTATTTTCTGTTTTAAAGAGATAATCTCTTTGTTAAAAGACTCTGTCTCTTTATTGTAAAGGATGGTTTTAATTTCCAAAAACAGGGCAAAAAGTGTATATAATATAATTGAAATACCTATAAAAATAAGCCATAGTTTAGTATCTTCTTTTATCAGAGGCTTTGGTTTAGGCGTTATAAAACTATACATTTTTCCTACTTATCTCATTTAATGTTTTTAATATATCCAGTTTTTCAAGGCTGCTTTGAATAAAGATTTCGTCGTTTATTATTTCGGTAATGTTTTCTTCTATGCCTATGGTATCAAAAATATAAATTTTTTCAATAAAATCTCCGCCGTTTTCATAATATTCTTTAAGGGCAGTTTTAATATGCTCTTTTATTTTATATTCGATGTTTAGTGTTTCTATGTTTTCCGTCTCTTCTTCCATGTCTTCGACGTTTTCTATGTTTTCGTCTAACGTTTCGTCAAAATCTTCTACTATATCCATATCAGAAATGTCTTCAATGTCTTCGTTTTCCGGATTTATTTCCTCATCAGCCGTTTCTAATATATCGGAAAATACCGGGATGTGGTCTTTATAGATTAAAATATAAGAATATTCCTGCGTTGAAAGAATATAAAGAGCGTTATGTCTCAAAGAAGATTTGACGTCTATCAGGGCAAACGCGGAATATAAAAAGTCTATAAAAGGATACTCTTTTTTTTCTTCCATCAGTTCGTAAAGAGTAATGTAAAAAGAGTATTTTTTGTTTATACATATGGATTTTATGTTTTCAAGTTCAATACCTAGTTCTTTATATTTGTGCTTGTCGCATGAAGGAACCGTTCCCTGGTTTTGCGTAGCTACGAAAGTGGATACGTATGTCTGAGGGTTGTCGTCTATAACTTCGTCGATGTATTGTTTAAGTTCTTTTTTATTTTCGAATTCTTTTGTTTCGGAAAATATTAATTTTTCCTTTTTATATCTTTCATTTAAAACTTTATAAATATTCTCATCTTTATAAAACGCTATAAGGTTTGGTTTGAACAGTAATTTTTTCAAGAACATAGCGGATGAGCCTTGAGATAATTTTTTAATTTTAAAGTGTCGCTGAGTTTGGTGTATATTTGCGTGGTTGATATAAACTCATGCCCTAAAAGCTCGCTTACGTCGTTAATTCTGGCACCATTTTGAAGCATATAAGTGGCAAACGAGTGTCTTAACTGGTGAGGTGTGACGTGTATACCGTGTTTTTTGAATGCTTTTTGAATAAGATACCTTATTTTGTCACTTCCTAAAGGAGTGCCGTTTTTTTCAAAAAGATATTCTTTTTTAGGGTTTGTCTGCAGATATTTTTCTATAAATTCTTTAAGTTTGGGATGAAGTGGAAGTATTCTCGTTTTGGAGCCTTTACCCGTAATTTCTATCCATTCGCCTTTTATGTCGTTTAGTTTTATACCTGCCGCTTCGCTGATTCTGAGTCCCAGGGAGAATATGACCATTATGGCAAGGTATTCATCCATTGTCGCTGATTTAAGCGCTTTTTTTATATGTTCCATGCTTACCGGTTTCGGAAGTGTTTTAGGGACTTTTACGTGTTCGTCTCCAACAATTTTGAATTTATGCCCTTCAGTTTCCAAAAATTCAAAAAAGCTTCTGAGGGCTGAAACTTTTTTAGCTATGGTTTTTTTGTTCAGGTTTGCTATATGCAGTCTGTAAGGAGTGATGTCTATTATGCTGTTTTCTATTTCAATATGCTCTATTGCTTCATTGAGGATAGTTTCATATGTTTTATATGTGTTTATTGATTTTGTTTTTTTAACAAAGCTAAGATATTTGTTAATCTCTTTTTGCAAAAACTTTTTCATATATCTCTTTTGCCTTTTCGTATTGTTGTTTGGCTTTTAACTTAAGTTCCTCACCTATCAAAAGAGAAGGTTTAAGGTTTTTATATTCGTCAAGTAATATTTCAAGCATAATTTTTACTTTTTGACGTTCTTTGTCCGTTATTTTCGGTTTGTTTGCTATTGCTTCTATTTCCTTGAAATATTTGTTTGAATCTTCAAGAAAATTTACCCACTCTTTGGCTATTTTAGACTGGGTGTATACGGTAAAGGCCATTCTGTTGTAAGGGTCGAGGATATAAGCCTCTTTCGCTTTTACAAAAGCCTTGTCGTATTCACCGTTTTCAAAATAATATCTAGCCTCCAGAGAGAGGCGGTATGATTTATTAAGGGTAAAATAAAGCACAAATCCGATAATAATTATACCAAGAAATAAAAGTAACTTTTTTATATTACCTCCCCTTTTAATGTGTGTTTGTTTGCCTCGGTTATTTTAACATCGACAATTTCACCTAAGTATTTATCCGTTTCAGGTATTTTGACGGTGAAAAAATTGTCGCTTTTGCCGCTTCCGGGTTCGTCAAT
Source organism: Nautilia abyssi (assembly GCF_055388085.1). Lineage (NCBI taxonomy): Bacteria > Pseudomonadati > Campylobacterota > Epsilonproteobacteria > Nautiliales > Nautiliaceae > Nautilia > Nautilia abyssi. The sequence continues at coordinate 1,240,036 of NZ_AP042376.1, read as the reverse complement.
CAGCACTTTGTAGATTTTGCCTATCTGGTTTTTTGCTATTTCGTCAAGTATTTCCCCGTGTCTTTGCTGCAGTCTGTAGAGTCTTTCTTTTGCCGTCTGTTTATCCACCTGGTTTGACATTTGAGCGGCTTCCGTTAAAGGACGGGGGGAATATACGAAACTGAAAATCTGCTCAAATCTTACTTTTTCAAGAACGTCCATGGTTTCTTCGAAGTCTTTTTCGCTCTCACCCGGAAAGCCTACGATTATGTCTGTAGTAATACTGACATCCGGAATCTGGCGTATTATTTCACATCTGTTTAAAAACCATTCTTTTGTATATCCTCTTCTCATGGCTTTAAGAATTTCACTGCTGCCGCTTTGAAGAGGGAAATGTATATGTTTGCATATTTTAGGGTTGTTTGCGAATTCGTCAAGAAATCTGTCGTCGGCGTGAAGAGGGTGAGGGGATGTGAATCTGATTCTTTCGATTCCTCCGATTTTACTTACTTCCCTTAAAAGGTCGGTAAAATCTATTTTAGGATGATCGACACTGAATCTTTTGCCGTAATTGTTTACGTTTTGTCCTAGAAGCGTGATTTCTTTTACGCCTTCGTTTGCTAATTTTTCAACCTGTTTTAATATCAGATCCATTGGAATTGAAAGCTCTTTGCCTCTAGTTTTCGGAACTATGCAGAATGAGCATTTTTTATCGCATCCGACCATTATGTTTACAAAATCTTTATATGGATTTTTTCTTGTGTTTTTGAAAATATATGTCGTATCGTCGTAATTTATGTCGGTTATTACAGCTTTAGGTGTGTTTAAGGCTTCTTTTATGCGGCTGACGTTTCTGGCTCCCAAAACAAAACTGACAAAAGGCGCTCTTTTTATAATTTCTTTTCCCATATGGCTGGCGGTACATCCGCACACGCCGAATTTTGCGTCAGGATTTTTCTTTTTAAGCGCACCGAGTTCGGAGAAAAGTTTTTGAACGGGTTTTTCTCTTACCGAACAGGTGTTAAGTAGTATGAGTTCCGCTTCTTCCGGATTTTGTGTAGTTGTGTATTCGTCGGAAAGTTCGGCGATGATATGTTCGGAGTCTTTGACGTTCATCTGACATCCGAACGTTTCTATGTAGAGTTTTTTCAATTTCCGCCCTAGATTATGTGAAGTTCGTACATATAAGCGCCTTCGTCAAGGCCGAATTTCACTTCTCTGAAATATACGGAATATCCGTCGTTTTCAAGTTTGTCGATAAGATCTTTAAGATCTTTGTACGAAGTGTCCTTGTGAAAATAGAAAAATGAGTTGGGTTTTATCTCTTTTAAAAACTCTTCATACGTTTTTTCTATGATGTTGTTATCAGTACTGATAAGTTTTAACGTCATTGTAATCCTTTTATTATTATTTTAGCAAAAATTTTTGTAAAATTATAACTAAAAAAGTGGGTAGTATGTAGTGAGTGAGCAAGCAGTTGTCGTTAAATATTTTTTAACCGCTAAAAACCCACTGCCGAATACAAACTTAAAAAAGGAAAATCGTGGAAAAAGTATTGGATTTATTATCACTGGTAGCAAATGAAAAAGGGCTTGATTTTGACGAAGTGAAAGAAGCGTTTAAACGTTCTGTTATCAAAACTGCTAAAAAAGTTTTAGGAGATATTGACGTAGAGGTTGATATTGAAAACGGAGAGCTCAAAATTTATCAGATTTTTGAAGTAAGAAATGACGATGTCGCTTTGGAAGAGCCTGAAAAATATTTTTATCTTGATGAAGCGAGGGAGTTTGACCCTAACGCGCAGATCGGCGACAAACTGAAAGTCGAACTTGATCTTGGAAAACTCGGAAGAAGCGGCGCAATGGCCCTTCAGAGAGAATTTGAAAGAGAAATAACAAGACTTCTCGAAAACGAAATTTACAGAAAGCTTATTTCGAAACTGAACACTATTGTAAGCGGAGAAGTGGTAAAAGTAGACAGCGAAGAAAACACATGGGTAGAGCTTGAAGGCGTAAAAGGCGTTCTCCCTATGAGAAACAGAATCAAAGGCGAAAAATTCGAAGTAGGGGATGTTTTAAAAGCTCTGCTTAAATTCGTTCATTTTGATACAAACAGAGGTATAACAATAGAGCTAAGCAGAACGAATCCTAAATTTTTGGAAAAGCTTATAGAATCAGCCGTGCCGGAAGTCAGGGACGGAATTATCAAGATTCATACGAGTGCGAGAATTCCGGGTGTGAGAAGCAAAGTGGCCGTAAGCTCTCTTAATCCTAAAGTAGAACCGATAGGAACTATTATCGGTAAAAACGGAGTTAGAATCAATTCCGTTTCAAACGAACTTAACGGAGAAAATATCGACGTAATAGAATATTCTCCAAAACCTGAAATTTTTATAGCCCGTGCACTTTCTCCTGCAATAGTCAAAAATGTGCAGGTGGATGAGGATAAGGCTTTAGCAGTTGTTGAAGTCGATCCCGACCAGAAAGCCAAAGCGATTGGAAAAAACGGTATAAACATTACACTTGCCGGAATGCTTACGAAATATAAAATAGAGCTAAAAGACGCTGAAGAAAAAACAAAAGACACTAGCAAGCTTGAAAACTTGTTTAAAATATAACGGAGAGTAGATGAAATATTTTTATGTCTCTTTTATTATAGCGGCCGTAGGCCTTGCCCTTTCTTTTTTTATAGGCGGTTTCAGTGCGGTATATCTGACCGCGATTTTGGCTGTTTTAGAAATTTCATTATCTTTTGACAACGCCGTTGTTAACGCCAAAATATTAAAAGACATGGATAAAATCTGGGAAAGGCGGTTTTTGACCTGGGGTATGGTAATCGCCGTATTTGGAATGAGATTTATATTCCCTATTTTGATAGTTGCGGTTGCGGCAAATATGGGTATTATGGAAACTTTAAACATAGCGATCAACCATCCTCATCAGTATCATGAAGTGCTTTTGAAAAGCGAAAACCTCATATATGCGTTCGGTGGGGCCTTTTTATGGCTGGTGTTTACGGACTTTTTATTTGAACATAAAAGCGTAAGATGGATCAAACCCGTAGAGAGATATGCCGAAAAACTGGGTAAAGTTAACAATATTTCGTTAATAGTCGCGACGGTTATCGGTATTATAGTTATTTATGATTCAAAGTCATATGAAATAGGTATAGCTTATCTTTTGGGTATGCTGACTTATTCCCTGCTTAACGGTATAAATGAAGCGTTTGCCGTTGAAGGTGCAAAAAACGGACTTATGGGATTTTTGTATCTTGAAATTTTGGATGCAAGTTTCAGTTTCGACGGCGTAATAGGCGCGTTTGCGATTACGGGCAATATATTTTTGATTATGATAGGTTTGGGTATCGGCGCAATGTTTGTCAGAAGCCTTACTATCTGGATGGTTGAAAAAGGAGTCTTAAACGAATACAAATACCTTGAGCACGGAGCCCATTATGCAATAGGGGTTCTGGCGGTTATTATGCTTTTGAAAATATTTATGCATGTAGGTGAAGTTTTAACCGGAACCATCGGTTTGGGACTGCTGGTAATAGCGTTTTTACATTCCAAATATGAAAACCGCTAAATTATTTTTATTTCTTCTTCCAGTTTTATTCCAAACGTTTCAAAAACTCTTTTTTTCGCCTCTTCAATAAGAAATATCATCTCTTCAAACGTGCCGTTTCCCGCATTTACGAAAAAATTCGCATGTATTTCGCTGACTTTTATTCCGCCTTTTGCCATGCCTTTCATTCCGACGGCTTCTATAAGCCTTCCTGCGTAATCTCCCTCCGGATTTTTAAATACGCTGCCTAAACTAGGGTCTTTCGGCTGATTTTCCCTGAGTTTTTTCAGTTTAAGATCAAGTTCAAAATCAAACCCTTCTTCAAGTTCGAAAACGGCTTCAAATACCGGTTCATATATATCAGAATTTCTGTATCTGAAATTTATGTCTTTTTTTTCTTTTATACCGCTGAGGGTTTTGAGGGCTATAAGTCTGTCGGATATTTCATATTCTTTAACGCCCGCGTTCATTTTAATACTGCCTCCGATACTGCCTGGCAGTTTGCTTAAAAACTCAAATCCTTTTATATTGTTTTTTTTGCAGAAAGTGTAAAACACCCTGTTGTTCGTTTTGCCTCCCACATGCAGATAGCCTTTTTTTATTGTTATAAATTTATATTTGTCGTCGAGTATTGCAAGATTTTCGGCCTGCGGTGAAATCAGGGTGTTTGTGGCTCTGCCGATAATAAACTCTCCTTCATAATTGTCTTCGTTTAACAGTTTTACTTCCGTTTTCGGACCTATTTTAATACTGGAAAGTTTCGAAAAATCAATAATCATACCTGTCCTTAAAGAAAGATAAGTTTTTGTTATGTTAATAATAAATTCATATTATTGTAATAAAATATTAAAGACTCCAAGGAGAAAAAATGAAAAAAATCAAATCATTTTTTTATCGTTTGTTGTTCGATAATGAAAATATAGAATTCTATAAATACTTCAAGGAATCTTTCAAAGAAATTATAACATCATCCAATATGAAAATTGACGTTTTGTCTATTTTGTTTTTTTTGGGAAAGTGGCTACCTTTTGCCATTGCGGTCGGAATTACCACGGGTATAGTGGCTTCCGTAATGGATCTGATTGTAGTTAACATAAACGGTTTTTTATCAAGAGACGTCATATACTTTTTTATTTATCCGGTTCTGGTTGCATGGGTTGTGGGATATACGATAAAAAGATATCCGGAAGTGGAAGGACCCGGAATAGGCTTTTCGATACTTCATTTAAAAACCAGAAAATATATTCGTTTCAGTGTAATAATCCATAAATTTATAGTTTCCGTATTTACGCTTTCAGGCGGATTTATAGCCGGAAGGGAAGGGCCTTCGTTCTTTTTAGGGGTGGCTTTTGGAGAATGGATAGGCAAAATATACGGATTCAGCAGAAAATATAAAAATCTTTTGGGTTTAATCGGAGGAGGAGCGTTTACGGGTGCTCTTTTAAAAGCGCCTTTAGGGAGCAGTATTTTTGCAATGGAACTCGAAAATATGTATGATTTTGACTACAGGCCTTTTATTCCTATGATTGTGGCTTCTATTGTAAGTTATCTGACTTTTTCGTTTTTCAGGGGTAATCATCCTTTTATAGATTTGAGCGGAAAGCCGGTGTGGGATTTGAATACCATTCCTTATATTATTTTAATGGGTCTTACCATTTCGGCCGTTATTTATATGTATACGATAATATTTCATTTCTCCCAAAAGGTTTCCAGGATTTTTCCTATGCATAAAAAGCCTATAGTGGGGACTCTGCTTGCGGTGCCGGTGATAATGTTTTTATACTATTTTACAAAAGACATGGATGTGCTTTCGGCGCCCGCTAATATGGCCATACTTTCGAAAATGGCGAATTTCAGTTTTTCCATACAGGATGATCTGGTAATAATACTCAGCACGTTTTTTATAACCAGTTTTACTTTGGCGTTCGGAATTCCGGGAGGACTGGTTCTTCCAGTGCTTATTATGGGTTCTGCCATAGGCAACATATTCGGGCATTTTTTTCCGGGGGAGCTGGTGACGTTTACGCTGGCGGGAATGGGCTCCGCACTTGCAGCCGCAGCAAAAACGCCTCTTGCCGCGATAGTTATGATTACGGAAATGAGCCATGACGATGTGGTTATACCTATGACCGCGGCCGTAATTACCAGTTATCTTACAAGTTTCGGATACAGCACGTATCTCGGACAGAAAAATATTTTTAAAGGCAATTTAAAAAATTTTTCTTCGTATAACAGAGAAAAAATATGAAAAAAGAAGAGTTTTTACATTTTCTGTTTATTCCCGTAGTGATAGGGATTTTAGGCGGTTTTTCAGCTATTCTGTTCAGATGGCTTATTAATTTTTTCGAAACGGTTTATAACAAAATAGATATATTTCATTCTCCTTATCTTTATCTTTTTACAATGCCGCTTGTTTTTTGGTTTTCCCATTTTCTGATACATAAGCTGTTAATCAATACAACAAACGTAACGCTTGACAACATAGCCAAAAAAATATCAATTATGAGAGGGAATTTTTCAATACTTAAAGGATTTTTGGTACTGTTTTTGACTTCTTTAAATATTGGTTTCGGAGTTCCCGTCGGAAGAGAGGCGCCTATCGCCAAACTGGGAGGTCTTTTCGGAGAAGTGTTTTTGATGTTTGTAAAAACTTCAAAAGTAAATATGCCCATTTACCTCGGAGCAGCTGTTTCTTCGGCAATAGCAGCAACTTTTAACGCGCCGCTTGCGGGTATAATTTTGGGAATTGAAATAATACTCGGAAAAATAAACACATATATTATTATTCCAATGATTGTGGCATGTTCTACTGCTACACTGATGGCCAGGGAGTATCTGGGGGATTATACCGCCTTTTTTGTTCCTCATCTGGAATTTAGGGATGTTTATTTTTACATCGTTCCGGTTGAAGGTGTCTTTTTTGCGTTTTTGGCTCTTATAATGGCTTATTTTTTCGATCTTTTCAGGGAAATGCGTATAAGATTTAAACACAAATGGGACAAAATCGTTATATTAAACGGATTTATCGTAGGTCTTTTAATCGTTGCCGTTCCTGAAACAATGGGGGTCGGTTACAATTACGTAACGGCTCTTTTTCAGGACAGTTTTACTTTTACACAGGTGTTCAGCATTACCGTTATTAAGTTTGTTGCTGTTATTATAGCAATAGGCAGCGGTCTTTTCGGAGGGCTTATGTCTCCTTCCATTTTTATAGGGGCGTTTGGGGGATATTTTCTGGGAGATCTGTTTATACATTTTAATGTGGATCCTAAAGTTTTGGCTTTAGTCGGAAGCGTTGCTATGCTCAGCGGCATATCCAGGGCGCCTCTTAGAAGTTCGATTATAATTATTGAACTTACGCATTCATATCAGCTGCTTATCCCTTCGCTGATAGCAGCCAGTATAACGTCATTTATTGTGGCTAAATTTGAGCCGGGAAGCTATTTTAAAAGAAGCCTTATCCAAAAAGGAATCGATATTGAAAATCAAAAAGTGCTCAGGTTTTTAAAAAATCTGAAATTTGAAAAATATCTTTTAGATGTTCCGCCTGTAAGCGAAAATATGAAAATATCAAAAGTTAAAACGCTTTTCAAAAAACATCATATAAGATATCTGCCTGTCGTAAACGACAGTAATGTATTGGTGGGAGTTCTTTCCGTAAGGGATTTGAGAAAATCATATTTTAAAAGCAAAAACGCAACGGTTAGGGATTTGATGAGCAAACATCCGATAATTCTGCATAAAGACGCTTCAATGGATGAAATAATTAAAACAATAGGGCTGCTGACCGCATCCAATGTGCCGTATGTGGATCAGGAGGGAAAATACATCGGAATGCTGGATTTGAATAAACTGTTTAAAGATATTTCAATGGTGGACAGATACAAGCTTATCTGAGAAACGTAGGAATTAAACTGAAAACGTATTTTGTAAAATCCGTCATTTCATTAAGCATCCACGGCATTGTTAAAATCAGAACGGCCGCTATAGCGAGAATTTTAGGCACAAAGCTTAAAGTCATTTCGTTAATCTGTGTCGTTGCCTGAAAAATGGAAATTAAAAGCCCTACTATCATACCTACCAAAAGAGCCGGAAGCGCAAGCAAAAGAGCCAGTTTTAACGTTTGAACCGCCAAAGCTATAATTTCAGATTGCAAAGTCAACTCCTAATACTTTCATGACGGCCCGGTCAACTTTTTTCATTTCTTCTTCTGTCAGTTTCGTAACCAGGCCTTTTGAAAAAATTATTTTTCCTGTTGATATTATACCAATTGCGGTGGCAACTATTTCACTGTCTTTTGTCATTAAATCCCTTTTTTTAATAAGCACCCTGTAATCCCCTCCTAAAAGCTGGCCTGAAAGAGGCAGGACTACTACTGTGTGGTATATGTCTTCATAACAAGCGAAATTCAGATAATCGTTTTGATAAATTAAAAACGGGCGGGTTTTTGCGGAATCTGTCAGTTTGGCAAAATAAACTTCGCCTCTTTTAAATTCAGGAACTTTTTCGCCTTTAAACTCTCCTTCGAAAAATTCAATATAACTGGCTCTTTGGGTTCTGGGTCTGCATTTAAGGGAAAGTTCGTTTCTTTCAAGCCATTTTTTGAATTTTTCTTTTTCCATTTTACTCTTCTTCGAATCTGAGATTTTTATATTCTTTGGGAATAAGATATTCTCTTATATCTTTTATTTTAGGCAGCAGTTTGGCTTTATGTCCTATTTCATACAGTTTATTGATTGCGTTTAACTGTTCTTCGTCAAGTTCTACGGATTTGTCGTTTGCATACAAAGAAAGGTATTTGTCTAACGTTTTATCATCAACCCTTACGAGGTTTCTTTCTATCAGCATCTTAGCAAGCAGGTTTTTATGTCTGTTGGCCACTTCAACGGCTCGTGTCAGGATGTTTTCAATGTTTATCGCATCTATCAGCGGAACGGATCTTCTTATTGCCATGCCTCCTAAAGGAAGAGGCGTTTCACCGGCCATATCTACCCATAAATCCCAAAGCTCTTTTTCCACTTCAAGCCGTTCGTTAAATGTGAGAATACTTTCGTGTATAAGCACTCCGGCGTCAACTTCTCCGTCAAGGACGGCTTTTTCAATATCAAGAAAATTTTTGTAAACAATTCTGGCTTTTGGATAGGCTATTTTGAATATTAGGGCGTTTGTCGTGTATTCGCCGCTTAATGCCACTTTGAAGTTGGGTTTTAGTTTTTTTCCTTTTAATTTTACAAGTTTCGGACCGTAGCCGTATCCGAAGCTTATAGCCGTTCTTAAGAGTGCGTATTCGTCTTTTATAAAGGGATACACACCGAAACTTATAGCGCTTACGTCATATATGTTTTTTAAGGCTTTTTGGTTCAGCGTTTCAATATCTTCGGCAATGTTTTGAAATTTATATTTTTTGGACGGCTTTCCGGTTAGGGATTCTGTTATCCAGCCGAACTTGATTGCGTAGTACATAAATATATCGTCTGCGTCAGGCGAATGTGCGATTATAAAATTTTTCATAAATCTTACACCTTTTTTGGAAAATTATATCATAATAGGCTTTTTTGTCTCAAAACGCTGTTTTAAGGCTTTATATATAGTATAATATATTACCTCAAACAGTGTAAAGGATTGTGAATGAAAGGGGTGGGGAGTTTAAAAGAAAGGATTGTAAAGCTTAACTTTTTATCGATATTTTCAATAATAATACTGTTTTCAATATTAAGTTTTACATTCGTATATTTTATTATAGAAACCTCATTAAAAAAAGAGATAGAGTTTATTCAAAACGATTATCTGTATACAAGAAAAACTATTGTTAAAAACGAAGTGTATAATTTAATCAACTATATAAACCAGATAAGTAAAATAGAAAATAAAAAATATCTGCATAAACTGAAAGAAAGTGTCATATTTCTGTCAAATGTTTTAAAGAAGGAAAATCCTTCCAATTTTAAATACGTCCTTTCCGAATTTGCAAAAAAACATCCGTTTTTTATTGTTGCGCTGAGCGATTTAAACGGGAATAAAATATTTGCCAATTTTAAAGATTACAATAAAACTAAACGAAAAAAATTCATTAATGAAATACTTTCAGGCAAAATTGTCAATAACGGTTTTTTGACGTTAAATACCCCGGAAGGGACTATATATGCCAGCAGCAGGATTTTTACGAATATATTTGACGGAAAAAAATATTTTATAACCAATGCGGTATTAAAATCCACAATAGACAAAAACATTCAGTCCGCCATCGCCAATCTGTTAAACACAGTTAATTCTCTTTTCAGCAACAGTCATGTGACTATAGTGAAAATAACAACCAAAAATCCCGGAGAATACGGAAAATTTATTGTTAATGCGCTTGATAAAAATTTAAACGGCAGTTTTGTAGACAGTAAGAAAAATTTTGAATATCTAAGAGAGTATATAAAAAACATTTCTAAAGAGAATGAAAAATATCTCATATATAAATATAAAAATAAAACCTGTATAGCTTTTATAGCTAAATACAAACCGTTTAACTGGCTTATAATAGACAGTCTTGATATTTCCAAAATTAAAGAAATTGTAAAAAAAAGAAAAGAGCTTATTAAAAAAGAGATATTTAATATTTTCGTAATGTATATAGTTATTTCTGTTATTTTTCTGATACTCGTATATTTTATTACAAAATATGAAAACAATCTTCTGTCAATAATTGTGGATAAATACGAAAAAAGAATTCATTTCAAAAGCGAAAAACTGCAAGAACTGAACAAAAATCTTCAAAAAGAGATAGATAAAAAAACTCAGGAGCTTGTTCGAAGCTTTTTTACCGATCCTTTGACCGGTCTGCCTAACCGTGAAAAACTTCTTGTTGATGTGGACAATCACAGGTATGTGGCTATATTAAACATCGACTCTTTTAAAGAAATAAACGATTTTTACGGTTTGGACCTGGGAGACGAAGTTTTAAAAAAAGTAGCGGAAATTTTGAAGAAACTTGATTTGGGGTATAAACTTCCGGCTGACGAGTTTGCAATAATAGGAGATGATCTTGAAGAATTGAAAGAAAGGGTTAAAAAAATAATAGAAGAGGTTGAAAAACAGAAAATAAAAGTAGACGGAAGTGTAGAAGTCGAAATTTCTATGAGTGCCGGAATAGGAGAAAACCTTCCTCAGGCCGACATGGCTTTAAAATTTGTAAAAACCAATAAAAATTCAAATGTAAATATTATGGTTTACAACGACCATCTTCCGATAGTCAAAGAATACCATAACAATATAAAATGGAAAAATATACTTAAAAAAGTAATTAAAGAAGACGGTGTAATCCCTTACGTACAGCCTATAGTAAACGCGTCAGATTATAAAACGGAAAAATACGAATGTCTGATAAGAATAGAGTATGAAGGGGAAATTTATCCGCCTTATCATTTTCTGGAGATTTCAAAAAAAACAGGCCAGTATATCGATCTTCAGAAAATTATGATTGATAAATGTTTTAAAACTTTTAAAGACCTTGATTACAAATTTTCGATAAATCTTTCGGCATTTGAACTTGCAAACGAACAGTTCAGGGAATATCTGATCACTAAAATTGACGAATACAATGTTGCAGACAAACTGATTATAGAGCTTTTGGAAGATGAAAAACTTCACAATGAAGAACTTATGGGATTTTTGATATTCCTTCATAATCTCGATGTGGAATTTGCGATTGACGATTTCGGAAGCGGGCACAGCAATCTTTCTTATCTTCTCTCAAAACTGCCGGTATCCATACTGAAAATTGATGGATATCTTATTAAAAACATTAATGAGAATCTTAACAACTACAAACTGGTAAAAGCGCTTGTAAATATGGCAAAAATATTTAATTTATCCGTAGTTGCGGAGTTTGTGGAAAATGAGGAAATAGCGCTTATTTTGAAAGATTTGGGAGTTGACTATCTTCAGGGATATTATTTCAGCAAACCTGTTCCTTTGGATAATTTAAAAAATAAACTTTAAAATTAATTTAGAATAAATACATTTGATATAATTGCATAATATTATCTAAAAGGATTTAAATGGATGCAAATAAGCAAAAAGCTCTTGAACTTGCAATGAAACAGATTGATAAGCAGTTTGGGAAAGGCTCTTTGGTTAAATTAAGCGAAAAAGAAATAGAGCCTATAGCTGCAATTCCCACAGGAAGTTTCGGGCTTGATATGGCGCTTGGAATCGGAGGTATTCCTAAAGGGAGAATTACTGAAATTTACGGTCCTGAGAGCAGTGGTAAGACGACTTTGGCGCTGTCTATTATCGCTCAGGCTCAAAAAGAAGGCGGAGTGGCGGCGTTTATAGATGCGGAACACGCTCTTGACGTAATATATGCAAAACATATAGGCGTAGATGTGGATAATTTGCTTGTTTCTCAGCCTGATTTCGGAGAGCAGGCTCTTGAGATAGTGGAAACGCTTGCAAGAAGCGGGGCTGTGGATATTATCGTAATCGACTCCGTAGCAGCTCTTACTCCTAAAGCGGAAATAGAAGGAAATATGGGTGACGCTCAGGTTGGTGTTCAGGCCAGACTTATGAGTCAGGCTTTAAGAAAGCTTACTGCGGCTATTCATAAAATGAACACAACCGTTGTATTTATCAACCAGATCAGAATGAAAATAGGTATGATGGGATACGGTTCTCCCGAAACAACAACAGGAGGTAACGCTCTTAAATTTTATTCTTCCGTAAGACTTGATGTGAGAAGAATAGCCACCCTTAAACAGGCAGATAAAGAAGTCGGAAACAGGGTTAAAGTTAAAGTAGTGAAAAATAAAGTGGCTCCTCCTTTCAGAATAGCCGAATTCGATATTATGTTCGGTAAAGGTATTTCCAGAGAAGGAGAGCTTTTAGACTACGGTGTTAAGCTTGACATAATTGACAAAAGCGGAGCATGGTTCAGTTACGGTGCTACCAGACTGGGACAGGGTAAAGAGAATGCAAAAGAATATTTAAAAACGCATCCTGAACTGGCTCAGGAAATAGAACAGAAAATTAAAGACGCTTTGGGCGTTGAACTTTCTCATATGATAGAAGCTATTGAAAAAGACGAAGACGAATTAAATTTAAAAGGAGAGTAAATGATATTCATAGAAGATATATTTGCCGATGAGGTATTAGACAGCAGAGGAAATCCTACTGTAAGAGCCACAGTTACTTTAAGCGACGGAACTCAGGCAAGCGCAATCGTACCTAGCGGTGCAAGTACAGGAGCTTTGGAGGCGCTTGAGCTTAGAGACGGAGGAGACAGATATTTAGGAAAAGGCGTTTTGAGAGCGTGTGAAAATGTAAACACTATAATAGCTAACGAATTAATAGGCGTTTCTCCTTACGATCAGGCGGAAATCGACGGTATTATGCTTGAACTTGACGGAACGGAAAATAAAAGCAAACTAGGTGCTAATGCCATTCTCGGAGTTAGTATGGCCGTAGCCAGAGCCGCTGCAAAATCTCTTAATATGCCGTTATTCAGATATCTCGGCGGATCTAATGCGGTTATTATGCCGACTCCTATGCTAAATATTATTAACGGCGGAGCGCATGCGGACAATGATGTTGATTTACAGGAATATATGATTATGCCGACAGGTTTTGATGATTTCGCGGAAGCGCTCAGAGCCAGCAGCGAGGTATATCATACGCTTAAAAAACTTCTTGAAAAAGACGGGCACAGCACAGCGTTAGGTGATGAAGGCGGATTTGCTCCTAACTTTAAAAACAATGAAGAGCCTATTGAATATATTTTAAAAGCTATCGAAAAAGCCGGATATAAACCTGGAGAGCAGATTAATATAGCTCTTGACGCTGCAAGCAGCGAATTTTATAAAGACGGAAAATATGTTTTAGCTGGAGAAAACAAAACATTAAGCGCGGAAGAGCTTGTGGATTATTATGAATATTTATGCAATAAATATCCTATTGTTTCTTTAGAAGACGGTTTGGCGGAAGACGACTGGGACGGATGGAAAATCCTTACGGCAAAATTAGGAAACAAAATTCAGCTTGTGGGAGACGATTTATTCGTAACAAACAAAAAAATCCTTAAAAAAGGTATAGATTTAGGCGTGGCTAACTCTATTTTGATTAAATTAAATCAGATCGGTACCGTAACGGAAACAATGCAGACTATGAGACTTGCATACAGAAACGGATATACTTGTGTGGTTTCACACAGAAGCGGTGAGAGTGAAGATGCGTTTATAGCGGATTTTGCCGTTGCTATGAACAGCGGTCAAATCAAAACGGGCGCTCCTGCAAGAGGTGAAAGAAACGCTAAATATAACAGACTTCTTGAAATCACAAGAAGCATTGCCGGTGCAGAATATATCGGAAAAGAACTATTTTAAAAGGTGAAAACTTTTTTTGTTTTCACCGGAGTTAATCAATGATTGATTTTGACGATTTACAACAGAAAAAATTTGATTACAAAATAGCTCTTGTTGTAATAATCGCATTTTTATTTGCTTTTTATGTTTATGATCTGCTGTTTGGAAGCAGGTCTTATATGAGGCTTTTGGATTTGCAAAACGAATATAAAACTCTTCAGACTCATGTGGGTGAATTAAAAAAGAAAAATGAAAAACTGCAAAAAGAGTATTTTGAATTAAAAGAATTAGAAGGCGGCGAGTGAAAAAATTACTGTTTTTATTTATTTTTACGTTCTTGTTTGCTAGAATCAACCCGTTTGTTCCGGTTGTCAAGCCTCAAAACACGATTATTGTAAACCCGTCATATTTTAAAGAAGCCAAGGTGTATCTTCCGAGTGACGCAAGGGTTTTAAAAAAAGTAATTTTCGTATATCAGAGCGTAAGCGGAGATATTAAAGAAAAAACCGTAGAAATAAATAAACACATTGATTTTCACAAGCCTATCTACATATCACACACTCCTAAAAAATTTCCGATGGAAGAGCTTAATTTTTTAGATCTTTTCAAAATGTATATAAAAAACAAAAAAATATTTATTCAGACAAAAGACAAACTTTTAAGAAACTTTTTTCTGGTTAAGCCTTTTAGAATAGTGCTTGATTTTAAAAGAGACGCCGATTTTCTCACTATTAAAAAATATCTTAAAAATTCGTTTGTCAAAAAAGTGGTCGTAGGTAACCATAACGGGTATTACAGGGTTGTTATATACTTTGACGCAAAATATATGTATAAGCTGACCAAGACACAAGAAGGTATTAAAATTGAACTCCAATAACCTTATTTTAACCGGTTTTATGGGCAGCGGCAAATCCACAGTCGGAAGACTGCTTGCAAAAGAGCTTAATACATATTTTCTCGATACAGACGTGCTGATTGAAAGTTTTGAAAACAGAAAAATCAGCGATATTTTTCAAAGCGACGGAGAGGAAGCTTTTAGAAATATGGAAAAAAAATGTTTTGAATGGATCAAAAACAGCGTCAAAAACACAATAATTTCGGTAGGCGGGGGTTTTCCTGTATTTATACCGGAAATAAAAGAAGCCGGCAAAGTGGTGTATCTGAAAGTTGATTTTGAAAACATATTGAAAAGAATGACCGAAGAGGAAAGAGCTAAACGCCCTCTGTTTCAGGATTTGGATAAAGCAAAAGAGCTTTTTGACAAAAGAGATAAAATATATTCCCGTCTAGCCGATATTGTAATATACAATAACAGTTTGGAAAACACTTTACAAAAAATAAAGGATTATTATGCAGGTATCAAATAATACCGACATGAGGACGGCTATACAGGTAGACGTTCAGAAAAAAGCACAGGATGTGGTAAAAAACGTTGTAGGCGATATTTTGGAAAAAACATTCGAAAACACTATGAAAGTAGAGCAGATGTCCGCAGCGGCGACGGGCAGAGGAACCAACATAAATATAAAAGCTTAATTTGCTTTTTTAGTTAATGCGTTTGTAGTAAGCAGACAGTGTAGGGATTTTTATTATCCGTTTTTTTCATATTATGATATTAAAAACTGTTAAAATTAAAATAAAAATATAAAATTCGGTTGTAAAACACGATACAAACTGTAAGCGTTAAAGAAAAACAGTTTTTATTTACAGTGCCAGACACTTATTGTAAGAGATGGTATAATTGCAGATAAAAACGGAGAAATAATGAACTGGAAAGAAAGTTTATTTGATTTTTATAAAACAAGAAATGATTTTATAAAAAAATATATTAATGAAAACATTGATTTTACGGATGTGTATGATCCGTATTTGCCTGAAAAAAGAAGCAATCCCATAATGATTATCGGTGAGGCTCCCGGAGCTAACGAAGTAAGGCTGAAGCAGCCTTTTGTCGGGAAAGCAGGGGAAAACCTGAATTATTTAATAAATTTAAGCGGCTTAAGCAGGGCAGAAGATTTTTTAATTACGAACGCTTTTCCTTTCAGAACATTTGAGGGAAATAAAAACAGAACGCCAAAAGCTTCCGAATTAAAAATCGGGGCAAAACTTTTAGAAAATGAAATAGAAATAGTAAATCCTGCTCTTATACTTCTTTTGGGAAATTCAGCAATAAAAGCGTTTTCATATATACCTTGGGCAAAAGAGGTTAAAAATTTACAAAAATGCGGTGTTTATGATATAAACGGATACAAAGTGGGACTCTGTTTCCATCCATCACCCCTGGCATTTAACCGTAAAGATATAAGAGAATCTTTAGAAGCGTTCTTTAAAAACCTAAAAACACTTATATGACACTTTTTTACTTTACATTGATGTATGAGTTTAATATAATTAACCAAAAAAAGGAATATAATGGCAAGAGAAATTAACGATCAGATTTTGAGTTTCGGAGAAATTCAAGAACCTCATGAAAGTTTTACGATAGCATACGGCAGCGTAAGGGTAGAACAAAACAGACTTTATAAAGACGTGCTTCCGACTGATGCCGTTAAGCAGGTTATTATTATGCTTCAGGAACAGGCTCAGGAAATGGGAGCTGACGGAGTTAAAAATATTACGGTAACGGTAACGCCTGCTACTAACGAAAACGGTGAAGCTGTTATGGATTATTACGGAATGGGAACGCTTATAAAACTTAAATAATTACCCGCAAAGCATCTCTACAATGGCCGGCAGAAATTTATGCTCGGCTTTTTTCAGCTCTTTATGATATTCTTCAAAAGTTTTATATTTGTCTGCATTAATATGATACTGCAGTATAATGCTTCCGCTGTCAAGTTCGATATCTGCGTAATGTATCGTTATACCGGTTGATTTTTTGGCTTCAAATGAAAGCCTGTCTGCGTTAAGGCCTTTAAAATCAGGCAGAATACTCGGATGCAGGTTTATGATTTTGCCTTTGAATTCATTGATAATATATTCAGGCACTATTCTCATATATCCAGCTAAAACAATCAAATCGGGATTTAACTGTTTTAATTCTGATAAGATTTCATTGTGGTCTTTACTTATGAGAATTGGAGGAAGATTTTTGTTTTTTAGCACTTCGCTGTCTTCGCGGTTGGTTACGCCTAAAACTACTTTGTAATTACTCTGCTGTTTTAATATATTTAAAAAATTGCTACCGCCTTTTCCGAAAAATACGACTATTTTTTTCAATTAAAGCCTTTTTGTGGAATTTTATCATATTGGTTTTGATTTGCCGTGGGAATATTTTTTGCAAAGAATAATATAAAAGAAAAAAGCGCAGAGCGCATAATGATATAAAATGTATATCTGTAACGGCACAGATGTTTAACAAATAATTTAAACTGTCTGTAAAACAGATATTTACAGCGTATTTGGAGGGAAATAATTAAATTGTCGAAGTAAACAGTGACAGACACTTAAAGTTTAATTAATAAATGGTGCCCAGGGACGGAATCGAACCGCCGACACAGGGATTTTCAGTCCCTTGCTCTACCGACTGAGCTACCTGGGCAAGGACTGAAATTATACTTAACTACTCTTAAAGTTCGCTTAAAATTAGTAATATAAATGCTGTTCGTTGTAAACATCCGTAAAAGACAGATCCGATTGTATATATTGTTTGCAGATTTTCTGTTCTGTCTCGTTTTCAAATACGTTGCAGTTTATTCTAAATGTGATTTCTTTATTTGTTTTGTCAAGTACTATATATGCGTATGAGGCTGTAACGGCGCTGTTGGGATAATAATAATCCCCGTCCCGGTAAGCAGCGTTGTATTTCCAGCCTTTTCCCTGCAGGTGGATAAGGTCTTTTAATTTGAAACTGTCGTTATTTTCCATATATGCAAGGTTTGCCGCAGTTTCTACGGCTTCTTTGTCCCCGCTGACCGTAGTGTTGATGATTGTAATTACGAAGCTTCTTTGTTTTAGGTGGACAAATCTAGGTACCGCAACAGCTGCCAGCAGTCCTAATATAACAATTACGAATATCAGTTCTATTAATGTGAACGCTTTTGTAGGTTTTTTATATAAAATTTGAATTTTTCCCCTCTTTCTTTATAGCCGCTGAACTGATCAAAACTTGCACAAGCAGGACTCAAAAGAGCGACCGATTTTTTATTGTGCAGTCTGTCTATCTGTCTGACGGCATTTTCTAAAGTATCGGATTTAAAACAGTTTATTTTATATTTTTTCGCAAGATTTGTGAAAATTTCCATATTTTTGCCAATAATGAACAGTTCAATATTTAGGTTTTGCATATATTTAAAAAGAGGCGTAAAATCCTGACCTTTGTCGTCCCCTCCTAGTATCAGATAAATTTTTTTGTTTTTGTATCTTATAAGTGCGTTAAGAGCCGCGTCAACGTTTGTGGCTTTTGAGTCGTCTATCCAGGTTCTGCCTTTTCCATCTGTAATTTTTTCAAGTTTATGGGGATCTATTTTGAAATTTTCAAGTTTTTTTTCTTTTAAAAACAGTATTTTATATACCGCTTTTGCCAGGATTTCGTCCAGTAAAAACGGAACTTCGAACTCAAGGTTTTCCAGTCCGAAATAGCTAACGAGGTCTTTTTCGTTTTCATACGTTATTTTAAATGCGGCTGTTTCCCTGTCCAGATTTTTAGGCATTATGACGATGTCTCTTTCGGTCATTCTTTCAAGAGGTGAAAGCTTGGCGTTTATATATTCTTCAAAACTGCCGTGCCATGAGGTATGGTCTTCATTAAGCGGCAGTATGATAAAAATATTCGGTTTTGCGTATTTTGTATAATGAAGCTGAAAACTGCTGGCTTCCACAACCCAGAAATTGGCGTTTTTTTTCATTTCAGCCAGGGGTATGCCTATGTTTCCTCCAATGTCAGCGCCTTTTTCTTTTAAAAGATGGTAGGTCATCTGTGTAGTTGTGGTTTTGCCGTTTGTGCCGGTTATCCATATCTGAAAGGGCGAATCTTCATAAAAATAATCAAATTCGCTTATTAAATTTTTAGCTTTTGTGATTAAAGGATGTGAAGGGGGAATGCCGGGAGATGTTATTTCAAGTGTTGATTTTTCCGGATTAAATTCGGAAGAAGGTAAAAGTTTGTTTCCGTATTTGTCATAAGTGATTTCTTTAAACGAATCGTCGAATATATGCCATCCGCCGCTTTTGGAAATGGCTTTTGCGGTTATTCCGTATCCGAAAAGAGATTTCATTGCTGAAGGTATCCTTTTAGCAGCTGGCCTAAATCGGAATCGAGTTTAATGTTGAGATACGGAAATTTCTTTTTATCCAGAGAAATATTTACAAATACGACGTTTCCTCCGAGTCTTTTTTTTATTTCGTTTTTAAGCTGTGTAAGAGTTGAAATTTTGTCAACCAGTATACCTTTTACTTTTGTAGCTATGAATATTTTTCCGTCGGCGTATTTTTTTAGTTTGTCAACAGGTATGTTTCTGTCTTGGGCGACCGTTTTTAGGAAGTTTTCATATGTCGGAAGGAGCAGGTTGTCCATAAGGTATTTTCTTTCTTCAGGCGTAGCTTTTTTAAAAAGCGAAATAGGTTTTTTGTATTTTCCGACTGTAATGTCGTCTTCTTCAACGCCTATTTTCTTAGCGAGTTTTCCTATTACGTAATGAGGCATTATAACCCCGATACTTCCCACTACCGCATTTTTATTCGCCACGATTGGTCTGATGGCGCTTATTATGTAATAACCGCCGCTTGCTGCCATGCTTTCTACATATACGTTTACTTTTTTTGTTTTGTTCAGGAATTTAAGATATGCGTTAAATTCATCGCTTGCGCTCGGGCTTCCTCCCGGAGTGTTAAACACAAGCAGGTATTCTTTGCAGTTTTTATCTTTTTTCAGTCTGTTCATTTTATCCATCAGTTTGTTTATGTAATCAACGGTAATTGTTTTATTGATGTTAATTACCGCAACATATGGTTTACCTATAGGAGTGGAAGGCGAGAGGGTTTTTTTCAAAAATACACCCAGGGCTATAAGTTCCGCCAGTATTAATATAAGAACTCCGAAAAGTACCGCTTTTTCTTTTAGCGCTCTTATTTTGAATATTTTAAGTTCCGCTTTTAATTTTTGGTTTTCGTCATACATTTATAACCTTTATCTGATTTTGATCGAAAGTATTGCTATTAAATTCGTAATTAACGCTATTATCCAGAATCTTATCGTGATTTTATTTTCTTTCCATCCCACTTTTTCAAAATGGTGGTGAATAGGGGCCATTTTAAAGACTCTTTTTCCTCTTGTTTTGTAGCTTCCGACCTGAAGAATTACGGACACAGTTTCCATAATAAATACAAAAGCTATAAATATAAGCAGAATTTCGCTTTTTGCCAAAATTGCCAGAAACCCTATTACGGCTCCTAACGGCAGACTTCCGCTGTCTCCCATGAACACTTCCGCCGGATTTGCGTTGTACCAAAGAAATCCTAAAAGCGCTCCGATAAGGGCAAATACGATAATAGTAAGTTCTCCGACTCCAAGTTCGAACGGATAAAAAAGATATGTGCTGAATTTATAGTTTCCGACAATATATAAAAGAATTCCGAGTGTAAACAGGGAAAAAATGGAAGGAACGGTAGCCAGACCGTCAAGGCCGTCCGTCAGATTTACGGCGTTGCTCATGGCCACTATTACGAACGCCCAGAAAAGGATTGCAAAATATCCCATGTCAAAAAGCGGATGTTTGTAAAAAGGAACGTAAAGTTTGGTATCAAAACCTATTTTGATTAAAATATATGAAATTACTAATGCTCCTAGCCACTGTAGGGCGAATTTGGCTTTGGCGCTCAGTCCCGCCTGGTTTGACGAGCCTTTTATTTTGCCGTAATCGTCTATAAATCCCAAAAACGTAAAATAGACCAAAAGCAAAACGGTTAAAATTACGTATCTGTTAAGCTCCGTGGTAATTAAAATTGAAATTACGGCGCTTGACATATATATCAGTCCGCCCATTGTCGGAGTTGAGCTTTTTGCTTTGTGATTATCGGGTGCCAGATCGAAAATAGGCTGAGTCGCTTTGGCTTTTGCCCATTTTATAAATTTAGGCATTAAAAAAATTGTCATAAGAAATGCCAGGAAAAATGCGAGAATTGCTCTAACTGTAATATAATGGAATAAATTAATATGATAATGTTCATACAGGTAATATAACATTATTTGCCTTTTTTAGATAAAATTTTAACATAATAACTGTAAATGAAATGTTAATAAAGGAGAGTATATGAATTTTAAAGGTAAAAACGTTTTAATAACGGGTGCAAGCAGGGGAATAGGCGCCGAAATCGCAAAAGTACTTGCAGGATACGGGCTTAAGGTATGGATAAACTACAGAAGCGGAGCAGAAGCTGCCGACAGAGTAAAAGAGGAAATAGAAGCAAACGGAGGAGAAGCTGCAGTAATAGGATTTGACGTAAGCGACGAAAAAGCGTTTGTAGAAGCGGTAAAAACAATTGTAGACAGTGACGGAGAACTTAGCTATCTTGTAAACAATGCGGGTATCACAAACGATAAACTTGCAATGAGAATGAGTGTGGAAGATTTCAAAAAGGTAATTGACGCAAACCTGACTTCTACATTTGTAGGCTGCAGGGAAGCCGTAAAAGTTATGAGTAAAAAAAGATTCGGTGCAGTTGTAAACGTGGCAAGCGTAGTTGCGGAAGCCGGAAACATCGGCCAGGCAAACTATGTTGCAAGCAAAGGCGGGGTAATAGCTATGACTAAAACATTCGCACTTGAAGGCGCCGCCAGAAATATCAGATTTAACAGTGTTACTCCGGGATTTATAGATACAGATATGACAAAAGACCTTCCTGAAAAAGTGAAAGAAGAGATGCTTGGAAGAATTCCTCTTAAAAGATTTGCCTCTCCTAGGGAAGTGGCGAACGCAGTTGCGTTTTTATTAAGCGACGAGGCAAGTTACATTACGGGAGAAACGCTTAAAGTTAACGGCGGAATGTATATGTAAAAATTTTAAAAAGATGTTAAAAATCTTTGCGTGCACAGCGGAATGAAAAATTATATTAATTTGCAAGTGCAACCAAAATTTTGATAAAATGCTGAAATAAAAAATTAAAGGAGACAGAATGGCACTATTTGATGAAGTAAAAGAAGTTATAGTTGAGCAGCTAAACGTTGCACCTGAAGAAGTAAAACCGGAAGCTAAATTCGTAGAAGATCTTGGAGCTGACAGTCTTGACGTAGTTGAGATGATTATGGCGCTTGAAGAAAAATTCGAAATCGAAATTCCTGACAGCGAAGCGGAAAAAATCCAAACTGTTCAAGACGTTATCGATTTTATCGAAAAAGCTAAGTCTTAATAATTTTTCCCTTCCGGGGATAATATTAACGGATATTTTATAAATATCTATTAATATTAACCTCAAATAAAGGAAATATATGAGAGTTGTTGTAACCGGAATAGGTATGATAAACGCTGTAGGTCTTAATAAAGACGAAGCTTTTGAAAATATAATTGCTGGAAAAACGGGAATTGATAGAATTTCTCATTTCGATCCTGAAGGATTCGGATCTCAAATAGCCGGAGAAGTTAAGGGGTTTGATCCTAAGACGGTTATGGATCCTAAAGAAGTAAAAAAAGCGGACAGATTTATTCATTTAGGAATTGCGGCTGCTAAAGAAGCAATGGCTGACAGCGGTCTTAAAGAAAACGACTATGACGGAAACAGATTCGGTATTTCTGCTGCTAGCGGAATAGGTGGACTTCCGAATATCCAAAAAAACTCTGTTATTTGTGAAACAAGAGGACCTAGAAGAATATCTCCGTTTTTTATCCCTAGCGCTCTTGTTAATATGCTTGGAGGATTTGTGTCTATTACTTACGGACTTAAAGGCCCTAACCTTTCAAGCGTAACTGCATGTGCGGCGGGAACCCACGCTATTACCGAAGCGTTCAAAACAATTAAAATGGGCATGGCGGATAAAATGATGGTAGTTGCCGGAGAAGCTGCGATTTGTGAAATCGGTGTAGGCGGATTTGCGGCAATGAAAGCTCTTTCAACAAGAAATGATGACCCTGCTCACGCTTCAAGACCTTTTGACGCTAAAAGAGACGGGTTCGTAATGGGTGAAGGCGGAGCGTGTCTGATTTTGGAAAAATATGAAGACGCTGTAGCCAGAGGAGCAAAAATTTACGGAGAAATTATCGGAATAGGCGAAAGCGGAGACGCCAACCATATTACTACTCCGGCTCCGGGCGGAGAAGGTGCATACAGGGCTATGAAAATGGCTTATGAAATGGCCGGAGAGCCTAAAATAGACTATGTAAACGCCCACGGAACATCAACAAAATATAACGATATGTATGAGACAATGGCGCTTAAAACTCTTTTCGGAAGCAAAGAAAACACTCCTCCTGTAAGCTCTACCAAAGGTGCTACAGGACACTGTTTAGGTGCTGCGGGAACCATCGAAGCGGTTATTACGTTAATGGCAATGGATAAAAATATTATGCCTCCTACTATTAACTATGAAGAGCCGGATCCTGATTGTGATTTGGATTATATTCCAAATAAAGCAAGAGAAGCGGAAATTAATATAGCTATGAGCAATTCATTCGGATTTGGCGGAACAAACGGAGTGGTTATATTTAAAAAAGTAAAATAAAAGGCTAACTTTGGCAGTACTTGATTTTGAAAAAAGAATAGAAGAATTAAAAGAGCAGATAGACGTCGCTAAGATAAAAGGCGACTCTCATGCCGCTTCTACCTTACAAAAAGAACTTGAAAAAGAGATTGAAAAAACGTTTAAAAATTTAACTCCTTATCAAAAACTTCTTTTAGCGCGTCATCCAGACAGGCCTCACGCAATTGATATCATTAATTTAATTATGGATGAAAAAGTAGAAATCCACGGGGACAGAGAATTTCGCGACGACGCTTCTATAGTATGTTATATCGGTATGATAGGCGATACTAAATGTGTGGTAATCGGTGAGGAAAAAGGCAGAAACACTAAAGAAAAACTTGCGAGAAATTTCGGTATGCCGCATCCTGAAGGCTACAGAAAAGCGCTTAGAGTGGCAAAGCTAGCCGAAAAATTTGATTTGCCTATTCTTTTCCTTGTGGATACTCCGGGTGCATTTCCGGGTATAGGAGCGGAAGAGAGAGGACAGAGCGAAGCTATTGCCAGAAATCTGTTTGAATTATCGAGAATTAAAACACCGACGGTTTCAATCGTAATAGGTGAAGGCGGAAGCGGTGGAGCACTTGCCATAGGTGTCGCCGATAAATTCGCAATGCTTAAATATTCAGTATTTAGTGTTATTTCTCCGGAAGGCTGCGCGGCTATTTTATGGGGTGATAACTCAAAAGCCGAAACGGCGACAAAAGCGCTTAAAATTTCAGCCGAAGAGCTTAAAGAATTAGGCCTTATCGATGATATTATTGACGAACCTTTAGAAGGTGCACACAGAGATTATGAAACTACGGCGAAAAATATTAAAGACTATTTTCTAAAACAGGTAAAAGAACTAAAAGAACTTTCAAAAGACGATCTGCTTCAAAAAAGATTCGAAAAATATTTAAACTACGGCAGTTTTAACGAAAAATAATCTTTTTTTTCTTCTCATTAACCTTTCATTTACTTTTGTTGTTTATCTTTATAAAGCGTTGTTTACGCAAAATTTAAGCGGTGGAAGAAAGGAGGGAGGTATATGCAAGTTTCAAACAGTATGCAGATGCAACAGATGCATCAGATGAGAATGCAGGGCCAAGGCCAAGGCGGAGGCCACGGTAAAGGCATGGGCAGAATAATGCAAAGCCTTACACCTGATCAAAGACAGGATATTTCTTCACAATTGCAAAGTCTTTCTCAGGATGACAGAAAAAACATAGTTGATCAGATTAAATCACTTGATACTTCAAGTATGTCTCAGGATCAGCTATATCAATCAATTCTTGATATTCTAAATCCAGAAACTCAAACTAATACGATAACTGCAACCAGTATAGACACTTACGCCTGATGTTGCAGCTCTTGGGCTAAATATTTTGCGGTATATGAAATATCCGCATAGTTTTTAGCTATTTCTTTTACATTTCCGGTAGCAATGACTTTTCCACCGCCGCTACCACCTTCAGGACCCATATCTATTATATAATCTGCATTTTTAATAAAGTCCAGGTTATGCTCAATCACTATTACGCTGTTTCCTAAATCAACCAGATGCTGTAATACGTTAACCAGTCTGTCTATGTCGGCGAAATGAAGCCCCGTTGTAGGTTCGTCAAGAATATAAAGAGTATTCCCGGTATCACGGCGGCTGAGTTCTTTAGAAAGTTTGATTCTCTGTGCTTCCCCTCCGCTTAGGGTTGTGGCGTTCTGTCCGAGTGTAATGTATCCGAGTCCCACGTCTTTGAGGGTTTTTAGTTTCTGTTTTATTTTCGGTATTTTTTCAAAAAACTCATACGCTTCATCCACGCTCATTTCAAGCACGTCCGCAATTGATTTGCCTTTGTATTTAATTTCAAGCGTCTGTTCGTTATATCTTTTTCCTCCGCAAGCTTCGCATGTTACCATTACATCCGGCAGGAAGTGCATTTCGATTTTTATCTGTCCTTCACCCTTACACACCTCACATCTACCGCCTTTTACGTTAAAGCTGAATCTCCCCGGAGTATAGCCTCTAAGCTGTGCTTCGGGAGTCTGGGCGAAGAGGTTTCTTATATCGTCAAACACTCCCGTGTAAGTTGCCGGGTTGGAGCGTGGTGTTCTTCCGATAGGGCTCTGGTCGAGGTAAATTACTTTATCAAGCTGCTTAAGTCCAGTAATTTCAACACCTTTTACTTTTTGTATTTTGTGTGCGTGGTTAAGGATTTCCCTTGCAGTAGGCAGCAGGGTTTGAAGGATTAGTGAGCTTTTACCGCTGCCGCTGACTCCTGTTACACATACGAGGTTTCTTAGCGGGATTTTTACGTTTAGATCTTTTATGTTGTGGATATTTACGTTTTTGATTTCAATCCATTCGTTTTGAGGTCTGTCTTTTCTATAGTTTATGTCTTTTTCGCGTTTTATGTATTTTGCGGTTTCGGTGTCGCTTTTGAGAAGTTCGTCAACATTACCGCTGAATATAACCTCTCCTCCGAATTTTCCGGCTCCAGGACCGATATCCACAATATGATCTGCGTTAAGGATTGTTTCCCTGTCGTGTTCCACGACTATTACGGTGTTGCCTTTGTCTCTCAGGTTTTTGAGTGTGTTGATAAGTTTAAGCGTATCTCTTTCATGCAGACCGATACTCGGCTCGTCAAGCACGTACATAACGCCCGTAAGCCCGCTTCCTATCTGACTTGCTATTCTGATTCTCTGGCTTTCACCACCGCTTATAGTTCTCGCGTCCCTGTGAAGGGTAAGGTATCCGAGTCCCACGTCCACAAGGAAAAAGAGTCTTTCGCGTATTTCTTTTAAAATAGGTTCGGCAATTCTTTTTTCCTGCTCGTTTAGGTGTGAGAAGTTTTCTTCGTTTTTGAAAAACTCATACGCATCGCTTATAGGCATAGATATTATTTCGCTGATCGTTTTACCCGCTACTTTTACAGCTAGGCTTTCGGGGCGCAGTCTGAAGCCTTTACACGAAGGACACACGCTCTCGCTCATTATTTCGCTCATATCTTCGTCTTTGTAAAGATCCAGTGCGATTTGTCTGAGTCCCGGCCATCTTTTTGAGATTTTGTGTTTAGCGTATTCAAACTCTATATCATATGCCGTGCCGTTTAGGATGATTCTTTTTTGCAGATCGTCAAGCTCGAAAAAGCTTTTGTTCATATCTATATCAAGCTCGCGGCAAAGAGCCTTGAAAAACTCCTGGTAATATTTTTTGTTAAATCCCCAGATAAGCGGTATTGCGCCTTTATTTAGGGGTTTGTCTTTTATAACCTTTTCGATATCAAGCGTATAAGTTACGCCAAGCCCGTCACATTTCGGACAGGCGCCTTTTGGGGAGTTGAACGAAAAACTGACAGGTTCAAGCTCTTCAAAACTTATCTTACAGTCAAAACACGCAAGATGTTCGCTGTAATGGATAAAATCCCTCTCAAGTCCGAGTTCTTTTGCGTTTAATATTTCTATTTCAACTTCGCCGAAACTTTTATTAAGAGCTTTTTCAACAGCTTCTGCTATACGGGATTTGTTTTCTTCTTTTACGATAACCCTGTCGATTACGGCTTTAATGGTGTGTTTTTTAGTTTTTTTAAGTTCAATTTCTTCATCGAGCCTTACTATTACTCCGTCTATGTAGGCTCTTATGATTCCTTCTTTTCTTAGTTTTTCGATTAAATCGTGAAATTCACCCTTTTTTTCTTTTACAATAGGAGCATAAATGATAATTTTCGCACCTTCAGGCAGTTTAAGAACCTCATTGATAATATCCTGAGGAGTCATCTGGGTGATCTGTTTACCGCACAGGTGGCAGTGCTGGATACCTATTCTTGCGTACAGGAGTCTTAGATAATCGTATATTTCGGTAACTGTCCCGACGGTTGAGCGTGGGTTTTTGGACGTAGTTTTTTGATCAATCGCAATAGCCGGGGTAAGACCGTCTATTTTATCAACTTCGGGTTTTCCGGTTTTTTGTAAAAACTGTCTTGCGTATGAGCTGAGACTTTCGATATATCTTCTCTGACCTTCCGCATACAGCGTATCAAACGCAAGTGTGGATTTACCGCTTCCGGAAAGTCCCGTAAACACTATCAGTTTGTTTTTCGGTATTTCAAGGTTTATGTTTTTTAAGTTGTTTTCCCTGGCTCCAATGATTTTGATTTTATCCATTTATGCTCCTGTTGTTTTTATAAAACACCTAAATGCGTTCAACAATAGTGCAAATTTCTTAACACTGCAAAAAACTAAAAAGTGTAAGCCGCTTTGCTTAAGAACACTTTTTTTAACGTTTTTTTACATTAAAATTTGCAGTTGTTTCTCTTTATTTAGGTTTATTTATTTAATAATATGCCACTTTTTTATAAAAATTAATCGCGCATTATACCATAAATTTAAGGAAAGTTTAAGGAAAGAGTTTTTAGTGATAGTTATTTTTTATTTTAATCAGTTGTTTTAATTCTTGAGGAGTATATGCGGGCTTTTTTCTATGTAACATAGCATGACAATTTGGACATACCGGTATCATGTCTTTTATTGGATCAATTTTGTAATTTTTACCAATAGTAGCTAAATCTACAATATGATGAACATGAATAAAATTTTTACCAATTTCACCATATGTTTTTTTAAAATTAAAACCGCAAATTTGACACTCATATCCATAATGATCTATACAAATTTGTCTAGCTTTTGGATTTCTTTCATAAGAATTAACAATTATTTGTTTTTTTGTCCCTTCATATAAATTATTGCTTTCTTCAATTTCATCTGGAAAAATATTATTGTTTAAATGAGTTGAATTACGGTAATCAAGTAAAAATTCTATATATCTATCAAATGCACTACTATACATATTGTTACCACGTTTGTTTTTATCAAAATATTGATTGAATTTGAAGTAATCGTTTTTTATTTTTTTTGCTATTGTTGGATCAGTAATAGAATATAAGTCATAGTCTTTATAATTTACTTTTTGTAAGTCATTAGAAATTGTTGTAATTGTATTGGCATATCTGTTTGGTTTATTGTTTTTAATAAGCCAATTTTTAAATAATTCTTTCAAATTTTTACTTTACTGAAACTCAATAGCCCATATAGCGAAGAAAAACACAAGCATTTCAGTTATGTACAGTTTCCATTTAGGCTGGATTTTATACAGTTCTCCTTTTATCTGCTGGTATTCGCTGTATGTAAGAGTACTAAACATTCTTTTGATAACTGTATCGATGTAGTCGTCTCTGTCGTCGGTTTTGAGAGCGATAAAAAGGTGTCTGTAAATCATAAAAAGCTCTATTATTGCTATAATAATCAGTGTTATATCTACAATTTTAAGAGCAATCATTTCGATAATTATTATTTCAAATATGTAAAAAATAATAGTGTAGCCTATAAGGGGGTAGTGGTTTTTCAGGTAATAAAGTGCAAAAAGTTTATCAGCTGCGGAGCGGATACCGAACTTTTCAAGAGTGTATATTCTGAAACCTATCAGCATTATTATAATAAGTTCGGTTATTAGTTTAATATCCATTAATTTCCTTGAAAGTACAGTTTGTATGTTGTTGCGCAAAATACGAAAATATACCATACAAGCAGAAATTTTTTATGATGTTTTGGATGCATTGCGTGATAAAGTTTTATACCGAAATACGTTCCTATAAGAGAAGCCAGCCCGATTGTAAAGCCTTTGGAATAATCGATATGTCCGGCCAGGCTTTGTGAAATAAATCCGGAAATTGAAGAAAAAACGACAAAAAACAGGCTGAGGCTTACCGTTGTTTTAAGCCTGTAATGCAGGAATCCTACAAGTATCGGCGTTATTAAAATGGCTCCTCCCACACCGACACTTATAGCAATCATTCCGACAAAAAGACCAATAAAAAAAAGTTTTTTATTATCGATTGGAGGTTCTTCTTTAGGTTCGGGCACTGTTATAAAAAATCTTACAATAGCTACAAAAACAAGTGTCAGGAATACGGCACCGAGTATTTCTTTTGAGGTGTGTTTTACGATATATCCGCTAAGAGCGGCACCTATGGCGCCACCTATGGCAAGGGAGAGACCGTTTTGAATTTTTAGCAGACCTTTTTTAAAATTAAGATAAGACCCGTACATTGAGCTTAACATCATCTGGGTGACGCTTATGCCTACCGCATCTTTAAATCCGAATCCGAGAAACAGAAGTATAGGCACTAATACAGTTCCTCCTCCTATTCCGAAAAAGCCGGAAGCGAAACCTACAAATATCCCAATAATTATGGCACTTATCAAATTAAGCCTTTTTTGATAAAATTATATCATAGTAAAATTTAGTAAATCTAAAGGATATGGATGTTTAATATTATAAAAGAGGCGGTAAAGAATTTTATGGACTCTATTGAAGCTAAAGCCGATGAATGTAACGAAGAGGTAAAAGAGGGGTTTGTAAGTAAAATATCAATAAGCGGTGATGAAAATTATGATATTTATATCGTAGTGCCTCATGAAAAACTTTCATATATAGCGAATTATTATTTTGGCGACGACAGCTACGATACTGAAGATTTAACTAAAGAAATAGCAAATCAGATAATCGGAAATGCTAAAATAGTGGCGCAAAAAAGAAACGTTTCTTTTGATATAGGTGTGCCTGAGTATCTCGGAGAATTTGATAAAAACATTGAATATGACGATATACTGTCGTTTAAATTTAACGGAGATAAATGCTTTTATATCCTGTTTAAGGGGAAATAATGGAAGAAAAAAATATTATAGAAGAGGAAGTTGAAGAATATATTCCCGATTATTCAAATCTTTTAGATACGGAAGTGCTGTTTGAAAGTGATCTTGGAAGGGTTGATATCACTTTAAGGGAGATCCTCGCTCTTCAAAAAGGCAGCGTAATCGACCTTCAAAAGCCGGAAGGCGAAAGTGCCGAAGTTTATATAAACGGAAGGATTATAGGAAAAGGCGAGGTAATGGTGTATGAAAAAAACCTTGCAATCAGACTTAATGAAGTTCTTGATGCAAATCAGCTTATATATTATCTGACAAAAGAACACTAGGTAAGTTGTGAAGTAGATAAGCTGTGAAGTTGTGAAGGGGATTTTAAAAGATAAAATACGATAACATATGCATATATGCCTTTAACGACTTACCTACTTAACAACTTATCTACTTAAAAAAGAAGGAGTATTTGTGAAAAAAATAATTTTGATATGTCTCGGGGTATTACTGTTTGGAGCCAATCTTATAAACGTGAATTTTTTTGAGAGTAAAAACAAACTTGACATTCTCTTTTCGTTAGACAGTGTATTTAAAGGAAAAGTAAAACAGGTGTCAAAAAACTCGTATATTCTAACGGATATAAGCACGGATAAGGTAATTCAAAAAGAATTTACTAAAAATTTTATAAATTCTATTATAATTTCGCCTGATAAAAACGGAGTAAGAATTGATATTACGGCTAATAAGCCTATAAAAACGTCTGTTGCCCTAACGCCTGACGGATACGGTGTTAGATTTAGAATAATAAACGAAAAGCCTATAAAAGTCCAAAATGTGCAAAACAGTCTGCAAAATTTAAATGCAAATAAAGAAGGGCTCGATGCCGTTTCTTATATAGTCGGTATATCTATTCTTATTATACTTGCGTTGATTTTATGGTTTTTGAAAAGAAAAACGGCTTCGCTTCCGAGTCTTAGAGAAAACATGAAAGTTCTTGCGCAAAAACCGATAGACGCTAAGAATAAAATAGTGCTTTTTGAATATCAGGACAGAAAGTATCTAATGCTGATAGGAAATACAAACGTACTGCTTGATGTGTTTGCGGATGATGTAGCCGTTCCTAAAAATGAAGTGGAATTTGACGAGATGCTGAAACTGTCTAAGAAATATAACAATATAGACAAATATATACAAAATGCCGAAAAACTAAAGGAGTTTGATGAAAGAATTTGACGTAATTGTTGTCGGCGGAGGGCATGCGGGAATAGAAGCCGCTCTTGCGCCGGCGAGAATGGGTAAAAAAGTACTTCTGCTTACCATGCTTGTAGAACAGATAGGAGCAGCCAGCTGTAACCCGGCAATCGGAGGTCTTGCAAAAGGACATCTGGTTAAGGAAATAGACGCGCTCGGCGGTGAAATGGCGCTGGCGACCGACCATGCGGGAATACAGTTCAGGGTTCTTAACGAAAACAGAGGTCCGGCTGTTAGAGGAAGCAGGGCTCAGATAGACATGGACAGATACAGAATATATATGAGAACGGTTTGTCTTAATACTCCGAACCTTACTGTAGCTCAGGAAATTGTTGATGAAATAATCGTAAAAAACGGCAAAATTGCAGGAGTTAAAACAAACCTTTTAAACGAATACAAAACAAAAGCCCTGATTCTGACAACCGGAACGTTTATGAGAGGAATTATGCATTTCGGACCGGTTAAACTTGAAGGCGGAAGATTTCACGAGCTTCCTGCTAAAAAAATCAGCAAATCGCTTGAAGATTTAGGATTTAAACTTGAAAGACTCAAAACCGGAACGACTGCGAGGATTGACGCAAGAACGATTGATTTTTCAAAAATGGAAATTCAGCCGGGTGATGAAAACCCTAAACCTTTTTCTTTCAGAACCGATAAAAAAACATTTAACCCTACACAGCTTCCATGTTACATAACATATACAAACGAAAATACACATGATATTATTAAAAGCAACTTCCACAGAGCGCCTCTTTTTACAGGTCAGATTGAAGGTGTTGGGCCGAGATACTGTCCGAGTATCGAGGATAAACTTAATAAATTCCCTGATAAAGAGCGTCATCACGTATTTGTTGAACCTCAGACGCTTGAAGCTACGGAATATTATCTAAACGGACTTTCAACCTCTCTTCCCATGGACGTTCAGGAAGACTTTATCCATTCGATTCCGGGGCTTGAAAATGCCAAGATAGTCAGATTCGGATATGCGATTGAGTATGATTTCATACAGCCGACAAACCTTAAGCATTCGCTTGAAACTAAAGAAATCGAAGGGCTTTTCTTTGCCGGACAGATTAACGGAACTACAGGATACGAAGAAGCGGCGGCGCAGGGAATAATGGCCGGAATTAACGCCGCACTTAAAATAGACGGAAAAGAGCCTATAATTTTCAGAAGGGATGAAGCGTATATAGGCGTTCTTATTGACGATCTGGTTACAAAAGGAACGAACGAGCCGTACAGAATGTTTACGAGCAGAAGCGAATACAGACTCCTGCTTAGAGAAGACAATGCGATTTTAAGACTTGCCGATTACGGGCATGAACTTGGAATTCTTGATGATGAAACGTATAAGAAAGTGCAGAAGTTAAGAGAAGAGATAAACAGGGGAATGAAAATCCTGAATGAGACGTTTGTAACGCCTAACAAACAGATAAACGCAATGCTTGAAGAGATGGGCGAAGAAAAAATTCAAAGCAAAATGGAAATAAGAAAAATAGCAGGGCGTCATACGTTCAACAGGGAAAAACTTTTAAAGCTCGCTCCCGAATTTAAAGATTTCAGCGAAGACGCGCTTGAGCAGATACTTATTGACGCAAGATATCATCACTATATTGAAAGACAAAAAGCACAGATTGACAAAATGAAAGAGATGTTGAATGTCAAAATTCCTGAAGATTTCGAATACAAAGGAATTCCGGGACTCAGCCGAGAAATCGTCGAAAAACTTGAAAAATTCAGACCGCCTACACTATTTGCGGCAAGTGAAATAAGCGGTGTAACGCCTGCGGCGATTGACATTATACATATGTATATCAATATGAGAAAAAAGAAAAGTTGACAAATTTTCTCTTTTTTTATATAAATGCCAAAAAAGGAATTTAATGACATACATTTATGTATATACCGCCGATAAAGAGAAATTTGAGAGAATTAAAAAAGCCGTTGAGGTAGCAAAGGCTCTGGATGAAACTCCGGTCTTTTGCGTAAACGATCTTGAAGCGATAGATGAAGTCAGAAAAAACGGGTTTAAAGCCATGAACGTGGATGCCCTGCAGGATCTTTTTAACTTAAGCGACGGAAGCGATACGTTTTATATATCCACACCGGAAGATACGACGTATCTAAAAGCCGCATTTGCAAACGTAAAAGAAATTTAAAAAACGGAGAATTGAAAATGGAAAATAAAGAGTTAAATACTGAAAACAACAATCAGGAAGAAAAACCGTTTAATTTCGGTAAATTTATATTAGGTATATTTTTAGGTCTTTTGATTTTAACGAGTATTATTATTCTTGTGCCTTACTTTTTAATGAAGTGATATCGAAATAAAATCTGCTTCCTTTTCCTTTTTGGCTCTCAATCTGAAGTTTGGTTTTGTGAATTTTGAGTATTTTTTCAACAATTGCCAGTCCTAATCCCAAAGAGTTGTCCCAGTCGTTTTTTGCTATACGGTAGAATTTTTGTTTAATGAGTTCTATTTCTTTTTCGTCTATACCTTTACCTTTGTCTATAACTTCCAAATAAGTATCTGTAATATTCAGTGTTATTTTATCGTCGGAATATTTTATTGCATTTGAAAGCAGATTGTATATTACCGTTTCTATCAGGGTTTTATCACCGTAAACAGGTGTTTTTTGACAGTTTAGTTCAATTCTGTCGGTATTAAAACTTTCAATTATGTTTTTTGCGGCTGCACACAGATCGAATTTGGCAAATTTAATTTTTACTTTTTCGTTTTCGAGTCTTGTAATAAGATAAAGTCTGTCGATGAGTTCGCTGAGTCTAAGAGAGTTTCTCTGTATTTTGTTTAAAAACTTTCTGTTCATTTCATCCGGCAGTTCGTTGGTAAGTATCGTTTCAATATAACCGTTTATAATGGATATAGGATTTTTGAATTCATGTGAAACGGCGGAAATTAGTTCGTCTTTTGAAAAGTTTAAAATATGAAGCTTTTTATTTTCTTTTTTGAGCTTTCTGTTTTCTTCTTTCAGTTTTTCAATCTCTTTTAAATCATTTTTAAAAAAGATTTTTTTTAAAATATTCTTAACTCTCAATTCTCAATTCTCCATTTCTATTTTAACTTTTCATTTTACACTTTTCACTTTAATTTGTATCCCACGCCTCTGACGCTTTGTATAATACCGTCAATTTTGTGGTTAAGCCTGTTTATGGCGACATTAACGCTTTTTTCATTGCTTATATCCAAAACTTCCATAATTTCTTCCCGGCTGAGTGTTCTTTTTTGATTTTTGAAAAATAGTTCTAATAGTCTGAATTCGGAAGGGGTCAGTGTTATATTTACGCTGTCGTGTGAGAGTGTTCTGTTTTGCAAATCGAGATGATAGTCTTTATACGAAATAACTTTAGCTGTAATATTGTGTCTTTTAAGCACCGCTTTGATTCTGGCAAGAAGTTCTTTCATATTAAACGGTTTGGTTATATAATCGTCGGCGCCTCTTTCAAAACCTTCAATAATGTCGTCTTCATCCGCTTTGGCGGTTAGAAATATTACAGGTATGTCGTAACCTTCCTGTTTCAGCTCTTTTACAAACATGCTGCCTTCAACACCCGGAAGGTTTCTGTCTACTATAAGCAGGTCGGGATTTTCTTCTATTATGAAGTCTTTTACTTTTTTGGTATTGGTAAAGCCCACGGCGTCGTAGCCGTTTTGCTGAAGAGTAAATTCAAGGAGTTCTAAAAGATCCTCCTCGTCTTCAATAATCGCGATTGTTATCATTCTAAATTCTCCGTTCTCAGTTAAAGTTCAAGTCCCTCTTTTGCAAAGAGCAGGTATGATGCGATTGTTTTTGCACTGTCGCTGATTCTTTCAAGTTTTTTTGCTATGTTTAAAATTTTCAGGATTTCATCTACGTTTTCTTTCTGTTTTACTTCAAGCACAAGGTCTTTGTATATTTCATCAGCGATTTTTTCGTAACTTATAATAGTTGAATATGCGTCTTCTATTGTATCGCCTTTTACGGCAAGTTTAAGCGTATCGATGGTTGAAAGGGCGTTTTGATATAAAGCGTCGATTTTTTCGTCTTCGAAATCGTATTTTTTAATAAACGATTTTGTTGATTTTTTTATTTTTGCTAAAAACGAGCTTATTTTAAGATACGCCACTACTTCTCTTAAATATTCTCCCTGCGGATGGAAAAGTGCAAGGAATTTAATTACTTCGTTGTCAAATTCTTTTAAATCAATAAGAAAAAACTCTTCAGTTAACTCTTTTTTTTGAAGAGAATCTTCAATAGCCGTAATATAATTTACAAATTTATTGTTAATCTGCTGGAGTGACTGCTCAAAAGTACTAAGCATTTGAATCCTTTTTTTGTGTTATTATACATTAAATATATATTTAGTTTGTTATCGTTGTGTTATTCAAAACTCTATTTTGTTACCAAAATGTTATTTTGTTTTTTTACAATTTTGAAAATCAAAAAAGGAGAACGAATGAAAAAATTAGTATTAGGAGCGTTAATCGCAGCAAGTTCATTTGCATATACTATAAACGGAACAGGTGCAAGTTTTCCATATCCTGTATATAAACAGTGGATTAAAAGTTATTATGATAAAACCGGCAACAGAGTAAACTATACCGCAACGGGAAGCGGAACGGGAATTAAAGAAGTTGCTTACAGACACGTAAATTTCGGAGGAAGCGACAAACCTTTGACTCCCAATATTTTAAGAAAAGCGAGACTTTATCAGTTTCCTACAGTAGTCGGAGGTATCGTTTTCGGTTATAACGTACCCGGTATAAACAAACTTAAATTAAGCGAAGCGGCAATTAAAGGTATAGTTCTCGGCACTGTCAAATACTGGGACAATCCTTTAATAGTAAAATACAATCCGGGAGAAAAATTCCCTCACAAAAAAATTATTTTCGTTCACAGAAGCGACAAATCGGGAACTACTTTTAACTTTACATATTATTTAAGCAAAATGTGCAATACATGGAGAACGCATTTCGGTGCAAGAAAACTTATCAACTGGCCTACAGACGCACAGGGCAGAGGTATCGCTGGTAAAGGAAACTTCGGTGTCAGCGCCGCTATTAAAACAAACAAATACTCTATCGGATATGTTGATTATGCGGATGCTAAGAAAAACGGTCTTAAAATGGCTATCGTTCAGGCGGCTGACGGAAAATTCGTAGCGCCTACCCCTGCGAACTTTGCCGAAGGCGCAAAATATGCGGGATTTGACCCTAAAAAAGATTTTTATAAAATAATTGCTTATCCGAGAAAAGGTTATCCGATTATCGCGTCTACATTTATTTTGATACCTCAGGAAAAAGTAAATACAGATAAAGAAGTAACGGCGTTTTTCAATTACGCATATAAACACGGAGACGCCGCTGCAAGCAGACTGGGATATATCCCTCTGCCTCAGAGCGTTAAAGACCAGATTATGAAATACTGGGCCGAAAAAGGTATTTCTCCTGCAAAATAAAAAAGGGCTTTAAATCCTTTTTTATTTTTTATACAATTACAAAAATTAAAGGCGGTGTATGGAAGCTCTTTTTAGAAAGTTATCCTCTCTCAGTGCTACGATTATCTTAATATTGCTTTCTGCTATATTTGTTGTGTTATTTATGTATGCAAAACCTGCTATTAAAGAATACGGACTGCATTTTATTATTGATCCGAGATGGGACGTAACCGTTCAGCTTCCGGCTAAAAACAAACCGGCAGACAATGCCTCGGCTCAGAGCGTTCAAAATAATACAACAAATAGTACAGCCTCAAACGCTGCAATTCCTCAGGACAGCGACGATATAGGAAATATTCCGACAGACAGTGACGATATCGGGAACATCCCGACAGACAGCGATGATATAGGAAATATTCCTCAGGATAATGACAATATTGCAATTCCGGAAGATAATGATCTGGGAGGAATGGGCACTTCAAATACGAAAACAATTTACGGCGGGCTTATTCCGATAGTCGGAACTATTCTTTCCACTGTGCTTGCGATGGTTTTTGCTGTTCCTATCGCAATGGGGATTTCAATATTTTTAGCCGAAATTGCACCGCCTTTTATATCTAAACCGGTCGGTATCGCAATAGAGCTGCTTGCCGCGATTCCGAGTATTATTTACGGTATGTGGGGACTTTTTTATTTCGGTCCGTTAATAGCGGACATATTCGGAGGACAGAGTGTTTCGCTGCTGGTAGCCGGAATGGTGCTGGCCGTTATGATTATTCCTTTTATGGCGTCTCTAACCAGAGACAGTATGAATACTACTCCAAATGTTCTTAAAGAATCCGCATATGCAATGGGGGCGACTAAATTTGAAGTAATTAAAGACGTTATTTTCCCTTATGCGAAAAAGGGAATAATCGGAAGTATCATTTTGGCGCTGGGAAGAGCTTTGGGTGAGACAATGGCTGTCGCTTTCGTAATCGGAGGGGTTTTCAGTTTCCCTCACAAACTGACTGATCCTACCGTTTCGATTCCGGTAGTTCTAGCCAACAACTTTGCGGAAAGCAGCGGAATGAGTTTAAGCGCTCTGTTTTATCTGGCGCTGATACTGTTTATTATTTCATTCGCTGTTATTTCATTTGCGAAGTTCTATTTTTTAAGGGATAAAAAATGAGACTTATAATAAATAAAATTGTTTTGCTTCTTTCTACGTTAAGTGCGTTAATAGGGCTCGGATTTCTGTTTTGGATACTGATAACCCTGACTATAAAAGGCATTGGTGCTATAGATCTTCACATATTTACGCACGATTTGGTAAACAACGGTCTTAGAAACCTGCTTGTAGGGCAGTTTATACTTGCTCTGATAGCTGTGATTATCGGTGTTCCTATAGGAATGGTGGCCGGTATATATCTTCAGGAATATTCGTTCGGAAACAAATACGCGCAGTTTATAAGAAACCTGAGCGACGTTATGATGTCGGCTCCGTCAATCGTAATAGGTACTTTCGTTTATGCTGTTGTAGTCAACCCTGTAGGACATCAAAGCGGATGGGCGGGAGCAATTGCGCTTGCCATTATGATGATTCCGATAGTCGTAAGAACTACGGACGATATGCTGGGACTCGTTCCGAAAGAGCTAAGAGAAGCCGGAGTCGCGATTGGCGCTCCTAAATATAAAGTGATTTTAAATATAATTATAAAAGCCGCAAAAGTAGGTATAATGACGGGAATTCTGCTGGCTTTCGCCAGAATAGTGGGAGAAACTGCTCCGCTGTTATTTACAAGCGGAAACAGCGAATATTTTACCGTTAACCTAAACCAGGTGTTTCCTAGCTTAACTGTCGCTATTTATAACCTTGCTACAATGCCGGATGCGAATCTGGTAAGAATAGCATGGGCCGGAGCGTTTATATTAACGCTTTTCGTTTTGATTATAAACCTTCTCGGAAGATATTTAATAAAAGATAAAAAATAAAGGTTTGATATGAAAGTAATGGATATTAAAAATTTCAGTTTTACATATGCGGGTGCTCCAAAACCTTCTTTAAACAATATAAACTTGCCTATTTACGAAGGTAAAGTTACGGCATTAATAGGGCCTAGCGGATGCGGAAAATCAACGCTTTTAAGAAGTTTAAACAGAATACACGACCTGTATCCTGGAAATAAGTATGAAGGGGAAATCCTTCTCAAAAATTTTGATACGGGAGAGATGGAAAATATTCTTGAATTTAAAAAAGAAAACGAACTTATTAATCTTCGTCAGAGAGTCGGAATGATATTTCAAAAACCGACACCGTTTCCAATGAGTATATACGACAATATCGCATACGGACTTAGACTAAAAGGTATAAAAAGCAAAAGCGAACTTGACGGCAGGGTCGAAGATGCACTTAAAGGCGGAGCGCTGTGGAACGAAGTTAAAGACAGGCTTAAAGACGATGCAAGGGGTCTCAGCGGCGGTCAGCAGCAAAGACTGTGCATAGCAAGGGCCATTGCGGTAGAGCCGGAAGTGCTTTTAATGGACGAACCTACAAGTGCGCTTGACCCTATTTCAACTTTAGCGATTGAAGAGCTTGTAACCCAGCTGAAAGATAAAGTCACTATAGCAATAGTTACGCACAATATGCAGCAGGCAAGCCGTGTGAGCGACTATACGGCTTATATGTATTTAGGAGAGCTTATAGAATTCGGTGAAACCACTCAGATATTCCTTAATCCAAAAGAAAAACACACTGCAGATTATATTGCGGGTAAATTCGGCTAATTTTTAAAAATTTTTTAAGATAATATTAATCTTCATTTACAACTTCTTTTTCTTTTTGTAAAATTCCTATAAAAAAGAGGATGTAATGGAGCTGCAAACTGTCTCTAAAATTGAAAAAAAAGCAAGGAAATCCGCCGGTATAGATTTAATGCGCCTTGGTATTGCGCTTATTTTTATTGCCGTTGTGGTTATTTATACATATGCAAAAACAGGAAGCGTGCCAAACAGTCTGTTTTTGGTGATAGCTACGGTTTTCGGTGCTTATATGGCTATGAACATAGGTGCGAACGACGTTGCTAACAATGTGGGTCCGGCAGTCGGAAGCAGGGCTTTGAGTCTTGCGGGCGCTATCGTTATTGCCGCTATTTTCGAAGCCGCAGGGGCTTTGATTGCCGGTGCAGATGTTACGAACACCATCAGAAAAGGTATTATTGATTTAGGTGCTTTTCACGGAGATGTTAATGTGTTTATATGGGCGATGATGTCGGCTTTGCTGGCGGCTGCTCTTTGGCTTAATCTTGCTACTGCGTTTAAAGCGCCCGTTTCTACGACACACTCTATCGTAGGCGGTGTAATGGGAGCCGGAATAGCGGCTGCGGGATTTGGCATCGTTCACTGGGCTACAATGGGGAAAATTGCAGCTTCATGGGTTATATCTCCCGTTCTTGGAGGTATTATAGCCGCAGGATTTTTATATGCCATTAAAAAAACGGTCGTTTTTAAAGAAGATATGGCTTCAGCTGCGAAAAAATGGGTTCCGATATATGTATCAATTATGACGTGGGCTTTTGTAACATATCTGACAATGAAAGGTTTAAAGCACGTATGGGTTAATATTACGGATGTTTTAAGCTTTTTGCCTCATACTAAAAAACCTACATTCGGTGTTGCTGCCGTTTTCGGTCTGATTGCCGGTGTCATCGTATATTTTGTAATGGTGGTTAAATTAAAAAAAGAAGCTATTTTAAATACCAGGGAAGGAATAAACAGATATTTTACCGTTCCTCTTATTTTTTCAGCAGCACTTCTTAGTTTTGCTCACGGTGCAAATGACGTTGCGAATGCGGTAGGTCCTCTGGCGGCTATCAGCGATGCCGTTTTAAACGGAGGAATCGCAAGCAAATCGGCGATACCTTTCTGGGTTATGGCAATCGGTGCACTGGGTATTTCTATAGGTCTTGCACTTTACGGTCCTAGACTGATTAAAACGGTTGGCGACGAAATCACAAAAATAGACCCGATAAGAGGTTTCTGTGTGGCTTTAGCAGCGGCTATTACCGTTATTGTGGCATCTCAGCTGGGACTTCCGGTAAGTTCTACGCATATTGCGGTAGGAGCTATATTCGGAGTAGGATTTTTGAGAGAATGGCTTCACCTGATTGAACAGAAAGAAGAAGAAATAGTAAAAGAAATAGATGACGCGGAAAAAAAATTAAAAGCATACGAGCTTGAACTTGAAGACCTGCAGCAAAGAACCGACAAAACTAAAGAAGATTATAAGAAAATAGTCGAACTTATAGAAATGATTGAAGATTTGGAAAAAACAGTTAAAAGATTCAAAAAAATTCTTAAAAAAGAAGAAAAAGTAAAATATGTCAAAAGGGATCTGTTTAATAAAATTATTTTGGCCTGGGTTATTACAGTTCCTGTAGCAGCGGTGCTTGCGGCAATGATTTTCTTTATGATTAAAGGAATGATGCTGTAATTAAAATGGAAAGTCGGCCGTTGGCCATTTTCCATATGTTTTTAATAAAACGTGCCAGACACCTAATATGAGAGTTTGATATAATTTCATAAATAAATATTTAAAGGATTCTAATGAGAATAGTTTTTATGGGAAGTCCCGATTATGCAGTGAAAATATTAGACGAACTAAATAAAAGATATGAAATCGCCGCTGTTTATACACAGCCAGACAAGCCGGTAGGCAGAAAAAAGGTTTTGACTCCGACGCCTGTAAAAAAATATGCTCTTGAAAAAAACCTGGAGGTGTATACGCCTATAACATTAAAAGACAATAACACTATAGAAAATTTAAAACCTGATTTTATTGTAGTGGCGGCATACGGGCTTTTGCTTCCGGAGAAAATATTAAATATCGCTCCGTGTATAAATCTTCATGCGTCACTGCTGCCGAAATACAGAGGAGCGAGCCCTATTCAGAGTGCGATATTAAACTGGGACGAGTATACCGGTGTTACAGCCATGCTAATGGACAAAGGGCTTGATACGGGGGATATACTCTCATGGGATTATACAGAAGTGGGAAGAAAAACAAGTATCGATCTTTTTAATGAACTGGCTGTTATAGCAGCAAAGCAGACTCCTTTTGTTATAGATAATTTCAGTAAGATAAAACCGCTTAAACAGATTGACGCATTGGCTTCTTATTCTCCTAAAATAAAAAAAAGCGACGGATATGTGACTTTTGAAAGCGCTTTAATTATAGACAGAAAATACAGAGCGTTTCAGCCTTGGCCGGGAATATACTGTGAGAGGTTTAAAATTAACGAAATGGAGCTGATAGATACGGACTCGTCCAATAATGAAGGTGAAATCCTGGAAATAGGCAACGGTGTTGTTATTGGCTGCAAAAAAGGAAAAATCAGACTTATCAAAATCCAGGTGCCGGGTAAAAAGGAAATAAATGCCGTTGATTACGCAAACGGCAAACGTTTGAAAGTGGGAGATAATATTATAAGTAGTTAAGTTGTTAAGTAGGTAAGTAGTGAAGTAGGTATGTTGTGAAGGGTGGAAGAATAAAAAGTTAAAAGTGAAAAAGAAAGATAGGAAATGAAAAAAAAACAATTTAAAATCAATATAAACCAAAGAACTGTAAATTGTAAACTGAATACCGAAAACTACACACTACATACTACTTACTCTCCACTTAAATATATATATTTGGAAAAAATAGATTCAACTCAAAAATATCTAATTGAAAAAATAAAAAAAGAAGAGCTTTTTCCGCCCGTATGCGTATGGACGGAACTGCAGACTGACGGCATAGGCAGCAGAGGAAATGTCTGGAAAGGAAAAAAAGGAAATCTCTTTTTTTCTTTTGCGTTTGAAAAGGAAAAGTTTGAAGATGTGCCTTTGCAGAGTCTGTCAATATATTTCGGCTGGATATTCAAAAAAACTTTAAATGAACTCGGAAGCAAAGCGGTAATGAAATGGCCAAACGATATTTATTTAATACGGAATAAACCGAAAAAAATAGGCGGAGTGATTACAAATATAATAAATAATTATATTATCTGCGGAATAGGGTTAAATACGCGCTTTGCTCCTGAAGATGAATTCGGAAGTTTGGATA
The DNA here is from genome assembly GCF_055388085.1 of Nautilia abyssi. Lineage (NCBI taxonomy): Bacteria > Pseudomonadati > Campylobacterota > Epsilonproteobacteria > Nautiliales > Nautiliaceae > Nautilia > Nautilia abyssi. The sequence continues at coordinate 1,197,037 of NZ_AP042376.1, read as the reverse complement.
TTGAATTAAAAAATGATAAAATTCTTAAAAGATTTTTTTCTAACTTTGAAAAAATAAGAGGTTGGGATACTGTATTTATAGAATTCAAAAGAGAGTTTGAAAAATATAAAAATATTTTTTCAATAGAAGGCGTTTTAGCCGAGGACGGAAGCATAGAAAATAATAAAAAAAGGATATATTCAAAGCGATGATAGAAATAATATCTGTAGCTAATCAAAAGGGAGGGGTAGGTAAGACTACTACGGCTGTGAACTTAGCCGCTTCAATTGCGATTACCGAAAAAAAAGTTTTATTAATTGATGCAGATCCGCAGGCGAATGCGACTTCTTCACTAGGTTTTTTAAGAAGTGATTATGAATACAGTCTTTATCATGTCTTAATCGGAAGCAAAGACATAAACGACACTATATTAAACACGCTTATTCCGACTCTTGATCTGGTGCCTTCTAATATAGGTTTGGCCGGTATTGAGAAAGAGAGCGAATATCTTGATAAAAAAGAACTTACTCTTAAAGAAAGAATAAAAGAGCTTAAAGAAGATTACGATTACATAATAATAGACACTCCGCCGATGCTGGGGACTATAACGATTAACGCTTTAAGTGCCAGTGACAGCGTTATTATCCCTATACAGACGGAATTTTTTGCACTCGAAGGGCTTGCACAGCTATTAAATACCATTAAACTCGTACAAAGAACCAAAAATCCACGACTAAAAATAAAAGGTCTGCTTCCTACAATGTTTAGCAAAAGCAACAACCTCTCAAAACAGGTTTTTCAGGATCTTATCAATCATTACTCAAGCAAACTTTTCAAAAATAAAAAAAGCGGAAAATACATTTATATACCAAGAAACGTCAGACTTGCCGAGGCGCCTAGTTTCGGAAAACCGGTTATTTTATACGATATTAAAAGCTCAGGTGCATTAGCTTACGAACTGCTTGCAAAAACCATAATAGAGGAATCCGAACAATGAAAAGATTAGGAAGAGGCTTAAGCTCGATTTTAGAAGATGCCGAAGCTGGTTATTTAAAAGAGCTGCCTAGCGGAGGCGTTGAAGAAATAGAAATTTCAAAAATCAAAACAAACCCTTATCAGCCGAGACGCGAATTTAATCAAGAGGCGATTGAGGAACTTGCCGATTCAATCAAAAAATACGGTCTTTTACAGCCGATAGTTCTTATAAAAGACGGAGACGGCTATATTCTGGTTGCCGGTGAAAGAAGACTCAGAGCTACCAAACTTCTAGGCGAAGAGCTTATTAAAGCAATAGTTGTCGATTATTCAAAAGATGATTTAAGAGAATACGCGTTAATCGAAAATATTCAAAGAGAAGATTTAAATCCTATTGAAGTGGCATATTCGCTGCAAAGTCTTATAGAAGAGCACGGCTATACTCATGAAGAACTGGCTAACGCAATTTCTAAAAGCAGAAGTTATGTTACAAATTTACTCAGAATTTTAAATTTACCTGAATTTGTGCATGACAAGATTAAAAGAGGCGTTTTAAGCGTAGGGCACGCTAAAGTTTTATTAGGACTTGATGACGAATTATTAAAAAAAGTTATAGATGAAATTGAAAAAAAATCATTAAACGTGCGCGATACCGAGAAACTTATTCAGAGACTTAAAAATCCTGCAAAAGAAAAAGAAGATTTCGAGCTGGATAAAAGAGTTGTCGTACTTGCGGAGAAATTTAAAAAAATCGGATTAAAAGTTGAAATTAACAAAGATTCGCTGAAAATTAGATTTAAAAATAACAAAGATTTGAAAAAATTAGAAAAACTTTTAAATCTAATCGGTTAAATTTATGTTAAAATTCCAAAAAAAGGAGAATTAATGCTTGACCTTAATATAGGTGTGATGCTTATTGAAGCCGGTATTTTCCTGGTAACGCTGATTTTACTGAAAATTTGGCTGTTTGAACCGTTGGTTAAATTTATGGATGAAAGAGAAGAAAAATTAAGAAAATCTCTTGAAATGATAAACGCCAATACTGAAGACACTAAAGAACTTGAAGAAGAGATTCAAAAAGTTCTTGCCAAAGCAAAAAAAGAGGCTAAAGAGATCAGAGATGAAGCAAGAGCCAAAGCTCAGGCTGAAGCGGCAGAAATGAAAGCAAAAAGATTAGCTGAAATTGAAGCTGCCAAAGAAGAGCTTGCAAAAGAAATTCAGGCTGAAAAAGAAAGAATTCTTTCAGAACTTGCTGGTTCTAAAGAAGAAATCAAAACATTGGTTGAAAACAAAATAAGGAATGCGGCATGAAAAAAGCGTTGTTTTTAGTTGCACTGTTAAGCAGTATGCTTTTTGCAAACGAAGCTGCTGCAGGAGGTACTGATATAGTTGCCAGAACGATTAACTTTTTAATCTTCGTTGCAATATTATGGTACTTGGTTGGAAACAAAGTTATTGCGTTTTTTAGAAACAGAAAAGAAGAAATCGCAAATAAATTCCAAGAAGTTGAAAACAAATTAAAAGAAGCTAAACAGAGAAAAGAAGAGCTTAAAGCAAAACTTGAAGAAGCAAAAATCAAAGCTACGGAAATAGTTGAAGATGCTAAAAAAGAAGCAGAATTAATTTACAGCAAAATTATTGAAGACACTAAAACTGAACTTGAAATAATGGAAAAACATTTTGAAGAAGCTAAGCTTGCCGAAATCAGAAAAGCTAAAAGAGAAGCAATTAAAGCTTTCCTTGAAGATGTTCTTAAAGACGTACATCTTTCAAGCGAAGACGCAGCTAAACTTGTATTAAAGGTAGCATAATGGTAGTTGAAAAATATACAAAGGCGTTTTTGGCATCTTTAAATGAAGACGAAATAGCACCCGCTTATGAAGCTGTTGCTAGAATCGCATCAGTTGCTAAAGATCCAAAATTTATTTTAATCGTTAAATCTCCTCTTTTAAGCATAGATGAAAAAATTAATACTTTGGCAAAAATCGCCGAGTATGACAATCCGAAATTTTTAAATTTTTTAAGAATTATTCTTGAAAACAAAAGAGAAGACCTTTTTAAAGAGATACATACTTCTTTATATGAAAAAGTTTCCAGACATTTTAATACTTACGCAGGTGTAGTTGAGGGTAAAGTGAGCGAAAACACGTTAAAAAAAATTGAAGCTAAATTGTCTCAAAAATTCAATGCGACAATTAAACTTCAATTGGACGAAAAAGATATAAACGGAATAAAAGTTTTCGTAGATATCTTAAACGTTGAAGTTGCACTCAGTGAAGATAAAATCAAATCTGATTTAATAAACAATATTTTAAAAGCAATCTAAAAGAAAGGAGTATAAGTGGTACAAGAAATCACTTCGATAATCAAGGAAAGAATTGAAAACTACGACTTAAAAGTAGACGTAGAAGAAGTTGGTAAAGTAATTTACTCAGCTGACGGTATCGCTAAGGTATACGGTCTTACAAACGTAATGGCCGGTGAAATGGTTGAATTTGAAACTGGTGAAAAAGGTTTGGTATTCAACCTTGAAGCTGACAACGTTGGTGTGGTTGTACTTGGAAAAGGTACAGACATTACTGAAGGAAGTTCAGTTAAAAGACTTGGTAAACTAATCTCAGTACCTGTTGGTGAAGCGTTAATAGGAAGAGTTGTAAACGCGCTTGGTGAACCGATTGACGGTAAAGGACCTATTGAAGCTACTGAATACAGATATGTAGAAGAAAAAGCGCCTGGAATTATGGCAAGAAAATCTGTTCATGAGCCTCTTCAAACTGGTCTTAAAGCAATCGATGCGCTTGTTCCTATCGGTAGAGGGCAAAGAGAGCTTATTATTGGGGACAGACAAACTGGTAAAACTACAGTTGCACTAGATACTATTCTTAACCAGAAAAATGAAGATGTTATTTGTATTTATGTTGCAGTAGGTCAAAAACAGTCAACTGTTGCTAACATCGTTAGAATTCTTGAAGAGCACGGTGCAATGGATTACACAATCGTTGTTAACGCTTCTGCATCTGAAGCTGCTTCACTTAAATTCTTAGCGCCATATGCCGGTGTTACAATGGGTGAATATTTCAGAGATAACGGAAGACATGCTCTTATCGTTTACGATGATTTATCTAAACACGCAGATGCGTACAGAGAAATGTCATTACTTCTAAGAAGACCTCCGGGAAGGGAAGCATATCCAGGTGACGTATTCTACCTACACAGTAGATTACTTGAAAGAGCAGCTAAACTTAACGATGAGCTTGGTGCGGGAAGTTTAACAGCTTTACCAATTATCGAAACTAAAGGTGGTGACGTTGCTGCTTATATTCCGACAAACGTAATTTCAATTACTGACGGTCAGATTTTCCTTGAAACTAACCTTTTCAACAAAGGTATCAGACCTGCGATTAACGTTGGTCTTTCAGTATCAAGGGTTGGTGGTGCCGCTCAGATTAAAGCAATGAAACAAGTTGCCGGAAACTTAAGACTTGACCTTGCGCAGTTCAGAGAGCTTGAAGCATTCTCACAATTTGCAAGTGACCTTGATGAAGCAAGTAGAAAACAGCTTGAAAGAGGTGAAAGACTTGTTGAAATTCTAAAACAGCCGGCATATTCACCGCTGCCAGTTGAAAAACAAGTTGTAATTATTTACGCTGGTACAAGAGGATATTTAGATGATATCGATACTAAATCAATCAGAAGATTTGAAGATGAGTTATATCCGTTCATCGAAACTAAATATCCACAGATTTTTGAAAGCATCAGAACTAAGAAAAAACTAGACGATGAAACTGAAGAACTACTTAAAAAAGCATTAGAAGAGTTTAAGGCTGGGTTCGAAGGATAATAAATGGCAACTTTAAAAGAGCTAAAACAAAAAATAAGCAGTGTTAAAAACACTCAAAAAACAACAAGGGCGATGAAACTTGTTTCTACCGCTAAACTTAAAAGAGCGGAAGAAGCAATTCTTCGCTCTAGAGAATATGCTAAAAAAATTGATGAAGTTATGCATGAGATCTCAGCAAAACTTGCAAGCGTTAAAGACTCTATTGAGTTAAGAGCATTTGCTAAAATAGATAATGTTGAAAAAGTAGACGTGCTTGTAATTACAGCTGATAAAGGTCTGTGCGGTGGATTCAATATTCAGACAATTAAAAAAACGATTGCATTAATTGAAGAGCTTAAAGAAAAAAAAGTTAAAATAAGACTTAAAGTAATCGGTAAAAAAGCGATAGAATATTTCAAATTCGTCGGCATTGAAATGTATGAAGAAATTGTTGGACTAAGCGCTCAGCCTAATTACGAAAAAGCAGCTGAGCTGATTGAACAGAGTTATCAAGATTTCGTAAACGAAGAAATCGATAATATTATTACAATACACAACGGTTATGTAAATAAACTTACACAGCAGGTTTATGTAAAAGAACTTTTACCGATTGAAGTGGATGTTAATGATTCTCAAGACTTTTTAGAAGTTGAACCTGATAACGATTATGAAACAATTTTGGAAACTTTAGTTAAAAAATATATTGAGTATTCACTTTATTATGCGCTTTTAGATTCATTAGCAGCAGAGCACAGTGCGAGAATGCAGGCAATGGATGCTGCGACTAACAACGCAAAAGAAATGGTACATCAGTTGACACTGGAATTTAACAAAGCAAGACAAGAAGCTGTAACAAGAGAACTTATCGAAATCGTTACTGCAATAGAAGCAATGAAAAAGTAAAGGAGTAAAATGGAAGGTAAAGTATTACAAATTTTAGGTCCTGTAGTTGACGTAGAATTTGAAGGAGATATTCCGGCGATAAACGAAGCGCTTTATGTGGAATTTGAAGCAAATGGTGAGAAGAAAAAAGTTGTATTAGAGGTTGCTGCACAAATCGGTGATCATATCGTTAGAACAATTGCAATGGATTTGACTGACGGTCTTACAAGAGGAGAAAAAGTAGTAGCTACTGGCGCTCCTATTAAAGTACCTGTCGGTGAAGCTGTTCTTGGTAGAATTTTCAACGTAACAGGTGACGTAATTGACGGCGGTGAAGAAGTTCCTGCTGATACACCGAGATGGTCAATCCATAGAGACGCTCCTCCGTTTGAAGAGCAGTCAACTAAAATGGAAGTATTCGAAACCGGTATTAAAGTTGTAGACCTTCTATGTCCTTACATGAAAGGTGGTAAAACTGGTCTATTCGGTGGTGCCGGAGTTGGTAAAACGGTTATTATTATGGAACTTATCCACAACGTTGCATATAAACACAGCGGTTACTCTGTATTTGCAGGGGTTGGTGAAAGAACAAGAGAAGGTAACGACCTTTACCATGAAATGAAAGAATCAGGGGTTCTTGACAAAGTTGCACTGTGCTACGGTCAGATGAACGAACCTCCGGGATGTAGAAACAGAGTTGCGATGACAGGTCTTACAATGGCTGAATACTTCAGGGACGAAGAAGGAAGAGACGTACTTATGTTCATCGACAACATATTCAGATTTGCTCAGGCGGGTGCGGAAATGTCAGCGCTTCTTGGAAGAATTCCAAGTGCGGTTGGTTATCAGCCTACACTTGCTACTGAAATGGGTAAATTACAAGAAAGAATTACTTCTACTAAAAAAGGAAGTATTACGTCTATCCAGGCTGTTTACGTACCGGCTGACGACTTGACTGACCCGGCACCGGCAAGCGTATTCGCACACTTGGATTCAACAACAGTACTTAACAGAAAAATTGCTGAAAAAGGTATTTACCCGGCAGTTGACCCGCTTGATTCAACAAGTAGAATTCTTGATCCTCAAATCGTAGGTGAAGAGCACTACAAAGTAGCAAGGGGTGTTCAGGAAGTATTACAAAAATATAAAGATTTACAAGATATTATTGCGATCCTTGGTATGGACGAACTTAGCGAAGAAGATAAGTTAACTGTTGCAAGAGCAAGAAAAATTGAGAAATTCTTATCACAACCGTTCTTCGTTGCAAAAGTGTTTACCGGAGCAGACGGAAGATATGTAGAACTTAATAAAACAATTGCAGGATTTAAAGAAATTCTTGAAGGTAAAGTTGACGACTTACCGGAAAATGCATTCTACATGGTAGGTGATTTAGACGAAGCTAAAGAAAAAGCTGAAAAAATGAAGGCTCAAAGCTAAAGGAAGCAAATGAAACTTGATATTGTTACACCTCTTGGAAGAATATACGAGGGTGAAATAAAAGAAGCATATTTTCCGGGAATTGAAGGTGAATTTGGTGTCCTTGAAGGACACGCACCTTTAATGACTACTTTACAGCCGGGAGTAATTACTGTTAAAAAAGAAGACGGCAGTGAAGAAATTATTGCTATTAATACAGGTTACGTAGAAGTTACGCCTGATCACGTAAACGTATTAGTAGACGGCGCCCAGCCTGTTTCAGGTGAAAAAGCCGGAGATATTGCAGAAGCGATAGAGAAAGCTAAAAAACTTATTCGTGATGCGGCAAACAGCGATGTTCTTGTTGCATCTGTTGAGGCAAAGATAGAAAGTGCTGCCAGAAATATCTAAAATCTTAAGCAACCCTATAAACATTGTTGTTTTAGGGTGGCTTGGGATTTATCTATTTTTTGTATTCTTCATATTTTTCTACAAATTTATAGGATTGTCTTCTTGGATAAAAAAAGAAAAAGAATCATTAAATGCTTTACTTATGAGCGGAAACATTTCAGGTGTTTCATCACTTAAAAGATGTATAGATAAAACTGAAAACATAAACTCACTTACATTTGACGCATGTATACAAGCTGCAAAAAGCAGCGCTGAGAGCGGAATAACGTTTTTAGGTATAGTTGCATCCACAGCACCGTTTATAGGTCTGTTTGGAACAGTTATAGGAATACTAACTGCGTTTTCTTCTATGCAGAGCGTGACTACTATTAATATGATTGCTCCTGCAATAGCGGATGCTTTAGTAGCAACTGCTGTAGGTATTATAGTAGCGGTGCCCGCGTATTCGTTTCATCAGATACTAAGCAAAAAAGTTGAAGATTTGATAAGTGTATTAACAATGCAAAAGGATTTTTATTTAAGCAAATGAAAAAGCCAGAATTAAATATTACTCCTTTTGTAGATATTATGCTAGTACTGCTTGCTATACTTATGGTATCGGTGACGGTAAGCACTTATCAGGAAAAAACAGTTAATCTGCCAAAAGGCAGCGAAACTACACCTGCTGCAAAAAAACCGACAATTACAATTACCATAAATGCAAAAGGTATAGTAAAGGTAAATAAAGAAGAAATTCCACTTAAAAATTTTTTAGAGGAATTCAATCTTAAATACGGTAATTTCAATAAAAATTCTCTTGTTTATATTGCAGCGGACAAAAACATTAAATATAAAACTTTTATGAAAGTTTACGCAGCGGTGGTAAAAACAGGATTTACTCAAATAGGGCTGTTAACTAGATGAAAATAGCTGTTTCTTTTATTCTGACCGTAATCGTTTACGGACTGATAGTTATTTTTTTTCTCTTTTTTCTTTTTCCAAAACCTAAGCCGGAAAAAAAAGTTTATATACATACTGCAATAATTGCCAAAAAGGCAAAAATTAACTCCAACGCTAAAAAACAGTCAAAAAAAATAAAGAAAAAAATTGTTTCTAAAATAAAGAAAACACCTAAAAAAGTTAAAAAATCAGGCTCTAAAACTAACATGACCCACGGGGGGCAGGACATAGGATTTAATGATATATTTAAAAATGTGGATTATAATGTTGAAACTAAAAAAATAGTTCAGAAAAAGCAGCTAGATATGAGCAGATTTAGAGGAATAGAAAGAAATCTTAAAAAAATTAAAAAAATTAGTGTTGAAGTTAATTTTGTGCAGAACAGCGGTAAAAAATTGACTAAAGACGAAATAAACGACATTATTTCACAAAAGCTTTATTCAATATGGTATGATATTTCTACAATTCCCAGCGAATATGCTAAAATTAACATACAGTCTATGAACGGGAATGTAGAAGTTAATATATTAGACAGCAATCTGCCTGTTTCAAAACAGACAATGCTGATAAATGAAATAAAAAAAGTAAAGTTTGATAAAAATTTTAATATAACAGTATTATTCCAATCAAAGGTAAGCAATGATTAAAAAAATTATACTAAGTATTTTGTTGACAATTAGTGTTTTTGCGAACGAATTAGTAATAACAAAGTATTTTAACGAAAAACCGAAAATAGAAATTACATATACGGGCGATAAAAACGTTTTAAAAATTTTAAAAATGGATTTAACGGTTCTTGATCATTTTAATTATGTGATCAATCAAGACAATAACGCTACATACAGATTTGATTTCACTTATCAAAACAAGACGTTAAAAGTAAAATATTATGAAAAGAATGCTCTTAAAGTAGAAAAAATATATAAATCAAACAGTTACGCCTATTTTCCGTTTTTAGTTCATAAAGCTGTTTATGATATTAATGAATATTTTGGACTGCCTCATGCTAAGTTTTTAATCAGAAAAGTTATTTATTCTATGCTTGTGGCACCTAAACAGGCAAATATTTATCTTGCGGATTACACTCTTTCATATAAAAAAAGAATAATCAGCGGAGGGCTTAATATTTTCCCTAAATGGGCGGACGTTAAGCAGAATGTGATTTATTATACAAAACTCGGTAGACTTCCGACTTTATACAGACTTAATTTAAGAACGGGAAAAAGAGAAAAAATACTGACTTCCCAGGGAATGCTCATTGTTTCTGATGTAAAGGGAGATAAGCTGCTGCTGACTCTTGCACCTGAAGGGCAGCCTGATGTATATGAATATGATATCGCCACAAAAAAACTTACGAAGCTAACTAATTATAACGGAATAGACGTAAACGGAAAGTTTTGGGGCAAAGATAAAATAGTATTTGTTTCCGACAGATACGGAATGCCTATGGTGTTTAGCAAAAACCTTGATAACGGAATAGTACAAAGGGTGCTTTATCACGGTAAAAACCAGGTAGGTGTAGATGCATATAAAAATTATCTTGTAATAAGTACAAGAGAAACCAGCAATGCGTTTTCAAAAAATACGTTTAACCTGTTTTTGATTAATAAACAGGATGATTCTTTAAAAAGACTTACTTTTAAAGGACAAAACAGTTTTCCTAATTTTTCTGTAGATGGAAATTCTATAATGTTTATAAAAAGAGAAAATTTTTATTCAAAAATTGGTATAATACGATTAAATGAAAACAAAGTTTTTTATTATCCACTGCCAAAAATATTACAATCGTTTGATTGGTAAAATAAAGGAGAAGAAATGAAGAAAAAATTACTAATCGCAACAGGAGTAGCAGCGTTACTCATGATCACAGGATGTTCAAAGCAGCCGAATCTTGAAAATGCAACTCAAACTGAACAGACTGCTCAAACAGCTAACACTCAGAATGCAAACCAAAACAGTGCAACTGCAACCGGCAATGAAACTGTAAATACTCAAAATGCAAACGTTGAAGAACAGACTATAGGCGAAGGTACTAAAATAACAGTAACAGCAAATCAAAAATTTGCTAAAAAACTTGCTAATATTGTTGTTTATTTTGACTTTGACAAATACAATATCAGACCTGACCAATGGCCGAAAGTTGAAGAACTTGCAAAACTTATTAAAAGCAATCCTGCAAATTACACTGTAAGAATTGAAGGTAACTGTGACGAGTGGGGTACAGAAGAATACAACTATGCTTTAGGTTTAAAAAGAGCCAACTCTGTTAAAAACGCTTTAATCAAATTAGGTGTAGACCCTAAAAAACTTACAATTATCAGTTATGGGGAATTAAATCCTGTATGTACCGCACATGCTAAATGGTGCTGGAGAAAAAACAGAAGAGATAATTTTACATATCTTCCATAAATAGTGTACAATTCCTTAAAAAAGGAATTGTATGAAAAAACTTTTTTTTCTTATCCCGGTATTGTTATTAGCCGATGTCAATCCATTTGGCGCAGGTAATTTAAACTCTCCAAATCCTTACGGGCTTACACCTCAGGAAAAAGCAATACTTCAAAATAAAAAGAACATTCAAAAAAACAGCAAATTAATCAGCAGTTTAAAAACTGAACTTGAAAATTTTAAATCTAAGCTTGCACAGAAATTTGTGGAATACGATCAGACTATTTCAGATTTGAGCAATAAACTTTCATCTTTTAATACCATACTAAGTGAAATAGATGCAGCTAAACTTTCTATAGAAAATATTAAAAAAGAATTGAACGATACCAATTTAACAGATATGAAAAATAAAATTTCAGATTTAGAGCAGAGAGTTTCTAATCTGGAAGAGCAGAATAAAGCTATAAAAAAAACGATTGAAGAAATTACAAAAATACAAAATGAAAATTTTCAAAATTTAAGCAATTCCATACAGGTTATTCTAGACCAGCTGAAAAAATTAAATCAGCAGACTAAACAGTTGAATCCTAAAGAAGCTTTCGAAAAAGCAAAAAAACTTTACTTTAAAGGTGAACTGAATAAAGCAAAAGATCTGTTTTTATACTCACTTCAAAAAAGACATCTGCCTGCCACTTCGTCTTATTATTTAGGTGAAATAGCCTATAAACAGGGACATTATAAAGAAGCTTTGGCATATTATAAAAAAAGCATTTCACTTTATCCGAAGAAAACATCATTTACTGACAGACTGTTATATCATACGGGAATATCATTCTTAAAACTTAAACAGACCAAAAACGCCAAACTTACATTTAAAAAGCTTGTTTTGGATTTTCCTAAATCAAAATATGCGGCTTTAGCTAAAAAAGAGTTGGAAAAATTATAAGATTATGTTATACTGCGTAAAATTTTAAAGGATTACAATGGCAAAAGTATACGGAATTGAATATACGGTTAAGAACTCAAAAGGTGAAGTAGTTGACTCTAATAAAGGACAGGCTCCTCTTGAATTTATAGCAGGACAAAACCAAATTATCCCGGGACTTGAAAAAGAAGTTGAAGGTATGGAAGTAGGAGAAGAAAAAACTGTAACTGTAAAAGCAGACGAAGCTTACGGTCAGAGAAATGAAGAGTGGGTTGAGACTCTTCCTAAAGAACAGTTCGAAGGGATTGATTTACAAAAAGGAATGACTCTTTACGGACAATCTCCTGACGGACAGACTATTGCAGTAACTGTTGTAGATTTTGACGATAAAAACGTAACTATCGATTATAATCATCCTCTAGCAGGTGAAGATTTAACATTTGATGTTAAAGTTGTCAGCAAAAGAGATGCAACATTAGAAGAGCTTGCAGGTGGAGAGCAAGGTCAGGGATGCGGATGCGGTACAGGATGCGGATGCCACTAATCCCTCTCTTTTTTCTTTTTTTGTTTTATATTGGTGTCTGGCGCTAAGTATCTTATTCTTCCATTATCTTAATTTTTATAATCTGTTTATTTAGTTTGATATCGGCACTTAATTATGATTTTATGTTTATATATTTTAAAATTAAAACCATTTCTATCCTATATGATATAATTTTAGTAAAAAAGGGTGATAATGAAAATAGGTTTATTGTTTCCGGGACAGGGAAGCCAGTTTGTCGGAATGGGTAAAGATTTTTATGAAAATTCGGCAGTTGCAAAAGAGATGTTTGAACTTGCAAGCGATTCGGTAAAAATTGATTTTAAAAAACTCATGTTTGAAGAAAACGAAGATTTAAATAAAACCGAATATACTCAGCCTGCAATTTTAATGTATTCCGCAATAGCATACGAATTGTTTAAAAACAGCGCAGATTTTGATTATGCGTTTTCTTTAGGACATTCTTTAGGGGAATTTAGCGCGCTTTATTCTGCCGGTGCGATTGATTTAGCAGATGCTGTAAAGCTTGTACATGAAAGAGGTAAGCTTATGAATGCGGCTTTCAGGGATAAAGTCGGTTCTATGATGGTTGTATTGGGTCTGGATGACGAAACAATAGAAAATATATGTAAAGAATCCAATCTTCAAGTCTGGCCTGCAAATTACAACAGTGACGGTCAGCTAGTATTAGCCGGAATAAGAGAAGATTTGGAAAAACTTGAACCTGTACTAAAAGAAAAAGGCGCAAAAAGAGCAATGCTTTTAAATATGAGCGTGGCGAGTCACTGTCCTTTACTTGAGAGTGCGAGCGCTCCTTTAAAAGAGCTTTTGGCGGAAGCGCTGAAAGATAAATTTAAAGACGTAGTAAGCAATGTAACGGCTAAAGCGTATAATACAAAAGCTGAAGCTCTTGAAGTACTTCCTGTACAGCTTACAAAACCGGTATTGTATAAACAGTCAATTAAAAATTATGAAAATGACGCCGGCGTGTTTGTAGAATTCGGAGGTAAAGTGTTAATGGGTATAAACAGAAAAATCACAAAGAAAAAGACTCTTCCGATAACTGACATGGCGAGTTTGGAAAAAGTAATCGGTTCATTAAGTAATTAAATTAACATTCAGGGAAAAAATATGAAAATAGCTCTTGCACAGATAGCTCCGAAACTGTCTCCGGAAAATCTGGAAAAACATCTGGAGTATATCTCCGGAACAGATGCCGATCTTGTCGTTTTTCCGGAACTTTCAATGAACGGATATAAAATAAAAGACGCTTTATTGGAAGATTCTTTCAGTTTGGATTATTTTAAAAATTTAAAGTTTGATAAAGATGTGGTTTTAGGCGCGGCTATAAAAAAAGACGGAAAAATATTCAACAGCGCTTTATATTTAGGCAAAGATTTACATATTCACAATAAAGTGCATCTTCCTACTTACGGAGTTTTTGAAGAAGGGAGATTCTTTTTTTCCGGGGAAAGTTTTAGCGTATTTGACTCTAAAGCCGGTAAAACTGCTATGTTTGTTTGTGAAGATGTATTTAGCGGAGACGCTATGGATTTCGTATCGGAACACAAGCCTGATTTGATTATCGTAATAGCCGCTTCTCCCGCAAGAGAATTTAGTGAGGGTAAGCTGTTGATAGAGGAGCAGTGGGACGCTCTTTTAAAGTCAATGGCTATACTAAGCGGTGCTTATATCGTTTTTTGCAACAGGGTAGGTTTTGAAGACGGTTTGGGATTCTGGGGAGGAAGCAGGGTTGTCAATCCTAAAGGAGAGGTTGAAATAAAAGCTGATTATTTTGAAGAACAGATAATAGAATGCGAGCTTAACCATAGCCTGACAGTTACGCAAAAATATTTTTTAAGGAAAAGCTGATGATTGGAATAATGTGCGCAATGGTTGAGGAGCTTGAGCCTATTTTGGAGTATATGCATATTAAAGAAAAAAAAGAGCACGCAAACAATACTTATTATATTGCGGAATTTAACGGTAAAAATATTGTATTGGCATATAGTAAAATAGGCAAAGTGAACGCTTCGATTACGGCAACTGTGATGATAGAAAAGTTCGGAGTAGACGTTTTGCTTTTCAGCGGCGTCGCCGGAGGTATAGACGAGGATTTGAAAATAGGAGATCTTATAACAGCAACGCATGTGTGTCAGCATGACGTTGATCTTACGGTATTCGGATATAAGCACGGATTTATACCTGAGAGTGAAATATATTTTGACTGTAATGTAAATCTGATAAATCTTGCTAAAAAAGTTGCGGATGAGATGGGTATAAAACTCAAAACGGGAATTATCGCAAGCGGCGATCAGTTTATCCATTCAAAAGAAAAAAAAGAGTGGATAAAAGAAGTATTCGGGGCAAGTGCAATTGAAATGGAAGGCGGTGCCGTAGGGTGTGTATGCTGGAACGAACAGGTGCCGTTTTTTATGCTAAGAGCCATCAGCGATACCGCTGAAGAAGGTGCGGGTGTGGATTTTGATGAATTTTTGGAAGAATCGAGCAAAGTCAGTGCAAAATTTTTAGTAAATATGTTAAAGGAAATTAAATGAATAAAAATAAATTAATAGTAATGTTCATAACGTTTGCCGTATTGATAGCGGCGACTCCGTTTATATTCGGCAAACTTATGAATTCAAGATACAACCAGATGCTTAATGATTTAAGATCGAAGGGCATAAGCATTAATGTGGTAAAAGACAAAAGTACTTATCTTCAAACAGACAAAGTTCTAGAAGTAAGCATACCTTCAAAACTTTTAAACGACAACGGAGTAATAAAAGAGATAAAACTGCATATCGAAACAAAATTCAAAAACCTGCCGGTAACGAATGTACTGTTTCTTGGAAAACTGGATCAAGTCGTTTTAAGCGACCAGTATAAAAATCTTGAAAGCAAAATAAACCCTTTCTTGCAAAAATATATTAAATTTGTCGTCACAACGCCTAATTTCAGGGATTATGCATATAAATTCGATGATATCGTCATAAAAGACAAAGCGGATATAGGTATCAAAAATATAAAAGGAACGTTTAAAAACGGAAAACTGATTAAAAACAGTCTGAATATAAAAGAAATATATATAAAAGACAAAAAAGGATATTTTGAAATTAAAAATTTCAAAAACCATTTCGAAGGCAATGAAAAAAGCACTTATTCAAAAACGAATTTCGATGTCGATGTGAATATAAACAGATTTAAACTTCAGGTTCAGAACGTTTATTCAACAACCAAAACGCTGCTTTCAAAAGAAGTTACCGTACATTCTTCATTAGGATTTGACAGTCTGGATGTTCCGAATATGGCAAATGCCCAGAAATTTGATGTAAAAGCCCAGATTAACGGTATTGAAACAAAAATTCTTGAGCAGCTGGCAAAAGCTCCTAAAGACGAACAGGAACAATATCTGGATAAAATTTTTGAAAAAGGTTTCAATATAAATGTTAACAGCAGCCTAAAAGACGCAAAAGTTATGCAAAGAGACTTGGGCGGATACAATTTAGGGCTTAATATTAAATTTTTACCAACTAAAAACTTTAGAGCGAAAGTTAACAGCAAAAATATTGATTTTGTAGATATAAAACTTGATTTGACTACAACTCCTCAAATAGCGAATCTGATTATGAATATGGTTCCAAGAAGCGCATTTTTATTTGCTTTGGCTAAGAAAAAAAACGGAAAGGTTGTGTTAAATCTTGAATATAAAAAAGGACAGCTTTACAGTGACGGACAGCTTATAAAATAAATTAAAAAGACTAAAGAGTAATTGTTGGAAAAGGAAAAAAATAAAGAGAAAATGAAAAACCCTATAAAAGATATATATTTTTCAAAAAAAGTCACTAAATTTGCCGGGCGTGCGAACGGAGAGTTTGATCTGATAAAAGAAGGCGACCGTGTAATGGTCGCTTTCAGCGGCGGTAAAGACAGTTTCGTTTTACTTCATGTTCTTAAAAGAATGCAGCTAATCGCCCCTTTTAAATTTGATCTTTTAGCCGTTACTATAGATGCGGGAACCGGAATAGATTATTCTCCTTTAGTTAAACACTGTAAAGAATTCGGAATAGAATATATTATATATCAAACACCGATACTTGAAATTTTGGAAGAAAAGAAACGTCCCGGGAGCAGTGCATGCGGATTTTGCGCCAGAATGAGAAGAGGTGCTCTTTATACCAAAGCGTTGGAGCTCGGATACAATAAAATAGCGCTCGGGCATCATTTCGACGATGCGGTGGAAACTTTCTTTATGAGTATGTTTTATAACGGAATGATGCGCTCTATGCCTCCTAAATACAAAGCCTACAACGAAATAGAAGTTATAAGGCCTTTAATAAAGGTTAGGGAAAAATGGATACAGTATATGAGTGATCGAAACGATTTTCCTATAATAGACGGAGAATCAAGCTGTCTAGCATTTAACGAAGCCGATCAGGCTAAAACGCCTTATGTAAGAAATGAAATCAAACAGTGGCTTAAAGATATGGAAGAAAAAGAGCCTAAACTGTTTCAAAGACTTGACAGTGCTTTTGGAAATATAGACTGTTCTACGTTTTTTATGAAGGAGTTTTTTAAATAATGAAGAATGAGAAATTAAAAAATAAAAAAGTATTGGTGGGTGTCAGCGGGGGTGTTGACAGCGCAATGAGCGTATATCTTTTAAAAGAGCAGGGATATGATGTTTTAGGTATATATATGAAAATGCATGAAGGTGTTAATCATTCCGAAAATCTTGCAAAAATAGAAAAACTTTCAAAAAAGCTGAATTTTGAATATGTCGTTGAAGACGTTCAGGATGAATTTAAAAAAGAGGTATACGAATATTTTATTGAAAGTTACAAAAACGGTATTACGCCAAATCCGTGTGCAATGTGCAATATTAAAATAAAATTCGGTATTTTTATGAATTTTTTAGAAAAATATGGGTGTGATTTGGCGGCTACCGGCCATTATGTCAGAAACGACGGAGAGTTTTTATATCAGGCAAAAGACGAAAGCAAAGACCAGAGCTATTTTCTTTTCGGAATAAAAAAAGAGATTCTTCCTAAAATCCTGTTTCCTTTAGGAGAATATACAAAAGATGAAATCAAAAAGCTGGCTTCGGAAATTGGGCTTGACGAATTTGCAAGCCAGAAAGAATCCCAGGATATATGTTTTATAGATACGAGTTATACGGATGTACTCAAACTTCATTTTAATCCGGAAAGAAAAGGAAAAGTTGTAAACAAAAGAGGCCATAAAATAGGTCTCCACAAAGGGTATCCGTATTATACCGTGGGTCAGAGAAAAGGATTTACACTTTTTAAATCACATAAGCCTCAGTATGTAATAGGCATAGACGCCAAAAGCAATACCCTTATTGTCGGAGATAAAAAGGATCTTGAAAAAAAACAGGTGTTTTTAAAAGGCGTAAATCTTTTTATTGATGAAAAAACATTTGAATGTGAAGCCAAAATAAGATACAGAGCACCGAAAATGCCGGCTGTTGTGAAAATGGAAAGCAAAAGCAAAGCTGTTGTGAACTTTTATGAACCGGTTTTAGGTGTTGCAAAAGGGCAGGCGTGTGTGTTTTACGAGGGTGAAAGACTTCTCGGAGGCGGATGGATAAGAGGCGGAAGATAATATTTATAGTGAAAAATGAGAAAAATTAAAGAGAAAAACCAAAAGTTGGCAATGTAAAATTAAGGTAAATTTGTTACTATTTCATTAACAAAACAAAGGAGCGTGAAAAATGAAATTTAAACTATTCAGCGGTACGGCGAACCCTAAAGTGGCGGCGGATATTGCGGAGTATCTTGACAGACCTTTAAGTAAAATTACTGTTAACAGATTCAGCGACGGTGAGATTAACGTACAGATAGGCGAAAGTATCAGGGGAATTGACTGTTTTATTATTCAGCCTACCTGTGCACCGGCAAACGATAATTTAATGGAGCTTTTAATTATTACGGACGCAATGAGAAGAGCGAGTGCGAAAAGCATTACTGCAATCGTGCCTTATTTCGGATACGCAAGACAGGACAGAAAAGCGGCTCCGAGAGTTCCGATTACTGCAAAACTTGTAGCGAACATGATGGAAAAAGCCGGAATCGACAGGGTTGTGACAATCGACCTGCATGCGGGACAGATTCAGGGATTTTTTGATATTCCTGTTGACAATCTTTACGGAAGCATTCTATTTTTTGATTATTTTAAAGAATTAAATCTTAAAAATCCTATTATTGCAAGTCCTGATATCGGAGGGGTTGCAAGAGCCAGATATTTTGCCAGCAAACTCGGGCTTGATATGGTAATCGTTGATAAAAGAAGAGAAAAAGCAAATGTAAGCGAAGTTATGAATATAATAGGCGATGTTAAAGGCAAAGACGTTATTTTAATCGATGATATGGTTGATACTGCAGGTACTATGGTTAAAGCTGCCGCGGCGCTTAAAGCTAAAGGAGCCAATTCTGTAATGGCATACGCTACGCACGGTGTTTTAAGCGGACCGGCAATTGACAGAATTAAAGATTCGGTACTTGACGAGCTTGTTATAAGCGATACTATTCCTTTTAAAGGCAACTGTAAAAAAATAAAAGTGCTTTCAACTGCAAAGCTTTTTGCAGAAGTTATCAGAAGAATTATGTATAACGAAAGTATTAATAAACTTTTTGATTAATGAAAACCGTTAAAGCTCTTTCAGCGGCTACACTGGAAGTTAAAAAATCAAAATTTCACTCTTTTCTTGTTCCTTTTTCCTCTTTTGAAGAAAAACTGGAAGAACTTAAAAAACTTCATCCTAAAGCAAACCACCACGTTACCGCATTCAGATATCTTAACGAATACAATCAGATAGTAGAAGGTTCTTCCGACGACGGCGAGCCGAGAGGCAGCAGCGGACGGCCGACTCTTAAAGTATTGCAGGGAAATGATCTGATAAATGTGGGTATTATAACCGTCAGATATTTCGGAGGTATTCTTTTAGGTGTGGGAGGGCTTGTAAAAGCATACAGTGATGCAGCGAATTTAGCTGTAAAAAATGCACAATTACTTGAATATAAAGATATTTTTGAGTATTCTTTTAGTGTTGATTATGAAAAAACGAGAGAAATCGAGTATATTCTCAAACAAAACTCAATATTCGTCGAAAACAGGGAATTCGGTATTGAAGGTATCGAATATACCGTAAGAGACGATATTGAAAAAATAAATCTAATAAAAGGTGTGTTATGAAAAAGATCTTGTTGGCGTTAATGTTTCCTTTAATGCTTCTTGCGGTATCAAATGAAAATATTCTTGCTGTAAGCTGGCTGAACGGATATTGTAAAGCTTATCCGAACAAACCGGTATGTATTAACAGAAAACCGGGTGATTATTCTCTTACTCATTTTACTCTGCACGGGTTATGGCCTAAAAATAAAGAATACTGTTCTTATAAACCGATGAAACTTTCTAAAAGGTTTATGAAAATTCTTGAAAAATATATGCCTGGAGCAAAATACGGCCTGGCAAAACATGAGTGGAAAAAACACGGTACATGTTTCGGTACGGATGCCGAAACTTATTTTATTACAGCAATAAAATTTACACAGCAGTTTAACGAAACTCTTCTTTTACAGTTTTTTAGAATGCATATGGGTCAGACTGTAAGTCTTAAAAGAATGAGATGGACGTTCGGTCAGATATTCGGAAAAGGAAATGTAAGAAAATTCCAGATGGTTTGTAAAAAAGGTTATGTTACGGAAATCAGAATTAATTTAAAAGGTAATCCTGTAACGGGGGATTTTTATCAGCTTATAGACAATGCTGACGAAATGAAAGGTGTTAAACAATGCCCAATGGGCATTATAGCCACTCCTTAATTTCTTTTTTTCCCTAATTCTTCAGTAATACTTTTAATTTGTTTTTTAATAGTTCTTTTTGTGAACAATCTTAGCAGAAGTTCTAATATAAAGCTTATAATAAACGCTGCTATCATATAATATACGATTCTGATATCCTGTTTACAGTTGTAAATAATAGTAGTAACTGCAATTCCGAACATTGACAGGCACGCCAGTAAAACGAGTATTTTGTTTGCCTGAGTCTTTTTTATTATAAAAAGATGCCCCAAATGAACAAGCCCCTGGATAATTAGAACGCTAAGCGCGGCTATGGTGGTTATTTGAGAAAGATTGAAAAACAGAATTAAAGGCACTACAATAGCGGTACTTATAATAAGACCTTCAGTGGAATTAAAAACATTATATTCATATATTTTAGGCAAGTCACCTTTTTTTGCAAGCGTATAGCTGATTTCAGTTACCGAGTAAAGGGTGGCGTTAATAGCGCTTGCAGTGGCGATAAGGGCTGTAACAGCCATAATTTTAAATCCTACTGAACCAAAAATAGGCTCTGCAGCTTTTGCCAGAGCGTAATCTTTTGCCTTAATAACTTCACTTAAAGGAAGGTTTCCAAGAACGGCTATGCTTGTGGCCACATATAAAACCATAACTACTGCGATAGCCAAAATCATGGCTTTTAACATTGTTTTTTTAGGGTTTTCCATGTCTTCCACCGTATTTGTAATAACGCTGAAACCCTGATATGCAAAAAATGTAAGCCCTATTGCAAAGAACATATTTGAAATAGGCGGCATATCTTTTAAACTCAAATATTCTGGTTTAATAGTAAAAAGCGCGGCAATCGTAAAAAGAACTAAAACGGTAAGTTTGATTGATACAATCAGATTTTCAGATTTTGCCACCAGACTGGCTCCTATCAGATTAATAAACATAAATATCAACACAATTGAAAGTGCAAACGTATTTATGACAAACAGCGAAGAAAATCCGAACAGTCTTGCTCCGTATTCTCCGAAGCTTTTGGCAACAGCCGCAATGGCTATAAGCTGTGCGAGATAAAACATAATGCTTAATCCGCCGGAAAAAAAGCTTTCTTTGTATTCCTGTATAAGATATTCTATTATACCTCCCCGGCTGGGATATCTTAAAGCAAGTTTGGCAAGAGAATACCCGCTAAGAAGGGCTGCAATTCCACCGAGCACGAAAGAGAGCCAGACTATATTTCCGGCTATACTCCCAGCCTGTCCTATAACAATGAATATTCCGGCCCCCACCATTGAACCTATTCCGAGCATTGCTGCGCTTAGCGTATTGAAAGCTTTCATTTTTCGGCCTTTTTATTTATTATACATCAAAAAGTTTAAATTAATTTCAAATATCCCATATAAACTATGCCTGCCAGTACGCCTCCGAATATTCCAGCCAGGATGTCGTCTCCCATAACGCCTATTCCTCCAGGAGCTTTTTTATCTATTTTTCCTATTATCGAAGGTTTCCAAATGTCTAAAAGTCTGAAAGCCAGAAAAGCCAGTAAAACTTTAATTAAAGTATCTTCTTTTAAATTGCCAAACAGACCTACCGCTATAAACATACCCGCAAATTCGTCTATTACTATTCTTTTGTCGTCGTGAATACCGCCTTTGCTTTCGTAATCGTTTACAAGTTTTATTCCGACTACGGAAAAAAATACGGCCAAAAGCCATATCGTTAAAACGGGATTCGGAAAATAAACTATTATTACGTAAGCCAGAACAGCTGCAACTATACTGCCCCATGTTCCAGGTGCTTTTGGTAATAGCCCGCTGAAAAATCCGGTTAATAAAAACCAGTTGAATTTACTGTAATTTTCCATTTTCAATACTCCGTTTTTTATTTTTTTCTCTAAACCTTAACTATCAACCATCAACCATTAACTATTAATCATCAACTATCAATCCAACTACGTAAGCGAACTTGTCTGATACAGTTTCATAAGAGAAATATAAAAGTCTTCTTCTTTGTTTTTTTCTATCAGGCCTTTATTAGGCGATATGTCGTAATAAAGTTTTTGAAGATTGGCAAATCTGTCAGGATACATTTTTGCCAGAAATTTAGCGCTTATCTCTTTTCTCATTAAAATGGTAGGAGGCATAAGGCCTGTTTTTAACAGTTCAAATATAGAATCACTGTGATAACTTATATGATGATGGCTCCCGTGAGGACATGAATTTACGCTTACAATGGTTTTGCACTGGTCACAGTATACATATTCGTTGATTGTTTCAATTTCGATATCTAAATCCATAGAGTCGAATATGCTTTTTAAATGATTGGCTTCATAATGAATTCCTAAGCCTTTATGCGTCTGTCCCATAATGAATTTGTTGCAACCGAAGTTTTTAGCGATCATTGCATCCAATATCGCTTCGTTTACGCCTGAGAAAATATATGTGTTTAAAAGCGGCACAATTATTATTTTGTCTTTTGGAAAATAGTTGTCCACTACATGGGAAAGAGCTTCATATCTGAGTTCGTAAGGCACTTCTTCGTTTTGCATGTTTTTTATAAGAAAAACGATTAAAAGGTCGTTTTTTTCAATAGCGCTTCTCATGATTTTTTCATGCACCCTGTGAATCGGTTTGGCGTGCATGGTCATTCCGACTACGTTATCGAGATTTTTCACTTTTTCTTTTATAAAATCTATTTTTTTCTTAATACCTGTGTCTTCAACCCAAAATTCACCGGCTATTGCATACTTTCCAAGTCTTTTTAATGTTTTTGCAACCTGAGGATAATTTTTTGCGTCTTTTGTTCCGTATATCGTTTCTACTCTTTTTAGGGGGTCTATTTTATAAATTTCTTCTACTTCTACTTCGCCGATTTTGTGTTTTTCACAGTAAAGTTCTATTTTTTTGGGATTTGTTTTTAGTATTTCTTCATTTTTTCTGCCTGAAGGAGCCAATATAAATGAAAACGGCACAGCCTGGTTTTTATATCTTTTTTGGGTGTCTGCTATTTTTGCCTCTTCCTGGTTCATTAGTTTGTCTATAGGGTTTAACAGCCCGGCCTGAACCATAGCCAGGGTTATATATGCTTCTTTGTCTATGAATATTCTATTTTTGTTTAAAGATGCCATATTTTTTCCTTTTTTCCCATAAACTTTTTCTGCTGATTCCAAGTCTTTTGCTAAGTTCAGTATCAGGCAGTTTGTGCTGATGGTTTAATATTATGAATTTTATGTAGTCTTCTATTGAGAGTATTTCGTCATTTAAGAAACTTTTTTTGGAAATTTCTATTTCAAGCATATTAAAATGAGGATAGCTGTTTTCAAAATCTTTAGGCACTACTATTACGGAGTTGTATTTTGAGAGAGTATTGATAATTTCCGGATTGTCATAAAATTTTTTAGCATAGTAAATGGTGTCTTTATTTTTTAATTCTTTGACGTTTAAGTTTTGAATGTCAATAAGCTTTATGTCACACATGTTTTCTTTAGCGTAGTCAAATATTATTTTATCAACGGCTTTCGGATAATTTGTTTTTATAAAAAGAGGAAATTTTAAATCGTATGTATCGTCCAGTTCGATATCTTCAAGAATGTGCTCTATGAAATTTTCCATCTTCATAGTGCGTTTTTTTAAAGAATAATATTCTTTTAAATGAACGATTTTTCTTATCAACTCTTCTATGGAAAAAGGCTTTTGTAGATAATCGTCAGCACCCATCTGGATAGGCTGAGTAACGCTAGTATAAGTTACGTAAGGAGCTAAAAGAATAATAATGGTTTCTTTTTTTGCGTCAATCAGTTTTTCTATATTGCCTTTTAAATTTGTATTAACTATATATACGTCTCCGTCCGTTTCAATCGCTTCGTCGTAAGAAGCGAATATTTCACATTTAGCATTCAGTTTTTCACTTAAATTGTTTTGAATGCTCTGTGCGAGATATAATTCGTTTTCAACTATTATAATCTTCATGCCAATCCTTATATTTTAATGTTGCTGTAGATATTACGGCTATTCCTTCGCCCCTCCCCACAAATCCCATTTTTTCGTTTGTTGTGGCTTTAACGTTTACCTGCGAGTTTAATATACGGCTTAAATTTCTCTGTATGGCCGTTTTGTAATTTTTAAGTTTGGGTTTTTCGGCTATAACTGTAATGTCGGCATTTATAATTTCATATCCGGTGTATGTTAGAGTGTCGATAGTATGCTCTAGAAGTTTGATACTTGATATTCCTTTGTATTTTTCGTCCGTGTCAGGGAAGAACTCTCCTATATCCCCGAATCCGGCAGCTCCTAGAAGAGCATCGATTAGGGAATGTATTACGACGTCGCCGTCGCTGTGAGCTTTTAATCCGTAATCCGCTTCGATTTCAATACCGCCTAATATCATTTTTTTGTTTTTCGTAAATGAATGTGTGTCGTAACCGTTTCCGAGTAATATGTTTTGTGAAGGAGATTTAAGACAAGGCAGGTTTAAATCCCTAAAATACGTTATTTTCCGGCTTTCTTCGCTGCCTTCGATATATTTTATTTTGCCGCCTAAAGCTTCAACGGCCGCTCTTTCATCCGTAAAAAGTCTGTCTGTGTTAAGGGCTTTTTTTAAAATTTCTGTACGGCTTAGCTGAGGAGTCTGTATCAGTTTAACTTCGTCTCTGTTTATTGTTGAGTCTGCGTAAACAACTGTATCTACGGGTTTTAGATAAGGAACGGTACAGTCTGCAGGATTTTGTATCAGGTTTTCAATTATTTTTTTAGGAATGCAGGCTCTGGCAACATCCGTAACCATTACATATTCCGTAGAGACTTTTGCAAGAGCGTTTTTGAGGGAATACTGTCTTTCTCCCGCTCCTTCGATAATAGTGTAATCACAAAGTTTTTCGTAAAGTCTTACATCGTTTTTGTTTGCGGTTATTATCGTGTTTTTAAAACTGTAGAAGCCGTTTAGCCTGTCTGCGACATACAGCCATAAAGGTTTGTCTTTTATTCTCAGCCACTGTTTTTTTACCGGATAATTAAATCTTGTTGAATTTCCGGCGCTTAAAACTATCAATGTAACATCCAAACTGTTTCCTTTGGTAAAAGTGTTACAAAATTATACATAAAAATGTTACAATTTGTAAAATCTTTGTAAGGTGAATAATGAAGAAGTGTTTGTAATCTTACTTAATAATTGATACGCATATAACTTTTTGGGTTAAAGTTGAAGGGAACAGCGGAGACGAATTTGATTTTGAAATGGATAACGGTGATAAACTTACGTTAATTATTAAATAATTAAGCTAATTTTAAGCTTTTTTAGGTAAATTCCGAGCAAATATATCTTAAAGGACATAGATGAGGACTGAATGGATTAAAAAAAGAATGAAAGATACGACCAGAACTCAGATGTATTATGCCAAAAAAGGCATTATTACTGAAGAGATGGAATATGTCGCAAAAGAAGAAAACCTGGATCCAGAGCTTGTCAGAAGCGAGGTTGCCAGAGGAAGGCTGATAATTCCCGCAAATATAAATCATAAACATTTAAAGCCGATGGCAATCGGAAGGGTCAGCAGAACAAAAGTAAACTCAAACATAGGAGCAAGCGCTCTTGCGAGTGATATCGAAGAAGAAGTCAGAAAACTTGAAACTTCCGTAAAATACGGAGCCGATACGGTAATGGATCTGAGTGCCGGAGCCAAAAACATGGATGAAATAAGAGAGGCTATTATTGCGGCAAGTCCGGTTCCTATCGGAACCGTTCCTATGTATCAGATAATTGATGAAATAGGAGATGTTCTTGAACTTACATACGACGATATTTTAAGAGTTCTTGAAAAACAGGCTAAACAGGGCGTCAGCTATTTTACAATCCATGCTGGGCTTTTATTAAGACATATGCCTGAAATCGCAAAAAGAAAAATGGGAATAGTGAGCCGCGGAGGAAGTCTTACGGCAAGCTGGATGCTTAAACACCATAAAGAAAATCCTTTTTATACTATATTTGATGATATTTTGGATATATGCAGGGAATATGACGTATCGCTTTCACTAGGTGACAGCCTTAGACCTGGATGTTTGTATGACGCAAGCGACAAAGCGCAGCTTGAAGAGCTTAAAACATTAGGAGAGTTGACTCTAAAAGCCTGGGATAAAGACGTTCAGGTAATGATAGAAGGACCTGGACACGTTCCTATTAATGAAATAGAAAGAAACGTCAGGTTAGAGCAGATATACTGTCATGAAGCGCCGTTTTACGTATTGGGTCCTCTTGTACTTGATATCGGTGCGGGATATGACCATATAGGAAGTGCTATCGGTGCTGCAATGGCCGCATGGTACGGAGTTAGTATGCTCTGCTACGTAACACCGAAAGAACACCTCGGACTTCCGAACGAAGAGGACGTAAGGGAAGGTATGCTTGCATATAAAATTGCCGCCCATTCTGCGGATATCGCGAGGAAAATCCCTGGTGCAAGAGATAAAGACGATGAAATGAGCGACGCAAGATACAGATTTGACTGGAAAAAACAGTTTGAACTGGCACTCGACCCGGAAAGGGCAAAAGAATACCATGACGAAACGCTTCCGCAGGAAGTTTTTAAAGAAGCGGAATTCTGCTCTATGTGCGGACCGAAGTTCTGCAGTTACAAGGTAACTCAGGACGCTATGGAGAATTTTGACTGGGATGAATTTAAAAAAGAAGCGGAAGCAAAAATGAAAGCTGAAGCAAATAATTGATATCGGTTATTGACAAAAACAAAAAAAAGTATTATAAAGCAAAAAAACTTAAGGAGTTAGAGTGAAAGAAAAAATTAAAGAGATGCTCAAAAACGTAATTTATCCCGGATTTAAAAAATCTGTGGTGGATTTCGGTTTTTTAAAAGACGTAGAAGTCAGCGAAGACGGCAAACAGGCAATTATTACATATCAAATCCCTTCAACGGATGATGAGGTCGCTCAAAAATTAAACGATACAACAATCGACACATTAAAAGCCGAAGGCATTGAAGCAAGTGTAAACATTATAAGACCTAAAAAACCAAGGGAAACAAGCTCAAGAGGCGTAAATAAAATGCCTGGAGTAAAATCTTTCGTAATGGTTTCATCAGGTAAAGGGGGAGTGGGTAAAACTACTACTGCTGTAAACCTTGCTCTTGCACTTGCAAAAGAAGGTAAAAAAGTAGGTATCCTTGACGGTGATATTTATGGACCTAATGTAGCCAGAATGCTTGGAATGCAGGACAGAAAACCTGAAGTTGTAGGTAATAAAGTAAAACCTTTTGAAAATTACGGTGTTAAATTTATATCAATGGCAAACTTGCTTCCTGAAGGTAAAGCTCTTATGTGGAGAGGCGCTATGCTTGTAAAAGCGCTTCAGCAGTTTATGGAAGATGTAGAGTGGGGCGAACTTGATATATTGGTTATAGATATGCCTCCGGGAACGGGTGACGCGCAGATGACTATGGCTCAGCAGGTTCCTGTGACTGCGGGAGTTGCTGTTACTACTCCTCAGACTGTTGCGGTGGACGATGCAAAAAGAAGTTTTGATATGTTTAAACAGCTGCATATTCCGATTGCGGGAGTAATTGAAAATATGAGCGGGTTTATATGTCCTAACTGCGGTGTCGAATATGATATTTTCGGAAAAGGCGCGGCCGCAACTTTGGCAAAAGAATATGACACTAAAGTGCTTGCTCAGATTCCGATTGAGCCTGAAATCAGAGAAGGCGGAGATGCCGGAAGACCTATTCTTGTAAACAGGCCTGATAGCGAAAGCGCTAAAAGATTTGCAAAAGCGGCAAAAGAGGTTATAGAGTTTATTGATTACGTATTGGCTGAAGATCTTTCAGGAAATGAAATGATTCAGCCCGTATACGGCGTAAACGGCACGCCTAGTGCATGCAGTATGCAGTAGTTAAGAACAGCTGGCCGGAACTTTTCCGGCAAGCACACCTTTTAAAAATGCTTTCAAATCGTCTAATTTTCCTTTTTTAATTATTTTTTTAAGTCCTTCAACGGCATATTTTTGGTCAAGTTCGTTTAATGAGTTAATTAATAATTCAGCATTGTTTTTAAAATATCTGTCTAAATCTTCGGCTGTTTTTATATTAAGCATTTTTAAAAAATCCGTAACTTTAATTTTGCTTGTTTTAAAAATGTATTTTGTGTAATATTTATATCCGATATTATAATCGCCTTTTTTATGAAGTATAATTAAATATTCTCCTTTTTTTACAGGTTTTGTAACAGTAATTTTCAACTGTGTGCCTTTTGAAAGGTCATAATGCAAAGTTATGGTATAAGAAGAATTATTTTTAAGATTTTTAATAATTTGAGGCGCTATTACCGAATTAAACTGGTCTTTTACGGCTTTTTCTACAGTAATCTGAGAAGCAAATATTAACGGTGTTAAAGTGCCTAATATCAGAAGTTTTTTCATAAATCCCCCTTTTTTATCTATTATATGTTAAAAGGGGGAGAAAAATCAAATTTGGTATAAGTTTTTATTATTCGTAATGGGTAATTACTCTCTCCACCTCAGGAATAGCCTGTTTGATTTTTTCTTCCAGCTGATGCACATATGCATGAGCTTCTTTAATTGAGTCTGTTTTTACGTCTATATCAAGATAGATAAATTTATAGCTTCCCGCGTTTCTTCCCCTGATATCGTTTATTTTCTCTATCATATCTTCTTTTTCAAGTATTTTTCTGATTTCATCAAGCGTTTCATGATCGACTGATGCGTCTAAAAGCACTTTAATGGCATCAACTAAAATTTCCCATCCGCTGTGGAAAATAAAGTAAACGACTACCGCTACCGCTATTTTTTCTATAACCGGGTAGCCCATATACTGGCCTATAACACCTACTAAAACAACAAGAGCGGTAAAAAAGTCACTTTTTACGTGTTCGGCATCCGCCATTAATGAAGGCGAATTAAGTTCAATCGCTTTTTTCTTTTCCCATCTTGCATACAAAAATGTTATCACAACCGTAAGACCTATTGCTATAACCGCTACAGGCAGGTTGGTTATTTTCATAGGTTCACCGAAAAACACGTCTCTGGCTATTTCATAACCTGCGAAAAATATTGCAAAAGCCGAAATCAACGCAACAAGATTTTCCACTTTGTAAAGTCCCATAGGAAAATCTTTTGCTTTTTTATTTGCAATTATAATTCCGGCCAATACGCTGAACGATGCCGCTAGGTCTGAAAGTGAATGTATACCGTCGGCCGTCAATGCAGCAGATCCAGATATCATACCACCTATAATTTTAATTAAAGCAAGGGTGGCATTAACCGTAACAGAAAACAGAGCTATTTTTTTCTTTTCTTTATAGATTTGAGTTCTATCCAATTTAATTCCTTTTATTAATTTTAGATTGAAATTATAACCTTTTTATGAACATATGTCAAATAAATACCAGTTTTTCTTTTAATTATGTTATTATATTAAAAACTTACTTAACGGTAAGTAAAAGGAGAGAAAGATGAAATATCCAAAATTTTTTGATGAAGTGGAAAAAATAATTACCTATGACGAACTGGCTCAGTTTTTAGGTGTAAATGATGACGGAATAATAGATTTTTCTTACGCAGACGTAGTTAAAACCGCCGGGCACAGCTGTGCAACCGTGGCAGGTGCGTATTTAACGGCTTTATACGGATTAAAAGCCCTGTATCCGGAAGGCTATCCAAAAAGAGGTGAAATAAAAGTTGAAATACAGAAAACTCCCACTCAAAACAATGCCGGAGTGGTCGGATGTGTGCTTTCGAATATAACGGGAGCTACTACGGATTACGGATTCGGAGGTGTTCCTACAGGTAAATTTAACAGACGTGATCTTCTGTTTTACGGTGCCGATATTGAATGCGACGTAAAATTTACCAGGCTTGATACCAAAAGAAGCGTAGGCGTAAATTACAGACCCGGCAAAATAGTAAATCCTATGGCGATTTTAAAAAGCGCTATTTCTCCTGATGCAACCGAGGAAGATAAAAGATCTTTTCCAAAAAGATTTCAGGAAATGGTCAAAACGGTTCTTGAAAACGGAGATAAGGTAATAGAAGTTATTGAATACTAAACACTAGGCTTTTTAGAGTTGAATTTGTGTATTCTTCCGGGTTTTTAATCCGGTTTTGAAATTTAAAGGAGGTGTTGGATTCTATCATTTCGATAAGCTCCTCTTTTGAAAACTTAGGTGAATTGATACATGCCAAGAGGGTTGTGTTTTTATGTGAAAGTCCGGGCAGTTTTTTTATGATTTTGATGTAATCTTTAGAAGCTATGAAACTTCCTTTTTGATGTGTGGGCGGGTCTATTATGATTATGTCGTAAGGTGCCTGTCTTTTCAGTTTCGGAAATGCTTTTAGGATGTTATACGGCCAAAACGATATGTTTTTAATATCAAGCCCGTTTATCTGATGGTTTGCCATGCCCGTGGCAAGGACCGATTTGTTCATATCCACGTTTGCTACGTATTCGGCGCCTCCTCTTCTGGCAAACAGTGAAAAGCCGCACGTATAGGCAAACAGATTGAGAATTTTATTATCTTTGGCGATTGTTTCAATAAATTTGCGTGAATTTTTCATATCTCCGAAATAGCCTATATTTTGATTAAAAAAATTGAGTTTGAATTTTATACCGTTTTCAATTGCGAAATATTCTTCCGGTATCTCGCCTAAAACAGCAAAAGTTTCGTTGTTATAGCGTTTTTTTATGATTATTGTATGATGTCTGGTGTTTTGGATAAAGGTTTTAAGGGTGCCTGTTATATTTTCTTCCAAATCCGAACGCTCATAAAACTGAACAAAAAGAATTTTGTCTATGCTGTCTATTGTGAGAAATTTATATTCATTTTCTCCCCGCCCGTGGTAAAGCCTTTTGAATTCCGGCAGATTAACGTAATTTTCCGATATTTTTTTTAACCACAATTCCAAAACGCTTCCTTATTTTATACCTAATGAAATTATTTTACCAAGAGCCTCTTTTACGTCTGTATCGACTCTTTTCCATTCTCCCAGAGTCATTATTTCACCTTTAACTTCTTTATCTTTGTCAAGCAGTATGACATATCCCGAAGTCGGGTTTGGAGCGGTTGGGACGAACGCAATGAATCTTTCTTTTTCCTCTTTTGTCAAAAACGCATAGGTCTTGTAGTTTGCAAACATAACTTCAACAACTCCGAGGTAATTTTTATCGTTTGTAAACATATGAATAAGCTCTTTGAAAAAATTGTATATGCTTTTGATAACGGGGACTTTTGAAAAAATATTTTCCGTAATATAAAGAATTATGCTTTTTTGCTTTTTGGTGATTATATATCCTATGTATGTGATAAGCAGAACCGTAGCGATTATAAGGATAATGCTGTATAAAGGATTGTTGATTTTTGAATAGAAAATTTTTATAAACTGGATTAATATACCGGTAATGTAAGTAACCACCCAGATTGTAAAAACAACCGGTAAGATGGCAAAAACGCCTTTTATAAAATAACGCACAAACACTTTCATATGCTGCCTTTTTGAAATTGTAACAAATAGATATTTTTATTAAAAATTTTATAGTTTTTTATATATCAGCCGCTTAAGAAAAAATTAAAAATTTTGTGTGATACTGTCAAAAAAGAAAAGGAGAGAGGATGAAAAAAGTTTATTTTTCAAGTCTGATAGAAGAGAAGTTTTCTGAGGATTTTGAAACAATTAAAAACGCTTTGGAAAAACACGGTATATTTTACGAATTTATTAACAATACAAAAGATATCTGGTGCAGGGATTATATGCCTGTTAAAGTAAGTGAAAACGAGTATGTGCAGTTTAGATACGAGCCGGACTATTTAAAAGATTATGAATATCTTAAAACAGATCCGTTTACACTTCATAATTAGCTTGATATAAATCCGAAAATCAGTGAAATCAATATTGACGGCGGAAATGTTGTGAAGCATAAAAACAAAGTTTTAATGACGGATAAAATATTTAAGGAAAATCCTGAAATTGACAAAAGCATACTTATTGAAAAACTGAAAGAACTTTTAAAAGTTGATGAAATTATAATCGTTCCTAAACAGCCTTATGACATATACGGGCATACCGACGGAATGTTAAGGTTTATAGATGATAACACGCTGTTAGTTAATGATATTTCAATTGAAAGTGAAAGTTATATAAACAAACTGTTTAAAACGCTCGAAAAACATAATCTGGATTTTGTTCAAATTACTTATCCTGAAAGTTTTTTAAGAAAACACGAATGGGGAGCTTATTTGAATTTTATAGAAATTGACAACATTATATTCATGCCTGTATATGGAATGGAAGAGGATAAATACACTGTCGATTTTATCGAAACGATTTTTGAAGACAAAACAGTCGAACCGGTAAAAATACCTCATATAATCAAAGACGGCGGAGCTTTACACTGTATAAGCTGGATGAAATAAAAGTGCCATAATGGCACTTTTGAAAGGATGAATATGTTTAATCAAACACATAATAAAATAATCGAAGAAAAAACCACTGGGATGATAAGTGTAAGAACTTTTGAATTAATCAAAGAAATTATAAACAGAGGTGAAAATTTTTGCATAGTAATGGCTGATGATTTTGGCGGATACGTTAAAAAGTTAAAACCATTAAAAGGTGTGGAATGCTATAAAATGACAGCCGTTTTGGAGAGTGAAGAAACTGCTGATTTTTTATTTGTTCGTTTTTCGAATGTGAATATTGAAAAAATTAAAAATATTTTTTCAAACGAAAACTGTTATATAAAAAGAGGAAGTGAAGAGGCTATTGATTTGAAAGAAATCATCAGTTCGATTTTGTCTCAAAATCAAAAAAGTCAGCTTGTAGAAATATATGCAATAAGCCCCAAAAACTCAAACAGCAGTAAAATGCTTTTCAGTGCTATGGGATTAAAATATCTGATGGATGAAAAATGAAAAAATATTCTCTGACAAAAGAAGAGATTTATAAACTTATTGATATGTATAAAGATTTAAACGGGCTTTTTAAGAGTGAAAGGGAAACGGGACTGATTGTCAAAAATCCTGAAAAATACAAGACACTGTATGTCTTTGTAAATAAAACACTGTATGAAACCGATCCGTTTAACTGTGCTTATGATTTTTATGAATATCAGTGTGAAGTAAAAGATATTGTTTACAGTCTGTTAAATAATGAATACAGAACCGAAGAACAGGTTTATTTGACGGTAAAAAAGGTTTTTGAAAACAGGTTTTGGAAAGATGAAAAGCGAAACAACTCATACAAAAAAGCGGCATTGAAAATTTTTAAGTTTATAAAAAACAACTGGTATGAAAGAATTGCTTTTAAAGGTAAAACGGTTAAATTTCAACATTTTTATGAATATAACGAATGGCTGGAATATATAAAAGAACAAAAAAACGTCTTTTTTCTTATACAGAACAAAAAAATGGATGAGGTTTTAAATAAAGCCGTTAATCACGAAAAAGTTATAAATTCGGAGTTTGACGATTTATTAATTGTGTGTCTTAAATCAAATATTATGTTCGTTTTTAATAAAAAATCACTGAAAATCAAAATAATCCTTGATTTTGATGAATCAAAAGCCAAAAAAAATTTTTGTGAAAAAATAGAAAAAACAGGTTTTGGTTTTGTAAATCTGGATGATAAGAGTTGGGTGGAGAGTTTCGCTGATTTTTCGGATATTTACTATATGTGTGATGATGTAGTATGGCTGAATTCAATATAAAGGGAAAAAATGCTTAGTGATATTGTAAGTCTGACAAATATGGTTGCGGATAATTTAAATACGGAAAATCCGAAACTTGTATTTAAAATATATGAATCATTAAAAGATGTAATCGATAAAGTGGATAAAACAGCAAATCATTATCTTGCGTTGGATTTTAGTGAGGAGTTTTTGCAAAACTCTTCATTCGGGACACCTGAGATGAAATGGAGATATTTTCTTAATGAAGATTTAAAAAGTTTGAATAAATCCGTAAAAAATTATCTGCTTTTACTTCCACATCTTTGTAAAGAGAATAAAAGCATAATCGTATTTGCCAAACCGCTCTCTTACGATTCGTTTGTACGGGATGAATATAACGTGGGATTTGTAGAACCTTGCGGTATGAATCTTTTGATTGATCAATTAAATCTAAAAGCAAAAGATGAATATTGTCTGGCTGAATTTAAAAAGATAGATTTAAGTACATATGCAAAAAGAAAAGCCTTAATGAAACATCTTGAAATTCAAAAAGAAACCCTTAAATCCGGGCTTGAAAAAATTAAGGATTTTATCCTCAAAAATATAAGCGTTGAGGATTTGGTATAAAAAACTTTCATAAAATTGATTTGATAAAAGGGCATATAATGGCATTGGAGAATTTTCAGTTTTTTTATAATGACAAATGGTATTGTTATAGTGTATGTGAAGGAAGTTTTGTATCGGAAAAACGGATGGATGATTTTATTGAAGTTAAAGATAATGAATGTTTTATGGTTTATAAACATAACTGTCAACAAAAATTATATTTTTGGAGAGAGTTGTATATTTTTGAACTGTTTGATGACGGATTATATGTAAATTCTCAGACATTGTATCATTTAGATAATGAGATATTTGAATTTAGTCAAAATAAAAGCTATTTACATACTTTTATCAATGAAGTATTACATTGCTTGAATCATAATATTGTGGTTTCAGAAAAAGAGTTGCAAAATGTTAATTTTTACATAAAACTTATGAAACTGATAAAAAATAAAAATAACTCAGGAATACAAAACTGACTTTCTGATTTATATAAAATTCGAAACGGTCCTAAAAAAACAGGGAGTTTGTTCTTGAAAATACCATTGTTGAGGATTTGGTGGTGCGGGAATTAAGTAAGGTGTTTTTTGAAGTTTATAATATTTTTATGTAATTTTTGGTCTTGTTTTATTGTTTCTATTTTTTTATTAACTTTATCAAAGTTGTCTAAATATTTTTCATAAATTAAATAAGAAATTGCTCTTATTTGTTCTTTATATTGAATTTTTCTATATACTGTAGGATTTGAAAAATAATCTATTCTTATAAATCTATATAGTAATTTTTGAAATTGTTCGTAATGTATTACACCATTATTAAATCTTATATCAACATAGCAATCAAAATTATTTTTTGGTTCTTTTTTTTCCCTTAACAATATTTTTTTATCATTAAAAAATTTTTGTAATAGTTTGTAATTTATTTTTTCATTTAATTTAAAAGTTTTAATAAAAAATTGTCTAGTTTTAGCAGGGCCTGAAATAAATTCATTCTTATATTTAATACCTCTTATTAAAATACCGCCATAATATTTGCCGTTTCCAAATGTAATATCTATTCCACCTATCCAATTGCCTTTATTGTGCACGTATAATTTTCCACATGTTTTTTTTTGCATTTCATTTAAGTGAACATAACAGTCAGGATGTTTGTTTTCATCATAAAAATAATATTCTAATTCCGTTAGTTCAAATTCTTTATCTTCGATTACTAAAACATATTCATTCATTAGTTTTTTTGCATTTTCGTAAAATATATTTTGAAGTTCGTTAACATTGCTTTTTTCGATGTTGTTTTGTAATTTAATTAAAATATCACTCATAATTTTCCCCTCCCTTTCTTTTTACTGACAGAGTAACGCAAAAAACTTAAAATTAACTTATGATTTGGAGTTTTTAATTTGAAGGTTTTTAGGTAAAATTATATAAAAAAGGCATTTTATGCAAAGACTTCTCTCCCTTAAAGCGTCAGCCGGAAGCGGTAAGACGTTTTCGCTGGCTCTCAGGTATCTTGCGCTTCTTTTCAGGGGTGTAAACCCAAGCTCGATTCTGGCGGTTACGTTTACGAATAAAGCGGCGAACGAAATGAAAGAGAGAGTTATTAAATTTTTAAATTCTATACAAAACGATGAAGATTTGCTGGAAATTTTAAGCGAAACGTCAGGGATAGACAAAAAAGAGATTTTAAACAAAAAAGATTTTATTCTAAAAGAGTTTCTTACAAGCGATATACACATAACTACAATAGACGCGTTTATTCAGAAAATTATCAGAAAATTCGGTTATTACGCGGGAGTGGATGCGGATTTTGACATAAAAAGCGATAATTTGGAGAATATTTTTGAGCTTTTTATTGAAAAACTGAATAATAAAGAATTTAATTCACTTATAGAATTTGCCAAAATCGAAAATAAAAAATCAAAAAGCATAGTCGAGCTTTTTGAAATGCTGTATGAAAAAGAAAAAGAGCTTTCTGAATGGAGAATGGAGAATGGAGAATGGAGAATTAAAGATCTTTTAAAAGAGATTGAAGATATAAAATCGAAATTTATTCTGGCGACCGAAGGATGTACACAGATAAACAATTTCTTTAAAAAAGACCCTTTTGATATGCTCAAAGTTAAAACAATACCGAGCTTTTTGGAAAACGGGACTCTTGCCAAAGTCAGAGGTTTTAAAAAATGCTACGAAGAATGGATGGATGGTGAATTTGAAAGGCTTGTTTCACTTATAAAAGAGCTTTTGATTTCAAAAGAAAGGTATGTTCTAAATTCTCTTTTTTCACTGTATAAAAAATATCTGGAAATAAAAAACAGCGTTAAATCAAAAGAAAACTATCTTGATTTTAAAGATATTGAGCATAAGGTTTACGAACTTTTGGTTGAAGACGAACTTAACCGCGATTTTTTGTATTTCAGACTTGATTCGAAGATAGAGCATATTTTGATTGACGAATTTCAGGATACTTCTATAACGCAGTGGAAAATATTCGAGCCTCTCGTGGATGAGATTAAATCGGGTGAGGGCGTTAAGAATTTTAAAAGTTTCTTTTATGTTGGAGACACAAAGCAGGCTATTTACAGATTCAGAGGAGGCAGCAGCGATCTTTTCGATTATGTTTACGAACAGCTTAAACCTTTCGGAATGCAGCAGGTGGAACTTCCTAAAAATTACCGTTCGAAAGAAGTGATTGTAGAATTTGTAAACAGACTGTTTAATTTAAACCAGCAGGCGGAAAAAAAAGGCGGATATGTAGAAGTTAAAGAGGGAGATCTGTTTGAAGGGCTTGAAGACACTTTGAAGTTTTTATTTGAAAACGGCGTAAGGGAAAGGGATATTGCCGTTTTGGTATACACCAACGACGATATACTAAAAGTGGCCGATTTTATAAAGGAAAAATTTAATAAAGAAGTGGTCACCGCCACAAGGGCGAAAGTTTCTTCCCAGCCGTTTGCCAAAGCGCTGATAGATATACTTAAATACACTTTTTATACGCTTGAAAACAAAAAGGCCGAAATATACAAACTTAATTTTTTAACGCTCATAGGCAGACCTTATACGTCCGAGCCTTTTTACGTTCCTGTAAAAAAACCTTCGGAAATGATCAGGGATCTGATGTTTGAATATAATCTGATAGACGAATCGAGCCTTAAACTTCTTGAACATTCACTAAAATACAAAGATCTGTATGATTTCGTATACGGAATAGACGAATACGATGAAGAGCTTCCGTTAAGCGAATTTGACGGTATTACGGTTATGACGGTGCATAAAAGCAAAGGTCTGGAATTTGAAAACGTAATCGTGATGGAAAAAATCGGCAGGGACAATAACAGAAGCAGCAATCTGCTGTTTGATTATGAAGGTATAGATTTAAAAGATATAAAATACAACATAGCCGGAAGGGAAATTCTTGATTATGAATACGCAAAAATTAAGGAAAAAGAAAAAAGTCTGGAATTCAGAGATAAAAAAAACGTCGAATATGTAGCTTTCACCAGAGCCGTTAATTCCCTTTTTATATTAAAAAAAGAAAAATCTTCTTTTGTAAGTCCGCTGAGTCCTCAAAAAATTGGTAAATTCGAAACGGAAACTGTGCCGGAAACCAAAAAAGAAAAAAGCAGATTCAGTCTGCCCCTCAGACATCACGGTCTTCAGGACGTTAAAAAAGAAACGGAATACAAACCGAACGATTTTGGAGCCATATATTTCGGACTTGCTCTGCATTACGCTTTTGAAATGGAAGATTACGACGCGGTCTTAAACAAATACGGAATTTATACCGATGTAGAAAAAGCATATGCCCTGTATGAGACGAGTAAAAAAGAATTGGAAATATTCGAAGGCAGAAAATACAAAGAAATTCCTTTTGTGTTTGGAAACGAAGAGGGAATTATGGATCTGATGATTGAAAACGAAGAGGAAGTAGTTATTATAGATTACAAATCAGCAAGGCCTAAAGACGAAAGCAGTTATATTTCACAGGTTGAAAAATATAAAACCGCGGCTGAGAAACTGACTGATAAAAAAGTAAGAGGTTTTATACTTTATGCTGATGAAAAGAGATTAAGGGAGGTTTAGGATGTGTATGCAGACAAATTTCGGATGCTGTTTAATAGACGGAAAAGTCATTGAAAGCAAAAGTGCAAAGTTAAAAGTGAAAAATGAAAAATTAAAAGCTCAAAAAAGAGATGCCGGAAAATCAAAAAAAGTAATTAACCAGTCAAAGGTGGAATTTGAATAAGCTGCTTGTAAGCGCTCTGGAGCCAAGTGCAAATGTACATCTTAAAGAAGTGCTCAATGCTTTGAAAAAAGATGGATATGGTTTCGAAATAAAAGGTGTTTTCGATAAGAGTCTTGGAAATCCTATAATAGACGGTAACGAGTTTAACGTGATGGGATTTTTGGATGTAATTCCTAAAATCAGACTTGCCAAAAAGACTATAGAAAAATTAAGCGATATGGCCGGCGAAGCGGATAAGGTGCTTTTGATTGACGCGCCTAGTTTTAATTTAAGACTTGCCAAAAAAATAAAACAAAAACATCCCGATAAGGAGATTATTTATTACATATTGCCTAAAGTCTGGGCATGGAAAAAAGGCAGAATAAAAGACGTAAACAGATACGTGGACGTTAAAGCGTATATTTTTCCGTTCGAAAGAGAAATATGGAAAGACGGCATATATGTGGGCAATCCTCTGCTTGATGAAATAAAATCATACAGGGACAGTGAAAAATACGGCAATATTGCTTTTTTACCCGGCAGCAGAAAAAGTGAAATAAAGTCTTTAATGCCGGTATTCAGAGAGCTTATCAAGCATCTGCCGGGCGGCAAACTTTTGGCCGTGCCTGAAATTTATAAAAATAATATAAATGAGATTTACGGGGATGTCAGCGGTTTTGAGATTGTTAACGATGCGCATAAGGCTCTGTTGAAAAGCGATTTTGCGTATATATGCAGCGGAACGGCTACACTTGAAGCGGCGATTATAGGCACTCCTTTCGTTCTTATGTATAAAGCCCGTGAAATAGAGTATATTATTGCCAAAACGTTTGTTAAGCTTAATTACGTAGGGCTGGCGAATATAATTTTTGAACGCGAAGGCCTTGGAGAGTTTCACAGTGAATATCTGCAGGATTTTGATATTGAAGATCTGATAAATGAATATAAAAACAGCAGTCTGGAGAAATTTCAGGAAAAATCAAAACTTTTAAGAAAAGTGTTAAGGCATGGAAGTGCGGAATACGTTAAAAATATTTTAATAAAACAGTAATTTTTACTTAACTAAATTATTTTTATTGGCTATAATTCAAAAAAGATCATTAAATTACAAAGGGGAAAGGTGAAAAATGAGTATTAAAAAACGCAGTGTTATTTCTATTATTTTGCTTATAATCAGTATCGGGGGGCTGATTTTTGTAAATTTTTATTCTCAAAGAGCGATAGAAGAAGTCAGCAGCAAAGTGACGGAGGTTGAGAATAAAATAATCGCAACGGAAAAAGTAAGAACCGCGCATATCAGGTTTGTGGCTCAGTTTGAAAAGGCGTATCTGCAAAACAAACCGGCAAACTTAACAAGTAATTTTAACAACTGTGCGTTAGGCAAATTCATCAAAAAATATAAAAGCGACCTGCCTCCGTATCTTCAGCAGGAGCTGGAAAAAATCAGAAAATATCATGAACATTTGCATAATTTAGTAAAAACGTATAATACAAAATATGTGAGAATGGACAGAGATATACACGAACAGACTTATGAAGCTTTGATGCATAAATATCTTTGGCTGCTGGACGTGGCTAATGTAGCCATGGGTGCAAATGAAAAAGTTACATCTTCAAGCAGTAAGTGTAAAATAGGCAAATATCTGAATAAATACAGTGAGGAGTATTTTAAAAAAATAAATATGCCTGAAGCTGCAAAATTATATAAAGAAATGAAAGAACCTCATGAAAAACTTCATAAACTCGCAGAAGAGCTTGAAAAACTGCCAAAATCCCAAAGAGAGGCTTTTTATAAAGAAAAAATAGTTCCCGTTTATAAAAAGCTTCAGAAAATGTCTATGAAATATTTAAATATACTTACAAAAGTAGATGACAATATCAACGCCAAAATCAGTGACCAGATTATTAACGGAACGTTTAAAGACCTTGAACACATTGAAAAATTTCTGGATGATATAGTAACTTATTACACCAAATATAAAAACTCACTTATTAAAAAAAGACATGAAATTGAAAGAGACGTAACGATTATAGAAACGATAATGGTTATATTCGCAATTATAGGTATGATATTCGTTATCTGGAATTTTATAACTATTATTAAGCGTATTGAGTTTTTAAAAGGGCATATTCTAAATGTAGGTCTGAATCTGAATTATAGAATACCTACAAATGTAAAAGATGAAATAACGGAAATTGCCGAGGCCGTAAATATGCTTCTTGAGAATATTAAAAATACGGTAGTAGAAGCCAAATCAATCAGTCATAAAAATGCGGACACCTCTTCTCATCTTGCAAAAACGGCTCACGACGTAGGTAAAAAAGTCGAAACGGAAAGCAGTCTTATTCAAAGAGTCAATAAAGAAGTCGATAATGTTTCCAATACCATGAGCGAATCAAAAGAAGCGGCTACAGAAACGCTGGAAGATATCAGAACGACTCAGCTTGAACTTGAAGAAGCGAATAAAGAAATAGACTATCTAACACAAAAAATAGTGGACGTATCTCATAAAGAAGCGGAACTTGCCGAAAAAGTTAAACATTTAAATGAAAACACCCAGGATGTTAAAAGCGTTCTTAACGTAATAAGGGA
The DNA here is from genome assembly GCF_055388085.1 of Nautilia abyssi. Taxonomy (NCBI): domain Bacteria; kingdom Pseudomonadati; phylum Campylobacterota; class Epsilonproteobacteria; order Nautiliales; family Nautiliaceae; genus Nautilia; species Nautilia abyssi. The sequence goes on along the minus strand of NZ_AP042376.1, from coordinate 1,155,852 downwards.
TATTGCGGATCAGACAAATCTTTTGGCGTTAAATGCGGCTATTGAGGCTGCAAGAGCGGGAGAACACGGAAGAGGGTTTGCCGTGGTTGCGGATGAAGTCAGAAAATTGGCTGAAAAAACTCAAAAAAGTCTGGCTGAAATAGACGCTACTATAAACGTCATCGTAATGGCTGTTATGGATGCGAGTCAGAATATGGATGAAAGCGCCAAAAACGTATTAGAGCTTGTTGAAGACGCCTCTAAAGCAAAAGACGAAATAGATAAAAGTATGAATAAAATGATTTCATCTACTCATAAAGTGGAAGATTTGGTTAATAATTTCGAAGTTTCGGCGAAATCTATAGAAGAAGTGGCTAAGAATCTGGAAGCTGTAATGGATATCTCTCAAAATAACGCTGCAAACGTTGATAAGATTATCAACGCTATCGAATCTCTAAATAAAATGATCAAAGATCTTGATGAACTTTTAAATCATTATAAAACCTGATTTTTTCTCTCCTCTTTTGCTATAATTATTAAAAAATATACGGTATAAAGGATAATAATGCATAAAGAACCGATGACTAAATACGGATATGAAAAATTAAGCAAAGAGCTTGAGTATTTGAAAACAAAAGCAAGACCCGAAGTGGCTAAAGAAATAGACAGCGCAAGAGAACTCGGGGATTTAAAAGAAAACGCGGAATATCACGCGGCGAAAGAAAAGCAGTCTCATATTGAAAGAAGAATAGCGGAGCTCAGCGATATATTAAGCAGAGCAGTTGTAGTGGATCCTAGTGAGCACGCCCATAACAGGGTGGCGTTCGGGAGCACCGTTTATCTTGTAGACGTTGATACGGATGAAGAAGAAAAATACACTATAGTGGGAGCTCCGGAAGCAAATCCTGAAAAAGGGCTGATTTCTTATCATTCTCCTTTGGCGAAAGCGTTAATCGGAAAAGAAGTGGGAGATGAGGTCGAAGTAAATCTTCCGGGCGGCGTTAAAGTATATGAAATAGATAAAATCTGTTTTGAAAATATCTGTTTTAGCTAATAAAGGTTTTAAATGAAACTTAAAATTAAAAAATTAAATAAAAATGCGGTTATTCCCGCATATCAGACTAAAGAAGCGGCGGGGTTTGATCTGCATTCGATAGAAGACGTAATTATCAATCCCGGAGAGAGAAAACTTATCGGCACTGGTCTGGCTTTTGAGATCGAGTTTGGATACGAGGTGCAGATTAGACCAAGAAGCGGTCTGGCATATAAGCACGGTATTACGGTATTAAATACTCCTGGCACAATTGACAGCGATTACAGGGGAGAGATAAAAGTGCTTTTAATCAATCACGGAAATGAGGCTTTTGAGATAAAAGAGGGAGAAAGAATAGCTCAGGCCGTAATAGCTCCTGTGGTACAGGCGGAAATAACAGAGGTTGAAGAATTAAGCGATACCGACAGAGGTGCCGGAGGATTCGGGAGCACAGGGAAATAATTTAGAATGGAGAATTGAGAATGAAAAAAATCAGTGTGGCAATAGTTGGAGCGAGCGGTTATACGGGGCTGGAGCTTATAAAAATACTGTTAAACCATCCTTATTTTGAAATATCAGGGCTTTTCGGAAGCGAAGGAGGAGAGAGAATAGAAAAAATTTATCCTTCTCTTAAAGGCGTGTTTGAATGTGAAATACAAAAATCCGATACCGAAAAACTGGCGAAATATGATTTGGTTTTTCTTGCCGTTCCTCACAAAACAGCTATGGCGCTGGTAAAAGAGCTTTACGGCAAAACTAAAATAGTCGATTTTTCAGCGGATTACAGGCTTAATCAGAAAAATTACGAAGATTATTACTGTCCTCATACCGATCCTGCAAATCTTGAAAATTCGGCATACGGACTGCCTGAAATTTTCAGGGAGTATATTAAAAAAGCAAGTTTAATTGCAAATCCTGGATGTTATCCTACAGCCAGCATACTGGCTATTTATCCTTTTATAGAGTATATTGAAGACGGTGTTTTCGTAGATGCCAAAAGTGGAGTAAGCGGAGCGGGCAAGAAGCTCAGCTCGACTACTCATTTTGTAAAAGACAATGAGAATTTCTTTGCCTATAACCCTGTAAAACACCGCCATTCGGTTGAAATAAAAGAAAAAACAGGATTAAATGTCACTTTTGTTCCGCAGCTTCTGCCGATTACGAGGGGAATGCAGGTTAGCGTATATGCAAAACTGAAAAAAGAGATAGACCCGTTAGAAATTTTACAAGAAACCTACAAAAATGAAGAATTTATAAGAATAAGCGATAAACCGGTGGAAATTAAAAACGTTGCGGGTACGCACTACTGCGATATTTTTGCCGTTAAAAACGGCAATATGCTTTTTATTAACAGTGTAATCGACAATCTTTTAAGAGGGGCTTCCAGCCAGGCGGTTGCAAACGCAAATCTTATGTTCGGATTTGAAGAAGGGCTCGCACTGCCTAAAATAGCCTATGTTCCGTAAAAGTGAAAAGTGAAAAGTGAAAAGTGAAAAATTAAAAGTTAAAAAAATTGAACTGAAAGACAAAGCGGCCGTAATTGCCGACGTGCATTATAAAAAAGGGGATAAAAAGTTTTTAAATCTTTTAAAAAAATGGATTGAAAACCCGCCTCCTCAGGTGTTTTTTCTGGGGGATGTTTTTCATCTTCTTCTGCCTTTTGCCTATTTGAAAAATTATAATAAAGAAGCCGTAAACCTTATAAACGAACTCTCTAAAAAAACGGAAGTGTTTTATACTCCGGGAAATCATGATTTTAATATAGAAAAAATTTTTCCAAACGCGGTTTTTGCCGATGCTTTTTTTGACGATAAAAAAAATATTTTTTTAACGCACGGCGATTTAACCGATACCGATTCTTTGTACAGAATGTATGTGAAAATTATAAGAAACGGAACAGTTGAAAAAATATTGAATGTGATTTCCCTGAACTTCATAAACAACTGGATGTTTAAAAAAATTCTTTCTAAAAAAATAAGCTGTAAAAAGCTTGAAAATTTTGAAAAAAAAATTAAAGAAAAGTTAAAATTATACGATTATGGTATAATTATTGAAGGTCATTACCATCAAAACAGAATATTACATTTTCAAGACAGAGAGTATATAAATTTGCCGGCATTTATTTGCACTAAAAGCTATATTTTAATACAATTAGACAATAATCCGATAATAAAGGAAATAGGATATGATGGACGATAAAACGCTAAAAGTAGGCTCTAACGAATTAGAACTTGTCGATTTCAGACTTTATAAAAAAGAACCGAACGGCGGTATTTATGAAGGTGTTTACGGTATTAACGTTGCTAAAGTAAGAGAAATTATAAAAATGCCTGAACTCACTGAGCTGCCTGGAAGCGAAGATTATATTGAAGGGATTTTCGATTTAAGGGGAGTGGTTGTCCCTGTCGTTGATCTGGCAAAATGGATGGGAATTACGGTGCCGAGCGAAGATGAGGCTCCTATTAAAAAAAGAGTGATTATTACGGAATTTAATAATATCCTTATAGGTTTTATCGTTCATGACGCTAAAAGAATCAGAAGAATCAGCTGGGCGGATATCGAACCGGCTCAGTTCGGTGTCGGCCAGGGAAAACTGGACAGAAGTAAAATCACCGGTATTACAAGAATAGAAAACGGCGAAATTCTTTTAATACTTGATTTGGAAAGTATTGTTGAAGAAATGGGGCTTTTTGAAGCAAATCTTGAAGACGTTGATTTGGATTCTATTCAAAAATTCAGCGGTATGGTATTGCTTGTGGACGACTCTGCTACGGCCAGAAGAATAGAAAGAGACGCGCTTGAAAAAATGGGATTTGAAGTTATTGAGGCAACAAACGGAGAGGAAGGCCTTCAAAAGCTTGAAGAGTTATATGCAGTATACAGGGAAAATTTGAAAGACAAATTAAAACTTATCCTTAGCGACGTTGAAATGCCTAAAATGGACGGATATCATATGGCGGCTAAAATACATGCGGATGAAAGATTTAAAGATATTCCTCTTGTGTTCAGTTCGTCTATTTCCGACGCATTCAGCGATATAAGAGGTAAGGCCGTAGGTGCTGAAGGATATCTTGTTAAATTCGATTCAAATAAATTTTATCAGCAGATTGCGGATATTTTACAAAACCATAAAGAAAATAATTCTTAAGAAAGGTAGGCTATGGATGAAATTCAAGAATTATTAGAAGACTTCCTTGTAGAAGCTTTTGAAATGATAGAGGAGATGGACCAGGATCTTGTTGAGCTGGAGAACTCTCCCGATGATCTGGATCTTCTTAATAAAATATTCAGAGTCGCGCATACGATTAAAGGAAGCGGAAGTTTTTTAAATTTTGATAAGTTAACCAGACTTACGCATCACATGGAAGCAGTGCTGGATAAAGCAAGAAAAGGCGAGCTTACCATCACTCCTGAAATAATGGACGTCATTCTTGAGTCCGTAGACGCCATGAAAGGTATTTTGGAATACATAAGAGACAACGGCGACGATTCGGCTCCGGATATAGATATTGAGCCTATCGTAGTCAAACTTGACGCTATTGTAAACGGAGAAAATAAAAAAGAAGCCGAATCTGAAAGTCAGGAATCTTCTAATAAACCTAAAATTGTCGGAAACATTAATTTAGACGAAATCACTCTGGAAAACGCAGATGAAATAGATCTTGATTCTTTAGAGCCTGAAGAGCTTGATGCGGTGCTTGAGCATTTAGTTGAGCTTAGAAACAAAAAAGAAAAACCTAAAAAAATAGGCAATATCAATTTAGAAGACATAACTCTTGAAAATGCCGATGAAATAGATCTTGATTCGCTTTCTCCCGAAGAAGCCGATGCGGTGCTTGAACATTTAGTTGAGCTTAGAAACAAAGGCGGCAAAACCGAACCTAAAGAAGATAAAAAAGAACAAAGCCAAGAAGAAAAGAAATCTGAAGAGACAAAAGAAGAGAAAAAAGAAGAAAAAAAAGAAATAGCGCCTGCTAAAAAACAGGAGCTAACACAAGAACAGAAGAAAAAAGAAGTCAAAAAAGCGATTTCATCCGTGGCCGAACAGACTATCAGGGTTGACGTAAAAAGACTTGACCAGTTAATGAACCTTATAGGTGAGCTTGTTCTTGCCAAAAACAGGCTTATTAAAATTTATAACGACGTAGAAGAAAGATATGAAGGCGAAAAATTCCTTGAAGAACTTAATCAGGTTGTGTCAAGTATCTCTATAGTAACTACAGACCTTCAAATCGCCGTTATGAAAACAAGAATGCTTCCTATCGGTAAAGTATTTAACAAATTCCCTCGTTTAGTCAGAGACCTTTCACGCGAACTCGGTAAAAAAGTTAAACTGATTATCGAAGGTGAAGATACTGAACTTGATAAATCAATTATCGAAGAAATAGGCGATCCTCTTGTGCATATGATCAGAAATTCCGTTGACCACGGTATTGAACCGCCGGAAGAGAGAAAAAAACTCGGAAAGCCGGAAGAAGGTACTGTATGGCTTAGGGCTTATAACGAAGGTAATATGATCGTTATCGAAATTAAAGACGACGGTAAAGGTATGGATCCTGAAGTCTTAAAAAGAAAAGCGATTGAAAAAGGAATTATTACCGAAAGTGAAGCAGCTAATATGAGCGATAAAGAAGCGTTTATGCTTATCTTTAAGCCAGGATTCTCAACAGCTGCTAAAGTTACAAGCGTATCAGGACGCGGAGTCGGAATGGACGTTGTTAAAACGAATATTGAAAAACTTAACGGTATTATTGAAGTCGATTCGGCTCCGGGTAAAGGAAGCACGTTCAAATTGAAAATTCCTTTAACTCTTGCAATTATTCAGGCTCTGCTTGTGGCAAGTCAGGAAGATCTTTTTGCCGTGCCTCTTTCAAACGTTATAGAAACGGTGAGAATCGTAGAAGAAGATATTTATACAATTGAAGGAAAAAGCGTACTTAAACTTCGTGAAGAAGTGCTTCCGCTTGTAAATATGGCGGATATTTTTGAAATTGAAAAAGTACTAGAGCCTGAAAAATATCTGTATGTTGTTATTTTAGGACTCGGTGCCACTAAAATAGGTCTTATTGTAGACAGATTTATAGGTCAGGAAGAGATTGTTATTAAATCACTGGGCGAATTTTTAAAAGGTATTCCTGGAATTGCCGGTGCTACTATCAGAGGCGACGGTAGGGTTACGCTTATTATAGACGTGGGTACTTTAATGAAGCTGGCAAAAGAAACTCATAACAAAAAAATAGTAACCGAATCTCTAAACGAAGCTAAAAAGAAAAAAGAAAAACCTAGCGATTATACCGTTATGCTTGTGGACGACAGCGCAATGGATAGAAAAATTATGAGAAACGCGCTTGAAGAACTCGGAGTGAATCTTATAGAGGCAAAAGACGGCGTAGAAGCCCTTCAGATGCTTAAAAACAATGAAGTCGACGCAATGCTTATAGATATTGAAATGCCTAGAATGGACGGTTATACGTTAGCGCAGGAAATAAGAAAATATAACAAATACAGAAAACTGCCTTTAATAGCGGTTACGAGCAGAACTACAAAATCAGACAGGGTAAGAGGTGTTGAAGTGGGAATGAACGAATATATTACAAAGCCGTATACTCCTGAATATTTACAAAATGTAGTTAGAAGAAATCTTGGATTATAAGGGTAAAAAATGGGAAGTTTAAACGAAATCGTAAAACAGCAGCAACAGTCTCTCACGCAGCCGGAAGAAAACGTTTCTGAAGAGATTGTACAGTTAGTGGGATTTATAGTGGGTGAAGAAGAATTTGCCGTGCCTATTTTATCCATTCAGGAAATTATTAAACCTATAGAATGGACAAGGGTTCCGTTTACTCCTGATTACGTATTAGGCGTGTTTAACTTAAGGGGTAACGTGCTTCCACTTATAGATTTAAGAATAAAATTCGGAGTTTCCGCAAACGATATTGATGAAAATACAAGATTTATCGTTATGAAAATAAAAGACGAGGATGTGGCGTTTATTATCGACAGACTTACTTCCGCTCTTAGAATCAAGAAAAAAAACATACTTCCTCCTCCGGATACTTATTCAAATGAAGACGATATAATTGAAGGCGTGGGAAGAATGGATGACGGAAGAATTATTACTATTTTAAAAGTGGATAATTTGATAAAAAGAGAAGATATAGTGCCTTCTCAGGAAAACAATCTTTAATCTTTCAGATAAACCATATCGTTAAGGAGCAGTAAAAGCTCTCCAAAAATCTCTTTTTGTTTTTCTTCGTTTTTAATGTTATTTTCTATATTGTCTTTTAATCTCCATTCAAGTTCGTTTATATCATAATCAAGATCGATTAATATTTCCCTTATTTTTTGGGTCGGTTCAAGAAATTCTATTTGGTGGTTTCCTTCTTCGTCAAAACTTACGATAGCTTCATTTGTGAAGCTGAAAAGGTTGTGTTTCATGCCCAGAATTTCCTGATAGGCTCCTACAAGGAAAAATCCTAAATAATATTTTTCTTTGTTCAGGTCAACGTCATGTAAATATATAGGGTTTTCTTTGTTAAAAGGTATTTCTCCGTCGCTGTCGCAGGTGATATCCCATATAGTCGCACTTCTGTTTGGGCTGATATTCAGTTTTGTTATAGGCATAACAGGAAATCTCTGTCCGAGTCCCCAAAAATCAGGCAGACTCTGAAAAATAGAAAAGTTTGCAAGGTATTTTTCCTGTATTTTTTCGTTAATGGATTTAAGCTCTTTGTTTTTAAATCCTCTGGAAGTTGCGAATTTGAGAGCTTTTTTAATTATAAGATGCACAAGAATTTCACTGTTGCTTCTGTCTATAAGGTCTATATATCCCAAATCAAAAAGTGTAAGCAGACTTTCAAAATGATCCAGAGCGTCATGGAAATATTCAATATAGTTGCTTTCGTTAAGTGTATCATAAAGATCAAACAGTTCTTCCACCAGATCGGGGTTTTTGTTTTTTAACCTTAAGGATTTTTCGGTATATTCCTGAGAAAAAAGTTCGATTACCGGTGCTATTAATATAGTGGAAGGCGATGCGATAAATCGTCCGCTTTCAGTGAAAATATCAGGCATAGGAACCTGTTTTTTGTTTGAAATTTCTTTTAAAAGATACACAACGTCGTTGCTGAACTCCTCAATTGAATAGTTTTTGTCACGTTTTTCCTCCCACTGTGAATACTCTACCGCAAGTCCTCCGCCAATATTGATGGCGCTCAGGTTTTTGGCTCCGAGCTTTCTTAAATCCGCATATATGTTACCGCTTTCACGGATAGCTTTTTTAAGCGGTGATATATCGTTTATCTGACTGCCGATATGGAAATGGATCATTTTAAGTTTGTCCAGTATGCCGTTTTGTTTGAGTATTTCAATGGCTTCTATAATTTCGGTAGAGCTTAGTCCGAATTTGCTCTCAATCCCCCCGCTTTTAGCCCATATCCCGACGCCGCTTGTATGAAGACGGATACGGATACCGATATTTACCGGCATTTTATGGTATTCGGTGCTGACTTCTATAATGGATTTGAGTTCATTCAGTCCTTCAATGGTAATAGTTACGTCAAATCCCATAAAACCGGCTATGAATGCCAGGCGTATCATGTCTTTGTCTTTAAATCCGTTAATTGTGATAGGGGCGTTTTTGTTGTTATAAGCCATTGCCAGGATAAGTTCCGCCTTGCTTCCGGCTTCCAGTCCGTAATTGTATTTATGAGCTATTTTAATGAGAGGTTTTAAAAAAGTCGGAAACTGGTTTACTTTAAGCGGGAATACCGCCTGGAATTTTCCTTTGTAATCAAACTCTTTAATCGCCTTGTTGAAAGAAGTGTATATGGAATTTATCTGTTTTCTTATAAGATGGGGAAATCTGAGAAGAATAGGCCCTTTTATCCCTTTTTCTTCTATTTCTTCTATTATGTCTATAAGAGCCGGCTGGTTTCCGTAGTTTATTTTCAGTTTGCCGTTTTCTATAAAGAAATTGTTGGCACCCCAGATATCTATTCCGTAGTTCATGTTAAGCCTTTGTTTAACTTAATTTAATTATAGCTCTTTTTCGAAAAATTTTCCTTCTTTTAGTTCTTCTTCACCTACTATAAGAGCTTTTTTGTATCCGCCTTTGTCTGCGGCTTTAAGATGCGCTTTTAAAGATTTTGTTTTTGTTTCTACGAACACTTTTTGGTTGTGTCTTAGTTTTTTTGCTTCTTTTTGTATAAAAGGCAAAGCTTCGTCAAGCATTGCACCCATATATATACCGTCTCTGATTTCGTCTGTTCTAACAAGTTCCAGAATTCTTTCCACTCCTATTGCGAATCCGACTCCCGGTGTGGATTTCCCTCCTAAAAACTCAACCAGCCTGTCATATCTTCCTCCTCCGCATATTGCGCTTTGGGCTCCGATTTCGGTTGATACGAATTCAAAAGTCGTTTTTGTGTAATAATCAAGACCTCTTACGAGGTTTTTGTCCACTTCGTAACTGATACCGAGATTTTCAAGACCTTTTTTCAGTGTTTCGAAGTCTTTTTGGCAGTTTTCGCAGAGGTTGTCCGTAATTTTTGGGGCGTCTTTTAGAATCTCCTGACAGCTTTGCTGTTTACAGTCAAGTGTTCTTATAGGGTTTTGGGTAATTCTTCTTTGACAGTCTTCGCAGAGTTCTTCTTTGTGCGAATTTAAAAATTCAACCAGTTTGTTTCTGTATTCAGGCATGCATACGCTGCATCCCAAAGAGTTGATTTTAAGAGTGTAATCAATCCCCAAAGAATCGAAAATATCCGCCGCAAGGGCAATGATGTTTATATCTTCGTATATGCTAGGCTCTCCGAAGCTTTCAATTCCGAACTGGTGGAATTCCCTCAGTCTTCCTTTTTGCGGTCTTTCATATCTGAACATAGGTCCGAAATACCAAAATCTTTTAGGAGTCTGCTGTCTGTCGTATTTGTGCTCTATAAAGCTTCTGACAACTCCCGCCGTCCCTTCGGGTCTTAGGCAGACGTCGTTGCCCCCTTTGTCTATAAACTGATACATCTCTTTATTTACTATGTCGCTGCTTTCTCCCACACTTCTTTTAAACAAAGACGTTTCTTCTAAAATAGGGGTTTCTATGTATGAATATCCGTAATTTTCGGCAATTTCCCTGGCGGTATCGAATATTTTTAAAAAACGAGGGTCCTCAATGTCTTTCATTCCTCTTAACGCTTTAATCATTAAAATACCTTTTTTTATGAAATTTTATCTAAAATTTGTAATTTAAACTTATATTTACCGCTTCTTTTAAGTGATAATCGTATGTTTTGGAATATAGAAGATAAGGCTCGAATTCTATATATATTCTTTTGGATCTGATAATATGCCTGAAAACAAGGTTCAGTTTATGAGAATAGCAAAAAGGAGCCCTGTCGGTATAGCCCGTAAAAGAGTATCCTAAAACATAAAGCCTTTTATTGTAAATAAACGATTTATAAATTCCAGAAGTGTATGTAAAAAACGAATCGTTTTTTGTTCTTGATACGGTGGTATTGAATGTGTAAGGATTTTTTTTGATAATTACTATTGAATATTCTTCCCAGTAGTTATCAAAAGGGTAATAATAAAACTGCTGGTTAAACGCATAAGTAAGATAATAAGTTTTTTGAATCAAAAAGCTGTTTTTTATAAAAAATTTGAGTTTGGAATCTCTTATTCTTAAATAGGGTCTTATTGTCAATGAGGTATATAAACTTTTGGTCTGCGGATTCTGCTTTTTTAAATTTTTTTGTTTTGTCGTTTTATTTTTAACGATAATGTGGGAAAATTTTAAACCCGGAAGTTTTAAATGCAGTGACAGAGAGGTTGAGACCTTGCTGTTTAGCGAATCATAGCTTATTTTAAAATGAAAAAACGACTCTTTAGGGTTTATTTTCAAATAATCGGGTATAAAAAAATTAACGTTGCTGATAAGCCCTTTTTTTATAGAAATTAGGGTTTCATATAAGGTGTTTTGTTCTGTTTTTGTTTTTTTGTATACAATCTTGTCTGTAGCAAACGATAAATTAATTATAATTATAAATAAAATAAACTTTTTCATTTTAGTATTTTACCAAAGGATTTTAATGAATATACTTTTTATAGGCGATATTGTAGGCAAACCGGGAAGAAAAATGGTTAAAAAATTTCTTCCCTCTTTAAAAAAAGAGTATCAGATTGATTACGTAATTGCTAATTACGAAAACGCGGCGCACGGTTTTGGTGTGACGGAAAAAGTGTATAAAGAATTGAAAACTGCGGGAGTGGATATTTTTACGGGAGGAAATCATACTTTTGATAAGAAAAAAGACGCTTTTACGCTGCTTGAAGAAAAAAAAATATTAAGACCGCTGAATTATTTTGAAGCTCCGGGAGAATGGTATTATGAAGACGATAATATTATCGTAATAAGTGCAATGGGGATATTTGCGATGCCTTACGGCAAAAACCCGTTTATAGAGCTCAATCAATTTGTAGAAGGAAAAGATAAGTTTATTTTTGTGGATTTCCACGCGGAAGCCACAGCAGAAAAAAGAGCTATGTATCTTATGCTAAAAGGCAGGGTGGGAGCCGTGGTAGGTACGCATACGCATATCGGTACCGATGATCTGGAAATAGAGGACGGAACCTGTTATCTGACGGATATAGGTCTTACGGGCTGCAGGGATAACGTAATTGGCATGGAAGCGAAAGCGCCTATTGCCCATATGCTGACAGGTCTTAAGCATAATTTTGACGTAAAAGAAAAATGCGAGGCTATTTTTCAGGCGCTGCTTATTAAAACCGACGGAAATAAGAGCGTATCGGCTAAAAAGTTTAAAGCCGTTGGTGAGGGCGAGTTGTATGTTTCCCAGGAGGTTGAAGTTGGAATTTAGCAATTCTTACGAGCTTCTAAAAGAACTAAGAAGCAAAAATCTTTTAATAAACAAGCCTAAATACTGGTGGCCGAATTACGGCACGTTTGAAGTGGTGGTCGGAGCCGTTTTGACACAAAATACAAAATGGGAAAACGTCGAAAAAGCCCTTAATAAATGGAAAATGGAAAATGGTGAATGGAGAATTGAAGATGTTGCATGTTTAGACCCGGTATTTTTGTCTGAAATTATAAAACCGGCGGGTTTTTACAATCAAAAGTCAAAGCGCCTTATAGCTTTGAGCCGGAATATTCTAAGGAATTTTGGCAGTTTTGATAGTTTCAGGGAAAATGTAAACAGAGAGTGGCTGCTTGAACAAAAAGGCATAGGGTTTGAGACGGCCGATTCTATTCTTTGCTATGCATGCGGACGTGATATAATGGTAGTAGACGCATATACCAGAAGGCTTCTTAAGAAAAAAGGATATGAATTTGAAACGTATGATGAAATGAGAGAGTGGTGCGAAAGAGGAATTGAAGAAAACTGGGATAAACTATCGGATGTTTACGAGAATGATTTGAATTTGTGCTATGCGAGATTTCATGGTAAAATCGTTGAATTTATGAAGAAAAAATAAATGGACAGACTTTTTTTCAACGGGGCTGAAATAAGATATAAAATAGTTAAAAAACCTATTAAAAATCTGTATCTGGAAGTAAAAGAAGGATTTGTGGAAATAAGGTGCAACGGATTTGTGCCTAAAAGACATATAGAAAAATTTATTCTAAAACATGCAGAGCATATTATTCATAAACTTTCCGAAAAAGAGTTTTTTTATCTTTTCGGTAAAAAATACGATAAAAACGGAGCTGATGTAAAAGAGCTGTTTAAAGAAAAACTGCCTCCTGCAGTTTTGAAATATGTAAAAACATATTCTGAAAAAATGAATCTGTATCCAAGCAGGGTTTCTTTCAGATTTAATAAAACAAGATGGGGCAGCTGCAGCCCTAAAAACAGTATAAGTTTCAATTATTATCTCGCGCAGCTTCCGGAAGATCTGATAGAGTATGTGGTAGTACACGAACTGGCTCACATAAAGCATAAAAACCATTCGAATAAATTCTGGGATGAGGTGGAGAGGTATCTTCCGGACGTGAAAAAAAGAAGAAAACTGCTAAGAGAATTTGAAAAGAAAATATAAAGGGGAGCAATGGAAAATATTTATTTAATAATCGGGATTTTAGGGGCTTTGGTTCTGTCTGTGGGATTTACGGCGTTTGTTTTGAGAAAAAAAGCCGAAAAACTTTTGGAAGAGCTTTCAAAGAAAGAAGATGAACTGAATGAGATTAATGCAGCCCTGCAGTATGAAAAAACGCAAAACGCAATACAAGAGGAGCAGATTAAAAGTTTAAACGAATACAAAAGCAGACATGAACTGCTTGAAAGCGAATATATAAAAAATAAAGAAATTTTAAAAGAAATTCAGACTAAATATGAAGAAGCGAAGAGTCAGTTAACGGAAAAAGAATTAAAAAATAGAAGTTTTGAAGAAGAAATAGAAAATTTAAGAAAAGAAAACTCCAACCTTAACATTCAGCTTCAGGAACTAAAAACCAAATATGAAGAAGCTCAAAAACAGCTCTTTGAAAAAACCAGAGAACTTGAAAATGTTTATGAGGAACTAAAGCGGTTAAGGGAGTTAAGCTCCAAACTTTCCGTAGAAAACCAGGAGTTGAAAACAAAACTTGAAGAGAGTGAAAAATCTTTTGAAGAAAAACTGGAGCTTCTCAAAAAAAGCGAGGAAAAATTGAAAGAATCGTTTGAAAACCTCGCAAACGAAATCTTGGAAAAAACAAACGAAAAAATGACAAAAACCTCAAAAGAAAGCCTCTCTCAAATATTGAACCCTTTACAAAACCAGATGAAAGAGTTTAAAGAAAAAATAGAATTTTTAAGCAAAGACGAAGCAGAAAAAATAAGCGCATTGCAAAACGAACTGAAAAACCTAAAAGAACTAAGCCATAAACTCTCAACCGATGCGGAAAACCTGACAAAAGCGCTTAAGGGCGAGAGTAAAACACAGGGTAACTGGGGTGAGCTTGTTCTTGAGAGGGTGCTTGAATTAAGCGGTCTGGAAGAAGGCAGAGAATTTGAAAGGGAAGTGAGTTTAAACGACGAGGACAATAAAAGATACCGTCCGGACGTAATCGTTCATCTTCCGAATAACAGAGATGTGATAATCGATGCCAAAACTTCTCTTAACGCATATCAGGAATATATAAAAACGGAAGATAAAGCGTATATCAAAGCACATATTCAGGCGCTTAAAAACCATATAGACTCGCTTGCCGAAAAAAAATACGAAAATCTTAAAGGCGTAAATTCCCTTGATTTTATTTTTATGTTCGTTCCTATCGAAAATGCGCTAATGCTGGCGCTTGAAAACGATCCTGGGCTTTTTGAGTATGCATTTAAGAAAAGGGTGGTACTTGTTTCTCCTACGACTCTTTTGGTATCGTTAAGAGCTATTGAGAGCAGCTGGAGATTTGAAAGACAGGCCAAAAATATTGATGAAGTGGTAAAAGCCGCAGAAAATCTTTATGATAAAGTAAGAGGCTTTACGGAAGATTTCGAAAAAGTCGGAAAGTCTCTTGAAAGCGCCCAAAAGTCATTTGACAATGCCAAAAACAGACTCACTTCCGGAAGAGGCAACGTAATAAGACAAATTGAAATACTTAAAGAAAAAGCTGGAATCAAACCTAAAAAGGAAATATCGAAAGATCTTGCGGATATTGCGATGTTGAAAAACGATGAAGAATAAATATTAAGTTAAGCGTCATTTTTTGTCTTGCAATTCTCCTATAATGTCAATAAAAAAGGAGAAAGAGATGCATTGGGGAGTAACGTTATATTGGGGAATCGGAGGAGCCGTTTTCTTTATTCTGCTTATTATTATGATGTATAACTCGCTGATTGCCAGAAAAAATATGGTAGAAAATATGTACGGTTCGATAGACGCTCTTTTGAAAAAAAGAGTGGATATGATTCCAAATCTAGTAGCAAGCGTTAAAGAATATATGAAACACGAAAGAAACCTGCTTACGAAAATAACGGAAATACGGTCTCAAATACTTAATACCGATGACGAAAACGAAAAAATCGAACTTGAAAACAGATTGAGCGAATATCTCAGAAGCTTGTTTGTAAATGTTGAAAATTATCCTCAGTTAAGAGCAAGTGAAAATTTTATGCAGCTGCAGACTGCCGTTAAAGACGTGGAAGATCAGATATCTGCTGCGAGAAGGGCGTATAACCAGGCTGTAACGGATTACAACAACGCGATAGAAATGTTTCCGACAAATATACTGGCTTCAATAATGGGGTGGAAACGTAAAAGAGTGTTTGAAATTTCTGAAACCGAGCGGGAGAATATTAATGTAGCCGATTATTTTAAAGGCTGAAAATGGAAGCTGTTAATCAATTGAGAAAAGCCGCTTTACTGAAAGTTATTAGCGCTGTTGTTATAGTTCCTGTAATTGCGTTTGTAACGTTTAAATTTTCCGTTCTCTGGTGGCATTATGCGATTGGAGCGGTTTTGGCGTTTGTTGTTATCGGTATTGCCGCAAATGCCGTTGATAATTATGAAGAGGCTTTTATAAAAAAAATATTAAAGCCTGTTTTGGAAGCTAACGGTTTACATTATTTTCCAAAAGACGGTTTAAGTGAGAAAGAAGCGTTAAGCAGCTCTTTTTTTGATTTTGAATATGATGATTATGATTCTTATGATTTGATTGTGGGAGACGATTTTAAACTGGCTTATGTTAAATTCACAAAAGAAGAGGAATATGAAGACAGCGACGGAGATACGCAAACAGAAACGGTAACAAAATATGCAGGTTTTTTGGCAGTGTTAAAACATAACAGATTTATAAGGAATTACTTGATTATTGAGCCTTCAAGGTTTCATCTGAATGAGATAATTCCAATTACTTATGATAAATACAGAGTGAAACTGGACAACCCGGAGTTTGAAAAAGTATTCGACGTATACAGTGCCGATCAGGTGGAAGCCAGATATCTGCTTGACCATAACTATATGAATATGTTAATCGGGCTTAATAAAAAAGCAGGTGTCAGATATTTGAGTTTTATAAAAGATGTGGTGTTTACCCAGTTGAATTATTCGGATTTTAAGCAAAATATTCCTTTATTTGAAAAAATAAATGATAAAATAATCGAAGAAATTTTATTTCCGGTGGAATATGCCGTTTATGTCAAAAAAGTTTTGAACGGGGAATTGGATGAAAGATAAAAAAGTATTTAACATATTGCAGATTTTGAAAGATTTATCGAAATTAAACACGATTTGCACTAAACACTATGCTGAAAAATTAGGAGTCAGCGTCAGAACGGTTCAGAGGTATCTTGAAGATATAAGTGAATTTTTCGATATAGAACTGGTAACAGAAAAAAGAGGCTGTTATAAATTTTTGAATTTTGGTAAAGTAAAAGAAATTCTTTTAAATCAGGAAGATTATGAGGATTTTGAAAAGTTTGCAAATATTGTGGCTGCATTTAATCCTAAACTGCTTAAATATTTTAACGTAGATGAAAAAATATTGAAAAGAATAATCGATGACGAGCTTTTTTATATTAAACTCTCACCGTTTGAAGAGATTATGAATTTCTCTCTTTTCCAAAAAATAAAAAAGGCGATTAAATATTCTCAGATGATAGATATAGAATACGACAGCGAACGTTTAAGGGTTTTTAAAAATTTAAAACCGCATAAAATAGTTTTTGCGGAAGGAAACTGGTATTTAGTGACACAGGATAATGACAATTTTAACGGTGGAGTAAAATTTTTAAGGCTGAATTTTATAAAAAAGGTTGAATTGAAACCTAAAGAGTTCAAAAAAAATAAAGATTTGCTCGAGTTTATAGAAAACTTCCAGTCTTTAATGAGCGCATACGACAAACCGAAATATGAAGTTGTCGTGTTTGTGGATCAGGAGGTTGAAAGACATTTTAAGGCCAAAAAATTTTTAGATTCCCAGACTGTTTTAAAGGACACTAAAGAAGGTCTTATTTTAAGATATTATATTAACGATGAAAATGAGATTTTACTTTTGGCAAAAGAGTGGATGCCTTATATGAAAATTATTTCACCTTCCCGTCTTCAGGAAAAACTTGAAAAGATTGCAAAAGAAATTATAAATTAATTAAAATTTAAAAGGCGTATTATGACTTTAGTAAGTGTGATAGGTGATTTTTTTTCTTCCGTAACTCCTGTGTTTTATGACTTTTCCGATAAAATCACAACGCATATAATCATATCTGACAATTCGAAAAGAGATTCTTATTATGCTAAAAAATTTAAAAATGGCGTGAGAGATTTTTGTCTTAAAAAAAATAAAAACATTACTCAACATTTTGTAATAATAGACGAAGATTCAAGCAGTGCTATCGACAAGGTTTGTGAATATATAATTCAAAATTCTGCCGGGGAAATATATGTCAATATAAGTGACGGTCTTGCCGCTTTAAATACGGTAATGACTCAGAAGCTGCTGCCAAAAGGGGTAAAGTTTGTTTCTTACGATATTTTTGACAATGAATATCATGTTTTGGACCGCAGAGGTATAATTGAACGAAGACAGGCTAAAGCTATGAATATACAGGAGCATTTTTTGCTTAAAGGGGTGGAGGTGTTTTTTCATGGCGATCTTAATTTTGCAGTTAAAAATGAAGAATTCATAAAAAAAATTTTTGAAAACTATCATAATGAGTATAGGCTTTTTAAATTTTGTCTAACTGTTAACCCATATGATAAAAGATATAAAAGTCAATATAAAAAACCAACAAAATATAATTTTCCAAATATTTACAAATGTTTGAATGAAATGGGGCTTTCTTTTAGTTCCGATAAGCAGCTTTTAACAGGAGGGCTTTTTGAATATTATATTTATCTGCTTTTAAAAAATTTTGATTTTGATGATATTGCCGTAAGTACAGTCGTATATGATAATAACGTTAAAAATGAATACGACGTGTTAGTAATAAAGAACAATCATTTGCATATTATAGAATGTAAACATAAAGCGAAAACATTGGATATAAATGATGTGGTCTATAAATATGCAGCATTAAAAAAAATGGTTGATTATGATTCAAAAGCCGTAATAGTTTCTTTAAAAAGCAAAATTAAAGAGATGATAAAAAAAAGAGCCGAAAGCTTTGATATAAAACTAGTAAATCTGTCTTCACACACTGCAAGGGATATTTATGATTTTTTAAAGGATTAAAATGAAAGATATTTTTTCGGTGGAAAATCTAAAATCGGCTGCAAAAGAGATAGGAAAACCGGAAGATTATTTTGAATTTTTTAATAATGAGGAAAATATTATAGATTTACATAATGAACTCGTTTCAGGAACTTATATTCCAGATCCGTTAATAAAAATAGATTTGAAACAAAATAAAAAAATAAGACCGATTAAATTAAGCAGTACCAAAGATAAAATAGTTCAAAAAATATTGTCTAAATATTTAAGCGATTTATACGAAAAAAAATTTAGTAACAAATCATATGCATACAGGCCGGGTAAATCAGCAGTTAAAGCATTAAATAGAGTGAGTGATTATATTAACAGAGGTTATAGTTATGTTATCAAAACAGATATTAAGGATTTTTTTGAAAATATTGATCATGAAATTTTAGTCAAACTGTTAAGAAATAAAATTGAAGATGAAATAATTATAAAATATATAATTTATTTTTTAAAAATAGGTTCTTTTGATACTAAAAACAATTATATAGAACATGATACCGGAGTTGATCAGGGTAGTGTAATTTCACCAATCCTTTCAAATATTTATATTAATGAAATGGATAGGTTTTTAGAAAGACATTATATTGATTTTGTCAGGTTTGCCGATGATTTTGTGGTTTTTGCCTACTCAAAGCAAAAAGCGGAATTTGTTTTAAGAAATTTAAAAAGATTTCTGAAAATAATAAAACTTTCTCTTAATGAAGAAAAAACATACATAACACATATCAGAAACGGATTTAGTTTTTTGGGAGTTTATTTCAGAGGTAAGTACCGAACACTTGATAACGACAGGTTTGAAAAAATAAAACAAAAACTTTTTTCATTTGTAAACGAAGAAGATGTTTTTGAAAAAATAGATAATTATTTTACATTGATTTCAAATTATTATATTCATATTATTAGAAACAATACGGCGGCAAAAGACGAAATAAAAAATTTACTGATAGATGTTTTAGTAAAAGCTGTAATTAATAAAAAAGAAAAATATAAAAAAATTGAAATAAAAGAAAAATTAACCCGTATGAAATCTCTTAATATTTTTGCTGCAAAAAATCGTGTAATTGATATTATATTAAAAAGAGCATATACTTTGAAAAAAAGTGTGAAAGCTTCTTTAAATACACAACGATCAAAATATGCAAAAAAACTATCACTTTCCGGATTAATGCATATTTCAGGATACGGAATGAGTTTAGGAATATCTAAAAACAGGTTCGTTTTGAAAAAATACGGTAAAGTTATTAGATATTTTCCTTTAAACAAAATTAAACGTATAATAATCGAATCTCAGGGTTTTTCTCTTTCTTCTAATGTATTCTATAAAGCTTCAAGATTAAATATACCTATTGATTTTATTGATAAAAATGCTAATCCGTATGCCAGTATTACGTTTTACAACTCTTCAATACCTCAGTTAATACATAAACAAGCTTTAATTTTAAATACTCCAGAGCATTTAAATATTGCAAAAAAATTTATATACGCAAAACTTAGAAATCAAAAGAATTTTCTTGTATATATGAATAAATATCATAAAAAAACAGATTACGAAATAAAAAATATAAAAAAAATTATAAATTATTTAAATAAAGCTAAAACTGTAAATGAACTTATGGGTTATGAAGGAAGTGCGGCGGCTGTATATTGGAATGGTATAGGAAAGTTGATAAATAATGAAAATTTTGAAAGAATAACAAAAGGAGCAGGTGATGAAATAAATTCAGCTCTTAATTATGCATATGCTGTTTTGTATGGAAAAATTCAGCATGCGTTAATAATGGCCGGTCTTAGTTTACATATTTCATATCTTCATTCGTTGGATAGAACAAAACCGACTTTGGTGTTTGATTTTATGGAACTTTTTAGAACTTATATAGTCGATAGAACTATAGTAGCTATGATTAATAAAAAAGAACATATTAAGGTTGAAAACGGCTTATTAGATATTGAGAGTAAAAGAAATATATCAAAAAACATTCATGAAAGATTGGCGACTTTTGTAGAATATAAAAATAAATCTATGCAGATAGAAAACATAATATATTCACAAGCATACGAATTTAAAAATTATATTGTTGAAAATAAAACTTATAGACCTTTTATAGGGAGATATTGATGTATTATGTTGTTGCATACGATATAACAGATAATAAAAGAAGGAAAAAAGTATCCGACTTGCTTGAAGGATATGGTGTTCGAGTTAATTTTTCGGTATTTGAGATGGATATTTCGATAAAAGAATTGAATATTATTAAAAGAGAACTTAAAAAAATCGTTTCGAAAAAATATGACAGTGTAAGGTTTTACCATATATGTAAAAACTGTGAGAGTAAATCATTTGATTTGACTAAAAATTCAAAAGTGTTTGATCTTATTGGTGGTTTTTTTTGATTTTCCGACTTTTTAAGCCCTGAAAAGCCCGAGAACGGTAAAAACGGCTTGAAAAAAGTCGGCAAATCGACTAAAATATATTTTAAAGAGATTCGATTTTCCGATTTTTGAAAATTCGTTGTTTTAAAAGACCCGATAATAGGCTGTTAGTAACAGATAAAAAAACAAAAAGTCGGCAAATTGACAAAAAACAAAAAAATATTATTCGATTTTCCAACTTTTTGGATTAAAGAAAGTTCCACAGATAGGATACTTTAAGCAAACTATAAGCAAAACGTTGAAGTTGAGAGGTGTAAAAAAGTTTAGATTTTCCGATTTTTTTAAAGTGATCGGTAAATTGGTGGAAAAGGGTAGTTAAAGAAAAATATGCTAAAATTAAGTTTCCGAAATATAGGCTATTTACCTATTACTCGGAAAGAGAGTGATTTCGAGACTTTTTAGCCTCGCTATTATCATTGCCATGCAACCTCCTTATTTACCTATTACTCGGAAAGAGAGTGATTTCGAGACATCGCATAAAGGTCGGTTTCACCGCCGGTAACCTCATTTACCTATTACTCGGAAAGAGAGTGATTTCGAGACACCATACGTTCCCTCAAAGTCGATTCCTACTAAGAAATTATTTACCTATTACTCGGAAAGAGAGTGATTTCGAGACGAAAAGCGAGATCAATAGAATCGATCCCGGTTTTTGCCGGGGATTTACCTATTACTCGGAAAGAGAGTGATTTCGAGACTTGTGTAATTTGTCTTCATAGACAGTTACGCTTACACATTTACCTATTACTCGGAAAGAGAGTGATTTCGAGACGAGAACCAAATACTAACTAACTGTGTTTCATCATCGTTAAAATTTACCTATTACTCGGAAAGAGAGTGATTTCGAGACATTATCATTAAAGTTGTTGCATATACTAATACTCCGAAATACTCAAATTTACCTATTACTCGGAAAGAGAGTGATTTCGAGACGATTTAAAGCAAACGCTGCTACACACACCATCATTGAATTTACCTATTACTCGGAAACATAGTTTTATTTTTTCTTTCCAATTAAAAATTTACTTATTATTTGGAAGAAAAATTTCTTTTTCCTCCATTTTAAATTAATAGTGACAGACACTAACGTAAAAATAAAATTTTAAACGACATTCGTTGTCTATATTTGTGTATATAATTTAATAGACAGAAATGTAATAAGTAAGTAAAATAAGTATTAAAAATGTAATATTTGTTTTGTTTAGTTTGTTAGCAGAAAAAATTAACTAAAAATTATAAAATTTTATAAAAATATATAAATATCGAATTAGTATTCAAAAAATCTTTTGTTACAATTTTTTATATTGGAGAAAAGGATTAGAATGAATAAAAATAGATACGTCATTAAATTAATAGGACATACTCCTATTATTCATTTTGAAAAGAATATTTCTGCGCCTGCTTTAAGACCTACGGAACTAAAAAGCAAACTGGATAAGTTTTTATTAGGAAAAGGATATAAAAATCTCTCAGTTAAGACACCTGATGGAAAAAAAGAGTATTTTGATTATAAAATTAAAATCAAAAATATAAATATAGACCATTCCAAAAGCAGACCGATAAACAAAGATAATAAACTGCCTTTTTTCTTTGGGAATATGGGGGATGATTATAAAAACGGCGATAAAAGGCTTGTGTTTGTAAAAGAAGCTGAAATTGAGTTTTTCAGTTTTAATCCTGAAATCATAAAAGCTATAAAAGATAATTTCAAGCTGTTTTTAAGCGTTACTAATTTTGGTACACGGCAAAATAAAGGATACGGCTCTTTTTCTCTTGATAAAGTTGTGGTTTATCCGAATACTTACAAAATAATAATAAATAAAAATAATTATAATGATGTTATGAAATATATGGAAATTTTTTATAAATTTATAAGAAGCGGAATAAATTTATCTCAAAGAAAAAGCTCGCCTTTTTATATCAAGCCGGCAATATGGAAATATTTTATTGATAAAAACATTGTGTGGGAAAAAAAAGCTATAAAAAAAAGATGTTTTTCAAATAAACTTAAAGAACAGGCTATAGAGCACAATAATGACGAAATTTTAACCAAGGACGGGGAAGAAAGGATTGTAAGAGATGTTTTAGGGCTTTCTACTTCACAGGATTGGAGAAGTTACAGGGTAAAAGTTGAAAAAGAAAATCCTCATATAAAAAGATTCAAATCACCTCTTTTTTTTAAATATATAAAAAATTCGAACGGTTATACTGTTTATATCTCCGAAGAAAAAAGAGCGGAAGAAAAACTTGAAAGTTTTTTAAATAAACCTTTTAGAATAAAAGCCGGAAGATGTTCTTTTGATTTGAATGTGGTTGAGAAGTTTGATGTAAACGATTTTTTAAACTGGCTGTATAAAAATAAAAATACGATAGTCGATGAACTCTCTAACGGGGTTGAATCGAATGAATACAGAATTTTAAAAAGAGTTTTAAATGATATGAAAAAGGTGGGGAAATGATTTACGGAGTAACTGTAGGGCCTATTGTTGAGACACTGTCAAGAGGTAAGAAAACGGCGGAAATCTGGGCGGCGAGTTATATTTTCAGTTATTTAATGAAAAATATAGCCAAAAGTCTTTATGAAAAAAACGCAAAATTCATCATTCCTTATGTGGATGGAAATTTTGAAGAAAAAGACGGCGGAATCGGAATGTATCATGACAGACTGATATTTGAAGGGGATATGTCAATTGATGAAGTTGAAAAGATAATAGAAAAAGAAAAAGAAAACCTCGGCGGATTAATCGCAAAAGCCGTAAAAGATGATGAGCAAAAAGTAAAAGAATATATTAAAAAATATATAAAAACATACATTGCCGCAAAAGAAGAAAGCGATTATTCTATAATAGAAATGTATGAAATACTTGATAATCTCGAATACAATGAAGAAGTTTATGATTATGAAAACTATATTGACAGATTTTTGATTAGAGAAAATATTATAAGCTCATCTTTGGTTAAAAAGACAGGTAAAAAAGGATTTCACTCTATTCCTGAAATAGCTTCTGCGGCAGGCGGAAAAAACTACGGATATATGGAAGATGACAGTGATTATTATAAAAAACTTGATAATGAACTCGGAGAGGATTTTAAGCAGGTTTATAAATATATCGCAATTGTTCACGCTGACGGGGATAATCTCGGAAAGGTGGTCAAGAATTTAAAACTGGACGGTGAAAAAAAATATGAAAATGAAGTATCAAAAGCTCTTTTTAATTTCGGAAAAAAATCTAAAGACGTTTTGGATAAATACGGATGCGATACTATTTTTATAGGAGGGGATGATTTACTGTTTTTTGCTCCTGTTATTATGAAAGTGGATGATAAAGATAAAACAATTTTTGATTTACTGGATGAATTAAAAGATATTTATGAAAAAGAATTTGAGTTTTATAATAAAAATGTTAGTAAAGGTGATAAAACTACATTAAGTTTCGGAATAAGTATAAATTATTACAAATTCCCTCTCAATGAAGCACTGAATCTATCAAGAAATGCTCTTTTTGGAAAAGCAAAAGAGATAAAAAACGCTGTAAATATAACAATGAGAAAACACAGCGGCCAGACGTTTGACTTGAGGGTAAGATTTGATGATGAAAGATATAAAGTTTTTAAAAATCTCTTAAAAGATGTTTTGTTTGATAAATCTGACGTTCCTTTTTCAGTTCATTATAAGTTAAATGAGCTAAAAGAACTGATCAATTTAATAGACAGTTATGATGCGTTTTTTGAGAATTATTTTAATGAAAATATTCACAAAGAAAAATTTAAAAAAGGGCTTGAAGAAATTAAAAAGTTAATCGAACTGACAGATAAAGAGGAAAAAAAGATAATTGAAAAACTTCAAAAAGAAAAAAAAGAAGGAAAAAAAGTTTCAGAAGAAGAGCTTAAGCCTGATAAACTGAAGTTTGTTTTTCCGGCAGTTAGTGTTATAAAACTTTTAAAAGGCAGAAAATGAAATATTTAATAAGATTAAAACCTCTTGGGGAATTTTTCTTTGGAAGTGAGCAGAGTTTCAGCAGGGATGATTTGAGAAAAGATAATCAAGATTCAAACGGCAAAGCTTCTTTTTTTGCCAAAAGTTTTATGTTCCCTCAGCCTCATTCAATTTTCGGGATGTTAAGAGCGGAGATTTTGCGTAAGACAGGCAAAATGAAACTTCATATAAACGGAGAGTGGGTAGGACTTCCTAAAAGAAAGGAAAAAGACTCGAAAGAGTGGCTTGAAGTCGTAAGGCTTGTCGGAAGTGAGGCATTTGATTTTTCAAAAAAAATAAACAGCGGTATTATAAAAGGTATCAGTGAATGTTTTATTTTAAATGGTGATGAAGCTTTTTATAAAGCTCCAAATGATAATGATTTAGAGCCTAAAAAAACTGATATTGAAGTCAGTTTTAACGGTAGAAAAAGAAAATTTATTGATTTTGGAATAAATCCAAAAAAGTTTGAAAATGATAAATTTATTTCAAATAAGGACACTTTAAGTGTAAGTGATATTTTTGAAAAAGTGGTAAGTGTCGGGATTAAGAAAAACTCTGAAGAAGAAGGGTTTTTTCAGCGTGAAGCATATAAATTAAAAGAGGGGTTTGAGTTTGGATTTTTTGTCGAGCTGGAGGAAGAGATTAATTTGGAAGATATTGTAAAGATTGGAGGAGATAGGAGTTATTTTAAATTAACTCAGGAAATAAAAGAACTAAAAATGCCTGAATTTGAGAAAAAAGAGGGCTTTGAGAGATTCGTTTTGACGAGTGACGGGTATGTAGATAGTGAGATAGAAGAGTATTGTGATTATATCTTCGGTGAAAATGAAATTTTTCGTGGGGTAAGAAGAGGTAAGGAAAAAACTAAAAGAACAAGGATACTAAGGAGAGGAAGTGTGCTTTACGTAAATGATATGCAAAAAGTAGAAAAATTACTTAAAAATCATTTATATAAATTCGGATACAATAAATATAAAAGGAGCTAGGATGTTATATGATAATAAAATTTATAAAATACAAAATATTACAAATTTACACGTTGGAAGCGGGGATACTAATTTTGGAATAGTTGATAATCTTGTTCAAAGGGATGTATTGACAAATTACCCTGTAATTCATTCTTCATCGTTAAAAGGTGCAATAAGAGAATTTTTTGAGTTTTATAAAAACGATGATGAATTTATCAGACATATTTTCGGAGATGAGGATAAAAATCAGGGGAATGTTGTCTTTACCGAAGCCAATCTGCTTGGTATGCCTTTTAGAAGCAAGGATTATCCTTATGTTTTTTGTATGTCAGATGAGAGTATAAAAACGCTTGTGGATAAAATGGAGAGTTTAAACATTGATAATGAATTCTCATCAAAATTGAAAAAATATACCAATCTTAAAGAAGTTAAATCAAATGTAAATACAGTAATTGAAGATACAGAAGTAAAGAAAAACGATGATTTAAAAGATTTGGTTGAATTTACAGGTGAAGAGAATATCGCAGTTTTTCCACACGGTGAATTTAGAAAACTTTTGGAAGATTTACCTGTAGTTGCGAGAAACCAGTTGGAAAACGGAAAAAGCGTAAACCTTTTTTATGAAGAGTTCGTCCCAAGAAGAAGCCAGTTTTTTACAATTATTTCATTTCCAAAACTTGATAGGGTGAGTAAAAATAAAAAATTTAATGACAAAGAGAAAATAAGCAAATTCTATGAAGAATTCCAAAATATGCTGACATCAGAAACCGACCTTGTTCAAATAGGGGCAAATGCGACAATAGGGTATGGTTTATGTAAATTTAAGGAAGTAAGATGAGAGTAAAAGATAAATATATAAAAAGGGCGCTTGAAGCGGTTAGGGCAGCAGAACTTTATAATGAAAACAAAAACTGCGTACCGAAAGAATACAACGGATATATCTCTTCGTTCGGGGCTTCTATAAGACAGGCGGGACTTTTACCGACAATTTTATTTTTTGAAAATACAGAAGCATCAAGCGCACAGGACAGAAGCAAAATTTTAAGAGCGATTGAATATATTTTGGAACTTAATCCTAATTCGTTAAAAGATTATCTTGATAAAGCAAAAATTGAAGAAGCCGCTGTTGCCTTAAAACTTGCTCTTAGAACTTATAAACTCGATAAAAACTGCGGAGATTAAAAATGGGCGGAAATTTAGGCTGGAAATTTTATAAAGGGCTTTATCGTAATTTGTCTGTTGATGATCCACAAATTGATAAAGAGATACTTAAAAGTCTGGAAAGTAAGTTTTTTTCATCAAATGAGACGTTGTCCAATGATTTTATAGCACCTTATGGATTTAAAATAAAAGTCGCATATCCAGGGCTTTTAATAGGAATTGGTTATTCACACGGTATTCCAAACAGTGACGATGATATAAAAAACGGCTTTTATTTTGATTTTACGTCCGGTTATCCTGTGATTCCCGGCAGCAGTATAAAAGGTGTTATCAGAAGTTTTTTTCCGGATTACGAAAAAAAAGACAGGTATAAAAAAGAAAAAGAAGAATTTATTAAAAACCTGATTAAAGAGCTTTTTAATAAAGATGTGGATGTAAAAAGACTTTTTTATGAAATATTTGAAGGTATGGCGGAAAATGAACCTATAAATATTTATAAGAGAGATAAATTTCTTGACGCAAATATTGCAAATGCTCCGGGTAAAATAATGACTTTAGATTATATTACCCCTCATGAAGAGTTTGATGATCCAACGCCTATAAGAATGTTAAAAGTAAAACCAGAAGTTGAGTTTAGTTTTAATTTTATTTTACATGATGGAATATTGAGTGCTAAAGAAAAAGAAGAGTTGTTTTTTAATATTTTAAAATTTTCCGGTCTCGGTGCTAAAACAAACTCCGGATACGGGCATATTAGTGATGATAAGTTAAGGGATTCTTCGGATGAAAGAAAAGAAAGAATAAAAGCAATAAAAAAGAAAAAAGAAGACGAGATAAAAAAACAAAAACAAAAAGAAAAACTAAAAAACCTTCCGCTTGAAGAGAGAATTTTTAATGAATATAAAAACAATTTACCTGAGCTTATAGCAAATATTGAAAATATAACCAAGAAGGAAAACGCAGATATTGTAAAACTTGCTAAACTTATAAAAGCCGAACTTCAGAAAATTCCGGCAAACTGGGAAAAGGCAAAACAGAAAAAACTTAAAAGAAAACAAAAAATTCAAAAAATTTTGGGTGAGATATGAAAAGAATTTTTTTTCTCGGCGGATACGATTTGGAAATGTACGCTATAAAGAGGCTTTTAAAAAAATATAATGAAAAATTTGTGGATAAAAAACTTAAATGGGGGGTAAAAACATCTGATATTTTGGATGAGCTCAAAAAATATAAGGATTTTGACAAAATTTATCTGATAGAATATGACGACGATGCGAGTGTTTTGAAATGGGAAAACGTAGAACATATCGACCATCACAATGAAAATTCAGACAAACCTTCATCCATTGAGCAGATAGCGCAGATTTTAGGCCATAAACTAAGCCGCTTTGAAAAAGCTGTGGCGCTTAATGACAAAGGTTATATTCCGGCACTTAAAAATGCGTGTTTTAACGAAAGTGATATCAGAAGAATAAGAAAGCTTGATAAAATCTGTCAGGGAGTGAGTGAAGAAGAAAAAAAAGCGGCAGAAGAAGTTAAGCTAAAAAAGATTAACTATTTTCCTTTTTCACACTTTTCACCACTTGCCGACAGGCTGTATTTCAGCGGAATTGAAAAATTTGTAATTTATAATGACAACCTTACAATGTTTTACGGGTATCCTGTTGAACGGTTAAAAGAAATATTCAAAGACAAAAAAACTTTCCATGGCGGCGGGACACAGGGATATTTTGGAGTTGAGGAGAAGTTAAGCGAAGATGAAATAAAAGAAACTATAAAAAAAATAAAAAAAGACAAGGAAATAAGCACACATATTTTTATTTTGCCTTTTTTTATTGAAGGTAACGATGAAGAAAAAGCAAAAAATGATTTTATAGAACAGCTTGAAAAAAGAGGATTTGAGAAGAAAAATTTTAAAGTAAAAAATCCTCAAAGTTACAATGAATATGTCTATTTTCATTCATATACAAAAAAAGTTCTGTTTAAGAGCGATTATCTTGAATTAAATCTTCCAGAAAATTCAAAATATATTATAAAACTAAAAAACGGTGATATATATGAACTTGATATTGAAGATATTGCTGTGAGAATTTTTGAAAACAATATCGTGATGCTTTCATTTCATTTAAACAATTATAACTATTCTCATCCAAAAGATAGTTTAAAAATAAACGATTTTGGAAGAAGGCTTTTCCCTCAGTTTATCAGAGAAGATGACATCTTAGCAGCTAAAGATTCTTTTTTGCCAAACTGTATTGAATTAAAACTGGGTGAGAGGGTAATAAGAGAAGATTTTTGTAAATTTACTGAAGATTTTAATATTAAAGACAATAAAAACCTTTTAATTCCAAAATTTGTAAGTGAGCTTGTGGGAGAAAAAATTGAATATATTTTGGATGACAGGATGTTTGTAGTTAGTTTTTATATAGCACCAAACTGGTTTATTAATGACTTAAAAAAAGATTATATAAAGAATGACTGGTGGTTTGAGTATGTATTTGTGGACGGAAACGGAAAGACATGCCAAGATGATGAGTTTTGTTCTGAGATTATAAAAAAAGCCACTTATCCGAGGTGGAGAAATTACGGAACTTTATGGGGGGTTAGCAGATATTCTTTGGTGGGTGTGGCAAATGAGGAAGGAAGATTTTTGATGGACCATGCCAAAACGATGTATTTTCAGATGGCGTCACTTGTGCTTTTATACAGAAGTATGATTTTAAAACTTTCTGATGAAGTAAAAAAATTAATAGATTTATTAGATAAAAAAGATGAAAATATAGATATTTCCAAAATAAGAGAAATTAGTAAAAAAATATATAAGGATTATTTGGAATTTTTAAACGGGATTTTCTTCAGGGAAATTACAGCTCAGGAGCAGGGTATTGAGATGTATAAGATGCTTCTCATGGCCTCTGATATTGATGAACTTATTCAAAGTTTTGACCGTGAAATGGAAGAACTTGATAGTTTTGTAGATATATTGGAAGAAAAAGAAAGAAACGAAAATCTTGAATTTTTATCAATTTTAGGGGCAATATTTTTACCTGCTGGTCTTATTGTAGGTATTTTAGGTATGAATAATTTAGGTAAATTGAATTATAATATATCGACAGTCGCAGTCATTTTTAGTCTTATTGGAGGAATATTTTTGATTGATTTCAAAAAGATTAGAAATTATTTTGAAAACATGTCAGATGATAGGAAAATTTATTTAACAATAGGATTTATTATATTATTTGGAATTATTATTTCTATTTTAGTTTATGGAAATAATAAATAAATTGATTTTCCGACTTTTTAAGCCCTGAAAAGCCCGAGAACGGTAAAAACGGCTTGAAAAAAGTCGGCAAATCGACTAAAATATATTTTAAAGAGATTCGATTTTCCGATTTTTGAAAATTCGTTGTTTTAAAAGACCCGATAATAGGCTGTTAGTAACAGATAAAAAAACAAAAAGTCGGCAAATTGCCAAAAAACAAAAAAATATTATTCGATTTTCCAAATTTTTGGATTAAAGAAAGTTCCACAGATAGGATACTTTAAGC
This sequence comes from Nautilia abyssi, assembly GCF_055388085.1. Lineage (NCBI taxonomy): Bacteria > Pseudomonadati > Campylobacterota > Epsilonproteobacteria > Nautiliales > Nautiliaceae > Nautilia > Nautilia abyssi. The sequence goes on along the minus strand of NZ_AP042376.1, from coordinate 1,125,572 downwards.
AAACTATAAGCAAAACGTTGAAGTTGAGAGGTGTAAAAAAGTTTAGATTTTCCGATTTTTTTAGAGTGATCGGTAAATTGGTGGAAAAGGGTAGTTAAACAAAAATATGCTAAAATTAAGTTTCCGAAATATAGGCTATTTACCTATTACTCGGAAAGAGAGTGATTTCGAGACTTATAATTTTTTAATCCTGCTACATTGTTGTTAAATTTACCTATTACTCGGAAAGAGAGTGATTTCGAGACCTTTCTGTTTTCCGTATTTTTCGTGAAAAACCTCTTCATATTCTAATTTACCTATTACTCGGAAAGAGAGTGATTTCGAGACAAAACAAACGGCTCTCCGTTTACATATACGGCATAGTGCATTTACCTATTACTCGGAAAGAGAGTGATTTCGAGACCTCGTCGTGAGATAAGAATATTGCAAAATCGTCTTTTTCGTAAATTTACCTATTACTCGGAAAGAGAGTGATTTCGAGACGGCTTTAACCCACCTTTTAACAGTTTGCATATCTCTGAATGATTTACCTATTACTCGGAAAGAGAGTGATTTCGAGACTTTACCTATTGAATAGCCGCCTGTGTATATATGAATTTCTTATTTACCTATTACTCGGAAAGAGAGTGATTTCGAGACTTTTTTCTGTTTCTTTACTTAACGGATCAAGTTTATTTATTTACCTATTACTCGGAAAGAAAGTGATTTCGAGACGATAATGGTTTGTATAGTTTTCAAGTAGATTTTTTTCCAATTTACCTATTACTCGGAAAGAGAGTGATTTCGAGACCTTCTGGAAAACCAAACAATCCGTCCCACGAAGATTTAACAGATTTACCTATTACTCGGAAAGAGAGTGATTTCGAGACAAGACAAAATACATTTGTCCTTTTTCGTCAACTTGAATTTACCTATTACTCGGAAAGAGAGTGATTTCGAGACTTATTACCATCATTATTAGTGTTAGCATCAATTATAAATTTACCTATTACTCGGAAAGAGAGTGATTTCTAGATTAGTCCAAACACCTTTTAAAGTGTTTTTTACTGCTATATAGATTTACCTATTACTCGGAAAAAAATTCTTCCAATCAAGCTTTATATTGACAGACACTAAAAGAAAAGAAATAAAAAATATAAAACGTCATTTTTTGACAAAATGAGAGTATATACTTTCACTGTACAAATTAAAACTTAAGGAGAAAGTATGAAAAAGATAAACAAATTATTAGCAGGTTTAGTATTAGGTGGGGTTATTGCAACAGGTGCGAATGCTTATGGGATAATTCATCCTACTTTTAAAAAAGGGGCGACATTTGGAGTTCAGGTAAAATCCGTTAATTTTGACGATAAACTTCAAATAGACGAATCACCGGCATATGGTCTGTACTACGGATTTAACTGGGATTTAGGCAAACCTTATGCATGGGGCGTAAAGATAAATTTTGAACTTGATTTTGCGAATATGAAAACTTCTGACGGAGACAGTTTTACATATTCTGATTATTATGCAACGATTGCACCGACTTATACTTTTGCTTTACCAAAAGGAAATATAAGAGTTTATGCAGGAGGAAAATTCGGATTTGTCGGATTGGAAAACGATTCAGACCCTGCTTACGGTGCAGTTGGAGGTGTGGAATATAATTATAAAGCGCTAAATGTAGGTGTGTCTTATATGACGGGAACACTTACTACAAATGCGGGAGATTTTGATATAAGTGAAGTTACGGGTTATATAGGATATAACTTTTAAAACCTTCGCTTATTTTGCGAAGGCTTTGATGTAGTTGATTACCATTGCAAATGTGAACAGCCAGAATCCGCAAACCATTACTACGTCAATACATGTATGATATTCAGGTAATTGGCACATTTTCTCTCCTTTTTTTCTTTATTATAACAATTTTAACAAAATATATGAATATTTGTTCAAATATAAGATAATTTTATAGAAATGTATTTAATAAACCATTAACTGTATGTTAATATTGACTTAATATTTAATAAGAGCTATAATTAAAAAAAAGGCTCTGCCATGAAAACTATCGGCAAATTATTTATCTGTTTATCAATCGGAAGTTTGGGTTTGTCTGCTTTTAATCTGCCTCAAAGTATAGATAATTATGCAAATGTTTCATCTCCAAAGACAAAGGGCGTTAAAAGGGTAGAATATAAAAATTATAAATTCGGCGATGTGATAAAAAGTAAAGAAGTTTTATATCTTCCTTTTGTTCTAAAAGATGCGAATGCCACATTTACCGCTGATTTCGGTAGAAACGATAATGTTTTGTTTTTAGGTGAAAATTATCCGGAATTAGTAAAAAACTACAAAATAAGAAAAGAAAAACTGCTGATTTATAATCTCTTTAAAAATTATCAGCTGTTTGCTGAAAACAGTTATATCTCAGTGAACGGTTTAAAATATATTAGCAATAAATGGCTGGCAGTGATATCTAAAGACGGTTCTTTTTATAATCTGCGTTTTGTTAACATTCAAAATCTATACAAACCGGAATTTAAAAACATTGTGAAAATAAGAAAGGTGGAATGTGCTTTAAGCGATAACGGAGTCGGTTATTTTTTTACTTATAATGTAATTAACGTTTTTAAAGACAATAAATTATATTACAAAAAAACGTTAAAAGGATATTCTGCTTCTAAATGCGAAGCTAAAATCAGTAGAAATAAAAAATATTTTTATGTTTTAACGCCTCAAAAATTCTATGTAATAGATAAAAAGTATCCAAATCATGAAAAAGTAACGGGAAGCTTGCCTTTAGGAGCGGCTTTAAGTATGTTAGTAGATGAAAACAGAAAAAGGGTTTATATTTCTGCAAAAGACATGTTTTATAACGTGGATATATCTGACCCTTCCGAACCAGATATTTCTTACGGGCTTGAATTTAAAGACAAAAGACTCAAAGGTACGGATTTATTAAGTTTAAGTAAAAACGGAAAATATTTTTATGCTTTGGATAAAAATAAAAAAATTCTTTATAAAGTGAGCATAGAAAAACGGAAAATCATACAGACTAAAAAACTATTTGATAAAAAAATAAAAAAAGGAATTAACAGTTATTCAGAAGGTGAAATTGTTTATTTTAAAGTTTTTAATAAAAAACCGGAAGTGCTGTTTATAATAAAAAGAGATGTGAAATCTTTAAGTTTAAAAGGAAAAAACGGGAAAGTGTATGAAATAGATGAGGTGACGCTGCCTTGATTATTTCAGTTCTCCCCATCTTTTTCCGAAGCTGATTCCGACTTTTAGCGGAACTTCTAGTTTTAATACGTTTTGCATAATTTCTTTGTATTCGTATGCTTCATCGTGCGAGTCTATTTCGAAAATAAGTTCGTCGTGTATTTGAAGAAGCATTTTGGATGACGGGAATTTTGTTTTTATTTCAAGCATCGCTTTTTTGATTATATCGGCCGCGCTTCCTTGGAATATCGTATTGACCGCTTCTCTTTCAAAGTTTGCTATTGTTCTTGCGTTGGCGGCTGCGAAATCGAAAAATCTTCTTCTTTTAAGAAGCGTTTCAACATATCCTTTTTCCCTTGCCTCGGTTTTGGTGTTTTCCAAAAACGTTTTAACGGTAGGGAATGAAGCAAAATACTTTTCTATGAATTCTTTAGCTTCTTTTGTGGAAACGTTTATTGTTTCACTGAGTTTTTTAGGGCCCATTCCGTATATAAGTCCGAAGTTGATTGATTTAGCCACCGGACGGTATTCTTTTGCTTTGTCTTCTCCGAATATTTTTACGGCGGTTTCAAGGTGAATGTCTTTATCCTGTAAAAAGGCGTTTATGAGATGTTCGTCTTTGCTGAAATGAGCAAGAAGTCTAAGCTCTATCTGGGAATAATCCAGACTTACGAATTCTTTTTCGGCTATAAACGCGTCGCGGATATTTATTTCCGTGGAAGTAGGAATGTTTTGAAGGTTCGGGTTTTTACTTGAAAGTCTCCCGGTGGCAGTTCCCGTCTGTAAAAAGTTGGTATATATTTTATGGTTTTCGTCTTTTTTTGCGTATTCCTGCAAAGGAATGATATATGTGCTTAAAAGTTTGTCCAGTTTTCTGTATTCGAGGAGTTTTTCCATAATAGGATGGGCGTGTTTAAGGGAATTTAGCACTTTTTCATCGGTTGAATAGCCTGTTTTGGTTTTTTTCTTTGCAGGAAGTTTTAATACTTCAAAGAGAATATGTCCCAGCTGTTTGGGTGATTTGATGTTAAACTCGTGACCGGCTAGGGCGTATATTTCTTCTGTGAGGTTTTTTAGTTTTTCGGTGATTTCTATTTGGAGTTTATGCATATATTCAATATCGAGTTTAATACCCTGCGATTCTATATCTATTAAAAGATTTACAAAAGGCATTTCTATATTTTCGAAATCCCATTTTACTTCTTCCCACAGTTTGTCTTTTAGGGTTTTATACAGTTTAAGTGAAATTATTGCGTCTTCAGCCGCGTATTTTGCGGCTTCTTTAATGTCCACTTCCGAGAAATTTTTTCGTTTTCCTATTATTTCTTTGAATTTTATATTTGTATGGTCAAGATATCTTTTTGCCGCGCTGTCGAGTCCTACCGGAGAATCCGGGTCTAAAATCCAGGCCATTATCATCGTATCGGCAAACGGAACCGGAATATCTAATCCGTATTTTTTAAGCATTTTGAAATCAAATTTCAGATTGTGTCCTATTACCTTTTTATTTAGTATTTTTTGTATGGCTTCAAGTGCTTTGTTTTGCGGTATCTGATCCGTAACTCCCAAATAGAAGTGGTTTATAGGTACATAATAAGCTTTTGATTCTTCAAAAGCGAAGCTGAAGCCTACGATATTAGGATTTTCCAGACCGTCGGTTTCAGTATCGAAAGCTACGATTCTGTCTCCTATTTTATCGATAATTTCAAAAAGCTCTTTTTCGTTTTCTATAAGTATTGCGTCGAACTTTACCTGATTGTCGGGCATTTTGGTTTTTACGTAAAGGCCTTCTTTTTTGACTCTCTCCAATATCGAGGTGATGTCTAAGTCTATAAGTCTGTCCGCTACTTTTAAAATAGGGTTTATTTCAGGATATTTGAATTCTTCAAGGTTTATACTGTCAAAAAGATCCGTTTTTAAAGTAACGAGTTTACGGCTTAAAAATGCGTTTTCTTTGTCTGCTATAAGTTTTTTTTGAAGCGCTCCTTTTATTTCGTCTATATGGTCGTAAAGATTTTCAAGTGTTTTATACTGGTTGATAAGTTTTGCGGCGGTTTTTACTCCTACTCCTTTAACTCCCGGGATATTGTCGCTGGAATCTCCGACAAGAGCCTGAAAATTTATAAAGTCTTTAGGATGGACGCCGAATTTTTCTATGCATTTTGCTTCGTTTATTTCTACTTTTTTAATAGGGTCGAATATTACTATTTTGTCATCGTCTATTAGTTGATACATGTCTTTATCATGACTTACTATTTTAACTTTAATGCCTTTGCTTGCGGCAAGTTTGGCAAGGGACGCGATGATATCGTCGCTTTCGAATCCCGGGATTTCTATCATTTTAAATCCCATTTCGTTAATTAAATCTATTGCTACCGGAAGCTGCGCCTTTAAATCTTCCGGTGCTTCAGGACGGTTGGCCTTGTAATCTTTGAATATCTCTTTTCTGAAGGTTTCTTTTTCTTTTGAATCAATAGTAAATACAATATAATCCGTTTCAAAATCTTTTCCCAAAGAAGATACGAAGTTTAAAAATCCCGTAATCATACCTGTAGGAAACCCTTTTTTGCTTTTAAGAGGAGGAAGTGCGTAAAAGTTGCGAAATAAAAATCCGAAAGTGTCGATTATAGTTAAAGTCATAAAAAAAACCTTTTTTGATAAAATGTTAACATATTTTTAAAAGGAGAATTTTTGCAGCCTGTTAAAATAATAAATATAAGAGCGGCGGTAAGTAAAATTAAATATATAGGAAATAATCAGTTATGCATTATAGACGAAAACAATACGGTTAGAATATATGATACCGCAACTTATAAGCTGTTGGACGGTTTTAAAATAAAACTTCCAAAAAACAATCCTCATGAAAACAGTGTCGATATTTCCCAAAACGGGAAGTTTTTGGCTATTGCCGTAAGAAACAAGCATAAAACAACAGTATGGTCCCTTAAAGATAAAAAACTGATATACACACTTGGCTGGCATAAAGGAGATGTGCTTAGTGTCAGTTTTGACAGGGAAGAAAAATATCTCATGACCGGTGGAGAGGACGGAAGGGCATATATATGGTCTATGATGACGGGGAAAATGGTTTCTTCTCTTCCTCCTCATGCAGATTATATTACAGCTGTGGCATTTTCAAAAAACTGTCTTTGGGGAGCTACAGGAAGCTATGATAAATCCATAACGATTACAAACATATCTTCCATGGATATAAGCTATAGGAAAAAAGCACATAAAGGAGCGGTTACCGCACTGAGGTTTATGGACAAGCAGCAGCTTGTAAGCGGTGATAAAATAGGAGAGCTTATCGTATGGAATTATGCAAAAGGCAAGGTTCAAAAGCGTCTGGCCAATATGGTTGACAGAGTGTTTGATATAGTGTTTAACGGTGATGAAAGTTTTATGTTTGTTATATCGGACAATAATAAAAAAGTATCTCTTTATTCTATGGACGACTATGAGCTTATAAGCGATGAATTTATAAAAATATTGGAACAGCCCAGTTCTTTGGAATTTATAGATGATAAAAATATACTGATAGTCGGAACTGTAGACGGAGGTGTTTATTTTTATGATCTTTTTGAAGATGAAAGAAAACTTTCTGCAATTATTGATAAAAACGAATTTGAAAAAGCATATGAACTTATATCTAAAAATCCTTTTTTAAAAAGAACAAAAACATATGAAAATCTTGAAGATAAATGGAATAAACTTCTTGTTTTGGCACAGAAAAAGTTCGAAAAAGGCGAAACGGAACTTGCAAAGCAGATACTTGCCCCGTTTTTAAAAATACCTTCAAAAAGAAGCCTGGTTCAGTCTCTTTTTAATGATTTCAGTGAATTTGAAAAATTTAAAAAAGCCGTGCTCAGTTTAAAATACCCTCTTGCATATTCGCTTGTAACGAAATACCCATATTTGAAAAACACTGTTTATTACAAAAAAATGGAGGATGATTGGAAAAAGGTATTCAAAAAAGCAAAAGAGATTATCTTTCAAAAAGGAAAAGAAGACGAAGTAAGAGAGCTTTTAAAACCTTTTAGAGGAGTTACGGAAAAAACTCCTTTAATCCAGGCTCTGTTTAACGAAAAACAGCTCTTTCATCTGCTGCATCAGAAACTTCTGAAAAAAGAATTTTCCGAATTCTTTGCTATGATTAACAGGTTTCCGTTTTTAAGTGATTCGGAAGAATACGACAAAGCTCTCAGATACGGGGAAGGCCTTATAGAAAAAGCAAGGGATCTTTTAAAAAAAGGGGAATACAAAAAAGTTATCAATATAGTGGATCTTCTTGAACAGTTTCCTATGTTTAAAGAAGAAGCTGAAGAGTTGAAACAAAAAGCAAATATTTTACTGGAATTTCACAGAATTTTAGCTACTAACGATTTGAATCTTATTGAAAAATTTGTAAAAGAACATCCGTTTTTAGAAGATGTTATCGATTATAGAAATATAGAGAAACAATGGAGGGATAAATTCCAAAAATCAGAAATTTACGCGGCAAAAGGCCAGGTTTTGGATATTTTAGAAGAATTACAAGATTATATGAGTGTAAAAGACAAAAGAAACAAAATCGGTCAGATAGTAAAAAGCGCATATCTGCAGCAGATAATATCTCTTCTTTCAAAAGCGTTAAAAGGTCAGAACGTTTCAAGGTATTTTGACAATGCAGTTAAAAACTATATAAAAATTTTCGGGTTTGATATGGAAATAAGCGATTTAATAGAAAAAGCCAAAAAACTGAAAATAAATGCAGATTTAAGCGGAATAGAAGAGGGCGATATTTCCAAGTGGCATTTATATAAACTTCCCGATAAAATATGGGAAGATCTCGGATAATGTATCTAACAGGAGAGTCTGTTTAGATCATCCAGAGTATTGATATTTACAAGTTCTTTTTTATTTATAACCGTTTTTCTTTTGTTTATATCGAATATTCTCATTTTGCCTTTCAGGTTTTCTCTTATTTTCGGAAGCATTGTATAGTCGTAATATCCTATCAGAGGATTGTCGGAAGCCACTGATTTTTTTCTTAGCAGTTTTATTATGCTTTTTTCATTTATATTCGGAGTGTCTACGCTTAAAATAAATATTTTTTTATATTTTTTTACTATTTCTTCCAAAGCCGGAAGAGGCGCGTAAATGTCTGATTTTTCTATAAAAAAAGGATAATTTCTGAATTTTTTGTATTTTGCTGCAAAATATACGTTTTTGAAGATTTTTTTGCATTTATCGTATTGAAATTTATAAAAAAGTAACGCTTTGTCGTCTTTTTCGCTTCCGAATCTGCTGGATCTGCCTCCCACGAGAATAAAGCAGGGAACATCGAAGTGAAAGGTGTAAAGTGGAGAGTGAAAAGTGTTAAATTTATTATATTTTAATTTTGCATTTTTCATTTTTAACTTTTAATTTCTTTCTCCATTCTTTTGAAAGTGCCGCTTTTCCCGCCGGATTTATATTCGAGTTTGATATCGCTTATCACCATTTCACGGTCAATTGCCTTTGCCATGTCGTAAATGGTAAGAAGACCGACGCTTACAGCTGTAAGAGCTTCCATTTCTATTCCGGTTTTTGAGGTTGTTTTAGCCGTTGCGGTTATTTTAAATCCGTCTTCGGTTTCTTCCACGTCTACGTCAACGCCGTCAATTAAAATATTATGACACATAGGAATCAGCTCGCTTGTTTTTTTGCTTCCCATAATAGCTGCTATTATTGCCGTTTGTAAAACGGCGCCTTTTTTTGTTTTTTCTTTTAAGATAGCTTCTTTTGTTTCTTTTTTCATATGAATGGTGCCGCTTGCAGTTGCTATTCTTTTTGTGATTTCTTTATCTCCGACGTCTACCATTTTAGGATTGTGTTTTTCGTTAATATGCGTTAGATCCATACCAGGCCTTTTTTTCATAATAATATCAAAAAGGAGAGAGAAAAAGGAGTAAATTAGAATTTATAATTAATCTGTGTTTTAATAGCCGTAGAATCGTCAGTGCTTATATCGCTGCTGTATTTATCCAGGCATAATTCTGCTGAAAAATTATCATTAAACGCATAATCTGTATAAAAATCTATTTCGTTTGCTTTTTTGTCCTGGAATTTTATGTGTCCCAGATTAATGGTAAAAGAGAGTTTGTCATTTGCGTTTAGAGTTGAACTTGCATATACGGTTTTAGCGTCTTTTTCGAATATATGGTTACCTTCTTCCAGAGGGTTCATATTGTCATAAACGTTTCTTGCAACGGTCATTGATCCGAGTCCGCCGTTTTTATCTGTCTGGATATATCCTAATGTCAAAGAAGCAGGATCGGCGCTGTAAGAGCCTTCAATATTAAAATAGCTTCCGTTCGGTTTATTTGTAAGCTCGTTGCTTTTTGAATAAATAGCTTTTAAAGAACAGCTGTTTTGCTGCATATTTATTGTGGTACCGTACCAGTTTGCCAGATTAGGGGCGTTGTAAAAATACACCTGTCCTTTTATATTTCCTGATTTTGCTTCTAATGTAATTACGTTTAAACCGTCGTTTCCGTTGATTTGTTTAAACTGTTTTAACGGAGCATGGTTATTCACCCTTGCGTGCCTGTATGTATGTAATACTTCCAGGTTTGTATTTGACGTCGGTTTCATATTAAGTTTGATTTCTTCCTGATATCCGTGTATCCACTGCAGAACTTCTTTTTTTCTTCCGAGTACTATATTGAAATTGTTTCCGAAAAACGTAAGATTTGCAGTACTCAGAATGGCTTTTGTAGTATTGTCGTAATCGCCGTTGTAGAGCTCATAAAACCTGTCATTCGCCCTGAAACCTAAATTCAGCTGAATATTGTTTTCTTTTTTGCTTTTAAAGTTTAAACCTACGGAATACATTCCGTATCCGCTGTCTTGAGCGTTTTTGAAATTGTATCTTTCATAATGAATTGCAAAATCCCCTTTATACGTGCCCTGTTTAAGGGCTGTATCTATAGGATTTGCAAAAAGAAATGATGAAATTAAAGCAATGCTTAAGTATTTGTTCATTGTGTCTCCTTCGCTATATATTTTTTTATATAGCGAATGGTATATATTTATTTTTAATATTAAATTAAGAAAAAAAGTTCTTGTATAAATTTAGAACAAAAAGTTGAGTTTTGTTATAAAATCTTCTTTAAATTGAAGTGTAAAACGCTCCAGAGAATGGAGCCGACGATAAAACCTACAAGAGGAGGGAATTTGACAATGTTGAGCACTATCATTGTTATAAGAAGCGATATTATTAATGCAAGTATGTCTTTTTTCAAAGCTCGCCTTCTAAAAATTTATTTATATAATGAACGGACAGATACCATACGGCAGTGCCAGCGATAATATTCCAAACGATATTTTTAATCCATGCCGTAGCAAAATACGAAATAACCCCGGCAATTATCCATACAGATAATGTTTTCATTTTATTAAACTCCATATCATTTTAAATGCTATTATATATAAAAGTATACCGATTATTTTTTTAATTTGATGCTGATTCAGTTTAAAATGCATAAAATAATTACCTATGTATCCTCCAAGCACGGCTCCTAATGCCGCAATTGTTAAAATCAGCCAGTCGAATTTTACAAAACTCATATATGTTAAAAATGCCGCAAACGTTGAAAAAGGAATTACAAAGCTCATAGTGACGGCCAGTTTTTTTGCGTCAAATCCTAAAAGTATCATAATAGGCATAAGTAAAGCGCCGCCTCCTATACCTAAAAGTCCGCTTATAAAGCCTACTACGGCTCCTATCAGCACCATTACCCACTGTTTGTCGTATTGAAATTTCTGCTCTTTTTTCCCAAATAAAATCATACTGCCGCTGAATAGCAAAAATACTGCAAACAGCCATTTTACCTCATGTACGGGTATGTGTTTTGAATACATTGCTCCAAGAGGGGCGAAAGCTGCAAGAGACACTGCTAAAGGAAGAGCGAATTTGATATCAAGCACTTTTCTTTTTATATTCATAATTGTGGCGGTAATGGTGGTGGACGTGTTTACGAAAAGACCTATTGCTTTTGCAAAATTAAATTCAATTCCCATCCAGTGCATTACAGGTACCATCGCCGTTGCGCTTCCGACTCCGCCGAGTGCAAAAAAAGCGCTTAAAACGGTTGAAATCAGAAAAATTTCTAAATAAAACATTACAAACCTTTTGATTAATTTATGGAAAATAAAAGAAAAGACGACCGGAAAATTTTAATTTTCCAGAAATTTTTTGGCTTCACCGCCTTTTAACTTAGCCATAAGTTCAAGCAGACCTTCTTCTAAAAATTTTGCATTAAAACCTTTTTCTTTAAGAAAGGCCGCTGCAAAAGGCGAACGCCCTTTGCCGGGGCATGCCGTTACTATCAGTTTGTCTTTTGGAAGTTTGTCAAGATTTGACTCCAATCCTTCCGGTGTCATTTCCATTGTAAATTTAAGACCCCAAACTTTTTTTTCAAAAGGCATTCTTATATCTATTAATACGGCTTTGTCTTCTTTATAAAGTTTTAAAAATTCTTCTATATTTGTTCTTAATTCATTATAACCGGCAGGTGTTGCGTATTTGAGCATATGTTCTCCTTTTTTTGAAATTATATTTATTGTCGTTTAAAAGAAAATGAAAAGAAAAGCTTATTCAGCTTTGTCTTTTTTTCTGCGCGGGTCTGTAGTGTAAGCCATTAACGGCACGTATACGAGTGTAAGGAAAGTACCTATAAACAGCCCTCCGACGGCTACGTCTGCTATAGGAGAAAGTCTTTCAAGTCCTACGGCCTGTTCAAGGGCGATAGGTATCATTCCGGCAATGGTTCCGAAAGCAGTCATCATTACAGGTCTGAATCTGACTCTGATAGCCGTAATGGCGCTTTCAAACGGAGTTTTACCTTCTTTTTCGAATTCTTTGTAGAAGTCTATTAACAATACGGCGTTTTTGATAATAATACCAAATAGCAGCAGCAAACCTACCATACTCGGCATACAGGAAGGTTTGTGAGCTATTAAAAGTGCCCAGCTTCCGCCAATCATTGAAAGCGGAAGCACTATTATCATAATTAGCGATAATCTCAACGACTGATATACGACCATAAGTGTCATAATAAGGATAATTACACCGATAGCAACTGCTTTTATCAGTCTGTCGAATGCGTCGTTAAGTTCTTTCATGTCACCTTGCTGATAGTAATGTGTAATACCGTGTTCATGCAGTAATTTATCAGAATCTTCGGTAATTTTACTGATAGGTCTTTTAACCCTGTAAGCCTGTGCTTCAATTGCGTACTGTAAATCAAATCTGTCGATTTTATTGTATGTGAAATGAGTTTTTATTTTTGCTACGGCGCTAAGAGGAATTACTCCTTTTGGCGTATCAATAGGAAGAAGTTTAAGCGTTTGTATGTTTTTACCGAAATCTCCCGCAAATCTTACCCTTACAAACTGTACGCTCATTGAACTTAGTTTACTTGAAATCGCTGCCGGCTGATCTTTAAGGGCTATTTGGTAAATAATTGCTCCAGGAGTCAGACCGTAGCTTAGTGCTTTGTTTTTGTCAATTTCTATAACTGCTTCTTTATAATCTTTATCCCAGCTTATCTGTGTTGTTGTAAGTCCTTTAATGTTTTGGATAATTTTTTCTGCTTCATGTGCCAGTTTAGGCAGATCTTGATAATTGTCGCTTCTAAACTGAACGGCTAAAGGCGCTGAAATTGTAGAAAGTGCCGTTGCACCGTAATCGAATACATTTAGGTATTTGATTCCCTGGATTTTGGCAAGCTGGTTTCTTACTTCGTTTTCAAGCTGCCAGATAGTTTTTTTTCTGTGGAATCTGTCTACGGCGATAATAGTCATACCTACGCTGTTTCCGCTTCCTCCGCCTCCGATTGAAAGAATACCCTGTTCAGTACCGATGGCGATAGAACTTTGCACAAGCCATGGCTGTTTATTAAGCCATTTGAAAAACGGTTTAAGTCTGTTTTCACTTTCGTTTGCGTTTAAGTTACTTGAAAATTCTATTTTAGCTTTCATAATACCGGTATCCATAGGAGGCATTACGTCTCTTCCGATAAGCGGCATAACAGTTTTCATACTGATCATTAAAACCATCATGGCGCCGCCTAAAAGCACCATTCTTCTTAATACATAGAATTTTCCGTTAGTCCATTTTATAATTCCTACGTAAGGGATAATAAGTTTACCAATTGTGTTTTGATACATTCTTTCAAAGAATTTTTCTATTTTGCTTTTTTTGAATCCGTTTTTATACAGATAATTTGATAATACCGGGATAAACGTAACGGATAAAAACCAGCTGATTAATAGCGATACAATCAGCGTTTCTATTAAAGGTTTGAATATTTTTTCAGGATATCCACCTACGAACATTAATGGGAATACGATTGCGATGGTTGAGATTGTCCCTGCGAAAATAGGAAGAAGAACTTCTTTGGTTCCGTTATAAATGGCGCTTTTAAGCTCATCTCCCTCTTCAAGGTGCCTTTCAATATTTTCAAGTACGACCACGGCATCGTCTGTAAGCATTCCGAGAGCCAGGATAATGGCGGTGTAAATAACGATATTCAGACCCTGTCCGGTCAGGTATAAAAACGCCAATACTCCAAAAAATACCATCGGAATGGATAAAGAAGCCGCAATTAACGCTCTGAAATTTCCTAAGAAAATCATAAGTACAATCAGTGTATAAAAGATTGCGTCTCTTAATGCTTCAAGCATATTATCGTTGGATGTTTCTACAAGCGTTCTTTGTGTGTCTGAAATAGTTACTTTTATATTAGGATATTTTTTTTCTATTTTTTTCATAATTTCCCTGGCGGCGTCGCTGGTTCCGATAACATTTCCGCCCGGAGCTCTTTCTACGGAAATTGCGATGGCAGGCGTATTGTTTCCTATATATGTGCTGTTGTTTGTTTTATAACTCCATGAAATATTTGCCACGTCGCTTAATTTAACGTTAGGTTTTATAAACATGTTTTTTAGTTTTTTAACGTCGCTTTCGTCTCCGTAAAATGAAAGCGTAATAAAGTTGTTTTTGTTTTTTATAAACCCTATAGGGAAATCTTTATCCGTAGTCTGCAGAACTTTTAAAAGGGTATCAAAGGAAATTTTATATTTCTGCAGTTTAAGCGGGTCTACTTTAATCATAACGGCGCTTTGATAACCCCCGAAAACTTCCACGTTTCCGATATCTTTACTGTTAAGAAGTCTAGGTTTTATAAAACTGTCGGCTATTTTTCGTATTTCCGGCAGTGTAATTGAGCTGTTTTTAGGACTCAATGCAAAAACGTCCACAGGAGCCGTAAAGTCTCCCACAAGATACAGTGCGGGGACAGAACCCTGAGGCAGTTTGTCTTTTACACGGTTTAGCGCGTTGCTGACGTCAACCGCAGATGCCTGAAGTGTTTTGGTGTAGTCGAATACTACGTGTACTATAGAAAAGTTGGCCACGTTAGTGGATTTTATTTCATACACATGACTTAATGTGGCCATTTCTTCTTCAATAGGTTTTGAAACAGTAGTGGCAACAACGTTTGCGGGTGCTCCCGGAACCTGGGTAAATATAACCACTTCCGGTCTGTTTGCGTCCGGAAAGAGGTTCTTAGGCATTTTAAAAAGACCTATAAGTCCGAAAACAAACATAACCGCAATGATTGCAAAGAGGAAATGTCTTCGTTTATAAAAATATTCAAACATTTTTATCCTTTAAATTGATGGATTCGTTTATTGACATATAAATTTTCATTTTTAATTCTCTATTTTTATTGCATGTCCGGCTTTTATTTTTAAAAGCAGATCAGGCTCTGCAAGAATCACCGGTGTATTTATGTTTTCTTTTATTGCAACTACTTTTTTACCCTGGGCGATAATATGAACCGGTTTTACCTCGGCTTTGTTGCCGTCAGGTATAAATACATAATTTTTATTTCCAATAGTCAATACCGCGTTATAAGGAAGCGCTGTGGCTTTTCCTTTGAATTCCACTACATCTATATCAACTCTTTCTCCAGGTAAAAGAGTGTTGTCTTTAACTTCGGCTTTGAATGTTTTAAGTCCTTCAAACGTTGAATTTAGAGGAGTTAAAGGATATTCTTTGTTTTTATAAATTATCTCTTTTCTGTCTTGAGGAAGTGATATAAATAGATAGTTTCCTTTATTTGATGTAATTTTAAGAATAGGTTTTCCAGGAAACGCATTATCGTCTTTATTTAGAAATTTTGCGCTTATTACACCGTTAATAGGCGATTTTAATGTTGTATAAGTCAGGTTTTGCAAAATAGCGTTTTTATTGGCTTTGGCAGCTTTCAAAGAGTTTTTAGTAGCATTTATAGATGCTTTTAGCTCAGCTATTTTATTTTCTTCGCTTTGATACTGCTCAATTGAAGCCATTTTTACTTCAAGCAGTTTTTTTGTTCTTTCGTGTGTTAAAAGAAGATTGTCAAGTGATATTTTCTGGGCTCTTAGTTTGTCTTTTAACGATTTGATGTTTTCATCTATTTCTTTTAGTTTTGCTTTTAAGTCGCTGCTGTCTATTCTGGCAACTATATCGCCTTTTTTTACTTTGTCTCCGAGATTTTTAACATAAGTAATTCTTCCCGCAAATTTCGAATTTACGATAACTTCGTTTGAATTTTTAACCGTGGCAATATACGGCAGAGAAAGTGTCAGGTTTTTTTCCTGAGGCTGGTATGTTTTAACAATTATAGGATATACCAGCGCTTTGTGCATTTTGGCTTCTTCGGCCTTTCTTACTTTTACAAGTTTTACGGCTCCTCCTACAAGAACCGCCGCTATTACGATTGGTACGATTATTTTTAATGCTTTCATTTGAACACCTTTTTAAGATTTTTTCCGTATATAAACGCTTTTTGAGCTATTAATGAATTTTTTAATGCGATTAAGTTTGCGTAATCGGCTCTGGCTTTTGCCAGGTCGTTTTCATATCCTAAATATTCGTCTACAGTCATTCTGTTTAATTTAAACGCCACTTTTGCTCCTTTTAACAGCTCTTCTTTCAGAGAAATAGACTCTTTTGTTAAAAGAAGCTGTTTTTTTATCTGTTTTAGGTTTTTGTTTATGTTTACAATCTGGGAAGTCAGTTCGTTTATTGTTTTTTGTATCTGAAGCTGTGTTTTTGTCTGTGAAATTTTTGCTTTTTGAACTTCCGAATTGTTTTTTCTGTTGAATATATCCCAGCTTACGTATATTCCGGCACTGGCATAATTTAAAGCCAAATTGCCGTCATTGTTGTATGCTTTGGCAAACGCACGGTTACCCTGTATTTTAAGGGACACTTTAGGAAGGTATGCGTCTTTTTTTGATTTTATTTCGTAATATGTGGCTTTTAGATTTTCTTTAAGAGGTTTAAGAGCGAAAAATTCGCCTTTTTTTACTTTAAAACTTATGAAATTCACAGGTTTGTTTACATACATATCGGTCAGTACGTATATTTTGGCTTTTATGTCTTCTATTTTCGTATCGACTTCGCTTATGTTTGTTTTTATCTGATTTAAAGAATCTTTAAGTCTTAACAGTTTAAATTCCGGTATTCTTCCCACGTTTACGCCTACTTTTATTGCGTTATATGTGGTTTGAATTGAATTTTGCTGTATTTTCAGCGCTTTTTTTAGGTCAAACAGATAATTAAGGTTGCTGATTAAAGTTATAAGAGAGGCCTCCCTTTTTAACAGATTCAGTTTGGCCTGATATTTTGTGGCTTTTAATAAGAAATCCATTCTTTTTTTATTATCGTATATTTCTTTGATAAAAATCGGCATTGAAATATTAAAACCGATACGGTAAATGTTTTTTGAAAACGGCAGTGCACCGTTTGTCATTAATAATTTAGTGCTTTCTGTAGGCGGCAGAGGCCTTAAGCTTGTAGGTATATTGAAATGTTCGGCACTGGCGAAAAGAGAAATTTTAGGGTATAAAGAGTTTACAAGCTCTTTTTTGTTCGTTTTCATTTCTTTAATCATAATATGATCAAGTTTCGTGTCCGGCGTTTTTTGTATCGCGTCCAGAAGTTTGGTAATTTCTGATGCGTTTAACGTCAGTATCAGTGATGTTAACAGTAGCGTTTTTTTCATTTATGCGCCTTTATGTATTGGATTAGTGTCTGATATATCTCTTCCGTTATATCAAAATCTTTGATTAAATTTTCGGCTTTTACAATACCGGTCATTTTTTCCCTTAATTTTAGCGTATTCGCGTAGGTCGTGAACGTTGAGACTATAACGGTTTGGACATAAAACGGATTTAAGTCCGTTTCTTTGAGTATAACCGTTAAATGTTTTAGAGTTTTTGATATGATTTTTAAGGTTTCGTCTTCAAGATGTACGGCTTCGCTTGTAATTTCTTTTGCGAAAAGTTTTGCCATACAAGGATTTTTGATAAAAAACTTACCCAGCGTATAGATATAGTTTTTTATATTTTCCTCCAGTGTCGACTTAAACTCAAAAGAGAGTTTTTTGAATTTTTCTACAAAAATTTCATTGTAAAGATTTTTTTTGTTTTTAAAATGGTAATAAATAGCCGGTTTGGTAATTCCGGCTTCTTTGGCTATCTCTTCCAAAGAAGTGTTTTCATAGCCGTTGTTTGCGAACAGTTTAATGGATACTTTTAAAATTTCGTCTTTTGTGGCCATTTTTTTCCTTACTTACTAGTCAGTAAGCAAAATTATAATACTTTTTTGATAAAATAGCAAGAAAAAAAGGGTAAGAATGAAAAAGTTACTGTTAATAGGGTTAAGCGCGGCTGTTTTGTTTGCGGCTTCTAATGAAGATATTAATAAAAAACTGGATCTGCTGCTTCAAAAAATTGAACAGCTTGAGAAAAAAGTTGATAAAAAAGACGCTGAAATAAACCAGTTAAAACAGGAAATCCAGACACAGCAAAAAGAGATTAAAAAAAGCAATGAAGAAGTGAAAAAAGAGGTTAAAACCCAGCTTGCCACAAAAAGCTGCAAAAAAATCAAAGTTGTAAACCTAAAATATAAATATCATGACGAAGTGTTGCCTTATTATGATTTAACTGTAACATTAAAAAACACATATCCTAAAAAGATAGTATATCTTTCAGGGAATCTTTTCGTTGAAGATAAAGACGGTGTAAAAATTTTGCAGGATTACATAAAAAGAAAAGTAGATCTTCCTGTTGGAGGAGAAATTACCATACATAAAACACATCAGTTAAATTCTGATTTGGAAAAATATTTGGCAACTGAAAATCCTAAAAATCTGAAAATATATTTTGAAGTAATAAAAGCCGAATTTGCAGACGGAACAAACGTAGAGTGCGGAATTTTCTAAAACTACTAATAATCTCTTTCTTTTCATCTTTTTTCATATTTGTAATATTGTCGCATATATAAATGGTAATTATTTACAATAATTTGACAATTATTAATAAGTTTTTTTATGATTGATTATAAGCAAATATTTATATATTGACTAGGAAGAAGTAACTTGTTATTATTCGTTAAACAGACATTAATTTTTAGTTAAAGGAAAGTGATTTTTTAAGGAGAATAGATGAAAAAAGATGTGATGTTTAGTCTTATTAATGATGTGTTTGTTCCTTTAAATGATTTTTATGCTGAAAAAATTCATTCAGATTCTACTTTTTATAAATTATTCGGTATTTATAAAATTGCAATGCTTCCTATTTATAAAGAAAAAGATTATAACGAAGAATTAAACAAACTTTTAAAAATATATACTAATAAAAATTTAATACTTGACGAGGAAACTAAAAATTTTTTTGAAATGTTTTTGTTTTTATATTTTAACTGGTTAAGAAAATATGATAATGAAAGTTTGATAAGATTATCAAAACTGTTAGAAATAGATAAATTTATGGAAATCAATAATTTTACTAATATAACTGTAAAAATTGAAGATTTTAGAATAGTTAATTCTAAAGAATTAGTCAATAATGAAGGTGTGGATAAGGATATTTTACTTGATATAAAAGATATTATTAATGAATATAAAATATTAAGTCGTGACGATAAGTTGGTTAATGATGTGTATGTGGAGAGTTTTTTAAAACTTTTAAACGAATTGACAGCTTTTTTAAAAGAATACGATGAATTTGAATTTTTGATAATGCTACTTGAAAAGATTAAAAATTTTTATAAGAAAATAGATTATTATAATCTAGATATAGAGTTAAGCAGGGAAATTAAAATTGTAACCGATGAAATTGTTGATTTTATTGAAAAGTGGATAAATGAAGTGTTTTATAATGATAAAGAAATAGATGTTACATATCTAGATGCTTTTATTCTTTCTGAAATTACAAAATTAGAAATTTTATTTTTGTAAAATTTTAAGGTTTTTGATGAAAGTTGAAAACTATTTATATGAAGAAATTCAAAATTTAAATTTTGATAATGCTTTGATTTTAGTGTTTAGCAGTGAACTTAATAAAATTTCAGAAATTATGAACACTCTTACAATAAATTCACCAACTTCTCAAATTGTACTGGTTACAACTGATGGAGAAATATTTAATCATTTTATTACAAATAAAACTATTGTTACAGTTATAAAGTTTGAAAAAACAAGTTTTGAAATTTTTGTTGACTATCATCATGATTCGTTTTTAATGGGGCAAAAAATAGCTAAAAGTTTTTCTAAAAAACCAAAATTGATTATTACTTTTACAGATGCTTTTTATACAAATGCTGAAGAGTATTTGAAAGGAATATATTCTGTTTATAATGATGTGCAGGTATCAGGTGGAATGGCAGGTGATAGAGGGGAATTTAAAGAAACTTTTATCGGTTTTAATAAAAATATTTATTCAAAAGGCGCAGTGGCTATAGGTTTGTTTAATGATGAACTTATTGTTGAAAACTATTCTTCTTTAGGGTGGATCCCGGTAGGTATTGAACATAAAATTACAAAATCTGAAGGTAATGTTATTTATGAAATTGATAATAAACCGGCTGTAGAATTTTACAAAAAATATTTAGGTGAAAAACTTTCAAATAAACTTCCGAAAATAGGAATTGAATTTCCGTTGATCGTAAGTAGAAATAATAGATATGTTGCAAGAGCAATTTTAAAAACATTGGATGAATATGCTTTAAAAGTAGGAGGAAATATTGTTGAAGGGGAAACTGTATATATAGGTATTGGCTTTTTAGAAAACATTTTACAAAATCATTTGGAAAAATTAAAAAATCAAAATCATGAATTATTTCTTGTGTTTTCATGTATGGCAAGAAAAAGATTTTTGAAAGATAATGTTATAAAGGAAACCGAACCATTTGCTAATGTTTCTGAAGTTAGCGGTTTTTTTACATATGGTGAATTTTATAATAACTGGTTTTTAAATCAAACTTTTACACTATGTGCTATTAGTGAAAAATTAAATGAAAATACAAAAAAGATAAAGAATAAGATAGATTGTAATAAGGAAAATTATTCGAATTATATAGGTTTATTAAATATTTTAAATACTATTGTAAAAGAGTTTTATGAAAAAGAAAAAGAAGTTAAAAATTTAGAGAAGTCATTAAAAATAAAATCTGAATTAATAAATCATGTGGAAAATATAGAGAAAATAGCTACATTTGAAATTGATTTAAAAAAAGAGAAAGTGGATAAAGATTTAGCAATATTTGATCTTATAAAATTAAATAAAAAAGATTTCTTAAATGATATCATGATAAATGAGAAAAAAAAGATTATAGATTTTTTAAAAGAATTAAATGATGAAAATTACATTGAAATAAAATCAACAAAAGGAAATAGTTATGTTGTTTTTGCTAAAAAGAGTGATGATAAAATTTATGGAATTATTATAAATATAAGTGAAATTAGGAAAAAAGATGAAATGCTTATTGCTCAGTCAAGACTTGCACAAATGGGAGAAATGATAAATATGATCGCGCATCAGTGGAGACAGCCGATTAATGCAATAAGCGCAACTATTATTAAACTACAATTGTTAATGGAACTTGATAAATTGAATAATGATGGATTAGATAAATCTTTGAATTTTATATCGGACACTATCCAAAATGTGTCTAAAACAATTGATGAGTTTTTAAATTTTTCAAAACCTATATCAAAGTGTGAACAATTTAAAGTAACAGATGTGTTAGAAAATATTATGAAAATAATGTTAGCCCAACTTCAAAATCACAATATAAAAGTTGAGTTGAATATTAATAATTACTCTATAGAAAGTTATAAAAAAGAAATAGAACATATTTTATTGAACTTACTTACCAATGCCAGAGATGAATTAGATAAAATAAATAAAATGAATAAATTTATTATTATTAGAACATACGAGGACAAAGATTATAAAGTTATAGAAGTTGAGGATAATGGTGGAGGTATTAAAATAGAACCAATAGAAAAAGTTTTTGAGCCATATTATACATCAAAAGAAAATGGAACAGGTTTAGGTTTATATCTATCAAAAAAAATAGCTAAAGAAAAATTGAACGGAGATTTATTGGTTGAAAATACTAAAAATGGTGCAAAATTTATACTTTATATAAAGGGTAATAATTCTAATGTATAATAATTTGAATATATTATGTGTTGAGGACGATGAAGTAATATTAGATGTGTATGATTCTCTTTTTTCTATAATGTTTAATAAAGTTTTTTTGGCTAAAAACGGAGAAGAAGGATTAGAAGTATTTAAAAATAATGATATTGATATAATAATAACTGATCAAAATATGCCAGTGATGAATGGTCTTCAAATGTCAGAAAAAATCAGAGAAGAAGATTTCAGTGTTCCTATTATTATGGTGACCGCTCTTGAAGATTTAGAGATGTTAAGAAAATCTTTGGATGTTAATATTGCCGCATTTATAAAAAAACCTTTACAAAAGGATATATTGTTATCAAAACTTGATTTTATATCCAAATCAATTATTGCTGAAAGATTTTTATTAAAAGAACAAAAAAAATATATAGAGTATACGAAATTTCAGGAAAATTTAGCATATCAGAAAGAATCTAAAATTTCAAAAATGTATTCAAATCATGATATTAAAAAATATACAATACAATACTATTATAAACCGAAGGATATTCTGGCGGGGGACGGCTTTTTAATTAAGAAAAATATAATTTTCTTGGCTGACGCCATGGGAAAAGGAGTTTCAGCATCTATTACTTCTGTAATAGCTACAAGTTTTGTTGATTATTTAATTGATAAATACAATAATATCGAAGATATCGTATTTAATTTTATAGAACATATGAAAAAATTTTTATTAGAAGGAGAAATTTTCTCTTGCTGCTTTTTTGAAGAAAAAAATAATAAATTAAAATATGCAGTTTTTTCAATGCCGCCTATATTGGCTGTTAGTGACAATAAATTGGAAAAAATTAAATCTAATAATTTTGCTATTAATTTTAATAGTGAAGATATTAGAATTGATATTCTTGAAGAAAAATTTCATAAGCTGCTTATATATACTGACGGTTTAAGTGAATCGAAGTTTAATAATACTTTATATTATAATAAAATGATTGAAGATTTTGTTGATTCGGAAGATTTGTCAGAGTTTATAAATAAATTTGAAACAAAAAATATAAAAATAGAAGATGATGTTACTATTTTGTTTTTAAAGGCCGATAATGAATGAGGATTTAAGAAATATAGGAAAAACATTAAGTGTTTTGTATGTAGAGGATGATGAAGATTCGAGAAAAGAAACAGCGGAAATATTTAAGCTATATTTTGAAAGTGTTGATACAGCTAAAGATGGATTAGACGGATTAGAAAAGTTTGTTCAAAATAATTATGATGTTTTATTTACTGATATATCTATGCCTAGGATGGATGGGATAGCACTTATTAAAGAAATTAGAAAAATTAATCAGGACATAAAGTGTGTTGTAATTACTGCTCATTCAGACATAGATTTTTTATTGGAAGTTATTAATTTACAAGTGGATGGGTTTATCTTGAAGCCTATTCAATTTGAAAAATTATCTGATATGTTGAGAAAAATTTTAGAATCTATCAGAGCTAAACAATTAATTGAAAATTATCATAAGATAATAGAAAAAGAATTAGATGAAAAAACTAGAGAGTTAGCATTAAAATATGTTACAGATGATATAACCGGGCTTATGAATAGACATGCCCTAAATGAAGAATTAAAATATTCTCAAAAAGACACTTCTTTGATTCTTTTAGATATAAATGATTTTAGTACTATTAATTTGGTTTATAGTTATGACAAAGGAGATAAATTATTAAAACATTTTGCTGAATTTTTGAAAAAATTTACAAAAGAAAATAAGATATATAGAATAGAGGCTGATAAATTTGCTGTTTTAACAGATAAAAATAGAAATGAAATTGTTAAATTCAGTAATCATATAATAGAAGAATTAAGTAAAAGATATTTTGTAATAGGTGATGATAGAATTTATATTGATTTGAATATTGCTATAGCATATCAGACTGATGATTTATTTAAAAAAGCCAGATTGGCTTTAGAAGAAATTAAACTTCACAAAAAAAATAAAATTAATTTTTATGATGATGATTTGGAGATTGAAAAATTCAAAAGAAAGGTTAATCGCATAAAACCATTAATAGTTGAAGCATTAAAAAATGATTTATTGGTTCCTTTTTTTCAGCCGATTATAGATAACAAAACTTTAAAAATTGCAAAATTTGAAGTGTTGTCAAGAATAAAATTGCAGGATAGATTGCTTTTTCCAAGTGATTTTATTCCTATTGCGGAACATACTAATTTAATAAGGGAAATTACCAGAACAATTATAGAAAAAACTTTTAAAGTTGCTGTTGATAATGATTATATTTTTTCAATTAATATAAGTGAAAAAGATTTAGCAGATGAAGATTTTATTGAATATTTAAAAATAATGTTGAATAAATATAAAATTGACCCTCAAAGAATTACTTTTGAGGTGTTGGAAAATATATCTTCACAAGAAATTGAAAATTCAATAATAAAGTTAAAAGAGTTGAAAAATTTAGGATTCAAGTTGTCATTAGATGATTTTGGCACTCAAAGTTCAAATTTTGAAAAAATTTTGCTTTTAAATTTAGATTTTGTGAAGATAGATGGGAAATTTGTTAAAAATATAATAAAAGATGAAAAGAGTAAGAAAATAATTAAAATTATAAAAAAACTTGCTAATAGTATAAATGCAAAAACTATTGCGGAATATGTTGAAAATAAAGAGGTGTTTGATATATTAAATCAAATGAATATAGAATATTCACAAGGATATTACTTTTCAAAACCGGTTGAAGATATAAATCAAATTAATTTATAAAAGGGGTAAAGGTATGGTAGATGTTACTATTAATAAAAACACTGTAAAAGTTTATAAAGATATTACTAATATTGAAGATTTTGAAAAAATTAAAAGCTTTATTGAAAAAATAAGAGAAAATGAAAAAATATTAATTTTAGAAATCATTGATTCTGTGTTTATTACTTCATCTCTTATAGGGTATTTGTATAAGCTTAGAGAAAAAGACGGCCTTGATATTATAATAAGAATAGGAAAAAAAGAATTAAAAGAAGTTTTTGAAGATTTGAATTTATTAAATGTTTTTAAAGTTGAAATGATATGATTATAACTAATTACTTTATTTGGGAACTGTTTTATGGTTTTTGATTTTACGTATTTTTTTTTAAATGCTAAAACAGTAAATAGTGTTAATATTGTGTTTATTCAGTAGATAAGAGACAAGATGTTATTAGAACAGAGAATTATAAAAACGAAAAAATCAGAAATAAAGAAAACTGTAGAATGGTATGAAAAAATATTAAAAAAATATAATATAGATTCAAAAGCTTTATTAATTTTTAATGAACTGCTTATGAATGCCTATGAGCATGGAAATTTAGCAATTGAAAACAAGGATGAAATGATATTGCAGAATAATTATGACTTATTTCTACTTAAGAGGGAGAAAAATTGTAGAAAAATTATAAAAATATATTTTTATAAAACAAAAAAATACTATATAACTAAAATATGTGATGAAGGAAAAGGTTTTGATTTAAATTCTATAAATGTCAAAAAATATAGCGGAAGGGGTATTTTTATTTCAAAGAAATTATCTGATGGTTTGTTTTATAATAAAAAGGGTAACAAAGTTTGTTTTTTTATAAAAAAAGATTAGCACTCTATCTTTTCATTTAATATTTTAAGCTCTTTGCATGTAAAGCCGGCTTTGAGTCTGGCCGCTACATTTAAATCTTTTTTCTTCCAGTCTTTAAAAAAACTGTCGACTATTTTAAAATACGTTTCTACCGGTTCGAGATTTTGGCGTTTGCACTCGAATTTAAACCATTTGTCTCCTTTTTTGACATGAGGGATTTCTTCTTTAAGTATTACAAGCAGGGCTTCGATTAGCTCATTTGCAAACGGATCGTTTGTTTTTTGAAGTTTTTTTATTATTTTTTCATTGGCGTCAAGTCCTCCGGCTTCGTACCATCTCGGTATTATTGCCATTCTGCTTAAAAGGTCTTGTGTTTTTTGACTGGCTTCGAATAAAGAGTTATGAACGGGAAAATCTCCGTATTTATAACCGGTTTTTTGTAAAAGTGAATTTATCATCTGAAAATGTCTAATTTCATCTTCCGCCACTTCGAGCCAGTCGAAGTAAAATTCTTCCGGCAGATTTCTAAACCTGTAGCAGGCGTCAAGCGCCAGATCGATTGCGCTGTATTCTATATGAACAATTGCATGCAAAAGCACGGCTTTTTTTTCATTTGTTTCAAATCCTCTTCTTCTGGGCACTCTTGCGGGATGGACTATTTCGCAAAAATCCGCATAGCTCGGTTTTGTAAATATTTCAGGCTGTTTGTCTGATGTGAAATTTAAATTTTCTTTATTGTTCCAAAGCTCGTAAAACATTTCGAATTTTTTATTTATATCGCTGCACTTTATAATTTTTTCTAAATTTTCATAAAAAAACATTCATTTATCCTTTTTTGTGCTACAATTTTCAAAAGCGTTATATTTTGTTATATATAACCAAAAACGTTATTTTATTATAACATTAAAGGCAGGGAATGTTAATTGATAAATTCGACAGAAAAATAGACTATATCAGGGTTTCGGTTACAAGCAGATGTAATTTCAGGTGTCTTTACTGTATGCCTAACACTCCGTTTGAATGGGAACCTCACGAAAACATACTCAGATACGAAGAGATGTTTGAATTTCTGAAACTAGCGATTGACGAAGGAATCAAAAAAATAAGAATTACAGGCGGAGAACCGCTTCTAAGAAAAGATTTGGACGTATTCGTAAAAATGCTTCACGATTATAAACCTGATCTGGATCTGGCTCTTACAACAAACGGCTATTATCTCAAAGAATATGCTAAGGTGTTAAAAGATGCAGGGCTTAAAAGGGTCAATATGTCCCTTGATTCCCTAAAGCCGGAAGTGGCGGCTAAAATAGCTCAGAAAGATATGTTAAAAAGAGTTATGGAAGGGCTGGACGAAGCTTTGGATGCGGGGCTTAAGGTAAAGCTCAATACGGTTGTAATGAACGGAATAAACGACGGTGAAATTGTTGAATTGTTAGATTTTGCCAAAAGTAAGAACGTAACAATCAGATTTATTGAATTTATGGAAAACGAAAGAGCTTATCCGGGAGTCAAAAGGGTGGATTCAAAAATTATTCTAGATAAAATAAAAGAAAAATATTCATTTAAAGAACTGCCTAAAGATAACAGCGCAAGCAGATATTTCGAAATGGAAGACGGTTATATCTTCGGTATAATCGAGCCGCACAACGAAGATTTTTGTAAAAGCTGCAACAGAATCCGTCTGACTGCCGAAGGGTATCTGATTCCGTGTCTTTTCTTTACGGAAAGTTACAATATAAAAGAAGCGTTAAGAGCGGGGGATATTAACAAAGCGGCGCATATATTAAAAGAAGTTGTTGCAAACAAACCCGAAAAAAACGACTGGCAGGATGAAGAAGTGTCAACACGAGCGTTTTGGGAAACCGGAGGGTGATTTTTTAATGGAAAATTAAAAGTGAAAAATGTAAATAAATTGAAATAACTAATACACTGATAACAAATAACTGATATACAATATTCAAAAGGAGGGGAATGGAAGAAATTAAAAAAGCGGCAAGAGCCATCAGGGAAGCAAAATATATGCTTATAACCGCGGGAGCCGGAATGGGCGTTGACAGCGGGCTTCCTGATTTCAGGGGAAATGAAGGTTTTTGGAAAGCATATCCTATTGCCGAAAAACTAGGTCTTAGTTTTCAGGCCCTTGCAAATCCAAGATGGTTTGATATAAACCCGCGCCTAGCATGGGCTTTTTACGGACACAGACTTAATATGTATAGAAATACCGAACCTCATGAAGGTTTTAAAATACTTTTAACCATGCCTCACAGTAAATTTGTTTTTACTTCCAATGTTGACGGACATTTTCAAAAAGCTGGTTTCAGCGAACTTAAAGTGGTTGAAATACACGGAAGTATACATTATCTGCAGTGCAGCGAGCCGTGCAGCGATTCAATATGGGAAAACAGGGAGAATATTGAGATTGACGAAGAAAAGTTTGAAGCGCTTAATTTCCCTCTTTGTAAAAACTGTAAAAATATCGCCAGACCGAATATTCTGATGTTCAGCGATTTAAGGTTTGTAGATAAAAGAGTGGATCTGCAGCTTGCAAGATTTGAATACTGGCTTTCTCAAATTGACGATAAACTTGTTATAATTGAAATCGGTGCAGGCAAAGCAGTGCCTACAGTCAGAATGATGAGTGAAAAAGTTAAAAGAAATTTTGACGCCACGCTCATAAGAATAAATCCTTTAGAAGCCGAAGGCGCCGATATACAGATAAAAAAAGGCGCATTGGACGCTTTAAGGGAAATCAGAAAGTATATGTAAAGGACAAGAATGAAAAAAATCGCATTAATCGGTCTGGTATCTTTGGCTTTTGCGTTTAACCTTAATCAGGTATATAAATGCGAAACTTTAGGAATCAGTTTTAAAGACAATAACAAAACATACAACGTGCCAAACAACGAAAAAACAAAAAAACAGCTTCAAAACAGTCTAAAAGAACTATACAGTGTTCAAATTAAACCGGAAAAAAGTTCTTTGGTTGTTTACGTAGGTAAAAAAAGCGATACTTTGAGTTATGTTAAAACAATAGATAAAAAAGTGAAACTGTATAAAACAAAAGCTTCAGATCTTTTTATTTTGACTGATCCTAAATCTTCACAGATAGGTTTAAGCATACCTTCTCAAAAAATGATTATTTACTATCAGTGTAAATGACAGTTTTTGTTTACGGCAGTTTAAAACAAAATAAAAAACTTCACGACTTTCTCAAAAACGCCGAGTTTTTGGGAAGAGCCGTAACTTGTAAAAAATATCCTCTTATTTTAAGCCCTTCCGGATGGTATCCATATCTGCTTAATATTCCTAATACCGGTTTTAATATCAAAGGCGAAGTGTATAAAATAAATTATAATCTGTTAAAAAAACTTGACAGGCTTGAAGAAGTGCCTTTTTATTACAAAAGAAAACGTATTTGTGTTAAAATTAACAATAAAAGCATATCGGCATGGGTGTATTTTTATGCCGGTAATAAAAAGTTTCTTGTTAAAGACCTTATTGAAGAGTTTTAGTTTAAGTACGGTTGAGGTTGTAGTTTTACAATAAAAGAAAAAAAGGCCGTTATGAAAAGAAGAATATTAATAGTGGAAGACGATATCACGTTAAATGAAACACTTAAAGAGTTTTTAGAATATAACAACTTTGAAACAATCAGCGTATATGACGGAGACAGTGCGGTAAGCGAAGCGTATGAGAACCGTTACGATTTGATTTTGCTTGATGTTAAACTTCCCGGAATGAACGGTTTTGACGCGGCTAAAGAGATTAGAAAATTTTCTGACGCTCCCATTATTTTTATAACATCCCTTGACAGTGAAAAAGACGTTGAAAAAGGCTTCATAAGCGGAGGAGACGATTATATAAGAAAACCTTTTTCGTTAAAAGAGCTGAAACTCAGGATAGACGCCGTGTTTAGAAGAATCTACGGCAACAGCGAGAAAGTTGATTTAGGAGACGGGTTTGAGTTTGACGTTATAAATATGGAACTTTTAAAAAAATCCGAACCCGTACATCTCAAAACCAAAGTCGCCAAATTATTAAATCTATTTATAAAACACAAGGGTGAGGTGTTGAGCAAAGAGCAGATATTCAACGAAATATACGATTACAACGAAACTCCTAACGAAGCGTCTTTAAGAACTTTTGTTAAAACTTTAAGATCTGTTTTGGGCAATGATAAAATCCAAACGGTAAAAGAAGTGGGGTATAAATTTGTCGGCTGAGAAAAAAAGTTTAAGAAGGTTTTTGTTTATATATATTATATCTACACTGCTGCTTGCCGGGATAGGCGAGTGGTTTTATTTCAAATCCAAATACCATGCGCAGATAGATTCTCAGGCTTCTAAACTCAGTAATGAACTGAAGCTGTTTTTAGCGGAAAACAAGGGAATGCTTAGAAAACTAAGATATTCCCAGACTAAAAATATTCCTGAAATAAAAGATATAAATATTGCTGTGTTTAAAAACGGCGAGTATATGTTCGGAAATTTTAAACCTTCGAAAATACATTGGAATAAAGAATACTGGATGAAAGACGGCAATATATATTATCTTTATACAATGCCTAAAAGATGGGGGAAAGTGGATATTCTGGTTTCCAAGCCTGTCGATAAAAGGCAGATAGAGGAGCTGAAAAATCAGATTATTGTTTTTAACGCTTTTTTACTTATATTTGTGATTTTTGTTGCTTATATGCTTGGAAAGATATTTTTAAAACCTCTTAAAAGCAGCGTTGAAATGCTTGAAGACTTTATCCGTGACGCCACACATGAAATGAATACGCCGATAAGCGTTATTCTGACCAATATAGAAATGCTTAAAATGAAAGATATCGAATCCAAAGAGCTTAGCAGGATAGAGTTTTCGGCTAAAAGACTTGAAAAGATATTTAAAGATCTCGCTTTTGTAAGGCTTAATCACAGACAAAAAAAAGATATCGGCAAAATAAATTTAAAAGAGCTGTTGCAAAACAGAATCACAATATTTAACACCCTTCTTGAAAACAAAAACATAAGACTTCAGAAAAACTGCGAAGACGTGTATGTGGAAGCGGACAGGGAAGATATTATCAGGCTTGTAGACAATCTGCTTTCAAATGCAATTAAATATTCTCCTTCCAATGAAATAGTGATTATCTCCTTAAAAGACGGTGTTTTACAGGTGTTCAATAAAGGGAAAATACAAAATATTTCAAAAATTACCAGAAAATTTTACAGGGAAAATAATAATGAAGGCGGTTTTGGGCTGGGACTTTATATTATTAAAAAAATTTGCGACTACTACGGTTTTGAGTTCAGTATCAAAAATGAAAACGGCTTTGTAAAAACACAAGTTTCTTTTAAAACCGGATGAGTTTATATTCAGTTCATTTCATCCTTTTATAATTAGTTAAAACTTTTAAGGAGGATGGAATGAAAAAACTAATTATTCCAGTTATTGCAGCGGTTCTCGGAATGCCTCTTATTGCTTCTACATCTTTTTCGCCTATAGAAAAAACTGTTCTTAATATTAAAAAATCGGCTTTAAGTATCAGAGAGAAAAAAGATCTTATTCATATGAGAGAAGAAGAAAAACTGGCACGCGATGTATATCTGACACTGTATAAAAAATGGAAACTTCCTGTATTTAAAAACATAGCAAAAGCGGAAAGCTGGCATATGCATATGATTAAACTTCTGCTTGATAAATATAACCTTCCGGATCCTGTATTTAAAACAGGAGACAGAATAGGAGTATTTAAAAACAGAAAACTTCAAAGACTTTACGACAAATTGGTTGCCAAAGGGTCAAAGAGCCTTATTGACGCTTTAAAAGTCGGAGCTACTATAGAGGATGTGGATATTTATGACCTTAAAAAAGCTATTGAAGATACGGACAATAAAGACATAGCTGTTGTATATAGAAATCTTGAAAAAGGAAGCCGTAACCATATGAGGGCTTTTGTGGGTATTTTAAGAAAATACGGAAGCGATTATACTCCTCAGTATATTTCGTCAAAAGAATTCAGACGTATTTTAAATATGAAACACGAAGCCGGTATGATCGGAAGCGTTCAATACGGTTCGGGAGAGATTTACGGAAAAGTACTGAAAGTATATAAAACTCCCGGAATTAAAAACAGAAAAATAAACTGGTGGATTGTTGAGGTTAAAACCCCAAAAGGTATTTTAAAAGCGGCGGTTACTACGGATTTTGTTTATAAAAAACTGGACGTTAAACCGGGTGATAGAATTGAATTGAAAGGTTATAACGGAATATACGGTTTCGTAACATGCGAAATAGAGGATAAAACAAGCGGATTTGAACATAAAAACAGTTTTAAAAGGTGTAGAAAATGAAAAGAAAATGGATAGACCTGCTGCTGTTTTACGCAACGGTTATGATTATTGTAAGCGGTATAGTTTTATATATTATGCCGCACGGCCGGGTGGCTTATTTTACCGGCTGGAAATTTTTGGGTGTTAACAAGGACGGATGGGATAATATTCACGTTATTTTCGGTTTTTTAATGGTTGTAGTTGCCGTATGGCATATTATTGTAAACTGGAAAGTTATGAAAAAATACCTTTTGCAAAAAGAGTCTGTTTTTGCTCTGCTTATTACTGCGGTTATTACAATAGGCACCGTTGCGAATATTCAGCCGTTTAAGAGCGTGAGCGATTTGGAAGAAATGATTAAAAATTCATGGGATGTGAATAAAAAAGCGATTCCAATTTCGCACGGTGAACTGCTTAGTCTTAAAGATTTTTGCGAAAGACTTAATATTAATCTGAATAAAGCTGTGCAGAAACTTAAATCTAAAGGATACAGTTTTAATATAAACGATACGTTAAAAACCATTGCCAAAAACAACAATACAACACCGGCAGACATTTATGAAGCTATTAAAAACGCAAAAACCGTTTCACCTGTGCAGGGAAGCGGTTTTGGAAGAATGACTTTAAAAGAAGTGTGTCAAAAAGAGGGTGTCGATGTTAACGTATGTGTTAAAAAACTAGAATCCAAAGGCATAAAAGCTTCAGCTGACAAAACACTTAGAGAAATTGCTTTTCCGAACGGAATTACACCTATGGATATTATAGATATGATTAAAAATTAGAGTTTATATACAGTTTACGTTATGTAAATAAAATTGCGAAAAACAATATCTATAAAAGGGTTAATATGAAAATAAAAATACTTGCTTTTTTGATGCTGGCGGTGAATCTTTTTGCTCTTACGCCTAAAGAAAAACACGCTTTGAATTATATGTATCAGGAAGAAAAACTTGCACGCGACGTATATTTTGAACTTGGAAAAATGTATCCGGATTTGAGGGTGTTTAATATATACCGTTCTGAGATTATGCATGAAAACAGTGTCGCTAACGTAATGAAACATTACGGGCTGCCTCTTCCTGTAAGAGGAGACAGAGTCGGTAAATTTGTAAATCCTGAGCTTCAGAAACTTTATGACGAACTGATTGCAAAAGGGAAAAAATCTCTCAAAGACGCACTTGAAGTGGGGATTATGGTTGAAGTTACGGATGTTAACGATTTAAACAAATATTTATATAATGCCGTGTCTCCGGATGTGATAGCTCTATTTAAATTTTTAAGAGCCGGAAGCTATAATCATTATAATGCATTTAACAGGACTCTTATTTCTGTAACAGGTAAAAGCGCATGTCAGTTAATGAGTAAAGAATGGTGTAAACATTATCCGTTTCAAAGAGGTGTCGGAAGAAAATATATCAATTATTACTGGTTTGCAGGCAAAGGAATGATGAGAAGATAAGGGCTGAATTATATAGCCCTTTTGAATTCAGGATAACTTTCAATCCCGCATTCACTGACGTCTAATCCTTCAACCTCATCTTCTTCATTTGCTCTGAAGGCAACTATTTTATTTATAATATAAATAACTACAAAAGAAGCAGCAAAAGCAAAAACTCCGACTACAACAATACCTTTTATCTGAGCCGCAAGACTTACGCCTTTACCCCAGATACCTGTACCGATTGTTCCCCAGATACCATTTACAAGGTGAACGGAAAGTGCACCGACCGGATCGTCTATTCTTAATTTGTCAAAGAAAGGAACTGCGTAAAATACAAGTGCTCCACCGATTGCGCCGATTGCCAAAGCGGCATAAGGACTGACTACGTCAGCTCCCGCAGTAATGGCTACCAGTCCTCCCAGTGCGCCGTTTAAGATCATAGTAATATCAAGCTTTTTATATGTTAAATAACCCAAAATCATTACCACAAGACCGCCTATTAAACCGGCGTTGTTTGTATTCATTACAACCAATGCCACTGTATCCGCAGCTTCTTTGCTTGAAATGCTTCCAACGCTTCCGCCGTTGAATCCGAACCATCCGATCCAAAGCAGCAGCGCACCAAGCACGACTAACGGAATGTTGCTGGCAGGAATAACTCTTACTTTACCGTCTTTTGAATATCTGCCTTTTCTCGGCCCTATAATTAAAATCGCCGCTAAAAGCGCCCATGCGCCTGTTGAGTGAATTACCGTACTTCCCGCTAAATCATGCATAGCGGAAATATCAAGAAGAGTGCCTTTTAGCATGTCCGCACCCCATGTCCAGTTAACGATAAGCGGATAAATAAGCCCGGCCATAAACAGTGTGAATATCGCAAGAGGAACTATTTTAGTTCTTTCACTTACACCGCCGCTCATGATATTGACCGTTTTACCGACGAATGCCATCTGGAATAAAAATGCGGCGTACATACTCATACTTTCTCCGCTCCATCCTCCAAAAGCCAGCGTATATCCCCATAGGAAGAACACAAGGCTTGCCACTATGTAAATCATGGTGTTTACCGTTAAAACGGCAGTTACGTTTTTAGTTCTTACAAGTCCCGCTTCAAGCATTGCGAAGCCGGGAACCATTAAAATAATCAGTGTAAACGCAAACAGCGCAAAAAAGGTATCAATTACCCATGCTAAATCCATTTTTTCTCCTTTATATTTTTCTTATCTGCTTTACAACTTAATCTCTTCTCAACTTCACAACTTAACTACTTACTATATCGCTTCTTCGTCTTCTTCGCCCGTTCTGATTCTGATAACTTTTTCCACAGGGCTTACGAATATTTTACCGTCGCCTATTTTGCCGGTTCTTGCAGATTCGCTTATAGTTTCTATTACTTTTTCTACGTCTTCGTCCGCAACAACCAGTTCAAGTTTTACTTTCGGCAGGAAATCTACAATGTATTCCGCACCTCTATAGAGTTCAGCATGTCCCTGCTGTCTTCCGTGACCTTTTACTTCACTTATTGTCATACCGTGAATACCGATATCAAGCAAAGCCTCTTTAACATCATCAAGTTTAAACGGCTTGATAATTGCTTCGATTTTTTTCATAAACGCTCCTTTTTTTGGTATATTGTAATTGTATTAAACAACGTTCATTAAAAAAATATTAAAAGTGATTAAATTTTATACAAAAGAGCGGAAATGGATAAAAAAGAATTTTTTTTAGCGGTAAAAAATATAATTGATAAGAGCGATCCCTCCAGACTTCTTCAGTATAGTGAAGATGAATATTTTGGCGAGGCCGCAATGATATGCGACAGTATATACCGGAAAAATTTAAATGAAAAAGAGATAACGGAGGTGATTTTGGATACGTTTTATTATATGTTCGGCGATAAAAGCTACTGCAGTAAAAAAGACGCCGAAAAAATGGCGAAAGAGATCAGAGAGAAACTTTTTGAATAAGAAGCTGTGCCTGTTTTAAAGCCTCTTTTGCCTCTTTGTCGCTTACAAGCAGCACTCCCATCCTTCTTCCCGGATGGGCTTCCGGCTTTCCGAATACCACGAATCTTGAGTTGATTCTGAAAATAGAAGGGTCGATTTTAAATTCAGGAGTATATGTGTCTTTATCGGCTTTAAACGCCGCGCTGGCTCCCGGAGTTAAAAATTCAAATCCCAAAGGCAGATTTAATACCGCTCTTACGTGAAGGGCAAATTCGCTTTGAGACTGTGTTATAAGCGTAACCAGTCCCGTATCGTGAGGTCTTGGAGAAACTTCTGAAAAATACACTTCGTCGCCCTCAACGAACAGTTCAACTCCGAATATACCTCTTCCTCCCAGACCTTCAACGATTTTTCGGGCGATATCTTTTGCTTTGTTTAAAGCCGTTTCGCTCATTTCCATTTCCTGCCATGAGAAAATATAATCCCCTCCGCTTTGAATATGTCCTATAGGCGGACAGAAAACTATTTCACTATCGTTTTTGGCTGTTAAAAGCGTAATTTCATAATCAAAATGAATAAATTCCTCAACTATAAGCTCATCCGCGCTTCCTCTTGCGTCTTCTTTTGCAAACTCCCACGCTTCTATTACTTCTTCTGGGCTTTTTACTATGCTCTGTCCGTGTCCGGATGAACTCATAATCGGTTTTACGACTACGGGATATCCTAAAGCGTCGCATGCTTTTTGCAGATCTTCCAGGGTTGATACGAATTCGTATTTGGAAGTTTTGAGCCCGAGCGTTTCCGCTGCGAAAACCCTTATATTTTTTCTGTTCATTGTCTTGTTTACGGCTTCTGCGTTAGGAATAACGTGAAACCCTTCTTTTTCGGCTTCAAAAAGAGCTTCTATATTGATAGCTTCAATTTCGGGAAGAATATATGTAGGTTTTTCCCTTTTTATTACATCAAGAACCTGCTCTTTGTTTTTCATATCTATTACATACGATTTTTGGGCAACTAAACTTGCCGGCGCATTCGGATATCTGTCAACGGCTATTACTTCGCATCCGAGCCTGTTTGCTTCTATCGCGACTTCTTTACCCAGCTCGCCGCTTCCTAAAAGCATTATTTTGACTGAGTTAGACTTAAGAGGAGTAGTGAGTTTCATAAACGTCCTTTTTTAAAGCGATTATAACATTTTTGATATTTATCAAGAAATAAATTATAAAGTATTGATATGATACGGAAAAATATTTACATGCCAAAGGACGGATATGAGATTAAACGAATTAACAATAGGAGATGAGGCTACAGTTAAAAAAGTACATGCCAAAGAACCTTTAAAAAGCCGTCTTTTTGCCTTTGGAATCGCTAAAGGACAGAAAGTTAAAGTCCTCAAACATACACTTGCAAAAAATACTTTTGAAATAGAAATAGGAAACACCAAAGTGGCCCTTCGCGATGAAGAGGCCGCCGAAGTTGAAGTGGAAAAAGATGTTAAGTGAAAAATTAAAAATTAAAAATGAAAAGTTATGGAGTTGATATGAAAGAAATAGTTGTAGCGTTAGTCGGGCAGCCGAATGTCGGAAAGAGCCATCTTATCAATTCGATTTCGGGTGCGCAGCTTCATGTCGGGAATTTCAGCGGCGTAACCGTTGAAAAAAAAGAAGTTGTTTTTGAAAGAAACGGATATAAAATAAAACTTATAGACCTTCCGGGAACATATTCCCTTCATACGTACACTCCCGAAGAGCAGGTAACTAAAGACTTTTTGTTTAAAGAAGAGTATGATCTGATTTTAAATGTTTTGGATTCCAACCAGCTTGAAAAAAACCTGACTCTTACATGGCAGCTCAGCGACCTTCAAAGACCTATGGCCCTTGCGTTTAACATGTATGACGAATTTGCCAGAGAAGGCGGGGAGATTGATACGGATAAATTTTACAGACTTACCAATATAAAAGCACAAAACGTTTCCGCAAAAGAAAATTTCGGACTTGAGGAGCTGTTTGAAAAGGTAATTCAGACATATGAAGAACAAAATATTCCGAAAGTATATTACAGCGAAATCGTTGAAGAAGAAATAGAAAATCTTAAAAGAAAAATAAAATCATGCAGATTTTCAAAAAGATTCGTAGCCGTCAGACTTCTTGAAGACGATGAGGATATGTATAAAGCCGTTCACGAAAAGCCTTGGTTTGTGGATATTATGAATACGCTAAAAAGCGCTAAAGAGAGACTTAGAATCGAATTCGACGAAGATGACACCAAAACGGTGCTTTTTGAAGAGAGGCTGGCACTTGCAAAAGGTATAGTGACACAGGTGGCCAAAAAGGCCAAAAAAGAAACATTAACGGAAAAAGTGGATAAAATTCTGATTCATCCTATTTTGGGACTGCCTCTGTTTTTGCTGATTATGTGGGCGATATTTCAGGCGACGTTTTCACTCGGCGCCGTTCCTATGGAATATATAGACAAGGCGTTTAGCGCATTTGGAGCGAATCTTGCGCATTTCCTTCCTAAAGGAATCGTAAGCGAAGCGATAATCAACGGAGTTATTCCGGCAGTGGGCGCTGTTGTGATGTTTTTGCCTAATATCCTTATCCTGTTTTTGGGAATAAACCTGCTCGAACAGACCGGATATATGGCAAGGGCGGCGTATATTATGGACGGTGTTCTTAAAAGGTTCGGACTGCAGGGAAGGGCGTTTATTCCGCTTGTTTCCGGGTTCGGATGTTCTGTGCCCGCTTATATGGCGGCAAGAACGCTTAAAAATCCTAAAGACAGACTTATAACAATGCTGGTAATCGGGTTTATGAGCTGTGGGGCGAGGCTTCCTGTTTATGTTCTTTTGGTGAGTGCGTTTTTCAGACCCGAAATTCAGGGTAACGTACTTTTTGCCATTTATATCGGAGGAGCATTGACAGGTTTGATAGTAGCCAAAATTTTAAGGCATGTATTGTTCAAAGGGGAGCCTGAGCCGTTTGTTATGGAGCTTCCGAAATACAGATTTCCGAAACTTAAAGGTATTTTGTTTGATTTGTGGATAAAAAGCAAGCTTTACCTTAAAAAAGCCGGGACTTTTATCGCTACGGCGAGTCTGATAGTGTGGGTTTTAAGTTCATTCCCGAGAGCCGGAATAGAACAAAAATACCAACATCTGATTGCTCAGAATCCGGCTAAAAAAGCTGAGCTTGTTCAGCAGATGAACAGAGAAATTCTGCAAAATTCATATCTGGCCGATATAGGCAAATTTATAGCACCTGTTTTTAAACCGCTAGGTCTTACCTGGAGGGAGGACGTTTCTTTAATAGCCGGGCTTGCGGCTAAAGAGGTTGTCGTTTCAACCCTTACGGTGCTTTACGGCGGCAATAACAAATCAAAAGAAACAGTAAACGTCATTAAAAACAATATGACGTTCACAGCAGCAGTGGCTATGATAATTATCATAATGTTTTATTCGCCTTGTCTTGCCGCGATGGGTACTTTCTGGGCTGAGGTGCCTCAGTGGCAGTGGAGAATATTTTATACGGTATATCCTAACGTATTCGCCTATATTGCGGCTTTTATAGGAGTGAGTCTTATTAAACTTTTCTCCTGATTTTCTTTTCGTATTATTTTTAATTATAGCTTTTATCAAACTTTAAATTTATTGTGTTATTATTACGATTATTTAAAATTTCAATAGACTTGCGTCTTAAAATCACTAACAATATTTTGTTTTAACAAAAAGGAGAATAATGTATCCGGGGATTACAGTTATTAAAAGAAACGGCAGAAGAGAACCGCTAGATATTTCCAAAATCAGAAAATATACAAAAGCGGCCTGCGAAGGTTTAGAGGGGGTGGATTATACGGAACTTGAACTTGATGCGAAACTTCAGTTCAGAGACGGTATTACAACTGCTGAAATTCAAGATACTCTTATTAAAACGGCGGTTGATAAAATAGACATAGACAGACCGAACTGGAATTATGTTGCGGCAAGGCTGTTTTTGTATGATTTGTATCACAGGGTGACAGGGTTTACCGGATATAATCATTTAAAAGATTATTTCCAAAAAGGAGAGGAAGCCGGAAGAATTCTGCTAGGTCTAAAAGAAAAATTCGATCTTGAAGACTTAAACGCATACATTAAGCCTGAAAGAGATCTTCAGTTTACGTATCTTGGAATTAAAACTCTTTATGACAGATATATTATTAAAAACAAAAACGGCGAGCCGATTGAACTTCCGCAGCAGCTTTTTATGGGTGTTGCGATGTTTTTGGCACAGAATGAGACAAATTACGAATCTATTCCGGAAGATGAAAGAGCTGGTATTCCGAACGATCCGAAAGCCGTAAGAGGATACTGGGCTAAAAAATTTTACGATGTGATAAGCAAATTCGAAGTAATGGTGGCTACTCCTACGCTTAGCAACGCCAGAACCACAAGACACCAGCTCAGCAGCTGTTATGTCGGAAGCATGAACGACAATATCGAGGGTATTTTTGACGACTTTAAAGAAATGGCTCTTTTAAGCAAATTCGGCGGCGGTATCGGATGGGACGTAAGCAGAATCAGGGCTCTGGGAAGCTTTATCGATAACCATAAAAATGCGGCCGGAGGAGTTATTCCTTGGCTTAAAATTACAAACGACATCGCTATTGCGGTTGACCAGCTGGGAACCCGTAAAGGTGCGATTGCCGTATATCTCGAGCCTTGGCATATGGATATACTGGACTTTCTTGATCTTAAGAAAAACAGCGGAGAAGAAAGAAGAAGAGCGCATGACCTTTTCCCTGCTTTATGGATAAGCGATCTGTTTATGAAAAGAGTTGAAAAAGATGAACTTTGGACGCTTTTTGACCCTTATGAAGTAAAAGATCTGACGGATCTTTACGGTGAAGAGTTTGAAAAAAAATATATAGAATACGAAAACGATCCTAATATTTCAAAAGAAACGATAAAAGCCAAAGAACTTTGGAAAAAAATACTTCTTGAATATTACGAAACGGGAAATCCTTTCCTTTGTTTTAAAGACAATGCCAACAGAAGAAACCAAAACGACCACGCAGGAATTATCAGAAGCTCAAATCTTTGTACGGAAATTTTCCAAAACACGGAGCCTAACCATTATAAAGTGAAAGTTACGTTTGAAGACGGAAGTTTTAATATGTATGACGAGGAAGAAGACGTAACAGTAGAACACGGGGACGTAAAACTTACTAAAAAAGCTAAAAAAATTACGTCAATCGACGCAATCAACGGCAAACAGGTATATATTGTAGAAAAAGTGCCGGTAGAAGGCAAAACGGCTGTTTGTAACCTTGCAAGCGTAAATTTGAGTAAAGTAAACACGCCTGAAAAAATCAAAGAGGTCGTTCCTATCGCTATAAGAATGCTTGATAACGTAATAGACCTTAACTATTATCCTGTAAGAAAAACGAAAGATACGAACCTTAAAAACAGAGCAATAGGGCTCGGTGCCATGGGTGAAGCGCAGATGCTGGCGGAAAAACAGATTTTCTGGGGAAGCGACGAACATCTCAAACTGATTGACGAAGTGTTTGAAGGCATCAGCTACTGGGCTATTAAAACCAGCGCGGAGCTTTCCGAAGAAAAAGGCATTTATCCTGAATTTGAAGGAAGCAGATGGTCAAAAGGGCTTCTTCCGATAGACAGTGCCAGCGAAGAGGCTAAAAGACTTGTCGAAAGAGATCTGTTCAGCGCAATGCAGTATGACTGGGAAGGGTTGAGAGAACAGGTTAAAAAAGGAATGAGAAACGGATACCTGATGGCTATAGCGCCTACAAGTTCTATTTCAATTTTAACCGGAACGACTCAGACGATAGAGCCTGTATATAAAAGAAAATGGTACGAAGAAAACTTGAGCGGTCTTATTCCGGTGGTTGTGCCGAATTTATCTGCAGAGACATATATGTTCTATACGCCGGCGTATGAACTTGAACAGACGGTATTGGTTAAAGCCGCGGCTATCAGACAGAAATGGATAGACCAGGGGCAGAGTCTTAATATATTCATTACAACGGATAAGGCGAGCGGAAGATATCTCAATGAAATCTATACGCTGGGATGGAAACTGGGTCTAAAGAGTTTTTATTATTTAAGAAGCCAGTCTCCTGAAGTTAAAGAGGAGGTTATGGACAGAAGTATAGAATGCTTCGGCTGTCAGTAATCTTATTTTTTTTATTTTCTTTTTCCTTTTCTTATTCTCCTAAAGATTATCAAAAAAAGCTCGGTGTCGGAATTAACGTAAACTGGGTGCTTTTTAAAAAAATAGAAAAACGTTTTTGTTTAAGCGATATAGACTCTTTTAAAAAAAGAGGGTTTAACAGTGTCAGAATCAGATTTGACGATAACGTCGATTTGAAAAGACTTGATAAAATCATAAACAGATGTTTAAAAGACGGGCTTATTCCCGTTTTGTCATACAGCGGCAGAAATTTCAGATTAAATCCTCAAAAATACGAAAATCAGGCTGTTCATATCTGGGAGATAATAGCCAAAAGATATAAAAACGAGCCTTATGAATTGAGCTACGATCTTTTGATAGAACCGAATAAAAAAATAAAAAAACATAATAATATACTTAACGGTTTTTATAAAAGAGCAGTAAAAAACATCAGAAGAATAGATAAAAAAAGGATTCTGTTTTTAGCACCAAACCATATCAGCAACCCTTACTGGCTCAACAAACTTTATATTCCGAAAAATGACAGATATATAATGATCGAATGGCATTTTTATGCGGCGGGTCCCAAAAGGGCTTTGGACGATGCCATGAAAAGAGATATTTTAAATAAAATAAAATATGCAAAAAACTGGTGTGAATCCCACGGACTGTATTCATGGGTCGGAGCATGGATGCCAGGCAATTACAACCACGGCAATACGGTTGAGATAATGGAACAGATAAAATTTGCCGAATTTCTCAGCTGTGCTCTTAGAAAAAACTCTATTCCTTATGCCGTTAATGCCGGAGCTAAATTTTATGATTATAAAACACACATGTGGATTAAGAAATATCAAAAAGTGCTAAACGCATTCTTGTTTCCTGAGTGTAAATAGAATATAATACAAAAAAAATGTAAAGGAACGATATGCAAATTAAAAAGCTTTTCAATTACGACTGCCCTTTACATAAAGGTTCTACTACATCGATAATTAACGGATGTACGGAAGGGATAATTAATCTTAATAAACTTAGTTATCCGTGGGCGTATAATTTATGGGAAATGATGCTTGCAAACACATGGTTTCCGAGAGAAGTGGATTTAACCGAAGACGCA
Organism: Nautilia abyssi; assembly: GCF_055388085.1. Taxonomy (NCBI): domain Bacteria; kingdom Pseudomonadati; phylum Campylobacterota; class Epsilonproteobacteria; order Nautiliales; family Nautiliaceae; genus Nautilia; species Nautilia abyssi. The sequence continues at coordinate 1,083,249 of NZ_AP042376.1, read as the reverse complement.
AGACAGTACAGACAGCTTTTGCCGGCTGAGAAAAGAATGTATGATAAGGCTTTAAGCCAGCTTATTTTTATGGATTCTATCCAGACAAATAATACTCCGGACCACGTAAATCCATGGATTACGGCGCCGGAAGTAAATATGTGCATAGTAAGACAGGCGTATGAAGAGGCTCTTCATTCACAAAGCTACGCAGTTATGGTTGACAGTATTTCTCTTAATACGGATGAAATTTATGAAATGTGGAGAGTCGACAATAATCTAAGAAAGAAAAACGAATTTATCGGAAATGTTTATGAAGAGTGGGGCACAAAAGCGCTTAACGGAGATGATGAAGCTAAAGTTTATATGATTGTGGCTAACCAGTGCCTTGAAGGTGTTTATTTTTATAACGGTTTTGCGGCGTTTTATGTGCTTGCAAGAGCCGGTAAAATGCTTGGAAGCGCACAGATGATCAGATTTATTCAAAGAGATGAAGTGACTCATACGCTTTTATTTGCAAACATCTTTAAAGAAATTAAAAAAGAGTTTCCGGATCTTTTCACTCCTGAAGTTATAAAAAACATTAAAGATATGCTTTTTGCAGCGTACGAACTTGAAAGAGACTGGGGATGGTATATCACAAATGACGAGATTTTGGGTATGAGCAAAGAACTTATTGACAGATTTACACAATATCTGGCCAACAAAAGGGCACAGGCTATGGGGCTTGATCTGTTATTCCCTGAAGTGGGACTTAAAAATCCTATCAGCTGGTTTGATGGATTCTCTAGTTTTAACGAGCAGAAAACAAACTTCTTCGAAGGAAATGTGGTTAACTACTCCAAAGGAAGCCTTAATCTTGATGATTTTTAAACAAAAAGAGATTACGGTAAAAGCTCCTAAAAGGGGCTTTTTCGTAATTACCGACAAAATACTTTCATCAATCGATATTTCGGATATAAAAGTCGGAATGATGAATATTTTTTTAAAACACACTTCAGCTTCCCTTACAATTAATGAAAATGTTTCTCCCGACGTATGGAATGATATGGAAAAAATATCCAGCGATTTAGTTCCGGACGGATATCATTACGAACACTCCCTTGAAGGGAAAGACGATATGCCGGCACATTTTAAATCTTCAATGTTCGGAGTCAGTCTGAACATTCCGATTACAGACGGAAGACTTAATCTAGGGACCTGGCAGGGAATATATCTTAACGAACACAGAGATTATCCTACAAATAGAAATATAGTAATTACGGTATACGGTCAGTAACACTCTATTTTATAATCCTCATTCTTACTTAATTATAATATAATTTCAAAAAAAGGTAAGAGATGATTTTGGATTTTACTAAAACCGACAGTAAAGAAATATACAAACTTATGGCCGGAAATATCATCCCAAGACCGGTTGCCTGGATTGTAACTGAGAATGAAGGTAAAATAAACGTAGCTCCTTTTAGCTATTTTACGGGTATTTCAAGCAAACCGCCTCTACTGATGGTAAGTATCGGAAGGAAAAAACCCACTATTGACGAGCCGAAAGATACGTTTAAAAACATAAAAGAAACAAAAAAAGCAACCGTTTGTCTGACTCCATTAGATCTTTACGAAAAGATGGATAAAACAGGCGAAGTTCTGCCTTTTGGTGTAAACGAGGCGGAGAAATTCGGAATTGAGCTTGAAAAAATCGATGAAAACTTTCCTCCTATTGTGAAGGGCTGTAAGAGGGCGTTTTTGACAGAACTTTACGGAACTTTTGAAAATGAAGAAATGGCTACAATTCCTTTCTTTTTAAAAATTCACAAAATGTACATAGACGGAGATTTTGAACCGGTTGCGAGAGTCGGAAGAGGATATGCGAAACTTTGTGAAATTAAAAATTAAAAATAAAAAGTGTAAAATCGATTGGAGCGGATTATGAATAATAAAATCGTATGTGTTGGAAGAAATTACGTAGAGCATGTGAAAGAGCTTAATAACGAAATGCCGAGTGAGCCTGTATATTTTATGAAACCTTTTAGCAGTATCAGTAATGAAATTAAACTTCCTGAATATTCTCCTATGCATTACGAGGGTGAAATATGTTTTTTAATTGGCGATACTCTTAAAGTCGGATTCGGGTTTGATTTCACTCTTCGTGAAGTGCAGAGTGAGCTTAAGAAAAAAGGCCTTCCGTGGGAGAGAGCTAAAGCTTTTAAAGGCGCGGCTGTTTTCAGTGAATTTGCAGAATTTAAAAATATCGATAATTTGGGACTTGAAGTGTATAAAAACGCAGAGCTTGTTCAAAAAGCCGGGGTGGAGCTTATGATGTACAAACCTGAATTTTTGTTTGAGGATATTGAGAGGATTTTTGGATTAAACGAGGGAGATATAGTAATGACAGGAACTCCTAAAGGTGTCGGGGTTGTAAATGCAGGGGATGAGTTTGAGGGTAAGATATTGGAAGACGGCAAAGTGCTTGTTTCTAAAAAATGGACAGCACATTAAGTGAAAAGTGAAAAATGAAAAGTGAAAAATTAATACCCGTAAGCGAAATATTTTATTCAATTCAGGGAGAGGGTAAATACGCAGGGCATCCGAGTGTATTCGTAAGAGTCGGGGGATGCAACCTCAAATGTCCAGGATTTGGAGAAAAAGGGTGCGACAGTTACTATGCCGTCGATAAAACATATAAAAACGAATGGCGGTTATTGAATATTGAAGAAATAAAATCCGAAGTTTCCAAATATCTTAATAAAAATACTCATCTCGTAATAACCGGAGGAGAGCCCACACTTTTTTATAAACAGCTGTATCCGCTGGTAGAATGGTTTAAAGGGCAGATTACGATAGAAACAAACACTACGGTTGATATAGATTTTGAAAAATACCCGGCATATAAGGATGTGGCTTTTGCAATGAGCGTTAAACTCTCAAACAGCGGTGAAGACTATTCTAAAAGAGTCAAAAAAGGGGTAATTGCGTCATATGTTAAAAACGCTCCGAAAAGTTTTTTTAAATTTGTAATTGACAGAGACTTGAACGATGAAATAAAAGAAATTACCGGTGATACGAATGCAGCGGTTTACTGTATGCCTCTTGGTGCTGACAGGAATGAACTTGAAAAAAACGCTCCGTTTGTATTTGGGTTTTGCTTAAAACACGGGTATTGTTACAGCGACAGAATACATATAAGGCTTTTTGGCAAAAAAAAGGGTGTTTAAATTTAAATATAAATGTTTTTAATAATATAAATATATCGCATTTGTTATAGTGACAGACACTTATATGAAGCTGAAAATGTGATAAAATTAAATAAAATAACTATGTACAGTATAATTTTAATATTAATAATAAAAAGGAAATAAGTGATAATAAGGAAGCTTTTTAAATTCGAAAATGCCCATATAGTCAGAAACTGTACAAGCAGAAGATGCAGCCGTTCAATTCACGGACACAGTTACAAAGTAGAGGTAAAACTAAGTTCAAATTATCTCGATAACGGTGAAATGGTATATGATTTCGGGCTTATGAAGGTTACGATAAAAGATCTTATCGACAGTTTTGACCATGCTATTACATTATGGGCTAAAGATGAACCCGAATATATAGAATATGCCAAAAAGTTTAGCGAAAGATGGATTGTACTTCCGGTCAATCCTTCTGCAGAGCAGTTTAGCAGGGTGTTTTTTCTTATAATTGACAGGGTTTTGAATTTGATGGAATTTAATAACGGGGAAAAGGAAGTTAAACTTCACTCAATTACAGTGCATGAAACAGATACGGGATATGCAGAATGTTTTAGAGAAGATGCGTATAATTTTAAAGGAATGGGTGAAATTAAATTTGAAGATATTATTTTTAGTAACCGTATCAAGGAAGAATGGAATGATGTTACTCTTTGGGAAAAAATATTAAAAGGAGAGAAACTAGTCTCTCCTAAAGAAGTTTAGTCTAATATAACTCTTGCATTTATCGGCTGAAGAGGACGGTTGTTTTTACCCATTACTTTTTCAAATGCTTTTATCTGATCTGCACTTACTTCCACAGGCGTTTTCATTACAAACCATCTGACTCCTTCGCTGCACGGAGGAGTAGTAAGTGAACCGTTGAATCTGTAATATTTCAGGCTTTTTGGCAGAAGATCCTGAGCTTTTAGATTAACTTTACATAGGCTTTTTTTCTCTCCCGTTTTTGCAGGGATATTGTCTACAAGTTTTTGAAATGCCGGATTAAATTTTCCTATTTTAAACATAACGCTTACTACTGCAAGCTCTCCGTTTTTGGTTGAATGCACGAAATGAGCTTCTGCGGGGAAATATTCACCGTTTATGGTGTTTTCGCTCGGTGTATGAAAATGAAACTGCAGAAGTTTAAATTCTTTACCGTCTATATAGAGCTTGGCTCCGTTTTTCATTTCGGCTTTTAAAGTATGGCCGTTATTTAGAAAAGATTTTGCTTTTACATCATAATAAATATTAAGAGGTGTCAGTGTTGCCTTTAGCGTATTTGAAATATCTATAGGGGACTGGTTTTTACCGAGTTTACACATTTTGTATTCCGGTTTTAAATCTCCCCAGTGATCCGGTCCTGTTTTGCCGCTGTAGCTCCAGCTTGAATGAGCGTAATTACCTGCAAAAAGAGATGTACTCATAAGTGCCGCTATACCTAATTTTATAAATATTTTTTTCATTGTTGCTCCTTGAAATGTTTTGGTAAGCAAATAGTACATACTTTGAGGTAATTAAATGTTAAATTTATATTATATAAGAAAATATTATTATAGACTAACTTTTGCAATTAATAATTATTATAGTTTAATAAATTTTAAGATTTGTTGATCTTGATATGATACATCTTGTTTTGTGACAGTTTAATAAAATTATGAATTAAATTGAGATACATATAAAACTTGACATAAATAGACTAAAGTATTATAATTATAAAAAACTAAAAAAGGATGAAAGATGATTACTGAATTAAGACAGGAACAGCTTTTAAATACATTAGTATTTGAAACATTGGGAGCTCCGGAAAAGGAGAAAGAATTTAAAATAAAATCGCTTAAAAAATGGGGATTTGATTTGCTTTTTGGAAAAAAAGACGGAGAAGAAACCTTTTTTGCCGCAGCCGATAAAAAAGAAGGTGACAAATATACCGAAAACGATATAGAACATGAAGTAATTGAAGTGCTAAAAGAACTTCCTAAAAACAAGAAACTGTTTGCAAAAATAGAAATGATTGAAGGCAGGGCGTATCTATACGTATATTTAAGAGAAGGCGATATTGATACTCCTGTACTTCACGTGCCGGCCGGAGAGCTTTTAATTGCGTTTTTGAAAAAACACAAATTTGTACATATTATTGAAGCGTTAAGAAATATAGGAAGCGCTGCAAGTCTTGTAAAAAAACACGGTGATGAAGGTAAACCGCTTCCGTTTGAAGAACTGCCGCCGGTTCCGAGAAGATTTTTGAGAGATGCTAAAAAAATAGAAAAAGAGATGGGGTTTGGAAGAATCGCTCTTGCGTATTTCGGTGAGAATAAAAGCGGTGATGCGAGATACTGGATGGAATGGATGGTTCCGACAATTGCATTGTTTGATGAGAAAATCAGCGAAAAAATAGATAAAGCCCTGGCTGAATTCAAATAAGGAGTCGGTATGCTAATATTCTGGAGCGGTACGTCTTTTGAAAAAAACGGATTTTTAGAAGACGATAACGGTAAATTTTTACCAAGAAACGCAATACTTGAAGCACTTGAGAGTGCCGTGGTATTTTATTACATTAAAAAAGACAAAGAAATTGAAAATCTCGTTAAAAAATATCTGACGACTAAGCCTAAATTAAAAGAAATAAGCAGGGAAATTAAAAAAATAGTATTTAAAAAATACCCTGTAATGGAAGGAATTGAAATACCTGAAAAGATCTATCTTCCAAAAGAGAATATCTCAAAAGAGCTTGTAAAAGTTTATGATTTAGAAAAGAAAGAATTTACTAACAGCTTTAAAATGGAAATATTCAAAGGCGTTTTGGAAAATGTGCATGTAAAAAGCGAAAATATTGAAAAAATAAAAACGGCATGCAAATCGTACGCAAGGGCACTGGCAGAATATGAACATAAAGAGCTTAAAAATACGGAATTTGAAGATTTAATTGTAGATATTCAAAACAGCATCGCAAATGAATGGGAAATACCAATCAGGGTAGGGTATTGGACGAATACTCCTTATAAAGGAGACTTGCTGTTTTTCTGGAGAATTAAAGAGGTTAGGGAATATTTAATTAAAGAACTTAATATTGACATAAGACCGAAAGATGTGCTATATTTACCGCGTACAAATGAATTCCTCGGTTGGGGAGAAATAAAGGATTAATATGTCTATAAAAATAGCAGTGCCTGTAGAAGGTGAAAATTTAGTAATAGTGACAAGAACGGGAAGAGCTCCGTATTTTGCAATATATGAATTTGACGGAAATGAATTTAAACTTGTAGGACTTAATGAAAACACTCATGCCGGTGAACACGAGCATGAGCACGAACACGGACATGATCACAAAGAAGAACATACGGCAGATGAGGTTGAACATCATCATCAGCATGTAAAAGCCAGTAAAGTGGACGGTTGTGATTACATCGTAGTAAGAGCACTCGGTCCAAATATGAAAGATGCTCTTGAAATGGCTGGTGTAAAAACTATAAAAGTCAGTAAAAAAGACGGAAATACAGCACCTGAAGTACTTGAAAAAATCAAAGAGGAGTTAAAATGAGAGTAGTGATTCCTACATCTACACCGGACGGACTTCTTGCAAAAAGAGGTGCGCATTTCGGGAAAGCTCCTTTTTATATTATTGTAGATATTGAAGACGGAGAAATAAAAGAGGTAAGCGCTGTGGAAAATCCGGGACATGCGGGAGGTGCCTGCGGTAACGCTGTAACTAATATTCAAAGTCTCGGAACAGACGCATTAATCGTAGCCGGAATAGGCGGCAGACCTCTTGAAGGATTTAAACAGGTTGGTATTAAAGTCTATTTTGACAATATGTCTCCTACCGTAGAAGAAGCGGTAGATAAATTTATAAAAGGCGAAATTGAAGAGATCAGACCTGAAAATGCGTGTGGAGCGCACTAAAAAGTCTTTTTTTTATCTCTTCTTTTGTTTTTAAAAACTCTTCATAATCTTTTCCGTCAGGGTCTTCAAACGGGATATGTATTGTTTTTGTCCCTGGAATTACAGGACATTCTTTTGCGGCATTGTCGCATACTGTTATTGCCAGATCAAAGGGTGACTTATTCATAATTTCCTGAATGCTTTTTGAATGATATTCGTCTTTCCATGCGTTTTCTTCAATTAATACTTTTTTTGCGTTCGGGTTTACCCTGCCGCTTGGCTTGCTGCCCGCACTGTATGCTTTAATATTTGGAAAATATTTGTTTATTAATCCTTCCGCCATAATAGAACGGCAGCTGTTGCCGGTACATAATATTAAAACTTTTTTCATTTTTTTCCTTAGATTATAAAATATATGTGAATATTAATAAAATTTTTGGAAAATTAAAAATTAGTCTTGTGTTTTGGTTGAAATTAAAATTTTTTTTGATATAATTTCAATCCACACACATGGAGAGGTGGGTGAGTGGCTGAAACCGGCGCCCTGCTAAGGCGTTGTACCCACATCGGGTACCGCGGGTTCGAATCCCGCCCTCTCCGCCATTACTTCAAAAACTCCGTAATTTCGGTATCTTTCAAAAATCAACGAGGTAAGTGTCAGTCGTTTTTGGCGGATTTTTACTGACAATTTAACTGACAGTTTAAAAAAATTAAAATATTTTACATTAACAACTTAATTATTTTTTGTTTTATTAGTTAAATATTTAACTTTATCTATTTTAAATAAAAAATTTTTACTTTTTTATAAAACGATTGTAAGAAAGATAGTTTATTAATATTTTCTTTAAATTTTTCGCTATTTATAAATTTTCTATAGTAAGTGTCTATTCCTTCTATAAAAGTATTTGCACCCATTATAAATTGATGTACCTCTAAAGGTGCACTGAAAGGCAAGTTTTTATATGTACCTGTTCCGTCTATTGTAGCATCTATAGTAAAATGATATGCTAAACCTGCACTGACACCTGTCGTAAAATTAAATAAAAAATCATCTTTTTTTTCATGAATTAAATCCCAAATTTCTGAATGCTCTTTTGGTAATTTATCATAGATCATATCTATCGTTATTATGGCAAATAAAACTAATACCTCAATTACAATACCAGCAATAATTGAATGTGTAAATATTGAACGATGATCTCCCATACCAAACATTTCTAAATCTAAATCTGGAATACCTCCGTCGCCGTCAACTCCCCCAGAACCTAAATACGCTCCTAATATAAATATTAAAACATTAGTGATATTGGTTTTAGGATTTTCTTTAATATATTTAGAAAAATTTTTTATAATATTAACAATATCCTCATTTATTTCAGTAATATTATTGTTTATTTTTTTATATTTTTTATTAAAAAATTTTTTTAATTCTTTGTTTAAAAAAGCTTCATAAAATTCATTTCCCTCCAAAGAAAAATATTTTCCAATCTTCAAAACAATATCTTTGGTATTTTTTAATCTTCTATTAGTCGTATAAATAACCAATAAAGGAATTTTACTTGTTAAAAATGTTAAATCTCTTGTAGAAGTTTTCATTACTGCATATTTTAGTTCTTCATTTAATCTCAAAAAATTCTCTTTAGTCACAATTTTCCTTTAATTAAATCCTATTTTATTTATTTGACTTTGTGATTCTTCTGGAAGTAATTGAAATAACTCTCTTGTAATATCTGCTAACTCTTGAATGTTTTCATTTTCAAATGCTTTCATACCCCTACCAATCAACATATTTGCTTTTGAAGAGCCTTTGAATTCATCTTGTTTTTCACTTACAATATATGCAAAAGCACCTTTTATGAAATCAGGTTCTTTCCATTTCATATGAAAATTAACTGCTAATAATTCGTCTAATAACTCTTGAACTTTGTGAATATTGTTTGAATTCAAATAAATTATCTCTTTTTCAGTTATTTCTTTTAAATATTCTTGGTCGGCATAATCTCCGTATTGTGCCACTAATCTTTCGGTTTCTGGTTTTAACTCTAAATATTCATTTTTAAGTTTATTGATTTTTTCATCTTTTATAGCGTTAAAATATTCTTGTGCTATTTTTCTTTTTTTATCTTCTAATTGATATCTTTTATCGCTTGTATTGTCTTCATCTATTTCACTTATTTCTTTTTCTAATTTTGAAATTTCAGTTTTTAAAGAATACAATTCATCCACTTTTTCGTATTCGTTATTTTGTTTGGCAAAATCCAAACTTTTATCTATCTCATCTGATAAAGCATAAATTTCATCACTTAATTTATCTATATGAACCTCCCTGTTTTTTGGATTGAAAATTTCTTTAAATTCTTGATCTGTCATAGGAATATAAGCCGAAATAGTTAAATCTCTTGATTCGCTCATTTCAATAATTATTTCTAAATCGGCTCCTTTTACAATATCTCTTTCTATATCATTTCCGTCAATTTTAAGAAATCCTATTGATTTATTGGCTGTTGGCAACGAATTACTGTCTCCTTCTAAAATGTTGATTATAATCGCCTCATTGCTGTTTTTTATAATGGTTTTGTTTATTTCTTTTGTTATAGTCTTTTTAAGAGGTAATATCGCACCTTTTTTAAATACTAATTCAAGTTTAGTTTTTCCGTCAATATCATCAACTTCTAAAGAAATATCCTCTGGCAAAGGCTGTCCGGCTATTGAGTATTTTCCTTGTGCTATTTCTATGCTTTCTGTTTGAATTGCATTGTTAAAGTTATCAAAAATAGTCATTGTAAAAAAGTTATAATTGTCTTTTAACAGTGGTAAATCCTCTGAAAGTTTGTTTTTCAAAGGTCTTAATCCGCTGTCAAAACCTCCGTCTTCTCTAATAATTCTATAATTAAACCCGCTCACATCTCCATCAACTCTGATAGCTACAAATTCCGAATCCTCCTGAGTCGCTTTTTCATACGCCATTTTAATTTTGAATTTTGTTTGTGTTTTATTTTCTGTTTTATTATTGTTATTTTGTTTTTTCTTTGTTCCGGCATAATAAGCCGCTCCAATTGCCACTGCTGTTGTAGGATCAATATCAGTTAATATATTAATATCTAAAACATCTTTTATATATTTTCTTACAAAAGGTATATAAGTAGAACCTCCTACCATCAATACAAAATCAATATCATCATTTCTCAAAGAATTTCTTGTTAATATTTGTTTAATCATATCGGCAGTTTTGATTATTTCATTTTTAATTATTTTTTCAAATTCATTTCTTGTAATAGTAAAATAAATATCTTCATCTTCAAATTCAAATTCAATTTCAGCTGATGTTTTGGTTGAAAGCTGAATTTTTACCTGTTCAGCAAGATAAAGTAATTTATAATAAATTTTGTTATATCTTCCTGAGGCATTTTGAAACTCGTTTTTTAAATTACTATATTCAAAATTATCTTCCAAATAAGGAATAACTATTTTTTCTACTATCAACCTATCGAAATCACTGCCCCCTAAAAAATTATCTCCCTCGTGATCAATAACTTTCATTTCTCCGTCATTAATACTAAGTAATGCCACATCAAAAGTCCCTCCTCCTAAATCATAAACCAACCATTTTGTTCCTTCTAATTTTCTTTTTTTTGAATTGGCATAAGCCAAACTGGCGGCAATCGGTTCTTGTAATAATATAACTTCTTTAAACCCCGCCAATTCTCCTGCTTGTTTGGTGGCATTTGACTGAATCGTATCAAATGAAGCTGGAATTGTGATAACTACAGAATCCGCTAAAATATTATCATCTTGAATAAATGTTTTCAATTCTTTTAATACATAAGAGGATAATTCAATTGGCGTAATGGATTTTGAAAGTGATTTTATTTTGTAAGTTTCATTGGTTCCCATTTTTCGTTTGAAAAATGCCACAACATCCTGAGGTCTTTTTTCCATATATTCTTTTGCTTTTTGTCCAACTATAATTCTATCTTTTTTAAATCCTACAACAGAAGGCAATGTATCTTTCCAAGTTATGGGATCTTTAAATATCTTAACTTCCCCTTTGTCAAAATAACAAATAGCACTATTTGTAGTTCCTAAATCTATTCCTAAATTTATAGTTTTACTCATCGTTTAGTCCTTTTGTTTTTTTTTTGATTTTGTGATATATTTTTTTTTTGCTCCCATAGATTTTACATTTTGAGAAGATGAATTTTGTGATTTTTTAGCTTCCTGTTTTTGTAAGGAATTTATATCCTCCACAATTACAACTCCCTTTTGAATAATCTGAATTCGATTATTCTGTTTTATACGAATAATAGGTTTTATCACATCTACAATTACCAAATTTTCAGCACTTTCTCCCGCTATCATCGCTTCTACATCCGTTCTCGTTTCATCATACTTTTGATTTATAGGATTTTCTATCATCAAAGAAACACCCTCTATAAACTCCTCTTCAAAAAAAGATTTTAATTTATTTAAATTTCTTTGAATAGAATTTTTTTCTTGCAATTTTTCTACTTTTTTTTCCATTTCAAAAATTTGATTTAAAAGAAATAAATATTTCTTTAATTCTTTATTTAATTTTATTTCTAAGTTCATTCAATTTTTCTCCTTTTAATTGGTTAGCACAACAAAAATAATAATAAGCCCTACTATTAACCAAATAAAATTTGTAATTGTATTTTCATCTATTTTTCTACTTATCTTTATAATATCATTTATATTAGAATTCAGAATATTTAAAAATTCATAATCTTTTGTTCGAGTTTTAAAAAAAATAAACAAATTTTTTAACGATTTTAAATTATTTTTCTCTAAAAGATTTATTTTATTATCTTCAATATAATTTAATATCATAAAAAAAATATACTTTAATAATTCATCATCAAACTCATTATTAGATTGGACAACATTATGAATTTTTTTTATTTTTTCATAAAAATTTTCACGAGAATAAAGTATATTTTCAATTTGTTCTAAATACTTTGATTTTTTTATATTTTCTTTTAATTCCTCTAATTGCTTTTTATCATTTAAAAAATTATTCTTATTTTTTGAATTTAATTTAAACTTCAAAGCTAAATTAATCAATTTAATAGCTAAATCAATATTTTCATTTTTATTCCATACATCTACACTTAAATTTCTAACAATCAAAGCAATATCATTTCTTACTTTATCAAAATAATCCGGTAATTGATTTATAAAATCAACATCTCCTATAATCTTTTGAATTTCATAAAAATCTATATTTTGATTTTCTTTAGATAAAAGTTCGTTTTGTATGTTTTTAAGCATTTTATAAATAGGTTCATAAATTTGTTCTAAATAAATTTTTGAAACGGGAGGAGTAATTTTGAGTATATCTATATTTTTATTTACGAAAGCTTCTTTGTAAATTTTAGATAATCTTTCCACTATAAACGGTTCAACGAAAATTTTTACCCTTTCATCTAAAAATTTTATATCTGAAAAAACTTCCTTTATATTTTGATTTCGCACACCGTATAAAAAATTATTTATATTTTTTTCTTCATTATAAAGCAAGAAATAAATATCTAATAAATTTCTGTCATTATCAATTGCATCTAACATTTCATAAATTTCATTCTTGGAAAATTTTTGATTATAAATTTCAATTTCATCATCAAATAATTCTAATTGATTTAAAACACGTTTTTTAAATTTTTTGAAATTTTCTTTATTTAAATTGTCAAATTCAATAGTTTTTGCAATATCATATGGATTTATATATTTTTCCATTAATTGTAATCCTTTTATCTATAATTAAATTCTCTAATTACATCCTTTGCTTCATCAATGGCTTCCTGTTTTTTATCTTCAATTCTTTTAATATCATTGTTCGCTGCTTCAATATATTCTTTTATACACTCAAGATAATTTTCAACTTCAGATTTTGTGTTTTCAAATTCATATTCAGAAGAAAATCTATATGGAATATATGGTTTAGAACAAGAATGTGAAGGATATCCAACAAGTGTATCTAAATTACTACTGCCTATATCTAATCCAAAAGCAAAAGCATTTAATATTGATAAAAAAATAATTTTTTTCATTATCATTCCTTTATTTTTTTATTTTTAAGAAGCAGAATAAGAAAAAGTTAAATATTTACACCTGACAGTGAAAGTTACATGGTTAGCAATAGCCCTTTTCATCCTATCCCCTTTATAAACAGCAACGTATTTTGTCAATTATACTCTCTCTCTCTCTCTCTCAATTTCAAGGGAAAAAGTTTATTTGTTGAAATAATTATCCCATAGGATAAAGACAAAACAATTATATCTCTTTATTATTTACCTGTCAAATTATCCCATAGGATGTAAATGAATAACGATATTAAAGAGTTTTATAAAATAATTTCTTCCAATGTTAAGAAAAAAAGAATTGAAAAAGGCTTTTCCCAGCTTGATTTGGCTCTTGAAATCGGTATTAAATCCGTTGCTTTTTATTCTAACTGTGAAAATTTAAGATACGGTAAACACTTTAATTTAGAACATTTATATAAACTTTCAAATGCTCTTAATACAAATATATGTGAATTTTTTGAAGGTATTGACTCTATTAAAAAATCATAAATCTTCAATATTTTTACTACTTTTTATACGTTTTTTTGATGAATGCGTTAATGTTTTGTTTATTTCTTTTTTTTCAGATTTATTCTCTGTATTCGATTTATTGTCCATCTTTTTATAATCCCTTTCAACTTTAAGTTTGACATTTTCATTTTCTAAATCTTTTATTTTTGTTTTTAAGATTTGATTTTTCTCTTTTTCAACTTTTAGTTCTTTTTGAAGCTGTTTGACTCTGAAAACGGCATCGATGAATTCTTTGCCGTAGTCTTTTTTAGGTGATGTTGTGGATTTGATTATTTTTTTTGATTTAGAGGTTTTAACGATTTTTTCTTTATTGAGTATACCTCTATCTTCCGAATATTTCTCGATAAGCTCAAGCTGTTTTTTTCTGATTTTCTCTTTGATTGAATTTTCAAATTCATTTAGCATATGGTTTATATCTTTAAGTTCTGTTACTTTTAAAAGTTTTTTGATTTGGGATAAGGTCTGGTAATCTTCTTTGGTGAAAATTTTGTATTGTTTATTTTCTTCCTGGAGTTTATTATAGTCTTTCATTTGGTTTCTTAATTTTTGAATTCTTTTTTCAAGTCCTTTTTTGGTAAGTTCGAGTTTTCTGATTTCGGCGTCTTTAAGCAGTAGTTCTTTTTTTAGTTTTTTATTTTCCTCTTCAGTTTGTTTTCTTAAATTTTTTTCGATTTTAAGCTCTTTTTTAAGTTTAGCCACTTCGTTGTTTTTAAGTTTCATGGCTCTTTTATATTCGTAGGTGTCAAGCCTTTTTGGTCTTTTTTTCTTTTCTTGCGTATAGTTTACGCCTCTTGGCATATTAAGAAGTTTTGCGATTTCATCCTGAAGGGTTATTAAATCTTTCCTGTCCATTTTTCTTCTGACACTCACACCTTCGTTGTCTATTCCCATAAAAAGTATATGAGCGTGATAATTTATAATCTTGTTTCCGTTTTCGTCTATGTGTCCTTCGTCTTTGTGGATTGAGTATTGGATTACTTTGGTGTTGTATCTTTTCTCAATAAATCTTACAACTTTTTCCAAATCTTCTTTTGTGTGTTTTTCGTTAAGGTTGATTATGGCACTAAAAAGGGTAATCGTTTTTTTATGAAGTTTCTTACCCGTTCTTTTCTGATAAAGCTCCGTTCTTTTTTTAAGTTCCGAAAAGTATAACTCCATAGCCTCGTTTGCTTTTATATTGCAGTAATTATCATCTTTACTGAATATTGAATTGTTTGTATCTTTTTCCCTGCTGTTGTGATAGAATTCTCCGATACTCGCTTTTTCTATATGGATTGAGGATTTTCTAATCATAGCGTAACTCCTTTACGCACTTGCGATTGTGAGCTTGCCGAACAATTGCGTAGTGCGTACGCACTACACGTTTTCGTAAACTCAAACGCTTGTGCTTTTTAATCTATTTATATGAGTTTGAATTTTTTTAATGGGTTACAAGAAAAAAAAAGAAGAAATTAGGAAAGATAAAATTGTGAGTCAGTTATGAGTTTATTGTAGAAGATGTTTGAGGTTGTTGAATGTTATTGTTTGGAAGTGAGAGAAGTCTGTTTAATTCAGATTGAGTAATATTAATCTGTTCTTTTATTTTTTTTATTTTTGATTCAAGCAGGGCTTCTTCCTTTTGCAGTTTTTCTAATTTGTTGATTAGCTGTTTTATTTTTCTGTAATCCATGGGATAACTCCTTTTCTGATTAATTATAATAAAGAAGTTAACTTTGGGTAAAAAAATAGAAAAATTAATAAATTTTTAGAAATTTTCAGAAATTTTTTCAATTTCGAGTTTTTTTGAAATTCTTTATTATAATTAAGTAACAAAAAGGATAAGCCTATGAAGCCTTTTTGTTACTCTACATCTAAAATGGCAAACTATCTCGGTGTAAGCAAAGACTTTCTTCTTAAAAACAAGAATAAGCTATTTAAAAAAGGAATCCACTATTACGAACCGTATGGAATAAAAAAAACATTATGGAACGTTACCCAGATGGAAAAATGGATAACGGGCAGGGAGGAAAATCCTTTTAAAGAGATTTTAAATGAGCTATAATTGTATTACGGTTGGCACTTACCTCACGGGAGGTAAGAGATGATAGAAAATCCAAAAGTCAGTTTGTTTAATAGAAAAGGGAGATTATACGTTCAGTATTATATAAACGGCAGGTGTGTTCAAAAGTCACTTAAAAGGGATTACACCAAAGAAAACGTTAAGCTCGCTAAAAAATACGTGGTCCCTGAAATCGAGAGAAAAATACTTTTAGGTGAGATTCAGGATAACAGGGTTAAGCCTAAAGAGTTTGAGTATTACGCCACCATATATTTAAGACAAAAAGAAAACCTGAAAAGCTACTATGAATACGAAAACATTGTTGTAAACCAGCTCTTCCCGCTTTTTAAACACAAAAAGGTAAACGAAATTACCAAAGGCGAAATAAAAGAGTGGATAGATAAAAGGCTTAACGAGGTAACGTCTAAAAGGTTAAGGAATATCCTCAATATATTAATCGCCATTTTAGATATAGCTGTAGAGTATGAGCATATACAAATCAATCCCGCTAAAAACATTAAACTGCCTTCCCATAAAAAAATAAGAGATATGAAACCTTTTAACGAAGAAGAGGTTAAACTCTTAATCGAAAACGTACAAGGTCAGTTTAAATGTTATTTAGCCATTGCCTTTTATACGGGAATGCGTCCGGGTGAGATTATAGCTCTTACGATAAGCGATATTAATCTTAAAGAGATGTATATCAACGTAAACAAAAGAATAAGAAAAGGCGAAATCGATACACCCAAAACAAAAAACTCTATAAGAAAAGTTCCAATATTTGAAAATTTAAAACCATACCTTGAAGAGCTGATTAAAAAAGCCAAAGAAAATAAAACTTTTAACCTTTTCACAACCAAAACGGGTAAAAGGTATTATTCATCTGATAAACTTCATCCTCAATGGTATGATTTACTTGAAAAGTGTAATATAGAAAAAAGGGTGATGTATAATACAAGACACACGTTTGCCACACTTGCCATTAAAAGAGGCGTTCCGATTTTCAACGTATCACAGATACTCGGACACAGAAACACACAGGAAACCCTTGAAACTTATGCCAAATTTATCAACAACGAACATCTGCAGCTTGACAGAAACTTAGAACTTTTTACTGACAATTCCACTGACAGTGTGTAGAAAAAGGCGTAATTTCGGTATTGTCAACATGTCCCGCCCTCTCCGCCATTTAAATTCTTTATATTGGTGTCTGTCACTTTATTTTATCAAAAACAAAAAAAGAGAAAATTAATAAATATAGATTATTGCTGATTATAAACTTCTTTGTTTTTATTAAGATATTTTTTAAATATTTTTAATGTTTTTATGATTGACGTTTTGGCTTCAATACGGTAGTCTTTAAGCAGTTTTTGCTCTGTTTTCGGATTGAAGTTTTTTAACAGAGGAACATTTAAGCGGTTTATATTGTTTACATAGGTGTTAAACAAAAGATTAAAATTATTAATAATTTCTTTTATATTGTTTTTATTGATGTTATTTAGTAATTGTTCTGTTTTTTTTGCTATAGAAATGAAATCTGAAGAATTTATGGAGTTTAAAATATTGTTTTTAGCTTTTTGAGGCAGATTAAAAAGTTGAGAGTCAATATAGTCTTTTAAAACTCCTTTAATTCCGGCATTATTGCCGTTATTGTCAAATTCAGTATTTGAATATGCTTTTTCGCCTTCTAAAAAATTTAAAAGTTTCTCTAACAAAAGAGATGTGTTTGCCTGAACTTTTGCGGTTTCCTTCAGATTGCTGAGGCGAATAAATTTTTGATTGTTTAGCATTGTTCTTATTAAATGTATTAATGTTTCAGTTTGTATATATGCATTTTCAAGATTGTAATATTTATCAGCAGTTTTTGTATTAATGTATATTCCGTTTTGAGGTACGAATTTCGTATTTGCGAATAATGAAATTACGATAAAAGTAATAAAAATCATTTTTTTCATTTTGTTGCCTTTTTAAAGTGTTTTTCTTAATTATAATAAATCATTTTGATTAATTAAAGATTTAATTAATATGTTATAGTTACATAAAAAAGGCGAAAAATGTTCAGGGAAATTTTATTTGACACCATATCAATACTTACTATATTAAATCCTGTTGCTGCAGCTGCTATTATGCTGTCGTTAGTTAAATATTCGGAAATTAAACACGTGTCTGCCAAAACTTCGTTTGCCGTATTTGTAGCCTCGGTGGTAACAATGCTGGCAGGAGGTATGATTTTGAAATTTTTTGGGATAAATATCCCTTCTATCAAAGCAATAGGCGGTGTTGTTCTTTTGATTATAGCTTTAAACATGATACAAGGTAAGGAAATAGCTCCGACCAATACTACAAAAGACGAGCACAACGCTGCTGAAGAAAAAGAAGATGTGGCTATTATTCCTATGGCCATTCCTATTTTATTCGGTCCAGGAGTTATTACTACTATAATAGTATTAAGTGAAAAACATTCTTCCCTACAGGGTAAAATATTACTTTTTATAGCAATTGCACTTTCATCGCTGCTGACGTATTTAATTTTGAGGAACGGGGCTTTTATTTCAAGGTTTTTGGGTGTAAACGGTTTAAAAATAGTTACCAGGATTATGGGTCTTATAATAGGTGCAATTTCGTTTTTGTTTTTGGTCGGAGGAATTAAAGCTCTTTGGTATTCTTAAATCATTTATATGTCATTTTGGAGAAGTATAATTTTGCTCAGGGGGGAGGTGGCCATGCTGGCCACTTTTAATCAAAAAAGGAGATCAAATGAAAAAAATAATAGTAGGAATGTCAATAACTGCTGCTGTTCTTTTAGCTTCCAATCAATATGAAGTAGGTGTTGGAGCCGGAAGAAACTATGTAAGCAATTCACCTATAGAGAATTATAATTTTTTAAACATAAGAGTAGGGAAATATCTTCAAAAAAACCATATTTTAAGATTTGAATTGGAAAGAAGTGAAAAAATACTTGGAAATAAAGAAAACTTAACAAGAGCTTTATTAAATGTTGAACATTATTTTCCTTTGGAAAACTGTAAATTAACGCCTTATGCATTTGTAGGTGCCGGTTATCAGTGGGTAAGCGGTAATTATGAAGACAATATCGTAACTGATTTGGGATTAGGAGCTAAATATCCTATCAACGATAAATTTGGTGCATTTGCAGAACTTAGAGGATTAAGAGATTTTGGAAATAACGACAATCATTACGGTTTGATTTTCGGAATAGTCTATAATTTCGGTGCAGAGCAGAAAGTTGTAAAACAAGAACCTGTTAAAAAAGTTTTAGACAGTGACGGTGACGGAGTAGTTGATTCAATGGATAAATGTCCAAATACGCCTAAAGGAGTTGAGGTTGATAAAAACGGATGCCAAATTGACAGTGATAACGACGGTGTTTATGATAATGTTGATAAATGTCCAAACACTCCTGCAGGTGTTGAAGTTGACGTAAACGGTTGTCCGATTGACAGCGATCATGACGGAGTTCCTAATTATCTTGATAAATGTCCGAATACTCCTAAAGGCGTTGTAGTAGACAAAAACGGATGTCCTATGACATATAATTTTGATATAACGTTTGATAACAACAGCGCAGTAATTAAACCTCAGTTTATGGACAGAATAAATAAATTTGCTGAATTTTTAAAGAAAAATCCTGCATATAAAGCTGAAATTCAGGGATATACAGATTCTAAAGGTTCAGCGGCTTATAACAAAAAACTTTCTGAAAAAAGAGCAAAAGCCGTTTATGAAGCATTAATAAATGAAGGTATAAGCAAAGACAGACTGACATATAAAGGTTACGGTGAAGAAAATCCTGTTGCTTCTAACGATACTGCTGAAGGAAGAGCTAAAAACAGAAGAGTAGTGGCAAAATTATATTTTTAATCTCTTCCTCTTCTTTATTCAATCTAATCAATAATTTCACACTAAATTCATAAGTAATGATATAATAATATAAAAGCATTTTGTTAAAGGCTTGGATATTATGAAAAAAATTATTTTTCTTTTAATGGTTATAGTGTTTTCTTTTGCAAAAGAGAGCAGTGTGGATACTCAGATTAACCAGATAATAAGTAAAGTTGCCAAAGATTCGCCTAATTATTCATTAGATGTGGCGCTGGCAAATAAAATAAAAGAACTGAAATTTAATAAAGTAACTGTTAATCTTGATATAAATAATCAGTATGATTATTTGAAATCTTTTTATCGTTTAATTAAACTGGAGATAGAATTAAACGATTTACCTCGTAAGATTAATGAAATTAACGATAAACTGTCTATTTTACAAAATCTAACTGATCCAACTTCTAAACTTCAATATCTTTATTATGAGAAGCTTTTACAAATTTATAATAAAACTTTTAAATATTTAACGGAAAATATGGGGAAAATGGAAAAATCTCTTCAAAAAAGAATTTATTCCGTAAAATTTGATACTAAACAGGCCAAAGTGAATATTCAGTATTGGCGTAAACTTTTGCTGCAAAAACAAAAAGAGTTCGAAAAGCTTAATATTGACTTGCAAAAATGGCAGGTTTTAAACAATGAAGAAAATATACAGAATGTAAAAAGGCTGATAAAAATTAATTTAGAAAAGCAAAAAGAGATTTATAAACATCTGTTTGATAATCAGCTGATAATTTGGTTTTCTGATTTGAAAAATAAAAATAAAAATGCATTTAAAGACGATGATGACCTTTTAAAATATTCTAAACATATCGGAAAAGAATTTTATAATGCGGTTAACCAGATTATAACCGATTTTGAGAATTATACATTTGGAACAAAAGCGCTTGTATACGGAGCAAAAAAAGAAGCGGAGCTTACTTTGCATAAAATAATTTCACTGCTTAATTATCCGCTTTTTAATGTCGGAAACAGGATTATTACTCCTTTGAATTTTGCGCTTTTTGTCTTAATTTTAATTTTTGGATGGTTTATCGGTAAATATTATAAACATATCATTTATAAATTAAGACACAGTAAAAATATTTCTTATGCAACAGCCACTCTGCTGGCAAATATGGGATATTATACTATTTTAACGCTTTCATTTTTGATTGCACTGAAAGTAGTGGGGCTTGATTTAAGCTCTCTTGCAATAATTGCAGGTGCTTTGTCTGTCGGTATAGGTTTTGGTTTGCAAAATGTCGTCAGCAACTTTGTTAGCGGTATTATACTTATGTTTGAAAGAAGTATAAAAGTAGGAGATTATATTCAGATTGATCAGGATACCAGAGGTGAAGTGGTTGATATATCTATGCGCTCAACCGTGATAAGAACCAATGACAATATTAACCTTATTATTCCGAATCAAAGTTTTATTCAAAATAATGTAATAAACTGGACTTTGGGAGATGATATTGTCAGATTTAGAGTGCCTTTTGGCGTTGCTTACGGCAGTGATGTTGATGAAGTTGAAAAAGTGGTTCTTAATGCTTTGAAAAATTCCAATCTTCATTATATTAAAAAATATAAAGACAGAAATGTCGAACCTCATATAGTGTTTTTGGAGCTTGGAGACAGCAGTTTGAATTTTGAACTGTTTATATGGGTAAGAGGGGAATATGCCAGAAGACCGAGAAGAACGAGAAGCGAGTTTTTAAAAATGATTTATAAAGCGTTAAATGAAGCCGGAATTAGCATTCCATTCCCTCAGCAGGATCTGCATATTAAAGAATCGGTACCGTTTGAAATTAAAATTAAAAAGGATTAATATGGAATTTTTATATTCATTGTCTCTTGCGTTTAAAAGTCTTTTAAATAAGGAATTGACGACTGTCTCGGTTGTAAACGGAATATTCTGGGCTATAGTATGGTTTGGACTCTCTTTTTTATTGTGGGATCCTTTTTTAACGGTAACGTCAGCTTTGATTAATATTCTGCCGTTTAAATTTTTGCAGGTTGCCGGAGCTGAATTTATATTAATGATTTTTTGGCTTCAGATGATACTTATAACGCTTGGAGTGATTTTTTCACTCTTTAACCAACTGCTGTCTAAAAAAATACTCCCGGTGTTTATTTCTTTGATTGTCGCTCTGTTTTGGAGTTTTGTTTTTATACATTATTATGACGGAATGATAGAGTATATTCAGCATTTAATCAGGATTTTTCCATTTACTACGATAGAAAAAGCGGTGTCGGTTATATTTAATATATTCGTATTTTATTCTTTTTATATTGCAAGTTTATATTTGGGATTTTTGTTTATTAGTATAAAAAAAGTTAATAATATTATTAAAAACGAATATCCTGATATAGAAATACCTCACAAGTTTTCAAGAGTTAAAATTTTTTATATTTTAATCAGAGATCTTTTTTTCTTTTTAGTTTTATTGCTTTTAACGTATCCTTTGCTGTTTATACCTGTGCTAAATATATTTGTAATGATATTTTTATGGAGTTTTTTAATTAAAAACGCTTTAAGCGAAAGTGTAAAAATGGAATTCGGATGTGATTTTGAAAATAAAAAACTTGTATGGTTTTATTCCATATTCAGTGTATTGTTTAATTTTATTCCGGTAGTAAATTTATTTGCTCCGGCAATCGGAATTTTGAGTTTTTCATATTATTGTATGGAACAAAAACTTGATAAAGAAATATAATATGGTATAATTCCACATCCTCAGCCCTGTGCAAGGGTGGTAGGAGGCAACGCTTCAGGCCCGGAAGGGAGCAGAGCACCTCCTGTCATCCTGTGCCGCAGGTGTCTGGGGACCTTAAAAACACGACATATAGTGTCTGGCACTTATATAATTTATCGCGGTTGCTTTCATGTTTTGTTTGATTGTGGATAAATATAGCAGTGTTGAAATTAACAGTGTCTGGCGCTATTTGTAAAACAAAAATCCCGGAAAGGGAAAAGATTATAGAGCAGCTTTTGCTTTTTCAACGATTGAAGCAAATACTTCCGGCTCGTTCATTGCTAAATCAGCAAGAACTTTTCTGTCTAAATCAATATTTGCTTTTTTAAGACCGTTGATGAATCTTGAATAGCTTATATCGTTTAATCTACAAGCTGCGTTAATTCTCATAATCCATAATTTTCTGAATTCTCTTTTTTTCTGTTTTCTGTCTCTGAAAGCGTATACTAAACTTCTTTCAACTTGCTCTTTAGCTTTTCTAAAATGTTTTCTTCTACCGCTGTAGAAGCCTTTTGCCATTTTTAATATTTTTTTATGTCTTTTTCTTCTAACTGTTCCAGTTTTTACTCTCATTTTATCTCCTTGTCATTTTGGCGTGCATCTATGCAACTTAACGCTACAACAGCGTGAGGCTATTGCGCCTTCTTTGCCGCTTCTTCACTTAAATTAAATACCTAGTAAGTCTCTTACCGCTTTAATGTTAGTGCTATCTACGTATTTTGGGGCTCTTAAGTTTCTTTTTCTTTTTTGTGATTTTTTAGTCAGGATATGGCTTCTATATGCCGCACCTCTTTTGATTTTACCACTTTTTTTAACTTTGAATCTTTTAGCTGCCCCTCTGTTTGTTTTCATTTTAGGCATAGCTTCTCCTTTTACGAATTGAGATGAAATTATAGCATAAAGTTTAAAACTATGCTACAATAAAAAGATACTTAGCTGTAAAAATATATCAAAGGTAAAATATGACGCTTAAAAATTATCTGGAAAAAGTATGTTATAAAGAGCTGAGTGACATAAAAGATAAAACGTTAGCAGATTTGATTGCTTATATGTATAAATGCGATACTTCGACTTTTTATATAGTAGATAACAATAAGCCGATTTTTATATTTACAAGTACTGATATGTTAGAAATATTTATGAAAAACATACTTGCGGTTAAAATAATAGATTATATAGAACAAAATCCTAAAGAACTGAAGAAACTGCCTATAACCACAAATATTCTTGATGCATATTATTTTATGAGAAGCAATAAATTAAAGCATATTCCTATAGTAGATGAGAATGATAACCTAATCGGTGAGATTTCTTTTAAAACACTCAGTCTTAAAATTGCGGATATAGTAATAAAAGATCCTCTAACCGGACTTTTTAATCAAAAATATTTTGATGTTTTACTGGAAGAGTATAATGAATTCAACAAACCTTTGGGAATTATATACATTGATTTAAAAAACATGAATATACTGGAAGGTTTTTACGGGGCTGATAAAATTAATGAAATAATTAAAACATATGCCGAGACTATAAAAAAATCAGTCAGAGATATAGATTTTGTATTTAGAATGGGGCACAGATTTAAAATACTTACTTTTAATAATTTGGAAATAACAGATAAAATCGTTAAAAGAATTAAAAACAGACTTGAAAATACCGATTATGAAGGTATAAAAGTGGCTTTTGATATAGCTTTTTCACATGTGCCTGAACTGGAAGACAATGTTTTATCCGCTTTAGAGAGCTGTGAAAAAAAATTAATTGAAAGGGACTAAAGCGCTTCCCCAGGTAAATCCTCCTCCGAATGCATCAAGAAGCATTATATCGCCTTTTTTGATTTTACCTGCTTTATACATGTCATTAATTGCCATAGGTATTGACGCTGAAGAAGTGTTTCCGTATTTATGGACTGTTAAAACTGATTTTTCTTCAGGCATTTTTATGGCTCTTGCAACTGCGTCAATTATTCTGTAATTAGCCTGATGAGGTACGAACCAGTCTATATCGTCGCTTGTCATGTTGTTTCTTTTTAATATATCCCTGACAGACTGTGAAAGTGTTTTTACTGCTACTTTAAATGTTTCGTTGCCTTTCATTTCAAGCCATATTCTGTCCGTGTCGCATCCCAGTTTTACGCCTCTTCCGGGAGTGATTAAGAAATCTTGAAATTTACCGTCTGCATTGATGTCTATATCGATAATTGCTTCTTCTTTTTTATCTGTTGCACTTATAATGGCTGCACCGGCTCCGTCTCCAAAAAGAACGCAAGTGGTTCTGTCTTTCCAGTTTACGATTTTGCTGAGCGTTTCAGCACCTATAATAAGTACGTTTTTATACATTCCGCTTTCAATAAACGCTTTTGCATGGGCTAAAGCATAAATAAAACCGGTACAGGCGGCACTGATATCTACGGCCGGTCTGACGATACCTAATTTTTCGGCAACCACACACGCTGTAGAAGGCATTGTGAAATAATCGGGAGTAATTGTGGCTACAATGATCATATCAATGTCTTCCGGTTTCATAGATGCATTTTTAAGCGTATCGAGAGCCGCTTTATATGCCAAATCGCTTGTTACTTCTTCTTGGGCAATATGTCTGGTTTTTATACCGGTTCTTTTTGTGATCCATTCATCATTGGTATCAACTATTTTTTCTAAATCTTTGTTAGTTAATATTTTTTCAGGGACATATGCACCAATACTGGTAAATTTTGCAAACATTAATGAACCTTTAATGACTCTTGTATTTTATTTGTTACATCATTTTCAATATATTTAACTGCTTGAAAAATAGCGTTTTTTATTGCTTTTGAATTACTTTTTCCGTGGCTAATTATAACACAGCCGTTTACGCCTAAAAGAGGGGCTCCTCCATATTCCGCATAATCCGTCGCTTTTTTCAGTCCTTTAAATACCGGTCTGAGTAACAATGCGCCGATTTTTTGTAAAATTCCTGAGTTTCTAATTTCTTCTTTTATCAGTTTTCCTATCGTATCGGCCACACCTTCGCTTGTTTTAAGTACAATATTTCCTATAAAACCGTCAGTGACAATTACGTCCGTATCGCCTTTAAAGATATCTCCGCCTTCTACGTTTCCGATGAAACTTTCAAAATCTTTAAGCAGTTCGTAAGCTTCTTTGGTGATAGAGTTGCCTTTGCTTTTTTCTTCACCGTTGCTTAAAAGACCTATTTTAGGATTTTGGGTGTTTAAAACCACTTTAGCGTAAACTTCGCCCATTAATGCGAACTGATATAAATTATATGCGTCGCAGTCTACATTTGCGCCTACGTCTAGCACTAAAGAGTATTTTTTCTTTATTGTAGGCATAAATGTTACTATAGCAGGTCTTTTTATACCTTTGATTCTTCCGAGTCTCAGTGTTGCTAAACTCATGGTCGCACCGCTGTGGCCTGCTGATACAACACCGTCAACTTCTCCTGCTTTTAACAGGTCGATAGACTTATAAATAGTGGATTCTTTTCTTTTTAATGCTTCAGTAGCACTCTCTCCCATATGAATAACGTCGTCACTATTTATAAATCTAACACGGGAGTGGTATTTTTTTGGCAACAGCTGCTTTAATTCTTCTTCTTTACCTACTAAATAAGGTGTAAAGTCTTTTTTTTCAAGAGCTTTTGCTACCCCTTCAATTATTGGAGCAGGACCGAAGTCCCCACCCATTGCATCAATTGCTATTTTCATTAATACTCACCGCAGCTTGGGCATACTCTATGAGGTCTTTTATAAGCGCCACAGTTTGAACATTTAATTACAGAACTTAATTTAATTTTGTAATGAGTTCTTCTTTTAGCTGCTCTTGTTTTTGAGTGTCTTCTCTTTGGAACTGCCATTGTTTCTCCTTAAAATTCTTTGTTAAATTCTTGTTTTTTACAATCTTCGCATACGTTATAATCGTTTTTAATCAGTTCTGTTTCACTTTTTAACAGCTCTACAGGGTCGAATGTTTCCATTTCAATTATATCATACTCTTCGTCAAAGCCTTTATACGGAGGTTTGACGACTTTAAATTTAACATCTTCGTTTACTTCTTTGTTAAATGTCTTCAAACATTTAATACATTCAACTTCTACACTTCCTTGAAGCTTTCCTTCAATAATAAAAGTGCCGTCTTTTTGTTTTGTACTTTCGGCTTTAAGCTCAAGGTTTTGGAAATTTTTATTTATTTCCAATTAAACAATCTCTCTTTCAGCAAAGAAAAATGCGATTTCTTTTTTAGCGTTTTCAAGCGAATCGCTTCCGTGAACAGCGTTTGCTTCGATACTTTCCGCAAAATCAGCTCTAATTGTTCCAGGAGCCGCTTCTTTAGGGTTTGTTGCACCCATTAATTCTCTGTTTTTAGCAACAGCGTTTTCACCTTCTAATACCATTACTACAACAGGTCCGCTGCTCATGTATTCGCATAAGTCGTTGAAAAACGGTCTTTCTTTATGTACTTCATAAAATTTACCGGCATCTTCTTTTGTTAGTTTGATTTTTTTCATTGCAGCTATTCTAAGTCCGTTGCTTTCGAATCTGTCAATGATTTTTCCTATAACATTTTTAGCTACCGCATCCGGTTTAATAATTGAAAGAGTTTTTTCCATATTTTCTCTCCTTGAGTTTTTAGAGAGGAATTATATCAAATTTTGAAGAAAAAAGAAGAGGGTGAAAGGATTAATCGATTACAGGTTCTCCTGGTTCACCTCTGTTTTCTGAGCAAGTTTGTCCTTCTTTGCATTCATCCCAAACGATGCATCCCTCTGTAGGACAAGCTGCTGCACATGCTGGTTCGTCGTAGTAACCAACGCACTCAACACATTTATCAGGATATACGTAATAAATTTCTTCTCCAGTTGGGTTTTCGCTATCGTCTACGATTGCTTCTACTGGACATTCATCAAGACATGCCCCACAGTTAATACAAGTATCAGTAATTTTTACTGCCATACTAGCTCCTTTTTTAGTATTTGTAATTAGAAATATATCATTTATTCCTTAAAAATTGCTTAAATTAGGACATTACAGATATTATATAAATTTTATTAATAAGAAGTGTTACTTTTTAGGAAAAGTTAATTATAAGTGACAGACACCAAGTAGTGGGAAGTGTTAAATGGCGGAGCCGACGGGAAACTTCTCAAACATCGGATTTATGGTGTTTTAGTTATATTGTCAGTAAAATTGTCAGTAGAGTTTTATGTCTCTTTTGATTTTAAGATGTTCGTTTTTAATGTATTTCGCATATGTTGAAAGTGTTTCGTATGAATCTTTGTGCCCTAGTATCTGTGATACGTCAAGTATATTGATACCCGCTCTTATTGCGTTAAGTGCAAACGTATGTCTTGTGTTATACATTACCCTTCTCTCAATACCGCACTTATCAAGCAGTCTATACCAGAACGGATGGAATTTGTCACTGTCATAATACATCCTGTTATTGATTGTGGTAAAGAGTAAATCAAGTCCTTTTTGTTTTTGAGTTTCGATTTGATTTTTTAAATAAGGGATAAGCTCATTCATTATAGGAACTTTTCTTATTGAGTGTTTTGTTTTGGGTGTGCCTATTTCGCCTTTTTTAATTCTTTTATCCACGTTAACGGTTTTATTTTCCAAATCGATATCATCAATCGTTAAAGCGATAATCTCACCCGGACGCATACCGGTCATAAAAGCAATTGCCAAATAGTTTAAAAACCATCCGTCCGCATTGTTAAGTATAAGAGCCACTTCCTCTTTACTGAAAGGATACATCTGCCTAATCGGATTATGTTTTGGAAGTTTAATTCTATCACACGGGTTTTCTTTTATATGTTCATAGTCAATTGCTATTTCAAATATAGCCTTTAATATTCCAAGAAGTTTTTGCATTCTTACGGGTGAAACTTCTTTTAATCTCTCATCGACCCACTGCTTGATAAAGCCTTTTGAGATTTTATCTATTGGATAATTTCCAAAGACGGGTATCAACTGGTTTGAAACCATATTGTTAAACTCTTTCCATGTTTTAAGAGACTCTTTTTGTTTGAGATAAAGTTCGGCATAGTGTTTGAATTCTTTGGGTTTAAATTTACTGTCCTGAATCTCGCCTAAAAGTATTTTCCTCTCGATTTCGGGAATAACGTATTTTTTAGCGAGCTTAACGTTTTCTTTGGTGTAATCCCTTTTAAGTGACTTTTGAACACACCTGCCGTTTATATAATACTGAACGTATAATTTCCCTTTTCTATTAAACAAACTGACTTTTGGATTTTCTATCATCTCTTACCTCCTATGAGGTAAGTGCCAACCGTAATACAATTATAGCTCATTTAAAATCTCTTTAAAAGGATTTTCCTCTTTACCGGTAATCCATTTTTCCATTTGGGTAACGTTCCATAAGGTTTTCTTTATTCCGTAAGGCTCGTAATAGTGGATTCCTTTTTTGAAAAGTCTGTTTTTGTTTTTTAAAAGAAAATCTTTGCTAACACCAAGATAGTTTGCCATTTTAGAGGTAGAGTAACAAAAAGGCTTCATGGGCTTATCCTTTTTGTTACTTAATTATAATAAAGAATTTCAAAAAAACTCGAAATTGAAAAAATTTCTGAAAATTTCTTAAATTTTTTTATTTTTTTCACTAAAACGATTCAAATATAACTTCTTTATTATAATTAAGCATAAAAGGAGTTATCCTATGGATTACAGAAAAATAAAACAGCTAATCAACAAATTAGAAAAACTGCAAAAGGAAGAAGCCCTGCTTGAATCTAAAATAAAAAAGATGAAAGAACAGATTAATATTACTCAATCTGAATTAAACAAACTTCTTTCAATTGCAAACAATAACAATCAACCTCATTCAACTACTACAAACTAACTTTCACAAATCAATCTTTTCTCTTTTTTTCTTGTAACCCATTAAAAAAATTCAAACTCATATAAATAGATTAAAAAGCACTGACACGAGGAGCTTGCGACGAGGTGTCAAGTGCGTACGCACTTGACACAAGCTCACAAGTTCGCTTGATGTCTGCGTGCTTGAAAAACAAAAGGAGTAATTATGGGTAACATCGCAAGCGTTCATTTGGAAAAGGGAAAAATTGGAGAATTTTTTCACAACGATAGAAGCAAACCGACTAAAAATTCAATCTTTAAAGAAAACAAAGTTATCGTTAACAGAAGTGCAAAAGCAGCATTGGAGCTATACCAAAAGCTATTAAAAGAGAGAACGGAAAAATACGTTCAAAGAACGGGTCGTAAACTTCAAAAGAAAACTCAAACCTTATTAAGCCTTGTGGTTAACATCAAAGAAGATACGACAATGGAAGAGCTTGAAAAACTTGCCAAAAAATTTGAAGATGAATTTGGGGCAACGCCTTTACAAATAGCCATACATCGTGATGAGGGATATATTGACGAAAACGGAAATAAGCACATTAACCAACACGCCCATATTATGCTTACAGGACTTGATGAAAACGGATTCTCAATCAAGAGGAAAATAAAAACAAGACACTTTCGAGCAATGCAGGACTGGGCTTCCGAAATACTTGGAATGGAAAGAGGCAGAAGCGCAAGGGAAACGAAAAGAAAGCGCTTGGATACTTATGAATACAAAGAAGCTATGAAATTAAAAAATCAAGAAGTTATAGAACTTAAAAAGAAACTTATCGAAAAAGACAATCAAATCGAGGGACTTAAAATTTCCAAAAAAGAACTTGAAGAGCAAATCAAACTATTAAGAGAAGAGATGAAAAACTTCAATGAAAAAAACGGGCAGGAGGGAAAAGAAAAAGAATTTTCACAAGCAGATTACAAAGCCTTATCCGAAATTAAAAAACTTTTGAAGGCTAAAAACTTTAAAGAGGCTGTCGAAAAACTGAAAAATTTTGAAAATGAAATTAAACAAAGAATCAAGAAAAGACAAAAAGAGCTTATTGAAAAATATGCAGAAGAAAAAGGGGTATTTAGCAAAGAAGAGGTTATCCAAAAAGATATAGCGATAAAAATCGTCAATACGGTATGCAAAACGGATTCCGATAAAAACGTCATTCAAATCATCAGAGAAAACGAAGAACTTAAAAAGAAAAATCAAAAATTAAAAGAAGAAAACGCAGAGTTAAAACAAAAACTTCTTAAAGCCAAAGAAAAGTTTGAAGAACTGAAAATAAAAGCAAATCAGATTTTGAAAGCTAAGGTTAGCTATTTCAAAGAACTTTATGAAAAAACAAGAGCCGAACTTGAAAATTTCTATCAAAAAGAGAGCAGACCTTATACGAAACTAAATGAAAGAGAAAAAGAGGTTGAGAAACAAATCGAACGCAAACATAAAATCAATCCGAATAAAACATATACAATTGATTTTTAGGGGAATTTTTGAAACTTTATAAGTATTATGTAACAAAATTACACATAAAAGATTTTTTTCATTGGTTTTCTATTTTTTTTGTAAGAAATAAAAGATTGATTTGTATATGCCTTTGAAAGCAATATTAAAATAAAGGAAAAACATGAAAGCAGCCAAAATTACATTTAATTTTCAAAATAAAAATTATAAATTAATTTTATTTTACAATGAAGGCAAGGTAACTTCTTTTATACACAAACAACTCTTTAAAATAATTGTTTTAGAGCCGTTTGAAAAAGAAATAACTTACTTTTATCCTTTTCCCGGTGTATTTGCTGCAATAACAATGTATGATAAGAAGTTTTATTTAGGAGAGCCAAATGATAAAAACTATCTTAATATTCTCAATAAAATATTTGAGAAAATAAAAATTCAAACTTCAAAACTTAAAAATTTTAAAATTGAGAAGTTATAATACAAAAAAGGAGGATAAAATGAATATATTTGAATCAATCATAACAAAAGAAGACAATGTAACAGAATTAATTAAAACATTTTGTCAATACAAAAGTTTTAGAAAAAAATTTTTAAAATTTTTAGATATTGAAGAAAATATCGAAGATGAAAATATTTATACACAATATGAATTAAGCATTGATAACAAAAAATATGGTATAGCGGATTTGTATTTAGAAGCAGATGAAAAAATTTATATTATTGAAATAAAAACCAATCTATATACAAACCTTTCCGCTCATCAAAAAAATGAAGATTATGAAAAATATATAGAAAAAACGAAAAAAATTGGAGAAGTTATATATTTTATTCCAAAGGCTTTTTTTTATAAAGACCTATTGAAAGATAAAAAAATAAGATATTGGGAAGAGTTTATAAAAATAATTGAAAAAGATGAATTGAGTGAATTAAATATTTACATAAATGATTTTATTAATGCATTGAAAAATTGGTTTGAAATTAAAAAAATTAAATTTTCGAATTATGAGAAAAATTTATTAAAAGGAGAAACAGTGAATATTACAAATGTAGCAGTTCCGGAATTAATTGAAAAAATGTTTGAAATAGTTGAAAATGTAAAAAACAAAGTAGATATACTTAATAATAAATCTACTACTGAACAAAATGCCGAATTTTATGGATATTTTTTAAAACATAATAAAAGTGATACAGTCAAAATTTGGTTTGGAGTTGATTTTGAATTATGGAAAGCATACAATATTCCATTTAGTATTCAAATAATTACTGATGATGAAATTTCAAATATTGGCAACTTAAAAAAATGGGAAGAGCATCCTTTTGGTAATAGTTATATTTATTATGAACCGATTGATTATAATAATGAAAATATCATAGAAGAATTTATTGAAAAACTTAATGAAATAAAAAAACAAATAAATGCTAACTAAAGCCAAAGGAACATTTATAGGTCTTGCAATAGGCGATGCGTTGGGTGCTCCCGTTCAGTTTAAAAAAAGAGGCAGTTTTAAAATAACTTATTACACAAGCGGTGGAAGATATAAAGTTAAGGTTGGAGAATATACGGATGATACGGCTATGGCTCTGTGTCTTGGCGATTCGCTGTTAAGAAAAGGATTTGACTTAAAAGACCAGCTCGATACATATTTAAAATGGCTGGAAGATGGGCTTTTTAGTTCCAAGCATAAAGCCTTTGACATAGGACAGACGGTATTTAGAAGTTTAAGCAATTATAAAAGAAAAGGCGATTTAATCTCCCCTTTAAGAAATGAAAAATTTTCGGGAAACGGCTCTATTATGAGGCTTGCTCCAGTTGTTATTTATTTCCATACCGATTTTGAAAAAGCGGTTTTTTACAGCGGTGAGAGTTCAAAAACTACACACTCTTCTCCCATTGCGGTTGATAGTGCAAAATTGCTTGGAGCGATTTTGTGGTGGTTTATAAATGGAAGTAAAAAAGATGAAGTTTTAGCAAAAATTCAAAAGTTATCATTCCATCCTGCTTTAAGTGATATTACTGGCGGCTCTTTTTTACATAAAAAAGAAGATGAAATCAAATCGAGCGGATATGCGATTGACACTCTTGAAGCGGCTTTATGGTGCTTTTATAACACCAATAGTTTTGAAAAAGGATTAATAAAAGCGGTTAATTTAGGAGATGACGCCGATACTGTAGGTGCTGTATACGGACAAATTGCAGGAGCATATTATGGAATAGACAATATTGATGAAAAGTTGATAAGACCAGTAAAAAACCATGAATTGATTTTGCAAATGGCTGAAAATTTATATAAAAAGGGATTAAATGAGTTTTCCAAACAATGAAACGACTTGGGCGTTGATTAAATATAATCACAAAATATATAAAATATTTAAAAATCCTATAAGCGCAGAATTGTTATATAAATATAATAAAGTTAAAAAAGTAATTTGCACCGCTCCTGGAAAATGTAGGGATTTTATTTATTCAATAGAAAATAATAAATTATATCTTTGTAAAATTGTAGATAAACTATTTAATACTTACGATTTAACCCAGGAAGTAATAGGCAAAAGAAAAAAATTTGCTAAATGGTATAGCGGAAAATT
Source organism: Nautilia abyssi (assembly GCF_055388085.1). Taxonomy (NCBI): domain Bacteria; kingdom Pseudomonadati; phylum Campylobacterota; class Epsilonproteobacteria; order Nautiliales; family Nautiliaceae; genus Nautilia; species Nautilia abyssi. The sequence goes on along the minus strand of NZ_AP042376.1, from coordinate 1,049,973 downwards.
AAGACTACTAATAAAAAGAAAACCTTGTAAATTGCCTTACAGAAAAAGAGAAATAATCGAGCTCGAGATTAAAAACGGAATTTTAATTAAAGAAAGCATAAAAGAAGAAAAATATAAAATTAACGGTATTTCCGGTCTTCTTTGGGATTATATCACTAAATATGAGGGTTTATTTTGGGTATATGACAATGAAATATATGAGATAAAAAAAGAGTATCAAGAAATAAAAAGATATTCGTTTAAAAAATATTGGAGAGAAGTTCAGACAAAAAATTCTATTTTAGAATGCTTTTCTTATAACGAACTTCCAAGAGGCAAGGTTGTATATAATGAAAAAAAAGGAAGTCATAAAATATTTGCAACCGAAGAGATTTTAAAAAGTGATTTGTTAAAAGAAAAAATAAACAATATTTTTAAAATTGAAAAAGATTTGGTTGAATACAGTTTGTTAAAAAATTAAGGTTTAATATGTCAGAAACTTTTGTATTTGTTGATGACGAAATGATTTATTACCTTTTGTATTTGGATAACAAAGGCAGCGTTTTTATTAATACTTTTAAATTTGAAATCGATAAGGTTACAGAATATGAAACTTCTAAAAAAACAATTTTAGAAGAATATTTTGGTTTTTGGAAATTTTTAAATGAATTAGAAAGATTAAAATATATTTTAAATCTGAGGTTGTCTTTGGAATATAAAATTCCACAAAAAGCAATAAAAAAATTGGGGAAAGATTTATGTTTTAGATTTATAAAAGATTTGGATGAGCATTTTTTATTTCAGGACAAATTTGCAAAACATTTTATTTTGGATTTTGAGGCAATTGAAAACAACAAAGAGATATTTTTCAAACAGCCGGAAATTTTTCCGTTTTATATCAGTTATTTAGATATTTGGATTACCGAGGATTATAAAATCATAAAAAATAATGTCGAAATTACTACAAATGATGTGATTGAATTAGAAGAGGAATATAAGAAAAATTTAATTCCTCTTATAAAGAAGAAGGATAAAATTTATAAAGCCGTTCAAAAGGACAGTATAAAAAAATATTTTAAAATAAATGAGTTTTTGGATTCAATGAATATATGCGACAAAAACATCGAAATTAAAATCACTTTTTTCGATATCACCGGAAATGATATTTATTTTAATGAATGGTCTGAAACTGCTTCTAAAAACCTAATGTATGATTTGAAATTTTGGGGAATTGATATTAAAGTAAGCAAGTTACTGTGGGGGTTAATTGATAAATTCGGAATAAGGATAGTAGAAACAAAATTAAATGTTTGGAGTGAAATAAAAACTGATTTGCAAATGTTTTATAGAATATAAATTGTCAGTTATATTGTCAGTAAAAATCCGCCAAAAACGACTGACACTTACCCCGTTGATTTTTAAAAGATACCGAATTTACGAGATTCTTGAAGTAATGGCGGAGCCGACGGGACTCGAACCCGCGACCTCCGGCGTGACAGGCCGGCATTCTAACCAGCTAAACTACGGCTCCTCATTTAATGGTGGTCGCTGCAGGGCTCGAACCTGCGACCCCCAGCTTGTAAGGCTGGTGCTCTCCCAACTGAGCTAAGCGACCGGTCTAGGAATTAATGGCGTCCCCTAGGGGATTTGAACCCCTGTCGCCGCCGTGAAAGGGCGGTGTCCTAGACCCCTAGACGAAGGGGACATGGTGACCCGTGTTGGATTCGAACCAACGGCCCTCTGCTTAAAAGGCAGATGCTCTACCGACTGAGCTAACGGGTCAGCTTTTCTTTCACAACTTGTCGTTGTGGACTGAAATTATACGCAATAACTTTTTTGATGTCAAGGGATTTTTGAGAGAAAAAAGAAAAAAATCATTTCTTTATTATCGATTTAATAATTTTGATAATTTTCTTTTTATCTATTTTATTTTTTTTATTGTTGTAGATGTTTTCTTCAAGGTCTTTTAAGACTTTTTCGATTTCAGGATAATATGAATATTCTAAAAGCAGATTGAACAGCTCTTTTTCATCAGCTTTTTTTATCTGTTTTATTAAATCGTTATTTGCAGATGTTTTCAAATTAATTAAATATACGCTTAAAATACCCACTATTATTCCTATTACAAACACAAGGCCAAGAAGAATGTAGTTTGTTTTTGTTTTATATATTATTTTTTGATTTGTATGTGTTGATATTGTGTGCACAGGTGGTTTGTTTTTAGAGTTTTTAACCGTAATAAGGAGTTTATTGGTTTTGACCGTTTTTAGTTTTCCGTCGAAGGCTTTAAATTCGATAGGAGGTATTGATACGCTTTGATTGGATACCAGAGTAAATTCTTTTGTATAAGTGCCGCATAAACTGTCGTTTTTTATAAAAGTTTTAATTACCGGAGAGTTTTCATAAACCGTAGCGTTAGGAATGTTCAGTTTAAAATCCGGTAAATCGTAAAAATCTCCGCATCCGCTGATATTTAGGGTTATTTTTACCGGTTCGTTTGCGCTTACTTTTGTTTTATCGGCACTGAAATATGCTTTAAAGTTTCCGTAAACGCTGTTGGCCGGGATTGAAGATACGTTAATATCTACCTGATTAGAAAAAATATTTGTATATTTTAGGGTAGAGGTCATCAGATTGAAAAAAGGATCTTGGAAAGGCGTCTGTTTGCTTAAATATCCGACTTTTGCAAGAATAGGCCCTATTTTGTAATCTCCGGCTTTTTGAGGAATTATTAAAAACGAATATTCGGTAATATCAAAACCTTTTTTAATATATTCTTTTTTTGAAATCTGTTTTGTATAAAAGTTGTTGAAATTCGGCTTTTGTATTTCTATACTTTGAGGGGAAGTACCTTCTTTTTGAAAAAATTTGATTTTAAATACTAAAGGTTCTCCTATATAAGCTTTTGTTTTATTTACGGAGAGTTTAAGTTTGAAATTGCCGTTTTTGCTTTCTTTAGGCTTTGTTACCGTTATTTTAATTGATTTTGTTTTGAAATCTTTTCCGTCTACATTTACCGTAAATGACGGAATAGTAACACTTTTTGTCGGAAAGAATATATAGCTTTTGGAAACACTTTTTTGCATGTTTCCGTTTAATATGGTTATATTTTGCGTAACCGCCGTACCCTGGACTGGAAAACCGTCTATATTTTTTATGGATGGAAACTTTATATTGTTTCCGGTGGCTTCGATTGTAAAAATTACCTCTTCACCAGGGTAAATTGTTTTTTTGTTTACGCTTACATTGACATACGCAAACATCAAAATAGGTATTAAAAATAACAGTATCTTTTTCATTCGTTTCCTTTTAATGGTATCAGTAATGTATTAAACTGCAGAGATTTTAACTGTTTTTCATAAAATTTCATTCTGATATCGCTTGTATTTGTTTCTTTTGTTTTCACAATTCGCTGTTTTTGCATTTTTTCCTGTTTTTTATTTTGCTGTTTTGCTGTTTTTTTATTCTGTTTTTCTTTATTATTGTTTTGCTGTCTGTTTTTTTGAGTGTTTTTATTATTTTTATTTTGTTTTTTGTTTTTTGTTTTATTTCCGTTTTTATTTTTATTGTTTTTACTGTTTTTACCGTTTTGTTTATTTTGACTGCCGTTTTTTTTCTTTTTATTTTTATTATTGTTTTTTTTGTTGTTTTTCTTTTGCTGCTGTTTGTGTTTTAGCAGTTTTTCTATCAGTTTTAGATTATATTCCGCATCTTTGTCTTTTTTTATTTTTAATGCTTTTTTGTATGCTTCTATGGCTTTTTTATATTGATGTAAAAGAGCATAAGCGTTACCCGTATTATAATATTTTTGAAATTTTAAATCTTTTTCATTAATTTTACTGTAAAGAGAAATCGCTTTTTTGTAATCTCCGGCTTTATAGTAACTGTTTGCCGCATTATAAAGGGCTTTTTGCGAATGTATTTTTTCATATTCTTTTGCCGCTGAAAGATAATGTCCTTTTTTATAATATTCATCCGCTTTTTTTATAGTAAAAAAATCGAAAGCGAAAAGATTTACTGCTATAAGTAAAAAGAGTATTTTTTTCATCTTATTCTCCTAAGAGGAAAAAATATTACAAAGAAAAACAGAATCATTCCAAGTCCGAGAGGAAAATAAAACAGTTCCGTTTTGTCTTTTATTTTTATATCTTTATGTTTTGACGAATTAAGAAGTTTTGCCAGCGTTTTTATATTGTTGTTGGAGTATTCCGCCTGAAAAACGTTGTTTGCTCTGATATCCGCTTTTTTACACAGATATACGAAAATATTGTCTTTTTTAGGAATGTATATATTCGAAGTAAAAATAACTATTTTAGGATTTTTTACGAGTTTTTTTGCTGAAGAAATCATGTTGTTTATATCGCTTGTCTGAGTTCTTTGCATGTCTTTGATATCAGTATGGTCAAGCAGATATATCAACGATTCGTAATCTTTTGTAGGGGCTGAAATAAGATATGCGTTTTTGTCGAACAGTATCAGAGCCGTATTTTGGGAGTTAAGATGTTTTAAGAGAACTTTTATTTTAGAAATAGCGAATTTGTATCTGTTCGGATAAAGATCCGTTTTGTCCATTTCGTGACTTATATCAAGGGCTATTACAAGGTTTTGAACAGGAGCTTTTATTGTTATGTACCCGTTGTCGATAACGGGCCTGCTTAACGCTGTTACAAACAGAGCGAAACTTGCAAGCAGAATGTAAAATTTTAATTTTTTAGGTATTTTGCCTTTTAGTGTTATTTTTTGTGCGACTTCTTTTGAAAAAGGAAGCTTTTTGTCTTTTATTAAAAACAACGCAGGTATAATAAGCAGCAACAATAAAAAATAACCGTTTAGAAATTCCATATGTTCTTCCTGTATTGGTATAAGTAAAATAAAAACAGTAAAATAGCTATAAAAAGCGGATACTGGTAATAATATGTGTTTAATATCTGAATATTGGATTTTATTTTGCTTTTTGTAAGTTTGTCTATGTCTTTATATATCTGCTGAAGGTCTTCCAAAGAAGATGCAAGATAAAATTTACCGCCTGTCGAGTCGGCTATTTTTTGTAAAACGTTAACGTCGGCATCGCTTCCTATGCCGATTGCGAATACTTTAATATGCTCTTTTTTCAGTTTTTTAATAACCACATCCAGAGGTGTTATACTTGCATTGTCCATACCGTCTGTCAGAAGTATTATAATTCTTGAGCCTTTCGTGTTTTTAAAAAGGTTTGACGATAAAAAAAGCGCATCGTAAATAGCTGTTTTATTTCCTGCGATTGATACGTATATTCTTTTTAAAATATCATTAAACGTTTTCTTGTCAAAAGTAAGAGGCGAGGCTATATAAGCTATGTTTCCGAATACCACCAGTCCCAAAGCGTCGTTTTTTCTTTTTTTTGCAAAATCCAGGCTTACTGTTTTTGCGGCTCCTAATTTATTAAATTCCTCCATAGAACCGCTTGTGTCGAGGTCTATTACGATATTATATCCTTTTTTATACGTGTTTGTTATGATTTTGCTTTTTACGGGAGAAGCCAGTGCGACAGATAAAAAAAGAATTATTAAAAATTCCGGCAGAGAAAATCTGCTTACCGATTTTGCGAAAAGCTGCGTATTAGGAAATATTATTCTGTCATCGGCGGATGTAAAAAAATATTTCATTAAAAGATAAACAACCGGGATTAATAAAAATACGGGATATTCAAAACTCATTGTGCTATGTCCTCTATAAACTGTTTTATTTTCTGTTTGGTCTGTTCATCAAGTTTTTCTACTTTAGGCTTATATTTGTATTTTTCGAGCTCTTTAGCCAGTTCTTCATAATTTTTTCTGTTTTCTTCATTCAGAAAATATCTTGCGTATTCGCAAAATTCATATGCCGTTTTTTTTGAATCGCCAAAGTCTAAATTCTGAAGTTTCAGCAAATAAGGGTTTGGTTTTTTCTTTTTGAAAAATTTATATATTAAATATAAAACAAGCATTACTGTAATAATGCAGCAAATAACGAATATATAAAACTGATAGTCGATTATATGAGCGTTAGGCTTTATGTCTTTTAACTGTTTTAACAGATCCATAGTTACCTCACCAGCTTTATGAGTTTATATATAGGCTCTTCATCCGTGTATATTTTTGTAAAAGGTATTTTGCTTTTTTTACACTGCAAGGCGATTTTTGCGTCAAGGCGGTTTATATGTTTTTGCAGTCTGTTTATAGACGATTTGTTAAAATATACGTTTACCGAATTTAGGCTTACGGGATCTACTATTTCCGTATAGCCGCTGAACTGTGGAGATTCTTCGAATTTGTCTCTTACGGATATTACATATGTTTCATGTTTCAGGTTTCTCAGTTCTACAGGTTTAAAAAAATCCCCTATAATAAACAGAAGGGATTTTTTAAAGCTGTTGAGAAAATCGATGTCGCTTTGAGTGTAGTCTTCTTGTAAATAGTCTGTTTTAAGCGTGTAGTCTACGAAAGAGTAAACGCTTTTTTTATTTTTTGTAGGTTTGAATATTTTTTTATTTTTACCCAAAAACACAAGCTGTATTTTATTGTCTTCTTCCAAGGCGGCCAATCCCAAAGAAGCTATAATTTCGGCTATAAGTTCCGTTTTAAGTCTTTTGCTTCCGAAAAACAGCGTGCCGCTTTTAAGAACGGCTATAATAATTCTCAGCTCCCTTTCTTCGTCATATTCTTTTACTAAGGGTTTGTTTATTTTCGCGGATACTTTCCAGTCTATTTTTTTGGAGTCTTCTCCATAGTTATATTCCCTAAATTCCCTGAAATCAAGTCCGTTACCTTTAAATTTGGAGAGGTTTCTTCCAAGCAACGCTCCGAAAATTCTCTTTTTGGTTTTTAAAACCAGTGCTTTTGTTTTCATTTAGTTTCAGCCTTTTAAGGAATCGGAATGGCTTTTATTACGTCGTTTATTACGTCTTCAATGCATATTTCGTCTATTTCCGCTTTATAATTTAAAATAATTCTGTGTCTTAATACGTCTTTTGCTACTTTTACAATGTCCAGAGGAGTGACATAGTCTTTGTTTTGGATCATTGCATACGCTTTTGAACAGTTGTACATAGCTATTGTAGCTCTCGGACTTACGCCGTATTCGATGTATTCAGCTGTTTCAAGACCGTATTTCTGAGGATTTCTGGTCGCATCCGTTATTTTTGCTATATATTTTAAAAGTTCTTCGTCCATATGTATTTCGTCAAGTTTTTTTTGCAGGTTCAAAATATCGTCTATTGTCGCTACCTGCGACGGCTCTTTGGCGCTTTGAGATTTGACTATAAGTATTTCTTCATCTAAAGAGTTGTATGTTACGTTGATTTTCATAATGAATCTGTCAAGCTGTGCTTCGGGAAGAGGGTAGGTTCCTTCCTGCTCAATAGGGTTTTGAGTCGCTATTACTAAAAAAGGAGGGGAAAGTTTAAACGTTTCTTTTGCAATGGTTACCTGTTTTTCCTGCATAACTTCCAACAGGGCGCTTTGGACTTTTGCAGGAGCTCTGTTGATTTCATCCGCAAGTAAAAGATTTGTAAAAACAGGCCCTTTTTTTATTTCAAACTCATTAGTTTTAGGATTGTATATTTCAATTCCCGTGATGTCGCTCGGAAGCAGGTCCGGCGTAAACTGAACCCTTTTAAAATCAAGACCGATTGTTTTTGCCAGAGTTAAAACGCTTTTTGTTTTGGCAATACCCGGAACCCCTTCCACAAGAAGATGGCCTCCTGTAATCAGTCCTATAAGCATTGAGTCTATTAAATGCCCGTGTCCTATGATAACTTTTGAAATTTCACTTTTAATATCTTGTATTACCTGCATTGCGAACCTCTTTTTTTCTTTAATAATACATTATATGAGTTAAAAATAAGTGAAACTAATTTTCAGGAATTTAATTTAATTTAATTGCAATAATGTATAATACTAATAAAAAAAGGACGGTTATGAAAAAAATGATTATGGCGCTTGGACTGGGAGCCGTTTTATTTACTGGATGTACCCAGATGTATAATTCAAATGAAGTTGCGTTAAGCGACGTGAATGTAATGTATACCTATAAAACAGGAGTTGTTACAAGTGTAAAAAAAGTTATTATCAAAGATAACGGAACCGGAGTAATGACGGGAGCCATAGCCGGAACGGTAATAGGCAGTCTTTTTGGAAACGGAAAAGGAAACGTATTGACTACACTTTTAGGAGGCCTTGGAGGAGCTTATGCAGGATATGAAGCCGATAAGGCAAACGGCGAAGAACTGTATATAAAACTTGACGACGGCAGAAATATCGTAGCTATTGTCAAAGGCGTAAACATTCAGGCCGGAGATAAAGTAAGAGTGGTTATTGACGGCAACAGAATTATCAGAGTCGAAAAAATATGATATTAAAGGTTTTCAGCACCAAAAGGGAGATAAGAGAGTTTGTAAAAAGCCAAAACGACTCATTTCTTCCTAAACTTATTACTATAGGCGAATTTTTAGATAAATGTATAATTGTAAAAAACGCTTCTTTAATAGACGGCGATCTTAAAAAAATTTATTTATATAAAGCTTTGGAAAATATTGATATAGAAAAACTGGGTTTAAAAAAAGATTTTTTAAATTTTTTTAAGAATGCTGAATTTATTATCTCGTTTTTTAACGAGATTTATCTTGAGAAAAGATCCATTGAAGATATTGAACTGGCAGACACCTACCTGGAATATGAAGAGCATCTGTCTGTGCTTAAAGAGATTTATTATGAATATAAAAAACTGCTTAAAGCAAATTCCCTGTATGATAAAACCGTTTTGGAAGAATACGAAATAAACAGAAACTTTTTTGAGAATATAGATAAAACGGAAATATATTTAAGCGGATATCTGCCCAAAACGGATCTGGAAATTATAAAAAACATACCCGTGCCTGTAGAAATGGTTTTCAGGGTTACTCCGTATAACAGAAATCTTATACGAAAAATGTTCGGAGAATTTAAATTAGGAGAATACAGGTTTGATATACATCAAAACATAGTTTTGGATTATAAGCCCCTGCCTAATATGGCGGATGTTGAAGTTGAGCATTTTTCAAGCAGAATAGCTCAGACTTCATATATTTTTGCCAGTATAGAAGAAATGGTCGCTAAAGGTGTTAAACCGGAAAAAATAGCAGTAATTCTGCCGGATGAAACATACAGCAGGTATTTGAAACTGCTGGATACGAAAAACAATCTCAATTTTGCCATGGGGGAAAGTTTTACACATTCGCAGATTTATATTATGCTGGAGGCTGTTTATAATTATACTGTGCAAAAAGATGAGGTTTCTTATCTGAAGGCAAAAGAAAAAATTGAAGAATTTGAAAAACTGAACACTTTTGACGAAATACTGCAGTTTGTGCTTAAGCATGCAACGTTAAAAGAAAGAAAGCTTCTTGATGAAGAGATTTATAAAATTTCAAAGCTGGATGCGTTAAAACATTATTCCAAAGAAGAAATACTGCATTTTCTTTTGGAAAGATTTAAAAACCTTACTTTTGACGACGTTAAAGGCGGAAAAGTTACTGTTATGGGCGTGCTTGAAAGCAGAGGTATGAAATTTGACGGAGTAATTATAGCCGATTTTAACGATGAATTTGTGCCTAACGTGGGAGATAAAGATTTCTTTTTAAATTCTGCAATAAGAAAAAAAGCAAAACTGCCTACCAGAAAAGACAAAGAGGCTCTGCAGAAAAACTATTATTATAATATTTTGCTTAATGCCAAATTTGCCAAAATTTCATATGTGAAAAACGAAGAAAAGGAACCCAGCAGATTTTTATACGAACTGGGTCTGGATTTTGGGGAAAACAGGGATGAGTATTATTCCCAGGCCGTTTATAAAACAAGCAAACCTGAATTTTATGAATATAAAGGAGCGTTTGAGCTTCCGGAAACAATCACCCCTACCAAGCTCAAAACGCTGCTTGAGTGTCCTATGAAATATTATTTTTCGTATGTATTAAACATTAAAAACGATGAGGATAAAGATTATTTCGGAAGCAGACTGCATAACGCACTGCAGATTGTTTTAAAAACACAGCCCGGCTCTGCGGAAGAGTACTTCTCCCGTATAATGTCGGAACTTTTGAAAAACTGTTCTAAAAGAGAGTATTTTGAAATTAAATCGGAGTGGGAGGATAAAATAAAAAAATTCGCCTATATAGATTTTGAAGAACTGACAAAACCTGCGCAGTGCGAAATACAGCTTCCTTCCGGAAAATATAAAAATTTCATCATTCAGGCAAGGGCCGACAGGGTCATAGGAAATAAAATTTATGATTATAAAACTTCTAAAAAACAGGATTATTTGAAAGATTTAACGCAGGCAGAAGTATATAAATATCTGATGCCTGAGAGCGAAATATATTATTGGGACATATACAACGTAAAACTCATAAAAGTGGATTCGGATATTAAAAGTCTTGAAAAAAAGCTTGATTCTATATCAGGAGAGATTAAAAGAAGCGAAGAGAAAGATATGTGTAAATTCTGTGATTACAGATTTGCCTGTTTACACTTTGAATCTTGACACTTCTTTATAAAGTTTGCTGAATGCGGATTTTAGCATATCCGTAATTTTTGAAATCGATTTTGCTATTGAAACGTTTTGTGTGGAAATATCGGTAAGTTTTTCAGTGTGGGTCATGAGCTGTTTTGCTTCAAACGCCATGATGGTAACGTTCTTAGTAGCGTCTTTGGCATATAATATATTATCTTTATTCATCTGCAGGATTTGCTCCAGCTGTGTGGTGATTTCGTTAGTATGAGAGGCTAAAACATTCATTTTTTCAGAGTTGTTGTTGATTTCATTTGAGGTTAAATCAATGGTTTGAGTAATGTTTTTGATAATGGTTTCTATATTTACCAGAGAATTAGCGCTTTCTTCCGCCAGTTTTCTGACTTCATCCGCAACTACCGCAAACCCTCTTCCGTGTTCTCCCGCTCTGGCAGCCTCTATAGCCGCATTTAGTGCAAGAAGCTCGGTCTGTTCGGTAATACTTGAAATTATCTGTAAAACGTTTTTTATTTCTTCGGTTTGAGAGTTCAGATTGTGAAGGAGGTTGTTTAGTTCCTGCTCTTTTGAATTTATTTTCATTATTTCATCTGTTGTTTTTATTAAAGAATTGCTGAAATTTTCTAAAAAGTCGGCTGTTTTTATTAATGTATCTGTAGTTGAAGCCACTGATGCTTCCGTTTTGTCAAGATGCTGTGCCAGCGTATTGGATATTTTTGAAATTTCGCTTGCTTCCACGTCTGTCTGGTGTATTGTGCTTTTTAGCTGTTTTACAATATTTTCCAGTTCTTTTGTATTATTTGACACAATAGAACTTGTGTTTTTTATGTCGATAATCACTTCTCTTACGTTTGAAATAAATTTGTTTATATAATCGGCGGCCTGTTTGATTTCATTGTGCTGTTTAATACTGATCTGTTTTGTTAAATCACCGTCCCCTTCGCTTAGTTCTTTTGAAATAGAAATGTATTCCTGGATAGGGTTTATTACGTAATATTTTAAAAGATAATATGCAGCCACCTGAATAACTATGGCGATTATAAGATGTTCAAAAGCCGTGGAGATGAAATCGCCGGGATATTCGAAATATGTGTACAATAAAAGAATAAAACTCGTTAAGAGGTTGATTCCAAGCAGTTTTAGGTTAAAGTCTTTGACGATAGAATGCATCAGATCTTCCTTATTTTAAATTTTTGTGTAAGTTTTAAAGCGTCTAAAAGTTCATAAAGCGTATTATCGTAAACATTTATCATAATTGCAACCCCTTTGTCGTGAAGTCTTAAAAGTTCTCCTATAATACTTGAAGGAAGTGAAAAAGATTTAATATTTAATATGATTTGAGGTTCGTTTTCTTTGGAAGTCAGAATCTGTAACAGTTTTTCAACGTCAGAAATTGTTACTACAGGAGAATTTATATTTATTTCGTTTCCGTTTATTTCTATTTTCATTGTTTAACCTTTAAGAAGATTTTAATTGCCGTTCCGTTTTCGTTAAAAAACAGTCCGTAGGAGAGGTGCTTTATGATTTTAATCCCCCTCCCGTGATATTTTTTGTAAAATGCGTCTTTTATTGTCTGAACATCGAACCCTTTTGTTGTGTCTTCGTATTCGATTTTCAGCCAATTTTCATTTTTGCTTAATTTAATTTTAGCGAAAAATTTTTTATTTTCATCGTTTTTTAGTTTCTTTTTTTTATGTTCCGGAATATCTTTGTTTTCAATATTTAAAATACCGTATTCGTATGTATTAGTGAGTATTTCGTGTAAAATCAGATGAATCTGCTCAATCAGCGGGATATTTTGGGATATCAGTTTTTCAAGAAAATGATCAATTGCATTTTTATTTAATTCCAGCGTATCTTCAAAAAGAGTTTGAAATCCGTTTTTCTCTTTCGTAATATAAACGAGGCAGGTATCGTCAATCTGATGGGATTTAGCGTAAAAGTCCTCCATGAGCTCTTTTAAAAAAGTGATTTTGGGAAATATTGATTTAAGCCTTTTATAATAAATTGTTTCTTCATAAGGTGACTCAAAAATTCCGTCGCTTGATATCAGCAGTTTGTTTTCTGTTTGAATGCTGTCGATGTGTATTTGTTGCGTGTTTACTGTTATTGGATAATTGTTTGCCGGAATTATGTTTTTGGAAGAGAGTATCGGAGGATTCCCGAAATTGGAATAATAAATTTTGTCATTTTTTATATATACAAGCGTAGCGCACAGTATTTCATTGTCTAACAGGATGTTTTTAATATAGTTTACGAAATCGTTAACCAGTTTTTCGAAGTTAAAATCATTATATTCAATGGCTTTTTTTATTGAATGTTTTAAAAAGGACAATGCGTTAAATGATGTCAAAGAGGCACCTAACCCTTTACCCATGGCATCGATTACACCTATGAAATATTCGTTTTTCGAAAGTTTCTTGGTATGAATAGTGTCACCCGTGAGCATATCTTTCGGAGCAAAAAAAGTTTCAAACAGGAAATTCTCGTCAAAAAACATTTCAAGTTCATTTTGCATTATTTTGTTCTGTTTTCTGTGTATTATCTGTTCTTGTTTTTCTTTATAGCTTAGAAGTTTTTTCAGCTCTTCTTTTTTTTGAAGTTCTTTTTTGACGAATTTTCTTATGGTCGTAATCATATTTAAAAGCGCTTTTAAATCTATAAGAGAAATATCTTTTGTAAAGAAGTTGTCATAACCGGTTTCGAGAGCTTGTTCTTTAAGATTCGGATCATTGTCGCCGGTAATCATTATTTTATATGTATATGGCAGATGAGGATTTATTTTTTCCAGGACTTTAAGTCCGTCTGTTTCTTTTAAATGATAATCTATAAAAACCACATCGGTATCAGTGTTTCCGTTTTCAAAAAAAGTGTAAAAAGAAGAAGGTTCGTTAAAAGTATATATATCAATATAGCCTAGTTTTTGCAGCTGTTTTTTGATATACGACAAGAAAACTTTGCTGTCGTCAAGTATTACGATTTTCATAGCGGCTCCAATTTAAAGGTGACATATTTTACCAAAGAATATTAATATGTTATAATTTCGATATCAAGTGTCTGGCACTGAGAATAAAAAAGTGACAGTCGTTTTTATTACATAAGGAGAGATAATGGCAAGAAAACCAAGAGTTAACGATCCCGGATTTTATCATATAGTAAACAGAGGTGTTAACGGTGCAGAAATTTTTAACGAAAAAGAAGATTTTTTTAAATTTATGGAACTGATGCTTAAAACTAAATATGATTATAAAGTCGTTTTTCACGCTTTTACCATTCTTCCGAATCATTACCACATATTATTAGAAACGACGCTTCCGAATCTCAGTGAAGCTATGAGGTTTTTAAATTCGGCTTATGCGGCGTGGTATAACTATAAAACAGGAAGAGTAGGGCATTTGTGGAAAGGAAGATTTGAAAGTTATATGATGTTTGACGACAACCACAGCTGGAAAGTTATAAAATATATAGAAAGAAATGCTTTGGTGTTAGGGCTTGTAGACGATATTAAAGATTACGAATACCAGTCACTTGCTCTTAGATTGAAAAAAAACAAATTCAATGAGATTATCGAAGGCAGTATGATTTTCCAAAAACCTCTTGAAGAATATATAGAATGGCTTAATAAACCTCTTGAAAAATTTGAACTTGAAGAGATATATAATGAGCCTAAGATTATTAAAGTAGACGGAGAGCTAAAAGTAATACGCAAAAAAATAAGCGACTTTTTTGAAGAGTATGAAGAAAAAAAAGATGCAATTATGGCTGCAAAAGAAGCCGGATACAAATATACCGAAATAGCCAGATTTCTAGGTGTAAGCAACGGATATATAAATAAAATATTAAAATCTGAAAATTAAAAAAGGGATAAAAATCCGTCCCTTTCTTATAGTTTTTCTGCTACCATTTGAGCCAGTTCCAAAACTCTTCCGGCATAACCGAATTCATTATCGTACCAAGTAAGTATTTTTGCTTTGTTACCTTCAACTACGGCGGTTGAAAGAGCGTCAATAGTGCTTGAATGAGGATTGCTTATCATATCGGTAGATACAACTTCTTCGTAAGTTATTCCTAAAATACCTTTCATTTTGCCGTTTGCGTATTTTTCAAATGTTTTGTTTAAATCTTCAGTGGTTGTTTCTTTTTTAAGCGTTACAGAAATATCTGTAATAGCCACATCGGCAACAGGAACTCTAAGAGCCATTGCGTGCATTTTGCCTGCTAAATTCGGAATAACTTCTATTGTCGCTTTTGCCGCGCCTGTAGTGGTCGGGATGATATTTACGGCCGCAGCTCTTCCTCTTCTGTGTTTGCCCGGTTTTTTTCTGTCTATTGTCACCTGGCTTGAGGTATAAGCGTGCACTGTGGTTACAAGAGCGCTTTCCACTCCGAATTCGTCTTCAAGAATTTTCATAACAGGCGCAAGCGAATTTGTAGTACATGACGCATTTGAAATTACGTGATGGTTTTGAGGATCGTATTCGTCATGATTTACGCCCAAAACGATTGTTTTGTCCACTTGTTTTCCCGGAGCTGTAATAATTACTTTTTTAGCTCCCGCAGTAATATGTTTTGCCGCGTCGTCTCTTTTTGTAAATTTACCGGTTGCTTCAAGAACGATATCAATATTCATCTCTTTCCAAGGTAATTTTTCAGGGTCTCTTTCGCTGACGATTGCTATTTCTTTTCCGTCAATAATAAGAGAATTGTCTGTGTATTCTACATTTACTGGAAATCTGCCGTGAACTGAGTCGAATTTTAGCATATAAGCCAAATCTTCAGGAGTTCCGCTGCCCCCGTTTGCCACTACAATTTCAATATTTTCAGGTTTTTGTGTTACATAATGCCATAAAACCATTTTTCCGATTCTGCCAAGTCCGTTTATAGCCACTCTTTTTTTAGACATAATGTATCCTTTTTTATTGTAATTATAGCATATACGGGATTGAAATTTATTTGTTAAAATTAGACAAAAATTATCTTTTATGTTATAAGGAGAGCTGTGAAAATATTTATAATTTTTTTAATAGGAGTATTAACAATGGCAAATCATTTACAACACAGCGATAGCCCTTATCTTCTTCAGCATGCTGATAATCCGGTGGACTGGTATCCTTGGAGTAATGAAGCGTTTGAAAAAGCAAAAAAAGAAAACAGACTTATATTTTTATCTATAGGATATTCCACATGCCACTGGTGTCATGTGATGGAGAGGGAGAGTTTTGAAGACAGAGAAATAGCCTATGTTTTAAATAAAAATTTCGTAAGTATAAAAGTCGACAGGGAAGAAATGCCCGACATTGATAAAAAGTATCAAAAAATATATCAGATAATGCATAACCGTGCCGGAGGGTGGCCTCTTACTGTTATAATGACTCCAAGCGGAGATGTGTTTTATTCGGCTACGTATATTCCTCCGCATTTTTCTCAAATGGGTCCCGGACTTAAAGAAATTCTTACATCTATTACTGATGACTGGAAAAACAATCCGGAAAAAATAGAAAAAATCGCTTCAAATTTAAAAGAGTATTTAAAAAGCGGAGGAGTTGTTAAGAAAACAGAAATTTCAGATAATATAACTGAAAAAATTCAAACGGAGGCGTTAAACGCTTTTGATTTTAAATACGGAGGCATGAAAGGAGCTCCTAAATTTCCTATGGAGAGTACGCTTGATCTGTTAATAGATATATATGAGCTTAAAGGTGATGAAAAAATTTTTGAAATACTGAATGTCACTCTTAAAAAAATGGCGCAGGGAGGAATTTTCGACCAGATTGAAGGCGGATTTTACAGATATTCTACCGATGCGAAATGGGAAATTCCACATTTTGAAAAAATGCTTTATAACAATGCAAATTTGCCTTTTGTGTATCTAAGGATGTATGATATTACAAAAAACGAACTCTATAAAACGGCTGCATTTAGAAGTCTGGATGAAATGCTAAACAGATACCGTGACCAAAACGGTCTGTTTTACAGCGCAAGCAGTGCTGAAAGCGAAGGAAAAGAAGGGGCTTATTTCGTATATTCTTATGATGAAATAAAAGACGTTTTTAATGTTTTTGATAACGCCTCAGAGCTTATGGAATATTTCGGTATAAAAAAATACGGAAATTTCAATTCAAGAAACAATCCGGTAATACAAGGGGAAAAACCTGATAATTACAGACATGCTCTTAAAATTTTGCAGGATATCAGAAGTAAAAGAGAGTTTCCTTTTATAGATACCAAAAAAATAACCGCATGGAATTCAATGATTGTTTCTGCGCTTTTAAAAGCCGGATGTATAGAAGAAAAATATAAAAAAGAAGGTTTGGAAACGTTGGATGCTCTTTTAAAAACAATGTATTCAGGCAAAACACTGTATCATTCATACAATAAAAACGAAAAGGCAAAAACAAAGGCTCTTTTAGAAGATTACGCTTATCTTATAAAAGCGCTGATAGACGCTTATGAAGCCACTTTTAATGAAAAATATATAAAAACAGCAGATAAACTAGCAAAAGAAGTTTTTATTTTTAAAAAAGACGTTTGGTATATGAATTATGAAAATGATATTGAAGCTGATTTTAGCGACAGCACTTACGCTTCGTCTCTTTCTGTTTTGGCACAGGACTTTTTAAGGCTTGCTATTTTGAATTATGATTATAATTTATGGAAGGAGGGTACGGAGATAATAAAAACGGGAGGTTATTATATAAACAGATATCCTCTTTATTATCCTTCAATAACCAAAGCCTATTTGATGAAACATTACGGAGTGTATGTTTTAAGTGTTGAAAAACCGGAATGTATTTATACGGGGTATCCTTATCTGGAGTTAAAACAAGGGGAAAGCTACGAACTCTGTACGATTGAAAAATGCTTAATAAAAAGCGGTAATCTGGAAAAAATAAAAGAGATTCTCAAACACAGATAATCTCTTTTTAAATTTTCTTTAAATAATCAAAAATCAAAATGTTTATTTAATATCATATCATAGATATGTGTATTTTAGAGCCAGACACTTATATGTTTAAGAAAAACAGAGAAGGGAATTAAAGTGTAATTGTATATTCCCAGATTCCGTGTTTATTACATCCTTCTCTGGCTGTAAGTTTTTTAACACCGTCAAGTTTTACTTTATATGCCGCATATCCCATAGCTTTGCCCGGTTCGAAAAGTGTTCTTGCAACGAGTTTCCCGTCTGCGTCAAGTTCGATAAAATCAATCCAGTGGCTCTCGCTGCTTGGATGTATTATACCTTCCTGGCCTATTGTAATTTCTACTAAGGTATATCCGTTAGCGTCTTTTTTGCCTATTTTTATTTCAGGTGTGTGTTTTAGTTCGCCTTTTGTAGGGTTTTTTGAATCTT
The DNA here is from genome assembly GCF_055388085.1 of Nautilia abyssi. Lineage (NCBI taxonomy): Bacteria > Pseudomonadati > Campylobacterota > Epsilonproteobacteria > Nautiliales > Nautiliaceae > Nautilia > Nautilia abyssi. The sequence goes on along the minus strand of NZ_AP042376.1, from coordinate 1,032,122 downwards.
TTTCATATCTGTTTCTGTTGTAAATTTTTTCTCTGTATTTTTTGTACGGGCTTTCTTCGTACTCATCTTTACTTGCCATTGCCGGTGTTACAGTTGCCGCCATTAATCCTAGCGCTCCGATTTTTAGTGCTTCTCTTCTTTTCATGTTGATCCTTTGAGATAATTTTTGTCTCATTTTAACATAAATAAGATAAAACTTCTCTTTTTTAACCAAGTATTACAATAACTAATAGATAAGATAAGATAAAATACGGTATGGAGTATTTGTGAAAATCAACATAAGCTTTTGAGGAGTTAAGAAACCTGAGAGCTATTATATTTGCCAGTGACGCAATAATAAATCCGTTTCCGGCTACATTTACGCCGTAAGCTATCGCCTGATAATCGTGAGAAAATTTGCTCACAAAAATAGCGGCGGGAACGTTGCTCATAAACTGGCTTGCCGCGACACTAAGGTTAAAGACATTTAATGAATTTAGATTAATGGAGCTTATTATATTCTTTACAAAATCAATATTGCTGATAATGTTAAAATCAATAAACATAAGTATAAATGTAAAAATTAAAAAATAGTCGAATTTTAAAAAAACCTCTTTTTTTATTATTAAAAACCACATTATAACCGCCGGTATTAAAATTTTGACGAAATGCATTTCTAATGCAAAAATAAAAACAATAAAAAACACAATTGTCGTAAAAAATAAAAATTTATCGGGTTTAGGTGTTTTAATGTCGGTTATTTCCAAAGGTTTTTTCGGAAACACTGTTAATGTAAATAAAAAAAGCAAAACGGCGCTTATTACAAAAACAGGGCTCATAATACGTAAAAAATCGTAAAAACCGACTCCCCATTCTCTGAATAAAAACAGGTTTTGGGGATTACCTATAGGTGTAAGCAAAGACCCCACGTTTACTGCAATTGCTTCAAAAATAACCAGTTTTGTTATATCGTTTTTGATAATATGTTTTAACGATATGGTAATAGGAACTACTACAAAAAGAGTTATGTCGTTTGTAAGAAACATAGACAGAAACATACTCAGCATTACAAAAAACAGCGCCAATGTTTTTTCGGTATGCAGGAAAGTTACGAATTTTGCCGAAATATAATCAAATATATTCGAAAGTTTCAAAGCCGTAGTTAATAAAAGCAGCACGCTTAATGCTCTTATGGTGCTCCAACCTATATAATCATATATATAATTTATTTCTTTTGGGTATACGGTTATAAAAACCAGAAACAAAAAAAGAAAAATAAAAAAAAGAAATTCTTTTTTTATTAATTTCATTTGCCTAAAATTTTAACCTTTGAAACATCAACGTTGCAATCGTTTGGAATATTCTCTGGATTTAAAGCCAGGGCTTCGTTATCCATAATTACGATCTCATTGTCCAAAATGTGTTTAGCCACTTTTTTAGCACCATCTAAAGAGTGCATATAGCAGCTTCCGCACTGGTAAACGTTTGCTTCCGGAATTGTATCCGTTTCAAGCACGTTTTGCATAGATTTTTTCCATGCATCTATTACTTCTTCATTTTCAGGTTCGCCTATGACGCTCATATAAAACCCTGTGCGGCATCCCATAGGCGATATATCGATTATTTCGTAATTTTGCAGATTGTCTCTCATATATCCCGCAAAAAGATGTTCAAGCGTATGCATTGCCCTTTCGTCGATAATCTCTTTGTTTGGTTTTGCAAATCTGACGTCATAAACCGTAATAATATCGCCGCTTGGCGTTTTTACGTGTTTGGCAATTCTTAGTCCCGGACTTGGCATTTTTACGTGGTCTACCAAAAAACTGTCTAACATCGGCATATTTACTCCTTGAATTTAGTGTGTTTGTTATTAGTATATTAGTATGTTAGTGATGGAAAATGGTTGTTAATAATATATGTTTCAACATCCAAATAACCAGTATACCAGTAACCAATATACAAGTTAACTATTATGTTTGCAATTATACATTATTTTTGATAAAATTCCGTTTCTAGTTCTCACCTCTTTATTCCTTGGTAGGGTTGCACCGGATTTTGGTGTTAAAGAAGAGGGAGGCTAAACCCGAACCAAAAACAAAATAATTCAAGGAGAAACAATGCCGTGTAATGTAACAATGAAAGACCTTTTAGAGTGTGGTGTACACTTTGGTCACCAAAAGAGAAGATGGAACCCAAAAATGAAAAAATATATTTTTGGTGTAAGAAAAAACATTTATATTATCGACCTTCAAAAAACACTAAGACATATCAAATATGCATACAATGTAGTTAAAAACGCTGCAGAAGAAGGTAAAACTATTCTTTTCGTAGGTACTAAAAAACAAGCTGTTGACGCTATTAAAGAACATGCTGAGAGATGTGGTATGCCGTATGTAAACCACAGATGGCTAGGCGGTATGCTTACAAACTTCAAAACAATTCAAAAATCAATCAGAAAATTAGAAATTATTGAAAAAATGGAAGAAAGCGGACAAATCAATCTTTTAACTAAAAAAGAAAGATTAATCCTTGCCAGAAGAAAAGCAAAACTAGAAAAATTCATCGGCGGTATCAGACATATGAAAACTGTTCCTGATATGCTGTTTATCGTTGATACTGTAAAAGAAAAAATCGCAGTTGGTGAAGCTAACAAACTTGGTCTTCCAATCGTTGCGCCTGTAGATACAAACTGCGATCCTGATTTAATCGATGTTCCAATCCCAGGAAACGACGATGCGATCAGAAGTGTAAACCTTTTCTGTAAAACAATTGCCGATGCTATTATCGAAGGAAAAGAATTAGCGGCTAAAGAAGAAGAAGGTGAAGTAGAACCAATTTCTCAAGAAGAAATCGCTGAAGAAGTAAAAGAAATTAAAGAAGAAGCTAAAGCAGAAGAAAAAACTGAAGAAGAAATCAAAGCTGAAACTGAAGAAATTAAAGCTGAGGAGGCGTAATATGGCTAACATTACTGCAGCAATGGTAAAGGCGCTTAGAGAAAAAACAGGCGCCGGAATGATGGATTGTAAAAAAGCTCTTGTAGAAGCTGAAGGTAACGAAGAAAAAGCGGTTGAGATCCTAAGAAAAAAAGGTCTTGCTAAAGCTGCTAAAAAAGCTGACAGAAACGCTGCTGAAGGTAGAGTTGAAATTTATATTACTGATGATTACAAAAAAGGAAGTATCGCAGAAGTTAACTGTGAAACTGACTTCGTTGCGAAAACTGACGAATTTGTTGAATTTGTAGCTGAAACTGTTAAAACTGTAAATGTTAACGACATCGCTGATACTGAAGCTCTAAACAAAGCTCCGTTCGGTAACGGAACTTTTGAAGAAGAACTTAAAGTTAAAATCGCTAAAATCGGTGAAAACATCGTAGTTAGAAGAATCGGAACTATTAAAGCTCCTGAAAACGGAATCGTAAACGGATACATCCACGCCGGCGGAAAAGTCGGTGTGCTTGTAGCTGCTGCATGTGACAGCGAAAAAACTTGCGAAGCAATCAAAGATACTTTAAGAGATATCGCAATGCACATTGCTGCAATGAAACCTCAGTACCTAAATCCTGAAGCAGTACCGGCTGACGTTATCGAAAAAGAAAAAGAAATCGCAAAAGCTCAGCTTCTTAAAGAAGGTAAGCCTGAGCAGGTAATTGATAAAATTATCCCTGGTAAAATCAAAAGATTCTACAGCGACGTATGTGTTACAGAACAAGAATACGTAAAAGCTGAGAAAAAAGAAACTGTAGCAGAAGCTCTTAGCAAAGCTGCTAAAGCTGCTGGCGGAGAAGCTAAACTTGTTGACTTCATCAGATTTGAAGTTGGTGAAGGTTTGGTTAAAAACGCATGCAACATGGCGGATGAAGTAGCGGCGGCTCTTTCTTAATCCCCGCTTCTTTTTGTTTTTAATTAATAGTGTCTGGCACTATACTTGAAGAGCAAAGTGTAAAATTGAAAATTAAAATGTAGAATGCAAATGAAGAATGAAAAATTGAGAATTAAAATTTAAAACAGGAAATTGAGAATAAAAAATTGAAATATGGAATTGAGAATATAAGATGGGAATATAAATTCAGCAGTGGTTGATATATAAATTATTACTATTTTTTACATAAAAAATGTGTATTTTGTTTTACATACCGGCTGTATTCCGGATTACGCTTGACATTATGAAAAAATATAATTATATTTTTCTATCAACTATCAACTATCAACTATCAACTATCAACTATTGACTGATCCTAAGTTCATCATGTGACTAATAACAAATATACCTGTAACCAATCCTCCAATAACTAATAACAGCTTTGAACTTTTGCTATAATTCTCAAAAAAAGGCAGTTATGCTTAAAGCGGTTAATTTAACACATTCATTTGATTATTTGTTGTTTGAAGATGTTAATATTCAAATCAAAAAAGGTGAAAAAGTCGCTATAGTCGGAAGCAGCGGCAGCGGAAAATCTACTTTTTTACATATACTTTCAACGTTTTTATCTCCTCAAAAAGGCGAAGTTTATATAAACGGCAAAAATATATACTCTTTAAAAGAAAAAGATTTAATACAAATAAGAAAAAAAGAGATTGGTATTATTTTTCAGTTTCATTATCTGTTTAATACTTTTACGGCATTGGAAAATCTTGAAGCTGCGGCTCTGATAAGCGGTGAGGATATTGATTTTGAATTACTGGAAAGACTGAATATTAAAGACGTTATACATCAAAATATTCAAACATTAAGCGGAGGACAGCAGCAAAGAGTCTCTATAGCAAGAGTGTTAACAAAAAAACCTAAAATTATTTTTGCTGACGAACCTACCGGAAATCTTGATAAAAAAAACGCATATGAGGTAATAGATGTATTAAAAGAGTACTGTGATAATCATAACGCGTCGCTTATTACCGTAACTCACGATATGGACGTTGCGGACAAATTTGATAAAGTATATGAACTGAAAGAAAAAAAACTGGTACTGTTAGATGGAGATTCTTAATTATTTAACGCCCGTAAATGTAGTTACGTATCTTTTACTGTTTGTAAGGCTTAGTTCTTTTTTGGCTTTTATACCGTTTTTTAATTATTCTGCTATTCCGATGAATGTTAAAGCCGCTTTTGCTTTTTGGCTCAGCATACTGCTTTATCCTCTTACTCCGAAATTTGCCTACGATATAAACATTGCTACTATTACACTTAGTATATTAAACGAAATAGCTTTTGCTTTTTTCGTAGGAGCGGCTTTGCAGCTTATATTTGATGTTTTGAAATATGCGGGAGAGCAGATAAGCTTCGTTATGGGATTTACGCTTGCAAATGTTATAGATCCTAACGCAGGTACACAGACTACGATTATTTCTCAGTTTTTTACATGGGTTGCCATTTTGGTGTTTATAAGCTTCGGGGGTGACCATCTTGAAATTCTGTTTTTGAGTAAAACCCTTTCCATGCTGCCTTTCGGGGAGTTTTTCAGTTATCATAACGTATACGAATATTTTCTTATTTATATGGGTAAGTATTTTCTTCTGGGTGTAGCAATGGCGTTTCCGATTATAGCTATATCTCTTTTGGGAGATATAATATTCGGAATGATTATGAAAACAATGCCGCAGTTTAACCTGCTGGTAGTCGGGTTTCCTATAAAAATCACTATCTCTTTTATGGTGCTTATTGCAATTATTTCCTCATTAATGAGGCTGTTTTCAAACGAAATGCTTCAGGCCTTTGCCGCTGTTATGCATTTTATCGGCTGAGCCTGTATGATGTGGCTAAAATTTTCAGATGATGAAAAAACGAATCGAATTCTTTAATCAGATATTTGTCGGTGTCAATTATAATGTATTCGTAATTTTTATAAAAAGCGCTGTATGAATAATTCGCACTACCCGTTACTATATATTTATCATCAATAATGGAAAGTTTAACGTGCATTTTTGCTTTTTGGCCGTCTTTATATTTTTTGCCTGAAAGCAGGTAAACATGGAAATTTCTTAAAGTTGCAAGTCTCGGAATTACAGAATATTTATATTTTGATTCTTTTTTGTCTGCGATAATTGTAATCTTTACGCCTTTTTTTGCTGCTATTTTTAATGCACGGGCAAGTTTTCTGTTTGTAAAAGTGTACATGGTGATTTTTATTTCTTTTTTTGCATGTGTAAACAGGTAATACAGTCTGTTTTCGGCTCTTTTTCCGTCATGAGGCATAAAGTATACTTCCGATGCGAAAAGCAGCGAGGCAAACAGTAAAAATATAATTTTTTTCAAAATCCGTCCTTTTTTACTATAATTATAATAAAAAACGGGGTTGGCCATGAAAATTCTTCTAATTACTTCAAATGCGACTATAGAAAAACTTTTTGTTTTAAGTGCGGAAAAGAAAGGCGATGAGGTAAGTATTGGCACGGCGGACAATATTCCGGAAGGAAACTTTGAAGCTGTTTTTGTAGATAAAGACCAGTTTACTCAGGAACTGTTTGACAAGCTTATTGAAAATTATCCAAATGCTAAATTTGTACTTATTGTTGCGAAAAACGATGAAAAAATAGTCGGTTTTGACGAATATCTTACAAAACCTTTTTTGCCTACGGACTTAATGGAACTGCTGGAAAAACTTCCAAATATGACAAAGACTTCGCATACGGAAGAAAGCGGAGATATAGATATTGAAAGTTTTGAAGATTTGAAAGATCTTGATTTTGAAGATGATCTTGATACAGATTTAGACGGATTGGATGAACTTGATGATGATCTAAATATTGATTTGGAAGATGATTTCAGCCTGGACGGTGAAAACGAAGAAAGCGAAGTAGAACCTCTTGATGATGTAATTACGGAAGAAAATGAGAAAACGGAAGATAAAGAGGAAAATCTTGATATTGATGATATGTTCGAAGATATAGAAAGCGAAGAAGATCTTAAAGATTTGGATGCAAAGGATGAATTTACAGCCGGTGATGAAGAAGATTTTGAAATCAGTGAAGAAGAACTAGAAGGCGAAGCTCCGGATGATGACATAGAAGAAAGTTTTGAAATAGACGAAACAGAACTTGCCGAGGAAGAGCCTGAAGAATTAAAAGAACTTTCTGAAGAGACCCAGGAGCTTGATGATGAACTAAACGAAGATATTTTAAGCGAAGAAAATGAACTGGCGGAAGAAAATAATATAGAAGAACATAATGAGCTTGATATTGACGAACTTGCAGAAGAAATGAAATCAGAAAGTGAACAGGAACAGACACAAGAAGACGAATTAAAAGAAGAAAATGAAGAAAAACCGGAAGAAATTTTAGATACGGTTCAAGAAAATAAAGAAGTTCCTGATGAGCAGAATGAAGAATTTGATTTAGACGAACTTGTAGAAGAAAATGTAAATATTAACGAGCCTCAAACAGAAGAACCGGAAGAAGAGGCTGAATCATTGGAAGATATTACGGAATTAAGCTCTGATGAAGAAAATGAAGAAGAAAATATTGAAGAAAATCCGGAGGAAATAGAAGATCTGAAAGATCTTGACGAACATGATCTGGCTGAAGTGCTTGGAGAAGAACTTCCTGAAGAGGAAAAATCTCAGGAAAATGAAGAAATAAACGAAAATGATATTGAAGAAATAAATATAGATGATAAAATTCCGGAAATAAAAGAAGCTCATGAATTGGAAAATATTGTAAATAAAGAGCAGACTGCGGAAGAAAAAACTCTTGGCAGTATTTTAAATATAAATTGGGAAGAGCTTAAAAAAGCAAAAGCAAAAGTTACAATTACCATAGATTTTGGAGATTAATATGAATGGAAAAAACGGCAGTATTTTAGTTATTTCAGGGCCTAGCGGCAGCGGTAAGACAAGTTTGGCGAGAGTTGTATGCGAAGAGCTTGGTGATAAAGCTTATTTTAGTATATCAAGTACGACCAGACCGATAAGAGAAGGTGAGCAAGACGGTGTGGATTATTTTTTTTTAACAAAAGACGAATTTATTAAAGACATTGAAGACGGATATTTTCTGGAATGGGCCGAGGTGCACGGGAACTTTTACGGTACTAGTAAAAGACAGATTGACGCCGCTTTGCAAAAAGGGCAGATTGTGTTTTTGGATATAGACGTTCAGGGATATGAACTGGTTAAAAAATCTTATCCAGATATTACTACGGGGATTTTCGTAACTACGCCTAATCAGGAAGTGCTTAAGGAAAGACTTCTTAAAAGAGGGACCGAAACGGAAGAGAGCCTCAGGCTTAGAATGTTTAATGCGATAAGAGAAATGCAAAAAATAGACGAATACGATTTTCTTTTGATAAACGATGATTTTGACGAAGCGAAAGAACTTTTAAGAAGTGTTGCAATTGCGAGTTTAATCAAAAGAACGAAATATAATATAGAAGAATTTATAAAAGAATGGAAAGGAAGTTAATGAAACAAAAAGTTGCCGGGAAGTTTAAAGACCATTTAGGAGAAATTCCTCCGTTATCCAAACCGAAAAACAAAGATTTCGGACATTTTGCGGTTCCTATTTTCAAATACGCAAAAATGAACAAACAAAACCCTCAGGAGTTTGCGGCTGCTTTATGCGACGCACTCGGAAACTGTGAGGAATTTGAAAAAGTTGAAGCGGTAAGCGGATTTGTAAACATTACACTTAGTGACAGCTTTTTAAACGAATTTGCAAACAAAGTATTAAGTGAAAAAGAAAATTTTGCCAAAGGAAGCGGCAAAGAGAGAATACTGCTTGAATATATTTCGGCAAACCCTACGGGCCCACTTCATATAGGACACGCAAGGGGAGCCGTATTCGGTGATGCGATCGCAAGAATCGGAAGACACATCGGATATGACGTAGTGACCGAATATTATGTAAACGACGCGGGACGCCAGATTACACTTCTCGGACTCTCCGTTTATCTTGCGGCAAGAGAGATTCTGGGACTTGACGTTAAATGGCCTGAAGAATACTATAGAGGCGAATATATAAAAGACCTGGCAGCAGAAGCCATAAAAGAATTCGGCGAGGATTACTTCAAAGCTGAAATAGATGCGGAAAACTTCAATGACGACAAGCTCAACATGTGGGCAAAAGATAAAATGCTAAACCTTATAAAAGAAGATATCAAAGCCCTGAACGTTACGCCTTTTGATAACTGGGTGAGCGAAAAAGAACTTTATAAACACTGGGATGAGGTAAGGGCGATACTTGAAAAAAACGGAGCACTTTATGAAAAAGACGGTAAAGTATGGCTCAAATCCAGCGAATACAAAGACGAAAAAGACAGAGTCGTAGTAAGAGAAGACGGCAGACCTACATACCTTGCGGGGGATATAATTTACCACTGGGATAAATTCAAAAGAAATTACGACAGATACATAAATATCTGGGGAGCCGACCATCACGGGTATATTGCTAGGGTAAAAGCAGCTATTAAATTTTTGGGATATGATCCTGAAAAACTTGAAATACTGCTTTCACAAATGGTAAAACTCCTAAAAGGCGGAGAGCCTTATAAAATGAGCAAACGTGCCGGTAATTTTATACTTGTAAGCGATGTAGTAAAAGATGTTGGAGCGGATGCTCTTAGATTCGTATTTTTAACCAAAAAAGCGGATACTCACCTTGAATTTGACGTGGATGAGCTTAACCGTCAGGATTCGAGCAACCCGGCATATTACATAAACTACGCACATGCGAGAATTAAGTCGATTTTCAGAAACAAAGAGATGAACCTTGAAGATACTGCAAATACCGAATTTAAAGACTTAAGCAAAGATGAAAAAGATTTAGTTTTCTTAGCGCTTCAGTTTCCGTATGTTTTGGAAGAGGCTTTTACAAACAGAGAACCTCACAGACTTACGAATTATCTGTATGAACTTGCAAGCGAGTTTCACAGTTTCTATAACAAAAACAAAGTAATCGGAAGTGAAAAAGAAGAAGTGAGACTCAAAATTTTGGCGGTTGTAGCAAGTATTATTAAACTCGGACTTTCACTTTTAGGAATTGAAGCTAAAGAGAGAATGTGAGAAGTAAAAAGTTAAAAGTGAAAAAAGAAAAGTGAAACATTATGAAAGCGATGATTAGTGAGTGTATGCTGGGGAGGCCTTGCAGGTATGACGGCAAGTCGAAACCCCTTCCCGATGAAGTTATAAACAGACTAAAAGAAAAATATGAGCTTATACCTTTCTGCCCGGAGGCTTTTGCTCTTCCGACTCCAAGACCTGCCGCGAGGTTTATAGGCGATAAAATTATTGACATAAACGGAGTGGATAAAACGGAAGCCTTTTTTAAAGGTGCGAATGAAGCGCTTAGAATCTGTAAGGAGTTAAATATTAAAATATTCATAGGCAAAGAAAAATCTCCGAGCTGCGGGGTTAAAAAAACAAGCGCTTACGTAAACGGATGTGAGTGTAAATGTGAAGCTCCGGGACTTACGAGCAGAATATTAAAAGAAGAGGGGATAGAGCTTATAAGCGAGTGGGATTTAATTTCTTAATCTGTTTTTTATTTCTTCTAAAAATCTGTCCATCTGATATTTTGCTCTGTATTCTTCACTCATTAGATGTATTAGCATATCTCCTAAATCGATTACCGTCCAGTCGTCGCTGGAATCAACGCCTAAAAATGTTTCACCCATAGGTTTTAGTGTTTTTTTAAGATGGTCAAGCAGTGCCTGAGCATGTTTATCCGCCATGGTAGTAGCAACTATTACATAATCTACAAAATAGTCTTTGTCTTTTAAATCGTAGTCGATAACGTCAAGCGCTTTTTTCTCTTCAAGTAATTCTTTAATTTTTGCAATTCTTTCCATAAAACTCCTTTATTTCGTTTTCTATAATTTCAGGCAGATATTCGAACTTACATTTTCTGATTTGGGTAGAACTTATAGGTATGTCGATATCCAAAACTTTTTTGATATTATATTTACTTAAAAGTTTTTTATCAACTGTGCCTCTTTTTGCAACAATAAGTTCTACTTTTTTTAAAATGTCATTAATTCTGTGCCATTTATCAAGTGTATGCAGATTGTCGCTGCCTATTATAAAATAGTCGGGTTTGAAATGTTCTATAGTTTCAATTGAATAAACCGGCCGGTTTTTAGAAATTTCAAAATCGCTGATTTCTACGTTTTTAAAATTTTTAAAAATTTTTTCAAGCCATTTCAGTCTGAGTTCAGGCGGTGCGGAAAAAGAGTTTTTAAGAGGATTTAGAAAATTAGGCATTATTATAAGTCTGTCAATATCCACATTTTCAAAAGCTTTTTTAACTATTTCAACATGTCCTAGATGAGGCGGGTCAAAACTTCCTCCGAAAATTGCACTCTTCACTTATAACCTTTTTTCAAATTGTACTATAATTACGAAAATTTTTATTTAAAGGCTTGTAATGAAAATAGCTATTAACGGGCTTGGAAGAATAGGAAGAAATATATTAAGAGTCGCCGTAAACAGAAATATAGAAATTGTTGCGGTTAATGATATTATGGATATTAATACGGCTGCTTATTTATTAAGATTTGATACCGTAAGAGGTTCTATGGATGTAGAGGTTATAGGAGAAGATATTATAAAAATAGGGGATAATTTTATAACTTATACTACTTTTCCGTCTCCTAAAGATACACAGTTTCATGAAGCGGATGTCGTATTTGAATGCAGCGGCAAGTTTTTAACAAGCGATGAAGTGAGGCACCATATCAAAGGCAATGTAAAAAAAGTAATTATTTCCGCGCCTGCTGCAGATGATACTCCGACTTATGTTTTAGGTGTGAATCATAAAGATTACAAAGGAGAGAGTATTATTTCAAACGCTTCGTGTACTACAAACTGTCTTGCGCCCGTAGCTAAAATAATAGATGAAAAATACGGGATTGAAAAAGGGTTTATGACTACAATTCACAGCTATACGATGGATCAGAAACTGCTTGACGCGCCAAATTACAGGGATATAAGACGCTCGCGCGCGGCGGCTGAGAATATAATTCCGACTTTTACAGGGGCTGCAAAAGCAGTATATAAAGTGCTTCCGGGGCTAAAAGGCAAACTCGACGGCAGAAGCGTAAGGGTGCCTGTTGCCAATGTCTCACTTATGGATTTGGTTTTGGAGCTTAAATCTGATGTAACTGCTGATGAAATTAACGAACTTTTAGAGTTTCATGCCAAAACTGATTTAAAAGGAATTTTAGAAATTGACAAAGAATACAGAGTCAGCAGCGACATCAATTCAAATCCTGCAAGCAGTATAGTTGCATATGATTTAACACAGGCAAACGGAAATCTCGTAAAAATATTTTCATGGTATGACAATGAGTGGGGATATTCTAACAGAATGATTGAAATGGCCGAATTTATATTGAAGTAAAAAACTGGCTGAAGGAGGATTGTTAATGGTATATTGACAATGATATTCAAAAATTAAAGAAATCATTATCTATATTTTTCTGAGCACCAATATACCAGCAACCAAGACACAAATAAGAAAAAAACAAATATGCTATAATTTTGACAAAAAGGAGAAGTATGAAGATTAACTCGCCAAAAGATTTGGATTTTAAACCCGGAAGCTCTGTTTTCTTAAGATGCGATTTTAACGTTCCTCTTGATGAGTTCGGTAATATTACCGATGACAGACGTATAAGAATGGCGCTTCCTACTATTAAATACCTTCTTGATAACGAATGTAAAATAGTTATAGCGTCTCATTTAGGACGTCCAAAAGGTAAATTTGATGAAAAATATTCATTAAAGCCTGTTGCAAAAAGACTTTCACACCTGTTAAAACAAGACATCATAATGGCTAATGACGTTGTAGGCCCGGATGCTAAGGAAAAAGCTTCAAAACTTAAAAATGCAGAAATACTTTTACTGGAAAATGTCAGATTTGACAGCAGAGAAACAAAAAATGACGAAGGCTTTGCAAAGGAGCTCAGCGAATTCGGAGAATTTTATATTAATGATGCTTTTGGAGTTTCCCACAGGGCTCACGCAAGTGTAGAAGCAATTACGAGATTTTATGATAATGAGCATAAAGCCGCAGGGTTTTTGCTTCTTAAAGAAATCAATTTCTTTTATAAACTTCTTGAGAATCCGGTACGTCCTTTTGTAGCGGTAGTAGGAGGAAGCAAAGTAAGTGGAAAGCTTCAGGCTCTTATTAACCTTCTTCCTAAGGTAGATAAAATTATTATAGGCGGGGGAATGGCTTTTACATTTCTAAAAGCTCAGGGATATAATGTCGGAAATTCTCTTGTAGAAGACGACTTGATTGATGAGGCTTTAAAAATAATGGCTGAAGCGAAAAGACTTGGCGTAAAATTTTATCTTCCGGTTGATATTGTTATAGCCGACAAGTTTGCGGAAGACGCTATGGTTAAATATGTAACTTCTCAGGAAATTCCTGACGGCTGGATGGGACTTGATATAGGACCTGCAAGTGTGAGACTTTTTGGAGAGGTTTTATGGGATGCCCAGACAATTTTATGGAACGGTCCTATGGGTGTATTTGAAATGGATAAATTCAGCAGAGGTACATTTAAAATTTCACATGAAATAGCAAGAAGCCACGGTATTAAAGTTGTAGGGGGCGGAGATACGGCCGATGCTGTTCAAAGAGCCGGAGATGATGAAGAAATGACGTTTATTTCAACAGGTGGGGGAGCAAGTCTTGAACTTCTTGAAGGCAAAAAACTTCCTGGAATTGCCGCATTGGAGATATCATGATAGTTGCAGCCAATTTTAAAATGAATAAAACAAGGAAAGAGGTTGAAGAATATTTAAAAGTTTTAGACGTTGTCAATTTCGCAGGAATTACAGTCAGAGTGTATCCTCCGTGTACCGCTTTAACTAAAAAGGATTATTTAGGAGTACAAAACGCATATCCTGCAGTAAACGGGGCTTTTACGGGCGAGATAGGACTTGAACAGATAAAAGAGTTTGACATTGATAAAATTTTAATCGGCCACAGTGAAAGAAGGCATATATTAAAAGAAAGCCAAAAATTTATAGTTGAAAAATTTGATTTTTATAAAAAACATAACTTTGAAATAACTTACTGTATAGGCGAGCCTTTGGAAATAAGGGAAAAAGGTATCAAAGAAGTTATCGAGTATCTTAAAGCGCAGTTTGTAGGAATTGATCTTAATTATGAAAAACTTATTATCGCATATGAGCCTGTTTGGGCAATAGGCACCGGTGTAAGCGCTAAAATAGAACAGATCAAAGAAACTCATGAGGAAATAAGAAAACTTACCAATAAACCGATTTTATACGGAGGAAGTGTAAAACCTGAAAATATTAAAGAAATTCTTTTAATTCCTAATGTTGACGGTGTTTTAATAGGAAGCGCAAGTCTTGATGTAAGCAAATTTATAAAAATGATTGAAATAGCTAAAGAAGTGAAAAAGTAAATTTCAATAGGAAAAAGTATAAAATTAAAGGAGAAAAAATGGTAATGAAAGGCAAAAAAGGTTTAATAATCGGAGTTGCAAACAACAGGTCCATTGCATATGGAATTGCAAAAGCATGTAAAGAGCAGGGTGCGGATATTATTCTTACCTATCAGAATGAAAAAATGCAAAAAAGAGTTCAAAAAGTAGCCGACGAGCTCGGTGTAAACAATATTTATCCTTTAGATGTAAGCAAACCTGAAGAAATCGAAGCTTTGAAAGAAGCAATTGAAAAAGATTACGGTAATATAGATTTTTTAGTTCATTCAGTTGCTTTTGCACCTAGAGAAGCTCTTGACGGAAAATTTATAGACACTACAAAAGAAGCGTTTAATATAGCGATGGAAATTAGCGTATTTTCATTAATAGAAGTAGTACAAAAACTTGAACCTATTATGAATGACGGAGCATCTGTGCTTACGCTGACTTATCTTGGAAGTACTAGATATATCCCTCATTATAACGTTATGGGTGTGGCAAAAGCCGCTTTGGAAGCAAGTGTAAGATATCTGGCGGTTGATCTGGGTGAGAGAAAAATAAGAATCAACGCACTGAGTGCAGGACCTATCAAAACATTAGCGGCAAGCGGTATAGGAGATTTCAGTGAAATACTTAAATACAACGAAAAAAATTCACCGCTTATGAAAAATGTTACTATTGAAGAAGTAGGTAACAGCGGTATGTATCTTTTAAGCGATCTTGCAAGCGGTGTAACAGGAGAAGTACACTTCGTAGACAGCGGATATAATATTATGGGAATGCCAAGATACGAAAAATAATCGGGCTTTTTAAGCCCTTGAGTAACAATTAGTGTCTGTCACTACAGTTGTAATGAATATACACATTTTACTATATAAGCGATTTAAATTAATCAATGTAAGATTTGTGAAAGATTTGTTGTTTTTAAATAATATGTAATATCTTGTATATCGGTTTTTAATACAAAAAGTTACATGAAAGTGAATTTTTTTAAAAAAAAGCACAAAAATAACACTAATTTATTTGATTTTTAAAAATTTTGTCGATATAATTGTGAGACAAAACAACAAAACAAAGGAGAGAGAATGCTAAAAAAACTATCTTTAGCAGCTTTAATAGCAATGGGTTCAATGAGCGTAGCAAGTGCTACACCTCTAACAGAAGCAATCAAAGGTGTTGATTTAAGTGGTATGTTAAGAATAAGATACTATCATGAAATGCCAAAAGATCAAAACTCTTATAACAGATGGAGAACAAACGCGATTTTAATTTTCAGCGTACCAGTAAGCGAAGAATTAAAATTAGTAGTTAGAAACTCAGTTCAAACTAATGTTTATACAGATGACGATACTTTAAATCCTAACGGAACTACTTCAAGTGCAGTAGATGATAGTATTGCGAACAACTTACTTTTCTTGAAATATTCAAGCAATGGAGTTAATGCTATATTAGGTAAAATTCCAGTAAAAACTTCAATCACTAGTGCTGATCCAGCAACTCCAGGGCATGGTGCAGGTGCAGTTGCAACTTACACAGTTAACAAAAATTTAACAGTAGGTGCAGCTTATGTTGATACATTAAAAACTGGTGCAGATATTTTACCTAATGATATTTATGCGGCAGTAGCAGTATTTGATGCTGGTGTTGTAAAAGGTAACTTCTGGGCATATAAAATCACTAATTTCTCAGACGGTATTTATACTTTAAGCTTAAATGCAGCTCCAGTTGAAGGTGTTAATGTTCAATTCGACTATGGTCATGGTAAAGATCAAGGAAGCGATGTTAAATCTTCAAGCTATTTCGATGTTGTAGCAAGTGCTAAACAAGATGCTTTCTGTGCTAAACTTGGTTATGCATACCACAATGACGGTAATAGTGTAATTATTACATCTGACGATGCTCCATTTGGTAACGTAATTACAACTGCTAACAATTACAACATAGCAGGTAAAGATTATAAAGTTAGCTCAATTTTTGCTAAACTTGGATATAACGTTGATGCTAAAACAAGCGTATTTGCAGCTTATCAACATCAAAATGACAAATCAGCAGCTAATGATGACATCAATGAATACACTGTTGGTGGAAGCTATGCTTACACTAAAAAAATGTCATTCTCTGCATATTATGACTATGCTGATTATAAACCAGCTGACGCAACTGATCAAGGTGAATTTAGATTCCAAGCTCTATACAAATTCTAATTCAACTTCCCCTTTCGGGGGTTTTGTTTTGTAAACTAAAGTGCCTGGCACTTATTATTTTTGATAGTGTTTAACTTTCATTTAGTTTACTTTTTAGTTTCTCAAAATCATTTACTTTTATCGATTTTTCACAATAGCATATTATTTCTTCATTTTTTAACTTACTGAGTATTCTGCTGAGTGTTTCAGCGCTCATTCCTAGCTCTTTTGCAAGCATGTATTTTTTCTTTCTAACGAATTTTTGCGGGAAATTAAGAAGTGTATATATGACTCTTTTCGTTGCGTCAAACTTTTGAAGTTTGTTAAATTCCAGCTCCTGCATAATCTGATTACTGAGCATTTTAATGATTCTGTCGCTAAACGGCGGATTTGAGATATATTTTTGGAATTTAGAATAATCTATTTTGATTATTTCGCTTTCATTTTCACTGACGGCGCTAAGACAGTATTGCCTGTTTTGTATTTGTGAAATTAACCCGAATATGTCACCGCATCCGAACTGATTTTTAGGAATGATGTTGCCTTTAAGGTCTACGTCATACATTAGCACCTGTCCGTATACAATTCCGTAAAAATAGTTTTCTTTTTCACCTTCATAAAATATTATCTGGTCTTTACTGTAATGTTTTATAGTTGAAAAAGAAGAAATTTCTTTTAAAAGAGATTCTTCTATGTTGAAAAAAAGAGAAATTTTTTTAAGTTTGTTAATCACTAGTCTTCTATCCTGATGTAGTTAATAGGTTTGATTACGAAATCAAGATTTTCTATTTCTTTTATTGCTTTTTTTATTTCTTCTTCTACACATTTGTGTGTTGAAAACAGCAGTTTTACATATCCGTTTTTAGGTTTTTGAAGAAAACTTTCTATTGAAATATTGTTTTTGGCAAGTATATTTGCGATTTTTTCAAGAACGCCTAGTTTGTCGTTTACCGCAATTCTTAAATAATATTTCGTTTCTATTTTATTTGACGGTTTTAGTGTTACTTTTTCGTTTTCAAGAGGTTTTTTATAGCCCAGCATTGGATTTACATTTCCTCTTGCTATTTCTATAATATCGCTAATAACAGCACTTGCCGTAGCGTCTCCTCCGGCTCCCGGACCGTAATACATTGTTTCTCCCACAACATCTCCGATTACGCTTACGGCATTCATTACTCCGTCGACTTTTGCAATCATCTGAGAATTTTTAATTAAAGTCGGATGTACTCTGAGTTCAACCTGATTTTCTATTTTTTTGGCAATACCAAGAAGTTTTATTTCGTATCCGAATTCTTTTGCAAATTCTATATCGGTAAGATTTATATTTTCAATGCCTTCTATTAAAATATCTTCTGGTTTTGCATCTATGTTATAAGCAATACTTGCCAATATCAGCAGTTTGTGTGCAGCATCAAAACCGCCTACGTCAAATGTCGGGTCTGCTTCTGCATATCCGAGATCCTGCGCTTCTTTTAGCACTTCTTCGTAATTTCTTCCGTTTTTCATTTCAGTAAGAATATAGTTGCAGGTACCGTTTATAATACCTTTTATTTCTTCAATATGGTTTGCGCTAAGGCCGTCTCTCAGAGCTTTTATAATAGGTATGCCTCCTGCGACGCTTGCTTCGTATTCAAACGGTGTAGAAGCAATACTTTGAAGTTCAAATCTGTGATAAGCTAAAAGAGCCTTGTTTGCGGTTACTACTGCTTTATTGTGTTTAAGGGCGTCTTTCACCACTTCATATGCTTCGTTAACTCCGCCCATAAGTTCCACTACTATATCTATTTCCGGGTCCTGTGTAACTTCTTTATAGTTATCGGTAAGCTGAATATCAATAGCTCTTTTTTTGTTTAGGTTTCTTACTACACCGGTTTTGACGATAATTTCTTTTCCGGCTCTGGCTTTTATAAGATCTTTGTTTTTTTGAATGTTTTTAACAACGCTTTGTCCTACTGTTCCGACTCCGACAATTCCTATTTTAACCATCAAAATCCTTTAAAAATTGTTTAATGTTTTTAGCCGCCTGGCGGATTCTTTTTTCATTTTCTATTAATGCTATTCTTACATAGTCATCACCGTATGCACCGAATCCTATACCGGGACTTACCGCAATGTGCGCTTCGGTTAACAGTCTTTTAGAAAATTCAAGGCTTCCGAGATGTCTTACTTTTTCAGGAATTTTTGCCCATACGAACATACTTGCATTAGGCTTTTCTATTTCCCATCCTGCGTTTGCAAAACTTTCTATAAGCACGTCTCTTCTTTGTCTGTATGTTTCAACTATGTCTTTGACTAAATGCTGATAATCTCTGAGTGCTACAGTAGCCGCTACCTGTATAGGTGTAAACATTCCGTAATCAATCCATGATTTGTATTTTTGAAGCGCTCCTACCAAAACAGGGTTACCTACAATAAATCCTACTCTCCATCCTGCCATGTTATAGCTTTTGCTGAGAGTGAAACTTTCAACCGCCACTTCTTTAGCACCTTTTGCTTCGAAAATACTTGGAGTTTTATAACCGTCGAAAGTAATATCCGCATATGCTATATCGCTTATGATATAAAGTCCTTCTTCTTTTGCGAAATCTACAGCGCGCTGATAAAATTCTTTAGTAACAGTAACCGTTGTAGGGTTATGTGGGAAGTTTAATACTAAAAATTTTGGTTTTGGAACGGCTTCTATCATTGCGAGTTTAAGCTGTTCGAAAAATTCGTCTTCTTTCAGTTCGTATTTTTCATTGTATTTAAGTTCTACTTTTCTAACACTTGCACCTGCAAGCATAAAAGCGTATGAATGGATAGGATAGGTTGGATCCGGGACAATCGCCACATCACCCACATTTGTAATCGCCTGGGTTAAATGTACGTAGCCTTCTTTGCTTCCCATTGTAACAACTGCTTCGGTTTCCGGGTTTAGCGATACATTATATCTTCTTGCGTACCAGTTGCAGATAGCTTCTCTTAATTTATATATACCTTTACTTACAGAGTATCTGTGGTTTTTAGGTTTCTGTGCCGCTTCAATCAGTTTGTCTACTATAGGCTTGGGAGTAGGGCCGTCGGGATTTCCCATAGAAAAGTCTATAATGTCTTCTCCCGCTCTTCTTGCCTGAAGTTTAAGTTCGTTAATTACTGCAAAAATATAATTAGGAAGTCTTTCTATTCTTTCAAAATGGTTCATTTAATTCCTTTTATATAAATTCCTCTTTTAAAGTTTTCTTTTGAAAATGTGTCTGTAATTTTAATATAACTGCATTCTGCCGGTATATTTATATAAATGCTTCTTTGAGGGTTTTGTTTTGAAATTATATTTAAAATATTCAGATTTCTGTCATAAAATACAATGTAAGGATACCATTTGTCAAACTTTGAAGATACAATAAGCATTTTTCTAAAACCGTTAGGATTTAACCAGTAAACGCCTTTTGCGTTTAAAAGTTTTGTTTTTTTGTCTATAACTTTTAAAGCATCCAGTTTCTCGTTTGTGCAGTCTAGTGTGTATTTGTAATTTTTGTCTTTTTTTATACCTATGATTTTACATCCGTACTGTGAAATAGTATTTGTAAATAAAAGAGGGTCTATATAATGTGTTGATTTCATTTCAAGGGTTAATGAATAAGTATCAGATTTTTTAGTTATCTGTACCGGATAGAAATAATAATAGCCCAGTGAATCCAGTGTTTTGTATAAGATTCTTGTATTGAAAACCGGATCGCTGTTTTTGAATACAAAAGTCGGATGAATCAGTTTCGGTTTATTGAAAAAAATTTCTAAAAGACCGTTGTTTTGCAGATATTTTAATGTTTTTTCCAGCGACGGTTCGTTTAAAACCGGTTTTAGCAGTTCATAATAAGTATTAAACTTTTCTTCGCCTATCAAGTCTTTTATCAGTTTTGCATTGTTTGCGTATAAAAACAGAACACTTATAAATACAAAAATCAGTTTTTTCATTTTTCATACCTGTTTGGATATTTTAAATATTCCACTTTTCCGTTTTTTAACAGCAGTCTTACTATTTTTTTTGTCTGAGGAGTTATGGTTTTGTCTCCGTAATCTATTGTAATATTACCGTGGCCGAATTTTATATACCAGTTTGGTCCTATCAGTGTTTTTGGATTGCTTGTCAGATATTCCACAGTTTTATTGTTGTCTAAATTTACAGCCTTAAACCATACTTTTTCATTTGGGAAAATTTTGACCGTTTTTGGTATAGCCGTTTGCTGAGAGTGCTGTATTTGTGTTTTTGTCGTTTGTTCCGCTTTGGCCGCCTGTTTTGAAGTATTGTTTTCTTGTGTTTTTTGTGTTGTAATATTGTTTTCGGAAGATAGGTTTTCTTCATTATTCGGCATATAGGCAGTTTTATTTATTGTGTCTGATCCGCTTTTTGAATTGTAAGTTTTGTAAAGAAGATAAGCACCCAATGAAAATAATATCAGCGCAAGTATAAATAACAGCAGCGTATTATGCTTTTTTGGCTCTTTTAATTCTGCTTCTTTTTTATCGGAAGTCTGAGTAGGAGTATGGTTTGTGGACTGATTGTATTCTTCTATAAGTTCGCTTAAATCTACATCAAATTCTTTTTCAATTATTCTTACGAATCCTAAAAATTTAACTCTCGGTATTTTTTCAAACTCTTTATTTTTTATAAATCTTAATGATATGGGAGATATTCTTGTCCGTTTGTTTATTACCTCAATTGAGTACTGTTCAAAAAAGTCTTTAGCATTCATTTGTGATCCTATCTATTAGTATTCCGGCAGCGACTGATACGTTTAAAGAGTCAAATTCGTTTTTCATATCTATTGTTAAAATTTTATCAAGTTTTTCTTTGACTTTTTTCTTAATTCCTTCACCCTCATTGCCTAAAATCAGGGCTGATTTTTCTGCTTTTACTTTACATTCTCCGTTCATATCGGCCCCAATAAGCGTATATCCTTTGGTTTTTAAAATATTAATAAGCTCAAGTATGTTTTGATAAGAGATGATTTTCATATCAAGTGCGGCTCCGGCGCTCATTCTTATAATCTGAGGCCATTTAAGATCTTTAATTCCTGTAATTATCAGCAGATCAATTCCCAGTGCATAAGAAGTTCTGACAATTGCTCCTATATTTCCCATATCGGTTACACCGTCTAAAACGACAATTTTTTTACCGCTTATTTCCCATTCCTGAGGAGTGAAGTCTATCTTTGCAAAATAACCCTGATGATTTCCGTTTCTGCTTATTTTTTGTGCAGTTTTATTATCAATAAAATTTATTTTAAATTTCTTCAGTCTGTTTAATTCTTTTTTATCAAGTTTTTTTGCTATTAAAAGTTCTTTAACAATATCGCCGTGTTTTTGAATTATATATTCTACTACTCTTTTTCCGTAAACTATCATAGTCGTATTTTACCATAATTAAGAATTGAAAAGTTAATAATAAAAAGTAAAAAATAAGCGAAAGATATTAAGGTTATTAAAGGTTATATATAAAAACCTAAATAACCTCAAAAACTTTGAAAATAATATTTTATTTAAGTCCTAAAAAATCTTTTATTTCTTCAACTTTATTCAGCTGTTCCCAAGAAAATTCTTCTCTTCCGAAATGTCCGTAAGCAGCTGTTTTTCTGTAAATAGGTCTTAACAGATCAAGTGAATCTATAATTCCTTTTGGTGTAAGATTGAATATTTTTCTTACCGCGTCTTCTATTTTTCTCTCATCCACTTTTGCAGTACCGTGAGAGTCTACATAAATACTTACGGGTTCTACCACACCGATTGCATATGCGATTTGCACTGTTATTTTTTCTGCCGCTCCTGCCGCTACTAGGTTTTTGGCCACCCATCTAGCTGCGTAAGCTCCGCTTCTGTCAACTTTAGTAGGGTCTTTTCCGCTGAATGCTCCTCCGCCGTGAGGCGCTGCTCCTCCGTATGTGTCAACAATGATTTTTCTCCCTGTAAGTCCTGCGTCTCCCTGAGGTCCGCCTATTACGAATTTACCTGTAGGGTTAATGAAATATTCTACGTTTTTGCTTAACATATTAGCCGGGATTATTTTTTTTATTACTTCTTCTATTACCGCTTCTTTTATTTCAGAATAGTTAATATCCTCTTCGTGTTGAGTAGAAACTACAATTTTTTCTACGCTTACAGGTTTGCCGTCGACGTATTTTACGCTTACCTGTGCTTTTCCGTCAGGTCTCAGCCATGGAATAATAGCTTCTTTTCTGGCAACTGAGAGTCTTTTTGTGAGTTTATGTGCAAGCATAATCGGAAGCGGCATAAGTTCAGGTGTTTCAGTACACGCATAACCGAACATCATTCCCTGGTCGCCAGCTCCTATTTCTTCTCCTCTTTCAACCCCCTGTCTGATATCAGGACTTTGTTCTCCGATTCCGTTAAGAACTCCCGCAGTTCTGTAATCAAAACCGTATCTTGCATCGGTATATCCTATTTCTCTTACCACTTCTCTTGCGATTTCCTGCATTGGAGCGTAAGTTATTGTTTTAAGCTCTCCCGCTATAACACAAAAACCGTTGCTAAGAAGTGTTTCACAGGCTACTTTTGCGTTTTTGTCTCTTTCTATAATATAGTCTAATATTGCATCACTGATCTGGTCTGCCATTTTATCCGGGTGGCCTTCAGTTACAGATTCACTTGAAAAAAGATATTCTCTCATAATAAAATCTCCTTGAGAATTTTTAATTAGAAGTATAGCATAAAATGAGTTGTTAAGTTGATAAGTGGATAAGTTGTTAAGGGAAAAGTCAGAAGTGAAAAATTACAGCTAAATAAATCATTTTAAATTTTTCATTTTACACTTTTCATTTTTATGAGGCATTCTTTAGAGGCTTTTCTTATAAAATTCAATACTTCCGGAGATGCAGTGTTGTATGAAAAAAACTGATAAGTAAAACGGTTTGTTATTTTATTATAAACACATTCGCAGTATTGATATTTATCAGGCAGGGAGGATGTCTGCATGCAGTTATGTATAAATTGGAATTTGAAATTCAGAGGATAATAAAAAGAAAAAGCAAAAAGGGGTAAAAAAAGCAGGAGCTTTTTCATTATTTAAGTTTAGCTCTTACTTCTTTTGCAGCTTTTACCATGTTTTCTAAGCTTGGTTTAACTTCTTCCCATTTTCTTGTTTTAAGACCGCAGTCAGGGTTAACCCATACTTTTTGGGCAGGTAACACTTCAAGAATAGCTTCGATCTGTTCTACCATCTCTTCAGTGCTTGGGATTCTCGGGCTGTGTATATCGTAAACACCAGGTCCGATTTCACCTTTGTATCCTCTTTCTTTAAAGATTTTAAGTAGGCTGTTGTCGCTTCTTGCGTTTTCGATTGAGATAACGTCCGCGTCCATATCTTCAATAGCGTCCATAATGTCGCTGAATTCAGAATAACACATGTGAGTGTGGATCTGAGTTTCAGGTTTTACGCTTGAAGTTGTAATTCTAAAGCTGGTAATAGCCCAGTCTTCATACTCAGCTCTTTTTTCAGCTCTAAGAGGATAACCTTCTCTAAGTGCAGCTTCGTCAACCTGGATAACTTTTATTCCTGCGGCTTCAAGAGCTTCAACTTCGTCTCTGATTGCTATAGCCATTTGATATGCAGTTGTTCTTTTTGGCTGATCGTCTCTAACAAATGACCAGTTAAGCATTGTAACAGGACCTGTCAGCATACCTTTCATCGGTCTGTCTGTAAGGCTTTGAGCGTATACAGTCCATTCAACTGTCATATCTTTTGGTCTAGAAACGTCTCCGAAAATTAGAGGTGGTTTAACACATCTACTACCATATGACTGAACCCATCCGTTTTGTGAGAATGCAACACCTTTAAGCTGCTCACCGAAGTATTCAACCATGTCGTTTCTTTCAAACTCACCGTGAACAAGTACGTCGATGTCGATTGCTTCTTGATATTCAACAAGGTCTTTAATCATTGCTTTGATTTGAGTTTTGTATTCTTCTTCGCTAATTACACCGTTTTTATAGTCTCTTCTTAGTTTTCTAAGTTCAGGTGTTTGCGGGAAGCTTCCGATTGTTGTAGTCGGAAGAATAGGGTATTTTAGATTTTCATGCTGAAGTTTGATTCTCTCTTCAAACGGTACGCTTCTGTGTTTGTCTTTGTCAGTAAGGTTAGAAACTCTATCTTTAACTACAGGATCGTGGATTTTGTCACTTGTTTTTCTTGTAGCGATTGCGATTTTGTTGCCTTCAAGAACTTCTTTTTCGTATTCGCTAAGCTCTTCATTTCTGAAAAGTTTGTCTATTACTCTGATTTCGTCAAGTTTTTCAAGTGCGTATGAAATCCAAGATTTAATATCTTCATCCATTTTTGTTTCGTATTTAAGAGTGTAAGGTACGTGAAGTAAACTACAGCTGCTTCCTACCATAATTTTGTCAGCTTCGTATGTTTCAGCGATGCCTTTTAGGAATTCAACAGATTTTTCGATGTCGTTAACCCATACGTTTCTTCCGTTAA
Source organism: Nautilia abyssi (assembly GCF_055388085.1). Taxonomy (NCBI): domain Bacteria; kingdom Pseudomonadati; phylum Campylobacterota; class Epsilonproteobacteria; order Nautiliales; family Nautiliaceae; genus Nautilia; species Nautilia abyssi. The sequence continues at coordinate 1,007,105 of NZ_AP042376.1, read as the reverse complement.
CGATACCTATACCTACGATTTTACCTGCATCAGCAAGTGCTTTGATGCTGTTTTCATTTCCTGCAACGAAATCTAAAAACATACCTTTAATAGGAGTAGTCGCAAGCACTTCGTTTGCTTCGTTTGAATGTTCGAAATAAGTAGCTACGAAAATATTGGCAAGGCTTCCTAATTTGTCGTAAACTTTTTTAAGTGTCTGAAGGTCTTTTTCGCTAGGGTTGGTTACGAAATAAGGCTCGTCAAACTGGATAGTGATGTTTTCGTCAAGTGATTTGATTTGAGCGATTAAATCTTCGTAAACAGGAAGCAGTTTTTCAATTATTTCATCTTCGCTGCCGTTAACGATTTTAGAAAGTTTTACGAATGTAATTGGTCCTACGAAGTTAACTTTTACATTAATTCCAAGCTCTTTTGCTTCATTGTATTCAATTTTGATTTTTTCGATACTTGCTTTGAAATCCATATTAATGTCAAGTTCAGGAACGATGTAATGGTAGTTTGTATTGAACCATTTAGTCATTTCCATTGCTTTGTGATTTGCATCACCTCTTGCTACCGCAAAGTTTTTGTCCATGCAGTTTTTAACATCGTTGTATCTTTCAGGAATAGCGTTTAGCATTGTCATTGCATCAATCATATTGTCGTAAAAACTGAAATCGTTAATACTGATCAGATCGATACCCGCGTTTTTTTGATAAGTCCAGTGTCTTTTTCTAAGTTCGCTTGCAGTTTTTTGAAGTTCCTGTGCAGAAATTTTGCCAGCCCAATATGCCTCTAGTGCCTTTTTAAGTTCTCTTTGCTCACCGATTCTTGGGAACCCGATAACGTAAGTTGCCATTAGTGTCCTTTTTTAAGCGGAATTATAGCATAAAAAAAGTGGTTAAGTTGTGAAGTAGGTAAGTTGTGAAGTGATAATTATTTTCACAACTTAATTATTCAACCTGTTTAAAAGCCCCGTCTATTATTCTGTAAAGTTTTGTTTTATAGTTTATCTGATTGTTAAATATATATATGTTAAAGTCGTTCATATAAAACTGGTCTTCTGAATTTTGTTTGTTGTATATTTTGTTGGCAAAAATACAGGCCGCGTAATTCATCCAGTTGTATCTTATATCTGAATTAAGCAAAGAAGCATCTTCATTGATAATCAAAGGAGGATGAATTATGGAATTGGCAATAAGCAGTTTTTGAATGTCAGCCGGCTGGGTCAGTACAATCATTAAAGGGTTATATCCCAGCTGCGGTGTTAGAGTCAGTTTGGTCTGGATTTCTTTTTGCGTAATGGTTGAAAGAACCTGGGCCGTTTTTCCTGCGCTTGTATTAAATATTACAAAAGAATTGTTCAGATCCTGATAATAAATATTCGGAAAATGATATACGGTATGAATATACGTCAGATTTTTTTCGTAATTTAGCAGTTTGTCTGATAAAAGAGTATGGTCAGCTATTACATCCGTTTTATCGTCAATAAACGAAGTAAGTTTTTGTATCTGGTCTTTGAAATCGATTGAGCCGAAATAGATGTTTTTAGCCGTTATGTTGGTTTCGTTTTTATTGATTAACGGCAGGTAAAAGGTTTTGTTATAGTCTTTTAATTTAGACAGCTGGTTTATGTCTGTTGTAAAATAAATAATGTCTTTGCTTTTTATTTTTGAAAGATTTGTGTCTATATTATAAAGGGTAATATTGTAATCTATTCCTTTTTGGGCGTAATATGCATTCAGGGCGTTCATTAAAGAAGGAATAAATTTAAAAAATCTCTGTTTGTTAATAACCACGGCAAAAGAGGCTTTTGAATTAAAAGAGACATAAGTGTCGTTGAAATCTTCTACGTCTACAATAGCGGTATTGTTGGTTTCGTTTATTTCCGCGCTTGTGTTTGTTTCTGCAGTTATATTCGTATCTGATACATTTGTTTCATTACTCTCGGCAATTACGGCGGTTTTGTTTGTTTCGGCCGAAGTTGTGTTTATATCGTTTGGAAGTTCGAAATTTAACTGCTGTGCGTTTAAAAATACCGCACATACTGTTATTAACAGTTTTTTCATCATAACATACTCTTTATTAGCAGGAAGTCTTTATAAGCCTCTTTTTTAGCTGACGGGTTTCTTAAAAGGAAACTCGGATGAAATGTAGGTATCACTTTTTTCTCCTTAAATTCGAATATCTGGCCTCTTACTTTGCTTATAGGCATATCGCTGTTCATTAAATACATAAAAGCGGTTTTTCCCAGACAAACCAAAATTTTAGGATTTATTATATCAATTTGTTTTAAAAGATACGGTTTGCACGTTTGGGCTTCTTCTATACTCGGCACTCTGTTGTTCGGCGGCCGGCATTTTACTATATTTGCTATATAAACGTCTTCTCTCGTTAATTCTAGCACATTTAAAATTATTTTGGTAAGCAGCTTGCCGGCTCTTCCGACAAATGGTCTTCCGGTTTTGTCTTCTTCGGCTCCGGGACCTTCACCGATAAACATTAAATCGGCATTTGGGTTGCCTTCGCCGAATACAACGTTCGTGCGGGTTTTGCTTAAATCACACAGTGTGCAATTAAGACATATTTTTTTAAGCTCGTCAAGCTGTTTAGGCATTTTGACTTCCGTTTCTTTTGAATGAAAACCTTCAAAATATTCCTCTCCGGCGGCTTTTAGATCATACAGGTGTTTCAGTTTTATCAGGTTCTTCATGTTCTCCTCTTTTTACTATTGTGTATGTAGGGTATGCTATCGTTATATCTTCTTCGTTATTGAAAGCTTCGATTATTTCCGCAGAAATGTTGCTTCTAAGATTAAGAGGCGTATAATTGTTAAGATACCAGCAGCTGATTCTGATACCGTTGTCTTCTATAAATGTATAAATTCTGGGCTCAACGTTTGCGTTTTTAATATGGTATTCCGACTTTAGTTTTTGAAGTCTTCTTTTGGTTATGTCGGTATAACCTTTTGAATATTTGCTTACTATTTCTTTTGCAAGATATACGGCTTTTTTATGGTTTGAATCAAACGTAATGGTAATGTCTATACCGTCCCATACCGTTGACATTCCGTGATGGGTGTAGTTAAAAACCGGGTTTGTAAATATTATATTGTTAGGAATAAAAACGATTCTTCCGGCTCTTCTGTTATACAGGTAAGTTGTAAGAGTTACGTCTTCGTAAATTACGATTCTGGTCATGGTAATGTCTATAACATCTCCCACTATTCTTACCTGGCCGTTTTGAAGATATATTTTTATTCTGTCTCCGACTTTAAAGTTTCCGCTGGTCATAATCACAAACCACCCGAAGATATTCATAAACCAGTCTTTCATAGCGATGGCAATACCTGCTGAAGCAAATCCCACAATGGTAATCAGATAAGTTGCGTTATTAATATAGAAAAATGAAATTATAATAAGGATGACTGTAGCGTTTATGAAGTTTAGTATTTTATTAGTTAAATAAAAAGACTCCTCTTTTACGTATTTTCTCACGGCTAATTTTATAAGCATGAAAATAAATATACTGATTGCTATTGAAATTACAAGGGATATGAGTTTATTGATTTCTTTATTGATCTCTTTTTTAACTTTCTGCTTGTATATTTTGGATTCGGCTTCGAGGGTTTTAAGTTTTGTTTTATAGATGTTGTTTATTACTATAAAATCCTGAATCGTCTGTTTAAGCTCGCTGTCTTTTATGTTCAGTTTTTTATTTAGTTTATCAAGCTGCAGCAGCATATTTAAAGTCTGTTTGAAATATTCATATGTTTTAAAGTTTTCATTTATTACGTTGTCTACTTCTTTTTCATAGTTCAATGCGTTAAATATCTGAAAAGGGTTGTTTACGACGGGAGGTTTCGGCAGCTCCTTTATTTTTATAAGCGTTGTAAATATATTTCTGTTTTTACTCAGCAGTTCAAGCTCTGTTTTTAGCTGGTCAAGTTTGTTTTTATATTTAGCCGGATTTCTTCTTGCAAGTTTTTCAAGCGTATAAATTTTGTTTTGAAGTTTTTTGTAATTTAAATAAGACTGATAGTTAATAAAAAATTCGTCTTTTTTTAACAGTTCGTAAATATTCTGCTTTTTTGTTTTCAAAGCTGTAATGTTGGTATCGTTTGTATTTGCAAACAGGGATAAAAAGAATAATAAAAAAACTATTATTCTCATTTAGCGAACTTTTCCAGTACTTCTAATATAATCTGTCTGTCTATGTTTTCTACTATTTTGTATTTTCCGATTTTTTCGGGAATTATGAATTTTATTTTATTATCAAGCGTTTTTTTGTCTGCAAAAAAATGCTCGTAAAATTCGTTAACATCTTTTATCTGGTATGAAGTCGGAAGCAAATGTTTTTCAAGCAGTTTTTTAATTCTTAACGCCTCTTCTTCGCTTAGCAGGCCTAATTTTACCGAAAGCTCGTTTGCCATCACCATACCTATAGCCACTGCTTCACCGTGCAGGTATGTTTTGTAGTTTGTCAGGTTTTCTATGACATGTCCGAATGTATGTCCGTAATTAAGAACGCTTCTTATGCCTTTTTCTTTTTCGTCCTGGTTAACGACCCATGCTTTGATTTCTACCGACCTTTTTATTATTTCTTCTATCTTAAGAGTCTCTTTTTCAAGATTTTCGAAAAAGTCTTTATCAAACATTACCGCCATTTTAATAACTTCTGCCATACCTGCCGCAAACTCTCTTTTCGGCAGTGTTGATAGGAAATGTGTATCGATGTATACGACTTCAGGCTGGTAAAACGCACCTATGAGGTTTTTGCCGTATTTGTTGTTGATTCCGGTTTTTCCTCCGACAGAACTGTCAACCATTGAAAGCAGGGTAGTAGGGATTTGAATAAAATCTATTCCTCTTAAAAAGATCGAAGCTGCAAAGCCGCTCATATCTCCTATAACTCCGCCTCCGAATGCTATAACAATGCTGTTTCTGTCATATTTTGCGTCGAACATCCTGTCAAGAGCATATGTAATATATTCCATTGTTTTATATTCTTCACCGTCCGGAATAGTGATGATTTTAAGCTCTTTTGCCTTTAATCTGTTTAAAAGATAGTTTAAATGATAACCGGCTACCGTAGGATTTGTTATTACGGCTACTTTTTTATCCAAAGTTATTTCCGGAAGCTGCTGTATCAGTATGTCGTATGATTTATTTGGCGTTTTGATGTGTACTTTCATTGCTGTCCTTATTTTACTGGTATTAAAAATTGATTGAATTTGTTTAAAAACAGGTATGAATATTCCATTTTAGGATTTAAAACCTGCCACAGTTTAGGCACCGGTTTTGTAGTAAACGGCGAAATAATGCACTGATTGTCTTCTTTGTTCAGTTCAAATATCGGATTATCTTTTGTTTTTTCAATGTGTACGTCTTTGAAATTAAACAGTTTTGCAAAATTCGTAAGATATTCAATTAGTTCGGTGTGTGTGTTTTCCGGGTCACCGTCTATGAACGTTAACGGTTTGTCAAGCTGAAATGAAAGGTCGAATATTACAGATGCTATAGGTTTGATTTCGTTTTCCTGCAGCAGTACTTTAATTCCTTTGCATTTTTTTATTGATTCTTCGCCTTTTTTGAAAATAGGAAGTTTAATATCATAGAAAAATGTTGAATATTTAAAGAAAAATTCGTTGTTTGTTACGATAAGACCGATATTATACGTATCTACGTCTTTTTTAAGGCATTCTTTGTATGATGTTTCGTAATAGTCGGAAAGAATTTCTATATTGTTGAATTTGTAGAGTTTATAAATCTGATTATTGATGGAAGGATTGATTATTTTTATAATAAGTTTTTTGTTTTTAAGTTTTCTGTGTAAAAACAGAGCTGATTTTAAAAGAGCCGATATCTCTTTTTGTTCCATGTTTTTCATATCAAGCAGCAGGTATATATTTTGTCCGTAAGGCTGCGGAAAGGCGCCTATGTTTTTTTTGATTTTATTAAAAAGGTCTTTAAGGGCTTCAGGCTCTCCTACAAGCAGCAGCTTGTCGTTTGGCAGTATCATAGTGTTTTCGTTTATGAGTCTCAGTTCGTTGTTTCTGTAAATGGCGGCGATTTTTGCCTCTTTGTTTTCCAGTTTGCTTGGATGCAGGTATACAAATGGAGAGTGGGGAGGCACTTCAACTTCCAGTATTTCTCCTATTCCCAGTCCTATATCCCTGGCAAAAAGTGGAACGCCGGGAAGGAAATCGATAACTTTATTTGTCAGAAGTTCAGGTATATCGATAATTTCTATATTGTTTTGCTGAGGTATTTCAAAATCTAGCCAGAATTTTACGAATAAAATAGGAACTTTTTTATCAAGGGAATTTTTCAGTATAAATTCGGCTTCTTTTTTATTTTTAACGAGTATAACTATTTTATTGAGGTTTTCTTTATGAAGCAGATTTTTATAAAGTTCGTATGCATAAAAATTTATCTTATAAAAAAAGAGGTTTTCTTTTTCGTTAAATCCGTTTTTGATTTCGTCTTCTTCGTATATTATGTGAAATTCGCCCAGATTTAAATAATTATCCGAAATTTTTTTAATAAGCAGAGTCGCTTCCTGACAGCCTGCAAATACTAATATTTTATTCAAGCAGTTCCTTTTGATAAAATTTCATAAAATTATATCATACGAATGGGAAATGAAAAGTTAAAAATGAAAAGTGAAAAGTGAAAAAGCTTGCAGGGTATATACTCTTGAAAAAAAAGTATGTGCATTGGTGCAAAGTAAAAATTAGGGCAATGAAGACAATATAGGATATATCTTGTTGAGCTTTCAGCTTGATTATAATTAAAGGGATTAAATGGAATTTAAAATAGATAAAACAGACTCAAATGCCAGAGCCTGTACGATAAAAACAGCCCACAGTGAAATAAAAACACCGATTTTTATGCCTGTGGGAACCGCGGCAGCCGTAAAAAGCCTTGATGCCGTAGATATGACGGAAATACTTGATGCGCCGATAATACTCGGAAACACGTATCACCTTTATCTCCGTCCGGGGGATGAAACCGTCGCAAAACTCGGAGGGCTTCACGGATTCAGCGGTTATAAAAGAAGTTTTTTAACAGACAGCGGAGGTTTTCAGGCGTTCAGTCTAGGAGATAACGTAAAATTTACGGATGAGGGAATATGGTTTAAAAGCCATATAGACGGAAGCAGACATTTTTTTTCACCTGAAAAGGTTATAGATATAGAGTACAACCTTAACAGCGACATTATGATGGTTTTGGATGATTTGATAGCTCTTCCGAATACTAAAGAGAGAATTAAAAAATCAATTGAAAGAACGACTGAGTGGGCTTACAGAAGTCTTGTACATCATGTAAAAAAAGGTAAAAAAAACAATCTTTTTGCGATTATCCAGGGAGGTACGGATTTTGAATTCAGGCGTATAAGTGCCGAGAGTCTTGTCTCTTTAGAGTATGAAGGACATACTTTTGACGGATTTGCCATAGGAGGGCTCAGTGTAGGGGAAGAAAATCAGCTGATGTACGATACAATTGAAGCTACGACTCCATATATGCCGCAGGACAAACCAAGATACCTCATGGGTGTCGGAACACCGGAGGATATCATAGAAGCGGTTGAGAGAGGGGTGGATATGTTTGACTGCGTAATGCCGACACGTAACGCCAGAAACGGTTATCTGTTTACAACATTCGGAACGCTAAGAATTAAAAACGCAAAATACAAACTTGACGATTCACCTATTGATCCGAAATGTAACTGTTATACGTGCAGAAATTTCAGCAGGGCATATCTTAATCATCTGTTTAAGGCAAAAGAGCTTACGTATTTCAGACTTGCAAGTATTCACAACCTGCACTATTATCTCAATCTCGTAAGAGAAATCAGGGAGGCGATTCTTGAGGGAAGGTTTAAAGAATACAAAAAAGAGTTTTATTCGTTAAGAGCGATAAATTCTTTTGAAATATAGGCGTTAAGCTCTTTTACGATCTCTTTTTCCCTTTTTGTAATATATTTTGAGAGAATATATTCATAATGAGTCGGAAGTTCGAAATGTATGTGATATCTGTATGTTTTTGAATCAAGTTTGGTAATTGATTTGATTTCACCTTCCGTTGCGATAAGATAAGGCTTGTCCATATGGAGTATAAATTCCAAAGTAACTATATCAGATACTTTCAGTATAGACATAGGTCCTAAAACGCATAAGCCTCTTAAAGAAATATCATACAGTTCCGTTTTAAGCTTTTTATCGCCGTATTTCAGAACAACTTCTATTTTTTCTTTTGGCTGAACTCTTATGAAGCTTCTTTTAGGTGCGTTTCTGTGTACTTTTTCTATATTGTTCAGATACATCTGTTTTTTATGTACGACAAAATGTTTTATATTGGCTCTGAAACTGTATTCTTTATCGTTTTCAAGAAGAAATATTTCTTTATGAAATTTTGCCGCTACGATTTGGTAATTGTTTGCCGTTACTTTAATAATGCCTTCTTCTTCGTCAAGAGAAAGAATATGTGTTTTATGAGCTATAGGGATACCTTTGTAAATCGTAAACAGGTTTAAAGGTTTTTTGTTGATGTAAATTTCTTTTATTTCTTTTGGAATTTTTGTAGTTATGTCCTCTTCAATGTTTTTGTGAAGTTCGATGTATTTTATGTAAAAATCCAGCAGCATAGTCATTTTTTTAAGTTCTGAGACTGAATTTTTCTTTTTTATTAAATACTTAATATAACTGTTGCTTAAAATAAGAAACATTTTGTTTAAAATAAAAGAGGAATCTATATCGTAGTCGTTTAATTTGTATATTAAAGCCATGTCTTTAGAGGGATTAACGGTATTTTTACTGAAAAACGGAGAAATAAACAGCATGTCGTAAAAGTGCTCTATTTCTTCCGTTGTAAATCTGCTGTTGGTAAGTCTGTTTAAATATTCACTAAGTATGCCGGCGAATTTTTCCCTGTAACTTTTAAAAAAAGGTCTGTTTTCTAAAACGAAAGAAGAAAAATTATGGGCGTAAAATTCCTGTTTCAGGTTCATTTACGTCCTATACTTAACAGGCAGCTGTTTAAATTCTATACCTTTTTTTACACTTTTTACTTTTCCGTTTTCGTCAATAATGAATGTGACTTCTTTTTCTGCACCCATATGGTCGGTAGAAAGGATTTTTAAGATTATTTCATTGTTTTTTATTTCTATGCTTTCCGGTTTTTCATCCATTCCCAGGTCTATTGATTTGGCCCAAACTGTTTTATTGTCAAGTGTTTTGTAAGCAATAATCACGTCTTGAGAAGTGTTTTGTGTTGTGCCTATGATTAAAATACCTTTTTTATAAGGTTTTATAAATGTTACGTCATCCATATTCGGTGTTGAAAGTGTTATGTCTTTATTGTTTTGGGAATAAATTACAATATCAGAGTTGCTGTTTGGCGAGTATTGTGTAACGGCTACATATGTTTTGCCGTTTATCATTATAAAGTCTCTTGCAAGATCGTATTTTTTCCCGTAATAAGTTATTTTATCAAGTTTTCCGTTTAAATCGTATTCTAAAAATGCGACTCTGTTTTTGTTCTGGTCATATCCGAGTATGTAGAGTTTGCCGTTTTTTACTTCCGATTTAACGGCATCTAAAAGTATCGGAGTGACTTTTTTCCATATCAGATTGTAATTTTTGTCAATTTTATATATTGCCGTGCCGTTAGGATCCGGAATAATAAAAATATATGCGTTTTTGCCAGCTTTCATTAATGCGTTTTCATTTACGCCGTATTTGTCAAGAAGACTTATGCTTTTAAAGCTTATAGGTTTTACGTTTTGCTGCTGCGCAGTAGTTGCACATCCAGTAAAAAATACAATTCCCGCTAATGGTATCCATAATAATTTATTCATGATGTTTCCTTTATTCATAATAAGTTACGGAACTTTTTCCGAATTTTCTTGTTTTGATTTTTTTATATAATCCCAGTTCTTCAGGGAAGTCATAATCGCTTTGATGTTCTATTAAAATTTTTTCAACATTGATTTTTGGAAGCTGTTTTATCAGCTGTTTAACTTTTTCGTAAATATCTTCATAGCCTTCTCTTATTGCAAAAGGAGGGTCGAAATAGAAAAACGCTTTATCCCTGTCTCTTTTTAGTTTTTCAATTACATCCCATACAGTTTCAAAACTGTCTCCCAAAATAATTTCACATTTTTCAGGATCCATTGAATCGATGTTTTTTTTCAAAACTTTTGCAGCTTCCGGGTCTTTTTCCAGGAAATATGCTTTTTTTGCACCTCTGCTTACGGCTTCCAGGCCTATGCTTCCGACACCGCTGAACATTTCAACCCATGTGGAATCCGGCACTTCCCACTGCAGGGTGTTAAAAACGCTTTCTTTAAGTATGTTTTTGGTGCTTCTTGTGACTTCTTTGTTTCCCATATAAAGTTTTTTGCCTCTGTATTTGCCGCCGATAATTTTTATGTTACTTTTTTCCATCGTACTCCTTTAATATTTCTAAAAGTTCTTCCCTGAATTTTTCAAACGCTTTGTCTATTTTTTCTTCCAGGCTTTCTGTTTTTACAGGCATCTGTTTTTCCAGCTGCATGTAAAGTGTTGTTTTGGTAAAAGGCTTTTTAATGTCTTTTCCGATTAATATTCCGTCAATATCCGGATTGTCGGTAATAATTATACCGTTTTCGCTTAAACTGTCTTTTAAAAAATATTCAAGTGTATGTTGTAAAAGCGGAGAATTGCATTTTATTTTATACTGCATTTGAAACCTTCGGGAATAGTTTTAAGAAATTCTATCAAAAAATTAAATTATTTTATATTTTTGACGATATTGTTACAGATTAAAAAAGGGGTTTGTTATGGACGTTTTTAGCAATATAAAAAACGTAGCTCAAAAAACGCAGAATTTAGATAATATTACAAATCAGAACAGCACGAAACACGTGCAGGTAGAAAAAGTAAATAAATTATCTAACGAACAGCATGATATAATCGAATCACAGGATAAAAACAAATTAAAAAAAGAGTTGCAAAAGCTTACAGAGGAGCTGAATAAAGCGTTAAACCCTCTTAATACGACGCTTAAGTTTCATTTTAACGATAAAATTGACGAACTGACCGTAAAGGTAGTGGATACTAAAAGCGATAAAGTTATAAGAGAGTATCCTCCGAAAGAAGCATTGGAATTAATGGAAAAAATGAGAGAAGTAGTAGGATTACTATTTGACAAGAAAGGATAGGAAATGGCAGATTTAGGAATTTTAAGTTCATTGGGAGCCGGAAGTAACGGGGTGTTAAGTTACGACGTTATTGATAAATTAAAAAAAGCAGATCAAGATATGATGGTAAAACCTCTTGAAGATAAGCTTGATTTGTTAAAGAAAAAAGAGAGTGCTTTATCACAGTTTATTACAATAGGATCTACCGTTAAAACGGATATTTTGGATTTAGCGGACGGTACACTGTTTGCAAAGGTAAATACTACTGTAAACGGAAGCAGCGTAAGCGTAACCGCTAATGACGGGGTTGAGCCTCAGAGTTTTGATATTAATGTTTCTCAGCTTGCGCAAAACGACGTATATCAGTCTAAAGGTTATGCGTCAACTGATTCTATTATAAACGGTTCCGGTACTTCTCAAAACATTACTATAGGAACGGGCGGGACTGAAACAACAATTTCTGTCCCTGCCGGAGCCACTTTGGAAGATTTAAGAGATGCCATTAACAACGCAAATGCCGGAGTTACCGCTTCTATTATCGATACAGGTATAGGAGACGATCCGTATAAACTTGTTTTAAAAGCGAATGATACCGGAGCGGATAATTATATAGAGTTTAATTATTCCGGAATTGACGATTTAGGATTAAACGCTACTAATTATACTTCCGCTACATATTCTTCGGATACCGATTTGGTTAACAACAGCGGAAGCGATCAGACTTTCAGTATTGATGTAAACGGAACAACTTATTCAATGAACGTGGCTGACGGGACAACCGTAAGTGATTTTATAAATGCTTTAAACAGCGGAGATTTAAAAGACAGTGAAGGAAATTCTTTAAAAGTAAACGCATCATATAACTCAGATACGGGTGCTATAAACTTCGGTCTTCAGGCAATAGGCGATATCAGTATTACCGATACGGGACTTACTACAAACTTTAACGATAACACTGATTTTACAAATTCAAACAGACTGCAAACCGCTCAGGATTCCGTGTTTACGTATAACGGTGTTCAGGTAGAAAGATCTTCAAACACAGTGGATGATTTGATTACGGGTGTTACGATTAATCTTGAAAGCGAAGGAGATTCTACCGTTGATATTACATCCAATGTAGACGATATGACTAAAGCTATTCAGAAATTCGTAGCAGATTACAATCAGATGATTTCAAATCTTCAGAGTCTTACAGCGTATGATAAAGATACCGGAAATGTGGGTCTTTTCCAGGGTGACAGTGATTTTACAATGCTTGAAAATAGATTTAGCAACGATATTTTCGGTGTTGTAATGTCTAATCAAACGACTGCTACAGATTTAAACGGAAATCAGTATACCACTACATCAGTTTTTACGGCTGCGGATGTAGGATTCAGTATGGATAAAACCGGAATGATCAGTTTTGATGCCGATAAATTTAAAGAAGCCTATGATAAAGACCCTGATTTAACAAACAAACTTTTTGGCGATATGTTTACTAAATTAAAAACCGATTTTGATACAACTATTACCGGCGATAATTCGAATCTTAACCTTCTTGATCAGGAAATTAAAGATGAAGAAGACAGATATCAGGACAGAATAGACGCTATGAACAAATATCTTGATACTAAATATGATATTATGGCTAAACAGTTTGCAGCGTATGATGAAATGATTAATAAACTGAATGTTCAGAGTCAAACTTTACAGCAGACAATAGACCAGTCAATAGCAGATAAAAAATAAAGGACGGTAAATGACGTATAATAAAGCTCTTAATAGTTATAATCAAATGAACGTAAATATAGACAGACCTGAAAAATTAATACTTATGCTTTATGAAGGAGCTTTAAGATTTGCAAATTTTGCAAAAAAAGCCATAGATGAAGGAAATATTGAAGACAAAGTAAAATATATTATTAAAACTTCAAATATTTTTATCGAGCTTATCAACTCTCTTGATTTTGAAAAAGGCGGGGATATCGCTTATTATTTAAACGGATTATACGGGTATCAGCTAGAACTTTTGGCAAAAGCCAATCTGGAAAACGACACTAAATATTTAGACGACGTTATAAGGGTGTTAAAAGGGCTGATTGAAGCTTGGAAAGAAGAGACGGGAATCAGTTAAGATGAAAGATTATTTAAATAAATTGAAAGTAGCAGTAATTAATCAGGACTTAAAACTTTTAGAAAAGATTATACAAAACGATCCTGAATTTGAGAGTATAGAAGAAGCAATGGAAATACAGGCATATATCAAAGAAGCCGTAAAACTTTTACAAAAAGAAAAAGAGAGGCTGTCTTTGGAAATGCAGAAAATCCAGAATTTAAAAAAATTTTATAACCAGCAAAAAGAAAACGAAACGTTTGATTTTAAAGCTTAAAAGGCTTAAAGCCTTTTAAAAAATAGAATATCTGAAGTGGACGAATCCTAAAATACTCTGAATGTCTCTTACTACATGTTCCATAATTTTCGCTTCTTTTGTTCCGCTTAACAGTCTTGTAAGAAGATAACCGTTCATAAGAGATATTTTTACTACGCCTTTGCTGTTTTCATATACGGCTATGCTGAGAGGCATTTTTACCGCCATAAACTTAGTATCGTCGTCGCTCAGCATTTTGCCTGCGTATTTAGCGTTACAGAATTTGATAATGGCTACTTTACCGACATCCGGACCGCCGTATTTTTTAATTTCTTCTTCCTGGTTAATAACGGTTACAACATGCCATCCTGGCTGTTTTGATATTCTTTGGGTAATAAGATTGACCGTTTTTTCAAAAGAATACGGGCTTACAACCTGTTTGAAAAGCATAGTTTGAGCCGAAAATTTAATTAACAGCGGAACTATGAACAACGCGGCTACAGCTCCTATTATTAATCCTCCAATAAAACTTCTTTTATTCATTTTATTCCTCCTCAGGTATACAGATTTTTTGATTTATTATTGCAATATATGTTTTGTATGTTACATAGGCTACGAGCAGGGCTGTTATTATAAGAAGCAGCAGCCCTCCGTAATATGTAAGATTGTTATTGTAAGCCGAATTCATTAATATTGTGGCTATTGTAATAGCAGCCATAGGGAATGTGTATGCCCACCATGAAATGAAAAATTTAAGTTTGATAAAACTTTTAATCATTGTAAGCAGCAGTACGAAAATAAACAGCGCAATAAAATATAAAAACAGGCTGTCAGTATCTACCAGACCGAAAGTTATTCTAAAATAACTTATAAAACCTACCGCCGGAGGCGCAATAAGTATAAAAAACGTAGGAACAAGTCTCTGTCCTATAGGATGGTGGAAAATCATTCTGTAAATTACTATGGTAAAGAGCACAAGCCAGAAAAATATTCCTATCGCGTAAAAGAAAATGTTTACCATTTCCGGCTGGGCGTCAACTCCTACAACAGGTATCAGCACGTTACCTACGATCGGTATGAACCATGCAGGGTTGATTTGTCCCACTTCGAATTTGTGTTCTATCCAGAATTTCATTACTTTATAAGTAAAAAAGAGATGTAAAGGCGCACCGATATACCAAAATACTATGGATACGGTAGGAGCATAGTCGTAATATGCTATGGAAATAAGCAGAAAGCTTATGGATATTGCCGCGGCAAAAGAGCTTTTAATAGGATGGTTGAATTCTTTTGCAACCGCTTCCGGGTATTTGATCCATTTAATGATGTAAGTGAAAAATACTACAAAAAACAGTATTGTGTCAATTACAAGCAGAGCTTCGTATATTGGATGAAAAGCGTCTATTTTTAGAAAATGCCAGGCTTTTGCAAATGCAATTGTAAGTCCGGAAAGACCCATAATCACTGCAAACAGCTGTACAGGAAAATATTTTAGGCTTCTTTGCATTTTAAACCTCCGATTGAATTTCGCGCAAGTATATTCCTATAATATTAATTTATTATTAATATAAGATAAAATTATATTTAGGAGAGGGTTAATTTTTTATTTTGAAAAAACTGCTGCCGCTGCCTGTAAAGAAGCCTTTGTCCATATATTTATATAAATCAGGATATAAATTCAGTGCGGGCTTTAGAAGGTCGTTTAATTCGGAAGGAGTGTGAGCGGTTAAAAGTTCAGCTGAATCTTTTTTATCAAAATCGGTATTTGAAGGGTTGAAGAATTTTTCTTTATACGTTTTGTACACATCAGGCGTAGAACATTCTATAGGAGGAGTAAATACTTCAATATCAAGAAGATTTTCGTCATATTTTTCTACTACATCTCCTCTTCCGTATACGTTTGCGCTGTCATAGTCATAAATAAAAAACGCTACGTCGCTGCCTATTTTATTACCTATTTTTACAAGTTCTTCTTTTGAGAGATTAAGACCTGATTCTTTATTTACCAGTCTTAAAAAAGCTGCTGCGTCGCTGCTTCCTCCTCCAAGTCCGGCCATTTCAGGAATGTTTTTATGTATTCTTATCTCTTTTCCTATAAACCAGGGTTTAATTGCCGGATACTCCTGTGTAAGTTCTACATAAGCTTTAAATACGCTGTTTTCCCTAAGGGCGCAGTTTATGTCTCCTACGATATTAAATTTTTCGGCTTCAACTATTTCGATTTCGTCATATAAATCTGCAACTTTCATAAATCTTGATTTAATAAGATGGTAAAAGCCGTCATGACCGACTATTTTTAAAAATATATTTACTTTTGCATGCGCTTTTATTTTCACTGTTATCCTTTAAAAATATCGGAAATATTTTTTAATGTGTCTATATCGACTTCCTGCACTGCTTTTTTATTTTCGGCGGTTATCTGCTCAATAAGCTCTGCTCTTAAAATAGGCACGTCTTTTGGCGCTTCTATACCAATTTTTACCTGATTTTTGTCGATTGATATTATCGTTATTTCAATATCGTCGCCTATTTTGATTTTTTCGTTTATCTTCCTTGATATTACTAGCATAGTTCAATCCTGTTCAAAATATAAGATACTTTATCTGATTCTATTTCTATAATAGCAAAAAATTTATCAAATTTTACATAATATTTGCCGTTTTTTTTAATTTTAAAATCATTTATGTTTAATTTTCTTCCGAGTATTAAATTTTCAATATCGTTTTCATAACTGTTTTCTTCCAGATCAAGATATTCGATAGGATTTAAAGGTTTTTCGCATTCATAATGAAATTTTCCTTCGTTTAACCTTTCAAGATATGTCAAAGCTCCATTTACGCCCAGTTTTTTTGCAATATCAAAACCCAGGCTTCTTATATACGTCCCTTCGCTTACGCTGGCTTTAAACGTAATAAAAGGATGGGAATAGTTAATAAGTTCTATGTCAAATATCTCTATATCAACTTCTTTTTCCAAGTATACGTTTTGAGATATATTGTTCTCAATTCTCAATTCTCCATTCTCAATTAAATTGTAAGCTCTTTGTCCGTTTATTCTTTTGGCACTGTATTTAGGGGGCAGCTGTTTTTGAATTCCTTTAAATGAATTTAACGTTTCGATGATTTTTTCTTTTTCAAGAGGTTCGATATTTTCAATTTTTTCAATTTTTTCTATATCTAAACTGGGAGAGTAAGCTCCAAGCATTAATGTAGCCAGATAAGTTTTCGGTGTTTTTTTTAAAAATCTGAAAAGTTTTGTGTACTGTCCGCTGGCTATAATAAGACATCCGCATGCAAAAGGATCAAGTGTTCCCGAAAATCCCATTTTTTTAATACCGTATTTTCTTTTTAACCGATTTAAAAATTTATTTGAACTTATGAACATCGGTTTGTTTGCTACAAACAGCATATTTTCACATTTTAATTTTTCACTTTTCATTTTCCATTTTCCACTTATTTTACGCTTTTTCCACAAAATCGCTTAGTATTTCTCTTATATTGTGTCCGAAATCTATTTTAAGTTTTGTTTTGTTTCCGGCTTTGTTTATACCGAGAATTCTGCCGGTTCCGAATACTTTGTGTTTGACAAGCCCTCCTACTTTGAATGCTCCTCCGCTTGGAGCTTCTTTTAGGTTTACCCTCTCTCCTCTTATAAGGCCGGCTTCCGTTAAAAAGCGGCTTTTCGAAACCCTGCTTCTCTGGCCTCTGATATATCTGCTCTGCACATAAGAAAGGGTGAGTTCTTTTTTGGCTCTTGTAATCGCCACATATGCAAGACGCCTTTCTTCTTCTATATCCGCTTCGTTTAAAGGGAAAAAGCCTTCTTCCATTCCTATTACAAAAAGATGTTCAAATTCAAGGCCTTTGCTTGCATGTATTGTCATAACGTTTATCATCTCATCTGTTATTTTGTCCTGATCGCTTTCAAGGGAGAGCTCATTTAGAAATTCTCTGAGGTTTAAATCTTTTCTTTCATGCATCATACCGTAAAACTCTTCAACGTTTCTTCTTTTGTCTTCGTCTTTGTAGCTTGTGCTGAGTTCCAGGGTTTTTTCAATAGCTTCAGGAAGCTCTTCTATTGAGAGAGAACTTAAAAACTGGATTGTTTTTTCGAAATCTTTTAATGTTTTTGCGGCTTTTTTACTTAAAAATGAGAGATCGTTTTCTTTAATAAATTCAAGAAACGATTTTTCCCCTTTTGCTTCTTCGAGTTTTAGTATGGTGGTTTTTCCTATTCCTCTTTTAGGTTTGTTAACTATTCTTTTAAACGAATAATCATCGTTTGGATTGACAAACACTCTCAAATAGCTTATTAAATCCTTAATTTCTTCTCTTTCGTAAAATCTCATGCCACCTACGAGCTTATAGGTAATACCGTATGTTCTGAGTCCGTCTTCTATGGAACGTGAGAGGGCGTTTATTCTGTAAAGGATAGCTATGTCTTTTGGATTTACGCCTCTATTTATAAGGTTTTTAATCCGTTTTGCTATTGCTTCTGATTCGGCCATTTCATTATAATTTGACAGCAGTTCGATGGCTTTGCCGTCACCGAGGGCTGATTTGAGTTTTTTGTCGTATCTTTGTTTATTGAAGCTGATAAGGGAATTCGCCGCGTTTAAGATCTGATTTGTTGATCTGTAATTTGTTTCCAGTTTTATTACTTTTGCGTCAAAATCTTTTTCGAAATTCAGGATGTTTTTGTGGTTTGCACCTCTGAATCCATAAATTGACTGATCGTCGTCTCCGACAACACATATGTTGTTGTGTGTTCTGCAGAGTTTTTTTAATAAAAGAAGCTGTATTTCATTGGTATCCTGATACTCATCAACCATAATATATTTGTATTTATCCGAAATTTCTTTGCACAGATCGTCGTTTTCATTTAATATGGTGTATGTTAAAAGAAGAAGGTCGTCAAAGTCGACTAAATTATTTTCAAGCAGATATTTTTGGTATTTGTCGTAAATATGGGCGAGTTTTTTATAAGTCGTGTCTTTTGCAAGGGAATAAACTTCATCGGCATTTAAAAAAGAGTTTTTATATTTACTTATTTCTTTGCTTACAAACGAAAGAGGAAGATCAGTAGAAATTGATTTGAGTATCTTTTTTTGATCGTCGCTGTCTATTATTACGAATGTGTTTTTTCTTCCGATTAAATGTATGTAAAGCTTTAAAAACATAAGCCCGAATTTATGAAAAGTGCTCAAAAGAGGAGGGTGCGCCGCTCCGCCTTGTATCATTCTAAGCGCACGTTCTCGCATTTCGCTTGCCGCTTTATTTGTAAATGTTAGAGTAAGGGTGTTTGCAGGGTCGATACCGAGACTTAGAAGATAGGCAAGTCTTGTCGTAATAGTCTTTGTTTTTCCGCTTCCGGCTCCGGCTAATATTAATAAGGCTCCGTCTATATGTGTGGCCGCTTCTTTCTGTTCGTCGTTAAGTTCGTTTAAAAAGTCCATTTTCCCGCTTTTTTATATTAATTATACCAAAAGAATATTTTTTTAAAAAGCAAAAATTAATAATTGTTTAACGGAAAATTTATTTTGAAACATATTCCTTTTTAAGTGGAAATATTCTTTTTTTTCTTTTTTAACTATTGTATTTGCATAATTATAATTTTTAGTTATAATTCTCATTAATAAAATTGAAGAGGAGAATTATGGTAATTAAATACCTTGATAAAATTTACACTTTTTTAGTTATAAACAGAGAAAGCAGTTTTTCCAAAGCAAGTAAGGCGCTCGGTATTTCACAGCCGGCGGTAACCCAGCAGATAAGAATACTTGAAGATTTTCTCGGCGTAAGTCTTTTCGAACGTAAAAAAAACGGCGTTATTCTTACCAAAGAAGGCCAGACGTTTTTAATATACGCCAAAGAGTTTGAAAAATTTTTGAGCGGGTTCGAAAAAAAGCTTGAAGAATTCAGAAATGCGGATACGCCGTTTTTAATAGGCGCTTCTCCTACCGTGGGTAATTACAATCTGCCGGAATGCATTAAGTATTTTAAAAGTCTGATAAACAGAGAAATAAACCTTGTAATCAAGAATAATGACGCTTTGTTTGAAGATGTTGAAAAAAAAGCCGTGGATATGGCGTTTGTAACCAAAAAGAAAGACAACGGACTTGAATACGTGGAATGGATAGACGACGAACTTGTGGTTTTTTCGAATAAACCACTGCCGCCTAGTATTGAGCTTTCGGATTTGAAAAATTATAAAATGATATGCCGGGAGCCTAATTCTTCTACCAGGGATTTTATAAAAAATGTTTTTGAAGAGCATGAGTTTGAATGAGATACGCTGAATGTTATCAGTGTAGTGCACAATTCTACCGCTTTGAAATATACCGTTATGAGTTCAAGTGAACAGGTTGTTTCTATAATTTCCAAAATGGTTATTAAAGACGAGCTGAGAGATAAAAAACTGTTTATGGCAAAAATTAAAGGTATGAATTTAAAAAGAAAAACGTATATCGTTTACAAAGAAAAAACAAAAGATATCGAAGCTATATTAAACTTCGTAAAAAATTAATCTTTTATAAATTTTTTGTTTCTCGGATTGGCCGCAAAAGGATTTTTTGGTTTTTCTTCTTTCGGCAGAGTTGCAGCTGCATTTACAAAAAGAGGTACTTCATCCTGCGTAATCTGTATAATGTTTGAAATAGGCACAGTTACTACGCTTCCGATATTTTCTTCTCCAAACCCGGCTTCAAATACGAAATTATCATCAGAAATATGTGCGCTTTGCAATGTATAGTTTGCAATAGCGAACATTATTACGTCAGTGAACTGTTCTGTTATGTTTTTAGGAAGTTCCGGATCGAATTTTATCGCAGGAGTATGCGCCAGAACGGAAAAGGGCTCGTCCCTTTCCAAAAGTATCATTAAAATATCTTTTGCGTGCTGTTCTTTTATTTCTCTAAAATAGGGTAGGTTCACTATCATTTTTATCCTTTAATTCTTTAAATTCGTTTAGCATTTTTCTAACGGCTCCTATACCTTTTCTCCAGAAGTTCTCGTCTTCTATGTCTAATCCGAAAATTTCAAGCTGTTTTTTAGGCGGCACGCTGCCTCCCTGTGATAAAAACTCAATATATTTTTCTTCGAAATTTTCAAAACCGTTTTTATAAAGGTTATAGAGCGTAAGTACCAGAAGCTGTGCGTATGAGTATGAATAACAGTAAAACGGAGAGTGTATAAAATGAGGAATGTAACTCCACCATATTTCATAATTTTGAGTAAGAATTACGCTTTGGCCGAACATTTTTTGATTTTCTTCCATCCATATTTTATTATAGTCCTGAGGTTTAAGTTCGTCTTCGCTGTGGACTCTTCTTTCAAAATTTGTAAATACAATCTGTCTGAAAAGCGTAGCAAAAATATCTTCCAGTTTTCCTGCGTATATTTCTAAAAGTTCATCTTTAGGAAGAGATTTTTTAAGCTCTTCAAAAAGAAGCATTTCCGCAAAAATACTGGCGGTTTCGGCAGTTGTCAGAGGCGTGTCCTGATTAAGATATCCTACGTCTTTTGCCAGATACTGATGTATTGCGTGGCCCAGTTCGTGTGCAAGGGTAAATATATCCCTTCTTTGGTTTGTATAATTCAAAAGTACGTAAGGATGTGCTTTCGGTGTTGCTGAATGAGAAAAAGCCCCTCCTCTTTTCCCTTCTTTAGGATATACGTCGATCCATTTTTCCTCAAACGCTTTTTTTGCAATTTCGTAAAATGTATGTGAAAAGTTTTTAAATGCGTTTAGCACTGTCTGTTTTGCTTCTTCAAACGGGATTTCAGGTGTTTTGTCAGTAAGTTTTATAGGGGCGTATCTGTCGTAGTCATATAGGTTTTCATATCCTAAAAGCTCTTTTTTTATATTGTAGTATTCTTCTACCAGTACCGTGTTTTCATTTACGGTGCTGATAAGCGCGTCGACGCTTTTTTTGGTTACTTTGTTGCTTAAATGTCTCGGTTCTTCTACATTGTCGTAGCCTCTGATTTCACAAAAATCTATTTTCCAGTCTTTTTTAACCTGGTTGTAAATATAAGCAAAGAGTTCCTGATGAGGTTTAAGCCCGAGTGTAAGAGAGATTTGCGCTTTTTTTCTTTCATTTCTGTCAGGAGAATACAGTCTGCTTAATACTTCTTCTTCGCTTAACTTCTCACCATTAAAGAAAAATTTTAGTCTGCTTATATGTTCGTCAAACAGTCTGCTGAATGCGCTGCCGCTTGTAAGGTCTTTTTTCATAAGAATTTTTTCTTCTTTTTCGCTCAGTTTATAAGGAGCTTCTTCCTGGAGATGTAGAAGATAGTATTTATAAATACCCGCATTGTCGATGAATTTTTGTTGTTTGTCTATAGGAAGATATATAAATTCAAGTTCGAACCAAATCAAATGCTCTTCGGCTTTGTTCGCAATTTCCTGAAATTTTGCAAGAAACTGTCCTTTGCTTGTGTCTGTAGCAAATTCTAAATATATATAAGTCAGCGCTCTTCCGATATTTTCCAGAATATCTTCATATTCTTTTAAACAGTCCAGAAATTCGTCCGGAGTTAACGTATAAAGTCTGTTTTTATAATTTTTTTCGAAATCGATAGCTCTGAATTCCGCTTCTTTTAAAAAAGCTTCCGCTTCGCTTACCGAACCGAAAAGAGGTGTTAAATCCCAATTCATCAGTTTCCTTTTTTTGTTTAATTTTAACACAAATCAGTCGGTTTTAATACAGTTTATGTCAATTTCCATAAATCCTATTATCGCATTTAGCATGGCGAATTTATGATATTTTTTTATCTCTTCAGGGCGAATGTCTTTTAAAAGCAGAAAGCCTTTTTGAAGCAGTTCTTCCCTTTTTGTCCCTTTAAGCAGAGGAGTTTTGGGAGTGTACCATTTACCGCCGTCGAAAAATGCTAGATTAGAAATTGTTGTGTCGGTAACAAGCCCGTTTTTAACAATAATTATTTCATCGTAACGTCCGTCTTTTAAAGCGTTTAGTTTAGTCCTGTCCGCATATTTGTAGGAATATTCGATGTCCGATTCTATTAATTTGAATTTATTAAATTCTCTTTTTTGCAAATCGAAATATTCTATTTTTTCGATGTTTTTAGAATAAGTAACCCTTACTCTTTTGTTTTTTCGTATTTCTATGAAGTCTTTTAAATTCAGAGGAGCGGCTTTAAAAAAATCATATCTTGTTTTATTCATTCTATTATTGTGAAACTCGATATTTTCTATTTTTTCTGTTATAAGTACTGTTTCGATAAACCTCATTTTTTCTCCGTTGATTAAAATTTATACAATATTTTTTGATTTTAATATTTTAACATGGTTATAATTATTTCAAATTTTTAAAAGGAGAGCAAATGAGCGCAAAAAAATTCTTACAAGAATGTAGAGAAAAAGAGATCGAATTTATTGATTTTAGATTTACTGATATTAAAGGTGTATGGCATCACGTAACTTACGACATTGATGCTATTGATGAGGAAGTTTTACAAAACGGAATTCCTTTTGACGGAAGTTCAATTCCTGCATGGCAGCCTATTAACGAATCTGACATGATTTTAAAACCTGATTTGGAAATAGGGACTCACTTCGTAGATCCTTTCACAGCTGATCCTACAATGGTAGTATTCTGCGACGTACACAATACTGACGGGACTCCTTATGAAAAATGTCCTAGAAGTATCGCTAAAAAAGCGCTTAAATATATGGAAGAACAAAATATCGGTGACGTTGCTTACTTCGGACCTGAAAATGAATTTTTCGTATTTGACAATATCGTAATCAGAGATGAAGTTAACTCTCAGTGTTATGAAGTAGATTCAAGCGAAGGTGTTTGGAATGATTACGCTGACTGGGGTGATGAACTAAACATCGGTCACAGACCTAGAACTAAAGGCGGATATTTCCCTGTACCACCGACTGATTCTATGATGGATTTAAGAGCTGAAATGGTTAAAGTTCTTAAAGAAGTAGGTCTTGAAACATTCGTTGTTCACCACGAAGTTGCACAGGCTCAAGGTGAAATCGGTGTTAAATTCGGAACTCTTGTAGAAGCGGCCGACAACGTTCAAAAACTAAAATATGTAGTTAAAATGGTGGCTCACCTAAACGGCAAAACTGCTACATTCATGCCAAAACCTCTATACGGAGACAACGGAAACGGTATGCATACTCACCAGTCAATCTGGAAAGACGGTAAAAACTTATTCTATCAAGAAGGCGCATACGCTAACTTAAGCGATATAGCTAAAAAATATATTGCAGGTGTATTTGCTCACGCTGACGCTGTAGCTGCATTTACAAACGCATCAATGAACTCATATAAAAGACTTCAGCCAGGATTTGAAGCTCCAAATATTTTAGCTTACAGTGCTAAAAACAGAAGTGCAAGCTGCAGAATTCCTTTCGGTGCGGGTGAAAAATCTGTAAGAACAGAGTTCAGATTCCCTGATTCAACTGCTAACCCTTATTTGGCGTTTACTGTAATGCTTCTTGCGGGACTTGACGGAATCAAAAACAATCTTGAAATTTATGAAGCGGCAAGAGAACCTCTAAATGAAGATCTTTTCGAGCTTACTCTTGATGAAATTAAAGAAAGAGGAATTAGAACTCTTCCTGCAACTTTAAGAGAAGCTATTTACGCTGTTGAAGGCGAACTAAAAGATCCTAACAGCTTCTTAAAACCTGTTATGACAGACGATTTTATTAAAACATATATCGATTACAAATATGAAACTGAAATTATCCCTGTAGAAGGAAGACCGCATCCGTATGAATTCATCACTTCATACTCTTGCTAATTCCCTTCTCTTTTTTCTTTTATTTTTCTTCAATTAAATTTATATTAAAATTAATAGTAAATTAATGTTCAGTTAGTAAAATTGATTTTCATATATAAGTTTTGTTTAATTTTGAAAAAGGGGAAGGATGAAAGTTATATACTTTCTAAAAAACTGTCAGTCAATATACGGTCATGAAAATCTTAATACTTGAACACAGTCTTATTTACAAGAAACTCTTAAAACAATATTTGGAAAAGCATCTTTTATTTGCCGAATGTAAATGTGTGGATACGTTTGCCGAACTGAAAGAATTAAAAGAAGATTTTGATTTATATCTTGTAGATACGGTTTTACCGGATGCTCAGGGAGAACAGATTGAATATCTGGTTAAAAAGAAAAAAGATGTAATCGTTTTAACTCAGTGTGAAGATAATTTTTTACAGCAGCCATATATTGAATATATTATTGATTATATAATTAAAGACGACTATCATACAATAGATTATCTTGTTAAATTCGTAAAAAGTTTATACAAAAACAGAAAAAGAAACGTGCTGATTATTAATGATAATAAAAAAGACAGAACTTTTCAGAAGAAAATATTAAAAAAAATAAAACTTAATATAACCGAAGCTTCAAGTGTAGAAGAAGCAGTTTCAAAAATGGAAAATAAAAAATTCGACACTATTATCACCAAGCTTAATCTTCCTGCACTTAACGGAGAGGATTTAATTAAAAAAGTCAGGGAAAAAAATGATATAAACGATCTTCCGATTATTGTAATTTCTGAAAACAAAGATGAAAAACATTTAATCAAATGCTTAAAAATCGGAGCAAATGATTATATAAAAAAACCTTTTACAAGAGAAGAGCTGAAAATCAGGGTAAATAATATTTTTGATATTTACGATAATTTCAGGAGTATTTTAGAGTCTTCTCAGATTGACAAACTGACACAGGTTTATAACAGAAACTATCTTGAAACCAGTTTTGAAAACCTTTTTAATTCGTTTAAAACAAAATGTATAGTTATGCTTGATATTGACCATTTTAAACAGATAAACGATACATACGGACATTTAATAGGCGACGAAATTTTAAAACATTTTGCGGAAATATTAAAAAAGAACGTAAGAAAGAGTGACAAAATAATAAGATACGGGGGAGAGGAGTTTTTACTTTTTATGCCTAGTACTTCAAAACAGGAAGCTATAATCATTCTGAACAAAATAAAAAATTCTTTAAAAGCGTATAAAGATATTAATTATACTTTTTCCGCCGGTGTGGCTGATGAAGGTGAAACGCTGGCAGAGATGATAAGAATTGCTGACGAACGGCTATACGCCGCTAAAAAAAGCGGTAGAAATAAAATAGTTTTTAATTAGGAATATATACTTTTTTTATAAGCTCTTCATATTCTTCTTGCATATTGCTGTCTATAGTTATGCCGCCTCCGCTTTTGTAAATATAGCTGTGAGGTGCATGAGTTGTTAAATTGTCAAATTGTGAATGAGTATTGTCAGGATTTTCAATATATCTGATTATTACAGCGCTGTCCAGAAATGTTTTCTCGTCTGTTATTCCGAATATACCTGTATAAAATCCTCTTTCATAATTTTCCGCCTTTTTAATTATTTCTACGGTTTTTTTCTTAGGTGTGCCGGTTATTGAGCCTGCCGGAAGCATTTTTTTCAGCATATCCAGCCAGTTGTACTGCCAGTTTTCAGGAAGCGTGGCTTCTATTTCGCTGCTTACCTGCAGCAGTTCTTTTTCTCCGGCTTTAATTTTATCTATAAATCTAAAAGAGTTAACTTTGACTTTTGTTCCTATTATGCCCAGGTCGTTTCTTAAAAGATCTACAACCATAGTGTGTTCTGCCATTTCTTTGATGTTTGATAGTATTTTTTTGTCCGCTTCTGGTATGGAAGCGTCAATAGTGCCTTTCATGGGAAAAGTGTAAATTTTGTTTTTTTCTATGCGTACGAATCTTTCCGGAGAAAAACAGACGAATCTGTCTTTAAAATATAGTTTAAAAGGCGCTTGCGACGATTTGAAAATATCTAGTAAATTACAGTCGGTTTTTATAAGCGTCGGAAATGTCAAATTTAAAAGATACGTGTTTCCGTGTTTTATTTCGTCTATTACGTATTCGAAAGCCTTGGAATATCTTTTCAAACTTATAGGAGATTTGTTTTTGATTTTACATTTTTTTTCCGAATGAAAATTATGGTTTTTATAATAAGGAAAAGAAAAAAATACATCCCTAAGGTTTTTAACCTCTTCGATATAAGAATTTCCTTCGAAATCAATTAGAAAAAACTTCAGATCCACTTTTATCTTTTCGTTAAAAGATGTTTTAATATAGCCATTCTTACGGCAACGCCGTTTTTAACCTGTTCTAATACCAGGCATCTTTCGTCATCCATTATATCGTCGTCCAGATCAATGTTTCTGTGTACCGGTCCGGGATGCATTACAAATATATCTTTGTCTCCCAGAAGTTTTTTAGAAACTTTAAAGTTTTGAGCATAATCCTTAAGTGATGAAAAAGTAGGGTTTTTGTGTCTTTCGGTCTGTGTTCTGAGACTGATTAACGCATCTGCGAATTCAACAGCCTCTTTTAAAGAATTGGTTGTCGGAAGATGCGTTTTTGGTAAAAACTGGGGAGGACCTACCAGCAGAACCTTTGCACCGAATCTTGTGAAAAGTTCTATATCGCTGTTTGCCACTCTGCTGTTTCTGATATCTCCTATTATGGCGATTTTTTTACCTTCCAGGCTTTTCCATTTCTGCATAAGAGTAAACAGATCCAAAAGTCCCTGGGTAGGATGCTGGTGAGCTCCGTCACCTGCGTTTATAATAGAGCATTTAACGTATTTTGAAAGAATTTTCGGCACACCTGCCCTGTTGTGTCTTACTACGATTGCGTCCGGGCCCATTGCGTCAAGATTTGCGGCCGTATCAAAAAGAGTTTCGCCTTTGCTTGTAGAACTCTTGGCCACATCAAGGTTGACAACATCGGCTCCAAGTCTTTTGGCGGCTATTTCAAAACTGCTTCTGGTTCTTGTGGAGTTTTCGAAAAAAATGTTAATAATCAGTTTGCCGTTTAAGTCTTCTCTTTTTTTAAAATCAAGGAAATTTTGGGCATATGAGAATATTTGTAATATTTCTTCTTTGCTTAAATCCGCGGTATGGGTTAAATGTTTTGACATTTATTTCCTTTTTTGTATAATTTTACTATATTTCAAAAAAAAAGGAGAAAAAATGGGATTTGGTACAATATTAGCGGCTTCATTTATTACAACATTTGCATTTATTATCTTGGTATATTATTTTATGATGAAAGCGGGAAGCGAAGCTTAATTTTTCAGCTTTAAATATACCCTAAGCGGCGGAGGGTACCCCTCTATCGTTTTACTCAAATCTTCAGTCAGAAAATTGTTCAGACTTTCACCTTCAATCCATTCTGTTTTGCGCTGTTCTTCAAGGTCGGTATATTTTTTGCCTATAAATTCTATATCTTTGAATTTTGCTTTTTCTATCCAGTTGTAAAGTGCTTTTAGGGTAGGTATGAAATAGACGTTTTTCATTTTTTGATATCTTACGGGACAAAGGGCTATTTCTTCTTCTCCTTCTATTATGAGAGTGTCGAGTATCACTTCCGAGTTTGGATTGAGCCCGGCTTTCAGCTCTTTTAGCATTGTAACCGGGTCGGGTCTGTGATAAAGAACTCCGAGACAGAAGATTATGTCAAATTTTTTTTCGTAAAAAGGTATATGCTCAACGCCTAAAAGTTTATATTCAATATTACTTTTTATAAACTTGTTGATAAATTCAAACTGAAGGTTAAAAAGCGCACTCGGGTCAAATCCCGTAATACTTTTAGGATTCATTTCAAGCATTCTGAACATATAATATCCATTATTGCATCCCACATCTAGAATGTCTTTGTTTTCAAGATTCAGATACGGTTTTATTATGTTCCATTTTATATAACTTCTCCATTCGGTGTCTATAAAAAGATCGTTTATTTTAAAAGGCCCTTTTCTCCAAGGCTTCATCATTTTGGCTATTTCTTCTATTTCATTAAGTTTTTCCTGGTTTTCTTCAATTAATATCTCTATGACATCATCTATCTTTATATCCTTTACTTTTAAGTTTTCATTTTTAAACTTCTCAAGTTTAAGGTGTATAGGTTTGATGTTTTTCCATTCGAACCATTTTTGACGCTCTTTTAAAACTGCGTTTATATCCATTTTTTCCCTTTATAAAATATATCCAGCCTAAAATTCTCTACTTATACCGGCTTTTTTATTTGTATGCTTATTTCAGTTACAGTCTAAACACACAGGCGGCAGTTCCTGCTTCTTTTTAGTTTTGAAATTATATATATTATTGTCGCATTTTTCATGATATACACCGTAATAATCGTAATATTCATGACATTCCGGATAATATTTTAAAGAAATGCCCTGTTTGTCTACACAACCGATAAAAAAAAGTGGTATCATAATTAATAAGAAAAATTTTACCAGTTTCATAAAAAGGCCTTTTTTTAAATTATATCATAAAGAAACAATGATACTGTTTCGTTTTAAGGAGCTTAAATGAAAGAAATATTTGATATTTTTTACGAAATAGTAAAAATACCTCACTGCAGCGGGAATACTGAAAAACTGAAAGAATTTATAATAAATTGGGCCGAATCTTGCGGCTACAGCTGCGAAACGGATAAAGCAGGCAATATCAGAGCGTATAAAAATCAACCTCTTCTTGCCCTTCAGAGCCATTATGACATGGTATGTGTGGGAGAAGCGCCGAATATTGAAATAATAGAACATGACGGATGGCTGAAGGCTAAAAACTCAACACTCGGAGCCGATAACGGAATAGGTGTCGCCATAATGCTGTATCTTATGAAAAGATACGACAATCTGGAGCTGTTATTTACAAACGATGAAGAAATAGGTCTTATAGGAGCTTTTAATTTAGACCTAGAGATTAAAAGCGGATTTTTATTAAATCTTGACAGCGAAGATGAAAATATCTATATAGGATGTGCCGGCGGTGTGGATGTAAAAGTAAAATATCCTTTAAATTATGAAAAGTGCAGGGGATACTGTGCAAGTGTGAGTATAAACGCTCTTCCGGGAGGTCACAGCGGAGTAGATATCGATAAAGACATTCCAAATGCAATTGTAGAACTGTTAAAAAAAGTAAAAAATATCTGCAGTTTCAAAGGAGGGGAGAGAAGAAACTCCATTCCTGCGAACGCTCAGGCCAAAGTTTGTTTCGTAAGCGAAAAAGGAGATGAAATTAAGATAATTTCCAATGATTATCTGGAATTTTTAAAAAAACTTCCCCACGGCGTGCTTGAATATGATTTTGAGTTTCAGGTGGTGAGTAAATCAGTAAATCTCGCAATTGTCGATGATGAAAATATAATACTCTCCCTTAGGGCAAACTCAAATGAAAAGCTGCATGAGCTTAAAGAATATATTAAACAGAAATGCTATGGAGCCGAAATAGAGTTTGAAGGCGAATATCCGGCTTGGAAGCCTGAAATAAGCGAGCTTGCAAAAATATTAAAAGAAATCATGAATACAGAATATAAAGTCATACACGCCGGGCTTGAATGTGCGGTGCTGAAAAACAAATTTCCTAACGTTTCAATGGCTTCGATAGGCCCTTTAATAGAAAATCCTCATTCCTTAAATGAAAGGGTAAATATTGAATCCGTTAAAAAAATTGCCGATACCGTAATTCAACTGATAGAAAGGATGAAAAATGAGTGAAAAACTTTTTTCGGGGGTTTTAAATTTCAAAAAAGAAGATTTTGAGGCGCATAAAGATCTTTTTGAGGAATTAAAAGAAGGTCAAAAACCTCATACATTTTATATAGGATGCAGCGACAGCAGGATTGTTCCGAATCTTATAACCAAGACAATGCCGGGGGAAGTGTTTGTTGTAAGAAATATAGCGAATATAGTGCCGCCTCAGGAAATTAACGACGGTACTTACAAATGTACGGCCTCAATACTGGAGTATGCCGTTAAATATTTGGAAGTTGATAATATACTTGTCTGCGGACACAGCAACTGCGGGGGGTTAAAAGCTCTTTTTTATCCTCCTGAAAAATTAGAAGCTTTGCCTAACGTAAAAAAATGGCTTGAAATTATAGATGACGTAAAAGAAGCGGTAATAGATATAGAAGATCCAAAACTCAGAGAATGGGAAGTAGAACAGCTAAATATTATAAAACAGCTTGATAATTTAATGACATATCCGTTTGTAAAAGAAAGAGTCGAAAGCGGAAAACTTAATCTTATAGGGTGGTATTACATAATCGAAACGGGTGAAGTGTATAATTACAATAAAGAAAAAAACGAATTTGAGCTTATAAATTAAGGGTTTTTTCTAAAATAATTGCTAACACCCTGTGCAATACCGTATGCTAGTTTTTTCTGATAGGCGGGGCTGAAAAGCCTTTTGGCTTCCAAAGGATTGGTAAGATAACCGGTTTCTATAAGAATGGCCGGCATCTGTGTTCCGACCAGTACCCAAAACGGAGCCGGCCTTACTCCTCCGTCTTTTACATATTTGTATCTGCTTCTAAGAGAGCTCAGCATTCCCTGCTGTATATCAATAGCCAGTTTGTTGGAGTCTATCATTCTGTCTCGGTTTAGAAAATTCAGAATAACTCTCTGGTCAAGATAGTTTAACCCTTTTACCTCTTTGTTTTCCAGTCTTGCCACCCTTATCGCCCTTTCGCTTCTGGTAGGGGAAAGAAAGTAAGTTTCTATTCCGTGAATGCGTTTAATATGTTTTGGAGCGATATTGCAGTGCAGGGAAATAAAAAGATCAGCTTTTTTAAGGTTGGCAAAATGTGTTCTTTGTTTTAAAGGTATAAAATAATCACCTTTTCTTGTCAAATATACGGTATATCCTTTTTGCTGGAGAAAGTTTTTGAGATATTTGGCTATCTGCAGCACGGCAATTTTTTCCATTCTGTGACCGATTCCTATACCGCCCGGGTCTTTGCCTCCGTGTCCGGGGTCAATTACGATTATTTTATTATTTTGCCTGTATACTTTCGGCTTTTCAAGCACGCTTTGAATTTTTCTTTTTTTTGCCGTTTTGGATGTTGTATTGATTGTTAAAATGTGATTGTTTATAGTGTATTTAAATGGAAAACGTTTTTTTGAATAATAAACTATTCTGACGGTTTTTTTATTGAATTGAGCTATTTTTAGCGTTACAGAGCCTGGAAGTCTTTTGAATACCGGCTTTGCGATTATTGCGTTTGGAAGGTCGATAACTTTTTTGTAAAGTTTTGATTTTATCGTAAAGTATTTAATGTTCTTATCGGGAATTCTGATTTTAAGAGGATTATATGAATAAATTTTTACGTATTTTGAAAATTTCGTTTTATTATTCGGGGTGTTCGACTGGATTTTAGATTTTTTGTTTAGATTCAGTTTGCTTTTAATTTTATTTTTAGAAAGTTTTTGAAGTTTTTTTTCATAATCGCTTATATTGAACTTTAAAAATCTGCCGCAGTCTATAAGCCCTTTTAAGGCTTTGATTTCATCTTGATTGTTGTTGTCGAGTATGGCAGAAATATACTGCTGCTGGTATTTATAATACTCTTTATAGGCGGTGTTTATAGACTGTGTGTTACATGCTCCGAACAGATATGTGAAAAAAAGAATAAAGAAAAGTTTTTTCATTATTCTCCGGTAAGCTCTTTCATAAGTTCTTCGACACTTAAAAGCCTGTCCGCTTTATATGCGTAAGCTCCGCTGAAATATAATCCTAATTCTTCGTCGCCCTCATAGGCGTCCGCAAGTCTGTCGGCGATACAGTATCCGACTTTTCTCGCTTCTTCGCCTCTGTTACAAGGGAAAACACAGTTTGAAATACATTTAATTGCGGGACCTTCTTTTTTTTCTACTTTTTCTATAAGTTTTGTTCTTATTCCTCTGGCCGGATATCCGACAGGGGACTTCATAAGTACGATGTCTTCTTTTTTTGCGTTAAGAAGAATCTGTTTAAATTCGTCGCTTGCGTCACATTCGTGGGTTAGTGCGAATCTTGTTCCAAGCTGTGCTCCGTTTGCGCCGAGTTTTATGAATTTCATAATATCTTCGTGTGTCCAAATCCCTCCGGCCGCTATTACAGGAATATTAGGATCCCATTTGTCCACTTCTTCTCTTACAT
Organism: Nautilia abyssi; assembly: GCF_055388085.1. Taxonomy (NCBI): domain Bacteria; kingdom Pseudomonadati; phylum Campylobacterota; class Epsilonproteobacteria; order Nautiliales; family Nautiliaceae; genus Nautilia; species Nautilia abyssi. The sequence continues at coordinate 974,596 of NZ_AP042376.1, read as the reverse complement.
CCGGAATAAGATGTTCAAGCTGATTTTCCTCTTTATAGCAGTCTTCGTATTTAAATCCCTGGTGTCCTCCGCTAAGAGGTCCTTCAACGATTACGGCGTCAGGAATTCTTCCGTATCTTTTTTCCCATCTTTTAGCTATCAGTTTAAAGGCTCTTCCCGTAGAGACTATAGGTACCAATGCAACATCAGGGAAATCTTTTGTATATTCAGGCATATCCATCGGAAGTCCGGCACCGGTAATAATTACGTCTACTCCGGCTTCGCATGCGTCTCTTACAACTCTTCCGTAATCATTTATAGCGTATAATACGTTACATCCTAGAGGAGCGTCACCGCATATTTTTCTTGCGTTTTCAACTATTTTAAAAAGGGCGTCTCTGTTATAGAACTCTTTTTCCAAAAGAGGTCTGCCTTCTACCAGTTTTTTTGCATATTTTTTATTTTCATAATATCCTGTTCCGACTGCGCTTATTACTCCGAGACCGCCATGCTTGCTTACGGTCCCTGCCAGTCTGTCCCAGCTGATTCCAAGGCCCATTCCGCCTTGAATTATAGGGTGCTTTATTGTGTGTTTACCTATTTTTAGAGGCTTCATTATTTAACCTTTACTTTTGCAAATTTTCTTTTTCCGATTTGAAGAATATATTCTTCTCCGCTTTTGAGTCCAATATTCTGATCGCTTATTTTTTCCTGGTTTATTTTAACTGCTCCGCCTTTTATATGGCGTCTCGCTTCGCTTTTTGAGCTTGCGAGTTTGGTATTTACCAATGCGTCTACGATATTTTGGGCATCAAGTTCAAATTCAGGAATATCGTCAGGAATCTGTCCTTGTTTGTGTACTTTGTCGAAATGTTCTTTGGCTTTAACGCCTTCGCCTTTTCCGTGAAATCTGTCTACGATTTCAATCGCAAGGGCTTCTTTTGCTATTTTAGGGTTAAGTCCGTTTTTGACTTCTTCTTTCAGTTTATTGATTTCTTCAATTGATTTGTCGCTTAAGAGTTCATACCAATCCCACATAAGTTCGTCGCTTATAGAAAGAACTTTGGCAAATATTGTATTAGGATCTTCCGTAATACCTATATAGTTTCCTAATGATTTGCTCATTTTGTTTATACCGTCAAGACCCACTAAAAGAGGCATCATAATAACACTCTGCTCTTTTCCTACTCCATATGTTTTTTGAAGCTGTCTTCCCATTAAAAGATTGAATTTCTGGTCAGTCCCTCCGATTTCTATATCACATTTAAGCGCTACGCTGTCATATCCCTGAAGAAGCGGATATATAAATTCGCTTATTGCTATAGGAGTCTGCGCTTTGTATCTTTTTTCAAAATCGTCACGTTCAAGCATTCTGGCAACCGTATAAGTTGTTGTAAGTTCTACTATTCCCGCCGCGCCAAGAGCATTCAGCCATTCGGAATTGAAAACCACCTCAGTGTTGTCTTTGTCCAGAATTTTAAAAACCTGTTCTTTATATGTTTCCGCATTTTGTGCGACTTCTTCGGGAGTTAACATTTTACGTGTTGCGCTTTTGCCGGTAGGGTCTCCGATCTGAGCGGTAAAATCTCCTATTAAGAATTGAACGGTTGCACCGTATTTTTGGAATGTTTTAAGTTTCTGAAGCAAAACGGTGTGCCCTAAATGCAAGTCAGGAGCCGTAGGGTCAAATCCTGCTTTTATAGTAAATCTTTCACCTGTGTTTAAATATCTGTTTACAAGGTTTTCTATATAATCAAGACCTATTATTTCGTTTGATCCTCTTTGTATTTCAGCCATCGCTTCGTTTAATTTAGGATGTTTTTCCATCTTAATTTCTCCGTTTTTTGTGTTCTGTACTTTATTACCCATTATACGCGTCCTTTGTCGATATAAATTCTATTATGTTGTATTCGTTTGCTATTTTCTGTTTGATATTGTTAAACTCTTTTGAATCAAATTCTATTTCCATTTTACAGTTGTTTGATTCTTTGCCTAAATTGATTGAATGAATAAAAATACCCAGACGGCTTAAAAAACTTATAAATTTAGCAAGCTCGCCTTTTTTATTCTGCAGGGTTACTACGAGAAAATATCTGTTTTGGGTGTTCCTTATCCATTCTACGAAAACGGCTTTGTCTATTTTTTTTTCGGCATTATTACAAAATCTATGATGAATTTCAACTTCTCTTTTTTTAAGAAGCCCCAATATTTTATCTCCGAATTTCGGATGGCAGCAGTAATTGAAGCTGATATCGCTTATCTGTTTGTTTGTGAGTATTCTAATGTTTCCGAATTCATGCTCTTTTAGGTTGATGTTTTTAAAATATAAAAGATTTCTTTTTCTCATAGTCTTATAAAGTCTTTTAACAACGTCTTTTAAGAAATTTTTATCTTCTACTATTTTGCTTATGGAATCGCATAAATAGTTTGCTTTAATTAGGGCTCTCAGTTTTATTTCGTTAATGTCGAATATGCCTTTTAAAATGGCAAGGGCTAATTTTTTGTTTATCTCTTTTTCTTTTTGACGGCATAGTTTTTTCTGTTCGTATTTAGCCTTGCTTGTTTTTAAAGATTCTATCCAGCTGCATCTCGGAATAACTTCGTTTCCGGTTACTATTCTGACGATGTCCCCGGTTTTAAGCGTAGTAAGAAGGGTGGCTTTTTCTTTATTTATGTATGCGCCTATAGCTTTGTTGCCTATATCGGTATGAATCATATACGCAAAATCGAGAGCAGTCGCTCCGCGCGGAAGCGTAAAGGTTTCGAATTTAGGAGAGTAAACGACTATGTCTTCGCTGAAAAGATCGTTTTTAGCAAGTTCGTAAAAATCCTCAATGTCTTCGTCAAATTTCATATCTTCAAGCCATTTTACATTCGGAAGAGCGGTGTTGAGTTTATATTTCCAGTGTGCGGCAATACCGAATTCGGCATTTTTATCCATGTCAAACGTTCTTATCTGTACTTCTATAATCGAGTTTCCGTCGTAGACGGTGGTATGAAGCGTCTGGTATCCGTTTTCTTTCGGAATTGCGATATAGTCTTTAAATCTTGATATTAACGGCCTGAAATTGAGATGTATCACACCCAGAGATTCATAACATTCAATAGGTTCGTTTACAATAATTCTGACTGCGAGAAGATCCAGTATTTCTTCTATGGATATACCTTTTCTCTGCATTTTCAGAAATATTGAATAATAATGTTTAATTCTGCTTTTAACTTCAAAGTCTTTAAGACCTTCTTTTAAAAGAAGCTTTTGGATTTTTTGAGTAAATTCGTTGAGTCTGAGTCTGAATTCTTCTTTGTGTTTTTTCAGATAGTCGTCTATTTTTTTGTACTCTTCCGGAAGAAGATATTTAAAAGCCAGATCCTCCAGACAGTTTTTAAGCGTAGATATGCCCAGTCTGTGGGCTATCGGCGTATAAACTACAAGCGTTTCTTCCGCTATTCTTTTTTGTTTGTGAGGAGGCAGTGCGTCGAGGGTGAGCATATTGTGCAGTCTGTCGCAGAGTTTGATAACCAGCACCCTTATATCCGCAATCGACGCAAGAAGCATTTTTCTGAACGTCATTGCCGATTTGGTAAGTTTTTCGTTTGATGTTGAAGGGACTAAAGAGCTCTGTCTGATTTCAACTATTTTAGTAAGCCCTTCAACCAGGTTTGCGACGTTTTCACCGAATTTGTCTTTAATATAATATATTGTATAGTTGGTGTCTTCCACCACGTCATGAAGAATTGCTGCGGTGATAACATCTTCGTCGTCGCTGAAATAACTGGTTATCGTTGCAACAAGTATGGGGTGTATTACATAGTCTTCGCCGCTTTTTCTTTTTTGTCCTTGATGTGCCTTTATGGCAAATTCTATGGCTTCATTAATTAACGGCGTATTGATTCTTAGAAGCAGAAGCCTGACGGCTTCGTCGGTAGATTTGATATGTTTTATTGTTTCTAACAGATGAAGGAAATCTTCTCTCAAATTTCTTTAACCTTTACAAGCCCTTCGGCTATTTCAAGAGTTGCTATTTCAGTAAGCTGCATGTTCGGTTTTGGAAGTTCAATTAAAGGTTTTGCCCCGTTTATTAATTCGTTTACTCTTTTTGCGATTGCCTGGCTTAACAGATATCTGTCGTAATTTGCTTTTTCGAGCGCTTTTGCGTTGATTTGTTCTATTCTCATGATTCTCCTTTTATTTAACTATTGAATATTTGGCATCAGGATCGTTTTTTAATATTTTTAATAAATTACCTTTTTTAAACATATTGCATACGATTATAGGCAGCTTGTTTTCACGAGCCAGCGCTATTGCCGTATCGTCCATTACTTTTATGTTTTCTTTAAGAGCGTCGTCGTAACTTAATTCTTTGATTAAAACGGCGTCATCGTATTTTTCCGGGTCTTTGTCGTAAATACCGTCTACTTTAGTCGCTTTAATTATCGCATGCGCTCCTATTTCGCTTCCTCTTAACACTCCGGCCGTATCTGTCGTAAAAAACGGGTTTCCGGTTCCCGCCGCAAAAATTACGACTCTGCCTTTTTCTAAATGTCTTATTGCACGTCTTACTATGAAGTTTTCGGCTATTTCTTCCATTTTTATAGCGCTTTGCACCCTTACTCCGACTCCGTCGTTTTCGAGTGCTTCTTGCATAGCTACGGCGTTTATTACCGTTGCCAGCATTCCCATATAATCTCCGGAAGTTCTTTTTATTATTCCGTCTTTAGCCGCGCTTACGCCTCTGATGAAGTTTCCTCCGCCTATGACGATAGCAACTTCAAAGCCCTCTTTTATTACAGACTTTATTTCGTCTGCAAGATATTTTAATATTTTTGTGTTGATTCCAAAGCCGTCGTCACCGGCTAATGCTTCACCTGAAAATTTAATTAAAATTCTTTTTGGATTTCTTTTCATTGAAGGCCTTTTTAAAATGGTATTATATCATAAGAATGTAGAATTTAGAATGGAGAATCGACACTGAAAATGGAAAATATTTGATTGTTAACTGTTGATAGTTAATGGTAAATTGCTGACGGTTGATTGTTTGTTGAGAGTTTAAAACTCATGTCCGGTTTATGGTTTTTTATATGCTTTAGCTGGGTTGGCTTATTACAGTTGTCTGTTATATCAATGTATAAATATACAAATAATCAACGGCAGAGATTATTTGATATAATTTTTAAAAAAGGAAACGGTTGATTAAAAGGTTTATTTCCGAAAAAAACGAAAGAGTTGATAAGTTTTTGGCTCAAAAACTTAATGTATCAAGAAATCAGATTGAAAACCTTATAAAACACTCTTTAGTAAAATTAAACGGCAGTGATGTAAAAAAAGGCGGTGTTAAGTTAAAAGAAAACGATGTTGTAGAAGTCGAGTTTAAAAATGCCGAAAATTCCGAACAGGAATATGAAGTGGATTTTGACATCCCCGTTTTATATGAGGATGAAGATCTTTTAGTAATAAACAAGCCTCCCGGGATTGTAGTGCATCCGGCACCTTCGGTTAAAGAAGCGACGCTTGTCGACTGGCTGAAAAGTAAAAATATCAGACTTTCCACCATAGCAGGGGAAGAGCGTTTCGGAATAGTGCACAGAATCGACAAAGAAACCAGCGGTGCTCTTGTTATTGCCAAAAACAATAAAACACACGAGTTTTTAAGCGCCCAGCTTAAAGACAAATCAATGGGCAGGTATTATCTGATGCTGTTGAACGAGCCGTTAAAAGATGCTGTGTGTGTAGACAAACCGATAGCCAGAAACCCTAAAAACCGTCTTAAAATGGCGTATATAAAAAACGGCAGGGAAGCCAAAACGCTTTTTGTCCCTATTTTTGAAAACCTGGCGGCCGCTAAACTTTTTACGGGAAGAACCCATCAGATAAGGGTTCATTTGGGAACTATAGGCCGCTATATTTTAGGCGACAGGCTTTACGGTAAAAAAGAACAGAAAATACCTAGAGTAATGCTGCATGCCAGGGAGATATACTTTATGCACCCAAGAGGTGAAAAACTTAGTATAATTGCACCAATGTTTGATGATTTTAAAAAATATTTGCCAAAAGGATACGAAAATGAAAAAAATGGCTCTTTATCTGATAGGTTTGCTCCTTATTACGGGTTGTGCGGTAAATAATAAGCCGGCTCCCAAATCCAATCCCAACCTTCCTGCTGTTCAGAAGTTTAACGCTTATCCCGACAGAAACGCTATGGCGCTTAAATGGAGCGCGGTAAAAGGTATGAGCGGATATTATATTCAAAAATACAACAATAAAACACATAAGTGGACGATGCTTGCGACAATTAATGATCCGTACAGAACTTTATACGTAGATACGGGACTGAAACCTTCTACGACTTATACTTACAGAATTGCAACGTTTAACAAAGCTAAAATCCCTTCTTTGGCAAAAGAAGTTACTCAAAAAACTCTTCCTACGGTAGCTCCGGTGATTCCGCTTGAAATCAAACCTCTTCAAAAGGGAATGGTAAAAATAATTTTCAGGCCTCATCCAAATGAAAGGGTTGAAGGATATATAATTCAAAGATTTAATGACAAAAACGCTAAATGGGAAGATTTGGCTAATTTAACTCCGAGATATAATGTTGAATATATTGACAAAAACCTTGCAGACGGCAAAATTTATAAATACAGAATAATAGCTTATACGTTTGACGGTTTGAAATCACTGCCTTCTCAGACTATAAGCGTATCTACTTATCCTAAACCTCCGGTTGTGGAAAACATTACGGCTACAAACAATCTGCCAAGAAAAATAGTGTTAACCTGGTCGCCGGTACAGGGTGCAAAATATTATAAAATTTATACAAGGAATTTTTTAGGTTTCGGATATACGCCTATAGCAAAAACAACTCAGACAACTTATACTGATAAAATAAATAAAGACGGCGTAACCAAATATTATAAAGTAACCGCAGTAAGCGTTCACGATACGGAATCTCTTCTTAGCAAAACGCCTGAAGTAATGGGACAGACTCTTCCCGCACCTGCTAAACCGCTTGTTTCTACGAATATCCTGCCTGACGGGGTTCAGTTTATAATGTCAAGTCCTGACGACAGAGCGGTAAAATATCTGATAGTAAAAAAAGAAGGCGGGCTGTTTAATGCGAAAGAACATAAATATATCGTAAACGGCAACAGGTTTTTTGATAAAAACGTAGTGCATAAACATTCTTATACGTATGATATATATGCCGTGGATAAATACGGACTGATTTCAAAAGCCAACAGCGTGGAGGTAGATTTTTAATGCCTCATATCGTTGTAGACAGTTTAAAAGATGTTAAATACCCTGTAAATATTGACGGTGTGGAGTTTTTGTTTAAAGCCGAAAATCTTATAGGTGTTAAAACTGAGCGTGCAAAGTTTTTAATCAAGGTGCTGCAAAAAGAAAACGGCACACTTGTTAAATACGACAAAATAACAAGACCGATTGTCAGTGAAATAAAAAAAGCCTACAAGGCTTTTGTTAAACTGCATGAAGCCGAAATTTTATTTGAAAACATAGAAGGCATTAAAGAAAAAATCCCTGATAAAAATCTTTTGGACATCACTTCCGATTTAAGCGGTATAGATATTGTGGAAGTCGGATTCGGAAGCGGAAGGCATTTAATACATCTTGCTAAAAAATATCCGGAAAAAACGATACTTGGAATTGAAATTCACAAACCGTCAATTGAGCAGGTTTTGAAAAGATGTATTCATGAAAAAATAGACAATATCAGAATTATAAACCATGACGCCAGAATAATTCTGAGCAAGATAAATTCAAATCAGCTGCATTCCATATATGTGCACTTTCCGGTCCCGTGGGATAAAAAGCCGCATAGAAGGGTTATAAACGAAGATTTTATAAACGAATCAAAAAGAGTGCTGCAAAGAGACGGTTTTTTACATTTAAGAACGGACAGCGATAACTATTTTGAATATTCTTTTAACGAATTTATGAAATTTAAAGAAATGGATCTGAAAGTCAAAAAAAACATTCCTTACGAAGTATCAAGCAAATATGAAGACAGATGGAGAAGACAGCAAAAAGACATATATGATATTTACATGATTAATCATGAAATATCGGAAGAAATTAATGACGATTTTGATTTTTCTTTTGACTGCAGGCTTGAAAATCTTGATTTCAAACCTAAAATTTACGATAAATTTGTAATACATATAGAAAAAGTATTTAAAATCGATGATAATAACGAACTTATCAGAGCTACGATAGGAAATTTCAACAGGCCCGAACATATTTATATTTTAAATAAAGACAAACCGGAATATTTTAAGCTTCCGGCTCCTATAAAAGAAAATTATCTAGCTCACAAAGAACTTAAAAGGCTGTTTAATGGGTGTACTGGTAGAAGCTAAAAATTTATATGTAGGTTATAAAGGCGAGCCGATAATAAAGAACGCAAATTTTAAAATATATACCAAGGATTTCGTTTTTTTAACGGGTGTCAGCGGAAGCGGAAAAACTACTATAATCAAATCCCTATACGGAGAAGTCCCTGTTTTCAACGGTTCTTTAAACGTTGGAGGAATAGAGCTTAACAATATTAAAAAATCGAAACTTTCATATCTCAGAAAATATCTGGGAGTGGTGTTTCAGGATTATAAGCTTATACCGGAATGGACAATTCTAAAAAACGTTATGCTTCCTATGCTGATAGCCGGAATAGATAAAAAAACGGCCGAAGAAGAGGCTATTAAACTTTTAAATAAAGTAAAGCTTTCGCATAAACTGGATAAATATCCGGCTGAACTGAGCGGAGGCGAACAGCAAAGGGCTGCGATTGCAAGAGCTATAATACACGATCCCGTTATGATTTTGGCGGATGAGCCTATTTCCGGGCTTGATGAATATTCGGCGAATCTTGTAATGGAGTTGTTTATAATGGCAAACAGAGAAAAAGACATAACTATTATGATAGCTTCACATTCACTTCCTCAGACATTTGATATTAACTACAGACAAATACACCTTGAAAAAGGAACTCTTTATGAACTCTCTTAAAAGCCATTTTGCCCTTATCCTGGCACTTGTGTCTATACTTTTAAGTATATTTTTATTTAGACTGTTTAATGATATACTTCATCAGTACCAGCAGAATATTTTAAACAATTATTCAATTGTTGTAGTAAGCGACAAAGAAATAACCCATCTGGATATAAAAGATATAGGAAAAATTGAAAAAATTGACATATCCAGGCAGCTTAATTATATGAAAAGAAAGTTTAAAAACATAAATCTTGATGAAATTAAAATGCCTTATTTTTACAGACTTAAATTAAAAACCTTACCTTCTCCTAAAAAGCTCAGCGATATAGAAGATACGCTTAAAAGCTATCCTTATATTAAGAGAGTTTTGACATACCGTTCTTCACAGACGAAAATTTACAACTTGTTAATGCTTTTGAAAATAACAAGTAACGTGTTTATGGTAATAATAGCGGTACTTGGATTTTTACTGATTATCAAGCAGCTTGAAGTATGGCGTCTTGAACATAATGAAAGAATGTATATTATGGAGCTTTTCGGTGCGCCTTTCTGGTTCAGAGGGGCGGCGCTTTTCAAAATTGCTTTTATTGATTCGATAGCAGCTTTAATTTTTACTGTCGCTATAATTTTTTATATGGAAAATTCAATTTATTTTCAAGCGGTTATGAGAGATTTAAATATTACATCCGGGCTTGATTTACAAAAAGAAATTTTAATACTGTTAATTGTCAGTCTTTCCATTTCGTTTATTTCATCGATAGTAGTCGTAATCGGAAGGAAAAAATGAAAAGAATAGTTTTATTGATTGTTTTTTCGGTTTTTGTCTTTGCTTCTGTTACTTCCACTAAAAAAGAGCTTAGATACACTTCTTATAAAATTGCCAAAATGAATAAAAAGCTGGATAAGCTGGCCAGACAGATTTTGTCAAAAGAGCGTCAGATAGAACTTTTGAATAAAAAAGAAAAAGACGTCCAAAAGGATATCAATACATTACAGCAGCAGCTGAAAAACTCAAACAGAACATTAAACGAGCTGACAGATCTTGCCAAAGGCTTAAACAGAAAAAAAGAGGATATAAAAGCGGAGGTGATTAAATTTATTTCTCAAAATTATTACCTTGATACAAAACAGATAGATTCTCTTAATGACCTCATTTACAGCGAAATAAACAAAAAAGCGCTTGAGCTTTATTCCAGACAGATATCAAATCTGCTTTTCCAGTATAAAAAAATTGATAAAAATCTTGCAAACACCAATAAAAAAATTAACGATATCAAATCCAAACAGGCTGTTCTGATAAAAAAAAGAAACGAACTCGCCAAACTGAGAAGAGAAAAAGTCAAAGAGCTTGTTTCTTTGAAAAAACAAAAAGAAGACTATAAAAAGAAACTTCTTTCTATGATAAGAAAACAGCAGAGTTTGAGAAAAAAACTGCAGGAACTTAAAATTGTTAAAAAAAGAACCCCTCAGATTAACGTCAAAAAAGTGGGATCTGTATATTTTAAACCTAAAACGGCAACTTACAGAGGAAGAAAAACCATTCCTCCGGTATACGGCAAAGTAATTAAAAAGTTCGGTTCATACATTGATCCTATTTACAAAATAAGAATATATAACGATTCCATTACAATAAAAACAAAGCCGAATTCCGTTGTCAGATCCATTATGAGCGGTAAAGTGGTTTATATAGGCGATAACGGAGACAGGAAAGTTATTTTTATAAAACACCCGGGTAATTTATTCAGTGTTTATGCGAATCTTATAAAAGTTTCGCCGCTCCTTAGAAAAGGAAGTTACGTAAAAAGAGGACAGATAATAGCAAGAGTGAAAAACTCCCTTGAATTTGAAGTGACGTATAAAGACAAGCCTATTAATCCTCTTAAGGTTATAAGGTTGCGTTAAAACTTGACAAAACAGTTCATTTTAACTAAAATCGCAAAACCAAAACACTTCTATTTACTACATTAATCTTACAAGGATATTTATGGAAAACGAAAATCAAAATACCGCAAATAACGGTAATAATAAGAAACAGAGAACTCATATACCGGTTGAAGGGTATACAATTGAAGATTTAAGAAGCAAACCTACAGAAGAGCTTATTAAAATTGCAAACGAACTTCATGTTGAGAATCCTCAGGAATTTAAACGTCAGGATTTGATGTTTGAAATTTTAAAGGCTCAGGTGGCACAGGGCGGATATCTGCTCTTTACCGGTATACTTGAGGTAATGCCTGACGGATACGGATTTTTAAGAAGTATCGGAGGGAATTTTGAGAACTCTTTAAACGACGTATATGTTTCTCAGACACAAATAAGAAGATTTGCCCTAAGAACGGGTGACATCGTAACGGGACAGGTAAGACCTCCGAAAGACCAGGAAAAATATTACGCTCTTTTAAAAATTGAGGCTATTAATTATCTGCCTCCGGAAGAAGCCAAAAAAAGACCTCTTTTTGACAACCTGACTCCGCTTTATCCTCAGGAAAGAATAAAACTCGAATATGAGCCTACAAAACTTACAGGAAGGGTTTTGGATCTGTTTGCTCCTATCGGAAAAGGGCAGAGGGGTCTTATTGTTGCGCCTCCTAGAAGCGGTAAAACCGTATTTTTAAAAGAAATAGCCCACGGTATTACTAAAAACCATCCTGAAATCGAATTAATGGTTTTACTTGTTGACGAAAGACCGGAGGAAGTTACAGATATGCAAAGAAGCGTAAAAGGCGAAGTGTTTTCATCTACGTTTGACAAACCCGCTCAAAACCATGTCAGAGTTGCTGAGCTTGTTATCGAAAAAGCAAAAAGAATGGTAGAAATGGGCAAAGACGTTGTAATTTTACTCGATTCAATCACAAGGCTTGCCCGTGCTTATAATACCGTTACTCCCGCAAGCGGTAAGGTGTTAAGCGGCGGTGTTGATGCAAACGCGCTTCATAAACCTAAAAGATTTTTCGGTGCTGCCAGAAACATCGAAGAAGGCGGAAGTCTTACTATCATAGCCACGGCACTTATTGAAACCGGCAGTAAAATGGATGAGGTTATTTTTGAAGAATTTAAAGGTACGGGTAATATGGAAGCGGTTCTAAGCAGAAGAATTGCAGACAGAAGAATTTATCCTGCGATTGACCTGCTTAAATCCGGAACAAGAAAAGAAGAACTGCTCTTAACTCCTGAAGAACTTGCTAAAGTATGGGCGATTAGAAACATTATTTCGGAAATGGATGAAATAGAAGCGCTTAAACTTATGTATTCAAAAATGCTCAAAACCAAAAACAATCAGGAGTTCTTAAGTATAATAAATGAATAGGTGCGGAGTATTTGACAGCGGAATAGGGGGCTTGAGCGTAGCCTCCGAAATTCTTAAATCCAGGCTGTTCGATGAAATAATTTATTTCGGAGATACGGCCAGGGTTCCTTATGGAAACAAAAACGAATCTACAATAATAAGATATTCTCTCGAAGCTCTCGAATTTCTTAAAAATTTCGATATTGATTTTTTGGTTGTCGCATGTAATTCGGCAAGCTCCGTTGCCATTGAGGAATTAAGACGCGAAGCAGGATTTCCTGTTGTAGGAGTTATAGAAGCCGGCGTAAAGGCTTTAAACGCTGAAAAAGAAGCAAATATTCTGTTAACAGGAACTAAAAGAACAATCAACAGCAACAAATATCAGTCTATGCTTAAAAAGCTTGATTATAAAAATATTATATCGGTTGCGACTCCGCTGTTTGTTCCTTTGGTTGAAGAAGGGATTACAGAAGGTAAAATAGTTGATGAGGTTTTTGATCTGTATTTTAACGATGTTGATAAAAACGGTATTGATTATGTGATACTAGGCTGCACTCATTATCCTTTTTTAGAAAAAAGTTTTCAAAAGCATTTTCCAAATGCCAAACTGATTCACTCAGGCCAGGCAATAGTAGAACTGCTTAGAAATGAATATAATTTAAAAGAAAAAGCAGATACTTCCATTAAACTTTTTGCAAGCGACAATCCAGAGGATTTAAGACGCAAGGCTAAAGAGTGGCTTAACTTTTGTCAAGCTTAAAAATCTGAGGTTTAACTATCACTTCGTGCATAACGATATTTTTCGGCGCTTCAATTATATCTTTGACTATTTTGGCTATATCTTCGGGTTTGATGTGTGCGAGTTCTTCTGCTGAAGGTTTAAAATAAGTGTTTTTATGAAAATTTGTAAGTGTCATATCCGGCAGTATAGTACATACTTTTACGCCGGATTTTCTCACTTCCTCAAAAAGCGATGTGCCGAAATGCCTCAGAGCCGCTTTTGTTGCGCCGTAGACGACACCCTGACGGGCAGGGTGGATTGCTGAAGTGGAAGAGATGTTTATTATAAACCCTCTGTTTTTTTTGATGTCTTTAAGGTGGTTTTTTGTCAGTATCATAGGAGCTAAAAAGTTAACGTTTATCATTTTTTCTATTTTGTCTATTCCGATATCCTCAAACTGCCCGAAATAACCGGTTCCGGCATTATGTATTATTCCGTGAACGTCTTCAAATTTTAGATCTTTTAATGAGTTTATATCATTGAAATCTATTTTTTTATCACAGTTTCTGCAAAGTGTTATTATTTCGTGATCTGTAAGTGTTTCTTTTATGGCTTTTCCTATTCCGCTGCTGGCACCGGTAAGAAGTATTTTCATTTATTGCCTTTTTATTTTTTAATTCTCTTATTAAGAAATTATACATAATTTATATCCTTATTTAGTGTCTGGCGCTATACTGAGGGTTTTGTTGTTATTTTTTTAAGTTAACGATTAAGTTGTTGTTAAATATTATGTTTAAAATTTAAATTCTTAAATGTTATTTTCAAACCGTTAATTATAAACCATTAAGCATTAACTATCGATTGTTGTCTATCAACTATCAAACATCTACTATCTACTATTAACCATCAACTATCTACTATCAGCTCCCTCACATACTCGATAATCTCTTTTTCATCCCTGTATCTGGCTTCGCCCTGTTTGATTTTATACGGGTACCATGTAACTTCGCTTAAATGAATTTTACGAAGTTTTTTTAAAAAGTCTTTATTCATTCTAAATGCACCGATTTCTATGTTGATGTTTGAGAGGTCTATTTCGCTTTTCAGATATTCGATAAAGTTTTTATAAATTTCTTTGAAATTTTCTGTTTTTATTACTGGGTCTATGGCTATTTCTACACTGTATCCTTTATTGATTGCAAGTTTTAGGGCTTTTATGCGTTTTTCCAAATTTGGAGCTTTTTTTTCGAATCTGTTTATTTCAACAGGCGAGAGTGAAAATCCAAGCAGAAAGTTTTGCGGAGGATTATCCGGAAGTCTGTCAACGTTTGCGGATTTACTTCTGCTTTCAATAAGCAGATCATCTCTTTTTCTTGCAAGTTCTATCCATTTTTGATGAAAAGGATATATCCCTTCAAAAGCCAGCAAGTCCGATTCGTAGCTTATTGCTATATATGCGTTTTTAAGTTTTTCGGCTTCTTTGATAAAATCATCTTCATTTACGAATATTACCGGATATCCGCACGGATACATGCCTCCTATGTAGCAGTATTCGCAGTTATAGACACATCCGAGTATCTGTGTTGAATAGTAGAAATTTTCATATCCTCTGCTGTTGCAAAAAGCGCTACCTTTATATAAAAATTTATCTTTTTTTTCGGCTAATATAAGTACATTTTTATTCTTTTGCCAGTTAAAATCCTGATGTGAGCGGTTAAAAATATCTTTGTAATGGTTTATCAATATAACTTTTGGCTTAAATCTGCCGATTATATTTTGCGTGATAGGAAATGTTAGAACATTTTTTTCTATATAACAAATCAATATAAACCTTTTTGTTTTTTATAAGTTTAACAAAAAATATATTAATTTATATTACATTAATATTACGTATATTAATTAAAATATGTATCTGATTTGTGTTTTAAATAAAAAAGATGTATAATTAAAGTAGGGTTAATATAAAGGATTTGTAATGAAGAAGTTTATATTGTTTTTATTTATATTTTTAGGAATTGTTTATGCTGATACTATTAATGAAGTGGAACCTAATAATGATTTTAGTTCGGCTCAAATTATTAATTCATTGCCAGTTGAAATAGTCGGTAATATTAATGAATATAATGATAGTGATGATTTCTTTAAATTTACTCCATCTGAAAGTGGTTATTATATTATTAAAACTGAAAATATATCTAGTACAGCTGATATAGATGGATATTTATATAATGAAAAAAGTAATAATAGTTATAGACTTATAGCAAGCGACGAGAGTGATAATAGTAATGTTTATATATATACTTATTTAAGTAGTGGTACTACTTATTATTTAGATTTATATGCATATACAGGAGCTTCAAATTATAATTTATATATTTATAAAAGTGATACTGTTATTAATAATGGAGAGAGAGATTTTACTTTGAGAAAGAGCTTTAATATATATGGTGATTATAAATTAGTTGGTAATAGTGTATTGTGTTGGAAAGATGGAAATGGTAATTGTATAAATACCACCTCTCCTAATAATAGATTGACGTTATCTTATATTAATGTCAATTCAGAATACAATAATTCATCAAAAGCTGAAATAAGTGGTATTCCTGATAATGCTGAAATTGTATGGGTTGGTTTTTATACTCAAGGAGATAGAAATGATGAAAGTTTATCAGAACTTACAGAAAGGCTTAATAATAATCCTTCATATTTAATATCACCAAATGGCACGAAATATACAATTTATCCTGAACAAATAGATACATATCAATTTGGAGATGTTTATACTTTTTCTACATTTACAGAAGTTAAGTCACTTGAAAGTAATTCTACTCATAAAGTTTATGGAAAAGATATTAATGGATGGTGGACAGGAGCAAATATTCAGACACAAGAAGGGGCGGATAGTGATTTAGGATTATTTGGTGCTTGGAGTTTATTAGTTGTTTATAAAGACACATCATTACATTTTAAAAATATATCAATTTTTGATGGGTATAAATTTGTATATAATGATAGTTCGCATGATAATGTTGAAATTGATATTAATGGGTTTATTACACCGTTATATGGTGATGTAAATGCAAACATGTCTATATTTGTTGGAGAAGGTGATTATGCATATACAGGTGATCAATTATTTTTAAATGATGTAAATGTAAATGATGGAACTGATGAAGAAGATAATGCATTTGATTCTACTACAAATGGCTTTAATGTTGATCCTGATTTAACTAATAACTTTGGTATAGATATACATAATTATGATGTTGGTACAAATGGTTTAAATATAGTTAAAAATGGTGACACATCAGCCAAAATTAATGTGACTTCTAAAGGAGATGCATATTTTCCTTCTTTGGTAGTTTTTGCAACAGATTTATACGTTCCTAAAGTTTGTTATGATAACCTTAAATTTTTTGATGAAAATGGAACTGAGATTACCTCAGGTTCACAGGTAAAAGTCGGAAGTAAAATTAAAGTGCAATTTGATGTTAAAAATATGGATAATGAAATAGCAAAAAATGTTTTTGTAAGAAACATATTCGATAGTAATGTCACATCTTATGTACCTAATTCCACTTATATTAAGAATGTATTAACAGATAATTTTATACATTTGGATGATAATGAAACTAATGGCAGTTTAGGTGTATATTACAGTGATAATAATAAAACATGGGATGTCGGTATTATAGGTGATAGTAATAATGAGTTTTTACCAACTACAACTAATCCAGATTATGTTGCGACAATTGATTTCAATACTACAATAGAAAGTGATGGTAATATAAGCTTTAATTTCTTGACAAATTATATTTATACAATAGGAAGTGATGAGTTTACCTATAATGACATTTTGCCTAAATGTAGTGATTTTAACTCAACATTAAATAGTTATACTGCTGTAACCGGTACATTTAATGTAGTGAATATGGATTATAACAATGAAAATGAAATCCCATTGGACGATACGGGTGTAAATGCATTGCATACGCAAATAGTCAATAAAAATTTTAATTTAAAATTAGTAAAATTAAGCGATGATGATAATAAAACTGTAGAAGGATTTGATGGAATTGTTAAAGTGGAACTTATTTCTGCTGCAAATTTTGATAATTTAGATTCTTCACAAAAATTAAATTTACTTAATAATTCACCAACATTGACAAGTGAATTTGTTTCTTTATCAACCAAAGATAGCGGAAACAATAATCTTTATGCCGAATTTAACGACACTTATTCTAAAGCTTTAAGAGAAGGAACATACAGAATTGTCTATTTGGTAAATCCTGATGGGACTCTGGTAACAAATGGGACTAACAATAACTGTTTAGTAAACACACCAAATTATAACTGTATATGGGGAATGTTGACTGAGTTATATACTGAATATGGGTATGGTAATGACTGTCCAACCGGTAATTTGAATGATGATGATTGTAATGCAACTTGTGCAGAAGTATGTAATTTAAAAAATAATAATGCAAACGGTAATGATTTTGTAACAAATGAATGTCTTGAGTGTGTATTTGGTAGTTTTCCGACAAAGGCAGCATTAGCAAGAGACAGTTTTTCAATAAGACCGGATCATTTCAGTATCACAAATATACCTTCACTTGTAAAAGCCGGTAAAGATTTCAATATGACAATTGGTGCTCTTGATTACACAAATAAAACTACAACAGATTACAATGAAACGATTTCAACTTCTGTTTCTCCTGAAATAAATGCAACTGATGAAAATATTTCAAAAGGATGTAAAACAGGTATAATAGCTTTAATAAATAATATGCAGTTTAAAAACGGTGAAACCAATTTAACTCTCGAATATCAAAAACAAGTTGGAGATGTAAACTTTACTATTAAAGAGGTTAACGGCAGTGAATTTGCTAAATGTGATGAAGATGATACCAATGATACGGCTAGACTCATTACTCCTGTAACTGTTCATGTGAAAATAATACCTGATCATTTTTCATTAACCGGTACTGTTTATCATAATTTCAACAGTTCAAACTTTACTTATATTTCAAATGATTTGAATATGTCCAGCTTTGTTCAAATGAAAATACAGGCTAAAGATGCACAAAACTTTACTACTACGAATTATAATGAACAGTGTTATGCTAAAAATTTTGATGTGAATATTTCTCATAATATTCCTTCGACTTTAGATCCAAATGAATTAATTTTATTTAAAGACGAAAACGGCACTGAGCATAATGTGACGTTATCAAGTGATATTGATCTTGTGAATCTTCCTAAAACTTATTTCTCAACTGATAATAACGGAAGTGCCGAATTTAAAATATATATAAACTTTGAAAAAAATTATACTAAACCGTTAAATGAATTTAACTTTACCGTAAATGATGTAAATATGAGTGATGAAGATAATGTAACAGGAAATCAGGTTTTAGATGCTAATGCTACATTCAGATACGGAAGAATAAAAGTATCAAACGCAGCCGCTTACAGTAACGATATAAATACTACTTTCTTATATCAGTATTGGACAGATTCTCAGGGATGGGTGACAAATACCGAACATAACAGCACAGCTTTTGGTGATTTTAACCATACTTTAAATTCGGCTATTAATCCTTATGTAACGGTTACAAGCGCACCTTCAATAACAAACGGGCAGGAAAAAGTGGTTTTCCATACTACTCATGCATTGCCGTACAGTGCAAAAGTTCATTTGCAGATTAATTCCTGGTTGTGGTATTATCCTTTAGCCAAAGATTATAAAGATCCTAGCCCTACAAACACAGACTGCAGGACTCATCCGTGTCTGAAATTAGATTTTCTAAAATCAGGTTCAGGCTGGGGAGGCGTACAGGCTATAAATAATACTAAATTCAGCGAAGAAAATAGAACGAGCGATATGAATATGAGCAGACCGGATGTAAACGTATCTAAGTCTCAAGTGAAAAAAATAAACTGGTAATCATTACCGGTTTATTTTAAATTAAATGATAGGCTTTTTAAAAATAGGGATATAGCAAATAGCTGATAGTCAATAGTTGATGGGTATATAGAGAGTAGTAGATGGTAGAGGTGGACAGTTAGTTAATAGTTGATGGTAAGCGGTTGAAAGAGGGTATTAATGATGAGTGAAAAATTGAGAATGGAGAAAATATTCCAGGTTCTCAGTAACGAGTTCCGAGTCGTGGAAATCATATGGTGCCTGACACTAAAACTTTAAAAATATTAAAATCTTAACAGGTACAATAAAGTTAATAACCGTAATAACCTTAAAAACACTAATAACTGATATACAAACAACCAGTATACTGATTCAAAATATATTTAAAGATTCTAAAAACTTTTTAACTTCTTCTTTTTTCTTTACTTCTTTAAAAGCGGGGAAGGGGATATTTTTTATTTTATAAAGAGTAAGAAGCTGTTTTAGTTGGTTTTCCTGTGTTTTTGTAAGTTGCATTTTAGTTTTTGCTTCAAGAATAAGCCGGTCGATTTCTTCAAAAAAGCTGTTTTTTTGTTTGAATTTATTTAATAAAGATTCGATAGTATTAATATGGGATTTTATAAGTTCCGGTATTTCGTTTTTATTTGGCTGGTATGAGGGCTTATCACTTACTATTTTGTATAAAATGATTTCGTTTACATTAAGGAATTTATAACATGCTTCAAAAAAACCGCTTGATTCCATATCTGTCAGAGTATAATATTTTCCAAGAGCTGAAACGGTATAAATTTCTTCACTGTTTTCGTTAAAGTAATCCGGAAAATAATTAAATCCTGTGTCGGTATCGGTAATTTTATGGATAAAAAATCCTCTTCCAATTTCGTGTTTACTGCTTCCGGCTATGCCGATGTTTAAAGTCGCAAAGCGGTGTTTTGAAAGCAGCAGGGCGGTGTTAACAGCACATTTAATTTTTCCCTGGCCTGTAATTATTAAATTGATATTTTCGTTTTGATAAATGCCGTTTCTTGACTTTAATTGAAAATAATTTATAATAGGATCGGCTTCTATTTTAAGAGCGGTTACAATGTTTAACATAAAAAGCCTTTTTTGAAATTATAGTAAAAAGAAGGGGTTATATTATATGACAGTTAAAGTTAATTATTTAAAGGTTAGTTATGAGTGAATTTGAAAAGTATAAAAAATATATTATAAACGGAGAATATTTTGAAGCTCATGAGGTTTTGGAAGAAGTATGGCAGGATTTAAGGAAAACTGATAATGATTTGCAGTGGGCATATAAAGGTTTGATAAACGCGGCAGTGGCTTTAGAACTCAAAAAAAGAAAAAGGGACGTAAAAGTTTATAAAGCGGTGTGGAGCAATTTTGAGAAATACAGGGAATATTATAACTTAACTGAGGAATTAAAAAAAACGGCTGAATTTATAGAAAAATTCAGACCTTTTTAATAAACTTCCCAGAAAAAGTTAATCCATTCGTTTGTTTCGTGAAAAAAGATATCGGGTTTATATTTTGAAGTAGGTTTGTAAAAAATAGCTATTGTTTTAAAATCTTTATCAGGGTATTTTTCTTTTAGTACTTTTAAAACTTCAATGAAAGTATCTCCGCTGTCGCTTATATCGTCTACCACTAAAATATTTTTGTAATTTTTTAAATCAGGAATATTAAAAATATTGATAGTATCGAGTTTTTTGTCTTTATCGTAAGATACGGCGTTGATACTGAATACTTCTCTCATGTTTAATTTTTCTGCAAGATGATGGGCGAATGTAAGTCCTCCTCTTGCTATGGCAAGTATGGCGTCAGGTTTTTTTATTGTTAAATTTTGCAGGTCCGATTTGAATTCCTTAAACGTATAGTCTTTCATTTATGTCCTTTATTGTTTTGATGTCATTTTATTTGGATATAATAATGTAATAATATCAAAAAGGGTGGAAAATGGGATTTTTTTTCAAGTTAATAAGAGAATTAAATAGTTCAAATAACGAAAAGTTTATAACATTAGCTTTGGTACTGGGTTTAATAAGCGGATTTTTACCGTTTTTTAATATATTTACTTTAAGTATACTTTTTTTGGCTTTTATTTTGCGTATACCTTTTGGGCTGTATCTGGCAAGCTGGGGTGTTTTTTCGATTGTCGGTTATTTTCTTGATCCTGTTTTTGCAAAGACGGGATATTACATACTGACTGCTCCGTTTCTAACGCCGTTGTGGGAGTTTATTTATAATCTGCCTTTTATGAGATGGAGCGGCTATAACAACACCGTTGTAATGGGAGGATTTTTCTGGGGTGTTGCAATCGGGATTTTGTTTTATTTTGTTTTAAATAAAAGTATTAAAATTTACAGGGAAAAAATTTTTGCCTTTTGTTCTAAATACAGATTTTTAAATTGGATTGTGCCAGGCGAAATAAAGAAGAAAGGAATTATCAGGGTTTCTGGTATTGCAGGTTTCATAATTATATTCGGGGGCTTATTTTTGTTTATTTCACTGACATTTGATCCGTTTGTAAAAATGATTATGCAGTATTCAATGTCTAAAATATTTAAAAAGCCGGTAAAAATAGAAAAATTAAATACTTCGTTTTTTAAAGCGGATGTAGATATAAAAAATATGTATATCGGTGATGTTAAAACAGAACATATTAATTTAAAACTTTCGTGGAATTATCTTGTATGGAGAAAATTTGATATAAAAAATTTACAAATAACAGATATCCACTCAGACAAAACTTTAAAAGAAATTGCGTCATCAAAGTCCGCATCTTCTGCAAAAGCTTCAAAAAGCTCAAAGTTTAAACTGAATATCAGTATTCCGGATCCTAAACAGCTTTTGCAGGGATATCAGCTGGAGTCTTTGCAAAAAATAGACAAGCTTAAAAAAGATTATGAGGATTTTATCGATTATGCCAACAGTATTAAAAAAACGGTGGCAAATGACAAAACTCAGATAGAAAAAATAAAAAAAGAAATTAATAATTTAAGCAATACAGCAAAAAATATTAAATCTGCCGGTGATATACAGAATATTATTGCCCAAAGCGATAAAATAAAAAAAGAAATACAAAATATGCAAAAAGACATAAAGGATAAAAAAGACAGACTTGCAAAAATGAAACAGCAGATCATAAATGATCTTAATGCTATTAAAAAAGCCGGACAAAACGACTACGCAAAACTTAGTAAAAAATACGATTTATTAAAAAGCGGAAAATATTATCAGTTTGCAGAGAGCTTTTTAAAACCTCAGGTTCAGGTATATGTAAATAAAATATTAAAATATTATAAACTCGCAAAACCGTATATTTCAAAATCAAAAAAAGAAGAAAACAGATATGTCAGATCTAAAGGCAGATATATTACATATAAAGACAAAATTAAATATCCTGATTTTGTATTGGAAAACGCTGATGTGAGTGCTTCGTTAAAAGATGCCGATTTTATTATAAAACTGAAAAACATTTCTTCAGATCAGACTCTTTTGGCTAAAAAAGGTTTAATCAGAGTTGATTCTTTATCTGATTATTACAAAAAAGCTTATTTGGAGATTACTTATTTAAAACAGATAAATATAAAATATTTAATTAAAAATATGCATTTTGAAAACTTTAAATATAACAGATTCGTTTTACATAATGTTAACATTGACGTTGACGGTAAAGGCTTTATTAACGGGTCTAAAATAGTATTAAGTACAAATGTGCTGTTAATACCGGGAAATATTGAATATAACGGCAATAAGTATGTTTCACGAATAGTGAAAAATATTAAAAAAGTTAATTTAAACATTATAATTGACGGAAAAATTGATGATTTTAAAATTAAGATAAAATCAAACATTGACAAACTGTTTTCAAAACTTTTAAAAAGTGAACTTAACAAACAGATAGCTGAAAAAAAATCAGAGCTTCAAAGTATGCTGAATGAAAAAATTCAAAAACAAATTAAAGAAACCGGATTTGATTCAAATAAGTTAGGAGTATTAAAAGACCTTGACTCATTAAACGGGGATCTGAATTCTTTAACTGAGTCGTTAAAGCAATATTCACAAAAAGAGCTTCAAAAACAGCTGTTAAAAAAAGGTGTTGGAAATTTTATTAATTTCTAACACTTCCTCTTGAAATTCAAATAAAAAGTAGTTATAATTTCAGTCCACTGAGTGGACTCGTAGCTCAGTTGGTTAGAGCAACCGGCTCATAACCGGTTGGTCGCAGGTTCGAGTCCTGCCGAGTCCACCACTTTTGCCCAGGTAGCTCAGTCGGTAGAGCAAGGGACTGAAAATCCCTGTGTCGGCGGTTCGATTCCGTCCCTGGGCACCATTCGGAAGTTTTTATATAAGTGTCTGTCACTAAATCCTGCTTTTTTTCAGTAACTAAAACTCTTTTTTTATTATAAGTTATTAATGATTTGTTAAAGGTTATTGTAAATAATTAGGTGTATATTATTTGCAATTTTTCGGGCTTTATTATGGAAAAATTTAAATTTTAAATAGAATTTTATTAATAAGAAACTGTTAAATGATTTATCATCAACCGTTAATCATAAACATTAACTGTCAACTATCAATCATAACTATTGACTATCAACTATCAACCATTGACTATCGACTATCGACTATCGACTATTGTCTATTGTCTATTGTCTATTTAACTCCGTAAGTATGTATAAATTCTTTTTTGCTGATTAAATTTTCCAAAATAGCAAAAAGTATCATAAAATTAATAAAACTGGTCCCGCCATGGCTTATAAGCGGTAAGGGTACGCCGACGACAGGGGCAAGGTTCATAGTCATCGCAATATTGATGTAAGAATAAATAAAAAGCATCAGTCCTACACCCGCAAACATAACTTTTGCAAAATAGTCTTCTTTAAGTTTTTTTGCTATGCGTAATAAATAAAAAATAAGTATAAAATATAGAAATATAACGGAACTTGCACCTATAAAACCAAATCTTTCTACCAGATAAGCGAAAATAAAATCACTGCTGGCAATAGGCAGAAATTTAAGCTGGGTTTGAGTGGCCTCATCTTTACTTTTACCGCTGAGTCCTCCGCTTCCTATGGCAATCATGGACTGTCTGACGTGATAGCTGGGTTTATTTAAAAAATCTTCGATTCTCTGTTTTTGATAGTCTTTCATTATATATTTGTAATATATCGGAGCAAACAAAACGGCTCCTATACTGAGAGTGATCCATATTTTTTTATCTACTCCTACGATAAACAACACTCCAAAACCGATAATAAGTGTAATTAATGCCGTTCCTAAATCAGGTTCTTTCGCAATAAGTATAAACGGAAGAATAATAAAAAAAGAGAGTTTTAAAAATTCTTTAAAATTATACTGGGGTCTTGGCGGATACTTATATATTAAATATCCAAGCATAAGAAGAAGCGTTGTTTTCATAAACTCTGAAGGCTGTATTGTTATATTTAAAAGAGGAATTTTAAGCCATCTTTGCGCACCTAATATTCTAAGCCCCACAGTGTCCACGAGAATGAGTAAAAATATATTCAACCAGTAGATTATCGGTATAAGCCATAAAAGCTTTCTGATAGGAAGTATATATGTAATAACGAATACTATTATTCCTATACCGATATATATCAGCTCTTTAATAAAAAGCCTGTGAGATATTTCATTAACCAGAAAAAGACTTAAAAAAATAAAAGGGAGAATGAGTAAGATGAGAGTTATATTGAATTTTTTGCTCACTTACACGGCTCTTTTGAATATTTTTCAAATACGTTGTCGATAGTTTGAGAAAGTTTATGAGAGATGTTTTCGATTTCTTCAAAGTTTTTAATTGTCTGATCTTTATTGGAAATACATGTTTTTTCTTTAGTACATTCAAGAGCTTTTTTGGTAAGTTCATGAATTTGTCTATGAAGATTGTCTTTGATTAGTTTATATTCAGGATAACATCCGATTTTTTGTATAGACTCTTCGCTAAGCAGCCATTTACCGAAATCACATTCTGTATCTGTCGAAATTTCTATCGGTTTTTCTTCGATAATAGCAGCATGAGCATTTAATTTAAATATCAGATGTGAAATTTTTGCTAAGTCCATAAGCATTCTTGTAAGTGCTAAATCTACATTTCTTCTGTTTTCAAGAGATTTGTCTCTGAAGCCTATAACCATGTTTTGGACAATTTCTATATCTTCTCTTGACGTAGTGGCCATTTCTGTTATTTTGTCAGAATTTGCCTGAATATCGCTTGTTTCCTGTTGCAGTGTTTTAATTGTAATGGAAATTTCGCTTGTTGCTTTTTGGGTTCTTTCAGCAAGTTTTCTTACTTCATCTGCAACTACGGCAAATCCTCGTCCGTGTTCTCCGGCTCTAGCTGCTTCTATAGCCGCGTTTAGGGCAAGAAGATTTGTCTGATCCGCAATATCGGTAATAAGTTCTACTATTTTGCCTATTTCATCTGTTCTTTGAGAAAGCATGTTAATCGCTTCGTTGGTATGTGCAATAAAATCAATAAGTTCGTTTAATACATTAGTAAGGTTTTCTATTTTAACCGCACTGGCGTCTGCGCCTTCATATATTTCGCCGGAAAGCTCATCGATTTTAATCATAAATTCTTTAAGTTTTGTATCGAGAGAAGTTTTTATCTCATTTATTTGAGTTTTTATTCCTCCTCCTAGATTGTTTAAAGTCATTGCGAGTTCGCTTCTCGCCTGTTCTTTAAGGGCTGTTGAGATAGCGTCAATTGCGTCGTTTAGCATAATTACCGTTCTTCTGAACGTTCCTTTATATCCCTGAGGAGCGATATCTCTGTAATCGATACCGTTTTTGGCTGCTTCAATAGATTCTTTTATGTCTCTTTCAAAAGCTTCTAACTGATCTAACAGATCATTTAAAGCCCATGCGGCTTTTGAAGAAGGATCAGAAAGATCGATATGAGTTATTCTGTTTTCAAAATTTCCGTTTGACGTTTCTAATAATAGCTTTTCTATTTCTTCTTGAAGATTGCTTTGTTTTGATGAAGATGTTTTATTGTTGGATGTAAAAATAAGTAACGTTATTATCAAACCTACCGCTGAAATAACTGCAGACACGTAATCAGCATTGATTCCAGTGTAAATACCCAGAATTAAAAATATAACCCCGCTTATTGCCGCCAATACTTTATAGTTCATTGATTATTCCTTTTTGGATTTTTAGCATTACTTCGTTAAAACTCATATTGTGTTTTTTGAGCAGATCTTCGACTGCTTTTAAACTTCCGTCCATTCCTTCGCTGTTTTCTATGCTGAGCAATGTTCTGTAAAGTGGTTCGATAATAGACTTGAATCCTTCTCTTGGTTTTCTTCTGACCGAATAATACCCGATCATGTTTCCGTTGTTGTCGTATGTAGGCGAAATGTTTGCGAATACCCAGTAATATCCGCCGTCTTTTCTTAAGTTTTTAACATATCCAAACCATTCTTTTCCGTTTTGGATATGATCATAAAGAACTTTGAATGCACATCTAGGCATATCCGGATGTCTTAAAATATTATGAGGCTTTCCTAACAGTTCTTCTTCTTGCCATCCGCTCATTTGAATAAAGATCTGATTACCGTATAATATTCTGCTTTTCAGATCTGTCTTGGATATAATAAAATCTTCTTCGTTTAAAACAACTTCCTTTTCTATAGGAGTTACAGCCGGTTTTTTCATCTTTTCCCCTTTAATTTGATTGCATCGATGTTATGTTTTGCTATTTCTTCAATATTGTCGAAGTTATCGACTAAAAGAACGATTTTAGCATCCAGTAAATAATTATCGGCAATTTTTTGAAAATCTTTTGCATTTTTTATTGTATCACAAAAAATATATTTTGCGCCTAAATTAGTGCAGAAAATCATTTCTTTTACGTTTGATGCAAGAACTCCGTAAGGTATATTGTTTATTTTACAAAAATTGTACAGTTCAATAGAAGAATCGCAGTAATGAAAAATGAGTGTGGCGTTATTTGGAGAATTTTTAATGTCTTCCAATGCGTCGGCATAAAAAAACTCTTCACTGCTAAAAGGTTTTTCAAGAATCAGCATAGCAGTCCTTGCATAAAAGTTTGCCGTTTTTTTCTTTCATTTCTTTTTTCAATACAAAAGTACCGCATTTTTGGCACTGAATAAATTCGTTTTCCTCTTCACTGTTTTTATTGTTTTTAGGCTCGTCTTTCGGTTTTATGAAAAAATAATAAAATCCGAAGCCTATCAGCAGTAATAATATCAGTTTACCCATTGACGTCCTTTAATATTAAATAATTTCTGTGGCCTTTTGAAATGATTTCGGCTTTTAGATTTAAATCTTTCAGTTCGTCCAGTACGCTTGAACCTTTGTATAAGAGTATTTTACCATCTTTTTGAAGGCAGGGTTTTGATATTTCTATAATTTTAGCTGTCGGCATTACTGCTCTTGTTGTTATCAGTTCTACAGGTTTTATGTCTGCGTTTTCCAGTCTGGAAGGAACAATTTCTACATTTTTCAGACCGAGTTTTATTTTCATGTAATTTAAAAAGGAATACCGTTTTTTAAGAGGTTCTACAAGATACCATTTTGTTTCGGGCATGGCTATTGCCAGAATCAACCCGGGAAAACCGGCACCGGTGCCTATATCAAGTGCGCTTTTCGTATGAATGATTTTATCTAGCGGATACAATGAGTCTTCAATCTGTTCTTGAATTTCCTCTTTTGTTTTGTAGTTGGTAAATTTGTGTACTTTGTTACATTTTAAAAGTTCGTTTGTAAATATTTTTAATTGCTCATTATCAACTTTCAATTTTCAATTCTCCATTTCTAAAGTTTGTGCCCGAGTTTTTCTTTTTTTGTTTTTAAATAATTTTCGTTGTAAGGATTGGGTTTGATTTTAATAGGTATTCTTTCTATTACTTTTATATTTTTAAAAGCGAATTCTTTTCTGGGATTGTTAGTGAGAAGTTTTATCTGTTTGATTCCGAAGTGGCTGAGTATTTTTTCTACAATAGAGAAATCTCTCATATCGGCTTCAAATCCAAGCTGATGATTGGCTTCTACGGTATCTAACCCTTTATCCTGAAGAGCGTATGCGTTTACTTTGTTAAAAAGACCTATGCCTCTTCCTTCCTGTCTTAAATAAAGTACTATTCCGCCTTTGTCGTTAATGGTTTTTAATGCATAAGCGAGCTGGTCTCCGCAGTCGCATTTAAGGCTTCCTAGGGCGTCTCCAGTCAGACATTCGCTGTGAATTCTTATATAAGGAGTTTCGGGAAGGTTTTCTGTAAATATAGCTAAATGCTCTTTATCCCCTTCTTTAAAAGACTGAATTTTAAATGTGCCGTATTTTGTAGGAAGAGTAGCAATTTCAGATATTTTCAAAAACGCTCCTTTTTTTGATAAAATTATACCTTAAAATATTTAATTAAAAATGAGTTGTAAATCTGTAAATAAAAGCCATTATGAATAAAAGGATATAAATTGAGACATTTTTTATGGTTGTGTGATTACACAAAAGAAGAAATAAAAGAGATTATAGAATTGGGTTTTCAGATTAAAAAAGAAACAAAAAACGGCGTATACAAACCCTATTTAAAACATCAGCAGCTTGCCATGATTTTTGAGAAAAGTTCTACACGGACCAGAGTATCGTTTGAAGCCGGAATAAATCAGCTGGGAGGCAACGGGCTGTTTTTAAGTTCGAGAGATATTCAGCTCGGACGGGGCGAGCCTCTTAAAGATACGGCGAGGGTAATTACAAGAATGGTTGATTTGGTGATGATAAGAACATTCGGTCAGGAAAGACTTGAAGAGTTTGCCGAATATTCTAAAGTACCGGTAATAAACGGTTTAACGGATTTATGCCATCCGGTACAGCTTCTGGCTGATTTAATGACAATGATTGAATTTGATAAATTCGATTTTAATTCTCCTGAAAATACGACTGTCGCATATGTGGGTGACGGCAATAACATGGCTAACTCTTGGGCTGTTTTGGCTGCTAAATTAGGATTTTCTTTAAGAATTGCGACACCTCAGGGTTATGAAATTGATGAAAGTATAAGAGTAAAAGCGTTGGAGTTTGCAGAAAAATCAGGCGCTAAAATCGAGTTTTTATATGATCCTAAAGCTGCTGTTAAAGATGCGGATGTCGTTACCACCGATACTTGGGTCAGTATGGGACAGGAAGACGAAAAAGAGAAAAGAATAAATGATTTTAAAGGTTTTGAGGTAGATGCCGGGTTGATGAATTTAGCTAAAAAAGACGCAATATTTTTACACTGTCTTCCTGCATACAGAGGATATGAGGTTAGCGAAGAAGTTTTTGAAAATCACGCTGATGAAATATTCAGCGAAGCGGAAAACAGATTACATGCTCAGAAAGGATTGATGGTTTGGCTGAAGAAGTAGCAAAAAAACTGAATATAACTGAAAAAACAGTTGTTGAGTGTAAAGATTTTGAAATAATTGAAGGTAATCTGGACAGTCCTCTTTGGATTTTAATGATTCAAGACAAACTTAAAATAGTTTTGGAAGTTGATGAATATATGAAACTGATGGAAACGCTTAAAAATGTTATGAAAGAAAACTTTGAGCTTAAATTGGAAAAAGCGATATTAAGTGAGTTTCCGGTAGATTATGATGACGTTAAAGCTGTTGTTTTGGAAGAAATGAAACAAAATGAAAACGCGACTATTGATGAAATATTAAATAAAGTAAAATTAGAACATCCTAATCTTTTTTATAATCTGGATTTAGATAAAATCTTCTAAAGGAAAAATTTTTTCCTTTTTGTTAAATTATCCTTGACAAAAAAGTTTTTATTGATTATAATTGCAATGTAAAAAATAATGGAGGTGCCACATGGCATGTGAAAAAGATACAAAAACAGCAATAAAAGATGAAAAAACAACAAAACCAGAGGAGGTAATTATGGAAGAAATTAAAACACAAGAAGGCGTATTGGTATTAAAAGAAATGCCTGAATTTAAAATGGAAGCATATAATGCGGAAACAGGAAACTATACAGAAGTATCTAGTGAAGATTACAAAGGTAAATGGACTGTAGTATGTTTCTATCCTGCAGACTTTACATTCGTATGTCCTACTGAAATAGCGGCAATGAATGCGGCGTTACCGTTTTTAAAAGAATTAGACGTAGAAGTTTTAGCGGTATCAACTGATACAAAATTCTCACACAAAAGATTTGTTGAAACTGAGCCTTTATTAAAGGATCTTAAACTTACAATCGCAGCTGACCCGACTGGTGAAGTTACAAGAAAATTCGGTGTAATGATCGAAGGTGCAGGTCTTGCTCTTAGAGGAAGATTTTTAATTAATCCTGACGGAGTGATTGTTGCTCAAGAAGTTCAAGCTCCGCCTGTAGGTAGAAGCGTAAAAGAATTCTTAAGACAAATCATTGCTCATCAGCATGCATATAAAACTGGTGAAGTTTGTCCTGCAAACTGGAAACCTGGTAAAAAAACATTACCTGTAAACACTGATATTGAACCAATGACTGGAAATGTTGGAGCTTATGTAACTTTAGCTGATTTAGTAGATGCTGAAGACGTTAAAGAAATGGAAGAAATGGTAAAAGCTTTTAAAGCTTAATTTCTTCCTTTTTTATATTTGAAAAAGTATAATTTCATATATTTTTTCAAATATAAATTATGAAAGGCACTAATGAAAGAACTTAAAACACTGTTGGAAGAATCAAGCCTCAAAATAACTCCTCAAAGACTAGCTATACTTAAAGAACTTGAGAAAAAAGGACATGCTAGTATTGAAGAAATATATGAAGATATCAGAGATTTTTTTCCTTCCATATCACTGGCTACGATTTATAAAAACATAACCGCTTTAAAAGATGAGAATATAATAAGTGAAATTTGCCTTCATCATAAACCTAAATTCGAAATTACAAAAGAGCCTCATGCGCATTTTATATGTAAAAAATGCGGCAAAGTGGAAGATGTGCCTTTTAGCGATTTAATTAAAGGCGAAATAGAAAAGCAGTATCCTGACGCACAGAAAGAATTATATATTTATGGAATATGCAAAGAGTGTAAAAACAGTAAACAGTAATGGTAATAGTTAATCTGATTGCCGATTTTGATCTTCCTTTTGTGTTTTCTTTAAAAGAAAGACGAAAAATAGTCAATTCGATAAAAGACAGACTCAAAAAATTTAACGTATCGGTATTGGATATTTCAGACGAATATCCTAAAGAAGCATCAATAGCTATCGTTTTTGCGGCTCATAACGAAAAAATAGCTGGAGAAATAAAAAGAAACATTGAAGAATTTCTTTTTAAGAATTTTCCTGAAATCGAATTTGTGTTTGATGCAGAAATTATTTAAATTTCAATAACCCTTATCATATTTGTAGTGCCTTCTTTTCCGACTAAACTTCCCATTGTGACTATTACCATGTCGCCTTTTTTAAAACATCCCGTTTTAATAGCAAGAATTTTAAATTTTTCAATCAGTTTTTCAGGGTTTTTTATTTTAGGAATTTCAAAAAGCGGTTTTACACCCCATACCATATTAAGTTTTCTGCTTGTTTCTCTGCTGTGTGTTACGGCAAAAATAGGGGCTTTAGGCCTATATTTTGCGATGCTTTTTACTGTCGTACCGCTGCTCGTGAAACAGATAATGCCTTTTGGAGATATTCCTCTGCATAAGTCGGAAACACTTGCGGCTATTGCGTCTTTATCTTCTATTTCATATTTTTTGTAGTAAGGATAGATATTTTGTGTTTCAAGGATTACGTTTTTTAAAGTTTCAACCGCTTTTACCGGATATTTTCCGACTGTGGTTTCGTCGCTGAGCATTACTCCGTCGCTTCCGTCCATTACAGCGTTTGCCACGTCGCTTACTTCCGCTCTGGTCGGAAAAGGCGAATTGACCATAGAAAGCAGCATCTGTGTAGCAGTAATTACCGGTTTTTTCAGTTTATTTGCGCGTCTTATAATCTTTTTTTGGATAACAGGCACTTTTTCTATTCCCACTTCTATTCCCAAGTCACCTCTTGCAACCATTACACCGTCACTTACTTCTAATATTTCATCAAGGTTTTCAACTGCCTGTTTTGTTTCAATTTTCGCTATCACCCACGGACTTGCACCGTTTTGTTTAAGTATTTCTTTAGCTTTTAAAATGTCTTTTTTTGAATTTACGAATGAAATTGCCACTATATCAACGCCGTTTCTTGCTCCAAAAGCCAAATCCTTTTCGTCTTTTGGAGTAATGGCGGAAATTTTGAGTTTTGAATGAGGGAAATTTACTCCTTTTCTGCTTGATAAAACACCTTCGTTTTTTACTTCAAGCGTAAGTGAATTGCTGTCTTTGTCTATAACCTTTGTTCTTATGCTTCCGTCAGCAAAAAATACATATTCTCCTATATTAACGTGGTCTATTATTTCAGGATACGTAAGTGTTAAATCATACAGACTTTCCGGATGTTTTTTTACTAGGCGTATTTTATCTCCTCTTTTTAATTCTAAGAACCCGTTTATTTCACCTATTCTTATTTTAGGACCGCTTATATCCTGCAGAATCGCCGTTTTGCTGTCAAGCTGTTTGGATATGCTGCGTATTGTTTTTATAGAATGTCTATGTGTTTTGTGGTCAGCATGTGAAA
This sequence comes from Nautilia abyssi, assembly GCF_055388085.1. Classification (NCBI taxonomy): domain Bacteria; kingdom Pseudomonadati; phylum Campylobacterota; class Epsilonproteobacteria; order Nautiliales; family Nautiliaceae; genus Nautilia; species Nautilia abyssi. The sequence continues at coordinate 942,045 of NZ_AP042376.1, read as the reverse complement.
AATTCAATCTGAATATATCAACACCCGCTTTAATCATCTGTTCTATTTTATCTGATGAAGACGGTCCGAGTGTGGCTACAATTTTTACTTTTTTCATTTATTCCCTTTATTCAGTGTTGTAATATTATATCAAATTCAAAAAGTAAGATTAAACTTGTATGCTGGAATATATGGAAAAGCGGAAATGGGAAGAAATTAATATTTCTTTTTTAAACTTCCGAAGTAAGCCACTTCTTCAGCTTTTTTATCTTTATTTAATTCTTCGACTGTATTGTCTAGGTCTATATTTTCTCTTAATTTATCAAGTTCTTCTTCACAATAGCTCATATGCATATCTGCACTGATAATCATAGGCATCTGTTCTATTTTTGACAGTTTTTCTATTTCTTCTTCAACGGTTTCACCTTCAATTGTAATAATAATCACACCTTTTTCTTTTTCACCGAAATGTACGTCACAGAATTCGCATTCCTGTAAATTAAGCCATACTGCGTCATAATTTTCCGGTCTTGTTTTAACGATAATACTTGAAATGTTCATATTGCTCCTTTTATTTTAATTTCCATATGAGTATTTCTGCCGGAGAAAAACTCAGTATTGTTTTGTCGTTTAAAAATATAATACCGTTTAAAGCCATAGTGTGGCCTTTTAATTTATACAGAAGTTTATTATATATTGAATAAACCGCTATGTCGTTGTTTTCGTCATATTGTAATGCGAATAGTGATGCGTCTGGGCTTAATGCAGCACCGTAAGGTAAAAAATTCATTTTCAGCGTTAATTTAGAATAGCCAGTATTGAGATCGTATATTCCAACTCTCATATCGCTGCTGCCGTTAATAACCAGATTTTTTTTAATATCGCAGCTTATTGTTTTGTCTTTGTTGAAACCGTTTATTTCTTTTAGTTTTTTGCCCGTATTGATGTCTACTATTTTTAAAGCACCGCTTTCATCGCCAAAAACGGCAATATTTCTTTTTTTATCCAAAGCATATGTTGAAAAAACGTAATTTCCTATCTGTTTTCTGTATATGTTTTTTTTATGCTTTAAATCATACAAAATTGCTTCATCGCTTAAGAGGGCGAAAAATATTTTGTTATTGCCTATAAAAGTTCCTTTCATTAAGGTTTCTTTGGTTGTGAAGATATGATCAAGTTTATGTGTTTTAAAGTGATATATAAACAATACTCTCTTTGCATCCTCACCTTCGGCCAATATCATTAATTTTTGATTATCAGGTGAAATATCAAGCGAGTAAATAGGCATAGAAATCAAATCTCCCATAAAATCATGTATTTTAGGAAGTTTTATTTCATATAAATTTTTAAGAGTTTTGAAATCTTTTATAATAATCTGTCCGTTTTCGAGTCCGGCAATCAGATATTTTTTGTTTAAAGTAACTTTTGATATATATCCGTCGTATGTGATTTTTTTAACCGGTGTCAATGCAAAAGCAAATATTGCAGTTAATAATATTAATAATTTTTTCATATTTTACCCCTATAGAGTTTTAATTTCTATAGCATCTGTCGGACAGACGCTTACGCAAAAACCGCAGCCGGTGCATTTATCCAAATCAATTACAGGATTAAACATACCTTTATAAATTATAGCATATTCTTCGCATATATCCTGGCATGAGAAACAGATTGTTTGATTCCATGCAATGCATTTTTTAGGATTGATTATCATCTGAGCATTTATAGTTTCTTTTTTATTTACTATTGATAATATACCTTTAGGGCAGGCATAGGCGCATTCGTCACAAAAAGTACATCCGGAACTGCTAAAGTCAAGTATCGGATATCCATTTTCAGTATTTATTATTTTTTCTTTACATGCAAGCAAACAATCTTTACTTTCACATTCTAAGCATTTTAAAAAATCTTCTTTTTTATCGTAATAAGGAGGATAGACAAAAGATTTAAAAGGAGAGCTTTTTACTCTCCCGAAAAAAGATCTTCTATCCATTACTTTCTTAAAGATTCGAATTTGTTTTCCACTACAGGGTTTAATTTAGCCTGAGGCGTATGACAAGTTGTACAGAAATATCTGCTTCCTGCTACTTTTGGTTCTTTTTTGTCTCCTGCGAAGTTATCAACAAAGTGGTCTGCCGGCATTGGAGTTACACCCATTGCTTTTGCGTTTGAAGGCAAGTGGCAGTTTAGACACATATTGTTTCCTACTTTAATTGGAACCATTCCTTTAACACTGTGCGGTATCATAGGAGGTGCAGTAACAAAAGAAGTCTTATAAGTTTTAACTTTTCCAGGAATCGGAGCCTGATTGTTATATTGAATTACCGGTAGATTTTGAGAATCTGCATTTAGGCTCGCTTCTCTTATTCCTGTAACTTTCACTTCTTTATTTGATGAAGCAGTTGTTGTTGTTTGACAACCTGTAAATATAAATCCTGCAATTAAGGCAGAACTAATTAGTAGTTTTCTCATTTTTTTCTCCTTTTGAGTTAATATAATTTCTTAATGAAAATTTTAGTGCATTATCCTCACACACTTCAATACATCTGCCGCAGTTTGTACATTCTATTCCATTAATAAAGCTGTTTTTTTTATCAATTACCGGTGTTAAAACCTGTACTTCCGGGCAAACCATTAGACATTCACCGCAGTTCGTACAGTTGTCTTTATTATGATAAACACGAATTAAACTTTTAGAACCTATTATGCTGTACATGGCTCCAACGGGACAAATATGACCGCACCAGCCGTTTTTTAAGACAAATGCGTCAAAAATGAAAATAGTTACAAGCCATACCCAGCCAAAACCGACGCTAAAAGCGACGCTTCTTGTAAAAATACCGATAGGGCTGATAAATTCAAAAGCCGCCGCACCTATAAAAATAGAAGCTAGCAGCAGTACAACCATAAATACATACCTGAACTGTCTTGTTTTTGTAGGGCTTATTAAATTGTCTTTTTCATGATGGGTTTTTCTTCTTACCCATGATGCCAAATCTGTAATCAAATTAACAGGGCATACCCAGCTGCAATACGCTCTTCCGCCGATTAAACCGTAAAAGAATAAAATAATCAGTGCTCCGATTATCAGATCTGCACTTATTGCCGCTCCGGCAAACAGCATCTGTAATACTGCATACGGATCTGCCAGCGGTATTTTGTCAAACAGTTTTGAAAAACTTAAATTCCCTACTAATATTTTTAATCCCCAAGCATTTGCCGCAAAATATAAAAACAGAATTGTAAGCTGAGATATTCTACGTAAGATCAGATATCTGTGTTTTATTATTGATCCCATGTTACGCCTTGATTAAGATTTTGTATAGCACTTTCTTTGCTTCTTCCGGTTACTGTTTTAGTATTGGTTGAAGCGTCTTTTACTCTTTGCTGATCTTTTTTATCCCAGCCTTTTACATATCTGTCTCCGGCTTTGCCTAATACGACTTCTCTTGGGAAAACTTTAATGGCGGCTTTTTCTGTTACACATGCCTGTTCGCACATGCCGCATCCCGTACAAGCGTCTTCGTGAACTACCGGTATTCTATAAGCGTGTTTACCGGTTCTTTTATTCTGTTTCCATTCTATTGTAATGGCCTTATCCATTTCAGGGCATGCTCTGTAGCATGCTGTACACTGTAATCCCCAAAATGCAATACAACTACTCGGATCTATAACTGCAACGCCCATTTTAGCGTAATCGATTGCAACTTCCCCTTTATCGTTTTCACACTTTTTAGGTGTAAGAGCGCCTGTTGGACAAGCATACATACAAGGAATGTCGTCGCACATAAAGCACGGCCCTGTCCTTGCGATAAAGTATGGTGTGCCGATAGGCGTACTGTCACCCGGTGCTCCCAATTTTAAGGTAATTATTTCTTTACCATCGATTATTATTTTATTTTCTCTGTTTTTACAAGCTTCTACACATAGCCCGCATCTGATACATGTTTTTAGAAAATCTTTTTCATCTAACGCACCAGGCGGTCTTAATGTCAGCTGCTTGTCTTTGTTTTCTTCAGCAAATCCGGCAACAATGGTGCCTGCAGCCGTAGCCGCCGCACCTGCCTGAATCAAATTTACTAAAAATGAGCGTCTTTTATTATCCATTTATATCCTTAAGCTTTATAAATTTTAACCGCTGCTTTTTTATAGTCAGTTTCTTTACTCATTGGACATGTTGCGTCAAGACATACTTTGTTGATTAAGATTTTTTCGTCAAACCAAGGAACGAATACCAATCCTCTAGGAGGTTTGTTTCTTCCTCTTGTTTCAACTCTTGCTTTAACTTTTCCTCTTCTTGATTCTATTACAACAAGGTCAAATCTTTCAACACCTAATTCTTTTGCGTCTTTAGGGTTCATGTAACATAATGCTTCAGGCATTGCTCTGTATAATTCAGGTACTCTCATTGTCATAGTACCACTATGCCAGTGTTCAAGAACCCTACCTGTACATAGCCAGAAGTTGTATCCGTCTTTATCGTATCTTGGATCTTCAGGGTGTACCATAAACGGTCTGAAGAATATTTTGGCTTTGTTAGCAAGGTGGATTTTACCTTTGCTTGGAATCGGATGTTTTAAGTTACCGATTTTAATTGTTTTTAGTAACGGTCCGTAGAATGCAAATTTTTCACCCGGTTTAGCGTATTTTCTTGCATATGGGTCGTATGAAGTGTTAAATCTCCATTTAGTTTCTTTGCCGTTAACTACAGGCCATCTAAGTCCTCTTACTTTTTGATAAGTATCAAATGATGCTAAGTCGTGACCGTGACCGATACCGAATTTTCTGTATTCTTCCCATAATGCTTTTTGAATGAAGAATCCGTAACCTTTCCATGGTTTACCGTCTTGTCCGATAATTTCTCTTCCGTCTCCTGCCGCTTCAGTGTTAGGATGAAGTTTTCCTGTACCAGGGTTTTTAGCAATTGGATCTGGCCATGGGAAGTTTTTGCGGTATTCAGGTCTGTTGAATAATACATCGAATAATGTATCATCAGGACTGTATCCCATAGCTTTTGCTTCTTCTAATACGTCTGGAAGAACTGTTCCGTTAGGAAGTTTCCATTCATGCCATACTTCTTTTAGTTTAAATCTTTTTGCAAATTCAGCCATTGTCCAGATATCAGTCATTGCCATACCCGGTGCAACAACTTGTTGTCTCCAGTGCTGAGTTCTTCTCTCTGCGTTACCGTAAGCTCCCCATTTTTCATAGATCATAGCTACAGGAAGAATTAAGTCTGCAACTCTTGCAGAAACACCAGGATAACATTCGTTAACTACAATAAAGTTGTCCATTGTTCTGGCCATTTTTAACCAGTGGTTTGCATTTGCAGTATTTTGCCATGGGTTGTTTACGTGTACCCAAGCCCATTTAATTTTACCTTGTTCCATATCTCTCATAATTTTAACAAAGTGGCTACCAACTTTAGGATTTAATGTTCCGTGAGGTAAATGCCATAGTTTTTCAGTAATTTTTCTGTGTTTAGGATTTGCTACTAATAAGTCTGCCGGTAATCTGTGTGCGAATGTACCAACTTCCCTTGCAGTACCACAGGCACTTGGCTGTCCAGTTAATGAGAATGCGCCGTTTCCAGGAAGCGACTGTTTACCAAGTAATAAATGAACCATGTAAACTATTTCGTTGATCCAGCTTCCTCTTACGTGCTGATTGAATCCCATAGTCCAGAAAGAAACGATTTTTCTGTTTGGATCACAGTAAAGGTCAGCAAGTTTTTGAAGTTTGTTTTTGAAGCTTTCTAATGATTCTTCAGGATCACCTTTTGCTACTTTAGCAACATAATCTAAATGATAAGGTTCAACCGCTTTTTTAAATTCTTCAAATGTAATTTGCCAGTGGAAGAACGGTGCTTTACCTTTTCTGTGTTTCATTTCCATCATTTCGCCGGCTTTCCATTTGCCGATAGGGCTAAGAGCAACCGCTTCTTCTTCTGTTACAACTTTGGCTGCTTGTTTTTTAATAGTCTGCATTTCTTTACTAGAATATCCTAGTTTTTCTGCAACACTAGGTTCTCTCATACCGTAACCTGTATCTACTGTACCAGTTGCGAATATAGTGTGTTTTTTAACGAAATCCCAGTTTACTGCGTTTCTTTTTAATATTTCTCTACCAATGTAGTTCATAATAGCAAGGTCTGTATTAGGTCTGAAAATAATTTCCATATCTGCAAGGTTTGAACATCTGTTTCTGTATGTTGATAGGTTTACAACTGTATATTTATCAGGGTTGTTCAGTTTTGCATCAGAAACCCTTGACCATAAAATTGGATGCATTTCTGCCATATTTGCACCCCATGTTATAACAGTATCAGTAAGTTCGATATCGTCATAACATCCTGCAGGTTCGTCAATACCGAATGTTTGATAGAAACCTACAACCGCACTTGCCATACAGTGTCTTGCGTTTGGATCGATGTTGTTACTTCTCCATCCGCCTTTTACTAATTTAACAGCTGCATAACCTTCTTGGATAGTATATTGCCCCGAACCGAATACCGCTACTCCGGTAGGACCTAATTCATTATAATATTTTTTAAACTGTTTTTCCATCTCATCGAAAGCTCTTTTCCAGCTTACAGGTCTGAATTGACCGTTTTTATCAAACTCGCCTTTATCGTTCATTCTAAGTAAAGGCTGAGTAAGTCTGTCTGCACCGTACATAATTTTTGCATTAAAATAACCTTTAATACAGTTAATACCTCTGTTGACCGGACTCTCAGGGTCACCTTTAACCGCTACGATTTTACCGTCTTTTACTGCTACCATAATACCGCATCCGGTACCGCAGAAACGACAAACCGCTTTATCCCACTGCCATCCGGCCTGAGTATTGTCAGCTGCTGCTTTTGCTTCGCTAGGAATTGAAATTCCGACTGCTGAAGCTGCTGCCGCCGCTGCTGTTGTTTTTAGAAATTCTCTTCTATTCATTGACATAAGCACTCCTTTTAAGCTTTTTACATAGTAATAATACAACTTTTTTCTTTAAATTTTACTTTTTTTTGACATTTAGCCTTAAAAAAGGCACATTATTGGCACTTTTAAATTAGATTAATGTCGTATTTAAGTAAGATTTTGAGTAAATTTTTATTAACTTTTTTTAGTACCGGATAAAATTTATAATTAAATTATTTTTTTATTACATAATAAGTTATGCTATAATTTTTCAAAAAAGGGCGTTAATGAAGATACTTTTGGTAGAAGACGACGAATTTATCGGAGAGAGTATAAAAGACTATTTAGAACTTCAAAATAACAGGGTCGATTATTACAGTTCGCCTTTAAAAGCGCTTGAAGAAGTTTATCCGAGTCATTATGATATATACTTATTAGATATTAATATGCCGGAAATGAACGGATATGAGTTTTATAATGAATTAAAAAGATACGCTAGCGATGTCCCTGTTATTTTTATCACGGCTTATTCCGATATGGACCACGTAGAAAAAGCTTTCGAGTTAGGTGCTGCGGATTATATAAAAAAGCCTTTTGAACTTAAGGAGCTTGAACTCAGAATAAAAAGACTTGTGTTTAAGAAAACAAGTGAAGTTAAAATTACGGATGATTATAAATTTGACGTTAAAAATTTAAAACTTTTTTATAAAGGCGAGGAAGTTGAACTTACTCCGAACGAAAAATATTTTTTAGAAATTTTAGTTAAAAATATCGGCCAGGTCGTTGATATGGAAACACTTAAAGATTACATCTGGGAAGAAAAAAGCGTATGTGACAATACATTGAGGACACAGGTCAAAAAATTAAGAGCGAAACTTAAAGAAAATTTCATTAAAAACGTAAGAGGAAGCGGGTATAAAATTGAGAAACAGTGATGATTTTAAATTTGATATAACGGTTGCGTTTGTAATTTTTGCTTTTTTAATTGTTGTTTCGCTAACATATATAAGTATATTTTTCTTTAATAAAATTTCCACTCAGGAATTTCAGGAAAAAGTTAAAATTTCCGCAGACAATATAGTACAGATTTATAAAACTAAAGAAGATCTTATAAGAAAAAGTACGCTTGCAATTGCAAACAGTGAACTTTTTTCTAACAATTTTAATATAAACCCGGAAATCATCTCTTCAATATTTAAAATATTTTTATCCGCAAACAGAGACTTTCTTAAAATAAAATATGTAAATCAGTATGGTAAAACGATTGTGTACTGTAAAAAAATTGATAAAGAAATAATATGCGGGGAAAATGATAAAAACAATTTTATTTTCAGAGATTTTAAACTTCAGACTTCTCTTTTTACAAAAGAAATAATGACGGATGAAGGTTTGAAATTCGAAACAATTTCTCCGATAAAAAAAGATCCAAAAAAAGGGTTTATTTTATTAGAATCCACGTTAAAGAGGCTGTTTTCAGGATCAAATAATTTTTATAATTTGTTGCTTATAGACAATAACGGCAATATTTACTACAGCAATTTTCTAAAGGCCAAAAGTATATTTGATCTTTTTACCTATACGCTTGCGGACAGAATAAAAAAGGCGGCAGATAAGTTTGTAACGGACGATATTTACGTCGTTCCCCTTAATAAAAAATTTAAACTCGTATTTATACAGAACAAAAAGCTGATTAACAAGACAAATGCTGTTTCTCAAAAACTTGCGATGATTATGATTTTGATTTCTATATTTTTGGCTATTCCTTTAGGTGTGTTTTTCTCAAAACCGCTTTATAATTTTTATAAAGACCTTGACAAACGCGTAAAAGACGAAATAGAAAAAACCAAAGAAAAAGAGCAGATACTTATGCATCAGAGCAAATTAGCCGCATTAGGGGAAATGCTCGGAAATATAGCACATCAGTGGAGACATCCACTGACAAGGCTGTCATTGCTTATTCAAAATATAGAAATGGCTTATAAAATGAATAAATTAGATGATGAAAGGTTTGAAAAATTTAAAAATAACGCATTAAGCCAGATTGAATATATGTCGCAGACTATTGACGATTTTACTAATTTCTTCAAAAAAGACACCAAGAAAGAAACCTTCTGTCCTAAAGAAATAATTGATAAAGCATTACAGCTGATGGAAGCAAGAATAAAACAAAATAAGCTTGAAATAATATACGACGTAAAAAACACTACGCCGATAGAAGGTTATAAAAGCGAATTTTCCCAGGTTATATTAAATATTATAAACAATGCGATAGACATACTTAAAGAAAGAAATATAGAAAATAAAAAAATATGGATAAGAATCAACGGTAAAACTATAGAAATAGAAGACAATGCGGGAGGCATTCCTGATGAAATTAAAGATAAAATATTCGAACCTTATTTTACGACAAAATTTCAGTCTCAGGGCACAGGAATAGGGCTTTATATGAGCAGGGTTATTATTACTCAGCATTTTAACGGAGAACTGTATGCATATAATTCTTCTAACGGAGCCGTGTTTGTTATTAAATTTAAATAATGTAGTATTTGTGTAATACACTTAAATATGAACGATTATTTAGCACTCTTTTAGCACTTTACTTATTTATAATTCCTTTAAAAATTGAAAAGGTGAAGAATGAAAAAAGCAACTTTAGGAGCGTTAATCGTTGGTGCTATAATCGGTCTTGGTATTTCTTATGTAGCGGCTGTGTTGGTGGATGTTACAGGTAAACCTAATTTTTGTGCTAGTTGTCATACAATGAAACCGATGGTAGAAAGTTTTCATCAGAGTGTTCACGGAGGAAACAACCCTCAGGGATTTGCAGTTCATCACTGTACAGACTGTCACTTGCCTAAAAATTCTTTAATCGGATATTTAATTGCAAAAGGTATAAGCGGTACAAGAGACGCAATGGCTGAATTTGGAATTATTTCAAAAGTTGATTTTAAAGAAAACTTCTGGGAAATGAAAAATTATACATATGACAGTGCTTGCTTACAGTGTCACCATATGGTAAAAGAACCTGAAAAAGCATTCGGAATGAGTGAAGAGAGCAGATATGCCCACGAACAGTACTGGAAAGAGAAAAAAGCAGGGAAAGATATCAGCTGTGTAAGCTGTCATAATGATTACAGCATGGTTAATTTTGCCCACCCTAACTTATTGGAAAGATTAAACGACGAAGAAAAATAAAAATTTTCTTCTTTTTTTCCATATAAATTTTTCTTATACACTTCAAATTTAATTTTAAAAGCTTCATAAACCGAAATCCTTTAATAATCGTAATTTATTTGTAACATAATATGTGATAAAAATATATTTCATCTATTTTTGGAAAAAAGCATATAAATTATTGTTATATTATGAACGATAATTCATAAAAAAACCCGAAAAATCGGTTGTTTTATGTAAAATTTTTGTTAAAATTCATAAAAAAAGGTTTGCCATGAAAAAGTTGTTTCTAGTTTTGATGCTAGCCGGCAGTCTGTTCGCAATAGACTGGAGCGGTAAAATTAACTGGGCTATGAGTTACAGTGTGGCTCAGAATATTGCGAAGTCCACCCATAAACTGATAATGGTGGATATAGGTCTGACGACATGTCCTCCGTGTATGTACTTAGCTGAAAAAGTATATACGGATCCGAAAGTCTCATCTTATATCAACAAAAATTTCGTTCCTGTATTTTATTTAGCCGATCAGGACGTGCTTCCTCCTACCGTACAAAATTACTTTACGGGCTCTACTCCTACAATTCTCTTTTTAAAACCTAACGGCGAGCTTGTTTACTCATTAATCGGCGCTAGACCTCCACAAACATTTTTACAAATTATTAAAAACGTAAATGAAAAATATAAAGGAAACAAATGATTAAAAAGTTATACAATGTGTTTTTCTCATTGGAAACTGCTGTAGTTCTGTCTTTGGTTTTTATATTAGGACAGATGTATGCGACTTTAGGTTTTAGCACTATGGCTCAGGCCTGGGGTTATGTTTATGAAACAAAATGGTTTGAAGCTATTATGTGGCTTTTAGGTATTAATTTAGTTGGTGTGATGTTAAGATATAAAACTTATAAAAAGCTACCGGTGTTTATACTGCATTTATCGGTGATTATTATATTGATCGGAGCGGCTGTTACCAGATATTTCGGGTATGAAGGCACGCTTCATTTAAGAAACGGTGAAACAAAAAGCGTTATAATGGTGGAAAAAAGTAAATCGAACCCTTCAAACGTTTATCCTAAAAAACTAGGTTTTGAAATAAGACTGGATAAATTCGTATTAAGAAAATATCCGGGAAGTATGCAGCCAAGCAGTTATGACAGTTATGTCACTGTTATAGACAAAGCTCACAATAAAACTTTTAAATATCATATATATATGAACCATATTCTGGTTTACAGAGGTTACAGATTTTATCAGGCAAGTTACGATATGGATGCGCAGGGAAGTATTTTATCAGTTAACCATGATCCCGGAATGTATATAACTTATTTCGGTTATGCTTTAATGGCTATCGGATTTTTCTGGAGTATGGCTTATAGAAGAAGCAGATTTATGCTTACAGTAAAAAAACTTAAACAAAGTGGACTGTTTGCGTTTTTATTAATGATGCTGCTTGGCAACGGTTATGTACATGCCAATGAAATAAACAATCTGCCTAAAATATCAAAGCAGGCTGCAGATTTATGGGCCCATGTGCTTGTCCAGCAAAGCGGTAGAATCGAACCTATGGATACGCTTGATTTGGATATTATTCATAAACTGACGCTTAAATCCAAAATGTACGGCTTAAGCTACAATCAGCTGGTAGCGGGAATGGTAGCATATCCTTCTAAGTATCAGAATCTGCCTCTTATATATGTGGGGCATCCAAAAATCAGAAAATTACTCGGAATTAAAGGTAAATATGCACCTTACAGCGCATTTTTCCTGCCTAACGGAGATTTCAGATTTTCAAAAGAGATAGATGAAGCGTTTAAAACACCGAATAAAGACAGAAATGTCCTGCAAAGGGAATGGATTAAAATTAACGACAGGGTTTATGTGGCTTTTGAAGTATATACGGCCAAAATATTTAAAATATTCCCGACTCCAAAAGCGGAAAAAATGAATTACAGATGGTTTAGTATTGCGGATATCGCACAGGCTGTGAAAATGAATCTTATGAATCCGATGGACGCACAGTTTTATTACAACATGTTTGCAAATCTTGCGGAAGCTATGAAAAACAACGATTTAAAAGCAATGAAGCAGATAGAAGAAAAAATTTACGCGTTGCAAAAAAATTACAGCGGAAAAATTTTACCTAGCGAAACAAAAGTAAAATGGGAAATTATTTATAACAGACTTCAAATATTCCCTAAACTTATAGGCGCATATACCCTTTTAGGTTTAATTGCGATTTTCTTAGGATTTTTTGAAATTATTAAACTGAAAAGATATAAAAAAGTTGAAACGGCTGTAGTTCTTTTCGGTTATTTGGCTTTATTGGTTCATACGGCAAATATGTTGTTAAGATGGTATGTTGCCGGTCATGCTCCTTGGTCGGATGCTTATGAGTCAATTATATTTATTGCATGGGGCAGTGCATTCGCATCGCTTGTCTTCTTTAGAAAATCTATGCTTGCGTTAGGTGCAGGTCTGTTTGTTGCGGGTATGTTTATGATGGTTGCACACTTAAACAACATATCTCCGCAGATTACGAATATGGTACCGGTGCTTAAATCGTACTGGCTGCTGATACATGTTGCGGTAATTACATCAAGTTACGGTTTCTTAGGTGTGGGAAGTATGCTTGGTCTGTTGAATCTTATTCTGTTTGCCATGAATAAAAAATATAAACTTGAAACACAAATAAAACAGTTAAACAACATTATTTACATTTCATTATATATCGGACTGGCTTTATTAAGTATCGGTACTTTCTTAGGCGGTGTTTGGGCTAACGAATCATGGGGTAGATACTGGTCTTGGGACCCTAAAGAAACATGGAGTCTTATTTCTATGATTGTTTACGCTTTGGTGATTCACGGAAAAATGATGCCGAAATTAAGAGGAGAATTTATATTTTCATTAATGAGCTTTTTAAGCTTCTTCTTTATTTTAATGACATATTTCGGAGTGAATTTCTATATTGCCCAGGGTCTTCACAGTTACGGTCAGGGAGTTGCGGACGGTTACGGATGGATCAATATTATCTTTGCGGGAATGGGTGCATGGTTTGCTATTGTAATTTTAGGGCTTGTTCAGAATATTTTAAACAAAGTGTCAAAACCTGTAAAAATAGACAACAACGAATACCATCCAGATAAAGGGTAATGATGTATTTTGTAATTAGTTTTAATTATAGAAACTCTGATGTCGTATTAAGAAGTAAATTAGCAAAACTCACTTTAGAAGATTTCAAAGACTTTAAAGAAGTCTTTCTTCTTTCCACCTGTAACAGAATAGAAGTTGTATTTGATAAAAAACAGGATTTAACAGAGCTTTACGATAAGGTATATAAAAAAGTTATAACACCGGAAGAGTTGGTAAAAGCTGAAGTTTACGAAGGCACAGACGCTATTGAGCATGTTTTTAAAGTTGCAGCCAGTCTTGATTCGATGGTTGTAGGTGAAACTCAGATTACGGGGCAGTTAAAAGAAGCTTTTTATGAGGCTTATGAAAAGCATTTTATCGGGCAGGATTTAACAAGGCTTATACATTTTTCTTTTAAATGTGCAAAAAAAGTCAGAAATCAGACACAAATATCAAGCGAACCTGTAAGTGTGGCTAGTATAGCCGTAAGAAGGGCGAAAGAAGAATTAAAAGATTTAAGCGGTTACAGCGCGGTTGTTGTGGGTGTCGGAGATACTGCAAGGATTGTATGTAAAAATTTAATAAAAGAGGGCGTAAACATAATTCTTGTAAACAGAACGGTTGAAAATGCTTTTGCTTTAAAAGAAGAATTGGGCGACGATGTAAATATAGACATACATTCTCTTGAAAAGCTTCCGAAATTAATAAACAATTACCGTCTTCTTTTCAGCGCTACGGCATCAAATTATCCGATTATAAGAAATGAAGACGTTAAACCTACCACTTTTAAAAGATTATGGTTTGATTTGGCGATACCAAGCGATATTGAAGATGATTTATGTGACGATATAACGTTAATAAAAGTAGATGACTTAAAAGAAATAAGTGAAAGAAATTTACAAAAAAGACAAGAAGAACTTAAATGTGCGAATGAACTGATTAAAAGATGTGTCGAAGAATTTGAAAAATACCTTCAGTCTGTTTCAATAGACCCTGTAATTAAGTTTTTGCAGGAAAAAGCACACGAATGTGCAGATACGGCTCTTAAAAATGCCGTTAAGAAAAAATACATTCCGGCAGAAGTGGCGGATGAAGTCGAAAAAGTTCTGCATAACGCTTTTAAAAGATTTCTTCATCATCCGAATATTACTCTTAGAAAAATGGCTGACAGCGCGGAAGTGGATGTTTTGGTCTCATCTGTCAAAAGACTTTTCGGTATGAACGGAGAAAGTATAGATATGAATAAGTGCGAGTATCATATGGAAAAAGGAATATTTAAATAAGCATGTAAGTTGATAAGCGGTTAAGTAGATAAGTTGTTATGATTATATGAAGAGGAAAAAAGGAGAATAAATGATATTTGTAGATGCGTGTTTTGGTAAAGAGACGGAATATACTCCCGTATGGATGATGAGACAGGCCGGAAGATATCTGCCTGAATATATGGAAGTAAGACGTAAAGTCGGAAATTTTCTTGATATGACGAGAAATCCGGAAGTAGTTGCGGAAGTGACTATTCAGCCTATTGACATACTTGACGTTGATGCGGCAATACTTTTCAGCGATATATTAAATCTTCCGATGGAAATGGGGCTGCCGTTAAGATTTGAAAAAGGCGTAGGACCTGTATTTGATAAAACGATAGATTCTGAAGAAGATATTGAAGCGCTTGACAGCAGCGCCGATGAAAAGCTTGAATACGTATATAAAGGTGTGAAACTTATTAGAGAAAGACTTCCTGAAGAAAAAGCTCTTATAGGATTCGCCGGAAGTCCTTGGACTATAGCTACTTATATGGTGGAAGGAAGAGGAAGTAAACAGTACGCAAAGATTAAAAAAATAGTTTATTCAAATCCTATGATGCTTCACAGACTTCTTGCGTTTAATACAAAAGAAACAATCGAATACCTTTCAAAGCAGATTGAAGCCGGTGCCAATGCGGTTATGGTATTTGACAGCTGGGGAGGTGCTCTTGAGAAAGAAAAGTTTTTTGAATTTTCATGGAATTATATGAAAGAAATAGCTAAAAACATTAAATCAAAATATCCTCATATTCCTGTGATTTTATTCTCTAAAGGAGTGGGTCTGTATATGGATGAAATGGACGGCGAATTTGACGTCGTGGGTGTTGACTGGGCTACACCGATTGACCATGCTTTAAGAATATTCAAAGACAACTATACCCTTCAGGGGAATATGGAACCGACCAGACTTTATTCGAAAACCGCCACGAAAGAAGCTGTACAGAAGATAGCTGACATAATGAAAGGCCACAGACATATATTTAACCTTGGACACGGAATACTTCCGGATGTTCCTGTTGAAAATGCAAAATATTTTGTAAATTTATGTAAAGAACTGACAAGGAGAGGTTAATGAACCTGAGAAGACTTAGACTAAATTCAAATTTAAGAGATATGGTTAGAGAAAACCATGTACATGTAGAAGATCTGATAATGCCTGTATTTATTAAAGAAGGGCTTGAGGGTAAAAATGAAATAAAATCTATGCCCGGAATTTACCAGTACGGTGAAAAAGAATTTTTGGATGAAATAGGCGAATGTATTGATCTTGGAATTAAAGCGGTAATACTTTTCGGTATTCCTAAACTAAAAGACAGTTGCGGCAGCGACGCTCTTGATGAAGAAGGTCTTATTGCTAGAAGCGTAAGAGCTGCAAAAAAAGCATTCGGAGACAAAATAGCTATTATTACAGATTTATGCTTTTGCGAATTTACGGATCACGGGCACTGCGGCATTATAAATCCTCATCTTAAAACTGTGGATAATGAAGCAACCTTGGAAATAAGCGCAAAACAGGCGATCGTTCACGCAAAAGCGGGTGCCGATATGATAGCGCCGAGCGGTATGATGGATAATATCATAGAAACGTTAAGAACGGCTCTTGATGAAAACGGATTTTCTCATATTCCTATTATGAGCTATTCAACTAAATTTGCAAGTGCGTTTTACGGACCTTTCAGGGATGCGGCTGAGAGTGCGCCTGTGGATAACGAATATGTGCCTAAAAACAGAAAAACATATCAGATGGATATAGCAAATTCGCGTGAAGCTCTGCTTGAAAGCATTATTGACGAAGCCGAAGGCGCAGATATTTTAATGGTAAAACCTGCACTTGCGTTTATGGATATTATAAAAGAGATAAAAGAAAACACTCTTAAGCCTTTATGTGTATATAACGTAAGCGGTGAATATTCTATGGTAAAAGCGGCGGCTCTTAACGGATGGATGGATTATGATACTTTAATGATGGAAATACTCACATCATTTAAAAGAGCGGGTGCGGATATGATTATTACATATCACGCAAAAGATGCAGCAAAATTAATTAAGTAATGGTATAATTTTTAAAAAAATATAAGTTATAAAGGGAGAAAATGAAATTAACAATAGCAACAAGAGGCAGCAAGCTTGCATTATGGCAGGCAGAATGGGTTAAAAGCAAACTAGAAAGTATGGGTCATGAAATAGACCTTAAAATAGTGACTACAACCGGAGATAAAATTCTTGACAAACCTCTAGCGGAAATCGGAGGAAAAGGACTTTTCATTAAAGAAGTGGAAGAAGCTCTTTTAAGAGGCGATGCGCAGATTGCGGTCCATTCACTAAAAGATTTTCCTACTCAGTATGAGACTGATCATTTTACATTAGCGGCAATTCCTGTGAGAGAATCTGTTGAAGATGTGTTTTTAAGTGAAAATTTTGAAACATTGGCGGAACTTCCTCACAATGCCGTTGTGGGTACGAGTTCAATCAGAAGAGCAATGCAGCTTAAAGCATTCAGGGAAGATCTTGTGATAACTGACCTTAGAGGTAATGTGGATACCAGAATCAATAAACTGAAAGACGGAAAATACGATGCTATTATATTGGCTAAAGCCGGCGTTAAAAGACTTGGACTGCTTAAAAGCGTTAAATATTTTGAAGTGTTGGATACAGATATAATGATCCCTGCAATGGGTCAGGGTGCGCTCGGAATTGAAACAATTAACGATCCGAAAGTTATCGAAGCTGTTAAACCTCTTAATGATTTCAGAACGCAGATCTGCGTAACGATTGAAAGAGATTTCGTTGATACCCTGAATCTTGGATGTCATGCCCCTGTAGGTGTTTATGCGAAAATAATGACAGACGACTCTATAAAAGTAAAAGCTGCGTTACTTAAAGATGACAAAATGATAAAAAAAGAGATTGTAATATCTTTTGACGAATGGGAAAATGCAGGTAAAGAATTTGCAAAAGAATTTATGTAATTGGAGACAACATGCAAAATAATAAATTTCAAAATGAAAAAATAGATTTTAAAAAACTTAGTAAATTTTCAAGGCATGCTCCTAGATACACAAGTTATCCTACGGCAGTGGAATTTAAAGATTTAAGTGAAGAGGATATTCTTCCTTTTTTAAAAGGCGACAAGCCTCTTAGTCTTTATTTTCATCTTCCTTTTTGTAAAAGCGCATGTTATTTCTGCGGATGTAATGTTGTATATACTTCAAAAGCAGATAAAAGAACAAGGTATATCGAGTATCTTGAAAAAGAACTTGAAACGCTGAGCAGACACCTTGATACTGACAGACTGGTAAGACAGGTTCATTTTGGCGGAGGAACTCCTACGTTTTTTACTCCCGAAGAGCTGGCCGAGGTATATTCTCTTATTAAAAAACATTTTAAAAATTATGAAGAAGATGCTGAAATCAGCGTAGAAATAGATCCAAGGTTTTTTTCAAAAGAGCATATGGACGTAATGAGGGAATTTGGTGTAAACAGAATAAGTTTCGGAGTTCAGGATTTTAATGAAGAAACTCAAAAAGCGGTAAATAGAATTCAGCCATTTGAAATTACAAAAAACGCTGTCGACATTGCCAGAAATGCCGGGATTAATTCAATAAATATCGATTTAATTTACGGACTACCGTACCAGTCGCTTGAAACGTTTAAAAAAACTCTTGATTTAGTATTAAAACTAAATCCGGACAGACTGGCGGTATTTAACTACGCACACGTGCCTTGGATGAAAAAAGGCATGAGAAAAATCGACGAGACAACTCTTCCGAGTCCTGAAGAAAAACTGAAAATATTTAAATATGTTATTGATTTTTTTGAAAATAACGGTTATATAATGGTTGGAATGGATCATTTTGCAAAACCTGAAGACGAACTGTTTAAAGCTATTGCAAAAGGAGAACTTCACAGAAACTTTCAGGGATATACGACAAAAGGCGGGGCCGATTTAATAGGTGTGGGGCTTACGTCTATCGGTGAAACCGAAGATGCGTATATGCAAAACTACAAAGATCTGAAATCTTACGAAAAAGCAGTTGATGAAGGTAAAATTCCCGTATTCAGAGGAGTTATATTAACTGAAGAAGATAAAATAAGAAAATATATTATTATGGAAATGATGGCTAATTTCAGCTTTGACATAAAACGTTTTGAAGAAAAATTCGGAATCAGCTTTTTTGATAAATTTGAAAATGAAATTAAAGAGCTTCAGGAGTTTGTTGACGAAGGTCTTGTAGAAATTACTCCTGAAAAAATAGAAGTGAATAAAACAGGAAGTCTGTTAATTAGAAATATTGTGCTTCCTTTTGATGAATATTTCAAAAAAATGCCGAATCAAAAGGTGTTTTCAAAATCTATTTAAAGGTTTAAAAATGGTTATATCAATAGGTAATTTACCACTAAAAGATATTAAAGCGGATGTCTTTTTACATCCGATAAAATATAAAGACAGCATTACATACGAACCTATGGCGGAGGAAGCCGTTATCGCGCTTATTGCCAAACATTTTACGTATGACAGTGTTCCGGAAGATGTTAAAGACTATTTTGACGAAATGGATGACGGTTATCTGTTTGGAGAAAGCAACTTTGATGAATTCGATCTTGAACAGCTTCAAAAAGGCAAAATATTAATAGGAAAAGACGTGCTTGCACATCCTAAACTTGAAAATATCAAAAGATTTCTTTGTCTTTTAAGGGATTTCGGAGGTTTCGAAATAGAGGGAATTGATCTGCCGGTATTTTTTGAACCAAGCGATCCTATACTTGAAGAAATTGTAAATGTAGAAAGAGAATATGAAATTGAATTGGAAGAAATAGACGAACTTGATACGTTTGACGGAAGTGTGGTATATTGCTGTTCTGACAGATTTGTTGTGAAAAAAGATGAAATTTTATGTTCTCAGCAGTTTGTAGTAGCAAATAAAATAAAATCTTTAACTATATTTGTGGACGGTGAACCTAAAAAACTGCATAAATTAAAAGAATTAAAAGGGACATTCGGCATTATTTTAAAAGATACTGATGATTATCCTTTTATAAGGGTTAAGATAGAAAACAGTTGATTTTCTTCTTTTTCTTTTATTAATAACTTACATTTTTCTTACATCTGTCTGATAAGATTAACTTATAATTAATTGTTTTTTATGCTTTTATGTTAGACTAATGTTACGAATAAATATTCATATAAAAGGATTATTAATGTCTCAAATTAAATTAGATCCAATTACGAGAATAGAGGGACATTTAAAAGTAGAAGTAAATGTAAACAACGGTAAAGTCACGGATGCCAAATGCAGTGCCGACATGTATCGGGGTATTGAAAAAGCATTAAAAGGATATGATTATTTAACCGCTATTCACATAACTCAAAGAACGTGCGGATGCTGTCCTTACGCTCATGCGGAAGCAGCGGCTTTAGCAATAGAAAACGCACTCAAAATAGAGTTAAACAAAAACGGAAAGCTTTTAAGAAACATGGTAATCGGAGCTTACAAACTAAAAGACTATCTTTTGCATTTTTATACATTGAGTCTGCTTGATTTTATGGATATTAAGGCGATTTTGGATTATGAAGGCAACGACAGTGATTTGCTTGAACTCAAAAGATGGGTTTTAAAAGAAATTTCATCTAACAAAGTGTTTCCATCTCCTCTTTTTTTACAGAGATTCAAAGCCAATTATATAACACTCAAAGAGTTAAATATAGTTTTAATTAAACATTATTTGGAAAGTTTTGAGATAATGAAAAAAATAGACACGATGGTGAAAATTTTCGGTTCCAAATCTCCGCATATGGTTTCTATAGAAGCAGGGGGAGTCACCACTATGCCTACCGCGGACAGGTTAATAAAATATATCGATCTGGCGAAAGAAACCAGTGTGTTTATACAAGAGAAATATTTAAATGATGTGATAGAAGTGGCAAAACAGTATAAAGAATATTTTAAAATAGGTAAAGGACCGGATAATTTTCTTACTTTTAACACTCTTTTAAATTTAGACGGTTCGTATGAATTTGTTCAGGGAATCAGCACGGATTATAAGCTGAATGAAAACATAGACCCTTACAATATTGTAGAGTATAACGGATTCGCCTATTACAAAGAAAGCGGAGGTTACAAGCCTCTGGAGCTTACCCAGCTGACACCTATCACTCTTGAGGAATTCAAACATGAAACAAAAAAATATTCCTGGTCAAGAGCTCCGAGATTTGAAGGACGTGTAGTCGAAGTTGGACCTTCGGCCATTATAATTAATACTTATTTAAGCGGCAAAAATAAAAAATTAAATTCATTGGTGGATAAAATCAACGCTGAACTGGGAATTACACTCCAGGATTATAATTCGGTGATGGGAAGGCACTTGGCAAGAGCTGTTATTTCACAGCTGATAATGGATAAAATTTTCAATGATGCTTTAAATGTTGATGAGGGGGTTTTAGGATTTATTCAGCTTCCGGAAATACCTAATAATGTTAAGGGTATAGGGCTTACTGAAGCCACAAGGGGAGCGCTTGCGCATTTTATAGAAATAGGTGAAAACGGTTTTATTAAAAATTATGAAATGATTGTGCCTACTACATGGAATATTTCACCAAAAGACAATAGCGGTATCCACGGCGCCCTTGAACAGATGCTAATAGGCACTGAAATAAAAGATGAAAAAAACCCTATAGAAATAGCCAGAATAGTAAGAAGTATCGATCCTTGTCTGGCTTGTGCCGTGCATTAAACTCTAAGGAGAAAAATAATGATGAACAGAAGAGAATTTTTAAAAGCAGTGCATAAAGCTCTTATTGCTGCCGGGGGAGCAGGTTTTTTCAGTATGGAAGAATTAGAAGCTCTAGAAATAGGAGATATTAAAAAACCGGATATTATTTGGCTGCAGGCAATGAGCTGTGACGGATGCTCCACTTCGTTTTTAAACGCCGATATCTCTATACTTGATATATTAACGTCTTTTACAAATGTTATTTTTCATCCCACTTTAATGGCCGCAACAGGTGAAATGGCTACGGATATTATCGAAAAATATAAAAGTGACAACCTGATTCTTGTCGTTGAAGGTGCGATTCCGACTCAGCTTCCGCATGCATGCTTGATGGGGGACAGGTTTATAAACGACTGGATTGCAAATACCGCCAAAAAAGCAAAAGCAGCTATTTCGGCAGGAACATGTGCGACTTTTGCGGGTATATGTGATATGAAGGGAATGATGACCGGTGCCGGCAGTCTGAGATATTTCTTAGAACAGGAAAATATATCAACTCCTGTAGTCAATCTGCCTACATGTCCTATGAAACCTAATCATTTTCTTTATACACTGTTTTTTTATATTAAACATAATACTCTGCCTCCTATGGACGATTCGAACAGACCTCTCAGATTTTTTGGAGAAACGATTCATGACAGATGCGTATATTATTATGACTATCAGGAAAAGAATTTTGCAGAAAAAATTGGAGACAGAGGATGTCTTTTTAAATTAGGATGTCAGGGACCTGTAACAAAAAACGACTGTGTAAGAAGTTCAAATACATATGATAAATATAACTGCATTAAATCTGGGCATCCTTGTGTCGGATGTGCCAGTGAAAATTTTCCTAGGACCATTATGTTCAAAAGAAGCGACGATAAAAGAGAAATAAAAAAATATAAAACGTTTAAAAGGATATAAAAATGAAAGATTTTTTTAAGTCCGCGCTTTTTTTTAAATTAATAATTATTCCTATTATTCTGCTCAGTGTATCCATTATAGGTTCAATTATTTATTTGGAAAAATTCGGAAAAGAGCTTGTGCAGAAAAAAGGAGCGGAATATACAAAAAGCGTTTTGTCTTCATATATAAAATTTTCAAAAGACTCTATAGAAAAAGGACAGAGAAAAACATTTCAGGAAGTTGTTAATGCCGTAAAAACAATTGACGGAGTGGAAGACGTTTACGCGTATTCATGCGACGGGTTTTTAAAGTATAAAAACAATCAGGTGTCTGTTGGGCTTCCTTTTTTAAAACAAAACGGGAAATTAATCAATCTTAACGTTCCTTTGTATAAAAAAACAAAAGGATTATGGTTAAGGGACGACTGGTTTTATAAAGATCTGATAAATTCCAAAGTGTCAAAAAAATGTGTTGATAAATACGGTAAAAACAGTTGTGCGAGATGTCATGTCATGCTTCCTAAAGGTCTTCATTTTAAAAATGACATAGCAATGGTTAAACATAAAAATTTAATGACCGCTTATTATAAAATACCGGTTGAAAATTTTTGTATAAAATGCCATACACACTGGCATGTTAATCAGCCTTCCGGGTATTTGGGCATAAAAGTGAATTTAAAAGGGGAACAGGCTAAAATAGAAGCCATAATAAATAAACTTAAACTGATATTCTTGTTTTTATCTTTAGTCGGAATGGTGATATTTGTTTATTATATTTATGTTGTAGGAAAACTCAGAACCAGTCTGATAGTATTGAAAGACATAACAGCGGATCTTGCTAAAGGAGAAGGTGATTTAACTAAAAGAGTTAAAGTAGCAACCAGCGATGAAACTAAAGATATTGCTGACAACCTTAATGAGTTTATTGAAAAAATCCAGCTTATTGTAAATAATCTTAAAAATACAATCAGTGTTTCGAATTCAACTTCCAAAGATATCGAAAACGCGGTAAAAATAATTGAGGATACTATAGAAGAGCAGTCAAAACTTATTGAAAAAAATAAAATAAACACCAATGTGATAAACGACAGTATTAAAGTTACCAATGACACTATTTATGCAGTCGTGAACGATATTTCCAAAACACAGGAAACTTTGGACAAAACGTTAAAGTCACTGCAAAAAGTTATATCTAAAATAGAAGAGGAAACATCACAGGAGCAGGAACTTTCAAATAAAGCCACTCAGCTGGTTCAGCAGAGCTCTCAAATAAAAGATATATTAAATATCATTAAAGAAATAGCCGATCAGACTAATTTGCTTGCTCTGAATGCTGCAATAGAAGCTGCAAGAGCGGGAGAGCATGGAAGAGGTTTTGCCGTTGTTGCGGATGAGGTTAGAAAACTTGCAGAAAAAACTCAGAAAAGTTTAGGAGAAATAGATTCTGTTGTTAATGAAATTGTAAGCGGTATAGAAGAAATAGAACAGGAAATCCAGCATAATGCAAGTGAAGCAAATGAGATTCTTGAAATTGCCACAATGCTTACAGAAGAAACTAATCTTACAAAAAACAATCTCGATAAAACTATAGAAAATGTTGAAAACGCAGCCGAACAGAGCGCGAAAACAACTGAGAATATCGATATGCTTCTTAAATCGTCCGAAGATTTGTATGTGCAGGCGAAAAGAAGCAGGGAAGTTGGGGAAAATTTAAAAAACGTTTCAAATACTCTAAAAAATATTTTGAATACGTTAAAAGACGAAACGAATAAATTTAAGTCTTAAAATTTGATATAATATTTTAAAAAAGGAGTAGGCAATGGCTGTTAACGTATGTGTTCCTTTGGCAAACGGATTTGAAGAAATTGAAGCGATGAGTTTAATAGACGTAATGAGAAGAGGCGGATTAAATGTAATAGTTGCCGGAGTGGGCGGTGACGTTATTTACGGCGCTCACAATGTAAGGGTTATTCCGGACACTAAGATTGAACTCGTAAATGCGGATGAATTGGACCTTGTTGTATTGCCTGGGGGGCTTCCGGGGGCCATTAATCTTGCAGAAGATGAAGCCACACAAAATCTTCTTAAAGAAATGGATAAAAAAGGCAAATATGTCGGTGCCATATGCGCAGCTCCTTATGCATTGGAAAAAGCAGGAGTGTTAAAAGATAACTATACCGCATATCCGGGATGGGAAGGCAATATTAGAAAAGAAGGTTATGTAAGTGACGCTAAAGTTGTAGAGGATAAAAATGTACTTACTTCTAAAGGACCTGGGACTGCAATATGTTTCGGACTTGAAATTGTCAGAAAATTTGCGGGTGAAGAAATTTATCAGCAGTTAAAAGCCGGACTTTTAGCAGATTTCTGTTAATTAATATTTTAAAGGAGGGGAAAATGAGAGGTTTGGAGGCTCTAGAGTTTTTCCTTGAGAATTGGCATTCCAAAATCAGGGATTATGATAATTTTTGCGAATTTGACGCAATGGTTGAATATCATTTTGGAAACGATACTAAACTTTACAGCACAAACGTAGTCGTTGAAAAATTTTTTGAAAGAAAAATATCAATTAACAATATTGAGGATATAAACGAATTTTTACCCGAAGAAGTGGAATTTGATTCTTCCACGGGTAATTTATATATAAAAAGAAATCTTTTCGAAATTAAGATAGCTCCTAGAATTTACTAGGAGTCTTCATCCATTTCGAGTTCCATACTCATAAGATACATGTCTTCGCCGTCTATTATTTTAATCTGGGGAGAATTGCATTTAGGACAGAGATATTCGTCTTTTTTCAATTCGCTTTTTTCTCCGCATTCTTTACATTCAACTACAACTGGCTGAATGTGCATAACAAATTCGGCGTTTTCACACATTGTGCCTTCTTTAAACGTTTCAAAAGCTGTTTTCAATAAATCAGGTTCCACTCCGCTTAATATGCCTATTTTTATTTCTAATTTAGTTACGAATTTCGCATTGTGTTTTTTTGCATTTTCTTCCGCTAATTGGAGCAAAGAGTCTACGATTGAATATTCATGCATAGCAATCCTTTAAATATTTATCTGAAAATGTAATATTAGTAACCTTTTTTATAATAAAAAGTTATCTAAAAACGACTTATTTATGAAATTATATTATAATAATAGAAAAAAAGGCGTAAAAGTGAGTAAAGAAGAAAAAAAAGAACTGATAATGAAAACTGCTCTTAATCTTTTTGCCAAGCAAGGTTTTTACAACACTACAATCGCTGATATAGCGAAAGAAATGGGAATGAGTGTTGGAAATATGTATAATTATTTTCCTTCTAAAGAGTCTTTAGCCAAGGAACTGCTGATTTATACTTCTAAAAAATTCGGAGATGAAATCAGAAAAATAAACGAAATGGATATAAGCAGCAAAGAAAAAATAAGACATATTGTCGAGCTTTATTTTAATATGGCGTTAAACGAGCCGGAATTAGTTGATTACTTTATGAGAGTATACCTGTCCAATAAAGAAATATTTGCAAACGGATGTGAGGGAATGCTCTGCGTATCTGCTTTTGTAACGGAAATTATGATATTTTTTGAAGAAGGTGTAAGAAAAAAAGAACTTAAAAACCAGGATTTTTTTGCGGCGTTCGGTCTTTTTATGGGATATGTGGGAGGACTGGCGTTTTTAAATAAAGAAGGTATTCTTTCTAAACCTCTGTTGGAATATGTAGAACCTGTAAGCGAGAATATATACAATGCGCTCAAAGCTTAAAGTTATATGGATTGATGCGGTAACATGTTACGGCTGTACTCATTCGTTTCTTAATTACAAAGAGATTTCTTCTCTTTTTGATAAAATCGATTTTAAATATCATCCTATATTTCTGTCCGAAGAATTTGAAATACAGTCTTGCGATCTGCTTATTGTCGAAGGAGCTTTGAAGTTAAATTATCCTAGGCTTGGATTTTCATTAAATGAATTGATTTCAAAGCTCTTTTTTAAAGCAAAAAAAGTTTTGGCTTTAGGCACTTGTGCGGTTTACGGAGGTATATACGGCGAAGGGCTGATGTTTAACAGGGAAAACAGGGGCCATTATCATAAATGCAGGGATAAAATTATAAATCTTCCGGGCTGTCCTCCTCATCCGGACTGGATAGCGTTTGTAATGGACATGGTAAGCGAAGGCAAAAAAATAGAACTGGATGAATTAAACAGGCCTAAAGATATTTTTGCTTATACATCACATATGGGATGTACCAGAAACGAATATTTCGAATGGAAAATTGATGCTGAGGAATTTGGTACCAAAGAAGGGTGTCTGTTTTATTTTCAAGGCTGTCAGGGTCCGTTTACGCATAGCAGCTGTAATAAGGTGCTGTGGAATGAGGTGAGTTCCAAACCGAGAGCCGGGACTCCTTGTTTTGGATGTACTGAAGCCAATTTCCCTAAAGACGAGCTGTTTAAAACAGATACCTTTATGGGAATTCCGGCAAATATTCCTTTAGGCGTCAGCAAAAGGGCGTATCTGACGTTAAGCGGAATTGCAAAAAGTTTGAATAACGAAAGACTCAGCTGCAAACTCATTAATTATAAATGCGGGGATAAAAATGAAAATTAATAAAAAGATTATAAATAAAATAGAAGGAGAAGCTACTTTAAAAATCCACGGCGATAAAGAAGTAGAGTTTGTAGAAATAGAATTTTGGCAGTATCATGGTATTGAAGACTATTTGAAAAACAGGCATTTTATGGACGCTCTTGTAATCAATCCCAGAGTATGCGGTATTTGCGGCCATTCTCATTTATATGCTACAGTAAAGGCTATTGAAAAAGTCTTTAAAGCGAAAATTTCTCAAAAAGCCCAGATTTTTAGAGAAATAACAACTCTTTTGGAAATTGTCGAAAATCATATCAAATGGTTTTATATTACTATATTTCCGACTCAGGTAAAAGATAAAAGCTATATTTTCAAAGCTGTAAAATTTTCCTCTAAGATATCTAAAGCAATTGCAATGCTTGCCGGACAGTTTCCTCATAATTCTTATATGATTCCTGGGGGAGTCACATGCGATCCGACTTATATGGAAATTATGAGACTTAAAGATTTAATTAAAGAAATCCTTGATGAGTATAAAAATGAAATAATGAATGAAGAAGTTTATTCTAAAGATTTGGAGCTTTTTTTTGAAAACCTCCCTAAAAATATAGGTAAAAGTTTAAACAGATTTTTGGTTTTAGGTGAATCGGCAGTTTTTAAAAGTAACGGGGATTATGAGTTTGTTACGGAAGAAAAAAACAGATCTTTAAGCAAAAACGCTTTATATAAGAGTGAATTTTATGAAGTGGGTCCGCTGGCAAGAGCCATTGTGAACGGAAATGAAAATATAAAAAAAATTTATGAACAGTTAGGTGATTCCATCTATACAAGAATGGCCGCAAGGGTATATGAACCGTTAATTCTTTTAGAATATATTATGGAAAAGGTTGATAAAATAGATTTATGCGAGCCGTCTTTTATCAAACCGGAAATAAAAAACGGAACTGCAAAAATTGCGGTTGAAGCTCCAAGAGGAAGCTTAATCCATGAAATATCAATAAAAAATGAAAAAATCGAAAACTATAATATTATAGTTCCTACGCAGTTTAATCTTGCATCTTCTTCTAAAGAAAATCTTGCAGCCGCACAGGCGGCGTTAATGAATGAAAACAGCGAATATGTTGATTCAATATTCAGATGTTTTGACATTTGTGCCGTTTGTATGTCCCATTGATATAAATTTTTTTAATATCTATTGAAAAATGAATGTTTATTTATGTATAATAAACATTGAGCAAATTTATTTCGGAGGGACAAAATGAATGAAGCAACTTTACAAAGAGTAAAAGAGAGATTAGAAGCTCTCAAAAAACTTCCGGGAATCGGAGAAAAAAGCGTTTCTAAAATGCTTGAAGAGAGCGGATTTACAAGAAGGGATTTTCTAAAATGGTCTGCAGCAATGGCTGCAATGTTAAGCCTTCCTACATCATTTACTCCATTAATTGCCGAAGCGGCAGAAGTAAGTGACAGACTTCCGGTAATCTGGCTAAACCTAGCAGAATGTACTGGATGTAGTGAAAGTTTAATCAGAACTGATGCTCCTACAATTGATAATTTGATATTTAACTATATCAATCTTCAATATCATGAAACTATTATGGCAGCAGCCGGATGGCAAGCTGAAGAAAACTTAAAAGAAGGTATGTCTAAATTTAAAGGAAGATACATCTTATGTGTAGAAGGTGGTGTTCCTACAAATATGGACGGTGAATTTTTAACAATCGGACCATTCGCTGAGACAGGTCTTGAATTAGTTAGAAAAGCGGCAAATGACGCTGCAGCTGTTATTTCAGTTGGTACATGTTCAAGCTTTGGTGGTATCCAAGCGGCAGCTCCAAACCCAACTGGTGCAAAAGGTGTATATCAGGTAATTAACAAGCCTGTTATTAACGTGCCTGGATGTCCTCCAAGTGCTAAAAATATCGTAGGTACAATTTTATATGTAATTTTATTCGGACAGTTACCTGCAGTTGACAACTTCAACAGACCTAAATTCGCATACGGACTTAGAATTCACGACTTATGTGAAAGAAGAGGGCATTTCGATGCAGGTGAGTTTGTTCAAGAATTTGGAGACAAAGGCGCACAAGACGGATTCTGTTTATATAAAGTAGGATGTAAAGGTCCTTATACGTTTAACAACTGTTCAAGAGAAAGATTTAACCAGCATACATCTTGGCCTGTACAGGCAGGACACGGTTGTATAGGTTGTAGTGAACCAGATTTCTGGGATTCTATGGCTCCATACGAAGAACCTCTTGCAAATAAAAAATATGATTCGCCTTTAGCTGACGCAACAGCAGATAAATACGGCGTAACAATTTTAACAGTAGCTGGTGTAGCAATTGCAGCACATGCGGCACTTAGCGCAATTAAAAATCCTAAGGAGTAATAAATGGCAAAAAGAGTAGTAATTGACCCGATAACTAGAATTGAAGGTCACTTGAGAGTTGAAGTAGTTATTGATGAAAATAATAAAATTACAAACGCTTTCTCAAGTGCGACACTTTGGAGAGGTATCGAAGTTATTCTAAAAGGTAGAGATCCTAGAGACGCAGGATTTATGACACAAAGAATCTGTGGGGTATGTACATATTCTCACTACAAAGCTGGTATTACAGCTGTTGAAGACGCATTAGGAATTAAACCTCCTCTAAATGCATTATTAACTAGAACATTAATGGATTTTGCACTATTCTTCCATGATCATATCGTTCATTTTTATCAATTACATGCACTTGACTGGGTTGATATTATCAGCGCACTTAAAGCTGATCCTAAAAAAGCCAGCGAAGAAGCATTCAAATATGTTCCTAAAGGTTATGAGCCTATCGCAACAGGTGAAGATCATTTAAGAGAAGTACAAAAAAGAGTTTCTAAATTTGCTGAGAAAGGTGACTTAGGTCCGTTCAAAAACGGATACTGGGGACATAAAACAATGAGATTTACACCTGAGCAAAACCTAATTGCTCTTAGCCATTACTTAAAAACACTTGAAATGCAAAGAATTGCAGCTCAAATGATGGCTATTTTCGGTGGTAAAAACCCACATCCGCAAAGTCTTACTGTTGGTGGTGTTACTTGTATTATGGACCTTAAAGACCCAGCAAGACTTGGTGAATATCTAACTAAATTTAAAGAACTTGCTGATTACGTAAACAGAGCTTATTATGCTGATATCGTAATGGCTGCCGCTGCTTACGGAAATGAGCCAAGCGTAGTTCAGAAAAATAATTTAGGAAATTACCTAACATACAAAACAATGCAGACTGGACCAAATTCATGGTTATTCGATGCATGCGGTTATATTAAAGATTTCGATTTAGGTAAATTCTATCAAATCGATGAAAGCAAAATTACTGAAGAAGCGACACACTCATGGTATAAAAACCTTGATAATCCTACTCATCCATACGATGAAACAACTGAGCCTGAATATACAGGTTATGTTGAAGGTGAAAGTGTTGACGGACAAGGAAACCTTGTTAAAACTAAAGTAGTTAACGAAAAAGGTAAATATTCTTGGATTAAATCACCAAGATATAACGAAGAACCAATGGAAGTTGGACCTCTAGCATGTATGGTAGTTAACTATGCTGCCGGAAACAAAAAAGTACAGAAAGTTGTTAATGAGTTCTTAGCTCAGACAGGTCTTCCTGCAGAAGCGTTGTTTACTGTACTTGGAAGAACAGCAGCTAGAATGCTTCAAACTAAAACAATTGCAGATTACGGTCTAGAAGCATTTAACAACCTTGTAGAAAACCTTAAAAAAGACGATTCAACAGTAGCTCCTTATGTTATTGATGAAACTAAAGAATATAAAGGTAGATACATCGGTGACGTTCCAAGAGGTATGTTATCTCACTGGTGTAGAATTAAAAACGGAAAAATCGAAAACTGGCAGGCTGTAGTTCCTTCAACTTGGAATGCAGGTCCAGAAGACGGTAGAGGTAAAAAAGGTGCTTATGAAGCTAACCTTATCGGTATGACTTTAGCAGATCCGGCTAGACCTCTAGAAGTTATTAGAAGTATCCATTCATATGACCCATGTATTGCTTGTGCGGTTCACGTAATGGACGTTAAAGGTAAAAAATTAGGTGAGTTTAAAGTAGATCCGCTATACGGCGCATGTTAAGGAGTTAACAATGAAATTTTTAAAACCTATGGGAGAATATCTCGGCGGAATAGAATTTTCTGCCGGATATAGATGGCAACACTGGATAAGAGCAATTTCAATTTTTGCTCTTATAGCAACAGGATTGTACATTGCTAATCCTTTTATTACATATGCCAACGTCTCACCTGAACCAACTAGATTTATTCAGGCTTATATCAGAGAATGGCATATTATTTTTGGATTTGCAATGATAGGTGCAGTTCTTTACAAAACATTTTTCTTCTTCTTTTTCAGAGAAGGAAAATACGAAAGAGCTTCACTAAAAGATGCGTTTAATATTAAAGTGGCTCTCCAGCAAATCGGATATTATTTATTAGTAGCTAAACACCCTCATACTAAAGGTGTTTACAATCCGTTACAGTTCTGGGCATATACAATGCTGTATGTGTTCTTTTACGGAATTATGATTACTGGACTTGCTCTTTATGCCGAAGTTTATCATAACGGTTTAGGTGCGGCATTATATCCGTTCGCTAAATCTGTTGAAACATTCTTTGGCGGTCTTGCATATGTCAGAATCTGGCATCACATTTTTATGTGGGCTATTATCGTAGTAGTGTTCATCCATATCTATATGGCTGTTTATAATGCAGCTTTCGGTAAAAACGGCGGTATGGATGCGATTTTCTCAGGAATGAAATGGGAAAAAGAAGACCATTAATTTTTCTTTCCCCTTTGGGGAAATACAGTGAAAAGTGAAAAGTTAAAAATGTTTTTTAATTCTTCACTTCTCACTTACATTTTCACTTTAATATGAAAGGTTGTTATGAAAATATTAGTACTTGGTATAGGTAATATACTGTTTGGAGATGAAGGTATAGGTGTTCATTTGGCGAATTTTATTGATGAAAAGTATGAATTTAAAGGACCGCATCAGGTAGATATAATTGACGGAGGAACTCTTGCTCAAAGGTTGATTCCTATTATTACAGAATACGACAAAGTGTTTGTATTTGACTGTGTCGATGTTGATGAAGCAAATATAGGAGATGTTTATTTCTTTGATTTCAGGGAAGTTCCGGAATGTGTCAGCTGGCAGGGGAGCGCTCATGAGGTTGAAATGCTGCAGACGCTTCAAATGATAGAAATGATGGGGGATTTGCCTGAGACGAAAATAATAGGTGTTGTTCCTTTTGTAATAGGCGAAGATACGACTTTTTCTATTACGCCTGAAGTACAAAAAGCGGCAAAACTTATGGAAAAGATTTTAATTACTGAACTTAAAAAGCTGGGAGTGGAGCCTAAAGTTAAAAATGAAAATGTTACTTTAACCCAGATAGCAAAAGAATCATATAGAAGAGGGGTTCCGGAAGAGTCATTAAAAGGTTTAGAAATACATAATTAATAAAGGAATGAAATATGGTATTAAAATTTATTTTCCAGCTCGACAGCAATAACGGAATAATAGAAAAAATTTTGTTAAGAGCGGCAAAAGAATTAAATATAAAACTAGGTTTAAGCAGAGATATTAAGAATTTATATGCTTTTATCGAAGGAAACGAAAACGATATAGATAATTTTTCCAGAAAAATATCAACTGAAATGCCTTTGAGTATATTTTTAAAGTCATTAAATGCAGAAGTTGTTGAAGAGTTTCAAAATGATCTTAAATTAGATTTCCCTGAGATTAACGTTGCTCCTTGCCCTAGATGTTTAAAAGAAGTAAAAGATCCGGAAAATGAAAACTATTATAATCCTTTTCATCATTGTGAAGTGTGCGGATATCATGTAAATGAAAAGTTAAAAATTGAAAATGAAAAATGGAAAGAAAAATTTGAAAACTTGGCTGATAAACTAAAAAAAGAAGGCAGAATTTATATTCAGACAATGAACGGCAGGTATGAAGTTACTACTGATTTAGAAGATGCAGAACAGGTTGTTGCTGTTGATTTGGCCGCTGTCGCAACATATTTTATGAGTTTTGACGGTGACGCCAAAGCATTGGCAAGTATAGAAAAACCGCTGGTAAGACTTAAAACGAATTTAAGTTTTAAAAAAGAATTCGGATTGTCTGTTCCGGCTTATTTTGTAAAACTGCCTGACTGTATGGTATTGGAGCTTTTATGTGAAGAGATAAAAAACGATATAAAACTGTTGGGACTTAAAAAAACGGATAAAAATGATGATTTTTCATTTGAAATAGACAATAATGACGAAATTCCGGTTGCGGTTGTTACCGATACGAGAAATCATGATATTCTTATTGAAAGCGGTGAAAGAGGGCTTCTTCCGAAATATGAGAAATATCTGGGGAAAGACATAGAAGGCTCATACTCTAATTATATTGCCGTTTCAAAAGAAGATAAAACTGTAATAAAAAAAGCTGAAAATACTGAAGAAATCAAAATCAAAATACCGTTTGCAGGTTATTTTGGCGTATTAAACCAATGGAATCTTGAAGATAAAGTAACGATGGGATTTGCATTTTACAAAAAAGACGAAAATAAAATAATGATTAACTCTCCTAAGTTCGGACTGGTTGAATATGTTGATTTTAATTTTAAATTCGAAAAATTTGAAGATGTGTTTGCGGCAATAAAAGTTATGAACGAAACAGGAGAGAAACTTATTGAAAACTTTTCAAATAAAGAGCCTGAACTGTTTAAAAACGCTTTAAAGGCTGATTTAAATACTGATTCACAGGGAATAGCATATTTGTGGGGACTAATCGGAATTGTTTTAGGTTTTGCCGACAATATTGATGATGCTTATAAAAAATTATTGGAATACGCCAACTTTGCCATGGCTAAAAAAGGTCCTAGAATAGATTATAAAATGAAAGATAAAAATCTTGATCCTCTATGGGCGATCAGAACCGCTATGAGTTTTAAACTGGCCGGGGTCGACAATTATCTTTTAAGCTTCGGGGTAGTTGAGAGTTTTGCTGAATTTTTAAGCAATACTTACGAACAGGTTAATAAAGAATCTCCGCTTGACGGAGCCGTAATTGTGGGAGATCTGTTTGAAGGAGAATTTTTAAATAAAATTTATACAAGTATCAAAAAAAACTATCCTACTTTTACTCCGAGAGCATTGCCTATCAGCGGTCCAATAGAAGCATACGGCAGTGCTGTAATAAATGCAAAGAGTTAATGCCATTTTAACTTTAAAGATGTATAATTTCAGAGAAAGCAAGTTGCTTTTTTCATTTTTTCTCCTTTTTCCTTTTTCCTCCTTTTTAATTGTTGTTATAATTTTAAAAAAGGCGCAGCCGTGAGAATTAAATATAAAATAAACGGTATAGTGCAGGGTGTAGGATTTAGGCCTACCGTTTATAAAATCGCCAAGAAACTTAATCTTTGCGGATATGTTTTAAACTCTTCCGACGGTGTAATAATTGAAATTGAGGGTGAAAATAAAGAGCGTTTTATAAATGAGCTAAAAAACAATCTGCCTCCTTTAGCAAGAATCGACACTATAGAAGAGACAGTTTTAAGAGCCAAAAATTATACCGATTTTCAAATAATAGAATCAAAAGAAACTACAAAAACCACTTCAATTTCTCCGGATATAGCTGTTTGTGAAGAGTGTCTCAAAGAGATGTTTGATAAAAACAACAGAAGATATCTGTTTCCTTTTATTAACTGTACAAACTGCGGACCGAGATATACGATTATTAAAGATATACCGTATGACAGGAAAAACACTTCAATGGCTAAATTTAAAATGTGTGAAGAGTGTTATAAAGAATACACAAATCCTCTTGACAGACGTTATCACGCCGAGCCTACCTGCTGTTATGACTGCGGACCGACATTAAGTGTAAAATATAAAATGCACAATGGCCAGTGGGAAGATTTGATAATTAAAGATGTAAAATTAAGAAATACAGAAATTGAATTTATTGCAGAAAGAATTAAAGAAGGAAAAATTGTAGCAATAAAAGGTCTGGGCGGGTTTCATCTTGTATGTGATGCCACAAATGAGAATGCAGTAAAAGAATTAAGGCGCAGAAAACAAAGACCAAGCAAACCGTTTGCCATGATGTTTAAAAATATTGAAACTATTAAAAAATACTGCAAACTTACGTATAATGACGTGAATTTAATAACTTCTAAAGAAAAACCTATTACTTTGGTTAAAAAACAGGTTGAATTAAACGGTATAGCTGACGGAATAGACAGATACGGCGTTTTTCTTCCATATACGCCTCTACATTATCTTCTGTTTGAATATATCGATTTTCCTATTGTGGCTACAAGCGCTAATATATCGGATGAACCTATAATAAGAGACAGTGATGAATTAATAGATAAACTCGGAACAGTAGTCGATTATATCCTGGATAACAACAGGGATATTATAAATGCCTGTGACGACAGTGTTGTCCAGGCGGTAGGCGACGGAGAGTATATCACAATGAGATGTGCGAGAGGATATGCTCCGCTGATGAAAAATGTAAAATGTAAAATGAAAAATGAAAAGTTAAATATACTGGGAGTAGGGGCAAATCAAAAAAATACAATTTCCCTTGCTTTTAAAGAAAAATTTATACTTTCTCCTCATATAGGAGATTTGGGTACGCTTGGCAGTATAGAATATTTTGAAAGGACCATTGATACATTCAGAAGACTTTACGATTTTAAAGAAGATGTGATAATATGTGATAAACATCCTTATTACGAATCTACAAAATGGGCTCTTAATCAAAATAAAGAAATTTATCAGCTGCAGCACCATTATGCTCATGCGCTTGCGACAATGTTTGAATATGATTTAGAGGGAGATTATCTCGCTTTTATATTTGACGGGACAGGATACGGTGATGACGGAAGCATTTGGGGCGGTGAAGTATTTATTTGTAACAGGCATAGTTATGAGAGAATTCATTATTTTAAACCTTTTAAATTGATAGGCGGGGAAAAGGCTGTAAAAAATCCGGCCAACATGGCTGTGGCTTTATTAAACGACGATTTAGCCAAAACATATAAAAATTATAAAATTGCAAAAAATCTTTCAAAAGGCAATTTCCCTTTAACTTCTTCTATGGGAAGAATTTTTGATATGGTGGCTTTCCTTGCCGGAATGATAGAAAGAAACGAATGGGAAGGTATGAGCGGGCTTTTAATAGAAAAAAACTATAATCCGGAAATAAAAGAAACTGTTAATTTTGAAATAAACAAAGAAATTGATTTTATTGAGATATTAAACTTCGCGGCTAAAAACAAGGGCAGTTTTGAACTGGTCTCATCAGTGTTTATAAATTCTCTGGTACAAAGTATAGTTAAAATTTCAGATATGTATGATTTGGATATTATTGTCGGAGGAGGAGTGTTTCAAAATAAAACCCTGTTAACGCAGGTATTAAAAAACATTAAAAATAAAAAGGTATATTTTAATAAAAACATACCTATAAATGACGGAGGGATAAGTGCAGGCCAGACGGCCTGGGGAATGTGGAATTTGTAATTTAATTAGAACTGGTCTAATATAATAGGCTCTTTTGGATGTTCTACAGCTTTTAATCCTTTAAATCCTCCAAATTCAGTAACTTTGTTAACCACACTGTAACCTGTGTTAAGCCATCCGTTTATTCCTCCTCTAAGTACGTATACATTTTTTTTAGGTATACCGAACCATTTTACAAGCTGTCCTCCTGCAATTACCGCTCTGTGTCCTGTCGCACATAAAAACACATATACGTGATTAGGTTTAAACGCACCCATTGCGGCATATACAGGAACCTGTCCTAAAGGATATTCGTCATAATCAGGCCAGTCAATCTCTCCCGCTTTCATTTCATCTACGCTTCTAACGTCAACTATAGTGAAATCTTTGTCTTTTTTCATCCAGTCTTTTAACTGATCAGGTGTAATGAAATTAACATATTTTTCGTAAGATCTGCACATTTTGTTAAGCTCTGCAACTTTTGGTCCCATACCTTTGATTGTGTTTGCAAGTTTGAAAGTGTGGGCGTATGCAAAACTTCCGGCAATTGCCAAACTTAATGCTAAATATCTGAATTTCATGTTTTCCTCCTTGTTTTTTGTTATAATTCATAATGAATTATAATTCACTATGAATAAAAAAAATGTAAAAGATGTGACAAAATGGAAAATTGCAGAGTATTAATCGCTTCTAAAGAGTTGGAAAAACTGTTCAGTGAAGATGTTTTTTCCAATATTCCAAGAAGATATTTAAAAAAAGGGGAAGTCTGTTACCCTGAAACTCCCAGAATTCTTGTTTTAAAAGAGGGTGAGCTTAAAATATCACTTATAGAAAACAATAAAGAGCTTATTTTATATTTTTTGCATAAAAATAATTTTTGTTTTTGCAATAATGATATTATGGTGTATGCCAAAAAAGACAGTGAATTTTATTTTCTTGAATCTCATCATTTTATTGAGCTGTTTGGAAATACGGATTTTTGTAACGTATTGCTTAACAATTTAAATCAAAATATTGAAATAGAAAGAGATATATTAAAATCCCTAGCTTTTAAAAGTTCCAAAGAAAGAATAAGCGAATTTCTTTTGGATTTAGCATTTAGTATCGGTATAAAAAAAGAAGAGGGTATTTTATTGGACGTGCATTGCACAATGGAAGAAACAGCTTCATTTTTAGGAATGAGCAGACAGAGATTTTCTACTTTTATTAATGAAATGATTAATGAAGGAATACTTGAAAAGTTGGGTCAAAAGAAGTTTTTAATAAAAAATATAGATAAATTAAAAGAATTTTCTAAAGAATAAATCTCCCAGCTCCGCTATCAGCATTGCCAATATAACCAAAACTGCTCCCGTGATCTGTATTAAAGAAAGTGTTTCTCCGTAAAAGTATGCAAAAATAGCGGCACTTACAGGCTCCATTGCGAATATGATAGCTGTTTTCGTTGAAGTGGTGAATTTTTGTGCGTATGTCTGTATAAAGTAAGCAAATACTGTTGCAAACAGTACCGTTACCGTTAACGCAATAATTACGTCTTTGCTGAAAGTTACGCTACCTTTTTCAAAAGGTATAAATATCAGACTAAGCAAAGCCACTGCCAGAAACTGAAATGTTACGAGCGTGTAAAGATTGTATTTTTTACTGAATATATCTGTATAGTTAATGTGCAGAGCGACAAATACCGTAGCTATAAATGTATACAGTTCGCCTTTTCCGAAACTTCCAATATTAGCGCCGGTAAGTAGGTATATTCCTAAAAAAGCCAAAATAACCCCTATTATGGCATATGGAGAAATTCTTTTTTTAAATATAAAAAAAGCAACTATAGGTGTAAGTATTACATATAAGCCAGTTATAAACGCAACTACAGATGAGGGTGCATAAAGAAGCCCGAAAGTCTGAAAAGAAAAAACCAAAAAATTAAAAACGCCCAGTAAAAATGCGGCTTTTAAACTTTCTTTATCAAAAGAGATTTTTTTGTAAAAAAGTATAAACATAAGTAAAAACGACAAGAAAAATCTCCAGAAAAGAAAAATAAAAACCGGCATATCCGCAATGGCGTTTTGTACCAGTTTAAATGTTACACCCCAGAAGATTGCAACAATAAGGAGCAAAAAGTCGGCGAAGTTTATCAAATACCGCCTTTTGCTTTCATTTTTTTCTCAAGTCTGTGTCCTATGAAACTAAGAATGGAAGTAAGCATTAAATATAATGCCGCGACAGTCAGCCATGTTTCGAATGGCGAGAATGTATTAGCAACTATTTCGCGTCCTACTTTCGTAAGGTCGGTAATAGAAATAATAGATACCAATGAACTGTCTTTGATTAATGATATCAGTTCACCAACTAATGCAGGAAGCGCCTTTCTAAGTGCCTGAGGAAGTATTATAAGCTGCATTCTCTGAATAGAGGTAAATCCTAAAGATTTTGCAGCCTCATGCTGTCCTTTGTCTATAGACTGAATGGCGCCTCTTAATATTTCGGCGATATATGCGCCGTAAAAGATAGATAAACTCATTACCCCTGCCCAGAATCTAGGCAGATTAAATATCGTCGCAACTATAAAATAAAAAATAAACAGCTGCACGAGCAGAGGAGTTCCTCTTATTACGGTTACATATACGCTTCCGATATAATCAAGAGCCGGAATACCGCTTAGTCTCATTATCGATATGATTAAACCTATGATAAAAGCTATAATCATAGAAATAATGGATATTTTAATTGTAACCCATATACCTAAAATAAACGGTCCGGGTTCCAGTTTTTGTTTGTAAGCAAATTCGTCACCCTGATAAACGTATTCCCCGTTTTTAAATTCAAGCTTATATCCTGCGATATTATATGTTTTTACCACATGATTTTCATCGCATATTACTTTAGCCTGATTTTTTGTAATTTTTAGAGTTCCATCACAAGGTGAGGTAAGAGGTATTTTCTTTTCATATACGAAGTATTTTGGGATCATATCCCATTTCCACGTATAGTTTATTTTACTTGCAGCCTGATATAAAAACCAACCCAGCAGCACATAAAAAAGAAGGGCAATAAGCTGCCCGAATTTTCTATCTTTTATAATAGACTTTTTCATTGCACTCTTTTCAACCAGTCAGTACTTCTAAACCATCTGTTGTAGAATTTTTGATAAGTACCGTCATGTTTAATTTGTCTTAAGAAGTTGTTTAGCCAGTTAAGAAAATCAGGATCTCCGTGATTGATAGCAAATCCTAACGGTTCATAAGTTAAATCTTGTCTTAAGAAAATAAGTTTACCTTTTCCTTTGCCAGCCATAAACAGTTCATTATAAGGTTTGTCATAAATGAATGCATCAGCTCTGTTGTTTAGAACTTCCTGAACCGCAGCACTTTCACTGTCGAATGTTTTAATTGTGGCATGTTTGAAAAGTCTTCTTGCAGCTATTTCTCCGGTAGTTCCTAATTTAGTAGTAATTACCATACCTTTTTTGTCTAAGTCTTTATAGCTTTTTACACCTTTGTGTTTTTTGTTAACAAGTAGTGTTTGACCTACTAGGAAATAAGGGTTAGTAAATGTAACTTTTAGGTTTCTTTTTTGAGTAATAGTCATACCTGAAATAATGATATCGCATTTTCCTGTCATAAGTGCAGGAATGATACCGTCCCATGCAGTAGGAACAAGTTTAAGTTTTACACCCATGTCTTTTGCCATTTTTTTAGAAATATCCACGTCAAAACCGATTATTCTTCCGTGTTTGTCTCTCATCTCAAACGGAACGTACCCAGGTTCTAGACATACTCTAAGTTCACCTTTTTGTACGATTGAGTGAAGCGTCGAATTTTTCCATACGTTAAAATCAGCCGCGAAAAGCATTGATGCTAACGCTAATATTGCGATTAATAGTTTTTTCATTTTTTACTCCTTTTTTTTTAGTTTAAAGATTGAAAAAAGGTAATGATATTTTACCTTTTTTTACTGTATTAGTGATGCAATATCTCACTTAGGAATTTTTTTGCTCTGTCGGTTTTAGGATTGTTAAAGAACTCTTCAGGTGTGTTTTCTTCTACTATTTCACCTGCATCCATAAACACGATTCTGTCACTGACTTCTCTTGCAAATCCCATTTCGTGCGTAACGCATACGATTGTATAATTTTCCTTTGCGAGTTCTTTCATAACGTCAAGTACTTCTCCGATCATTTCCGGATCAAGTGCGCTTGTCGGTTCGTCGAAAAGAATAATTTTAGGTTTCATTGCAAGAGTTCTGGCAATTGCAACCCTCTGTTTCTGTCCACCGCTGAGCTCGCTTGGATATTTATTTGCCTGATGAGGTATTTTAACTCTTTCAAGCAGTTGCATTGCAAGCTCTTCAGCTTCTTTTTTTGGCATTTTTTTTACTTTAATAGGTGCAATAGTTATGTTTTCTAATATTGTTAAATGAGGAAACAGGTTGAAATGCTGGAAAACCATTCCGACTTCCTGACGAAGCTTGTTAATATTAGTTTTTTTGTCATAAAGGTCTTGATTGTCAACGATTATTTTCCCGCTGTCAATATCTTCAAGTCTGTTGATACAGCGGATAAGTGTAGATTTACCGCTTCCGCTAGGTCCGCAGACTACAACGACTTCACCTTTGTCAACATTAAAGTTTACACCTTTTAAAGCATGAAAGTTACCGTAATATTTTTCAATGTCTTTCATTTGTATAATTTGTTCCATCAAATCTCCTATGCGTTAAGCTGTTTTTCTACTTTTTTTTCTAACATATGAGAAAATTTACTCATACTGAATGCTATACTGAAATAAACAAGTGCGACAAAACTGAATATTTCAAAACTTAAATATAATCTGTTGTTTATAATTGTCGCTGCTCTGAAAAATTCGATAACACCGATGGTGTATGCTAAAGATGTGTCTTTAAACAGAGCCACGAACTGCGATACGAACGCAGGTATCATTTTTCTGTATGCCTGTGGCAGTATTATATGTATAAATGTCTGTGTTGAATTAAATCCTAAAGATTTGGCAGCTTCAAACTGTCCTTTAGGAATAGAATTTATACCGGCTCTTACTATTTCCGCTACATAAGCGCTGGTAAATAGTGTAAAGGCTATAATCGCCGCTACAGTTGGCGATACGTGAGCCTGAGTATGGAAAAATGCCATAGAAAATACAGGTATGGCAAAAAACACCCAGAATATTACCATAAGTAAAGGTGTCGCACGTAAAAGTTCAATATATAAAATTGCAGGAATTTTAATTATTTTGATTTTACTCCATCTTGCGATACCGAAAATAGATCCGATTATAAAACTTAGAAAAATAGAAGTAATCGCTAATATGAAAGTAAGAGCAAGCCCTCCTATTTCTCCGGGTTTACCAAAGAAAAGAAATCTCATATTGTCTTTTGTAAATATTTCTTCAAAATGTGTTTCTGGATATGCAATCATCTGGAATATTTTAAGCAGCGTTGCAATTACAATTATGTTGAATATCCAAAACTGGACTTTGTGTTTTTTAAAATAGTTTTCAATGTTTTTAAGCATTTTTAACACCTTTTGAGAACTTAATCTCAACTAAATTCATAACGAATGAGGTTGACAGTGTTAAGATAATGTAGAGTATTGTAACTGCTGTTGCCGCTTCAAATCCTCTGAATGTTTCCGCATCTATCTGCTGCGTTGCAAATGTAAGTTCCGCAACCCCGATTGTCATAGCTAATGACGAGTTTTTAATAAGATTTAAAAACTGGCTTGTAAGAGGCGGAATAATAATTCTTATGGCCTGAGGGTATATTATATACCACATAACCTGGAATCTGTTCATTCCGAGTGACTGGGCAGCTTCAAACTGTCCTTTAGGAATAGAGTTTATACCTGCTTTTACAACTTCACCAATATACGCTCCTGTATATAAAATAAGAGCAAGAAGCGCTGAAAAAAACGCATCCACATCCTGAATATGCAGAAATTTGCCCCAACTGTTTAAAAAAGGAAAAATTTGAGACAGTGTAAATGTAAAATAGATAAAAAACATTTGAACAATAAGCGGTATGTTTCTAAAACTTTCAACATAATAACTAGAAAATAATGAAAGCCAGAAATTTTTTGACGCTCTTCCGATTCCTACGATAGAACCGATTAAAAAGCTAAAAAATATACCTAATACAGAAAGTTTAATAGTAGTAATAAGACCTTGGATAAGCAGGCCTTTATATTCAATTAATACACCCCAATCAAATTCATAACCCATTTAATTACCTTTTTGATTTTTTCCCCAAAAGAGGGGATTTTAAATTATTTAGGCCAAACTTCCGGAAGTCTGTTAGGCTCAGTACCAAACCATTTTTTGTAAAGTCTTTGGTAAGTACCGTCTCTAACTGCGTCTTGAATAGCGAAGTTTACTGCGTCTCTGAAGTTAGATTCGTTTTCTCTTACACCCATTCCGTAAGGTTCGAATGTAAACGGTTTACCGATAACCTTGAATTGACCGTGAGATCTTTTTGCCTGAGTCGCACACCAAGTGTAGTCAGTTGAAACTGCGTCGATTTTACCTCTTTTTAAAGCCATAATAGCTTGAGGGTATTCTTGGAAATATACAAGTTTAACTTTAGGACATACTTTTTTGAAGTTGTCACCGCTTGTTGCACCTTGAATTACACCGACTCTTTTACCTGCGAAATCTTTGTAGCTTTTAGCTTTGCAGTCTTTTCTTGCCAAAATTGACTGACCGTCAAAATAGTAGCTGATTGTAAAATCGATTGGTAAATCTCTTTTAACTTTGTGAGTCATACTAGCTGCAGCTATATCGATAGTACCGCTTTGTACCATCGGAATTCTTGTTTTAGAAGTAACCTGGGTAAATTCAGGTTTAACACCTAATTTTTTTGCAATATACTTAACCAGGTCAATGTCGAATCCTACAACCTGACCTTTAGCGTTAACAAAACCGAACGGCGGGAAGTCATATTTCACACCTGCCTTTAATACACCGCGACTTTGAACGTCTTTAAGCAAATCAGCACTTGCCGACGTTAAAAACATTCCTAGAATCACTAGAAAAGCAAATAGCTTTTTCATTTTCTCTCCTTTGTTGATATTTCAACATAAATTATACCGAAAAAATTACATTTTTGTTACAAAAATATTAAAAATAAGTGATTGTTATAGCAACAGTAACTCTAGGGTTTCCGGGTTGATTGTAGAATAATCAAACGCCTGATACGTCGAAGTAGGGTAATAAATACTGTAAGGGTTGAATGTTGTCTGGGTAGGAAGTGTGAATGTTAAATTTTGAAGTGTTGAATAGAATGAATTATATTTATCGCTGATGACTTTTTCATATTCTTCTATAGTATATGTATCAGGATTATATAAAGGAACGCTCAGATTGACATTTTGACCGTCAATATTTAATGTTTGGTCAAATACGTTTAAATTATCGTAAGTAGTGTTTTTTAAAATATCGTTTATTTCAGTTTCAAACTGGTTAATAATATCCTGTGTAGGGTCATTGATGTTTTTTAAATCATCAATAAGTGTCAATACTTTTTCGAGTGAAGAAGTGGCTGTTTGTAAGATACCTACGTTTTGATTGAAACTGTCTACATTTGCAAACAGAGGGTTTGTAACAAACTGTGTAGGTGAAAAATAATCCGTAACTCCTAGTGATATTAAATTGTTAATATAGTCGCTGTTAAATGTAATAGGTTCGGTGTTATACGGATATGTAGGTAAATAGCTTATAGGATAATAGCTGCTTACTGTCATTTTTAGCCTCCGTTTAAAAGGTTCATTAAGCTTTGAGTATTGGCATTTATACTGTGTGCCTGAGCTAAAAGCTGTGCGTTTAGTTTAAGGTCGTTGTTTTTTAAATCGGTAACTGTTTTTGCCAGATCCGTTTCATTCTGGCTTTTGGCTTTTGAAGTGTTTAGCACATATTCGGACAAGTTATTTATTTTGGACTGCGCTTCATTTGTAAATGAACCTATGGAATTTCTCGCATTATTTAAAGAATCTTCGAAATCATTTATATTGTTAATATCAAATTCAGGCATAGACGTATCAATCATAGTGCCGTTAAAATCAAATTTTCCGAAAACGTTTTTATCGTTATAAACAGTTTGGGTAAGCGTGTTGTTTATATTTTCAGAAAGTTTGTTTATCT
The DNA here is from genome assembly GCF_055388085.1 of Nautilia abyssi. Lineage (NCBI taxonomy): Bacteria > Pseudomonadati > Campylobacterota > Epsilonproteobacteria > Nautiliales > Nautiliaceae > Nautilia > Nautilia abyssi. The sequence goes on along the minus strand of NZ_AP042376.1, from coordinate 897,614 downwards.
GAGAATTTACAGCTGACAGATTATCGCTGTTGAGCGTTGCGTTATTCGCCTGTACCTGCAGTGTTTTAATCTGATTTAAATCGTCGCTTATACTATTTAACGCTCCGTCGGCTGTTTGCACGAATCCTATTGCGTTATTGAAATTGTTGATCTCCTGTAATGAAGTATTAATATTGTTTTCATAAACATCCTGTATAAATGCATTAACGTTTTTCATTACTTTTGAAGGGTCGGCTATTTTTTGGATGTCGCTGTCTATTTTAGATGTGTTGTTGTTTAAATAGGCAGTGTTAAATTCATTGATTTTCATGACTGCCTCCTTTGTTATATTTATATATATATTATACCATATTTTTGATAAAATGTTTAAAAAACTTTTAAGGTTTTCAATGATAGAAATAAAGCATCTGAAAAAAGTATTCGGAACAAAAACTGTATTAAAAGACGTCAATTTAAAAATAGAAGACAATAAAACGACTTATATTTTGGGAATGTCTGGACAGGGTAAATCTACGATAATTAAACATATCGTAGGACTTTTAAAGCCGACTGCCGGAGAAGTTCTGGTAGACGGAGTTGATGTCGGAAAAGCTGATATTAAAACACTTTATGAAATCAGGAAAAAAGTAGGGTTTACATTCCAGGAAGGTGCGCTTTTTGACAGTATGAGTATTTTTGACAACGTCGCGTTTCCGCTTGTTGAACATACTAAACTTTCTAAAGAGGAAATAAAACAAAGGGTATACGACACTCTTGAAATGGTCGGTTTGGAAGCGCAAAGAGTTGCAGGTCTGTTTCCCCATGAATTAAGCGGCGGAATGAGAAAAAGAGCCGCTACGGCAAGAGCTATTATTCTAAAACCTAAATATGTTCTTTATGACGAGCCTACAAGCGGATTGGACCCTATTATCAGCGATAAGATTACAAGAATGATAGAAACTCTTACAAAAAATTATAATATGACCAGTGTCGTGATATCTCATGATTTAAAAGAAACGTTTAAAAGCGCAGATTACGTTGCAATGCTTTATAACGGCGAGATTATTGAATACGGCACCGTTGAGGAATTTAAAAATTCTAAAAATCCTATTGTTCAGGCTTTCATAAAAGGAGAAAGCGAAGAATACGAAAAAATGGCGGAAGCAATTTAAGAAAAAGGAAAACAATGAAAAAAACGTTTATGTTTTTGAGTATAGCCGCAGTCTGTATGGCGTATGAAGCTAAAGTACAGCCTTTTGAAATATATAAGATAAAAGCGGCGGTTTCCGGCACTGTAGTGAAATCGGAAAAAACACTTGAAGCTAAAAATATAACAGATAAAATAATTGTAAAAATAGACGACAGGCAAAATAAAATAGATTTGAACAATCTGAAACTCCAGTATGAAATATTAAAAAAAGAAATTGAAAACCAGCAGCAGATAGTAAAAAGAAAAAAAAACGTTTATGAAAAATATAAAAATTTAAAAACAAAATCTCAAATGGAAAAAGATTTAAAGTTTTACGATTATATGAATGCCTTAAACCAGCTTTTAAATTTAAAATCTCAATTAGACAACACATCCGCAAATATCGATAAAATAAAAGACATTATCAACAAAAAGAATATAAAAGCAAACGGTTATGTGTATAAAATTTACGTTAATAAAAACGACTACGTGGCACCAGGCGTTTTGGTAGCGGAAGTGGACGATGTTTCAAAACAGAAACTTACAGTTTATGTTCCTATAGAAGATATCGGATCGATTAAAAACAAACATGTTTACATAAACGGTAAAAAAAGTAATTTTAAAATTTATAAAATCTGGAATATTCCTGATACTCAGTATATAACAAGTTATAAAGTCGAACTTGTAGGCAATGGACTAAAGTTTGGAAAAATTGTAAAAGTGGAGTTTAAATAGGAAGAAATGTTAAATTCTGAATTTAACTATTTCTTCTCTTAAAAATTTAGAAATTTCTTTTAATTCTTCCGCTTTTTTATAAGCGACGTCGATTTCTTTTTTATTCTGATTTACCATTTCGTTTATTTTTTCAATATTGTGTTTGATATTTAAAATACCGTTTTCACTCTCTTCAAACTCTTTTACGCTTTCATCAAAAACTTTATTGGTATTTGTCATAACTTCGCTTACTTCTATTACAGAACTGTTTACTTCACCGGAAATTGTTGTTAAAGAGCTAATATCGTTTGTAATAGTATCCATCTCTTTAGCCGCTTCATCGGATGTGCTAAGAAGGTTTGAAATACTTGAGTTTATTTCATTAAGAGCTTCCTGTGTTCTTTCCGCAAGTGTTCTTACCTCATCGGCGACAACGGCAAATCCTCTTCCGTGTTCTCCCGCTCTGGCGGCTTCTATAGCGGCATTTAGAGCAAGCAGATTAGTCTGTTCGGCAATATCGTTGATGATGTTTAAAATATTTTTCATCTCTTCTACGGAATTTGAAAGAGATTTGATTCTTTCACTTAATTTGTTTTCATTCTCAACGTTTACATTTATTACGTTTTCAAGTTTTTGCATTAGAGTCTGTACTTTTTGAATATTATCAAAAGCTTTTTTAACTTCTTTTTGAGACTGGATTATTTTCTTTTCCACAACTTCTATTTTTTCTGCGACTTCATTGCTTTCTTCATAACTGGTATCAGAATGCTCTTTAGTTTGAGTGATGATTTCTTCAAGGGATTTTGAAATGTTTAATATGGTATTTGAAACGTTGTCGTTTCTTTGTATTGTGTTTATTAGTTTTTCAAACAGGGAAACAAGGCTTTTTCTCATACTTTCGAGTGAAAAAACAAGTTCTGAGAGTTCGTTTTTGGCATCGTATTCGAGCTCTTTTGAAAAATCCAAATCAGCAAGCTGGGAAATATTGACTTTAATTTTCTTAATTGCGGACATAATTGTTTTATAAATGATTTGCAATAGGGCAAAACCGAAAATAATAAACAGTATTGCGATAACAACAGTCGCCATCAGGATAAAATCCAAATCTTTATTTAAAAGCTCTTTTTTCTTTTTAAACTGTTTTATTAGAAGATTACTGATGTTATTTAAATTGTTTATAAACGTTTCTACATCATTGTCAAGCTGCATTTTTAAATCGAGGCTTTTTTGATTGTTAAGATAAGTGTTTGCTAGTTTTAGAGATTCGTTATAGATTCTTGTAAAAATAGTTTTTAAATCATCGCTATTGTTGATAATCTGATGTTTTTTGATTATTTCCAGGGTTTTAAGTCCGCTTTGATAGTCGTTTTTAATTCTTTGAAGAAGTTCTTTGTTTTTACTGAGACCTATATCTTTAGCGTACTGCTGCATCTGGAGCGTTTTTGCTTCAAGTCTGTTTACAAGAATATTTACGTGAGCGGTTTTTTCTTCTAAAATACTTTTGTGTTTTATATCCGTAATAAAAAAATAAAGATAAGCGCTGTAAAACAGAAAACCGACCACCATTCCAGTAATACCGATAAATAAAATCTTTTTAATGGAAAAATTTTTTAAAGCCTCCATAATATTCCTTTTGACATAATTTTGACATTATTTTAACATGAATTAATATTCAAAACAAGGTTGGTGTGGCGGTTTCCTGAGTTACTTTCATGTCTCCCGTCAACAATATTCCGATTTCGTCTATATCAAGATAATCGGGATATTCTATCTCAATACCCCAGCTGTTGTAAAAAATCGCTTTATCTCCTCTTATTTCTTCAAATTCCAGTATTTCGTCATCTACAAGGATCTGCATTCCTTTTTGTAATTCGTATACTTTTCTCAAACTAAACCTTTTTATGGTTTTTTTTAATTATAACACTTAATTTTTTAATTTTACTTAAATATAACAAAATGTTAATCCCAGCTTTCAATAACGTCTTTGAATATATCGGCAAGTTTTATAACTTCTTCAGGTGTGGTGCGTTCATTCGGAGCATGTATTGTATCGTTGATTACACCGAATTCCACAACTTTAACACCGTATTTGGCAAAAAACCTCGCATCGCTTGTACCGCCCGCCGTTGAATGCTTAGGCGTAATATTTGTATACTTCTGAATAGACCTGTCCAGAAACTTAACTACTTTTGTATCAGGTGACGTTATGAAAGGTTCTGCGCTTTGTTTAAGCTCGAGTGTATAGTTCATGTCTTTAAAATATTTATGTATAAACTCTTCTATTTTTTTCTTGTCTGTATGAGTGTTGTTTCTGACGTTAAACATCATTTTAAGCTCTCCCGGAGTTACGTTTGTAACTTCCATTCCGGCTCTTATGTCCGTAACGACAAATTTGCTAGGCGCAAAAAATTCATCTCCGCTGTCTAAATCAACTCCGGCTATTTTATGTAAAACCTGAGCGACTTTATGTATCGGATTGATCGATTTTTCCGGATATGCGGCGTGCCCCTGAAGGCCGATTTTTTTAAGTACTCCGTTGATTGAGCCTCTTCTTCCTATTTTTATAGCATCTCCAAATGTTTTTTCACATGTCGGCTCCGCCACTATGGCGTAATCCGGAATCATGTTTTTTTCTTTTAAAATTTCAAGCATATGTTTTGTTCCCCATACCGCGTCGCCTTCTTCATCGCTGGTAATAAGTGCCGAAAGGGTTCCTTTAAAACCTTTGGCATTTTTCATAGCCCATAAAAACGCGGCAAGGCCGCTTTTCATATCCTGTGCGCCTCTTGCGTAAATAAAACCGTCTTTTTCAGTCGGAATAAAAGGATCTGTGTTCCATCCGTCACCAGGAGGAACCACGTCAATATGCCCTCCGAAGCATAGATGGTCTCCTTCTCCATATTTTTTATAGATAAAAAGATTTTTAACGCCTTCTTTTTCGGTCTCTATTGTTTCAAATCCGTTAAGATATTCTTTTATAAACTCCATTCCTCCGTCGTCATCCGGTGTTATGGATTTGAATTCAAGCAGTTTTTTAAAAAGATCTATTACATTCATTATAAGCCTTTATAAATATTTTTGCAATTATATTATTTTTTTCCGACATATCTAAAAGGTATTTCTGTGAAATACACCGTTTCAAAATCTTTAAAAATTTCAAAAAACTTTTCTTTTGTTATAGGATATTTTCTAATAGTTTCAAATACAAAATAACCGCCTTTTTTCAGTGCCGGAGGAATCTGCTTTAAAAGATTTAAATTGTAATATTTTATCATCAAAATCACATCAAATTCGTTTTTCGGAATAATGAAATTATCCAGATCTATACATATTGTCTTTATTCTGTTATCGTTGATTTTTGCAATTCCGACTTCGCTTATGTCTATGAGTGTGACATCATAGCCTTTATCCGCCAGGGCTTTTGCGTTTCTTCCGTATCCTCCCGCAAGATCCAGAGCTTTTCCGTTTTTGGAAGGTATATAATTTATTAATATGCTGGGAGGTTTTGGTGTAAGGGTTTTATATTTTTCGTTCCATTTCAGTTTTTCTTTTATCATTTTATACCTTTGAGACAGTTTAATAAAAATCCTCCTGTATGTCAAAATGTGCTATAATATATAAATAAGCATTAGGAGTTTTTATGACAGAAATTTTAGCTAAAATGGATAAATATAAAGACCAGATTATTAATATAAGAAGACATCTTCATATGTATCCCGATCTTTCAGGTGAAGAAAAGCCGACAAGAGATTATGTCAAAGATATTTTAGAATCAAACGGAATAAAAACAAAAACCTTTAAGGATAATTACGCACTGGTTGCTGAAATAATAACGGATGGAAAAAAACCGTTTCTCGCTTTCAGGGCTGATATGGATGCTCTTCCGATACAGGAGGAAAACCACGTTTCTTATGCTTCAAAGAAAAAAGGCGTCATGCATGCCTGCGGACATGACGCGCATACTGCGATACTTGCGGGGGTTATGCTTTTTTTAAATGAAATAAAAGAGAAGCTGAATATTAATATAAGGGGTATATTTCAGCATAAAGAAGAGGTGTTTGAGGGAGGCAGCAGCGATTTAATAAAAGCAGGTGTGCTTGAAGAAGTAAAAGAGATATACGGACTTCATATGTATCCGTATTTGAAAACGGGAGAAATCGGATATAAGTACGGGGAGATGATGGCGAGTGCGGATATGTTTGAAATAGAAATATTCGGTAAAAGCGCTCACGGAGCCAGGCCGCATGAAGGAGTTGACGCTATTCTTACGGCTTCAATGGCTGTTAATTCGATTAATCATATCGTCAGCAGAAGAATTGACCCTCTTCATCCGGCGGTAATATCGTTCGGAACCATTGAAGGTGGGAAAGCCGCAAATATTATATGCGATCATGTTAAACTCAGCGGAACGGTAAGAACCCTTAACGATAAAGTAAGAAGCGATATTAAAAAAATGATTGAAGACGCCGTAAGCGGTATAGCAAAAAGCATGGGAGCTGAATACAGGTTTCATTATTATTACGGCAACAGCGAACTTATCAACACAAAAGAATGTGTTGATAAAATTATAAATAACGCAAAAAAACTCGGAATCAAGCCTGTGGATTTAATCCAGCCGGTTATGGGAGGAGAAGATTTCGCCGAATATCTAAAAGTCGTAAAAGGCGCATATTTCAGACTCGGATGCTGCAGTAAAATAAAAGACACCTGCTATCCTCAGCACCATCCGAAATTTAATATAGATGAGGATTCATTAATATTGGGAGCTAAAATTCTGGCGGCTCTGGCATTGGAAGAACAATGAAAAGCAATGTTTTTTCACCGTTTTTTATATATAAAACGGATATTGACGTAAATATAAGGGATTATCAAAAAGGGGACGGAGAAGGGATTGTTGAACTTTTTGAAGAAAATTACGGCAGAACGTATTATAAGCATAGTTTTTACAATCCCAAGCACTGGGATGAAATGGCTGAGAGTTTAAGGTATTATCCGATAATTGCTGAGATTGATTCAAAGGTTGTCGGGCAGTTTTTACTGACGGTATATGACGAGTTTATAGGTGAGGTGAGCGCTGTAGTGGTTCATCCGGAATTTAAGGGCAGGGGAATAATGAATAAAATGTTTGCTTATCTGCTTAAAAAAGCGCAAGATTTGGGATTAAGTACGGTATACGGGGAAGCAATCATGTTTCATCCCTTTTCCCAAAAGGCAAATTTAAAACAGGGAATGGTTGAAAGCGCTTTACAGCTTGGGGAAGTGGCTTCATGGATAAGCCAAAAAGAGGTCAAGTTCCAAAAACGTTCGGCTGCGCTTGTCAGTTTTAAAATTTTTCATAAAAAAAGAAGATTCATAAATCTACCCAAAAGATATAAAAGAATCATAAAAGATGTATATAAAAGAGCCGATATTAGACATTTTCCGGCATTGAAAAAATTAAAACCCGATATAAGAGCTGTAGAAAATGATTTATTAAAACTCGGAAGCATTGTAATTGACTCAAAAGTTAAAAATTTCAAAGAAAAGTTTAATAAAAAGTTTGCTTATCTTAAAACCAAGCATGATATGATTTATGCGGATATTAATCTGAAATCTTCAAATATAGACGATCTGGTTGAATTTTTGAATAAAAAAAGGTTTTTTTACAGCGGAGTTTTGTTTTATAAATATAACGGAGACGATTATGTAAGACTGCAATATGAAAATACTCATAATATAGAAGAAAAACTGAATGTATGCTACAGTAAATATTGTAAAAAACTCAGTAGATTTATTTATCTTGATAAACAAAGAGTTAACCGCAGTCAATGATTTATAATCCCAAGTTATTATAAGATATAAGTTGAAAATATAAGTAAAGCTTATTTTTCTTTTTAAGAATTAAAAAAAATTTGTTATTATTTTCTGCTTAAAGGACTAAAAAAAGGGGGATTTATGAGTATTAAGAAAAGAGCATATATTGCAATTATTGTTATTTTTTTCAGTTTTTTACTGATAATCGGGCTAAATTATTATTCTCAGCATAAAATAGAACAGGCTGAAAATTCGGTGAAATTAATAAGCGAAGAGATTAACTTTCTTGAGCAGATGAAATTTGAACATTTTGTGTTTATAACAACTCTTGAAGAAGATTTTCTTAAAAGTAAAAAAACCGATCTTGAATCAGAACTTCACAAATGTTCGCTTACGCAGTTTTTTAAAAAGTTTCATATTGATGAAAATTCATTGCCGGAGTATTTGAAAAAAGATTTTATAAATGCAGAAAAGGCGCATAAAGACTTGCATGAATTAATAGAAATTTTTAACAACAAATATATATTTATACCCAAAACCATTAATGAAGATATCAGTGAAGCTTTAATAGATAAGTATCAATGGCTATTAGGCGGTGTGAATTATATATTTAACGATTCTTTACCTTTAAAAAACAAATGTAAAATTCAGGAGCATATAAGTAAACTTGATGAAAAATTTTTAAATAAGATAAATTTAGGAGGTTTGGTTAAATATCTTAAAGAAATGGATAAAGAAGATAAACTTCTGCATAAAGAGCTTAATAAGTTAAAAGGTCTTGATCAACAGCAGAAAATAACCTTGTACAAAAATAAGATTTATCCGCAGTTTGATAAACTTATTCTTGCAATTGAACGTTATATGCAGCAGATAAAAAATATCGAAGCAGACAATAATGTATACGAAACAAAAATAATTTACGATTCTTTTAATAATTTAAGAACAATTATCAAATTTATTGACGATTATATAGATTATTTAAAAACAAAAGAAAATGCACTTTTGAAAGCTGCTAATAAAACAAAAACTTTAATGAATACTCTTGAGATTATTGCGATTTTGATTGCATTAGGAGGATTTATATATCTGATTTACACTATAAGATATATAATCAGAAGACTTGAATATTTAAAAAATCATATATCAAGTATAGGTTTAGATCTGACTAAAAAAATAAAAGACGAAAACAATGATGAAATTTCAGAAGTGTCAATGCATATTAATAACCTGCTTGACAATATGAGGACAACAATTTATGCAGCTATTAGAATCAGTGAAAACAATTCTCAAACTTCAGAAAAACTTACAAATAAAGGTACAGCTATCGTTGTCAAAGTAAATGACGAGATTAAATATCTGAATACAATAAATACAGCTATTAAAAAAATGAGTGAAGATATGGATTATTCAAAAACAGAAGCGAATAAAACAAAAGAAGATATTTTTCAAACATATAATGAACTGCAAGTGGCGGTAGAAAGAATTAAAAAATTAATTAACAATATCAACGACGTAGCTGTTAAAGAAAATGAAATTTCACAAAAAATAAACAATCTTGTGTCTTCTACAGAGGATATTAAAAATATTTTAAGTATTATTAAAGAAATTGCAGACCAGACAAATCTGCTTGCTCTGAATGCAGCGATTGAAGCGGCAAGAGCGGGAGAACACGGAAGAGGTTTTGCAGTTGTTGCAGATGAAGTTAGAAATCTTGCTGAAAAAACTCAAAAGTCAATAGGTGACATCGATTCCACAATAAATATTATTATGCAGCATGTCCAGGAAGCTTATGAGCAGATAAAAGATAATACCGACAGTATGAATGTGCTTGTAGATGAAGCAAACGAAACACAGGAAAATATTAATGAAAGTATGAATAAAATTTCCGATTCAACTATTGAAGTTGAAAAACTTTCAAAAACTTTTGAAAGTCTGAATGATGATTCTAATATAATAAGCAAAGAAGTTGATAATATCTATGTAATAGCAAAAAATAATGCTGAAAACATCAATGAAATGCTTAAAGCAATTAATGAACTTAACGAAATGATTAACGAACTTAACAATAATCTTAAAAAATATAAAATTTAAAAAATAAAACTGTCTATGATACAGAGGTAATCATTTATGTTCTCAAACCGGTGGTTGCCTCCGTATTCCACAATCACTTTTGCATTTGGTCTTTTTTTGAAATTTTTTAAAGTTTTTTTGTAATTTAATATTTCGTCGCCGCTTTGTAATAAAACGAGATATTCGGCTTTCTCTGGATCGGTTTTGTATTTTTTCAGTTCTTTTAAATATCTTTTTTTCCATTTAAATTTTTTATTGTCGCAAAATCTGTACTGTGTTCCGGTATAAGGTTTTAAAGTTTTATAAGGTTTAAGGGAAGGGTTGATCAGAACTGCTTTAAGAGAGTATTTTTCAGCCAGGTATATAGCGTAATATCCTCCAAGAGAGCTTCCTATAAGTACGGTGTCCGGAGTTATGAGTTTTTCTAGAAATTTTATTGCTTTATGTGGTGAAAAAGGAAGATCCGGAGCAAGTACGTTTTTAAAATATTTTTTTAATGCAGAACTTTTTTGTCCGTGTCCGCAGCTTTTGAAACCGTGGATATATATTATTTTCATTTGCGGCCTTTAATAAATTTATTAGGAAGTTTTTACATTATAGCAAATCGTGACATGCGGTTAATATTATTTTATTTCTAATTTTCTATTTTTTGTTATAATCAAAATAAAAACGGAGTGGTTAATGATTAAAAATCATGAAGAATATAAAAAAGCCGTAGAAACGCTTAAAAAATGGGCATATTATTATTATGTGCTTGACAATCCTCTTGTAACCGATGAAGAGTATGACAAATTATACAAACAGGTCGAAGAGTATGAAAAAAACCATCCGGATGAAATAGACCCTTCATCGCCTACTCAAAGAGTAGGGGATGTGGTACTTGAAGGCTTTGAAAAAGCAAAGCATTTAAGCCGTATGTGGTCTATGGAGGATGTGTTTAACGAAAACGATTTTTTAGACTGGGTCGCCAGGGTTAAAAGAATATTAGGCCACAGTGATTTCAGTTATTATGTAGAGCCTAAATTTGACGGTGCAAGCTTAAATCTGGTATATGAAAACGGCAGACTGATAAGAGCAGAAACCAGAGGTGATGGAGAAATCGGAGAAGATGTGACTCTTAACGCCAAAACGATAAATTCCATACCTCTTGAAATTAAAGAAAAAAGTCTTATAGAAATAAGAGGTGAAGTAGTAATTAAGAAAAAAGATTTTGAAAAACTAAATGAAGAAAGAATAAAAAACGGAGAACCTACCTTTGCAAACCCTAGAAATGCGGCGGCGGGAAGTCTTAGACAGCTTGATCCGAAAATTACGGCAAAAAGGCCTTTGATGTTTTATCCGTGGGGAGTGGGAGTTAATTCTTTGAATTTTGAAAAATACAGCGAGCTGATGACTTATATTTATTCGCTGGGCTTTAAAGAGCCTCCTTTAAGGGCGGTATGCAGGGATATAGAGTGTGTTGAGAAAAAATATGAAGAGTTTGTGAAACTAAGAGACAGTTTTGAAGTAATGCTCGACGGTATGGTGGTAAAAATAGATGAAATAAAATACCACGATATTTTGGGATATACACAGAAATATCCGCGCTGGATGGTGGCGTATAAATTTCCGGCTGTTGAAAAAGAGACTATTATAGAAGATGTTGTCGTACAAGTCGGAAGGACAGGCGTTTTAACGCCCGTTGCGGTTCTAAAACCGGTTGAAATCGGAGGCGTTATCGTTGAGAGGGCGACTTTGCATAATTTTGACGAAATAGAAAGAATGGATATAAGAATAGGAGATCACGTAATTATCATAAGAAGCGGGGATGTGATACCTAAAATCACTAAAGTGCTTACATGGAAACGTACAGGCAATGAAAAACCGATACCGCGTCCTACCCGTTGTCCCGTATGCGGTGCGGAAGTTTTGGATGAAGGAGCGATAATTAAATGTCAAAATCTTTCGTGTCCGGCAAGGGTTGTGAATACGATAATCTATTTTGCAAGTAAAAACTGTCTTGATATAGAAGGGCTCGGCGAAAGTGTTGCTAAACTTTTATACGAACACGGGCTTGTAAAAGACATAACGGATATATTCAAACTGAGGGTTGAAGATTTGGAAAAACTTCCTCTTTTTGCAAAGAAAAAAGCCGAAAACCTTATAAATGCCATAAAAAAAGTAAAAGGAGCTCCTTGCTGGAGATTTGTAAACGCGCTGGGAATAGAGCATATAGGAGAAGTTGCGAGCAAAAAGATTTGTGAAAAATTCGGTGTGGAATTTTATAAACACGACCCGGAAGAATTTGAACAGATAGAAGGCTTCGGTCCTGAAATGGTTAAGTCAATTGCCGAATATATCAGGGTAAACAGGGATAAAATAGAAAAACTTATAGAGTTGATAGAGCCTAAAAATCCTGAAAAAAAAGAAATAAAACAAACACCGTTTACCGGTAAAACCGTTGTTCTTACGGGAACTATGAGCAAGCCTAGAAGCGAAATTAAAAAGATGCTTGAGGATATGGGGGCGAAAGTGACTAACAGTGTTTCGAAAAAAACCGATTATGTAATATACGGAGAAGACGCCGGAAGCAAATACGACAAGGCGAAAAAACTCGGAGTTGAACTTTTAAAAGAAGAAGATATGTGGAAAATGATTCAAAATTGAGAAAAATTATCTTTTTTGATATAATAAATAATATATATAAATTTTAATAAAGGATAAAAATGCCGACCAAAACGGTTGTGAAAGACGATGTAGAAGTTATAATGCCTAAACTTTATAAAGTTATGCTTTTGAACGATGATTATACGACGTTTGATTTTGTAATTGAAGTGCTTAAAACAATATTTCATAAAAACGAAGAAGAAGCTATCAACATAACGCTTAAAGTTGACAGGGAGGGAAGTGCCGTTGTAGGGGTTTACCCTTACGAAATAGCACAAATGAAAGTGGAAAAAACGCATACTATTGCCAGAAATGCAGGATTTCCGTTAAGAGCAACAATGGAGGAGGTTTAGATGCAGATTACTGAAAATTTGAGAAATATATTTAATGAAATAGTTAACGAGGCAAAAAGAAGGCAGAATGAATATATTACCGTTGACCATGCTTTTTATATTTTATTGAAAGATAAAAATATAAGATTTCTGCTTGAAGACGTTGGAGTTGATGTGGATTATATCAGAAGGGGACTTGATTATTACCTTGACAGATACATAGAAAAAGTTCCGGTAAGCGTCACTCCTACCGAAACTCTTTCTTTTCACAGAGCGACTGAGAGGATGATTAACCATATTCAGGGAATCAGAAAAAACGTTGCAGATGAAATAGATTTTTTTGTGGCTCTTTTAGAAGACGAGACAAGCTATACCAATCAGCTGCTTAAAGAGTTCGGTCTTGAAAAAGTGGAAATAGTGGAATACATAACAGAAACGAAAGAAACAAAAAAAGAGGATAAAAAAGAATCGCCTCTTGAAGAGTTTACAACCGAACTTACCGAAATAGCCAAAGATTTTGACGATGTTATCGGAAGAGATAAAGAAATCGACAGGGTTATGCAGGTTTTATCCAGAAGAAAGAAAAACAACCCTATTTTAGTCGGAGAGCCGGGAGTCGGTAAAACGGCCATAGTGGAAGGGCTTGCTAAAAAAATAGCGTTAAACGAAGTGCCGAAACAGCTTAAAGGAAAGAAAATATATTCGCTTGATCTGGGCTCACTGGTGGCCGGAACGAAATACAGAGGGGAATTTGAAAAAAGAATGAAAGTAATTCTGGATGAACTTAAAAAGCAAAAAGAGCCTATTTTGTTTATTGACGAAATACATATGATTGTAGGGGCCGGAGCGGCGGGAAACGGAAGTATGGATGTGGCAAACCTTCTTAAACCGGCTTTGGCAAAAGGTCAGATCAGATGTATAGGCGCAACTACTTATGAGGAATATAAAAATCATTTTGAAAAAGACAGGGCACTAAACAGAAGATTCCAAAAAATAGACGTTAAAGAACCGAGTATAGAAGATACTATAAAAATTTTAAAAGGTCTTAAGCAGAGATATGAGGAATTTCACGGTGTAAGATATTCGGAAGAAGCGCTTAAGAGCGCAGCGACACTCGCTAAAAAATATTTAAGGGAAAAATTTTTACCGGACAGCGCTATAGATTTGATAGACGAAGCCGGGGCTAAATTTAAACTCAGAGGCAAAAAACTGATTACTAAAAGCGATATTGAGGGAATTGTGGCAAAAATAGCCAATATTCCTAAAGAAAACGCTTCAAATAACGAAATAGAAAAACTTAAAAATCTTGAAAGCAGTTTAAAGGCAAAAGTATTCGGCCAGGAAAAAGCTATAAAAGAGTTGGTAAAAGTAATCAAAAGAAAAAAAGCGGGATTAACAAGAGAAGACAAACCTATAGGAAGCTTTTTATTCGTAGGGCCTACGGGTGTGGGTAAAACCGAAATAGCAAAACAGCTTGCAAATACGCTGGGTATTAATTTCTTAAGATTTGATATGAGCGAATATCAGGAGAAACATTCCGTAGCCAAACTTATAGGTTCTCCTCCGGGATACGTAGGATATGAAAAAGGAGGACTTTTAACCGAAGCTATAAGAAAACAGCCGCATACGGTACTGCTGCTTGACGAAATAGAAAAAGCTCATCCGGATATAGTCCAGATACTTCTGCAGGTAATGGACAATGCCACGTTAACGGATAATGACGGTAGAAAAGCCGATTTCAGAAACGTAGTTTTGATAATGACAAGCAATCTGGGTGTGGGAGAGGGCAATAACCCTGGCTTTTTACAGGAGTTCAGCGAGTTTAAAGAAGAGGCGATTGACAGATTCTTTGCGCCTGAATTTATAAACAGACTCGATGCCATAGTAAGATTTAAACCGTTAAGCCATGAGAGCGTATTAATGGTTGTTGATAAATTTATAAATGAACTGCAGGATAAGTTAAGCACTAAAAAAGTAAAACTGACTCTTACAAAAAGAGCGAAGAACGCTTTGGCAAAAAAAGGATATTCTCCGAAGCTAGGAGCTCGTCCTTTATCAAGAATAATAGAAGAAAACATTGTAGAGCCTTTGAGTGATGAAATACTTTTCGGAGAGCTTAAAGGAGGAGGGGAAGTGAAAATAGATTACGTTAAGGATAAATTCAATCTTAAAGTTAAAAATAAATGATAAAAGTTAACGAAAATCCCCCTCTTTACCTCCTTGACGATTTTGAGTTTCCCGATCCTTACGAGCCTTTTGACGAGGGATTTGTGGGAGCGAGCTACGATCTGTATCCAAAAAGGCTTTTAGAAGGGTATTCAAAAGGATTTTTCCCCTGGTATCAGGATGATGAGGGTATGTATCACTGGTTTGTTTTGAATGAGAGAATGCTTTTAAAAACGGATGAGGTTAAAACAACCAAAAAACTGCTAAGAAAACTAAGAAGTTCAAAATGGGATTTTAAAATCAATACCAGGTTTGAAGACGTTATAAGACACTGTGCTAACGTAAAAAGAAAACATGAAAACGGTACCTGGATAAGTGACGGATTTATAAAAGCATACAGTGAACTGCATAATTACGGATTTGTTATTTCTGTTGAAAGTTATTATGAAGGCGAGCTTGTAGGAGGATTTTACGGGGTAGCCATAAATAAATATTTCAGCGGAGAGAGTATGTTTCATTTAAAACCGGATGCCAGTAAACTGGCGCTAATATATTTCTGTGATATTTTAAAACAAAACGGTATAGAATTTATTGACTGTCAGGTGCCAAGCGAACATCTTGGCAGCATGGGGGGAAAAGTATATAAAAAAGAAGAATTTATTCCTATGATTTGGGAAGCAAGCGGTTATAATAACAGATTTGAAACTAATATAGATACGGAGACGGAGAAGGTTTATGATTAAATTTAAGCGTTATTTTGAGTATGAGAATAAAAATCTGCAAAATTATGCCTATGAACAGCTTCTTAATGAAAAAGAGAGCGGAGAGATAGGCTATTATCATCTTCCGGATAGTTCAAAAGAGATAATAAAACAGCTTAAAAATTATAAAGCTGATTTTGAAAATATAGTAATAATAGGTATCGGAGGATCATCACTTGGTACCAAGGCTATATACAGACTTTTAAAATCAAGCTATAAAAACGTTAAAAAAATAATTTTTTTAGAAAATACCGACCCTATTGAATTAAAAAACAAATTTACGGAAATAGATCCGGGCAGATCCATATTTTTGGTGGTTTCCAAATCCGGAACGACCATTGAGACTGTTTCTATTTTCAAAACGGCGCTTGATCATTTTAATTTGAATCTAAGCGGCGATAAAGAAAAGTTTATTGTAATTACCGATCCAGGATCTTCCCTTGAAAAATTGGCGGATGAATACGGTATTGCCGTTTTTAATATTCCAAAAAACGTAGGAGGAAGGTTTTCTGTCTTCAGTGCGGTGGGGATAGTCCCTTTATATCTTGCAGGATTTGACGTTGAAAAAATATTATTTTATGCGGGGGAGTTTTTTAAATCGTTTTTTGAAAGAAAAGAAGAACATCTGCTTATTAAAGCGGCATTTTTGTATGAAAGAAGCAGATGTTATAAAATGAATGTGGTGTTTTCCTATTCTTCTTTGCTTGACGAATTTAATAAATGGTATGTTCAGCTCTGGGGAGAGAGTCTGGGCAAAATAAATAAAAAAGGTCAAAGAGTAGGGCTTACTCCTATAGGACTGCTAGGTTCAATTGACCAGCATTCGTTTTTACAGTTGCTGATAGAAGGTCCGAAAGATAAAACGGTTACATTTATAAAAATAAACAATTTCGAAAGTTCTCTTAAAATTCCCAACATATCTCTGCCTTATCTTGAAAAGACAGATTTTGTTAACGGTTATACTTTTAATGAACTTATAAACGCCCAGTGTGACGCAACGAGGGAAAGTATTATAAGAAGCGGTATCGATGTTGATGAAATAGTATTGGAAAAGCTGAACGAAGAAAGCGTCGGGGAGCTCATAAGCTATTATGAACTGTTGACTTCCGCTCTTGGCGTGCTGTTTGAAATTAATACGTATAATCAGCCGGGCGTGGAGCTTGGCAAAAAAATACTGAAAACTAAATTTAATTAATAATTTTTACCACTTTTCCTATAATTTCCGCTTCTTCCACCGTTTCGTTGGGATACAGCTTGTTATCTGAAATCAGTTCTATTTTTCCGTCGCTTCTGAGGTTTATTCTTTTTACAAAAACTCCTGCGGGTGTAGATACAACAAAAATACCTCCGTTTTGAATATTATTGTCGTTTCTGTCTATAAAAATAATGCTTCCGTCTTTAATAGTAGGCTCCATTGAATCTCCGATTACGTTTACGGCATCCAGATTTTTGTCTATTATTTTTCTGTCAATATATAAAATTTCATAATTTTCGTCAAAATTAATGGCACCTCCGCCTGCGCTGGCGTTTATGTCTTTAAAATATCTGATTTTAGAAAATTTTTCGGTTTCACCGCTTATGGTTTCTATTTCCTGGTCAAATAACAGCCAGTTTAGGGATATTTTTCTTTTGGCGCAGAAATATGCAAGTTCTTCAAAAGGTATTTTGTTTCTTTTTTTCAAAACCGAGAGATGTTCTGGGGAAATACCCAAAGCTTTGGCTACGTCTTTGTTTAAAACTTTTTTTTCTCCTACTTCCTGAGAAATAATATCTTTTATTTTTTCTATTATTTTGTCAAATTCCATTACAATCCTTAACAAACTGTTATTTTTTTAATGTTTTATTATATCTATTTGTTAATATTTCTGTCAAGATGTTAATGGATGTGAAGTATTTGTTTTTTAAGCCGGAAATCAAGCGACATAGATAATCCGTTATAAGGAGAAAATATGAAAATACATTTGGATTTGGACAGTTTTTTCGTATCTGCCCACAGGGTTTTAAATAAAGATTTGAATAATAAACCGGTTGTTGTCGTAAAGCGAAACGATAAAGAAATATTTAAAAATCAGAAAACAAAATATTACACAATGAATGAAGGCGCTTTTACCGGAGATTTGATAGTAGGAGAGGAGAATAATGACAAAAGTTATTTTTTGGAAAACGGCAGAGTAAGGGGTATAGTTGTAACGGCCAGCTATGAAGCCAGGGAACTAGGAATAAAGACCGGAACTACTCTTGCGGAGGCTCTTAGAATATATCCCGGGCTTGAAGTTGTTGTACCCGATTATAAACTGTATCATTTGCTTTCTTATAAATTAAAACTGTTTTTAAAAAAAAGAATTCCGGTTATAGAACAGTACAGTATTGACGAATTTTTTGGAGATTTGGAGGGCTGGATACAAAAGCGGGACACCATGGAATTTATTAAAAATTTAAAAAACGAAATAAAAGAGAAATTTTCACTGCCTGTTTCAATAGGGGCGGCTGAAAGCAAATGGACTGCAAAACTTGCCACTTCATATGCAAAACCGGACGGTATAAAAGTTGTATCTGATATTAACGCTTTTATAAAAGATGTACCTGTGGGCAGATTCCCCGGAATAGGAAAAAGAATCGAAAAACGTCTTAAAGAAAAAGGAATTTTAACATTAGGAGACGTGCTGAGAGAAAAAGAGTATTTTTATTCATGGGGTAAACCCGGAATACAGCTTTATAACAGGGTATGCGGCACAGACGGGGAAGAAGTGGCAGAAAAAAACGAAAGAAAAAGCATAGGAATTTCAAGAAGGTTTGACCCTGTGCTTGACAGAGGAGAGATAGTAAGAAGAATTGCGGTACTATGCAGATATCTCTCTTTTCTTGTGAAAAAGAAAAAAGTAAATCCCACTTTTTATTATTTAAATATAAGATATAAAAGCAATAAAAAATCAAAAGCCCATATAACTGTTGATAGAATATTTAACGAACTGCTTTTAAAAGAAATAATGACAATGCTTTTTTACAGAGCGGATACGGAAGACGAATATATTATTTCAATAGGACTCAGTGTGTCCAAATTTAAAAAAACATCAAATCTTTTTGATTATAAAAAGGATAAAAAAATGGAGAAGCTGAATGAAGCCCTTTACCGGTTAAGAAGCAAATTCGGACTTTCTTCGCTTGTAACGGCTTCAGAAATTATTTAAATTACCTTTTAAGGTTATTTACGGTCTGGAGCATTTCGTCACTGGTTACAATTGCTTTACTTGCCGCATCATAAGCACGCTGGCCTGTAATAAGGTCTGTCATTTCATCTACCAGCTGAACGTTGCTCATTTCCAGAAATCCCTGTCTAAGCTCTCCTGCTCCGTCCTGTCCCGGAGTAGTAACTATAGGGTCTCCCGACGCTGTAGTGTCAACATATAAATTGCTTCCTAAAGAATGCAGACCGGCGGGATTTACAAATTTGGCAATTTCTATCTGTCCTATCTGCTGCATCTGAGTTTGTCCCGCTTCCAAAACGGATACCGTACCGTCCGTTCCTATAGAAACCTGTACGGTGTCAGCCGGAAGAGTTATATTAGGGATTATTTTATATCCGTCGCTTGTGACCAGATTCCCGTCGGCATCCAGTTTAAACGCTCCGTCTCTTGTATAACCGATTCTCCCGTCAGGCAGCTGCACCTGGAAAAATCCGTCTCCCTGTATAGCCACGTCAAGGTTGTTTCCTGTTTCTTTAAAGTTTCCCTGTGTGAATATTTTTGTTACTGCCGTAGGTCTTACACCAAGTCCTACGTTTATTCCTGTAGGAGACTGTGTGGTTGTGGAAGTTGATGTTCCTGCGTATTCCATTGTCTGATAAAAAAGATCTGCAAATTCCGCACGCTGTTTTTTATATCCTATAGTGTTTACATTTGAAATATTGTTGGATACAACGTCTATTTGCATTTGCTGTGCCATCATCCCTGTGGCTGCAGTGTATAAACTTCTTACCATTTTAAATCCTTTTTAAAATATGTTGTTTTTTCAAAGCAAAATCCGTTCCAAATCATAAAATGATTCATCCTTTACCAATTTCACCGCTTATCAGCTTTACAACTTCCCTATGCTCTGATGTTTGCCAGTTTTTCAATGGCGTCACGGTTTAGATCGTCCATAAATGTCGTCATTACTTTTTGATACTGTTCAACCAGTCTGTTTGTTTCGATCAGATCAGTCATTTCTCTGATAGGGTTTACGTTTGATTTTTCCAAAAATCCTTGAAGAGTTGAATTCTGAGTATTCACTGTTGCAGTGTCCGGAATAAAATCGTACATATTGTCGCCGACTTTTTTAAGTGTGTTTAGATTATCGATCCTGACTATTTTAAGTGTGGCTATTTTTTGATGGTTTTGATAAATATTGCCGTTTTTATCTATTGTTACGCCGTATGCCGGATCTATTTTTATAGGTTTGTTGTTTGTCCCAAGAACTTTAAAACCGTCTTTTGTAACTAAATATCCCTGTGAGTCGAGATTAAAGTTTCCGGCACGGGTCAGTTTTTGCCCGTCATTTGTCTGTATGGTAAAAAACTGGTTTTTTTCTTTTAAGGCTACATCTAAAGGATTGCCTGTTTTTTGAATGTCTCCTACGCTGAAATCTGTATATTCTTCCACAACGATAGGAACTTTATTTAAATTTCTGTTTAAAAATTTTGCAGCTTCTTTAGTATTGTTTTCTAAAGGCAGTTCATCTCTTTTTTCACTAAACAATCTTTCAAAATCGCCGATTATAATATCGTCCTGCTTATAACCCGACGTATTGACATTAGCCAGGTTGTTTGAAATTACATTAAGTCTGTTAAACTGTGTTACCATGGCGCCTGTAGCGTCATAATATCCGTTAATCATACCGTGCCTTTGTTTTTTGAAGATACGAAGCAATAAGCGTTCCAAAAAAATTTAGTATAATTCCACTCTTAAAATGAGTGGTTTGCAGTTGATACCCGGCAGATGTTAACTGCACACTACTTATAAAACAAAAGGAGAATTAATGGCATTGCCAAAAGAACTCGAAAAACTCTTTAAATCCAACAAAAACGGTATTGTTACGTATGAAACGATTGTTAATATTTTACCAAAAGTACCTACAAAAGCTCAAAGTAAAGAAATTCTTAAAGCTGCAAAAGAATACAATATTAAACTTATGACTGCGGCGGAAGTTGCCAAGCTTAAAAACCTTGAAGACGTTGTTAAAAACGAAGAAGAAAGAGAAAGAAAAAAAGAAGAGCTTGCTGAAGATATTCTTAAAGACAAAGAACTGCTTGAATGGAGCAGATCTGATTCTCCTGTTAGGATGTACTTAAGAGAAATGGGACATATTCCGCTTCTTGACAAAGATGAAGAAATTGAAATATTCAGAAGAATCCAGCTTGGTGAAGAAATTATTCTTGACGCAATCTGTTCGATTCCTTTTTTAATTGACCTTGTGCTTAAATATAAAGAGCCTCTTTTAAACAGGGAAAGAAGAGTTAAAGAGCTTTTCAAAAATTTCGTTGAAGAAGAAGAAGTTGACGACGAGGACAGTAAAGAAGGAAAAAGACAGAAAAAAATATCAATCCGTGAAAAAAGAATTAACGAGCTTTTTAAAAATCTTGAAAAAGCGAAAAAAGAATGGGAAAAAGTTCTTGATGAATATGACAGGGTAATTAACGCAAAAGATATGGACGAGCTTGAAAGACTTCATAAAATCCTGCAGCTTACATTTAAAAAGAAAAAAGTAAAAGAAGCTCTTAACGAACTCGGTTATACGTCTAAGCTTATCAATGAAATCGTTAAAACAGTTGAAACTGCCCTTAAAGGCGATAAGGATTTTGAAAAAGAACTTAAGAAAAAAGAATACAGACTGCCTCTTTTCAACGAACAGCTTAGAAAACTGCATAAAGAAATCTTAAGCAAGATTACGGAACTCAGCAAAGAGGATATCGCGGCAATGGTTCCGGAACATACAATGGTTAACGTTTATATGGATATTAAAAAGCTTGTAGAAGCCAAAAAAGCCAGTGAAAATATGTTTGGTATGGAGCCTGAAAAACTTGAAGTAATCCTTGAACAGCTAAAACGCGGTAAAAAAATCACAACAGAAGCCAAAGAAAAAATGGCAAGGGCAAACCTCAGACTCGTTGTAAGTATCGCTAAAAAATATACAAACAGAGGTCTTCCGTTTTTGGATTTGATTCAGGAAGGAAATATCGGTCTTATGAAAGCGATTGACAAATTTGAATTTGAAAAAGGGTATAAATTTTCAACATATGCGACATGGTGGATAAGACAGGCTATTTCTCGTGCCATAGCGGATCAGGCAAGAACGGTAAGAATTCCTATACATATGATTGAAAACATCAACCAGATTAATAAGATTGTCAGAAAATACGTACAGGAAGAAGGAAAAGAGCCTTCTTTGGAAGTAATTGCAAAAGAGATGAAAATGCCTATCGAAAAGGTAAAACAGATTCTGAAAATTTCAAAAGAGCCTGTGTCTCTTGAAGCTCCTGTGGGAGAAGAGGAAGACGGAAAATTCGGAGATTTTATAGAAGATAAAACATTTACTAACCCTTATGAAGAAGTTGTAAACGAAGATCTCAGAAAACATATCGAAGAGATTTTAGAACAGTTAAATGAAAGAGAAAGAGCCGTAATTAAAATGAGATTCGGTCTTATGCCTGATAAGAGCGAAAGAACTCTTGAAGAAATCGGAAAAGCATTAAATGTAACAAGAGAGAGGGTTAGACAGATCGAAAGCAGTGCGATTAAGAAACTGAGACACCCTAATATCGGGAAGTTTTTGAAAAATTATATTGAAAGCTGATGGGTAAGTAGTGAAGTGGTGAAGTGGGTAAGTTGTGAAGCGGTTATGAGGAAGGAAGTGATATGAAAAAATGGCAGTTAATTGAAAAGTTTTTGATTAAATTCATACAAGAAGAAATTACAAAAACCGGGCTTAAAAAAGGTATATGCGGACTTAGCGGAGGAATTGACTCCGCCGTTGTAGCCGTACTTGCAAAAAAAGCTCTCGGGGATAATTTCAAAGCCTTTTTACTTCCTTCTCAGTTTTCAAGCAAATCAAGCATTGAAGACGCGCTTAAACTCTGTGAAAAATTCGATATTGCTCATGAAACAATCTCAATCGCACCACTTTTAAACGCATATCCGATTGACGATAAAGTCAGATTCGGTAATTTTTCAGCGCGTATGAGAATGGCGGTGCTTTACGATAAAAGTGCGGAACTTGGAGCTCTTGTGATAGGAACGAGCAACAAAAGCGAACTTTTACTCGGATACGGTACTTTATTCGGAGATCTTGCGAGTGCATTAAATCCAATAGGGGATCTTTATAAAACGGAAATTTTTGAGTTTGCCGGGTATCTAGGCGTAAACGAAGAAATAATAAATAAACCTCCGAGTGCTGATTTGTGGGAAGGGCAGAGCGATGAAAAAGAGCTCGGATACACATATGACGAACTTGATGCGGTATTGAGGGATTTTGTGGATGAAAGAGCAACAAAAGACGAGCTTTTAAGAAAATACGATAAAGACTTGGTTGAATTTGTTTTGAAAAAAGTTTATTTTAACCAATTTAAAAGAAAAATGCCTATAATAGCAAAACTCAAAAACAGAACAATAACCCATGACTTTTTATATGAAAGAGACATAAAACTGTAAGTGAAAAATGTAAAGTGAAAAATTTAAAGTTAAAATTTCATAGTTTCGCGGAAGAAATGCTTTTTTATCCTAAATGGTATCATTGGCCTTTAATTATTCTCCTGCTTCCTTTTTCTTTAATTTATATGACAATAATTCATTTCAAGTTTCCCCGCAAATATGAAGATTTGGGTATTCCGGTTGTGTCTGTCGGAAACATAATAATCGGAGGCAGCGGTAAAACGCCTTTTTCCATAGCGCTTGCCAATAAGTTTAAAAATTATAAACCGGCTGTAATATTAAGAGGATACGGCAGAAAAAGCAGAGGGCTTGAGGTGGTAAGCGAGTGGGGAGATATTAAAACCGATGTAGATACGAGCGGTGATGAAGCCATGGAGATAGCTCTTAAGACAAAAGCGCTTGTAATTGTAAGTGAAGACAGAAAAGAAGGAATATTGAAAGCTAAAGAAATGGGAGCCGGGTTTGTCATACTTGACGACGGTTTTGACAAACCTTTTAAAAAGTTAAATATAGTTATTGATAAAAAAATCAAAAATCCTTTTTGCATACCTGCAGGAGGTTACAGATTTCCGAGACTTGCTTTAAGATATGCCGATATGGTTTTGGAAGAGGACAGGGATTTTAAAAGGGAAGTCAAGTGTCCCGAAGGAGAAATCCTAATAACCGCGATTTCCAAACCGGAAAGACTGCTTCAATACTGCAAAATTCCTTATGTTTTCTTTCCGGATCATTATGAATTCAAACAGAATGATATTAAAAAGTTTGAAAACAAAACAGTCGTAACAACAATGAAGGATTATGTAAAACTTAAAAAATTTAATCTGGATTTAAGAGTTATAGAGTTAAATATCACAATAAAAGAAGAGATTTTAAAACAAATCGAACAATATTTGATAAAATTACATAAAAAAGGCTGACAGTGGAGATAAAAGAAAAGCTAAAACAGGAAGAAGAATTATTAGTTAAAGTTTTTAAATTAGAAAAATTTATAAAAAAATATAAAAAACAGATTATAGCGGGTGTGATAATAGCTGCCGCGCTGTTAATCGGTAATGCGATATACGGATATATACAGCAGCAAAAGCTGATTTCTTCAAATAACGCATTTGACGTTTTAATGAAAAATCCAAACGACAAAGAAGCTTTGGAAAAAGTAAAAGCAAACGAAAAGCTCTATCAGGTATATCTTCTGCAGAGCAATAAAATAGAAAATCTGAAAAAAATCACCGCGCCTGAATTAAAAGCCATAGCCGCTTATAAAATAGCAATGCTAAAAGGCGATAAACAGTCTCTTGAAAACTATCTGTTAAATCCTGATTATAAGATTCTGAAAGACCCGGTAAGAGTGGCTTTGATTAAAATTTATCTGAAAGAGGGCAACAGAAAAAAAGCTGAAGAACTTTATGCACAGATTTCTCCTAATTCGCAGTTTGCTCCGATTGCCAAGTTTCTGCTGCATTACGGAGTGGCTAAATGAAATACAGATTAATTTTATTAGCGGGTTTTATTTTTTTTGCCGGATGCAGCAGCAAAGTGTACGAACCTGAAAAAACTCAGCCTTTAAAACTTCATTCAAAAGACATATCCAATAATTTAAGCGAATATACTAAAAACACGCTTACATTTTCAACCCTTAAACTTAAATATGTAAAGAAAAAAGGTTTATTAGACGACGGTATTAGGGTGGTAAAAGTTTATTATGACGCAAAAGGTCATTATCTCGGAAAATTTACAAAAATTAATAAAGATCTTGCAGTAAACGGAAACAGACTGCTTGTTATATCAAGTAAAAAAGTATATAAACTGCCTTATTTAATATACAGCGCCACCAAAAAAGACGGTTTAGTTGCTGTAGTGTTTGAAAACGGCAAATACGGACTGTATGATCTGAAAAATTCGGATATGAAATTTACGTTTGACGGAGACAGCGTAATAAGCGTAAAATACATGCATGCCAGTCCTCTGTTTTACAAAGATTTGATTTTATATCCTATGCTCAGCGGAAACGTTGCCGTTGTAGACGCTGTAAACGATAAGTACATAAGAACTCTTAATATTTCCCAAAATCAGTTTAATGACAATGTTATTTTTCTAAAAATTGTAAACAACCAGCTTTTTATGGCGACTCCCAGCAGACTGATTTTGTTTAATCCTCAGTTCTTGATTGATTACAGCGCAGACATCAAACATATTATCGATTACAAAGGGTATCTGTATATTTTTACAAACGACGGGCATATTATAAAACTTGACAGTAATTTAAAAGAGATTAAAAAAATAAAACTTCCTTATGCAAGCTTTTTTGCCCCTAGTGTATGTAACGGATATATATGGACTGTTGAAAGAGGCGGATATCTTATCAGGATATCCCCTGATTTGAACATAACCGTTTATACAGGAAATAATTTTGATACAACAAGTGCGGGAATGCTTAAACTTCAGGGATGTAAAATATATAACGACAACAAGGTTTTTATGATTGAGTAGGTATCTTGAGGCGTTTTTGGAATATCTCCAGATCAACAAGGGCGTAAGCAAAAATACATATAACGCATATAAACGAGACCTTCTTCAGTTTGAAGAATTTATCAAAAAGCCTGTTATTCAGGCCGATAATATGGATATTATCTCTTTTCTTTCTTCTATCGACAATAAAAGATCCCTAAACCGTAAACTGAGTGCGATAAATTCTTTTTTTGATTTTGCTTATAAAAAAGAGTGGACTGATACGAAACATAAAATCAAACAGGCAAAAATACCCAAATCCCTTCCTAAATTTCTTACAAAAGAAGAAATTTTAAATGCAGTTAATTCCATTGAGGTTAAAAAATGGTTTGATCTCAGAGATAAAGCCATGATTATGTTTATTTACGCTACCGGGCTTAGAATCAGCGAAGTGCTTAATACTAAAATCAGCGATATAGAAAACGGCTGGGTTAAGGTAACTATGGCAAAAGGCGAAAAACAAAGAGTCGTTCCCATTGCTGAAACGGCATTAAAACTTCTTGAAGAGTATTTGCAAAAAAGACCTTGTCAGAGCGAATACCTGTTTGTGAATAAAAACTGTAAACCTTTAAGCAGAATCAGCGCGTTTAATATAACCAAAAAATATTTAAACGTCTCTCCGCATGTTTTAAGACATTCATTTGCTACCGCACTTGTTTTAGGCGGTGCGGATTTGAGAGTCGTTCAGGAACTTTTGGGTCATTCTTCATTAAACACCACCCAGATATACACACATATACAAAAAGAAAATTTAAAAGACACTGTTTTAAAATATCATCCTCTTGAATTAATGGAAAACTGAGAAAGGAAAATTGAGAATTGAGAATTGAAAATGGAGAGTTTAAAGATTTAATAGAGCTCCTTAGAAAAAACAATATTATTTGTAAAAAAATAGATGAAATTAAATTAAATACGAGAAAAAAGTTAAAAGCGTATCTGGGTGTAAATTTAAAAAACGAATACTGTTTTATTTTAAAGCTTGATAAAAAAAGCAGGTTTTTAAGTAAAGATATTGATGTTTTGTATGAATTTTTGCCGGATAGGATCAATTTCAGATATAAAAAGAAAATTCTAATTTTAAACGGGCCTATATGTTCTAAGGCAAAAGAAAAAATAAGCGATTGGAAAATAATAAATGGTGCTGGTTGATATAGGAAACACCAATATACATATTTGGATAGACGGAAAAACAGTTAATAAAAAATCTCCGGAAAAATACGACGGCAGGGTTTATTACATTAGTGTAAATAAAGAAAAAGAAAAAATATTTAAAAAATTAAATCCTGACGCTGTAAATCTTGAAAAATATGTTTTATTCGATACAGCTTACAAGGGGCTGGGAATTGACAGAATTATGGCCTGTAAAAGTATAAGCGACGGTGTTGTAGTAGATGCCGGAAGCGCCGTAACTATAGATATTATGCAGGAAAACAGACATTTAGGCGGAATAATAATGCCCGGTATTTATGCTTTTAAACAAGCTTTTGGTACAATTTCAGAAGTTTTACAATTTAATCCGGATATAATAAATACGTTTTATCCGAGTAATACTTCCGAGGCTCTTAATATGGGAAGTGTCGGAGCAATCAAATGTATGATTGAAAAATATTCTCAAAACAGAAAAGTCTATATTACCGGAGGTGACGGAGAGTTTTTGTCTCGGGTGATTGAAAATTCCGAGTATATTGAAGATTTGGTTTTTCTTGGGATGTTAAAAACAATAAAGGAATTGGAGAAAAAATGAGTTTGACTATTGCTTTGCCAAAAGGCAGAATTGCCGAAGAAGTACTGCAGATATTTAAAAAAATATTTAATGAAGATTTTGAATTTGAAAACAGAAAATTGATTTTAAAAAAAGCCGGCTTTACGTTTTTGAACGTCAGAAACTGGGATGTGGCCGTATATGTCCAGAATCAGGCTGCTGATATAGGTGTTGTGGGATTTGACGTATTAAGCGAACTTGAAAGCGACGTATTGGAGCTTATGGATTTAGGTCTTGGAAAATGCAGGGTTTCCGTGGCCGGAATAAAAGGCGATGAAAGCTATAAAAACAAAACGGAAATTACCGTTGCAAGCAAATTACAAAATATAGCCAAAAAATATTTTTCTAAAAAAGGCATACCCGCCAGTATTATAAAGCTTAACGGTTCTATAGAACTTGCTCCTTTAGTGGGGCTTAGCGATGTTATTGTTGATATAGTCGAAACCGGAAACACATTAAGAGAAAACGGGCTTGAAGAAAAAGAAACTATTATGACCTCAAGCGCAAGACTGATAGCCAATAAAAACTCTTTTATCGAAAAGAAAGAACAGATAATGGAAGTAGTTGAAAAAATAAAGGCGGTACATGGGGCTTGAGCTTTACGGAAAAATCGAAGATCTTTTTCTGGATAAAGAAGCCGCCCATATTTTGTGGAGCAAGTTTATTTCTGTTTTAATTAGTCTTGACGTGAAAAATATTCTTGATATAGGCTGCGGAAGCGGAGATTTTTGCGAACTAGCTTTAAATAGCGGACTTAAGGTAAAAGGTATAGATTTAAGTCATACGCAAATCGAGAGAGCAAAAATAAAATGCGACTGTGAAGTTAAAGACGTATGCGATATGGAAGATAAATTTGAAGCCGCCGTTGCAATATTCGACGTTATAAATTATATGAACGACAAAGAGCTTAAAAAGTTTTTTTCCTGTGTCGAAGACGTGGTGGAAAAATATTTTATTTTCGACATAAACAGTTATTTTGCTATGAACGATCTGGCTATAGGAACATTAAAAGCCGAAGATGAAAACAGATTCGGAGTACTCTATTCGGATTTTGAAGACGATGTGTTAACAACAGAAATCACACTGTTTGAAAAAGACGGCGGGTGCTATAAAAAATCACAGGCGAATATAATTCAGTATTACCACAGTATTGAAAAAATTTCTAAATTTACGAAAATGAAACTGATTAACAAAATTCCGGTTTCACTGTACGGAAGCGGAGAAATTGAAAAGTGGATTTTGGTTTTCGAGAAATAATTATCTCGCTTTAAAACTTTCTTTTGTAACGCAAAATTCCGGAACAAAACATTTATCGCATTTAGGGTTTTTGGCAGTACATATATATCTTCCAAACAGTACAAATCCCTGATGCAGTTCGTTAAGGTCCGTTTTAAAAGCTTCTATAAGATCCTTTTCCGTCTGTTCCACCGTTTTTGCATCCGTAATTCCTAGTCTGTGAACCACTCTGAATACATGAGTGTCTACTGCCATTCTGTTTTCACCGTTTAGTTCTATTAAAAACACATTTGCTGTTTTGTTTCCGACTCCCGGAAGTTTAATAAGCTCTTTATGATCATGCGGGATTTTGCAGTTGAATTTATCCCTTACGATTTTCGCCATTTCAATTATATTTTTTGCTTTGTTGTTAAAAAACGAACAAGATTTTATCAATTCTTTTACGTCGTCTAAATTTGCACATGCAAGACTTTTAATATCAGGGTATTTTTTAAAAAGTGCAGGAGTGATAATATTTACTCTTTTATCGGTACACTGTGCACTTAAAATAATCGCTATTAAAAGTTCATAATCGTTTTTATAGTTGAGCTCAGTCTGCGAACCTTTGTAATGTTCTAAAAAACGTCTTTTAATCTCTTCTAACTCTTCAGGTTTTCTTAAAACCATTAAATCCCTTTTTTTCAGTAATTATATCATACGGTACAATAACCTTCATAATTTACCGTTTCACAACTTATCAACTTAACTACTTATCCACTTAACCACTTTTATAGTATAATAACGAATATTTTAGCAAAGGAGAATTATGGCTGGACACAATAAATGGTCTAAAGTAAAACATATAAAAGCAAAAGAAGACGCTAAAAAATCAAAAATATTTACTAAACACGTAAGAGCGATTATGACTGCAGCAAGACAGGGCGGTGGAAATCCTGAGACTAATGCGGCTCTTAGACTTGCAGTTGAAAGAGCTAAGGCAGACTCAATGCCTATGCAAAATATTCAAAGAGCGATAGATAAAGCCACCGGTAATCTTGACGGAGTTACTTTAAGCGAAGTCAGTTATGAAGGATACGGTCCGGGCGGAGTCGCAATAATGGTTGAATGTCTGACAGACAATAAAAACAGAACTGTTGCGGCTATACGTCACGCTTTTAAAAAAGCGGGGGGAAGTCTCGGTACAAGCGGAAGCGTTGCATGGATGTTTGAAAAAAAAGGTGTAATTGTAGTTAACAGAAGCGATAAAGACGATGAGGTTATGGAAGTAGCCATTGAAGCAGGAGCGGAAGACATAAAAGAACTTGACGAAGTATTAGTTATAGAAAGCGCTCCTGAAGATTTCAACAGTGTGCTGGAAGCTGTAAACGGAATAGACGGAATAGAAATTCTTGAAAGCAACGTTCAGCTTGTGGCTACAAATGAAAGCGAAGTCGATGATGAAACTGCTGAAAAAGTCGAACATCTGATAGAAGTGCTTGAAGAGCTTGACGATGTGCAAAACGTTATCCATAATATGGCGTAATTAAGGTATAATTAACGTTAAATAAATACAATAAATTAAAATAAAAAAATTAAGGAGATTTTATGAAAAAAATAATTTTAGGCGGACTAGTAGCAGCGGCTGCATTTGCATTTCCAGGAATGCAAGGCGGAATGGGAGGAGCAGCACCGTTAAACGGTAAACCGATGAAAGGTTTGACTGACAATACTGTAGTGGCAGTGCTTAACGGTAAAAAAATTACTGTAAAAGACGTAAATAACTTTTTACAGGGAATGACTGCTGATAAAAGAATTAAACTTCAAGAACTTCCTGCTCAGCATGTTGGTCAGTTCGTAAAACAGTATGTTGATACTTTAGTTTTATATAAAAAAGCAAAAAGTGTAGAAAAAACACCTCAGTTTCAAGCTTTAATGAAAAAAATGGCTGTTGACTACTGGTTAAAACAGCAGCTTAACAATATGAAAATATCTGATGCAGAAGTTAAAAAATTCTATGAAGCAAATAAAGATATATATTTTAAAACTACTCCAAAAATCAAAGCTAGACATATTTTGGTGAAAAGTGAAAAAGAAGCTGAAAAAATTATTAATGAACTTAAAGGTTTACACGGAAAAGCTTTAGAGAAAAAATTTGCCGAACTAGCTAAAAAATATTCAACAGGACCTACTAAAGTAAACGGAGGCGAACTTGGATGGTTTGATCCTAAACAAATGGTACAGCCGTTTGCTAAAGCTGTTGAAAAAATGAAACCTGGTCAAATAACACTTAAACCTGTACATACAAGATTCGGATATCATGTAATTTTGGTTGAAGCTAAAAACGAGAAAAACTATATGCCTTTAAATCAGGTTAAATTACAAATCATTGAATATCTAAAAAGAGCAAAATTACAAAAAGAAATTCAAAAATTAAAAGACTCTGCAAAAGTTGAAATTAAAGTAAAATAAAAAAAGGGGTTTTAGATGGATTTTAGTTTTGTAAAACCTGGGGTTTTAAGCGGAAGCGAAGCTGCAAAAGTCCTTGACTACTGCAAAGAAAAAGGCTTTGCTCTTCCTGCGATAAACGTAGTGGGGACAAACTCTGTGAATGCCGTTATGGAAGCCGCAAAAGAAGTAAACCTTCCTATTATTATTCAGTTCAGTAACGGAGGAGCTCATTTCTGGGCGGGTAAAGGTCTTGATAATGAAGGTCAAAAAGCTGCAGTGCTTGGAGCGATTGCAGGGGCTAAACATATTCATACTCTTGCAGAAGCATACGGTGTGCCTGTAATTTTACATACCGACCATGCCGCAAGAAAACTTTTACCTTGGATAGACGGTTTAATTGAAGCAAATGCTAAACACAAAGAAAAATACGGTAAACCTCTTTTCAGCTCTCATATGCTTGATTTAAGCGAAGAACCTCTTGAACAGAATGTTCAGACTTGTAAAGAGTATCTGAAAAAATTAAGCGCACTTGATATTATGCTTGAGATTGAATTAGGCGTAACAGGCGGTGAAGAAGACGGTGTGGACAATACGGGAATTGAAAATTCAAAACTTTACACTCAGCCTGAAGATGTGGCGTATGCATATAAAGAATTAAGCGAAGTTAGTGATTTGTTTACTATTGCCGCTAGTTTCGGAAACGTTCACGGTGTATATAAACCGGGACATGTTAAACTTGAACCTATAATTCTTAAAAATTCTCAGGAATATGTAAAAAAAGAATTTAATTTAAATGATGACAAACCTATCAGATTCGTATTTCACGGCGGAAGCGGAAGTGAGCTTTCTAAGATTCACGAAGCTATCGATTACGGTGTGGTAAAAATGAATATCGACACCGATACCCAGTGGGCGTTCTGGGCAGGAGTTAAAGGTTATATTGAAAAATTCAAAGATTATCTTCAAAGCCAGATAGGCAACCCTGAAGGTGAAGACAAACCTAATAAAAAATATTATGATCCTAGAAAATGGCTAAGAGAAGGTGAAAAATCTATGAAAGCCAGAGTAATAGAAGCATATAAAGATTTAAAAGCCATTTAATGAGCACAAAAACCTGGAGATTGGAAAATTCTCCAATCACTCCTTTTTTCTTTCAAAACAATTTTTTTCATATTAAGCGCGACGATTTGTTAAGTAATGATTTTAACGGCAACAAAGCCAGAAAATTTTATTATTTTCTGAATAATGAATTTCCGAATGTAAAAAGAGTTGTTTCATTCGGTTCTAACCAGTCGAATGCAATGATGAGCCTGAGTGTTTTGTGTAAAATAAAAAAATGGGAATTCATATATTATACGAACCATATTCCGAAATACTTAAAACAAAATCCGGAAGGAAATTATTTAAAGGCTCTTCAAAACGGTGCTAATATAATTGAAACGGATTTAAGAGGTGAGAAACTGATCAGATTTGTTAAATCGTTAAAAGATAAAGAAACGCTGATAATCGAAGAGGGCGGAAGAATTCAGGAAAGTGAATACGGAATAAAACTTTTGGCCGAAGAAGTGAATGAATATGCACTTAATCATAATTTAAAAATTTTTCTTCCAAGCGGTACCGGTACAACAGCTTATTTTCTTTCAAAACACGTAAATGTGGAGGTTCTAACGGTTCCTTGTGTCGGTGACGAAAACTATTTAAAAAAGCAGTTTAAATGGTTGGGAGGAGGGAAAATACCTACCATTCTTAAACCCAGAAAAAAATATCACTACGGAAAACTCTATCCTGAACTTTATTTTCTGTGGAAAGAACTTAAAAATTCAGGAATAGAATTTGATCTTCTTTACGATCCTATAGGATGGGATACGATTATGTTCCACAATTTAAAAGATATACTATATGTCCATCAGGGCGGTATTTTCGGTAACAAAACAATGATTAAAAGATATAAAAGAAAACTAAAACTCAACTCTTATAATTAAACTTTCCAATCTATTTAAAATTAAGTGTAACTTTTTTATACAAACCGCATATCTTTTTAATATAAGTTTAATTTATAGTATTCGTAAATGAATGTTCATTTTGATATTATTATATAATCAAATTTATTTTGGAGGGTAATATGGATACATTTATTGTTCTAAGTATCGTATTGCCGTGGATTGCCGCTTTGGTGATTTATCTGGCAAAAAACGATTTTGTAACTAATCTGCTTTCATTTGCAATGCTGCCTATTTTAGGTTATTTTGCATGGATGATTTATTCAAGTGGCAATTTGCCTTATTACATGGATACACCTAACTGGGTCGGATATCTGATAACGGTGTATGATTTCGGTTTGCTGGGATACTTTTTTTATCAGGGTATAAAAAATAAAAGTATGCTGGTTTCTTCACTTGCCGTTTTACAGCTTGTTCTTTTAACAATTGTTGTATTTATGATTAAAGAGAGCGATACAGCCAACATATATGTTGATAAATTAACGGCGTTTATGTATATGATTGTAGCAATTGTCGGTGTTCCTATTGCGATTTTCGCAACTAAATACATGGAATATGACGAAAAAGGAAAACACAGCTTTGTAGCTATTTTGATTTGGTTTTTGGGTGTAATGAATTTCGCAGTAAGCGTTAATAATATCGAATGGTTTTTTGCGTTGTTTGAGACAACAACACTTGCTTCATACGTACTCATCAGATTCAGAATGGACAGAGAAGCTGTTAATAACGCAGTTTTGGCTTTATGGATGAATCAGATTGGAGGGGTTGCTATTTTATTGGCTCTTCTGACTTTAATAAAAACAAGCGGTATTTATGATTTTACGGATCTGTTAAACGCATCTCCGAAGGTTGTTTCACTTACGGCTTTAGGGTTTTTATCTTTAAGCGCGCTTGTAAAAGGCGCTCAAATGCCTTTTCACAAATGGCTTTTAGGTGCGATGGTTGCGCCGACACCCGTCAGTGCGATACTGCATTCGGCAACAATGGTAAAAATCGCTCCTTATCTGCTGCTTAGACTTTCCCCTATTATTAAAGGCACTCTTTTAGCAAAACTTTTAATTATTACAACAGGTTTCGTGTTTGTTGCGGCTGCCGTTATAGCCTTAACACAGGATAATTTCAAAAAAATTCTTGCATATTCAACTATTTCTCTGCTTGGACTTATGATGCTTGCCGCTGTTGTAGGTACGCCTATTGCGGTTACCGCAAGTCTTATTCTTATTTTATTCCATGCGTTTGCGAAAGGTTTTCTATTCATCGAAGCCGGGGTTTTGGAAAAAGTATTTCACGTTAAATATATAAAAGAAATGAGAAGATTAATAGAAAGAGCTCCTCTTACTCTTATGTTTATTTTCTTTGGATTTTTAAATATGACGTTCGTTCCTTTCGGAACTTTTATAGGTAAATGGATTATGATTGAAGAGGCAAGCGGTTTCCTCTCTCACGGAAGTTATGTTCTGTTAATTCTTTATGTGGGTGCGGGAAGCGCATTTTTGAGCGTGCTTTATATGAAAGTATTGGGTATCAGTGTCAGAAAATCTCACGGAATAGAAAAAGTTAAACTTCTACCGCTGCCAAAAAGATTTAACTTTGTATCAATCTGGTATTATGTGTGGCTATTGGCTCTGACAGTATTTATCGCTCCGTTTATTGCTACGCAAATCGTTCCTATTGCCACTGAAATA
Source organism: Nautilia abyssi (assembly GCF_055388085.1). Lineage (NCBI taxonomy): Bacteria > Pseudomonadati > Campylobacterota > Epsilonproteobacteria > Nautiliales > Nautiliaceae > Nautilia > Nautilia abyssi. The sequence continues at coordinate 862,667 of NZ_AP042376.1, read as the reverse complement.
ACCGGAAGCGTAGCTAATATTTATTCAGAACATCTGTCTTTGATTATTAACAATTCAACATTGTATTTCTGGCAGATTATGGGAGCATTGATTATTTTATTATTGATTCACGCTCTTCCGTTTTTCGTACATTTCAAAAATGTAGATACCGCTATGCCGTATAACTGCGGCGAAGCGTTCCCTAGACATATTGAAACATATAATTTCGTATGTATTTCAAAATATGAAAACTATCTGATAGCATTCAGTATTGCTCTGTTTATTATGGTATTAGTTCTTGGAGGAGGTTTATTATGAAGTTTGAAACGTTAATGATACTGCTTACGCTTTTTGCCCCTGTTATAGGCGGTTTTGTGTATGGTGTTGAAAGAATAGTAAAAGCCAGAATGCAAAGCAGGGTGGGACCTCCTTTAATGCAGCCTTTTTACGATTTTTTTAAATTAATGGACAAAAGGCCTTTAATGGTGCATTCTCTGCATGCGGTAATGGGTATTATGTATTTTGTGGCGTGCTGGTTTGCACTTTTAGTGCTGTTTTTGGGAAATGACTTGTTGGTTGCCGTTTTTTTCCATGTTATCGCGGTACTGGCTCTTACAATCGGTGCTTTTAGCGTAAGAAGCCCTTACAGTGTAATCGGTGCGATGAGAGAACTTATGCATATGATAAGCTATGAGCCATTAATGGTATTGATGGTGGTGGCTTTTTATCAGGTTGTAGGCAGTTTTAATTTAAAAGATATTTTGACATATCCGGGTGTTCCTTTATTTCAGATTCCTGTAGTGTTTGTAGCGTTTGTTTTAGCGATTCCTATGATGCTTCACAAATCTCCTTTTGATGTAGCTGAAGCGCATCAGGAAATTATCGGAGGTCCGGAAATAGAATACAGCGGACCTTTTTACGAAGCTGTTTACACAGGAAAATGGATTGAATATGTGTATGTATTTTTCTTTGTGTTTTTATTCGGAGGAAGCCATTACTGGCTGGGAGCGCTGTTGGTGTTTTTAGTGTTTATTTTTGTCAATGCGCTTGATAACGCGACTGCAAGGCTTGATTTCAGAAGAATGGTTAAATTTTCCTGGTTTGTATTAATTCCGATATCAGCGCTTAATATAATCTTTTTGGCACTATGGAGGTAGTTATGGGTATATTTAGTAAATTCAGAAAAAAATCCCCTTGGATATTGCATTATAATACAGGAGGGTGCAACGGATGTGATATTGAAATTCTTGCGGCTCTTGCTCCAAAATTCGATATCGAAAGATTCGGTATGCTCAACAGAGGGAATCCGAAACAGTCGGATATTTTATTGGTTACTGGCCCTGTTACAAAAAGATGCAGAGACGTTTTAAGAAGACTTTATCTTGAAATGCCTGAGCCAAAAGTGGTTGTTGCAATGGGAGCTTGTGCACACGGCGGAGGTATTTTCAGGGATTTTTATCACGTAGAAAACGGTGTTGATAATATAATTCCTGTGGACGTATGGATACCGGGATGTGCGCCGAGAGTCGAAGCTGTTATCGACGGAATGGTTGAAGCGGTTAAAATCTGGGAGAAAAAAACAAAAGAAAAAGAATATATGAGGGGTCACAGCGTAGAATTATTAGAAAAATTAGGAGCTAGAAATGATGATTAATCCGGAAATAACATTTATGGAAGCCACAATAGAAAATGTGGTTGATTTAATAAAAGACTGGTATGACGAAAATCAGTATCATTATGTAACCGTTAACGCCACTGATAACGGAGGAAATGTTACGATTGACTGGATATTTTCTAAATATTATGACAAAAACAAATTAACGGTGTTCAGAGCCGAAAACGTACCGTATGATGCTAAGATTCCTTCAATAGTCAGTGTTGTTCCTAGTGCGTGGATTGCAGAGTGGGAGCTTGCGGATCTCTTTGGATTAGATGTTGAAAATGCGGCAAAAGGGGTGTTTATCGAACCTGACGCACCTCAGGCGCCTTTAAGAAAAGGGGAAGCAAATGGGAAATAAAATTATTGTACCTTTCGGATCACAGCATGTTGCGCTGCCTGAACCGGTAAGCTTTTTGTTTGAAACTCAAAACGAAGTTATTACAGACGTTACCGTTAATATAGGTTATGTTCACAGAGGAATAGAAAAAGCGGCAATTACGAGATTTGAATATACTCAGCTTCCATATCTTGTAGCAAGAGTGTGCGGGCTTTGTTCTATTACGCATGCGGGAGCTTATACTCACGGTATTGAAAAACTGCTTGGAATTGAAACAAATAAAAAAATAGACTATTTAAGAATGCTTGTTGTGGAACTTGACAGAATTCACTCCCATATGCTTGCGAACGGGCACGTTGCCGAGGTAGTCGGATACGAAAACCTGTTTATGCAGACATTCAGATACAGAGAAGACGTAATGGACATACTTGAAAGAATTACCGGTAACAGGGTTCAGTACGATTATCAGATAATCGGAGGAGTTGCGAGGGATTTTGACAAAGAAACGGAAAATTTTGCAAGAGAAAAACTTTTAACTCTTAAAGCAAATACAGAAAAACTGATTGAGTTTTTTGAAAACGACTATACTTTCGGAGTAAAAACAAAAGGTGTCGGTACTATTTCCAAAGAAATGGCTGCGAAGTTCAACGCTGCGGGACCTATTGCCAGAGCCAGCGGCCTTGAAACTGACGCAAGGGCTGAATATGACTATCTGCCGTTTGAAGAAGTGGGATATAAACTTCAGACACGAACGGAAGGTGATGTCTGGGCCAGAAATATGGTCAGATTCGATGAGATTATGAATTCAATTGAAATGTGTCTTAATATACTTGACGGTATACCTGAGGGAGAACACAGGGTTAAAGTTAAAGGAAGACCGGACGGCGAAACGTTTGTAAGGGTTGAAGCGCCTAGGGGAGAATGTTTTTATTATCTCAAAGGTAATAAAACGAAAGTTCTTGAAAGGGTCAGAATCAGAGTGCCGACATATGCGAATATTCCTGTACTTAAAGAGCTTTTTGTAGGTGAAAAATATTCAGATGCGCAGGCGATCGTACTAAGTTTCGATCCATGTATGAGCTGTACGGCCAGATAAAGGAGTAATTATGATACAAATGTTTATCGAATCGTTAAAAAATTTAGTTTCAAAACCTGAAACAATAAAATATCCTTTTGCTCCTTCACCTGAGCCTAAAGGATACAGAGGTACTATTCTTTATAATGAAGAGCTTTGCATTTTTTGTGACAAATGTGAAAATATATGCCCTCCGGGAGCTATTAAGTTTGAAGTGGTTGATATAGAAAGCGGAAAAAAACAGTACAACTACAACCCGTATCTTTGTATTTACTGCGGGGCATGTGTTGATGCGTGTCCGAAAGCCGAAGAGGGATGCCTTACCCAGTCGGAAGTAAGAACTCCCGTAATGGGAGAAAGCGTTATAAAAGATCCTAAACTAGGATATTTTATAAACGAAATAAATAATCCTAAAGAAGTTGAAAAAAAATGGCGTGAGCTTGAAATAAGAGCTGCCGACAGCCGTGAAAAACTGGCTGAATACAAAAAAGCAAAAAGAGCTGCGGCAAAAGCTGCAAAAGCAAAAGCGTCTGCCGAATAACATTTAAACCTTCCTTTTTTTTCTCTTTAGGTGTATAATATATTATGAATCTTTATTCATAAAGGAACCGTTATGAAAATTGCCTTTTTTGAAATCAAACCTGAAGAGAAAACTTTTTTTGAACAAAATCTAAAAAACCAGGAGCTTTATTTTTTTGAAGAAACGGTAAATGAATATGCCGGTTCTGCAGATTTTGATGTGATTTCAGTATTTATACATTCGAAAGTCGATAAGAATGTACTTGATAAATTTAAAAATCTTAAATATATACAAACCCGCTCTACCGGAGTTGATCATCTCGATTTGGAAGAAATATATAAAAGAGGACTGTTTGCAAGCAATGTAGTAGGGTACGCCGGTCCGTGTGTAAGCGAGTTTGCTTTTTCTCTTTTGCTCGAAGCTTTAAGAAAGACGTATATAGCAATACAGAGGGTAAAAAACGGAGATCTGTATTATTCTGATTTGAAAGGCAGCGAAATACAGGGTAAAAGAATCGGTATTTTAGGGCTTGGCACAATCGGGACCCATATTGCTCAAATCGCAAAAGGTTTCGGTGTTCAGAGCATAATAGGCTTTAACAGAAGCAAGAAACTGATAGAAGGCGTGGAATATACCGATAACCTTGAATACACTCTAAGAAACAGCGATATACTTTTTATCGCCCTTCCGCTTACTAAAAGCACAAAAAATTTAATTAATTCTGAAAATATAACTTTTTTTGACGGGAATATAATTATAAATCCGGCGCGTGCCGAAATTATCAGTTTTGAAGTTTATAACAGTTTTGAGGGTGTAATTGCAGCGGATGTATTGCCGGATTGGAATCTGGCTAAAAAAGAAAATATAATAGCAACACCGCATATGGCTTATTACACTAAAGAAGCGCTATTTAGAATTATGGAAATTTCTCTTGAAAATATTAAGGATTTTATAAACGGTAAAAAACCTAGAAACTGTTTAAAAATATTTTATGAAAAGGAGAAATAATGCTAAAAAAAACCGTCTGTTTAGCATTATTTGCAACTGTATCGCTTTATGCGTGCAGCAGCGACTGTCTGGAATGCCATCCTAAATTAAAACAGTTGGAATACAATAAAACAAATAAATATTATAAAGAGCATCATTTTTTGATTACCTGCACAAAATGTCATAAAAACCATCCTAGTAAAGGTATGGATGAATGCGGAGCGGACTGTTTTGACTGTCACAGCAGAAAAAAACTTATAAATACGCCCGTTCCGGAACATCAGAAGTTAAGTACTTGCACAAAATGTCATAAAGATACGCTTCAGCAGATTATTCCGGCTCAGCCTAATAATGACTTTTTAAATTTCAAGCAAAAATAAAATTTAAATTTTATTTTTGTTCACTTCTTTTAACATTGCATTTGCCATAGTGTTGACTTTGTTTGCAATATTGTCGACTGTAAGGATATTTTCTTCCATTTTTTGTGTTTTTTGATTTACATTCATTATTTTTTCGGAAGTAGTATTAATTTTGTCGGCCTGATTTACAATGCTTTCTCCTATTGTCGTTATAGACTGGGTTAAAATATTTATATTGCTATCAATTTCATTTAAACTTTTTTGTGTTTTTTCAGCCAGTTTTCTGACTTCGTCTGCAACAACGGCAAAACCTCTTCCGTGTTCTCCGGCTCTTGCAGCTTCTATAGCGGCGTTTAAAGCAAGTAAATTGGTCTGATCGGCTATTTCCTGTATTATTTTTACAATATTTTTAATATCGTGAGACTGTTCTACTACATTTTTGGTATCGTTTGATATATTTAATACTTCTTCGTTTATCATTTGAATATCGTTTGTTACTTCGGAAAGCTCATCAGACGCTTCTTTGGCAAAATGTTTCAGCTGATCCATTTTTTCTTTTAATTCATTGGCTGAAGCGTTTAACTCTTCACCGTTTTCTTTATTTTTGCTTAATATATTTACAATGGTTTCAAGCACGGAATTAACGGCTTTTTCAACTTTACCTACCGCATGTTCTATTTTTTTGCTGAAGTCCCTTTTCATAGCCCTGTCGAGAACATATACCGTTTTATTTATGTCTTTGCCTATTATCATTTGAAAATTTTCAAGCATCGCATTGAATATATTTCTTATTTTTTCCAATTCAGGATCTGCCGCTTTTTCACGGATTTGTCCTTCGAAAATGCCTTTTTTCATTTTTTCAACTTCATTTCCTAAAGCCGTAATCATTAAATTGTCCTGGGCTAGTTTCTGTTCTATTTTTACAATGTTTTCATTTACTGTTTTCGCCATTTTTCCAAATTCGTCCATGGTGTTGATTTCTATTTCTTTTGCTGAATCGGTTTCTTTGTTTATAAATCTGAAAAACTCGTTTAATCCGTCTTGGAATATTTGAATGTTTGTTATTATGTTTTTAGATGTTAAGAAGATCATAAATGCGATAATAATAAATAAAAGCAGATACAGCGTGCTGATTAGTATTATAAGCTCTATGTTTGTTTTATAGTCGGAATCAACAATTTTTAATATATCTTTTTTTATATAATTTATAATATTGTTTAACGTTTTTATTTTGTTGTTAATTATTTTTAAAAACTGTTTGTTGTTTTCTTTTAAAAAGAAGAAATTGCTTAAATTTCCTATGATATTTAATACATCCCCGTCATGTTCTGATAGTTTGTCATTTAATTTTTCTAAAGGAAGGTTGCCGTTTTTTTCTAATATTTGTATTTTTTGATTATAGATATTTAAAAGTTTGTGTAATAGATTTTTTTCTATGTCGGTAACATAAGGTAGGGCAAGATAAGAGTTAATATCGTCTTTTAGATCGTCTACGTCGCCTTTCATGTCGTCAATAAGATCTTTGTCTTTTGTTGCGTAATAATTTCTTAAATCTGTTTCAAAGCCGTTTGCTCCTATATCGTCTTTAATAAAACTGACCTGGATTTTTTTGTCTATATCATGCAGAAGTACGTTTTCAATATAAATTATTTTTCTAAAAATATTCTTATTGGCATTTATCTGTGAACTGTAATAATCCAATATGTTTTTGGGTGCGTTTTTTTTGAAAAAGTTAATAAAGGTTTTTTGTTTGGTTATAACCTGTGAAAAAAGTTCATAACTTCCCGGGCTGAACAGACCGCTTGAAATAGCTTCGGAGGCTATGATTTTTTCTATTTCAGTTTTTTCTTTGGTATTTAAAATAGCAAAATAAGAATTTATTATTTTAGAAAGTTTTTCATCCGGGGATAAATATGAAAGTGTTTCAAAAAGGGAGATTAAATTTGAATTTAATTGGGAATAAAAGGTAATAACCCTGTTTTTTTTTACTAAACCTGTATCTATCTTTTTTCTGACGGTGTTTAAATTTGAAAGATTATCCAGAATGATTTTTATTTTTTTATAAAAGTCGTAATTTATGTTTTTTATTTTCTGCAATGTTATGTGATTTAAAGTAGTAATAAATATATTTTTGCCGGTATCGGTGTTTTTTCTTTGTTTGAGCATTGCGTTTTTATCGGAAGGGTCTTTTGAATATAAATAAAAAACGGATAATGTTCTTTCTTTTTGAAGTTCGTTTACTAATTTTTCGGCTTTCAAAGTTAACTGCATTAAGGTCTTGATATTATTAAGCCGGTTTATGTTTTCATATCTTTTATAAATAGAACTTATCATAAGCCATAACAAAAAAGCGGACGGAATGACTGTTATAAGCATTATCTTTCTTTTAATTGACAGGTTTTTGAAGAAATCCATTTGACATCCTTTATGAATAGTTGTTCATAACTTTGTATTATACACATTTTTTCTTCAAATTCAATAAATATATTTTTAATTTATATTTAATTTGAATTTTTTGAATTTTTTTCATAAATTCTCTTGACATTGAAAAATAATTTCCATATAATTTCAGTCCACAACGACAAGTTGTGAAAGAAAAGCTGACCCGTTAGCTCAGTCGGTAGAGCATCTGCCTTTTAAGCAGAGGGCCGTTGGTTCGAATCCAACACGGGTCACCATCGCTATGGCCCCTTCGTCTAGCGGTTAGGACACCGCCCTTTCACGGCGGCGACACGGGTTCGAGTCCCGTAGGGGTCACCACTTCACAAAGTCCTAATCCATTAATAAAATTTGTTGGTCGCTTAGCTCAGTTGGGAGAGCACCAGCCTTACAAGCTGGGGGTCGCAGGTTCGAGCCCTGCAGCGACCACCATCTACAATGCCAAGAGTGGAGCCGTAGTTTAGCTGGTTAGAATGCCGGCCTGTCACGCCGGAGGTCGCGGGTTCGAGTCCCGTCGGCTCCGCCATTTAATGCTTCTCAATGTTTAGTGTCTGTCACTTAAAGTTTTATATTAATTCATCTTTTCTTTACAGTAATTTTACAATTATTAAATTAAATTAAGTTAATTTTTCTTTATTTGTTTATTTATTGTCTCCGTACTGATATAATTAAAGTAAGAGAAATATATTTTTATAGGAATGCTGTATGATGCCTGAAGAAAAAATACTAATTAAAAATTTAAAACATGAAGGTATTGATTTAAATTTTAAACAAAAAGCAATAGAGGCATTGAGTATAAACAACTTGGAAGATTTAAAAAAATATATTGAGAGATATAATATTAATATGATTATCGATATAACAGAAAGTATTGAAGAAAATAAAGAAAGGCTTTATTATTTGCTTAATGAAGAATTTTATAATTTGAGAGAAAACAATATTAATCTGTTTTAAAATAATTATGTAAATGTTTTAACGAATTAATATGATAAAGATTGTATTTGTCTTTATTTTTTTCTAAAGTAAAAAACTCGATATTTTTATATGATGTCAAAAATATCAGTTTTTGGGTTGAGAGCCATTTATGCGTTGCTTCTATTTTTTTATTTATATTTTCAAATCTTTCTTCATAAAATGAGGAATTATAAAACTCTTTTTTGTTTAAAGGCAGATATTCGCCTTCACACCCGACGCCGCTGCAGCTTAAATCTAATAATACTTTATCATACCAAGGCGAGTAAGGATATATTTTACAAGCAGGAGGTCTGTTTTCGTATATTGTACATTTGCCGTTATTTAAATATGGGCAGGATATTTCGTTACTGAGCAGCATTACCGGTCTTAAATAATCAAGTTTAGCTATTAAAATAGGAAAATAATTATAAACTTTTTTGAAATCTTCAAGTATTAAAGGTGCCAGAGGTTTTTTACAGCATTCGGTACATTCTTTGCATCCTTTGAATTTAAGCAGTTCCAGATGTCTTATATCTACAAACATATTTATACTTTGTAAAATTTTTTTAATTCTTTGTAGATATCAGGAAAATGCTTTTTTAAAATATCCGGTTTAGAAAAATAATATTCGCTCATTACTGCAAAAAATTCTGCAGGATTTGTAGCTGCATATTTGTCAATTAACGAATATTTCCCTAAAAATCTGTTTAATGAAAGTCTTTTTTTGAATTTTTTATATTCACCGTACATTATTTTGCTCCACTCGCCAAACTGTTCTTTTTCCAAAGGAGGTATTCCGTTTACGGCGCCTTCTTCAAAATCCAGCTCATGCGCAAATTCATGAATAACGACATTTCTTTTGTTGGTTTTAATTTCTTTTTTTAACTCATCCCAGGCTATTACAACCGCTTCACCCACAGCTTCTCCGCTGATCAGTACGGTTTCATGTGATGCTATATCGTTTATTATCGATTTTTGGTTAAGTATCATTGTATGCGGATATACATATATGTATTGGAGCATCGGATAACAAAAATCTTTAAAGGATATAGTCGGAAGACATGCAAAAAAGCTTATAGTGTATTTAATTTCGTCTGTAATTTTTAATTTAACGCCTATGAACTGTTTTTCTTTACAAAATCTTAGAATTTTATAGTGAAGGATATTTTTTTGGTGATTGTTTAGATTTTTATACTGTGGAAAGTTTGCAATAGTTTTTATTAATAAAGGAGGGGGAGAGGTCTTTTTTAAAGACCGTATCCATATTCTGTATTTAATTTCTATTAACAGCTGAATCAGGATAAATATAAAAAAAGCAATCCATAAAACAATTAAAAATATTTTAAAATTATCCATTATCTCAATATGGCTTCAACAGCTTTAAAACCGGCTCCCGCTAAAATAATACATCCTATTACATTTAATAAAACATATGATAACGCCTGAATATATAAAGCGTTTCTAAATAAGAAAAAGCTTTCAACGGCAAATGTTGAAAATGTGGTAAATGCGCCCATCATTCCTGTGGTAAGAAGTGATTTTAAATAAGGGTTTTGAATTCCGCCGTACTGAATGGCTCCTATAAAAATTCCTAATAACAGACTACCGATAAGGTTAACGCTTAAAGTACCGAAAGGTATATCGTGTTTAATGGCGTTATTAACAAGTCCTGCGGTATAAGCTCTTAAAATCGCACCTATAAATCCGCCTATACCTATAGCAATCATAGTATCGAATTTCATAACTTTCCTTTATAATTAAATTAATATAATCTTATAATTTTAAACTTAAATTATTATTAAAGCTTTTGATATTCTTTATCTAAAATATTTTGCATTTTTGTTTTTGTCTCTTCAAACCAGTCAGGGTTTTCCTTAGGATTAAATGAAGGCAGAAAAATCACTTTTAAAGTCTGTTTTTCAATTCTGAACGGATTTTTTTTAAACGCATAAGGAAGGTTTATAATTACAAAAGGCTGAACCTTTAAGTTTAATTTTTCGGCAACCGCTTTTGTACCGTTTTTCCAATTAATCATTTTTGCAGGATTTTTTTGGTTTCTTGTACCTTCCGGAAAAAGCACAACTTTAAAACCTCTGTTTGTTCTTTCTTTTATTTCTTTCATCATTGTCAGGACCGATCTTTTGTTGCTTCTGTCAACCAGTATCATGTCAGTTTTTGTTACCATGTATTTAATAACGGGTATTTCTCCCAGTTCTTTTTTTGCAACCCATATCAGCTTTTCGGGAATGACCGTTTCCATTAAGGCAATATCCAGATTGTTAGTGTGGTTTCCGATAAGCAGATTAGCGTTTTTGTCAACTTCTCCTTCTATTATTATGTCATTAGCTACAAGCGATGTGAGAAATTTTGCGCAGCCTTTTCGGTATTTTAGCTCGTTTTTTGGGTTTATACCGCATAAAAGACCGGTAAAAAATACACATACCGCACCTGCGGCTAATTTTATAAAACTGATTATGCTATTTAATATCTTCATTTTTCACCCATCCTATTTTATTGTTTATTTTGACTTTTGTGTAATGTTTTTCTTTTTTTAATATTTCAACTTTTGTTCCTATCGGAGCAATATAAAACACTGTAGAGTTTATTGTAGGCAATATGTATATTTTTGTTCCTCTTGCCAAAAACGCTTCTCCTTTAGGGAGATTCATATAAATTAGCAATGCAGATAGCAAAATAGGAGGAATTAAAAGCCATATTTTCTGATAAACAAGAAATACTATAATTAAAAAGGCGATAAATGAAAGTATAAGAATGTTTACAGGCGTAAATATAGTGTTTTCTTCAGGGTTTAGATCTGTTTGTGTGCTTATTGTCTGTTCTTTTATATTAATCGGAATAGAAATTTTTTGAAAATTATCGTTTTGGGTGTTAAAGTAATAGAAAATTATCTTTTTTTTATCTTTTCCTACCAGACCGAAATATGTAGCTTTGTTTGCCGATACAAGAGTAAGATTTTCATCTTTAAGATGTAGCGTAAAATCTTTAAGGTTTGCGTTTTTTGCATTAATTGTAAAAGAAACCATATTGTGATTTTTATCATATTCGCTTGAAATAGGGTTGCTGATGTTTAATTTGTCTGCCAGTACATTGCAAAAATTTTTAACTTTAGTAAGAGGTACGCTTTTATACAGGTCGCTTAACGTAATCTGTTTATAAGTGTTTTTGCCTATAATAAAAAAATTTTTTATTTCATTGTCGTTTTTGTATTTTAAGTGAACGTTATAAATAAACTTGTTAGTTTTTGTTATGTTAATATCTGATCCTAAGGGAGGGATAAAAGTAAGATTCATTTCTTTTGGCGTGATGACTTTAACGTCCAGATTTATTATCTGATTTTCATAATATTCTTTTTTTAGATTAGGATATTGTATTATTAAATTTGAAGCAAAAATAAAAGAAGTTAAAAGAGTAATAATTAAATATCTCATTTGAGGGCTATATTATTCTCTTTTGTAAAATTTTTAATGTAAGCTAAAAATTGTTTTCTTTTTTTGCCGTAAAGAGTTACTTTTACCGAATGCTTAAGTTTAAGAGGGTTAATCCACTTTCCGTAATGCATAACTCCGAAATGCAAATGAGGGCCAGTTGAAAGTCCGCTGTTTCCAAGATAGCCTATTACCTGTCCCTGTTTTACCCATTTTCCTACATATATACCTTTTGGCCATCCGTGAAGATGCGCATAAAGTGTCATATAGCCGTCTTTGTGTTTTATCTCTACGGCTCTTCCGTAACCTCTAATCCACCCTTTATATATAATTTTTCCGTCTGCTACCGAATGGATAGGAGTTCCGATTCTGTTAACGTAGTCAATTCCGTCGTGCATTCTCCATTTGTGCAAAATAGGATGAAATCTCATTCCGAATCTTGAAGAAATACGTTTGTATCTTAAAGGTGCGGCTAAAAACATTCCTTTTAAACTTCTTCCTTTAGAGTCATAATATCTTCCGTCATAAGGATTTAAAAATGCGTCAACCTGATAGTGTCTGTTTGATATTTTTGCGTATAGTATTTTAACGTCTTTTACTTCTCCGAATTTTATTTTTTCCTGATAAACAATATCAACTTTTGTATTTTTCGGAATAGCTCTGAAATTAATTCTGTCTGAGAATATGTTAATAAGTTTTGATGAAAGACTTTTTAGTTTTGTCGCTTTGTATATATCGTAGCTCAGATAATTGTTAATTGTGGCACTTGCTTCTTTTTGAACGGTTTCGTATATTATCGGGACTATTTTAGTGACATATCCTTTGTCCGTTTTAATAATCTGAAGCTGCTGTTTAGAGTTTATAGGTATAAGCGCCTGCTTGATAATGTTGTTGTCTCTTAAAATAAAAACGCTTTCGCCCTTTGGAATAGCGCGTACGTATCTTTTGATTTTAGGCGGAAGGTTGTAATATATACTTAACGGCAGAGAGTTTTGTTTTAAAAAACCGTAAAAGGTGTCTTTACTGCCCCATTTATGTATATCAACCTTGTATGCCAGAACAAAAACAGGAATCAAAAGATAAATTAAAAATTTTTTCACTTAATAAATCCTTCTATCATTTTAATTCCGTCGCTTCCTCCTAAAAGACTTTCCATTGCTCTTTCAGGGTGAGGCATTAGTCCGAATACGTTTTTATTTTCATTGCATATGCCGGCGATTGCGTCTATACTTCCGTTAGGGTTTAATTCGTTACCGTCAGCATCGCAGTATTTTAAGATTACCTGTCCGTTATCGTACATTTTTTTAAGTGTTTCTTCGTCAACTTTATAATTTCCTTCGGCATGTGCTATAGGAATGTTTACGATATCCCCTGCATTTAGGTTTTGTAAAAATTTATTATTATTGTCGACAACTTTTAAATGATGGAATTTTGATATAAAATGAAGATTTTCATTTCTCGTCATACCTCCGGGAAGAAGGTGCGATTCAAGCAGAATCTGGAATCCATTACAGATTCCTAGTACATATCCGCCTTTATTGGCGAATTCTTTAACTTCCTGCATAATCGGTGAAAATCTTGCAATTGCACCGCTTCTTAAATAATCTCCGTAACTAAACCCTCCCGGAAGAACAACCAAATCAGGATTTTTCAAATCATGTTCGTTATGCCATACGAATTCCACGTCGGCACCTATTTTTTCAAATGCCCATTTAGTGTCTCTGTCGCAGTTAGTTCCGGGAAAAACAATAACCGTTACTTTCATTATTTTACCTCAATTTCAAAGTTTTCAATAACAGGGTTTGCCAACAGTTCCGCAGCGGCTTCTTTAGCTATTTCAACTGCTTTTTCTTTATCTTCAGTATCTATGTCAAGTAAAATCTGTTTTCCGACTCTTACGCCTTTAACGTCTTTAAAGCCTAACGTTTCAAGTGCATGGTGTACAGCTTTTCCCTGAGGGTCAAGCACGCCTTTTTTCAAATGTACGTTAACAGCAACTATCATTTTACATCCTTTAATCTGTTTAATACTTCAGTATATGCTTCTTTTATATTTCCTAAATTAAATCTAAATAAATCTTTATCAAGTTTTTTTCCTGTTTCTTTGTCCCATAATCTGCAAGAATCTGGGGTGATTTCATCGGCTAAAATAATGTTTCCGTTTTCGTCTCTGCCGAATTCTATTTTAAAGTCTACCAAAGTTAGGCCTACTTTGTCAAAAAACTTAGTTAGAAAATCGTTTACTTTTAATCCGTATTCCCTTAATAAATCAAGTTCTTTTCTGTCTTTTACAAGTCCTAAAACCATTGCATGATCGTCATTTATTAAAGGATCGTTTAAATCGTCGTTTTTATAATAAAACTCAACTATGGTAAAAGGCAGTTTTGTTCCTTCTTTAATTCCTAGTCTTTTGGCAAGACTTCCCGCTACAATGTTTCTTACAACCACTTCTATTAATATGATATCGACTTTTTTGACAAGCTGTTTAGTGTCGTCAATCTGTTTGATTAAGTGTGTAGGAATTCCTTCTTTTTCCAATGCTTCAAAAATTAAAGTGGTAATTGCGCAGTTCAGCGCTCCTTTTCCTTCTTCTTCATCGGCTTTTTCACCGTTAAAAGCAGTTAAAGAATTTTTATATTCGCATATTACCTCATTGGGTTTGTCTGTTTCATAAATTCTTTTTGCTTTTCCTTCGTATAACAGTTTCATTTTTCTCCTTTACTTATTATTAAAGCTTTTAAAATATTTGCGCCTGTGAGCAGTTGTAAGTCGCCGTCTATTTTTTTAATGTTTTTATCTTCTTTTTTGGTTTTTTTCTTATGGTCTATTTTATTTAATTCCGCTTTTAAATGCGCTTTTAAATTTGCTTCTTTAATTAAATCTTCAGTTAAGTTTTCTTCTTCCACTTTCCCTGGATGTACGATAATATCCGGAGTTACACCTTTGGCCTGAATTGTTCTGCCGCTTGGCAGGTAATATCTGGCTACCGTAAGTCTTAACGCTTCATCTTTGTTTACAGGAAGAATTGCCTGAACGCTTCCTTTACCGAATGTCTTTTCACCTACTATTACGGCGCGTCTGTGATCCTGAAGACCTCCGCTTACGATTTCGGCTGCACTTGCCGTTCCTCCGTTTACAAGCACTACTATCGGAATGTTTTTATATGTTCCCGAGCTGTGTGCGTAATATACTTCGTTTTCGCTAGGAACTCTTCCTTTTTGCGATACTAATATACCGTGGGATATGAACAGATCAAGTGTACCTGTAGCCTGATTTAACAGTCCTCCCGGATTGTTTCTCAAATCTATTATGATTCCTTTTTTACCTTGTTTTTTAAGGTTTGCGAGTACTTTTTTAAGACTAGGCACTACATTTTTGTCAAACGAAGAAATTCTTATATATTCTATATCAGGGTAATGCTGTAAATCTTTTGCTTTAACGGATTTGATTTTTATAATTCCTCTTGTAATCGTGACTTCAAAAGGCTTTTTCCCTTTTCTTACGATGGTAAGAGTAACTTTTGTCCCGGGTTTGCCTCTCATCAGATTTACCGCTTCGTCAAGCGTCATATCGATTGTGGCGTGATTGTTGATTTTTAAAATAATGTCACCGGCTTTGATTCCGGCTTTATAAGCAGGAGTGTCGTCTATTGGAGAAATTACTGTAAGTACACCGTTTTTCATTCCGATTACTACACCAAGTCCTCCGAACTCACCTGATGTCTGAACTTTTAATTCTTTATATGCTTTCTTGTCCAGGTAGCTTGAATGCGCGTCTAAATTCGGAAGAAGTCCTTTAAGCGCTTTATTTATTATAGTCGTCGTATTAATGTCGTCTACGTAATAAGCTTCGATCATATTGACGACTTTTACGAATTTTTCATATGCAGCCAGTCTAGTCTGCTGGTTTTCAGCGAATAGCGATACAATAAAAAGTGCTGCTAAAATTAGTTTTTTCAAAACGGCTCCTTGGAGTTTTTGAAATTCTATTATATTGGGCAGTTAAAATCAAGTTTTAGGTATAATGTTTAAATATATATTATTAATATGTTAATTAAAGATTATTTTTCATTATTTTTATATAAATTGAATTTTTTTAATTAAAAACCTTGACATAAACTGACTAAAGTTGTATAATTACATCAACTAAAACTTTTAAGGAGGAGAATATGGATAGAATATTTGAAAAATTAACAAATCAAATGATGGAAGCACTTGAATCAGGTTTAAGTCTGGCATTACACAACAAAAACCCGGAAGTACATCCTTTACATATAGTATGGGGGCTTGTGACTAATACAAATACGGTATTAAACCAGGCTTTAAACAAAATGGGAGTTGACAAAGTTGCTATTGAGCTTGAGCTTAAAAGCGCGGTAGACAGACTTCCAAAAGTTGACAATATTACAAAAGAATCAATTAAAATAGGAAGAGAATTAATTGAAAGTCTGCAAAAAGCGGAAGGTCTTGCGACAAAACTTGGAGATCAGTATGTAGCGGTTGATACATGGCTTATTGCAAACCTTGAGAGATTTAAAGACACTCTAGGAAAATTTGTAGATTTATTCGAACTTAAAAAAACTCTTGAAGCAATAAGAGGTGATAAAAAGATTGAAAGCAAAAGTGCGGATGAAACACTTGACGCATTAAATAAATACGGAATCGACCTTACTGCAAAAGCGAGAGAAGGTAAACTTGACCCTGTAATCGGAAGAGACGAAGAAATCAACAGAATGATGCAGATTCTTATCAGAAAAACTAAAAACAACCCGATTTTACTTGGTGAACCTGGGGTTGGTAAAACAGCGCTTGTAGAGGGGCTTGCTCAAAGAATAGTTAAAAAAGAAGTACCGACAAGTCTTCAAAACAAACAGATAGTAGCTCTTGATATGACAGCACTTATTGCGGGTGCTAAATACAGAGGTGAGTTTGAAGACAGACTAAAAGCCGTTGTGGATGAAGTAAAACAAAATCCTAACATTATATTATTTATAGACGAAATTCACACAATCGTCGGTGCGGGTGCCAGCGAGGGAAGTATGGACGCTGCCAACATATTAAAACCTGCACTTGCAAGGGGAGAACTCAGAACAATCGGTGCGACAACACTTAAAGAATACAGAAAATATTTTGAAAAAGACGCGGCTCTTCAAAGAAGATTCCAGCCTGTAATGGTAAACGAGCCAAGCGTAAACGAAGCAATCAGAATCTTAAGAGGTTTAAAAGAAAGACTAGAAGCGCATCATAACGTTATTATTAAAGATGAAGCGATTGTAGCTGCGGCAAAACTGACTGACAGATATATCAGTGACAGATTCCTGCCGGATAAAGCAATCGACGCAATTGACGAAGCTGCGGCTGAAATCAAAATGCAAATCGAAAGCGAACCGTTCGAGCTTGCAAAAATTAAAAGAGAAATCGAACAGCTGATGGTTGAAAAAGAGGCTCTTCAGATGGAAGGTGAGAGCGATAAGTCTAAAAAAAGACTTGCTGAAATTGAAAAAGAACTCGCTAATCTTGAAGAAGAAAAAAGAAGACTTGAAGCTAAATTCGAAGAAGAAAAAAGAGTTCTTAAAGAAATAGCCGAAATTAAACAGCAGATTGAAGAGCTAAAAGTTCAGGCAGATATCGCTAAAAGAGAAGGTAACTTCCAAAAAGCGGCAGAAATTGAATACGGAAAAGTTGTAGAACTTACCAAAAAATTAGAAGAGCTTGAGAAAAAATGGGACGAAATGTTAAAAGAAGGTACGCTTCTTAAAAACGCTGTAGACGAAGAAGCGGTTGCCGATGTAGTAAGCAAATGGACAGGTATTCCTGTAAATAAAATGTTGCAAAGCGAGCTTGAAAAAATATTACATATTGAAGACGAGCTCAAAAAATGGGTAGTCGGACAGGATGAAGCCATAAAAGCGGTAGCAAGAGCGATCAAAAGAAATAAAGCCGGACTTGGTGATCCAAATAGACCAATCGGAAGCTTTATGTTCCTAGGACCTACAGGGGTAGGTAAAACAGAAACAGCTAAAACGTTGGCAAGATTCTTGTTTGATGATGAAAAAGCGATGATCAGATTTGATATGTCTGAATATATGGATAAAATAAGTGTATCTAAACTAATCGGTGCTGCGCCTGGTTACGTAGGATATGAAGAAGGCGGACAGCTTACAGAAGCTGTAAGAAGAAGACCGTACAGTGTAATTCTGTTCGATGAAATCGAAAAAGCGCATCCGGATGTATTTAACATCCTGTTACAGGTGCTTGACGACGGTAGACTTACAGATAATAAAGGTGTGACAGTAGACTTTAAAAACACAATTATTATCTTAACAAGCAACATCGCAAGCGATATTATTATGGAAATTAAAGATCCAGAAGCAAGAAAAGAAGCAGTTTGGGCTGAACTTAAAAGAAGAATGAAACCGGAATTCTTAAACAGACTTGACGATGTAGTGGTATTTAACCCGCTTGGAAAAGAGCAGGTTAAAGAAATCGTTGACATATTGCTTAGAAAAATTACAAAAAGACTCAGTGAAAGAGAAATCGAACTTACTCTTACAGACAGAGTTAAAGAAGTTATCGCTGAGGTTGGATTTGATCCGATTTTCGGTGCAAGACCTCTTAAAAGAGCGCTTGCCGAAATTATCGAAGACAGACTTGCCGAACTTATCCTTGAAGGAAAAGTTAAAGAAGGCGACAGAGTTGAATTCGACGCGGATGATAACAGTATCATCATTAAAGTTAACGGTCAGGAAGTTGCAAGAGATCCTAGATAAAAGGTCTCTTGCTTACTTTATTTGTTTATTAAAAGTGACAGGCACTAATTATAATTTAATTTTAGCTTTAATTGTGTCATAAATGTGTCTGTAGAATATATTGATACGACAATTATTTGACAAAATGAATATTTGTTTATATAATTTTTCAAAACAGATGAGGGGGAGAGATGAACCTGTTGTATATGCATATGATGGTAGTATTTTGCTGGGGTTTGTTTATGGTGTCTTTGGCTAAGTCGGTTGGATGTAAAGAAAATTCAAAATTACTTGCAATAATCAGTATTGTGTTTATGGGACTGGTGCTTTATCTGGGTACGAAGTTGATGCTCGCAATGCCTGGTATTTCAAAAAGCGGAAACTGGCTTCATGTTAAGCTTTCCATAGATATACTTGCAATGATTACAAATATTTATCTTTCATATTTGGCTTTTAGAAACAAGAATACTTCAAAACTTCTTTCACAGATTCTGTACTGGGGAAGTGTTGTTATGTTTGTATGCATGTATTATTTAACATTATTTAAACCTTTTTAAGGTGTGAATAAAGGAAAAAGGAGAAAAAATGATTGACCAGGCAAGGATTGACGAGAAGTTGAAAGCCGGAAAAAGGCTTTCCAAGCTTGATGCTCCTAAGACTATTACCAATGATGAAAAAGTAATGAGCGAAAATGATTTTATCGTTTCCAAAACTGATACAAAAGGATACATAACATATTGTAACAGAATATTTGTGAATATGGCCGGTTGGAGCAGAAAGGAACTAATCGGAGCAAATCATAATATAATCCGTCATCCGCATATGCCGAAAATCGCTTTTAAAATATTATGGGATCTGATTCAGTCTAAACAGGAGTTTTTCGGTTTTGTAAAAAATTTAAGAAAAGACGGAGGATATTACTGGGTTTTGGCTTATATTACTCCGGATTTGGATCTGAACGGAAATATTATAGGATATACCTCTTTTAGAAAAAAACCGTCAAAAAAGGGAATTGAAACTATAGAACCGATATATAAAGAGTTGGTAGAAGCGGAAAAAAGCGGAGGAATAAGCGCCAGTTACGAATTGCTTAAGAAACTGTTAAAAGCCGATGACGAAACGGTTGTAGATAAGTATCACGAATTAGTATTTAATTTGCAAAAAGGCTAAAAAATGAAATTTAAAGAAATGTTAACATTAAGACTTGTGGCGATTTTAAGCGTCAACTTTTTACTATTGGCTTATCTGGTTTATCTTAAGCAGTATATCGCGGTAGGACTTTATATTGTCTTTGTCGCTCTGGCGCATTTTTTACCTTCAAACAAAAGCAAAATGGAATCAGACCATAAAAATATTTTCCAAAAAATCGGTAAAACCGTTGATGATGCATATAACGGCAAACTTTCCAGCAGGATACTGTTGGACGGTGAGAGCACTTTGGAAGAACAGATAGGCTGGAATATAAACGAAATGCTTGATCAGATAGAAGATCTGCTCAGAGAATCAAAAAACACAATCCAGGCCATTATAAACGGTGACGAATACAGATATATTATGCCAAGCGGTCTTCACGGTGAGTTCAGAAATGTTGCTCAGGAGTTTGAAAAAGCGATAGAATCTCTGAAAGTATCAAAAAAAGTTGAAAGAATAAGTGCGCTTTCTAAAAAGTTTATTGAGATAGACGGCGGTGTTACCGCAAATATGGAAAGAGTCGGAAATGAAATTTATGAAATAGACAACGCATTTAAAGAAATAACCGCAAAAGTGAAAGCCTCTACAACACAGGCTGACAAAACGTATTATTTAATGCAGGAAAGCAAAAACGATTTTACTCTTCTTAGCGAAAAAGTTCAGGAAACATCTAATGAAATAACCCAGATGGCTGAAAACATCCATTCGATTTCCAATATTGTAGAACTTATTAAAGATATAGCCGACCAGACAAACCTGCTTGCTTTAAACGCGGCGATTGAAGCAGCCAGAGCCGGAGAACACGGAAGAGGTTTTGCCGTTGTTGCCGACAACGTAAGAGACTTGGCTGAAAGAACGCAAAAAGCCACA
This sequence comes from Nautilia abyssi, assembly GCF_055388085.1. Lineage (NCBI taxonomy): Bacteria > Pseudomonadati > Campylobacterota > Epsilonproteobacteria > Nautiliales > Nautiliaceae > Nautilia > Nautilia abyssi. The sequence goes on along the minus strand of NZ_AP042376.1, from coordinate 842,103 downwards.
AATGAAATTGCCATTACAATACAAACCCTTCAGCAGCAGTTTAACGGTATTGAGGAAAACACTAATCAGGTGGTTAAAATCGGAGACAAATCTTATGAAACGCTTCAGAATTTTGAGCAGGTGCTTGATATTCTGAAAAAAGAACTTACAGAAGTGAGTACCATTTCAGACAAAAACACATTAAAGCTTATTTTTATTACATTTAAAATATCTCATATTATCTATAAATCAAATATATATTCTGCCATTACAAAAGAAAAAGTTGAAGACGAAATTTTAAATATTACTGACAAAAACTGTAAACTCGGCGAATGGCTCAATAAACCTGAAATTAAAGAGATGTTAAAAGGATTTAAGGATCTAAATAATTTAATGAAATACCACAAATTAATACATGATATAGGTATAGAAATACTTGAAAGAGTGAGAAAAGAAGGTATTACCAAACAAAACCCAAAATGGTATTACGAAAGACTGCTTGAGCTTGAAAAATATGCTAAACTTACGTTTCAAGAATTAGACAAATTAGCTGAATATGCTACAAAAGAAAATCTTGTAGCTGATTTACTTGAAAAATCTAAGGAGTGAGATGTTAAGATTTGCGCCGAGTCCGACAGGTGATATGCACATAGGTAATTTAAGAGTTGCTATTTTTAACTATATAGTTGCAAAACAGAAAAACGAAAAACTTTTAATAAGAATAGAAGATACGGATAAAGAAAGAAATATAGAAGGCAAAGATGTTGAAATACTGAATATTTTAAAATTATTCGGTATAGAATACGATAACGTTGTTTACCAGTCCGCAAATTTACATTTGCATCAGGAAATGGCAAAAAAACTGCTTGATTCTAAAAAAGCGTTTGTCTGTTTCTGTGATGAAGAAGAGATAAATTTTCAAAGGGAAAAAGCAAAAATTGAAAAAAGACCTTACAGATACAGCGGAAAGTGTGAAAGTCTTTCAAGTGAAGAGATAAGAAACAAAATTGAGAAAAAAATACCGTTTGTGGTCAGACTCAGAAAACCGCAGCACAATATAAAATTTAATGATTTAATCAAAGGCGAATTTGATTTTTCACCTTTTGAAATAGACAGTTTTATTATTATGAGGAAAGATTTTACGCCTACGTATAACTTTGCGTGTTCTATTGACGATATGCTGTATGACATTACTCTGGTAATAAGAGGAGAAGACCATCTGAGCAATACTCCTAAGCAGATAGCAATAAGAGAAGCGTTAGGCTATGATAAAGAGATAAAATATGCACATTTGCCAATCATTCTTAATGAAGAAGGCAAAAAAATGAGCAAGCGAGACAGTGCCAGCTCTGTTAAATGGCTTTTGGAAGAAGGGTTTTTGCCTGAAGCGATTGCCAATTATCTGATACTGCTAGGTAACAGTTTCGAAAACGAGATATTTACTTTGAAAGAAGCCATAGAGTTTTTTGATATTACTAAAATTTCAAAAGCACCGGCAAAATTCGATTTAGGAAAACTCAGATTTATAAATAAAGAGCATATGAAAAGAATAGAAAAACTTACTCATTATATTGCGTACCATGAAGAATACGAGCCGTTGGCAAAACTGTATCTTGATGAAGTTTCAACTATAAAAGAGCTTAAAGAAAAACTTGACAATATATTTTCAAAACAAAACTTTGACGAGTTTACAGAAGAAGTGGAAATATTAAAACAGGAAATTTTAAACAGCGAACTTGAAGACGATTATAACGATTTCAAGAAAAGAATTATGAACAATACCGGTTTAAAAGGTAAAAAACTATTTATGCCTCTTAGAATGATAATGGTCGGTTCAAAACAGGGTCCTGAAATAAAAGATTTATATGCTATAATGAAACCGTACCTGAAAATGATTATTAAGGAGTATAGATGAATACGTTATTGATATCTATATTGCAGTTTATATCCATTTTAATAAGTATTTATATATGGGTTGTTATTATTGCTGCGCTTATTACCTGGGTGCAGCCAAATCCTTATAATCCTATTGTAAGATTTTTATGGAATGTTACAGAGCCCGTTTACAGATGGATAAGACGCTATATTCCGACTACGTTCGGAGGGTTTGACATAGCTCCGATTATACTTATTTTAGCTCTTCAGTTTCTTCAGATTTTGATTAATAATATAATTATGTCGTTATGAGGCTGATTTTTTTATTTTTTCCTCTTTTTCTTTTTTCTTTAAATCTCTCGGAACTTCTTACCCATCCTAAAAGCTATGTAAGAGATTTCTATCTGACTCAGTTTATGAGGGAAACGAATTCAACGGTGCTGGCATTCAAAGCCTATAATTCCATGTACAAACAAAAACCTTTTAAACATTTAAGAATTTTGGCTCAAATGTCTCCTTTATTTAAAAATATATATCAGTGTGTAAATGTAAAACCGGAATATATGAAAGATGTTGATATATCTTGTATTTTAAATAACGGCCTTTCTCTTAAAACGATGTCTAAACTGAATAAAAAAGATTTGCAGTATCTTTATAATAAACTGCCTCCTAGCAAAGAAAAAGAGGCGGTTTACGCCTTTTTACATAATGATTTCAGCAATGTGTTTAAAAGCAGGGACTTGGGATATTATTTCATAATTAATTATCCTGATAAAAAAATAGACCAGAAAATAACTGATTTTTCACTGTTTGAAGACAGATATTTTTATCTGTTTGTAAAATATGCGGTGCTTAATAATCTCCCTGAAATAGAAAAGTCACTTTTAAGCCTTAATTATAAAAATTTTGACGACAGGGTCAAATGGTGGCTTTTTATTAATGCTTTAAAAAACAGTAAAGATAAACTGGCTAAAAAAATACTTTATACGATAAATAGAAAAACTTCAAAAATATATTTTTGGATGTGGCAGCTGGGAAATAAAGCTGCAAAAGAAAAACTGCTTGAAAATCCGAGAGTGAATTTTTACACTTTATATGCGTATGAAAGTGTTAATAAAAAGTTTTTTATTAAAAATAAAATAATTTACAATTCTGTAAAAAAACCTAAATACAATCAGTATAATCCATGGGATGTGCTGAAATTCTGGGATGAACTGAAACGCAGGGAAGACCTTTTCTCTTTTGCTAAAGAACTTGACTCAAATAAAAGCATTGCTTTAAAAGCTATTGTTTTGGATAAAGCTTTTAAATATAAATACAATATATTTATTACGCCTAAAATGTATAATGACGAAAATATCTCTTTTAAGGCTTTTGTATATGCCATTGCAAGACAGGAAAGCAGATTTATACCAGCAAGTGTAAGCAGAAGCTATGCTTTGGGTACAATGCAGCTGATGCCGTTTTTGGTCAGGGATTATCATTCCGATGTGTTTAGACAGTTTAATTATACTGAGAATGTGAAACTGGGAGCCAAGCATTTGAAATGGCTTTTTTCCAAGCTGCACGATCCTCTTATGGTGGCTTATGCATATAACGGAGGAATCGGATTTGTAAAAAGAAAAGTGCTGTCATATTTTAAATACAAAAGGAAATATCAGCCTTTTTTAAGTATGGAGCTTGTGCCGTATGATGAAAGCAGGGAGTACGGGAAAAAAGTAATTGCGAATTTTATAATATATTCACATATATTCGGAGATAATAATATTACACTTCACAAAGAGCTTAAAAGGTGAATTTGACTTCTCCCCAGTCTTTGCTTTTATATTCTAAAACATACGGTTTTTGTGTTTGGTTGAATTCTACGATATAATAGTTCATCCATTCGTTGTAAAACGGAAAATTTTTATATAATATAAAAGAAGGTATTTTTTTGGAGATTTTTACCGGTTCGGTAGTGTTAAGAGTTAATTTAAACTCCTGGTTTTGAAGAGTGTTATGAAAATCATTGTAAACTCCGATTAAAAAAGTCGGGTTAGTGAATTTTTCAGGGTATAGAGGATTTAAATATACAGCGTCTATGAGCGCTTTTGTTTCAAGTGAATTTATTATTTGGCCTCTTTGTGTGTAGGTTAATGTTTTTTCGTATAAAGGATCTTGTTTTATAGCCGTTTTGATGCTGCATCCTGTAAAAAATAGTAAAAATATAAGCAGAAATTTTTTCATTTATTGACCTTTTTTGCTTAAATTATAACAAAAAAAGGATTATGTTGAGATTTAATGTAATAGGAATAGGGGATTATATCGGCAAATGCGTTTACGACGAAGCCGAAGACGCTTTGCTGGTAGATGGCGAAATTGTTCTTGATTTTAAGAAAAAATATAAAGACTATCTGAAATATACGAAATTTATGATTCATACGTTAGACGGAAGAGAATGGATTTCTTTTCAGTTTCTTCCTCAAAACGGAGAGATCTTAAAAAGAAAATTCGCAATTATTACGGCATATAATCCAAAGGGCATGATTTATAACGATTTTCTTAATTTTTTAAGAAATACCGAACTTGAAAGTGTAATAAAAGCTTTTGGATATGAATCTTATTTAAGCATAGGAGAGCTGTTTGACTACAGTGAAAAGTCTTTTATTATTTATGACATAGAAAAAAAAGACGCAATAGAAATAGCCCGTAAATTTGACCAGTATTCAATATTTTACAACAGCGGAGATTATATTTCGGTTACGGAATGCGAAACAGAAAAAGATATATTAAAATACGAATATAAAAAGCATTATAAATAAAGGAGCGATATGCAGGACTACAAAGACAGAAAATTTACTTTTCCGGAAATATTAGGCGTTACGGCGGCTTTTATTATGTTTATAGCAATAGGAATGATTATGGGCGGTACGGCAGCCGGAAATAACAAAGTTTTTTACGGGGGAGCGGGGTTGTTCAGCCTGGGTGCCGTTATTGCGGTTTATCTTCTTCTGAAATATGGCAAAAAAAAGGAAGACGATTTTTAAATGTATATTATGCAGCGGTTTTTCGTTTGATGTAATTTGCAAAAAGTGTCAAAAAAGATATTTACAGCCGAAAATAAGAAAAAAAGACAATATAGTTTCTTTTTACGACTATGAAACTATAGAGCATTTAATTAAATACAAATATCATAAATTCGGAAACAGGGTTTTTAAAATTTTGGCTCAAAACTCCTTAAAATATTTAGCAGGGGAAATAAAAGAGAGCTTTTATGTAATTCCCGTGGACGATAAAACAAAAAAAGGGTTTTCCCATACGGCCGTTTTGGCCCATGAAATGAAAACGGAGTTTATAAAACCTCTTTACCGCTCGCTGCTCTCTTCAAGCAATGTACAATATGCGGGCAAATCTCTTGAATTCAGACTTAAAAATCCTAGAAATTTTATTTATAAAGGCAAATCAGGTATCGATGTGATTTTGATTGACGATATTGCCACAACCGGACTGACGCTTAACGAAGCGAAAGAGTGTCTGCTTGAAAACGGCGTAAATGTTGTGTTAAGCGCAGTTTTGGCAAATTTAAAAAAATAATTTGGTATAATATTGCTAAAAAGAAATAAAGGATATTAATGCAAGTAATTCCTGTCAGTATTGAAGATACACTTTCAAAAAGCTATTTAGAATATTCAATGAGCGTTATAGTGGGACGTGCTCTTCCGGACGTAAGAGACGGACTGAAGCCCGTTCATAGAAGAATTCTTTATGCTATGCACAAAATGGGTATTACAGCCGGAAGCGCATATAAAAAATCAGCAAGAATTGTAGGGGATGTTATCGGTAAATACCATCCTCACGGTGACAGTGCGGTTTATGAAGCGCTTGTCAGAATGGCACAGCCGTTTTCTATGAGAATGCCTCTTATTGACGGTCAGGGGAACTTCGGTAGTATAGACGGTGACAATGCGGCCGCTATGAGATATACAGAGGCCAGACTTACTAAAATTGCCGAAGAGCTGTTAAAAGATATTGATAAAGATACAGTGGATTTCATACCTAACTACGACGGGACTGAAAGAGAACCCGTAGTCCTGCCTGCAAGATTTCCAAATCTGCTTGTTAACGGAAGCAGCGGTATTGCCGTAGGTATGGCTACAAATATACCTCCTCATAACCTTGAAGAGCTGATCGACGCTCTTATTTATATGATTGACAATAAAGACGCGACACTTGAAGATATACTGCAGTTCGTCAAAGGACCTGATTTCCCTACAGGCGGTACTATTTTCGGTAAAAGCGGAATTATAGAAGCTTATAAGACCGGAAGAGGAAGTATTAAAATCAGAGCAAAACACCATATCGAACATAAAGGAAACAAAGAGGTAATCGTAATAGACGAGCTTCCTTTCCAGGTTAACAAAGCTAAACTGATTGAAAAAATAAGTGACCTTGTAAAAGATAAAATTGTCGAGGGTATCAGCGAAGTAAGAGATGAGAGCGACAGGGAAGGAATCAGGGTTGTAATTGAGCTTAAAAAAGACGCAATGAGCGAAATCATACTGAACAATCTTTATAAACACACTCAAATGCAAGTAAGCTTCGGTATCAATATGCTGGGAATTTATGACAAACAGCCTAAACTTTTCAATCTTTTCGAGCTTCTTGACATATTCATCAAACACAGAAAAACTGTAGTTATCAGAAGAACGATTTACGAACTTGAAGAAGCAAAAAGAAGAGCCCATATTTTAGAAGGGTTGCTGATTGCGCTTGCAAATATTGACGAAGTTGTGGAAATAATTAAAAAATCTAACGACACAAAAGAAGCAAAAGAAAATTTAATCAGCAGATTTGAATTAAGCGACGTTCAGGCTCAGGCGATACTAGATATGAGACTTGCAAGACTGACATCTTTGGAAGTTGAAAAGCTAGAAAACGAATACAAAGAGCTTATGGAAAAAATCGAATATCTAAATTCAATACTTAAAGACGAAAATATCCTAAACGGAGTTATTAAAGACGAACTTATTGAAATTAAGAAAAAATATCCGACTCCTAGGCTTACAAACATTGAAGAGGATTATGACGCAATCGATATAGAAGATCTAATTCCTAATGAAGAGATGGTTGTAACAATTACTCACAGAGGGTACGTAAAAAGAGTGCCGCTAAAAGCTTACGAAAGACAAAACAGAGGTGGTAAAGGTAAAAAAGCCCTTACCATATATGAAGACGACTTTATTGAAGACTTTTATGTAGCCAATTCACACGATACTCTGATGATTATAACAGACAGAGGTCAGCTGCACTGGCTTAAAGTTTACAGAATTCCGGAAGGAAGCAGAACTAGTAAAGGTAAAGCTATTGTAAACCTTATTAATCTTGATAAAGACGAAAAAATTCAGACAATTATCAAAACAGAAGATTTCGATGAAACCAAATCACTTGCATTCTTTACTAAAAACGGAATCGTAAAAAGAACGAATCTGAGCGAATTTAAAAATATCAGAAGTACCGGAGTCAGAGCTATCACTATTGATGAAGGCGATGAGCTTGTAACGGCAAAAATAGTTGAACCTAACGACAAACAGCTGTTTATCGTTACTAAAAAAGGTATGGCTATAAGATTCCCTGTGGATACTGTAAGGGAAATGGGAAGAACCGCCAGAGGAGTTACAGGTATAAGGTTTAAAATAGACGGAGACGAGGTTGTAGGTGCGCTTGCTCTTGACGATGAAAATCAGGAAATTCTGACACTCAGCGAAAAAGGTTTCGGTAAAAGAACTGAAGCAAATCTGTACAGACTGACAAACAGAGGCGGAAAAGGCGTAATCGCCATGAAACTTACAAATAAAACCGGTGATCTTGTAGGTGTCGTAGCCACTGAAAAAGACCATGATTTGATGGTGCTTACAAGCAGCGGTAAAATGATAAGAGTATCAATTGACAGTATTAGTAAAACAGGCAAAAACACTCAGGGTGTGAGAGTTGTTAAACTTGACAGCGGAGACAGAGTTGTAAGCCTTGCCAAAACACCTAGCGAAAAAGAAGAAAACACGCTTTTTGACGAGGAAGAGTAAAATGTTTTTTAAAATTGCCGATATTGGAAATAAAAAAGGTATAAAAATGAAAAAAATATTAATTGCGTCTTTTGCTCTTCTGAGTTTTGGATGTGCAGCCACTACAAGCGATATGCCCGCTCAGCAGCCAAAAGCGGAAACAAAGCCTTTTAATTCTCAGCAGGTTATTAAAAACGAGGTAAATATAATTCCTCCTGTACAGCAGCAATCAAAAAACAGCGAAGAGAAAAAAACAGCTAAAAACGACACTGTTGATGTTAATTCAATAAATGTGGATACCACTATAGAAAATACTCCAGTTCTTAAAAAAAGTCCTATCGTTACGTTACAGGTTGAAGGGTTGGGAGTAGCTCCTGTAAATGCTCAGAGCGTTCCTCAGGCTAAAGTAATGGCTAGACGCGCGGCAATAGCGGATGCATACAGAGCGCTGGCTGAAAAAATGTATGGAATCAGAGTAAAAGGAAGTGAAACAGTTAAAGATTTAATGCTTAAAAACTCTGAAGTAAGAACAAATGTATACGGTTTAATAAGAGGAGCATGTATTCAGGAAGAAAGTTTTAAAAACGGTATTTATAAAGTAGTTATGAGCGTTAAGCTTGATGTAAGGAGATGGAATAAATATATTAACGCTAATTAGTCTTCCTCTTTTTCTCTTTGCAGATTATTTTATATCTTACAATGCTGTAATTGACAATTCTGTCATCATTTCTTCTCATCTTGAATGTTCTAAAGCTTTGACACTCAGTAATAAAAACAGTAAATTCCTTTTTGAACTTAATGTAGACGGCGATAACCCTTTGCGTATATGTCAAAAATACAAAAATACCATTATCGACCGGCTTTTAAAATATCAGACGGTGGTAAACGCCCAGTATAATAAAAACGACAGGGTAAAAATTGTGTTTTTGCCTCACAGATTTGATATTATTATAAAAAACGGAACAGCGTATTTTTATATAAAAGGTGATAATTAATGAAAGTGGCTATTGTTGAAGACGATATTAATATGAGAAAATCTCTTTCACTTGCTTTAAAAAGCGAAGGCTATGAAGTGGTTGAATTTCGTCATGCTCTTGACGCTTTAAAAAAGCTGGATGAGAGTATAGATGTAATAGTCAGCGATATTACAATGCCGAAGATGGACGGTATTGAGTTCGTAAAAGAGCTCAACGGCAAATACGACGTAATTATGATAACGGGAAACGCAACGCTTAATAAAGCGATTGAAGCTTTAAGACTGGGAGTAAAAGATTTTTTAACAAAGCCTTTTGAAATTGAAGAACTGATTGCGGCAATTGAGAGAAAAAGAAAAGTAAAAGAAAAAACAAAAGGTAAAAAAGCCGAATTTAAACCTGAATTTATCGCTGTGGACGAAAACACCAAAAAAATTTTGGAAATGGCAAAAAAGGTTGCTCCTACGACGGCTAATGTAATGCTGCTCGGTGAAAGCGGAGTCGGAAAAGAAGAGTTTGCGAAATTTATTCATAAAAGCTCCGGCAGAGGAGAATTTATAGCAGTAAATATGAGCGCTATTCCGGAAAACCTGATAGAAAGCGAACTTTTCGGATATGAAAAAGGTGCGTTTACAGACGCTGTTCAGAGTAAACCTGGACTGTTTGAACTTGCGCAGGGAGGTACGCTTTTTTTGGATGAAATCGGTGAAATGCCTTATAATTTACAGGCTAAACTTTTAAGAGTGTTACAGGAGAGGGAGTTTTACCGTTTGGGTGGTACGAAACCGATTAAACTGGATGTAAGAATAATAAGCGCGACTAATCAGAATATAGACGAAATGATTAAAAACAACAAATTCAGAGAAGATCTGTATTACAGACTAAATACAATTCCTATAAAAATACCTCCTTTAAGAGAGAGAAAAAACGATATAATTCCAATTGCGGAAAATATTCTTAAAAAAACCGCTGCGGAATATAATTTTGATAATAAAACTTTAAGTGAAGAAGCAAAAAAAGTACTGCTTGAGTATGAATGGCCGGGAAATATAAGAGAACTGGTTAATGTTATTGAAAGAGCCGTTATTTTAAGCGATACGGATGTAATAGAAAAAAAAGATTTGATTTTAATATAAGGAGAGTAAATGTATAATGTTGCAATAGCCGGAGCTACAGGAGCGGTTGGAGAAGAGCTGTTAAGGGTAATAGAGGAATATGAAATACCTGTTAAAAAACTTGTGCCTCTTGCAAGTGCCAGAAGCGTTGGAAGAGAAGTTGAGTTTAAAGGTGAAAGTATAAAAGTAAAAGAGCTTACCTGTGATGTTTTTGAAGAAGAAGAAATTGATATAGCTTTTTTCAGCGCAGGAGGCAGTATAAGTGCAAAATTCGCACCGTGCGCAGCAAAAGCGGGGGCGGTTGTAATTGATAATACCAGTTATTTCAGAATGAATCCGGACGTTCCTTTGGTTGTGCCTGAAGTAAACCCGGAAGATATAGCCTTATGGAAAAAAACAGGAATAATAGCCAATCCGAACTGTTCGACTATTCAAATGGTAATATCCCTTGCTCCGTTACATGAGGAATTCGGTATTAAAAGAGTAGACGTTGCCACTTATCAGGCGGTGAGCGGAGCTGGTAAAAAAGGTATGGAAGAGCTGTTTGAACAGATGAGAGCAGTGTTTAACTTTAAACTGGATAAAGCAGTGGAAGAAAGAGAAGTTTTCCAGCATCAAATCGCACTTAACGTAATTCCGCATATAGATAAGTTTATGGATAACGGATTTACAAAAGAAGAAATGAAAATGGTAAATGAAACCAACAAAATTATGCACAGCAACATTCAGGTTGCTCCTACTTGTGTAAGGGTGCCTGTTTTAAGAAGCCACAGTGAAGCGATTACTATATACTGTGAAAAAGAGGTTTCTGTGGAAAGAGCGAGAGAAGTTCTTGCGAATTTTGAAGATGTTAAAGTAATAGACAACCCTGAAAAAAACGAATATCCTATGCCTGTAATAGCTACTGACACGGATTATGTTTATGTGGGCAGAATAAGAAAAGACCTGTATGATCCAAAAGTTCTGCATTTCTTTAACGTTGCGGATCAGATCAGGGTAGGGGCCGCTACCAACGCCGTAAGAATTGCTAAAAAATGGATAGAAATGGAGGGAGGAAAATGAAACTGATTGAAGCGCTATTTGAGGGGGCTTTGTGGAAAAGCAGATTTATTGTTATTTTAGCCGTGGTATTTGCGGTACTGGGTGCTATATCTTTATTTGCGGTTGCGAGTGCAGACATATGGAAAATGGTTGTTGTTACGTGGAATGTTTTTGTAAACCATGCCCATCCTGAAAATTTCCATGAAAACTTGATAGGTAAAATTATCGGGGCTATAGACCTTTATCTTATCGGAGTAGTTCTTTTAATTTTTGCTTTTGGTATTTACGAACTTTTTATCAGCGAAATTGATGAGGCGGAAAACAGTGAAGTAGGAGACAGTATTTTAGCGGTACACAGTCTGGATGAATTAAAATCAAAACTGGGCAACGTTATTGTAATGGTTCTTATTGTTATTTTCTTTAAAAAAGTAATACATATGCATTTTGAAACACCTCTTGATATGCTTTATCTGGCAGGCGGAATATTTGCTCTTGCGCTTTCATTATACTTCATGCATAAATCGCATGCCGCACATGAAAAAGAAGAAGAGGAAGAAAATTAGGTGTTAATATGAAATATATTTTCGGCCCCGTGGCTTCAAGACGCTTTGGAATGAGTCTTGGAGTTGATCTTTCCCCTGATAAAAAAAGATGTAATTTCGACTGTATTTACTGTGAGTTGGATCCTGCAAAACCAGTTAATGTTTATAATAACGCTCCGAAACCTGATGAAATACTTAAAGAAATAAACCTGGCCGTCAAAAAATTCTCTTTTGATGTTTTAACAGTTACCAGTAACGGAGAGCCTACATTATATCCTTATCTTGAAGAACTGGTAAAAAACCTGTCTGAATATAAACTGCTTATTTTAAGCAACTCTTCCACAATAGACAATCCTGAAATACAGAAAACTTTATGCAGGTTTGATATGGTAAAACTTTCTTTAGATGCGGTAACTTCTCAGATTTTTAAAAAAATAGACAGACCATATAAAGAAATTAAAATCGAAAATATTATCGCAGGAATGAAAAAGTTCAGAAAAATATTTAAAGGCGAACTTATTATCGAGATTCTGGTAGTAAAAGGAATTAACGACAAAGAAGAGGAGTTTGAAAAAATAAACGAAGTTTTAAAAGAAGTTAAACCTGATAGAGTGGATATTTCAACTATAGACAGGCCTCCTGCATATAAAGTCGAGGGAGTTGATACGAAAAGACTCTTTGAACTGTCAAGAAAAATAGAAAATCAGCATATTTTTATTCCGACAAGAGACAAACTGGATTTTAAAGTAGAAAACCTAACAAAAGAAGAACTGCTTACGACTTTGAAGAAAAGACCTTTTAGTCAAAGTGATATTGATAATATATTCGATGAACATACGCTAAGAATTTTTAATGATTTAAAAAAAGAAAATCTGCTTGAAGAGATCTGGGTGGGCGGAATTAAATTTTATAAAGCTCTTGTTTAGAATATACAGTTATAAAAGGAGATTAATGCGTGAGTTTTTAAATGTTTTAAGGGTGTTAATTGCAGTTGATGTAGGTATTGTGGTGTTTTGTTACTTGGAAGACAATATGATCTGGCTGTATAATACACAAATAGCGTTTTTCAGTGTCAGTTTAATTATATTAGGCAGTTTTATCGGATATTCAAATATGGTTAAAGCCCAGATTAAAAACGGAAATATAGGAGAAGACATATTAAAAAAATATGAGGACCCTTATAATCTGGATGACGAAGAAGACGAAATTCAGGAAAAAGAGCTTGAAAAATATAAAAACAGAAAATTAAAATGGTACGAGGCTGTTTTGTTTTATTTTAAAGGCGGTTTTAATTTTTTAAGAATAGCCGGTTATGTTGCATTAATAGCTGGATTTATATGGCTGAGCAAAAATAATATTTTTGATTATTTAAGTTTTCTGTTTGGAGTAAGCGTAGTGCCCGCCGTTTCGATGATTTATCTTTTTGCTTTAAAGAAAAAAGCTCAAAAAAGTTGATTGACAAAAACTCAACTCCTGTGGTATAATATATAAAATCAATAAAAGGAGTTGAGATGAGCAGAATATATGGAAAAGTAGAAAATATTGAAGATATAAGCAGAATAAACTGTCTTATACGTGATGAAATGTTAAATGTTACAACTCCTGCCGAACTTAGCGAATTAAAAAAGAGAAGCGATTATCTCTGTACACTCACTTATTCACCGTTTTGGAAGAAAAAATTCAATAATGAAATAGAAAAATTAAGAGATTTAGCTATAAAAGAGAACAGAGCCACCGTAAAAACTGCAAATTACATCGCAAAGTATAAAAACTTTGAAAAACAGTACGAACCCTGGAAAAAAGAGATAGATGTTGAAGAAGAACTAAAACAGATACCTCAGTCAGTTGTAAAAGAGCTGACCGAATCTATTTTTGAGCTTCAAAACAGTGTTGAAATACTTGAAGATTTTAGAAAAAGTTTTTGTGAAATAAGAAAAGCAATGGTTTTATGTGAAAATGTAGAATGCCTTGATAAATTAAAAAGAGCGGTGGATATATTAACCGTATTGCCGTTTATCGAAAGTTTTGCACAGCACTTTGACGAAGGTATATTAGGAGCAGTAGATAACTTAATAAATAAAGAAAAAAACAGAAGTATTAAACTTGCCAATATAATTGCGGAAGTTAATGGATGGAACAGATATTATGAAAGTGTTTCACAAAGCAGTTTTGAAACAACAGCTGAAGCATATCTTGATAAACTTCTAGAAGAGGAAAACAAAGCTGATACATATATTCCGACTGAAGCAAAATATAAAAAAGGCGCTAAAACGTTATGGGTTGTGTATTATCACCCTGTAAAAAAAAGAGAATACGCAAAAAGAATTTATTTGCCTGCTGATGCAGAAGATATTGAGTTTGAAGGTCCCGGAAAATATAAAAACAGATTCGGCAACGAAGTATGGGGTATAAAAGTAAGCTATGTAATTACAGTCGCTCCTACAACTATTCACGTAAGGGGCAGGGAAATAAAACTTCCGGAAAGAAAAATGAGAAAATCTAAAATTGTAGAATTGCCTGAAATTGCACAAAATATAAAAATAACTTCAGAAAAACCGCAAAGTGCGATGGATATCGCTTAATCTTTTGCGGTCTGATAAGCGAAATAAGCACTAAAGAATGTGAAGTAGGTGATAATTGTCGTTATAGCTACCAGTAGAGGGATAATTATTAGAGTCATATTAGGATGGTTTAAAATCAGCGGGAAAATATAAAACAGATACGCGAATGCTATAATGGAATATATTATGCTTACAATAACACTCCATACGAAATAGATAAGCATATATTTGAAATTAAACGTATTTACCCAGAATTTAAAATCTATCAAAGAAGAAACCATGCTAAAAAAACTTTCTTTAAAAGTTTCTTTGCTTAACGCTTCTCCGAATTTTCCCAGAAATATATATGAATAAAACAAAAGATACACTGAATAAAATCCCAATAATATTTTGGCAATATATGTTGTTTTTGATAGGGCAAATAAGAAGTTATGCGGGTCTGCTAAAATAAAAATTGAATTGGTGAATTTTAGTATTATTATCATAAAAGCTCCGAAAAAAGTGACAATAATAAAAAGCCCCAGCATTATTCCCATTGCGCTTGGAAGAAAATGAAGTAAAAAAGTGCTAAAAGGCTGTTTTTCCAAAGTTGCAAAATATTCTTTATCGTTATCGGTGATTTTTAATATATAAATCAGCAATACTCCGATGCTCAAATAAAACAGTTTTTCAAAAATAAATGAAACGATGCTTATTACCGGATACGCCTGTATAAGAGTGAAAATTGAAAACAGTATAATAACGAACAGAAATTTTTTGATTTCGGCTACTGTAAGAAATGTATATTTGAAAATGTTTTTCATTTAATACCTTTTGGGTTAATTTTTTTTTATTGATGTACGGTTTAGCAAATACAGTTGTTATAATATCAAAAAAATAAGGTAATTTATGAAAAAAATCGGTTTATTGATGGTTTTTGTTTTTTTATTTTCATATGATATTAAACCGGTGCATAAAGTTCCTTTTAATAAAGCTAAAGCGGCACTTGGCAAAAAGCTTTTTTTTGACAAAAGACTTTCAAAGCATAAAGACGTCAGCTGTAATTCATGCCATAACGTGCAGAGTTACGGTATGGATAATATGAAAAATTCCATAGGTACAGGGGGAGTGAAAGACACTCCAATGAATACGCCTACAGTTTATAATGCTGTATTTAATGCCGCGTTTTTTTGGAACGGCAGGGCCGGAACATTGGAACAGCAGGCTATTGACGCGTTTGAAGATAAAAAAGAACACGACATGACGTTAAAAGAAATTGTTAATGTTGTAAATAAAGACAAATGTTATGTAAAAGAATTCAAAAGACTTTATAACAGAGCGCCGAATATAAATGATATCGCTAATGCTATTGCAGAATACGAAAAATCTTTAGTTACCCTAAATTGCAGATTTGACCAGTATTTAAAGGGTAATAAAAAAGCTGTGAACAAAAAAGAAAAACACGGCTATGAACTTTTTAAAAGATACGGATGTATAACGTGCCATAACGGTGTTAATGTAGGAGGAAACTCTTTTCAGAAAATAGGTATTTTTATGCAGTATCTTAAAATACCCAGAGGATTGGACAGATATTATGTAACCGGTTTCGAAGGTGATAAATATGTTTATAAGGTTCCGAGTCTTAGGAATGTGGAAAAAACATATCCTTATTTTCATGACGGAAGCGTAAAGACTCTGAAAGAAGCAATTAAACTAATGGGAAAACTGAATTTGGGGATTAATATTCCAGATAAAGATGTTGAAGATATTGAATCGTTTTTGAAAACGTTGACGGGGGAGATTGGGAAATGAAAAAAGCTGTTATTATAAAGCTTAATTTTATATTTTTGGTGGCGGTTTTTATCGTCGGGTTTATATATTATTTTCACAGGGTGTCGGAAGATTATTTTATGAAAAGCAATAATATACTGTATAAACTCAACTCTTTAAAAAGAAATGAATATAAGCTTAATTATGAAATACTTTATTTAAATTTTTATCTTTATAAAAGCACCGACGGTTTGATACAGACTATAAAATATCAAAAACAGCTGATTAGAAATCTTGAAAAAGACACTTTTTTCAAAAAATATTATGATAGAAGTTATAAAGATCTGCTGCAGTATAAAAAAGATTTTAAGAAAAAAGAAATCATGGTGTTTGAGTATTTGAGATATGCACTGCCTATAAACAACTCTATACTCTTTTTGGCAAATTCACTTCCGAATGTTTACGTAAATAAACACCATACAAAACATCTGTTTTTAGAACTTGTATCAAAAATAATGCTTTTACAAAGAAGCAACGACATTACATATTTTGAAAATCTGAATATAGAAAAATATAAAAAACTGCTTGTTCAAAACAATCCGTATAACGAAGCGTTTATTAACAATCTTTATATATTAAAAAAATATTATCCTAAAAAAAACGAATATCTGAAAAAACTGCTACACTCTAATACGCTGGAAACTATTGAAAAAATGCTGAATGAATATCTTGAAGACACTAATAAAAACGTGTTTTATTTTCAAAATATTTTAATTTTGATAGTAATAATAATTTCAATTCTGTTTTTTGCAATACTAGTACTGGTATACAGACTTGAAAAAAACCTTATGAAAATAACTTTTCTAGCAGAGAACGATCAGCTTACAGGTTTAAAAAACCGGATTAAATATGAAAAAGAGATTGATTCTAAAAAGAATCCTTCTTTGATCTTATTTGATATTGACAAATTCAAAAACATTAACGATTATTTCGGTAGTGAAATAGGTGATGAAATTTTGAAATCTTTTGCGGACGAGCTTAGAAAATTTGCAAAAATAGTGCATTATGACCTGGAAATATACAGATTCGGAGGGGACGAGTTCGGTCTTGTTGCACAGAACATAGAACCGGAAGATGCTAAAATTCTGGCCAATGAATTTATTAAACAGATTGAATCAAAAGTGCTTTTAAAAAGCGAAGAAATAGATATCAGTGTAGATGTAAGCGCGGGGATATCCAATTCTACGCCTTATTTGGAAAATTCTGATATTGCGTTAAAAGAGGCCAAGCATGATTTAAAAGGAAAAATTGCTTTTTTTAAAGATGAATATAACAAACAGATTGAAGATAACTTAAAAAAGGCAAACGAAATCAAACAGGCTTTGTTAAAAGACGGTATTGTTCCGTATCTTCAGGGTATATTTGATAGAAATAAGAACATTTATAAATACGAAGTGTTATGCAGAATAAAAGTCGGAAACGAAATAAAAAGTATTTTTCCTTATCTGGATATTGTAAAAGAAAATAAGATGTATCATAAAGTTACTTTAAAAATTCTTGAAAAATCTTTGGAATATCTTAAAAAATATAATTTAAACCTGAGTATCAATCTTTCACTGGAAGATATTCTGGATAATGATATTAAGAATTTCATTTTTGAAAATTTCACTTCGGAAGATATCGCCAGAAGAGTTACGTTTGAGATACTTGAAAGCGAAATCGGCTCTTACGAGCAGATTGACCAGTTTATTAAACTTTTAAAAGAAAAAGGTGTGTCTTTTGCTATAGACGATTTCGGAAGCGGGTATTCCAATTTTGAAAGAGTTGTGAGATTAAATGTCGATTATATTAAAATTGACGGAAGCATTATAAAAAATATAGATAACGACAGAGTTTCTTTGAGCGTTTTAAAAACAATTGTGAATTTTGCAAAAGACAATAACCTTAAAACAGTAGCAGAATTTATTCACAATGAAAAGGTGTTTGAAATAGCAAGAGAAAACGGAGTGGAATATTTCCAAGGATTTTATCTGCAGGAGCCTAAACCAATTGAAGAGATTTTAAAGGTGTAATAAAATTGTGTGCGATATTCGGTATAACAGAAAGTTTAGATAACGGTAATATAAATAAAGCTTTAAACATAATGCTTCACAGAGGCGGCGATTTTCAGAATATAAAAAAAACTTCCAATGCGGTTTTCGGATTTAACAGGCTGGCCATAGAAAATATAGATACAAATATACAGCCTCTTGTTTTAGGTGAAAAAATGTTTGTATTTAACGGGGAAATATATAACTATAAAAATCTTATTAAAGATTACAATTTAAAAGCACAGACAGAAATCGAAGTTATTGCGTCTTTATGGAATAAGTTCGGAGTGGAGTTTGTAAAAAAACTCGACGGTATGTTTGCTATTGCAATATACGACAAAAAACTTTATCTTTTTAGAGACGAGTTCGGTAAAAAACCTCTTTATTTTACAAAAAACGGTATTTTTGCAAGTGAAATTAAAGCGATATTGCCTTTTTTTGCAAAAAAGCTGAATTTACAGGCTCTTAGTGAATATCTGGCATATAATTCTTCACTGGCTCCAAACACCATATATGAAGGTATATATAAGCTGCCGGCAGGCTGCTATTTTGACGGAGAAATAAAAAGATGGCACGACTTTCAAAGAAGTGAAAAATATAAAGTTAAAAGTGAAAAGTGTAATAAAGAAAATGTTTGTGATGAGGTTGAGAGGCTGTTAACGAAAAGTATTGAAAAAAGACTGATGGGCGAAGTGGAAATAGGGTCTCTTCTAAGCGGTGGGGTTGACAGCAGTCTGATTGCCGCGATAATGTCAAAACAAAGAAAAATAAAGACATTCAGTATCGGTTACGACGGGTACGAAAACTACGATGAAAGAAGATATGCGAAATTAACAGCCGAACATATCGGAAGCGAACATTATGAGGTGAATTATACAAAACAGAACTTTTTTGACGAATTTGAAAACGTGCTTTTTTCCATGGACGAACCTATAGCCGACAGCAGTTTTTTCCCTGCTAATTTTTTAGCTAAACATATTCCTTTAAAAGTAGTATTAAGCGGAGAGGGGAGCGATGAACTGTTTTTGGGATACAGAAGATATAATGAATATCTGGGTTTTTTCGATGCATATCTTCCGAATAAAAAATGGCTTAAAAAATATCTTGAAAGACATCCGGAAGATATCAAAGAATGGGAAATATTCAGGAGGTTTTTTGCCGATGAGGTTGTTTTCAGAGGGATTAACGAAACTTTTTATCAAAGACAGATAAACAGAGTTTTGAAAAAAAATGCGTATGAAGTTGATTATAAAAGATTTGTAAAGGGATGGGGGAGTTTTGATTTTACTTATTTCGATTTGAAAGTATGGATAGGCGAAGTGCTTTTAATGAAACTTGATAAAATGTTTATGGCTAATACAATTGAAGCAAGAAGTCCTTTTTTAGACAAAAATCTGGTAAACTTCGTTTTTTCTCTGCCGGAAAATATCAGAGGCAAAAATAAATGGATTGTTAAAGAAATAGCAAAAAAACATGTTCCTATAGAAATTGTAAACAGAAGGAAAAAAGGTTTTGCTTTTCCTTTTTTAGAATGGCTCAAAGAAGAAAACGAATTAAGAGTCATTATTGACGTAAACAGACAAACTAAAATTTTTAATGAGGAATATCTTAAAGAAATAATAAAAACAGGTCACAAAAGATACAAACAGCATCTTTGGACGCTGTATCTTTTCAGCCGTTTTGTAAAAAAGGAATTTTTATGAAATTTAAAATAAACAAGTATTTAATAGATGATATTGAAAACAAAGACCATCCGAGCGATTTTGAAGTAGTGAGCGATTATTCCATACTAATATTAAGACTGCCTTTTATAGATAAAGAAGCTGTTGAAGTGGTTTCATATGCGTTTTTGATAAAAGACGGCAAGGTTTATAAATACGACAGAAAAACTAAAGAATTTGAAATGCTTGGTACATTCAGCGATCTTTATGATTATCTCGATACGAGAATAGATAAAATTTTGGCTAAAATCAGTAAACTGCATATAGCTATTGCAAAAATGGAAGACGAACTTTATGAAAATGATATGCCTGTTGATTTTTCAAATAACTGGCTTAAATTTAAAAAAGAGCTTGTATTGATAGAAAGGCTTATGGGGCATTCATTAATAGCGTTTGAGAGATTTATAAAATATTACAAAAACAGTATTGACGAACTTGCATTTAAAGATTTAGCCGAGCATATCGACAGGGCTTTCAGGTTTTCGAAAAATGCAATTGAAAAACTGGATTATTTATATGAGTTTTTTAAAGCAAAGCAGGATGAAAAGATGAATAATATAATGTTTATTTTGACTATTCTTTCGGCCATATTCCTACCTCTGACATTGATAACTGGATTTTTCGGGATGAATACGGGAGGGCTTCCTTTTACCCAGGATCCGAGCGGGACGCTTAAAGCCATAGGTATTTCCCTTCTTTTTGAAGTGCCTTTTGTGTTTTTTATATGGAAAATGATGAAAAGTTAAAGGGAAATTTAAGATTCCCTGTACAACATATACGGATTTCTCTGATTTGTAGGCATTATGTCGATATATTGAATGTTTACGTGAGGCGGAGTATTTAATGCACATATTATTGTATTTGCAATATCCTCAGCGCTTAAAGGCGTAAATCCTTCATAAACTTTTTTTGCCTTTTTCTTGTCACCTTTAAATCTTACGTTTGAAAATTCAGTTTCAACCGCTCCGGGTGCAATGTTTGTGACTTTTATATTTGTTCCGTATGCATCAATATTCATACTGTCATTCAGAGAATGTAGTGCCGCTTTTGTAGCGCAGTATACATTACCGCCTGGGTATGCAGTTTTACCCGCGACGGAGCCTAAATTTACTATATGCCCTTCATTTCTTTCTTTCATGTGTCTGAATATCGGTTTTGTTACGTAAAGGACTCCTTTGATGTTTGTGTCAATCATCGTGTCCCAGTCTTCAAGATTTCCTTCATCGATTGGTTCAAGCCCCAAAGCCAGCCCGGCGTTGTTAATAAGAATATCTATGTGCGTTATTTGTAATATTTTTTCGATTGTATTTGTTACGGATTCTTTATCCCTCACGTCAAAAGCAAATGTAAGAGTCTGTACTTCAAGGGTGTTTTTTAGTTCATTGAGTTTTTTTTCATCTCTTCCGGTTAAAATCAGATTTACACCCATGTCGTTTAACGCTTTTGCCGTTGCTTTGCCTATTCCTGAGGTGGCTCCCGTAATTAACGCAATTTTGCCTTCTATGAAATTCATTACCATTCCTTTATATTTTTATTAGGTATTATTTGTACGTAAAAAGAAAACGGTTTGTTTTCTTTTGCTTTTTTTTCTTCTGATGTGGTCATATATGTCTGATAGTATATCCAACCGGTTAAAGTTTTGTTTTTTTCATATATTCCGTAATCACTGCCTGTCCATAAAAATGTAGAAAAATTTTTATTTAATACTTTTCCTGTAACTTTTGCTTTACACAGATATCTTCCGCTTTTATAATCCCAAATCACAATATTTTCCGGATCAATTTTCAATGGTGAAATATCTTTGTTTTTGATGTCCTGATTCAATATGTCTTGATTTAAAATTTCTTCTGCCAATGTAATTGCGTCTTTGTCATCACAAATCACTCCTGGTTTTTTAGAAGAATTAAAGTTTAAATTACAGCCGCTTAATAAGAATGCAATAATTAAAAATCCCCCGATTTTCTTTTTCATCCATTTCTCCTTTTTTAAAAAATTATAACAAATAAGTAAATAAAAAATAGAAAGAAATTGCTTATATTTATAGTGTCTGACACTATTATTTGAATGGTGGAGATGTGGGGAATCGAACCCCAGTCCAGAAGTAGAGTACCCTAAGCGTCTACACGCTTAGTCCGTTGATTATACTGCAACTCCAGGCTCAGCGGACAAAGCCTTGACGGAGTTGAGGGGTGTTATTGTTTCGGATGTTCTCCCACACCCGAAGGAGAACTTCCTATCCGCACTTTACTCTCTCTCCAAGGCGGCGGAAGGCCTTAGTGGAGAGAGGCGCCCGAAACTACTTAATTAAGCAGCAGCTCTAGCTACTGCTGGGCTGTAATTTGTATTATTTGCTGCGTTTATTTTTTTTGGGCCGTTTTAGCGCTTACCCAGGCGCGCGTGCAGCTTAGGGCTTTCTACCCCTGTCGAAATCCATGTCATCCCCGGGAGATTCTCATTAAGAACCACCCGCGAATGACTGTTGTAATAATATCAAATTTTCCTTAAAAAATCAAGATTTGTTTAAGAAAACTTTAAGATATTAATATTGTATTATTTTACTAATCTTTATTGACAAATTCCGGCGTTTTATAAAATTTATGGACTATTTTGGCAATAATTAAAATTAAAAGCCAGGCAAACTCCATTGTTAAAATAGTATGGCTTAAAAAATGATCTCCGATTAACATTTTGTACAGTCCCATTGCCCATCCTACACTTAATCCCAGTATTAGTGCTAAAAATTTGTTTCTTCTGTTTTCAAATAAAAAAAAGAGGCTAAGCAGTGCAAAGCCGCCACTTGCATGGCCTGCCGGCCAGCATTTGATTTTAGGTTTATGAAAATTTTTGGGATAGTGTTGCCATACATATGTTTTTGGATATACTCCACCGTATTCTATTCTATTTTTAGGGCACGGCATATTAGTTTCTTTTTTTAAAAAGGCGATAAACACAGGAACTGCAATAGCAGATAAAATCACAATCAAAATGCCTTTTTTATAAGGTTTGAATTTTGGAATGAACAGTGCGATTAAAAATCCGATAGCAACAAGTATTAATAATTTTTTTATGCCGTCGTAAAAAATAAACTTCCAAGGCTGTGCATCTCTGTTTAAAATCCATGAATGTGTATGAAAATTATAAAATATATTTTGGATTTTTTCATCTACATTTGTAAATGCAAAAAACAGTATAGTAATGATAATAATAATTACCGTAATCAAAATCTGTTTATTAATATCTGGTTTCACCGTAACACTTTCTTTTAAAGTATTAAAAATCTATTAAATATATTTTTTTTTGGAAAATATTTATTATTTAATAAAAACTAAGCAGAATTTTGCCAGATGTTTATTAATTTTTAATTAAAATAAAGGAATAATAAAAAGAGTAGAAGATTAAATATTGATTTCTTCTTTGATGGTCTTTGCTATTGAAGATATTTTTTTTATTTTTTCGGAATTGCTGATATCTTCAAGCAGAACTTTTACAAATGCGCTTCCGACAATAACTCCGTCAACGCCTTGAGATTTTTCTCGTGCAGTTTTTTCGTTTACACCGAAGCCGATATATAACGGTGTGTCTGTAATTTCTTTTATAGTTTTTATGATTTCGCTCAAATCTTCCTGTTTTTCCGCACCGGTTATACCGGCATAGGCTACCATATATATAAATTCTTTAGGGTTTTTTAAAATTTGTTTAATTCTTTCTTTGCTGTCTGTCGGGGCGACGAATGAGATTAAAGGGAATTTGTCTTCGTAAATTACTGCTTCTTCATAGGGTAAATCAGGAATTATAAAACCTTTAACTCCGTATTCTTCTGCTTTTTGAGTCATAAAGTCATAGCCTTTGTGATAGAAGTTGTTAAAGTATCCCATCCAGTAGGTGTCAAGGTTTTTTGCTATTTGTTCACTTACATAGAAGGTGTCTTGAATTTTGTAACCCTTTTCAAGAGCTCTTTTGTTTACTTCTTGAATAATAGGGCCGTCTGCAACGGGGTCAGAAAAAGGAAGTCCAAGTTCGATTCCGTCAACACCGTTTTCTTTTAATGAATAAATCAGATCGACGGTAAAATTTTTATCGGGATAGCCGGTTGTTATATATGCAATTAATTTTTTCATGCCAAACCTTTGGTATAATTAAGTTTATGAAATTATAGCAAAGGAAGCGAATGAAAAATACGCTAAACAAGCTTTATAAAAAAGAAAAACTTACAATGATTACGGCATATGATGCGTTATTTGCGAAAATTTTTGATGATATTGCTGATATTATTTTGGTAGGCGACAGTTTAAATATGAGCTTTTTAGGAGAAAGCGATACTTTAAATGCTACTGTAGATCAGATGATATACCATACCCGTGCCGTATGTAACGGAGCAAAAAAAGCGTATATCGTATGTGATATGCCGTTTGGAAGTTATATAACACCTCAAAAAGCTCTTGAAAACGCCGTAAGAATTTACAAAGAGACAAAAGCCGATGCCGTAAAGCTTGAAGGCGGTGCAGAAAAAGCCGAGCATGTTAAGCTTTTAACTGACAACGCAATTGCGGTAGTGGGGCATATCGGGCTTATGCCGCAGTTTAGCCGAAGCGAAGGCGGATATATTGTAAAAGGAAAAGATGAAGATTCAAGAAAAAAACTCCTTGAAGATGCCAAAGCTATAGAAGAAGCCGGGGCGGTAATGCTGGTAATAGAAGGCGTAAAAGAAGACGTGGCGCGTGAGATTACCGAAAGCGTGAAAATACCTACTATAGGAATAGGTGCAGGAAGATATACAACCGGGCAGGTGCTGGTATGGAGTGATATGCTTGGATTTTTTGAAGACTTTAAACCGAAATTCGTACGTCGCTATTTAAACGGTGCGGAGCTTGTAAGAAATGCCGTAAAAAAATACGTAGATGATGTAAACAACGGAAGATTCCCAGGCGAAGAGGAAATATATTAATGAGAATTGTTGAAGTAGAAAAGGTCAGTTTCGACGAGGCTTATGAGAAATCTTTAAGGCCTCAGAATCTTGAAGAATATATCGGTCAGGAGCAGATTAAAAAAAATCTTAAGGTTTTTATAGAAGCTGCAAAAAAACGAGGCGATTCTTTGGATCATATTCTGTTTTTCGGACCTCCGGGACTAGGTAAAACAACATTGGCAAACATAATAGCAAATGAAATGGGAAGCTCTCTTAAAACAATTTCGGCTCCTATGCTTGAAAAGTCCGGCGATTTGGCTGCGATTCTAACGAACCTAGAAGACGGGGATATTTTATTTATTGACGAAATACACAGATTAAAAGCGGCAATCGAAGAGGTGCTTTATTCCGCGATGGAAGATTTTAGGTTGGATATCGTAATCGGAAGCGGTCCTGCAGCCCAGACTATTAAACTCGATGTTGCGAAATTTACCCTTATAGGTGCGACAACTAGAGCGGGTATGCTTTCTAATCCTCTTCGTGACAGGTTCGGAATGAGTTTCAGACTGAATTTTTACAATCATGAAGAACTGGCTGAAATTATACGGCTTGCAAGTCATAAATTAGATAAAGATATCGTACCCGATGCGGCTATCGAAATAGCAAAACGCTCAAGAGGGACCCCTAGAATTGCCCTAAGACTGCTTAAAAGGGTAAGGGATTTTTCTGAAATAAAAGATGAAAAAACAATTACGCATAATACAACCAAATACGCTCTTGATGAACTGGGAATCAACGAACACGGTTTTGACGAACTTGATATTAAGTTTTTAACACTTCTTGCCGATGCGAAAAAACCTTTGGGACTTTCGACAATCGCGGCGGCATTAAGCGAAGACGAGGGAACTATTGAAGAGGTTATAGAACCGTTTTTGCTTGCAAACGGGTTTATAGAAAAAACACCCAAAGGCAGGATAGCTACAAGAAAAGCATATGAAATATTAAGATTTCCTCCGGGGAGTCTTTTTTAAGGAAAAAATAATGAAATTTTTAACATTTCTGACTATAGTTGTAGGATATTTTGTATATCTTACATACAAGCCGTATCTTTTAGATATCGCTATAGCTTCATTGATGGCGATTGCTTTTGGTAAAGTGAGCGTTTTAATAAACAGCCGTATTAACAATAAATATATTTCTTCAAGCATAGTTACATTAATATTTGCAGTTCTGATTTTCGGTCCGATATTATATTTTGTTGTAACTGCAGGGAAATTTATATCACATATTAATATTGAAGACGTAAAAAACATAATATTGAAAGCTCAGGATTTATTGAAATATTTTCCTGATTTTATTGCAAACAGGGTTCATGAATATATTAATCCTGACAATATTGCTCAAATATACAATACTATAGCGCCTATAGTGGGAACATTGACTGCAAAAAGCGCAGTGTTTATTAAAGACGCTTTTTTAATTGTAATTTTTTTCTTTTTTGCCACTTTATATGGAAAAGAGATTATGAATTTTTTTAAAAAAATAATCCCGCTTGAAGAAAATCAGCTGGAAAAACTATTTTTTGGTACCAGCGAAGTTATGAGTGTTGTTTTTTATTCTACCGTTTTTACTGCTATTTTAGAAGGGATATTATTTGGGATAATAGCTAAATTTTACGGGTTTAATTTCTTTTTCTTTACAATAATGTATGCATTTTCATCATTAATTCCCGTTATAGGGGGAGTTATTATGTGGGGACCGGTAAGTTTATATTTATATTCCGTAGGTAATACCACAGGAGCTATAGTGGTTGCATTATATTCAATTGTAGTTATTTCTATAGTAGCTGATACTTTTGTAAAACCGATGATTATAGAGTTTGTGAAAAAAACATTTGAAGCTGATACGGAGCTTAATTCACTTCTGATATTCTTCTCAATTGTAGCGGGACTTTCATCTTTTGGACTTTGGGGTATTATTATAGGACCTGCGGTAACAGCCATGTTTATCTCGATATTACGCTTTTATGAAAAGATTTAGTCATATACGCTCAAGTTTTTTAAAAAAAACAATTAAAAAACTTGACATTTTATTTTTAATGTTGTATAATCTCACTGTCAAAAAACAAAAAAGAGTGCCAAAATGAACGAAAAAGTTGAGTTAGTTTTAAATCAGTTAATACAGGTTTACTTAAATAAAAGTGAGCCTCTTAGCTCAACTAAATTAAAAGAAATAGCGAATTTGCCTTTTTCGGCTTCGAGTATTAGAAGTTATCTGAAAAAACTCGAAGAAAACGAACTGGTAAGAAAAGAGCATTTTTCGAGCGGTTCGTATCCGAGTGTTAAGGCAATGAAAACATTTTGGCGTAAAAATTTAAAAGATCGTACAATTGACACCAGTGATCTTGAGAATGTCTCTGAAGAATTAGATATATACGTTATGATTGAGATGTTTGAAAACCAGTTGCTTGTTGACGTATACAATCTTAATAATAAATTTATAATTTTAGAATTTGAAAAAGATGAGGTTGTATTTAAATTTGACAATAATTTATATACTTTTTTTCAGTCTGTAAAAGGTATGCTTTTAGATGAACTTAAAAAATATCTTTTACATTTAGGACTGGAAAAAGAATATAAAAAATTAAAAAGCCTTTACAAATATCAGTCTTTTAATAAACAGTTTATATATAAACAAAATATTGATTCCAGTATATTTGAAGGTTATAAATTCGACCTGTTTCCTAAAGGGATAAGTTTTATTAATGAATACCTTGTATTCAGAACTATTCAAAATGAACATAAACAGTATAAACATATACTGTTAATAGGAAATATTTATACGGATTTTTTCGAAGTAACCAAACCCGTGAAAGGAGGGGAATAAATGAGCAAAAAAAAGCACCATGATAAACATCATGAAAAACATGAAGAAAAAGAGATTCAGGTTGATGTAGAAGCTCTGCAAAAACAAAATGAAGAGCTTCAGGCAAAGCTTGACGAAGCTTTAAGGGCTTACGCTAAATGCGAAAATGATAAAAAGCTTCTTCAAAAAGAAGCAGACAGTGCAATAGAATATGCATATGAAAAATTTGCAAAAGATCTGTTGCCGGTGGTTGATTCACTTGAACTTGCGATTGCGCATTCTGGTGATATAGAAGATAAAGCAGAAGCTTTTGACAAGCTTCTTGAAGGTGTGGAACTTACACTGAAAAAGCTGCTTGATACGTTTAAAAACCACGGTATAGAGCCGGTTGAACATGATGAATTTAACCCGGAAATTCATCAGGCGATTCAACAGGTTCAAAGCGACGAACATGAAGACGGTCAGATAGTGGATATCTATCAAAAAGGATATACTCTAAAAGGCAGAGTTATAAGACCGTCAATGGTAACAATAAATAAAAAATAAACTTTAAGGAGGAAATAATGGGAAAAGTAATAGGAATTGACTTAGGTACAACAAACTCAGCAATGGCATACTATGATGGTAAAGATGCGAGAATCATTGCTAATAAAGAAGGTAGAAACACTACTCCATCAGTTGTGGCGTTCACTGACAAAGGTGAAATTTTAGTAGGTGAACCTGCAAAAAGACAGGCGATTACAAACCCTGAAAGAACAATCTATTCTGTAAAAAGAATTATGGGTATGATGTGCAACGAGCCTAAAGCTCAGGAAGCTAAAAAACACGTACAGTATAAAATCGTTGACAAAAACGGAGCATGTGCAGTAGAAGTGGACGGAAAAGTATACACTCCGCAGGAAATCAGTGCAAAAATCTTAATGAAACTTAAAAAAGACGCTGAAGAGTTCTTTGGTGAAGAAGTAACTGAAGCGGTAATTACAGTACCTGCATATTTCAACGACAGCCAAAGAAAAGCGACTCAGGAAGCCGGTAAAATTGCAGGACTTAATGTACTAAGAATTATCAACGAACCGACAGCGGCGGCGCTTGCATACGGACTTGATAAAAAAGGTGAAGAAAAAATCCTAGTATACGACCTTGGTGGTGGTACATTCGACGTAACTGTGCTTGAAATCGGTGACGGTACATTCCAGGTACTTTCAACTGACGGTAACGCATTCCTTGGTGGGGACGACTTTGACAACAGAATCGTTGACTGGTTAATCAGTGAATTTAAAGCTGAAACAGGAATCGATTTAAGCCAGGATAAAATGGCGCTTCAAAGATTAAAAGACGCAGCAGAGCAGGCTAAAAAAGAATTATCAACAAAAGAAGAGACTGAAATTAACCTGCCGTTCATTACAGCTGACGCAAGCGGACCAAAACACCTTGTTAAAAAATTAACAAGAGCAAAATTTGAAGCAATGATTGACGATTTATTACAAGAAACATTAAAACATATTGATACTGCATTAAACGATGCGGGATTAAGCAAAGACGAAATAGATGAAATCGTAATGGTTGGTGGTTCAACAAGAATCCCTAAAGTACAAGAGCTTGTAAGCAATTACTTTAACGGTAAAAAACTAAATAAATCAGTTAACCCTGACGAAGTTGTAGCACTTGGTGCGGCAATTCAGGCTGGTGTATTGAAAGGTGACGTTAAAGATGTATTATTACTTGACGTAACACCGCTTAGCCTTGGTATTGAAACACTCGGTGGGGTTATGACTAAAATTATTGAAAAAGGTACAACTATACCTGTTAAGAAATCACAGGTGTTCAGTACTGCTGAAGACAACCAGACAGCGGTTACAATTCACGTATTACAAGGTGAAGCGGAACTTGCAAAAGACAATAAATCACTTGGACAGTTCAACCTTGAAGGAATTCCGCCGGCACCAAGAGGAGTACCTCAAATCGAAGTTACATTCGACATCGACGCAAACGGTGTACTTAATGTAAGTGCTAAAGATAAAACAAGCGGTAAAGAGCAAAAAATTACAATTACAGGAAGCTCAACTCTAAGCGAAGAAGAAATCGAAAGAATGGTTAGAGAAGCTGAAGAAGCTAACAGAAAAGAAAAAGCTAGAATCGAAGCTATTAAAGCAAGAAACGAGCTTGACGCTGTAGCATATCAGGCTGAGAAATTTATTAACGACAATAAAGATAAATTAGGCGACGTAAGTGCACTTGAAGCTAAAATCAAAGAAGCTAAAGAGCTTATTGAGCAGCAAAGTGAAGATAAAGCTAAAATTGACAGCCTTAAAAATGAAATTACAGCTGAAATGCAAAAAGTTGCACAAAATATGCAACAAAATGCTGGTGCTCAGCAAAACACCCAAAACGATCAAAATAAAGGCGGTGACGACGACGTTATCGATGCTGAAGTGGAATAATCCACTTCTTCTTTTTTATTTTATTTAACTAATTAGCGTCTGACACTGAAATAAACATTTTATAACTAAAAGAGAGTCAATTAGAAGAGTTGGTGTCTTCTATAATTTTAAACTCTTTTGTGTCAATAGTCGTGTTACCGTCAACAAGACTGACTCTCCATTGTCCTTTGAAAAAAGGTCTTATTGTTATGTTTGAATATGTTCTCCATCTTATTCCCGCAAAGACAGGAAGTTGAATATCTGCATATAATTTCCATTTTCCGTCTACTTTTTTTTCCCATACAAAATCAATAAGAGAATTTTTCTTAATATCCGTAAAATAAGCAAATGCGAAAACCTTTTTATCCTTTGTTGTAAATGTGTCAGTTTTGTTTATCGGAGTCAGGTCTTGTACGTCTTTACATGTTACGAATTCTTTTATGTTATATCCGAATAAAGATACGGCAAATAATACTGCAAAAAGAAATTTTTTCATTTTATACCTCCAAAATGATTGTCACAGGCCCGTCATTAATAATTTCGACTTTCATCATAGCACCGAATATACCAGGTTTTGTTGGGACTAAGCAATTTAACTCTTTTACCATTTTATCATAAAATTCTTTTGCCTGTGTGGGAGGCATTGAGTTTTGAAAATTAGGTCTTGTGCCTTTTTTTGTAATGGCCGGTATGGTGAAGTTCGGGATTAAAAGGATTTCTCCTTTTATATCCGTTACGCTTTTTTCAAACCTCTCACCGAATATTCTTAAAGAGGCGATTTTTTTAGCCATTTTTTTAAGTTTTTCATCATTGTCGTCTTTTTCAAATCCTATAAGAACATTTAGACCTTCATTTATTTCGTTTATAAGTTTCCCTTCAACGCTTACGCTCGAGTGTTTAATCCTCTGAAGTACTGCTTTCATTTGCAAGCTCCACTAAAAATTTTGCCACTTTTTCACTTTCATTCGGGCATTCTACGACTTTATACTCTTTTATTCCGATTTCATCGGCCAGATGTTTATATTCCACTTTCAGTTCCAGATCCGTTTCACTGTTGTCGATCATAAATGAAATAGGGTAGATTAAAACTTTTTCGTTTTTGTATTTTTCAAGTTCTTCGTGAAGATAGGGTTTGAGCCACTCGGCAAATCCGAATCTTGACTGGTATGCGAGGTTTACTGATTTGAAATTTGGAAGTTTTTCTTTTAGAAGATCTACATGTTTTTCTATGTGAGACTGGTATTTGTCTCCTCTTTCAATCATCTTTTTCGGAAGACCGTGGGCGGAGAATATCAGGTGCCATTCATCAGGATTTTTGACGGAATTTAGTATGTTTTCGGTTATGATTTCATTAAACCTTTCATCTTCAAAAAACGGTTTTACTATATTTACTTTGCCTGTATACTTAGTTTCTTTCAGTTCATCTAATGAGCTTTCGTATGTTGTAAAAGAATAGTGCGGATAAAGCGGAATAAGAGTAACTTCATCGTATTTGCCGATAACTTCTTTAAGATGGGGTTTTGTATAGCGCATTGCATAAATTACGCCCTTATCGGTGTGTTTTTTCATATTTTCACACAGTTTCCCTGTCAGTTCATATATTCTGCTTCCCCCTATGCTTTCATAGTTTTCCCATACTTTTTTGTACCTGAGGTTAGAAATAAGAGGAGCTAAAATGTGTCTTATCGGAGAAGATATTATTCTTTTGTCTTTAAACATATTGTATAAAAACTCTTTAAGTTCTTCCGGGCTTCTTGCCCCTCCCATATTGAGTAATATTATCGCTTTCATTAAACCTCCAGATATTTGTTTATGTTTATTCCAAATCCCTTAAGGGCGTTAAATTCGTTTTTGTGTCTGCTGAAAAGATTAAGGTTTTCGATTCCGAGCGCCTTTAGAATCTGTGCGCCTATTCCGTATTCTTTATCAGCTTCTTTTGAGTTTGAATCTATAAATATAATCACCCCGCCGTTATATTTAATGTATTCAAGCACTTTTTCGTATTCTTTTAAAATATCGCTGTTAAGCAGGAAATCTACGTTTTTGGTTACTTTGTAAAACTTTACGTTTGTAGTGTTTTTAGGGTTGTTAGCAAGTACGTAGTGTTCGTGACCCAAATGGTCCTTGAAAATAATTTTTTTAAATTTCACGCCGTCTATTTCAAGGGGTTGTTCTTTTTCTTTTGATATAAGCGTTTCAAACTGGAGTCTGTATTCGACTATGTCTGAAATATATACGACTGCAAGGTTGTGTTTTTTAGCAAAATCGGCGAGGTCTTTTCTTCTTGCCATTGTGCCGTCTTCATTCATTATTTCGCATATCACTGCACTCGGATATACTCCTGCGAGTTTACATATATCCACGCTTCCTTCCGTATGACCGGTTCTGACAAGCACTCCCCCTTCTTTTGCGATAAGAGGGAAGATGTGTCCCGGTTTTACGAAATCATCCGGTCTGCTTGTAGGGGATGAAAGTTTTTTAATGGTAAGATCTCTTTCAAACGCACTGATTCCGGTTGTACATTCTTTAGCGTCCACACTGATTGTAAACGCCGTGGAAAAACTCTCCTTATTGGAATCCACCATAGGTTTAAGTTCAAGCGAATTAGCAATTTCGTTTGTAATGCTGACACATATAAGCCCTCGGCCTTCTTTAGCCAGGAAATTTACTTTTTCAGGAGTGGAAAATACACCCGCATATACTAAATCTCCTTCGTTTTCCCTGTCTTCGTCGTCTATCATAATAATAATATTGCCTTTTTGTATCTCTTCAATTGCTTTTTTTACTCTCTCGATTGGATTTGGCATAAATTACCTTTTTTATGGAATTTTACTATATAAACCGCTGAAATTGATAAACATTCTGATTGCATTCATCATTGCCTGGTACTGTACGTAGTTTCTCTCACCCTTAAAATGAAACTCTTCGACTTTTAACTGTTTATGATCCGCCACGCCTATAAATACCGTTCCGACAGGTTTTGCCGGAGTTCCTCCTGTAGGTCCCGCTATGCCGCTGACAGCAAGTGCGTAATCCGCCTTGCTGATTTCTATGGCTCCAAGGAGCATCTCTTTTACCGTCTGTTCGCTCACAGCTCCGTATTTTTCAAGTGTCAATTCTTCGACTCCCAGCCATTCGTGTTTGATTCTGTTGGCATATGTTACGACGCTTCCGTCAAAGCAGTTGCTTGATCCTGATATTTTAGTAAGACTGCTTGCAATCAGTCCACCCGTGCAGCTTTCGGCAAAGGTGATTTTTTTAGGCGGCAGGTTGTTTACTATGTGTTCGAAAATATTCCCGAAAATAACGCTCGGAAGAACGTTTAATATCTCTTTTTTTACAATATCTTCCAACGTTTCGGTTATGATTTCTACAAAACCGCCTTCGTTTTCGATAACAGTATAGTTTAGTTTGTGGGCGTTGAAAATAGGATCCAAAAACATTATAGCCGTGTCTTTGTCGAATTTGAATATGTTAATGCTTTCATATTCCGGGGTGATGATAAAAATTTCTGGAACTTTGTCTTCAAGCAGTATTACGTTTATAGGATAAAAATAATCAATTAAAAAGCTGTTTTTGGTGTATTTGGCGTGTTCGGGAATTAAAAAATCGTCTTTAACCACTAACTGCTGGTTTGTAAGGTTTGCAAGTATTCTTGCTACAAGAGGATACGTTTTTTTATTAGCAACAATCAGCGTTTCCTGGGAGGGTTTAAATTCTATATCAAACGTGTCAATATATTTTACCGAGTTGTAATCTATGTGTTTAAACAGTTCATTTTTAAGAGTCTGTTTGTATTTCCATTCTTTTCCGACAAATAAAATTTCCATTTTTTCCCTTTGTGATATAATAAAGATATTGTATCAAAAAGGAGCTTTTATGAAAAAATTAGAACTGCCTGAATACAAACTGCCTAAAGACAAAGTATTTAAAAAAAACGGAAAAATGAAAGATAAATTTTACGAAAAAGAGCTTTTAAAGCTTCAAATTGAACTGGTAAAACTGCAGACGTGGCTGAAACTGCACAATAAAAGACTGTTGGTTGTTTTTGAAGGAGTTGATACCGCAGGAAAAGACGGAACCATTAAAAGAATTCTTGAATATCTAAATCCGCGTTTTGCCAGAAGTGTAGCGCTTGATAAACCGAGTGATAAAGAAAAAACGCAGTGGTATTTTCAAAGATATGTGCCTCACTTTCCGGCCGGAGGGGAGATGGTGTTTTTTAACAGAAGCTGGTACAACCGTGCAGGAGTCGAAATAGTTATGGGATTTTGTACGCATGAGGAGTATCTTAAATTTATAAGGCAAGCTCCGAGATTTGAAGAAATGATAGTGGATGACGGAATTAAGTTTTTTAAATATTATCTTGATATTACGAAAGAAGAACAGTATAAAAGACTGAAAAAAAGAGAAACAGACCCTTTAAAAAAATGGAAGCTTTCAACGCTTGACTGGAAAAGCTATGAACATTATGACGACTATCAAAAATATAAAGAAGATATGTTTGCAGCTACGTCCACGCCTTACGCTCCGTGGGTGATTGTTGACGCAAACGACAAGAAAAGAGCAAGAATAAATGTAATAAGGGATCTTCTTTCCCAGTTTGACTATGATGAAAAAGAATATTTTTACCCGGCCGATCCAAAGATCGTAAAAGTTGTTTCACACATCGAATAGAAGTGAAAAATTAAAAATTAAAAGTGAAAAGTAATGGTTAATAAATTAAATATTCATTTTTCACTTTTCACTTTACACTTTTAACTCATAGTTTTGGTATAATACCTTGCAAAAAAGGAAAACCTCAATGGATTACAAAGACACTCTTCTTTTGCCTAAAACCACCTTTCCGATGCGTGGTAATCTTCCTCAAAACGAGCCTAAAAAATACCAAAAATGGTTCAGCGAACACGTATATGAAAGAATGAAACAAAACAGGGTCGGAAACGACAAATTTAACCTCCACGACGGACCTCCGTATGCAAACGGACATATTCACATAGGACACGCACTTAATAAGATTTTAAAAGATATGATTGTTAAATATTACTATTTTCAGGGATTTGACGTAAGATACACTCCGGGATGGGACTGTCACGGACTGCCTATTGAACAGCAGGTTGAGAAAAAAATAGGACGTGAAAAAAAAGAAAGTCTTCCTAAAAGCAAAATCAGAGAGTTATGCAGACAGCATGCAGCTAAATTTATAGAAATACAAAAAGAAGAGTTTCAAAACCTGGGAGTTATCGGAGATTGGGATAATCCGTATAAAACAATGGATTTTGAATTTGAAGCTAATATTTATAAAGCACTTGCCGAGATCGCTAAAAAGGGTCTTTTGGTAGAGAGAAGCAAGCCGGTATTTTGGTGTATGCACGATAAAACAGCTCTTGCGGAAGCAGAAGTTGAATATGAAGATAAAGAAGACTATTCAATTTACGTTGCGTTTCCTTTAAGCAATGAAGCTAAAAGCAAACTCGGAATCGATAACGCAAGTATTGTTATCTGGACGACAACTCCTTGGACGCTTCCTGCTAATATGGGAATTGCCCTAAATCCCGAAGAGAGATATGTATTAAGTGAAGACGGAAAAATCGTAGCAAAAGAACTGTATGAAAACTTAAAAGAAGCTGAGGTTGTAAGCGGCGAAATAGTTAAAGAGTTTGACGCAAGCGAGCTTGAAAACCTAAAAGCAATCAACCCTCTAAATGGAAGAGAGTCTGTAATAATACTCGGCGAACACGTTACAATGGACGGAGGAACGGGGTGTGTTCACACGGCTCCTGGACACGGTGAGGAAGACTACAGAGTATGGCTAAAATACGGATTTAGTGAAATAATTCAGCCCGTGGACGATGAAGGTAAATACTCAAACTTAATCGTAACTGAAAAGCTGTTGCCTGAAGAATTTAAAGGAATGCATATATTTGAAGCTAATCCTAAAATTTTAGATCTTTTAGGTGATAACCTGGTTAAAGTATCTAAATTTACGCACAGCTATCCGCACTGCTGGAGATGCCATAACCCTGTTATTTTCAGGGCTACTAAACAGTTCTTTATTGCAATGGATAAAGAAACAAACGGGGATACGTTAAGAAACAGAGCGCTTAATGAAATAGAAAAAGTGGAATTTACTCCAAAAACAGGTAAAAACAGACTGCATACAATGGTCGCAAACAGACCTGACTGGTGTATAAGCCGCCAGAGAGACTGGGGAGTTCCTATTGCGTTTTTCAGAAACAAAGATACGGGCGAGCTTATTATCGATGATGAAATAATCGATAACGTTTATGAAATATTTAAGGTAAAAGGCGCGGATGCGTGGTATGATTTAAGCATTGAAGAGCTGCTGCCTGAAAGCAAAAAAGATTTGGCTCCGAAACTTGAAAAAGTTAACGATATTTTAGACGTATGGTTTGACAGCGGGTCAACATGGTTTGCCGTACTTAAAAACGGACCTTACGACGCCGGGGAATATCCTGCGAATATGTATCTTGAGGGAAGCGACCAGCACAGAGGATGGTTCCAAAGCTCACTTCTTGTATCAACTTCTATTGAGGAAAAAGCTCCTTATAAATCAATCCTTACTCACGGATTCACCGTAGACGAGAAGGGTGAAAAAATGAGTAAGTCTAAAGGAAACGTTGTAGCCCCTCAGGAAGTTTCTAAAAAATTCGGAACTGAAATCTTGAGATTATGGGTTGCTACGAGTGATTACAGCGGTGATATCAAAATCAGTGACGGTATCTTAAAACAGGTTGCGGAGCAGTACAGAAAAATAAGAAACACTATCAGATTCCTGCTTGCAAACGTAAACGATTTAGAAGAGATCAAGCTGACAAATCCTTCAATGATCGACAGATGGATTCTGGCAAGAAGCAAAGAAGTGTTTGACGAAGTGGTGGCACTTTTCGGAAAATACGACTTTTCTAAAGCGTTTAATATTTTAAACAACTTCATTGTAACCGAGCTTAGTGCGATTTATATGGACGTTTGTAAAGACAGACTCTATTGTGAACCTTTGAATTCTGAAAAAAGAATAAATTCTCAAAGCACAATGGCTGTGATTGTGAAAGAGCTTATTTCACTGCTTGCACCGGTACTTACATATACAATGGATGAAGCGGTTGAACACGCTCCAAAAGTTATAAAAGAAGACGCAAAAGACGTGTTTGATTTCGTATATACGCCGCTTACTGCCGTGGAAAATCCTATTGAGGAAGAGATTTTGGAAATTAGAAGAAGATTTTTTGAAATTGTAGACAGACTTAAAAAAGAAAAAGTTATAAAAGATACACTTGAGCTTGCGATTGAGACAAATTATGATAAATTACTGGTTGACGAAATGGCCGACTTTTTTGTCGTAAGTTTAATAAGCGATAATATTGAAGGTGAAACACTTGAGGAGTTCCATATCGGAGATGAACAGTTTGTTGTTAAAATCAAACGCTCACCTCTTCATAAATGTCCTAGATGCTGGAGATTTTTAGCCCAGGAAGAAGGCGCTTTATGCGAAAGATGTGAAAAGGCTATTAATGGATAAACCGGTTTCTTCTTGGTTTATTTTTTTAAATATTATAATTATAATAGGCGTTAGTTACGCAGTGTACAGATGGCTTAAAAGTATAAAAGGAGATTTTTAATGATAACACTTAAAGAAGCACTAAAACTATCAAAAGAAGAGCTAAAAGAGCTCAAAAAAGAAATAAATGAAAAAGCAAAAGAAAATAAAGAACTTGGCGGATATGTCGAACAGTTTTTGGATAGAGACCTAAGTGAAGCTGGTGATGGAGTGCCTATCGCAGTTAAAGACAACATTAACGTAAAAGGATGGGAAGTTACATGTTCTTCTAAAATCCTTCAGGGATATGTGAGCCCTTATAATGCGACCGTAATTGATAAAATGCTTGAAGCGGGACTCTCTCCATTTGGTAGATGTAATATGGATGAATTTGCAATGGGAAGTTCGACTGAGACAAGCTACTACGGTAAAACATTGAATCCGCATGATGTTAACAAAGTTCCAGGGGGAAGCAGTGGTGGTAGTGCCGCTGTGGTAGGTGCCGGGCTTGCGGTTGCCGCACTTGGAAGTGATACTGGCGGATCTATCAGACAGCCGGCGGCGTTCTGCGGAGTTGTAGGAATGAAACCGACGTATGGGAGAGTTAGCAGACTTGGGCTTGTAGCATTCTCAAGCTCACTTGACCAGATAGGACCGATTACACAAAACGTTGAAGACGCAGCTATTTTATATAACATTATTGCAGGACATGATCCTAAAGATTCGACTTCCGCACCGGTTGAAAATAAAAAAATCGAGATTAACGAAAACAGAAAACTAAAAATTGTAGTAATTGACAACTATATTGATGAAGCGGACGAGGATATTAAAAACAGACTAAACGATATTATCGCCGAGCTTGAAAAAGAAGGGCATACAATTATTCATAAAACCCTTATGAATTCTAAATACGACGTTGCTACATATTATGTGGTTGCTACTGCGGAAGCGAGCTCAAACCTTGCTAGATTCGACGGTATGAGATATGGAAACAGAATCGAAGGAAAAGATCTGAAAGAAACATATAAATTAACAAGAGCCCAGTTCGGAGATGAAGTAAAAAGAAGAATTATGCTAGGAACGTTTGTACTTTCAAGCGGATATTACGATGCTTATTATTTAAAAGCGCAAAAAGTAAGACATTTAATTAAAAACGAATTCGATAAACTTTTTGCGGAAGCCGATTTGGTTCTTACTCCTGTAACACCTTCTACGGCATTTGAATTCGGAAGTAAAAAAGACCCTCTTGAGATGTATTTAAGCGACATATACACAATCAGTGTAAACCTTGCGGGAGTTCCGGCTATTTCACTTCCTGTAGGAAAAGATAAAAACAATATGCCAATCGGTTTACAGCTTATAGCTAAACATTTTGACGAGCAGACACTGTTTGACGGAGCGAAAATAGTTGAAAATTTAGTAAAGGAAAGCAAATGAGAATAAAATACAAAGCATTAACTTTTGAAGATGTTTTACTGGTTCCAAAATATTCAAACGTATTACCTAAAGATGTTGATTTGTCTACTAAATTCACCAGAAACGTCAGCTTAAACATTCCTTTGGTATCTGCAGCAATGGATACCGTTACGGAAGCAAGAGCCGCTATAGCTATTGCAAGACTCGGAGGAATTGGTGTAATTCATAAAAATATGGATGTTGAAACTCAGGCAAAAGAAGTTGAAAAAGTTAAAAAAAGCGAAAGCGGTATTATTATCGACCCTGTGAAAGTTTTCCCTGACGATACTATTGCAAAAGCTCTTGATATTATGTCGACTTACAGAATTTCAGGCGTGCCTGTAGTTGACAGGGACGGTAAACTTGTAGGTATTCTTACAAACAGGGACCTTAGATTTGAAAAAAACACAACAAGATTCGTAAAAGATTTAATGACTAAAATGCCGTTAATTACTGCAAAAGAGGGAATTTCTTTAGAAGAAGCGGAAGATATTCTTCATCAGCATAAAATCGAAAAACTTCCTATTATTGACAGTGAAGGATATTTAAAAGGTCTTATTACAATTAAAGATATTCAAAAGAAAAAAACATATCCTAATGCAAACAAAGATAAATTCGGAAGATTAAGAGTAGCTGCCGCAGTTGGAGTCGGAAACGGAGTTGAAAGAGCTGCTGCACTTGTAGGTGCAGGAGTTGACGTAATTGTTGTGGATTCAGCGCACGGACATTCTCAAGGTATTTTAGATGTAGTAAAAGCTATTAAAGAAAGATTTGACGTTGACGTTGTCGGCGGTAATGTAGCTACTGCGGAAGCTACAAGAGCTTTAATTGAAGCGGGTGCTGACGCCGTTAAAGTCGGAATCGGTCCCGGAAGTATCTGTACTACAAGAATCGTAGCGGGTGTGGGAGTTCCTCAAATAAGCGCAATTGACGAATGTGCAAGAGAAGGGGCTAAACACGGTGTT
Organism: Nautilia abyssi; assembly: GCF_055388085.1. Taxonomy (NCBI): domain Bacteria; kingdom Pseudomonadati; phylum Campylobacterota; class Epsilonproteobacteria; order Nautiliales; family Nautiliaceae; genus Nautilia; species Nautilia abyssi. The sequence goes on along the minus strand of NZ_AP042376.1, from coordinate 802,249 downwards.
CCTATTATTGCCGACGGCGGTATTAAATATTCGGGAGATATTGCAAAAGCATTGGCTGTAGGGGCTAGCAGTGTAATGATCGGAAGTCTTCTTGCCGGAACTGAAGAGAGTCCGGGTGAAAGTATTATGTATCAGGGAAGAAAATATAAATCCTACAGAGGTATGGGAAGTATCGGAGCAATGCAAAAAGGAAGCAACGACAGATATTTCCAAGAAGGTACTGCTGCAGATAAATTGGTACCTGAAGGTATCGAAGGTATGGTTCCATACAGAGGAAGAATCAGAGACGTTGTACATCAGTTAATCGGAGGACTTAGAGCATCTATGGGTTACTGCGGTGCCAAAGATATTCCAACGTTTTGGGAAAATGCTGAATTTGTGGAAATTACGAGTGCGGGACTTAAAGAATCTCACGTACATGATGTTACTATCACAAAAGAAGCTCCTAACTATCACCAATAATCACATATAATCTATTATAACTTTTTCTTTCCCTTCTTCATAATATTTCATTATTTTTTAATATATTCTTATAATTTTTTTAATTTAAGATATAATTTATCGACATTATAAAAAAATAAGGAGTGTTTATGAAGAAACTTTTAGTAGGAATGGTTAGTGCGGCAGTACTTGCTACGAGCGCTTTAGCTTACCAGTATATAACAATAGGTACGGGCGGAGTAACAGGTGTTTATTATCCGACCGGCGGAGCAATCTGTAGAATTATGAACAAAATGAAAAAAACTACAGGTGTGAAATGTACTGTGGAAAGTACAGGAGGAAGCGTATATAACATTAACGCTATTAAAAAAGGAGAGCTTGATTTCGGTATTGCTCAGTCAGACGTAGTATATCAGGCATATAACGGTGAAGGTAAATTTAAAGGAAAACCTTTTAAAGGTGAGAGAGTTGTTATGTCAATTCACCCTGAACTTTTAACGTTAGTAGTAAGAAAAGACAGCGGTATTAAAAACTTCTTCGATCTAAAAGGTCACAGAATTAATATCGGAAACCCTGGAAGCGGTAATGAAGCTGCTGTTAAAACATTATTCAATGCATCAAAAAAAATAAGTTTAAATGATTTAAAAGTTGAACAGTTAAAAGCTGCTGAATGTCCAAATGCGCTTAAAGATAAAAAAATAGACGGATATTTTTATATGGTCGGACATCCTACTGCAAATATAAAAGATGCTGCAAACTCTACTTCAATAGATTTAATTTCATTAGGAAACGTTCCTGCGGCTCAAAAACTTGTGGCTGAAAAACCATATTATGCATGGGGAGTGATTCCTGCAGGTATGTATAAAGGAGTAAATCATCCTACAAAAACTTACGGTGTTAAAGCTATTTTGGTTACAAGTGATAAAATGGACAATAAAACCGTTTATTACTTAACAAAAGCTATTCTTGACAATTTTGACAAATTCAAAAAAATGCACCCTGCATATAAAAACTTAACTAAAAAAGATCTTTTAAAAGGATTTGATCATAATATTATGCATCCAGGTGCTGTTAAAGCATTTAAAGAAGCGGGACTTCTATAATCTTCTCCCTTTTTGGGATTTATAATAAATTTTAAAGGAGCGAAATGTCAAAAGCTGAAATCAATAACATTGAACTTGAAAAAGAAATTGACGAGATAGAAAAAGAAGCCGTTGAAGGCAAGGTTGACAAAGATTTAGAAGAAGAGATATTAACCGAGTTAGAAGGGCAGAGAAATTTTAAAAGCGGACCTCTATATTGGTTAATAGCTCTTATTGCGTTTACATGGTCAGTTTATCAGCTGTATGTCAGCTATTTTCCTGTCAACTCTACAATTGTAAGAAGTATACATCTGGCATTTGCTATTGTTCTTGCGTTTTTAATTTATCCGGTTGCCAAGAAGCCTAAATTTCTTAAAAACATACAGTGGTGGGACTGGATACTTGCCATTATAGGCGGGCTTGGCGCTGCTTATATCGCAATAGATTATGTAGGGCTTTCAAACCGTCCGGGAGATTATCTGTTTAGAGATATTGCAATCGGTGTTGTGTTTATGATTATTCTGCTTGAAGCCGGAAGAAGGGTAATCGGGATTGCTTTAAGTATTGTGGCTATCGTATTTTTACTTTATGATAAATTCGGACAGTATCTTCCTGAACTTATTTCACATAAAGGTGCTTCAATTGAAAAGATTATGGCTCAGATGTATTTGACCACAGAGGGTATTTACGGTGTTCCGTTAGGCGTTTCGGCCGGGTTTGTATTCTTATTTGTACTATTCGGTGCACTGCTTGAAAGAGCTGGAGCAGGGGAATATTTTATAAAACTTGCTTACGCTATGCTTGGTAAATATTCGGGCGGTCCTGCAAAAGCCAGCGTTGTTGCAAGCGGTCTGACCGGTATTATCAGCGGGAGTTCAACAGCAAACGTCGTAACAACAGGAGTGTTTACCATTCCTCTTATGAAAAAATCAGGGTTTCCTGCGGAAAAAGCGGCCGCCGTAGAAGTTGCAGCATCTACTAACGGTCAGCTTATGCCTCCTGTAATGGGTGCAGCCGCATTTATTATTGCGGAATTTTTGGGGCTTGCTTATACCGATGTTATTATTGCCGCAGCGATTCCTGCTGTTGTAAGTTATTTGGGACTTTTGTATATCGTTCATCTTGAAAGCAAAAAACTGGGACTCAAGGGAGAAGACCCTAAAAATCTTCCTCCGAAACTAAAAACGTTCATAAGCGGGCTGCATTATCTGATTCCTGTAATCTATCTGATGTATGTGTTGATTGTGCTTAGGCAGTCTGCCCAGATGGCAGCGTTTAGTGCTATCTGGCTTTTAATGGTTATTATGGTTATTCAGTATCCTTTTTATGCTCTGTTTATTGCAAGAAGAAAACTTATAAAAGAAGATTTTCTGCAAGGTTTTATTGATATATTCCACGGTATGGTAATGGGTGCCAGAAATATGGTTCCTATTGCATTGGCTACCGCACTTGCGGGTATAGTTGTCGGAAGTATTACTCTTACAGGTATAGGCCAGGTGCTTTTGGATGTAATTGATACACTTTCAAACGGCAATATTTTAATTGTACTGCTTTTAACGGCATTAATTTCATTGATTTTGGGAATGGGACTGCCTACAACCGCCAACTATATCGTAGTAGCGTCTTTAACGGCTCCTGTAATGCTGCAGCTGGCTCAGGACAACGGATTTATTATTCCTGCAATTGCTGCGCATCTGTTTGTGTTTTATTTCGGTATCTTAGCCGATGATACACCTCCAGTGGGTATTGCGGCATATGCCGCGGCCGGTATTGCAAAATCCGATCCTATTAAAACCGGGCTTCAGGGATTTGCGTATGATATAAGAACGGCTATTTTACCTTTTATGTTTTTCTTTAATATGGAAATGCTGCTGATAAGCGGTGTTAACGAATATGATTACAATGAATTTACTTTTATAAGCGATCCTTTTAAAATAGCTCTTATATTTGTAACGGCAATGCTTGGAATGTTTAGTTTTTCTTCTGCAACACAGGGATATTTCATTAAACATGCGAATATTATTCAAAGGCTGCTTTTCTTAGCGGCGGTGCCTCTGTTTATGCTTCCGAATATTATGGTTGAATATTTAAAACTTCCTAATGAATATATTTCTTACGCAATCGGTTTTGCAATTTGGATTGTTATTTATTTCTGGCAAAAATCCCAAAAAAATTAATTACTTTCTTTTCCCCTTTTCTTATTTACTTTTTGTTAACTTTACTATATTATTATTTTAGAAATAAAAAAAGGAGTGCCTATGCTGCTAAATGAAATGATAATTGATGAAAACAATATGGCGTTTATACCGTCACTCGGAACATCCTATCAGCTTAATAAAACGGCAAAAGAAATTATTGACCTTCTTAAACAGGGCAAAAATAAAGACGAAATAGTAAAAATAATAGCGGAAAACACCGGAGCCAATTGGCGAGACGTGTATGTTGATGTTGAAGATTTTTTCCAAAAACTTAAAATATACGGACTAATTCAATGAAAATAGCTATCAGCGGACTAAATAACACTGACAATCCGGCTCCGGGAATACCAGTTGCCAAAAGTTTGATGGATGAGCATTCTTTAATAGGACTCAGTTATGATCCTAATGAACCGGGTGTTTATCAGGGACTGTTTGAAAAAATATATCTTATGCCTTATCCAAGTTTAGGATATGATGAGTTTAAAAAAAGAATAACGGATATTAAAGAAAAATCTGATATAGAAATGGCGATACCAAATTTGGATGCGGAGCTTCCTCTGTACATTAAATATCAAAAAGAGATAGAAGAATTAGGTATAAAAACATATTTGCCTTCTCTTGAGTGTTTTGAAATGAGAGACAAAAGCAAACTGCCGGAATTCAGTAAAAAGCTGGGAGTAAAACATCCAAAGACTATAGAAGTCGTTTCGCTTGACGATTTAATAAAAGCAACTAAGGAGCTCGGATTCCCTGTAATGGTAAAAGGAAATTATTATAAAGCTTATAAAGCTTATAACCTTGATGAAGCTATTGAGTATTATTATAAAATTTCCAACGAGTGGGGATTTCCACTGCTTGTTCAGGAAGTTATAAACGGTAATGAAATAAATTTTGTCGGAATCGGAAACGGTGAAAAACTAATAGCCGGGGTAGGTATGAAAAAACTGACTACAACCGAGCTTGGGAAAGTATGGAGTGCCATAAGTATAAAAAATGAAAAGCTTTTTAATGCCAGTAAACAGTTCGTCGAAACTATCGGATGGAGAGGTGCGTTTGAATTTGAAGCTATGAGCGACGGAAAAGACATATATTTAATAGAGATTAATCCAAGATTTCCGGCATGGGTGTATTTTTCAACGATGTTGGGAATTAATCTTCCTAAAATTTTATTAAAACTTGCAAACGGGGAAAAAGTTCAAGAACAGTTTGATTATCCGTTGGAAAAAATGTATGTTAGATATGTTGAAGAGACTATGGCTGACTTTAATAAATTTTCAGCATTAATATCAAAAAAAGAGATATAAATTAAGGAGTATAAAATGTATGAAAAACCTACAATAAACAGAGTTGATTTCGCAATGGCCAGCAAATACGGCTCACCACTTAAAACACAGAAAATCAGAAGCGAAATTGACGGAATTGGAGTTCATGAATTAGTAGAAAAGTACGGTTCTCCTCTGTTTGTATTCAGCGAAAGAGTAATAGAAGAAAAGTATATGGAATTTAAAAACGCATTTACAAGCAGATATCCGGAAGTAGAATTCTGGTGGAGTTATAAAACCAACTATCTGGACGCAATATGCAAAATATATCATAAACTCGGAAGTAAAGCCGAAGTTGTAAGCGAATTTGAATATGAAAAAGCCAGAAGACTCGGAATAGAAGGTAAAAATATTATTTTCAACGGTCCTTACAAACCGAAAGAAGCTCTTAAAAAAGCTGTAGAAGAAGGTGCAAAAATTCATATTGACCACTGGTATGAAATAAATGATCTTGAAGAAATAGCGGATGAACTCGGTATAGAAATTCCCGTAGCAATCAGATGTAATATGGATACGGGAGTATATCCGCAGTGGAGCAGATTCGGATTTAATATTGATAACGGAGAAGCTTATGATGCGATTAAAAGAATCTATGAAGGTAAAAAGTTATATTTAACGGGGCTTCATTCTCATATCGGAACGTTTATGCTAAGTGCTAACGCGTATGCAAACGAAACAAAAAAACTTATAGAACTTAAAAATAAAATTGAAAAAGATTTTGGTTATGAAATAGAATATATCGATATAGGAGGAGGTTTTGCCAGCAAAAACAGATTAAAAGGCGTATATCAGGCTCCTGAAGTTATTGTTCCTAGTGCCGATGAATATGCTGAAGCCGTTACAAATGCGATATTTGAAACAAATAAAGGAAAACTTCCTAAACTTTTCCTTGAAACCGGACGTGCTTTAATTGATGAAGCGGGTTATCTGCTTACAAGTGTTTTTGCCGCTAAAAGAATGCCTGACGGTAAAAAAAGTTATATTGTAGATGCGGGAGTGAATCTTTTATATACAGCATTTTGGTATAACTTTGAAATAGCTTTGGATAAAAGATATGAAGGATTAAACGAACCTTCTCAGATAAACGGACCTTTATGCATGAATATTGATGTTATTTCAGAGAATATAATGCTTCCTGCTCTGCAAAGAGGAAGTGTTTTAAGTATTTGGCCTGTTGGAGCATATAACGTGACTCAGGCTATGCAGTTTATCAGATACAGACCTAGAATTGTTCTGATCGATAAAAATTCAAATACCCATATTATCAAAGAAGCTGATGATTTGGATTACATTGTAGAAAAAGAACATATTCCTGAATATTTAAAAGGTTAAAATGTTGCATAAACTGAAGTTTGTTTTTAAACCGTATGTTTCCATACTTTTTTTAAGGGATGTTAAAGCGGGGGTAATACTTTTCCTTCTTTCTTTCTTACTTCCGAGTGTAGGGATATTAGGTATCGTTGCGATATTGGCAACAGTAATGTTTGCTGAATTTATAAATGTCAGGGATGAATATTTAAAATACGGATTTTATTTATATAATTCGTTGCTGGTCGGTATGGGGGTCGGATATTTTTTTGATGTTACTGTTGTGACCGTTCTTTTGACGGCTATGCTTTCTATACTTACTTTTTTGGTGTCTTTTAGTATAAATAAAGTGTTTATTAAATACTCTTTACCTCTTTTATCCCTGCCTTTTGCATTCGTAAGTATGATTTTTTATCTTGCAAGTTTAAAATATACTTCTCTTTTGAGTAATATTTTATACCGCAAAGCGCTTTTTGATATTAATTTCCCTTTTGAACAGTTTTTTAAGTCTATGGGGACTATTTTCTTTCTTCCGTATGTTTTTGCAGGAGTTGTTATCTCCCTGATCATATTATTTTATTCAAGGATTCTGTTTTTGCTTGCTTTTACAGGATTTTGGGCAGGTGTATGGTTCCATTCGTTTTTTATACCTTTTTCAAAAGCGCTTAATTCTCCGTATAATTTTAATTTTATACTGATAGCCATGGCTCTTGGAGGAGTGTTTTTAATCCCTAATTTAAAAAATTTCTTTCTTGCATTTTTGGCAATATTTTTATCAATAGTTTTAATTGATGCGATGGAAGTGTTTTTTAATATATACGCACTTCCGGTATATACGCTTCCTTTTAATATTATGACGCTTCTTTTTATTATGATTCTTTTTAGTATGGGATACGCTTATTTTAATTACAATATTAAAGGAACGCCCGAAAAATCACTTATTTCTTTTTTAAGCAATTATTACAGATTTGGCGGAAACGATATTAAAATAAATCTGCCTTTTACCGGAAAATGGACTGTTTATCAGGCTTTTGACGATGAATGGACTCATAAAGGAAACTGGAAATACGCTTATGATTTTGTAATCAAGAAAAACGGTAAAAGTTATGAAAACGACGGACTGTTTTTGGAAGATTATTATGCATTCGGCAAACCTGTTACCGCTCCAGTAAACGGTTACGTTATCGCGTTAAGGGATGATTTGGCTGATAACTTTATAGGCAATGTGGACAGAACCAATAACTGGGGAAATTATATTATTATAAAAAGCGATTACGGATATTTTGTAGAAATTTCGCATTTAATGCAAAATTCGATAAACGTAAAAGTAGGGGATTATGTAAAAGTTGGAGATATAATTGCGAAATGCGGTAACAGCGGTTATTCTCCTGAGCCTCATATTCATATCCAGGTTCAGAAATTTGGTGTTTTGGGAAGTGAGACTATTCCTTTTAAATTTATTGACTATATAAAAGACAATAGGCTTTATTTTTACGAGCTGCCTAAAAAAAATGAAAGTGTTGAATCAACGACGGTGGATAAATCTATGAAACTGAGACTGACGTTTATTTTGGATGATTATTTTAAATATGAAATTTATAAAAATAATAGTAAAATTAAAGAAATAGAATTTACTGTAAAAATGAATGACAAAGGGGAGTTTTATTTTACAGACGGACAAAATAAACTCTATTTTTATACAGATGAGAAACTTTTTTATTTTTATGAATATGACGGTAAAGACAGTTTGTTAAAAAGCCTGTTTAAAGTGGCTCCCAAAATACCGTTGATAAATAAAGAAGTGGAATATGAAGATGTTATTCCCCCTCAGTTTAAATACGGTTTATTTAAGAAAATTATAATTGAACTTGTTTTGCCTTTTAATTTTAAAATGTTTGCAAAAAAAGTTTTATATTATAAAGAAATGCTGAAAATAAAATCAGAATACGGGGAAGTTACTTTTTCATTTTATGAAAAAGGCTTTGATAAAATAAAATTTGAAAACACGGAATTAAGGAGAATATATGAAAAAGCTGATAATTCTGATTAGCGTATGTATTTCACTTTTTGCTCTTGATATAAAAAAAGCGTATTATGAGTCTTATAATTATGAAAAAATGGGTGATTATAAAGACGCTATCAAGGTATTAATACCTGTATATAATAAATATCCGAACGGATATACGTTGAATTTAAGACTCGGATGGCTCTTTTATTTAAGTAAGAAATATCAAAATGCGCTTGACCATTATAAAAAAGCGTCTTTAACGGCTCCTTATTCTATAGAGGCTAAGCTTGGTATCATGAGAACTTATTTGGCTGCAGGGGATTATGATAATGCTCTGAAAGTAGGAGATGTTATTTTAAAAATAGACTATTATAATTATTACGGCAATTATTATGAAGTTGTGGCTTTAATAGCTAAAAAGCAATATGATACCGCACTTAAACTGACTGATAAGATGCTTAGTCTTTATCCGACAAGTGTTTTATTTTTGGTAGAGCTTGGAAAAATATATTATATAAAAGATAAAACAAAAGCAAAACAGATTTTTGAAGATGTTTTAATTCTTGATCCGAATAACGTTATAGCAAAAGAGTATTTGAATAAATGAAAATACTCTGTTTTACTTCTTTTGATTTAGAATTAAAAAAATTCAACTGTATGTATGCATTAGATGAAAATGATTTTTATGAAAAAATATTAAACAGAAAATATGACGTAATAATTGTGTCTTTTGATTTTTATTCGGAATTTATAAATATTAAAGACTATGTTCATTCGACTGTTGTTTTTTTAAACAGTTACTGTGACAGTTTTATATTTAAGAAAGTTCTGGAAGTAGGTGATTACTGCTATACATATTCAGAGTTTGACAAGCTTTTTTTGCGTTTAGAATATTTACAGAAAAAAATACTTAAATCTAAATCAACGGTATACAAAAAAGGCAATCTTTTATATAATTTCAATACAAACGAACTGTATATTGATTCAAAGCCGGTAAAATTAAGCAGTGCTGAGAATGAACTATTAAAAACGTTAATAAAAAACAGAAATACGTATCTTTCAAAAGAAGATATATTAATGGAATGTGACAGTATAGAAAGTATTGATTCTATTAAAGTTCTTATTTCTCATTTGAGAAAATTGGGAATAGAAATAGAAAATCAAAAAAATTTAGGATATAAAATAAAGGAGAGGGAATGAAAAAACTGATTTTAAGCGCAATTGCCGTATCTGCAATATTTGCAACTGAGATTACGCCATATACAAGTTTTATAAATTACAGTAAAGACACCAGCAAAGATTATGCAAACGTTTTTGGTGTTTATCTGTCTCAATACAAAAGTCCTTATAAAGTTGAATTGGACGGAGAATTTATGAGACTGAAATATAAGGATTCTCCTGATTACAAACAATCGGATTTGACATTAATAGTAAATTATTTTCAAGGCAGTAATTATAAATACAGAGTGGGTATTCATAATATTTTTGCCAGTAACCCGGAAACAATTGTTAAATACAATCCAGGGACTATGAGAACTCCTTCTACAACAACGACTACAACTAAATATGTCAACTCATATGATTATGTGCTGTTTGGCGGGGTTACATATTATCAGTATTTAAAATTTGATGCCGATTTAAATATTTATTATTCTAATTATGAAAATTTAAATGTAGTTCAGGTGTCTCCGTCTTATGGTTACAGTTTTGGAAATTACTATTCAGCAATAGGGTCTCTTTATTTAAAAGGAACATTAAATTATATTAATTTAAGCAATTCTGAAGCGGCTCCAAAAGATAATTATTTTAATGTTGATTTAAAACTGGAAAATTATAAAGGACCGTGGGTTACTACGTTAAATGCAAGTTTAGGAAAAACCGCATATAAAGTAGCTAAAGACGGTTTTGTTGTTTATAATCTTGGTGAGGAGTATAAAAACAGTTATTCTGTAAGTGTTGGTAAAAAATTAAAAAACAACGACTATGTTTCCGGTTCGGTAGAATACAGCACATTTGAAGAAACTCCGGGATATGAAGCTTCCTCTACTACGTTTTTAATTAACTATACGCACAATTTTTAAAACAGCTCTTTAACCGTTTCAAAACGGTTTGCTGTCATTATATGAATTTTAGGATGCTTTTTTAAAAGTTTCTGGAATAAGTTTCTGCTTAATTCCATTCCGACTTTATATTCTTCCTCTTCACTGATTTTATGTGCTTTTATCAGTTTTTCGATCCATCTTTCAGGTACATAGATTCCGGGAACGTGCGAGTGTAGAAACTGAGCCGTTTTTAGTTTTGTAATGGGAAAAAAGCCTAAAACAATTTCACTTTCTTTTCTTTCGTCCTGGAAGTCTGAAACAATTTTATTTTTTATTTCTAATAGTTTGTCTACAATGTTTAAGTCGTAAACTGGCTGCGTTATAATTCCTACTGCATAATTTTGTATTTTTTTATACATTTTTCTTTCTATTGAAACAAAATTTTTAGCATACGAATTACTTACGACAAAAGGCGTTATAGGTTTGGGTTTTATTTTAAATTCTTTACCGCTGTAATCCATTCCGTTATTAAAAGCTCTGATTATTTCCAGCAGTAAAATACTGCTGCCTTCTACTACGGCTTTGGCTTTCGGCTGGTCTGACATATTGGCCGGATCACCTGTTAATGCTAAAATATTTGTTACGTTTAAATCGTTTGCCCCCAGTAGATCGCTTTGAAGGGCTATTTTGTTTCTGTCTCTCATAGTCATGGTTGCAATAACCGGTTTTTTAAATTTTTCCTGTAATTTATATGCAGCGATAATAGAGTTATATTTCAATTTGCTTAAAGGACAGTCTGTTGTTGAAAATCCGTCAATATATTTTAATGCTCCGCTTTTTTCGATTTTTTCTATCATTAAATCCACTGTAGGAAGTTTCGGAGGTGTGGTTTCAAGTGTAATATATTTGCCTTTTAGCTTTTCTTTTAACATTAAGATCCTTTGTCAATTTATTACGAAATGATATAATAAAAATAAAAAAATAGGAATATAATGGATATTAAAGGGAATTTCTGGATAGAAAAAGAGGGAAAAAGTTTTTTGGGAAGAGGCAGAATTGAACTTTTGAAGAAAATAGACAAATACGGTTCTATTTCCAAAGCGGCAAAAGAGATGAAAATGAGCTATAAAGCTGCATGGGATGCGGTTGATATAATTAATAATCTGGCAAAAGAACGTGTAGTTGAAAAAATAAGCGGAGGCAAAGGCGGCGGAGGAACCAGACTTACTGAGTACGGAAAAAAGCTTATTGATATGTTTGAAAGTGCCCAAAAAATATTTGAATCAGATTTGAAAGCATTGGAAGAATTTTTTAATAAAAAGATTTAATTTGCTAAAATTTCAATAAAAAGGCGCTTAATGATTTTAATGATAGACAATTATGACAGCTTTACATATAATATTGTTCAGTACTGCCTGGAACTTGGCGCTAATTTAAAAGTTATCAGAAATGACGAAATGAGTGTTGAAGATATTAAAAAACTAAATCCCGAAAAAATAATTATTTCCCCAGGCCCTTCCACTCCTAAAGAAGCAGGTATAAGTGTTGAAGTTATAAAAAATATTCAAAAACCGATTCTTGGAGTGTGTTTAGGTCATCAGTCTATTGCTTACGCATTCGGCGGAGAAATAATAGAAGCCAAAAATTTGATGCACGGAAAAACATCCGATATTCAAATAACAATAAAAGACGATATTTTTAAAGACCTTCCGAATAAATTTAGAGTAACAAGATATCATTCGCTTGTTGCTAATCCTGATAAACTGCCTGAATGTATTATTCCTACTTCTTATTCATTAGACGATAATGAAATTATGTCTTTAAGGGTAAAAGACAGACCTATTTACGGTGTTCAGTTTCATCCGGAATCAATTATGAGCGAATACGGAAAAGAAATTATTGATAACTTTTTAAAATTATGAAAAAAATTATAGCCGTTTCATTCCTTTTTTATTCATTTTTGTTATGGTACGGTGTCAGCTTTCTTTCTTTCTCAATAGTGGATGTTAGAAGCATTGATCATTTTCCTGTTTTAAACTATATTCTCAATTTCAGTTTTTTTCTATTTGGAAAAAATGATTTTGCATTACGTGTTCCTGAAATTATAGTCGGTTTTTGCAGTGTTTTACTTTTTTACAAACTTACTGAATTTTATTTAAAAAAAGAAAAAGACAGGTTTTTTGCAACCATTATATTCATGCTGATACCGGGGATGATAATATCTTCTATTATTGTTAATAAATCAGTTTATTTAATTTTTCTTACATTGCTGTTTGTATATTTATATAAGACAAACAAAATATATTCGTATATTTTGCTGGCATTATGTGTTTTTTTAGATTCAAGCTTTATTTCTCTGTTTTTTGCTTTGATATTTTATGCAATTTATAAAAAAGACAATGTGCTTCTTTTGTTGTCTCTTCTGTTTTTAGCTATTAATGCAAATTATTTCAATTATGATATCGGAGGTAAACCTAAAGGACATTTTTTAGATCTTTTTGGTACTTATTTTTTAATTTTTTCTCCTTTTGTTTTTATTTACTTTTTATTTTCCATATATAAAGGGTTTTTTGACAAAAAACGAGATATAGTTTTTTTTATTGCTTTTTTTACGTTTATTATTTCAATATTATTGTCATTTAGACAAAGAATAAAAATAGACGACTATGCACCGTTTACTTTGGTATATGTAATTTATATGGTTAAATATTTTTTAAGTTCGTACAGAGTAAGACTTCCTCAGTTCAGAGGAACATACAAGACAGTTTTTATAGTTTTAATTACAACGTTGACTTTTTTTGATATTGCGCTTTTTTTAAACAGATATACGCCTGCAAGAAAGCTCAGCAGCAGTTATTATTTCATTAAACCTTTAGCGTCAGAATTGAAAAACAAAAATATTGATTTTATTAATTCAAAAAATAAAAGACTGCTTAGGGCGTTAAATTTTTATGGACTAAAAAAAGGTAATAAATATATGATTATTTATGAAAAAAGGGAAAATAAAGTTTCAATTTTTCACAAAAAGAGAAAAATTATGCAAATCAATGTTTCGAAACTAAACACACTATAAAAAAATTTTTTTCAATTAATAAAATAAGCTTATATCTTTTATGATTAATGCTACAATTTCTAAAATAAAATTCAAGGAGAATTAATGGCTCAAAAACCGATTCGTGAATATGACGGGAAAAAACTTTTTGCCCAAAACTGGGATAAATACTTCAGTGGACTAAATTATCCATTTGAAAGTGTTTTAGTAACAAGTGGAGACGAGTTAAAAGCTAAAGCAAAAGAACCTGGATATGAATGGCTAAACGAAAAACCTTTAGTTGCCAAACCTGATATGCTTTTTGGTAAAAGAGGAAAAAACGGTTTAGTATTATTCAAAGTTAATAAACCTGGAGATGTAACTCTTGAAGACGCAGCTAAATGGATTGATGAAAAAAGAAGCGGAAAGGTTACACTTCTTAGCGGACAAAGCGGAGAGCTTACTCACTTTATTGTAGAGCCTTTCACACCTCATAGAGAAGATGAGGAATATTATATTGCCGCTACGACTTTTGATGAAGTAAACGACGTACTTTATCTTTCAGCACACGGTGGTATGGAAGTTGAAGAAAACTGGGATAAAGTTACTGAAGTAAAAATTCCTATCGATGCAAGTGACGAAGAAATCGAAAAACTTGTAAAAGAAAATATTCCTTCAGATATTCCGGCTGATAAAAAAGACGTATATGCTAACTTTGCAATTAATTTCTACAAATTCTTTAGAGATCTAAACTTTGCATATCTTGAAATCAACCCTGTAGTTATCGTAGGAAACAATGTTTATCTACTTGACCTTGTTGCAAGATTAGACGATACTGCCGGATTTATGATGAAAGACAAATGGGGTGATATTGAATTCCCGACACCATTCGGTATGCCTGAGAAATCACCTGAAGAAAAAGCTATCGCCGAAGCTGATGCAAAAAGCGGTGCTTCACTTAAACTAACAATTCTTAACCCTAAAGGAAGAATCTGGACTCTTGTAGCCGGTGGTGGTGCTTCAGTTGTTTATGCTGACACTATTGCTGATATGGCTGGAGGTGTTGAAGATTTAGCAAACTACGGAGAATATTCTGGTGGTCCGACTACTGATGAAACAAGATTCTATACTGAAACAGTACTTGATTTAATGACAAGAGAAAAAGATCCAAAAGGCAGAGATAAAATCTTAATCATCGGTGGTGCTATTGCTAACTTTACAGATGTAGCAAAAACATTTACAGGTATTATTCAAGCATTTGAAAAATATGCAGATAAAATGAAAGACGTTGGAACAAGAATTTACGTAAGAAGAGGCGGGCCTAACTACGAAAAAGGTCTTAAAGATATTAAAGCGGCAGCAGAAAGACTTGGCCTTCCAATCGAAGTATACGGACCAGAAACTCATATTACTGATATCGTAAGAATGGCACTTGAAGAAGATAAAAAAGGAGCGAACTAATGGCTAACGAATTATTTACAAGGGACACACAGGCAATATTTTGGAACAACAACAAATCTGCAATCCAAAGAATGCTTGATTATGACTATATAATTAAAAGAGAAAAACCGTCAGTAGCGGCAATCGTTGCTCCAACAAGCAGCAACAAATTCGAAAAATTCTTTTTCGGTACTGATGAAGTAATGATTCCAATTTACAGATCAACTGCAGATGCAGTTAAAAACCATCCTAATGCTGATGTATTGTTAAACTTTGCATCATTCAGAACAGCTTATGATGTAACAATGGACGCTCTTGCAATGGATCAGTTCAGAGTAATTATGATTACTGCTGAGGGTATTCCTGAAAGAAATGCAAGAATCATGAATAAAACAGCAAGAGAAAAAGGTGTAACTATCATCGGACCTGCAACAGTTGGTGCTATTGCTCCGGGTGCGTTTAAAGTTGCAAACATTGGTGGTACAATTGAAAATATTGTAAAATCAAAACTTCACAGAGCCGGAAGTGCTGGTCTTGTAACAAGAAGTGGTGGTTTATTTAATGAGCTTTCAAATATCATCGCTCTTAATGCTGACGGTATTGCAGAAGGTGTTGCAATCGGTGGTGACAGATTTGTCGGTTCTGTTTTTATTGATCATATGTTAAGAATGGAGAAAAATCCTAAAGTTAAATATATGATTCTTCTTGGTGAAGTTGGTGGTAGAGAAGAATATAAAGTTATTGAAGCTATTAAAGAAGGTAAAATTACTAAACCTGTAATTGGCTGGTGTATCGGTACAATTGCTAAACACTTCTCAAGCGGTGTACAGTTCGGTCACGCAGGTGCAAGTGCAAACGCTGACGAAGAAACTGCAGAAGCTAAAAACAGAGCAATGAAAGAAGCAGGAATTCATGTACCTGAAAACTTTAACGATTTACCTCATGTTATTAGAGGCGTTTATGAGCAGCTAAAAGGCGAAGGTAAAATTGAAGATATCGAAGAGCCGACAGTTCCTCCAATTCCTGAAGATTATGCAAAAGCTTTAGCAGCTGGTAAAATCAGAAAACCTAGAAACTTTGTATGTACAATTTCTGACGACAGAGGTGAAGAAGCGGTTTATGCTGGTATTCCAATCAGTGCTGTCGCTACTCCTGATACAGGATACAGCATAGGTGATGTAATTTCACTTCTTTGGTTCAAAAAAAGATATCCTAAATGGGCAACTGATTTTATTGAAACTGTAATCAAAACTGTTGCAGACCACGGTCCTGCGGTGTCAGGTGCACATAACGCAAAAGTTACTGCAAGAGCAGGTAAATCTGTAGTTGAAAGTTTAGTTACCGGCTTACTTACAATCGGTCCAAGATTCGGTGGTGCGATTGACGGTGCAGCTAAATATTTCAAATTTGCACATGATAACGGAATGAACCCTAAAGAGTTCCTTGCTTATATGAAAAAACAAGGTATTCCAATTCCGGGAATCGGACACAGAATCAAATCTGTAAGAAACCCTGATAAAAGAGTTGAAGGTCTTAAAAAATATGCATCTGAATTTTTCCCTGCAACTCCGTTATTAGATTATGCTCTTGAAGTTGAAAAAGAAACAACTTCTAAAAAAGAAAACTTAATCCTAAACGTTGACGGAACTATTGGTATATTAATGGTTGACATGTGGAGAGCATTAGGGTATACTGAGAAAGAAATTGAAGAATTTATTGAAAGTGGGACATTAAATGCGTTCTTTATTGTTGGAAGAAGTATTGGATTTATCGGACACATTCTTGATGAAAAAAGACTCGGAATGCCAATGTACAGACACCCATGGGATGACATCTTATATCAAGTTGACAAAGCAGAAGAACTGTAATTTTTCTTCTGCTTTTACAATGATTGAACTCCTTGTAGTTATTATAATTATAGGGATAATTGTAGCTGCTTTAACTTTTAACTTTACTCCAAATAAACTCCAAATTGCTGCTGATATGCTAATGAAAAATATTAAATTTACACAGTCGCTTGCTTTAAAAGATGATAAATATCAGCCTTTTCCAAACTCAAATACGGCTATGGAAGAAAATAGGTCTAAATACTGGTTTAAACAATGGTGGCATCTAAAAATTACTAATACTGGAAACACAATATATTATTATATTTTTAGCGATTCTCCGTCAAATTCCTCTTCTTCAAATTTTGATGAAGGATATTCACATCTTAGTGAACTAGCTATAAATCCTATGTCTAAAAAATATTATATCGGTGCTATTGTTTCTGATTACAGTCCTGAATTAAATTTATCCGCCTATGGTGTTAAAAGGGTTGAATTTACAGGTTATTCTTCTTCAGCAATGCCCAACAATTTAGGTGATAGATTAGATT
>NZ_AP042376.1:0-782500 GCF_055388085.1 Nautilia abyssi | reverse complement strand
GAGTGTGAGATACACTTTTAGCTTTACACTTTTAGAGAGTGTAAGAGAGTTCATTGAAAGTTGGTTGTTAAAAGTCTTGTCCACGCCGCGAGAAAGCTACTAAGGGCGAGCGGTGGATGCCTAGGCTGGAAGAGGCGAAGAAGGACGTGCTAGGCTGCGAAAAGCCAGGGGGAGTTGCCAAGAAGCGTTGATCCCTGGATATCCGAATGGGGGAACCCGGCCGGTGGAGACACCGGTCACCCACGTAAGTGGGGGCGAACCCGGGGAAGTGAAACATCTCAGTACCCGGAGGAAAAGAAATCAAACGAGATTCCGAAAGTAGCGGCGAGCGAAATCGGAGTAGCCCGTCTCTGTGTAGCCAACAGATTAGAGGAATTACCTGGAAAGGTAAGCCACAGAAGGTGAAAGCCCTGTACTCGAAAATCTGTTGGTGGGACTAAGCAGAGACCTAGCGAGTAGCTCGGGACACGTGTTATCCTGAGTGAAGATGGGAGGACCACCTTCCAAGGCTAAATACTACTTCCAGACCGATAGTGCACAAGTACCGTGAGGGAAAGGTGAAAAGAACCCCGGTGAGGGGAGTGAAATAGAACCTGAAACCGCTTGCCTACAATCATTCGGAGCCCTATTGTCTTCGGACAAGGGTGACGGACTGCCTTTTGCATAATGAGCCTGCGAGTTGTGGTCACTGGCGAGGTTAATCCGAGAGGAGGAGCCGAAGCGAAAGCGAGTCTGAATAGGGCGATATAGTCAGTGGCTGCAGACCCGAAGCTGAGTGATCTATCCATGGGCAGGTTGAAGGTGGGGTAAGACCCACTGGAGGACCGAACCGGTAGGCGTTGAAAAGCCTTCGGATGACCTGTGGATAGGGGTGAAAGGCCAATCAAACTCAGTGATAGCTGGTTCTCTCCGAAATGCATTTAGGTGCAGCGTCAAGACGTAGCCGTAGGGGGTAGAGCACTGATAGGGCTAGGGCGGCCCACAGCTGTACCAAACCCTGTCAAACTCCGAATACCTACGGTGGAATCTTGGCAGTGAGGCGTAGGGTGATAAAATCCTATGTCGAGAGGGGAACAACCCAGACTACCGACTAAGGCCCCCAAGTGATAGCTAAGTGGAAAAGGAGGTTTTCCTGCTTAGACAACCAGGAGGTTGGCTTAGAAGCAGCCATCCTTTAAAGAAAGCGTAACAGCTCACTGGTCGAGCGGGGGAGCGCCGAAAATATAACGGGGCTAAAGCTATCCGCCGAAGTCGTAGATTCCAGTTGGACTGGAGTGGTAGGAGAGCGTTGATGTCAGCGTCGAAGCTGTACCGGTAAGGAGCAGTGGAGCGGCATCAAGTGAGCATGCAGGCATGAGTAGCGATAAAACAGGTGAGAATCCTGTTCGCCGAAAGCCTAAGGTTTCCTACACGATGCTCGTCAGTGTAGGGTTAGTCGGGACCTAAGACGAGGCCGAAAGGCGTAGTCGATGGGAAAACGGTTAATATTCCGTTACCTACTAATAGCGAGCCGAAGGGGGGACGCATAGGGCTAACCGAGGTCACTGATGGAATAGTGGCTCGAAGGGTGTAGGCTGTGAGGTAGGCAAATCCGCCTCACGCTAGGCCGAGACCTGACAGGCCCCCAAAGCTCTTCGGAGCGGAGGGGGAATCGGTGATGCCGTCGTGCCGAGAAAAGCCTCTAAGGCGTTTGAGCTATTAGTAGCCCGTACCGCAAACCGACACAGGTAGGCGGGATGAGTATTCTAAGGCGCGTGGAAGAACCCTCCCTAAGGAACTCGGCAAACTGGCACCGTAACTTCGGGATAAGGTGTGCCCCGAGTAGGTGAAGCCCCTAGCGGGTGGAGCCGAAAGGGGTCGCAGCGCAGCGCTCTTGCCGACTGTTTACCAAAAACACAGCACTCTGCTAACTCGCAAGAGGAAGTATAGGGTGTGACGCCTGCCCGGTGCCGGAAGGTTAAGGGGATCCGTTAGCCGTAAGGCGAAGCGGTGAACCGAAGCCCCGGTAAACGGCGGCCGTAACTATAACGGTCCTAAGGTAGCGAAATTCCTTGTCGGTTAAATACCGACCTGCATGAATGGCGTAACGAGTGAGGGGCTGTCTCAGGGAGGGATCCAGTGAAATTGTAGTGGAGGTGAAAATTCCTCCTACCCGCGGCAAGACGGAAAGACCCCGTGGACCTTTACTACAGCTTGGCATTGTAGGTGGGATATCCATGTGCAGGATAGGTGGGAGGCTATGAAGCCCGGGCGCCAGCTCGGGTGGAGCCGCCCTTGAGATACCACCCTTGGATATCCTGCCTACTAACCCGCAGCAGTAATCCTGCTGGGGGACAGTGCCTGGCGGGTAGTTTGACTGGGGCGGTCGCCTCCTAAAGAGTAACGGAGGCTCACAAAGGTTGGCTCATGACGGTTGGAAATCGTCAGAAGAGTGTAAAGGCACAAGCCAGCCTGACTGCGAGACAAACAGGTCGAGCAGAGACGAAAGTCGGTCTTAGTGATCCGGTGGTTCTGAGTGGAAGGGCCATCGCTCAAAGGATAAAAGGTACCCCGGGGATAACAGGCTGATCTCCCCCGAGAGCTCACATCGACGGGGAGGTTTGGCACCTCGATGTCGGCTCATCGCATCCTGGGGCTGGAGCAGGTCCCAAGGGTATGGCTGTTCGCCATTTAAAGCGGTACGCGAGCTGGGTTCAGAACGTCGTGAGACAGTTCGGTCCCTATCTGCCGTGGGCGTAGGAAGGTTGAGGAGAGCTGACCCTAGTACGAGAGGACCGGGTTGGACGAGCCACTGGTGTACCAGTTGTCCTGCCAAGGGCAGTGCTGGGTAGCCAAGCTCGGAAGGGATAACCGCTGAAAGCATCTAAGCGGGAAGCCCACTCCAAGATGAGCCTTCCCATGAGGGTGCAGGAAGACTACCTGCTTGATAGGCTGGGGGTGTAAGCCCTGCAAGGGGTTGAGCTGACCAGTACTAATAACCCGATTGGCTTTACTTGCGGTGATGGACAAGACTTTTAACAGCTAACTATCAATGGTTAATAGTTGATAGTATATAGTATCAATCCTAGTGGGAAAAGCGTAGGGGAAACACCCAGTTCCATTCCGAACCTGGCAGTTAAGCCCTACAGCGCTGATGATACTGCACCTTTCAGGTGTGGGAAAGTAGGTCCCCGCTAGGATTTATAGTATATACTGTAAGTCCAAAAGCTGCCTATTCATCAACTCTTTTTAATAACCTATATATGGGTCTGGCACTTTTTAATTTATTGTGTCCTTTCTTTTTCTTATAGTTGTTTAGGGTATCTATGGTGTCTGTTACTGTTTGTATGTTTCATTCTCATCCTTTCAAATAATTTGTAAATATTATCTTTATTTTTTATGAGATAATAAATTTCTTTTTAATCAAGTTTAAATGCTATAATTCGCATAAAAAAGGTTGAGTATGGTAAATCTGCTGATAGGAATATTTGGGCTGTATGTGTTTATAAAAATTATTTTGGAAATTAAAGAAGTGATATACATCAAAAATGTATTTGGACTCGGTGCCGTATTAATGGATATAGAAACATATAAAGATGCAGCGATATATTCTATATATAAACACACCCTTAATATTTTCAATGCTTTAATTTCACTTTTTTTAGTTGTGTTTTGGTTAAGCGGAGGACTGTTTATTATTAATTTCTTACTTTACAAAAGTAATTCTTTGCTTAGTGAGCTTGAATTACTTTTGGCTTTTTTTGCAATAAACTACATTTTAACTTTGCCTATTAATATCTGGGAAAAGCACATAGATAAAAGGTTTGGGTTTAATGTGGCACCTTGGAGTATGTTTTTTGTGGATGAAGTTAAAAAGATTTTTTTATTTATAATATTTGGTGGTGCATTTTTTGCAGGACTTATATATTTTATTGAGAATTTTCAAAACTGGTGGTTATACGGATTTGTATTCACATTCGGTGTAGTAATAATGATTAATCTTTTGTATCCGTTTTTTGCACAGATGTTTAACAAATTTACTCCTCTTGAAGATGAAGAACTTAAAGATGCCATTGAAGATATGATGGCTAAAGTCGGATTTAAGAGCAGCGGTATATATGTAATGGACGCAAGTAAAAGGGATACGAGGTTAAATGCTTATTTTGCAGGGTTTGGTAATACTAAAAGGGTAGTGCTTTTTGATACGCTTCTTAAAAAACTTACCAAAGATGAAATATTGGCAGTTTTGGGACATGAGCTTGGTCATTT
Organism: Nautilia abyssi; assembly: GCF_055388085.1. Classification (NCBI taxonomy): domain Bacteria; kingdom Pseudomonadati; phylum Campylobacterota; class Epsilonproteobacteria; order Nautiliales; family Nautiliaceae; genus Nautilia; species Nautilia abyssi. The sequence goes on along the minus strand of NZ_AP042376.1, from coordinate 778,252 downwards.
CAAACACAAAGATATATTCAAAAACATTGCAGTTGTGGGAGTGATGCTTTTTGTATTATTTGCGATATTTGGAAATCTGCCCGATACACTTTTTAAAGAGCTTATGGTGCCTAAAATAGGAGCTAATATAATTATTTTGGTACTGCTTTTCAGTGAAGTGATTTTCTTTGTATTACAGCCGTTTGTAAATCTTATCAGCAGACACAACGAATTTGCTGCCGATGAAATGGGAAGTGAACTTGTAAGCAAAAAAGACCTTGCAAGCGCACTTAAAAAACTTGTAAGCGAAAACAAACACTTTCCGAGAGTCAGCAAACTATATTCGTTTATTTACTATTCACATCCTCCTATTTTGGAAAGACTCGAAAAGCTGGAGAATGAGAAATGAAAGTATTAATAACTGGGATTAGTAGAGGTATAGGATACGGACTTGCGAAATATTACATTGAAAACGGGGATGAAGTTTATGCAATAGGCAGAAAAAATCCCTTTGATGATGCTGTAAGGTTTTACAGGCTTGATGTAAATGCATTTGAAAAAATACCTCACGCCGTAGAATCTCTTGAAATTGATGAGCTTGATGTGGCTATTTTAAATGCGGGAATATTGGGTGAGATTAAAGAGATGAAGTATTGGAGTGTTAAAGAACTTCAAAATATATTTGATATTAATGTGTGGGCTAATAAGGTTTTGATAGACGAACTTGCTCCTTTTACTGAAAAAATAGTGGTTATGAGCAGCGGGGCGGCCGTAAACGGAAACCCAGGCTGGGGAGGATATTCTTTAAGCAAATGTGTGGTAAATATGATGGTAAGTATATATTCAAAAGAAATTGATTCTAAAATTTACGCTTTGGCTCCGGGAGTTATTGATACGGATATGGTAGAAAAAGTAATAAGCGGCGATCATTCTAAATTTCCAAGCCTTGACAGGGTAGAAGCCGGACGTGTAAGTCTGGAAGAAGGAGTTGAAAGAATTGTTAAAACGATTGAAAAACTTGACGAATTTGAAAACGGCAGTTTTGTGGATGTGAGGCTAGTTTAAATTAATATACATTATATTTGGTAAAAATTCTTTTATAAGTACCGTCTTTTTTCAATTCATCAATTGCCTTGTTTATTTCTTTTAACAGTTTTTTTGCATTTGGATAGTCTTTTGAAATAAAAATATAAAACGCTGTAGGTTTTAAATTTGGTATTCTTTGACTTGCTATATCTTTTGGTATTTTATATTTTCCAATTTTTTCTGCACCGTATATATTTGCTTCAGAAGCAACTACAAGATCACATCTGCCTACTGAAATCTTTTTAAGTACACTTTCAAAGCTTCCAGCTTCCTGGTCTATTTTTTTGCTTTTTTTTAAACCTAATTTAGTATAATAGGAATTAATATTATAACCGTTTACATCACATATTTTATATTTATTGATATTCCATTTTCCGTTATGAATGATTCCATTTGGATATTTATTTTTTGAATAAAATACAGCCTGATATGTAAAATACACAGGTTTGCTGATATAATATTTTTTTGCCCTGTCTTTATTGTATGTACCGTTAATAAACATTTCATATTTTTTAGAGGCTTTTTTGTATGAATAGACAAGATAAGTACATCTTTTCCAAGGCATTAAGGTTAACGTATATTTTGTACCTATTTTTTTAAAAATAACATTTAAAAATTCAGTCATAGCGCCAGTTAAATGTTGTTTGTCTTTATGCCCGTCAATTCTTTTATAGTAAGTAAATGGCGGCCATTCATTTTCATCGTCACATATATGTATAGTCTGATTATAATTATTAGCGTTTAATTTTAATAAAATTATAATAATTAATAACAGTAATTTTTTCACTATTACCCCTCCCCCTCAATTATATTATACAATTCTAAAAAATTATGTATTTATTATATAAAATAAGGCTTAATAATGCAAATAAAAGATTTTTTAAAAGAAACAAACGGCAGTTACATACTTGAAAAAGTACTAAACAAAGACAAAACATGGCTGTTTTTGCATGATGATCTGGAAGTGCCGAAAGAAGCTGTTGAGATTTTGCAAAAAGTAAAATCAGGGTATCCGATTGAATATATATTTGAGGAAGTCTGGTTTTACGGGGACAGGTTTTATATAAAAGAGGGTGTGCTGATTCCAAGGGATGATACGGAGGCAGTGCTGGAAAGAGCGATAAAGTTAATAAATGAAAAGTGTAAAACGAAAAGTGAAAAGTGTAAGGTAGTGGATTGCTGTACGGGAAGCGGGGTGATTGCGATAGAAATTGCCAAGCATACAAATGCCAAAGTTATTGCGACAGACATCAGCGATACTGCCATTGAAGTGGCTGAAAAAAACATAGCTTTGCATAATGTCGATGTTGAAATAAAAAAATGTGATTTATTGAATTGTGAAGGAAAGGAGATAAAAGCCGACATTCTTGTTTCCAATCCTCCGTATGTGGAAAACAGTTGGGAAAAACCTAATGAGTTTGAGCCTGATTTGGCTTTTTTCGGAGGGGATGACGGGCTTGATATAGTAAAGGAGCTTATCCTTAAAGCAAAAGATCTGAAATACAAAGCTGCGGTAATAGAAATAGGGTATAACCAAAAAGAACTTTTAAGCGGATTTTTAAAAGACAAGGTTGAAAGTTTCGAATTTTTTAACGATTTGGCGGGGAATGTGAGAGGGGTTGAGATTATTTTTTAAGTCTGTTTATAAAAAATATTGAAATTAATGTTAATACAACCGTAATTTCAAATGTTTTAAATAGACCAATTTTTTCCCCTACAAGTCCTACAAGATAGACTATAACAGAGCTTACTCCGAAATTTATTCCCATGTAGATACTGTTGACAAATGTCGGTTTGTCTGTTTTTAAGTCATGGACGAAAGCCAGCAGAACCGGTGAGGATGTAAACAGGAAAAATCCGAGAGGCGCAAGCAAAAACCATAAAAACTGTTTAAAAAACAGTAAAAAAAACATTAAAGAAACTGCGGATCCTAGCGCGGAAACCATCAGCATATTTACGCGACCGATTTTATCCGAGAATCTTCCTGCAAAAAAGGCTCCTAAAATACCGAAACCCTGTAATATACCAAAAGCAATACTTGCGCTCTCGACACTGTAGCCGTGATGAGTTAAAAAAAGCGGTAAATAAAGTGACATGGCGTATTTTGACGTATAATTGAACATAATAAAAAGAGTCAGCATTTTAAAAAACGGTTTGACTTTGTTTAAGACACCTTTGATTTCGCCTTTTTCAAACTTTTTGGCATTAAATGTAGTTTTGTAGTCTTTAAGTTTGTAATATAAAAAAAGACTTGAAATGATTCCAATAGGTGTCAGCTTCCAGATACCGTCAAGCCCCCAAAGAGAAATTACCCCGGCTGCCAAAATCGGTCCTACGGTTCTGGCACTCTCACCACCGACCATAAAATAGCTCATCCCTTTGCCGCTCTCTTTGCCTGAAAACTCTTTAATCATCGTAGGGCTTGGAATATGAAAGAACGCTGCGCTGAGTCCCGCAACAAACAATAAAAAAAGAGCTACTGCATAAGATGATGTCAGGCTTAAGAGCCCCATTGAAACCGCCGTAATTGACGGTGTCAGGATTACGAAATATTTTGCGTCGTTTCTTTCAGCTATCAGTCCCAGAAAGGGATTGAAAAGTGAAGGCACTTTTCTTGCTATATCCAAAAATGACGCTTCTGTAAGAGTGATACCAAGTCTACTTATAAGAAGAGGCAGTATGGGTGCCAGAAGTGCAGAGAATATATCATGTGTAAAATGAGCAAACGATATTAACAGTACTTTTGATTTTTGAAATTTTTTCATTTCAGTTTTTCGTTCATTTTAATGTATTCCGGTTTTGTTTCAATACACTGCATGGCTGGAGCGGCTTTTGGGTCGTCTCTGAATACTACAACGCAATGCATTCTAGGATATCCCTGTGTGTCAAATTCATATACTCTAGGATTGATTCCGCTTGTAGCAATGGTGTAACTTAAAGTATTAACCGTTTTTTTGAAAACTCCTACTAAACTGTTCCAGTTGAATGCGAGTGAAAAAGTGGCGATAAATGCAAGTGTGATTAATTTTTTCATGTTAACTCCTTAAAAATGTAAATATTTTGCGATTCCGTCCAATAACATCTGGACGGAGAGTGAGATTAAAAGCATACCCATCAGTTTTTCAACAGCGCTGAATACGCGGTTTGGGATAATTTTAGAAAATTTGAGTGAAATTATAATAATAAAAGCGCTTAATGTCCATGAAACAAAGGATGCTCCAAGGACTAAGCCTATACCATATTGTGAAGAAAACAGTATAAGTGTTGCCAGCAGTGAAGGACCTGCAATCATAGGAATTGCAATAGGCACCAGATAAAGTTCGTTTTCTTTTCCGAACATCGGCTCACTGCTTGGAAAAATCATTTTAAGCGCAATTAAAAAGAGAATTATTCCTCCGGCGATTGATACTGACTCTTCCCTGAGTCCCAGGAAACTCATAATGCTTTTTCCAAAAAAGATAAAAATAAAAATAACAATAAAAGCAAATATCAGTTCTCTGATAATTATTTGAAATTTCTGTTTTTCGTCGTAATCTTTTAATAAAGATAAAACAACAGGAAAGTTGCCAAAAGGATCCATTATAAGAAAAAGTGTTACGGCAATATGCAAAATATCCATAATCCGCCTTTAGAAAATTGTGTATAATTATACACAAAAAAGGCTGTTATGGACGTTAATAAACTACTCTCGTCTAAAAAACTTTTAACCGAGATATATTTTGACCTGCAAAAATATTATGACGATATATATCCCAATGCCGTAGTATTAATGGAAGTCGGAACATTTTTTGAAACTTATGAGGCCGAGGGAGTCGGAAAAGCCAGGGAAATTGCAAATGTATTAAATATACAGCTTACAAAAAAGAATAAATCCATTCCCGAAATTGACGTTAAAAACCCTCTGATGGCAGGATTTCCAAATCATGCGCTTGATCGCTATCTTGAAAAACTTATAGAAGAAAACAGATATACAATTATTCTGATAAAACAAAAAGGAACTCCGCCAAATGTCAAAAGATATCTTAGTGAAATAATATCTCCAGGTGTAAATCTTGAATATTCAAAAACTCCTGAAAATTACGTAACTTCAATAATAGTAGAAAAGTATTCCGCTTTTCATGTAGGGTTTGCAAACGTAGATGTAACAACCGGAAAAAGTTACGTATATGAGAATTATTCGACAAAAGACGATCCGACTTTTGCTTTGGACGAACTATTTAGACTGCTTCAGACATATAAAAGTCATGAAATTATACTTACGCTTAAAAACGTTGAATGTGATGAAATTGTAAATTATCTGGAACTGGACGGAAAAAACATTGTAATTAACAGAACAAGAATGGATATAAAATATCAAAATGAGATATTTAAAAGAGTTTATAACATTCAGAGTCTGCTGAGTCCCATTGAAGTAATGAATTTTGAAAAGTTTCCTTTAATTACTGAATCATTGGGTATATTGCTTGAGTTTGTAATAGCCCATAATAAAGACCTTTTAAGTAAACTTAAAGAGCCTGTGCTTATCGAGGATGACAAGTTTGTGTATTTAGGAAACAATCCTATAAAACAGCTTGAAATTTATAAAGTTTTAAAACTTATAGACAAAACTAAAACCGCCATGGGAAAAAGACTTATTAAAGAAAGACTTTTCAATCCCATCAGAGACGAAGCGGAACTTGAAAAAAGATATAAATCCGTTGCTTTTATGTTGAACCGGTATCAAGAATTTGAGCCTCTGCTGAGAGAAATATACGATCTTGAAAAAATAGACAGAAAAATAAAACTTAAAAAACTCCATCCGTTTGAAATTACTTTTTTACTTAATTCTCTTGAATCTGTAAGCGAAATTTATTTAAAGCTGAAAAAGAGAACAACAAAAATAGATTTTTTTGTAGAGTTTATAAAAAGAAATTTTGAACTGGATAAAATTAACGTAAAGTTTGAAGAGATTAAAGAAAGTTTTTTTAAACGAGGAATAGATAAAAATCTTGATGAGCTTGTAGACGAAAAAGAGAAATATATATTACAGCTGAAAAAAATAAAAAACAAAATCGAATCTTTGGGTGATGTAAAAGTGGAGATTAACCAGCTTGATAAAGAAGGGTTTTATTTCAGTCTTACCAAAAACAGATTTAATATGATTAAAGACAAATTTAGCGAGAGCTTTGTAGATATTGACGGAGAAAAACTTTTTTTAGATGATTTGAGAGTAAAGCAGCTTACAAACAGTGTTAAAATAAGCGGAGATTTTATTGATGAGATAAGTGATAAAATTATTGCCCTTCAAAATAAAATTATAAAAAAGACAAGTAAAATATTCATTAAGAAATTAGGGGAGATAGAAAGGGAATTTGATATTTTACAAAACATAGCAAATGAAATAGCCAAAATCGACGTAGCTGTCAGCAGTGCAAAAATTGCTAAGGAATTGAATTATTCAAAACCTAAATTAAAAAACAAAAAAGCATCTTTTAAAGCCCTGAGACATCCTTTGATTGAAATAAATCAGGAAAACGGTGTTTATGTTCCGAATGATATAGATTTTAACGAATATGACGGAATGCTTTTATACGGAATTAACAGCTCGGGTAAAAGCTCTCTTATGAAAAGTGTAGGAATAGCTGTGTTTTTGGCTCAGGGAGGTTTTTTCGTTCCGTGTGAGAAAATGGAATTTACTCCTTATCAGGGGATTTTTACCAGAATTGAAGCCAGTGACAATTTAACTAAAGGTCTTTCAACTTTTGCCGTTGAAATGTTGGAACTTAAAAATATATTCAACCGTGCAAACGAGCATTCCCTTGTATTGGGAGATGAAATAGCGCACGGGACTGAAACAACTTCGGCTTTGGCTATTGTGGCAAGTGCCATTGTGAAACTTGCAAAAAGGAAAATAAACTTTCTGTTTGCCACACACCTTCATCAGCTTATGGATATAGATGAGGTAAAAAATCTTTCAAACGTAGTGGCAAAACATCTTGAAGTGTGGTTTGACGGAGAAAAACTCGTATATGACAGAAAACTTAAAGACGGAAGCGGCAGCAGTGTTTACGGACTTGAATTCGCAAAATCTATTTACATGGACGGTGAATTTATAAAACTGGCAGAAAATATAAGAAAAAAACTTACAGACGAATACAGTGAAATAGAGCTTCTTTTGAAGAAGAAAAAAAGCAGATATAACAAAAACCTGTTTGTTACAACCTGTGCAATTTGCGGCAAGCCGGTTGAAGACGTTCATCATATAAAAGAGAAAGAAAAAGCAAAAGAGGGATTTATCGACCATATGCCGGTTCATCACAAATACAATCTCATACCTTTATGTAAAAAACACCACAAAATGGTTCATGAAGGAAAAATAAGAATAACCGGGTTTGTCACTACAAGCAAAGGAATTGAGCTTCATTTTGAAGAAGCGGATTAGACGATGTCTTTTACCTCGATTTTGAATTTATTAAACCTGAATTCCGCTTCTTTTAGATAATAAAAGAATTTATCTTTTTTTATCCCTTTGAATTTCGTAATGAAATTTTCAAAATATTCCCAAAACATCGGTATATTGATATTTTGTTTTATTTTTATAATATGGCTCTGGCGCATAAGTTTTTTTATTTCTTCCGGGTCCATGTTTTCGTAAACTTTCATATCGTTAAGAAGAATGTTGTATATTTTCCCTCCGTAATCGATTGTCAGGAAATTCTGAGCTTTGTATATTGAATGAATGTTTTTTTTATTGGTTTTAGGAATATACAGATATTCGTCGAATTCAGTTATTTCATTTTTTTTAAGAAATTCCTCTTCACATATTTTAGCCATAACTTCTCGTATATGCTGTATTTCTTTAACTACGCTTGCATATGCGAAATTATATTTTTCTGAAATTTGCGAAGGGGTCAGTTCCATTAAAAACGCATGCAGAATTTTTGCCTTTCTGTCTATTTTTTTGGGTGAAAACTTTCTTTTGCATTTTGCACATTTATAATAGCCGTCTTTTAATTTATACAGAATATAATGGTCACAATAAACACAGCTCATGTTATTCCTTTAAAGTTTTGTTCTAAAATTATATAAGAAAAATTAAAATTTAAGAAATATTTAAGTTTATATGATATGATTTTATTGACCCTTTTAGAAAATCCCCTCTCTTTGGAGTTATCAATGAAAAAATTTTTTCTGTTAATTTTGGCAGTAATTGCGTTAAACGCAAAAATAATAGTAGATTCTTTAAACAGACATGTAACTGTGTCTGATAATATTCAGCGTATTGTTGCTGTTGGACCCGGAGCTTTAAGGCTTGTAGTATATTTACAGTCTCAAAATAAAGTAGTCGGAATAGAAAAAAAAGAAAAAAAATTTATTTATGCCAGACCGTATATCCTTGCTCATAAAGAACTTTTAAAACTTCCTGTAATAGGAATGGGAGGTCCAAATCCCAGAATAAACCTGGAAGCCGTGCTAAAACTAAAACCGGATGTAATAGTAGCCGGATATATTTCTAGACAAAAAGCGGATATGATAACTAAAAAAACCGGAATACCTGTTATTGTAATCAGCTACGGCAATTTGGGAACGTTTGCTAATAAGAAGTTTTTTAATTCTATAAAAATTTTAGGAAATTTGCTGAATAAGCAAAAAAGAGCCGATAAAGTGATAAATTTTATAAAGAAGCTGGACAGGGATATAAGAAGCAGAAAATTTAAATGTAATAAAAAAGTATATATCGGAGCAGTCGCCTTTAAAGGTCTTCACGGTATAACTTCTACAATGCCTAAGTTTCCTCCTTTTGAAATGCTTGGAGTCTCAAATGCGGTAAATGTAAATGCTAAATCACAGATTTTTATAGATAAAGAAAAACTTTTTATTATTAATCCGGACGTTATATTCATAGACGAAAGCGGACTGAAGTTTGTAAAAAAAGACGGTCTGATTAAAAAATTAAAAGCATTCAGGCAAAAACAGATCTACGGGATACTTCCATATAATAACTATATGACAAATATCGGCACGGCTTACGCGGATACGTATTATATAGGTAAAGTTTTGGCTCCTGAAAAATTTAGAGATATTAACATAGTTGAAAAAAGCAACGAAATTTATAAATTTTTAGTAGGAAAACCTTGTTATAATTCCATGGCAAAATTTTTCGGAGGATTTAAAAAACTATATTAAAGGTTTTCATTGCAGGATTATTTAAAAATTCTTAATAAAAATATTTTTTTTATTTTTTTTGCTTTTATAGTTTTAACAGCTGTTTTTTTAATATCAGTCAAAGTCGGAGATATTAATTACAGTATAAAATCTATTTTTAACGCATATTTTACTAAAAACAGCGAATATTTTGTAATTTATGAAATCAGACTTCCAAGAAGTCTCGCTGCTGTATTGGTAGGCGCTTCTTTAGGAGTCGCCGGACTTGTAATGCAGTATATTCTCAAAAACCCTCTGGCATCTCCTTTTACTCTCGGCATCTCGCACGGAGCGCTGTTCGGTGCCAGTTTGAGCATAGTCTTTTTTTCATCCTTATATCTGCCTTTGTTTGCATTTTTGGGAGCAAATGTCGTAACGGCTATGATACTTCTGTTAAGCAGATTAAGGGGTTTTTCTCCTGAAGTTCTGGTATTAAGCGGTGTAGCTATAAGCGCACTTTTTGGGAGTGCAAGTATGTTTTTGCAGTATTTTGCAGATGATCTGCAGCTTAGCAATATAATAAACTGGAGTTTTGGAGATTTAAGTAAAGCTGAATATTTCAGTATAGGTATCGTGGCTTTGATTTTTGCCGGCAGTGCGGTTTATTTTTATTTTAAAAAATGGGATTTTAACGCTTTGGACATATCGGAAAGTGAAAATGTCGGTGTAAATGTAAAAAAACTGACATTAGTTTCTTTGTTAATTGCTACTTTGTTAAGTTCTGTCAGTGTGGCTTATTTTGGAATTATAGGATTTATAGGTTTGATAGCACCGCATTTTGCAAGACTTGTCAGCGGAGATTTCAGGTTTTTACTGCCTCTTAGCGCAATTATAGGGGCGACTTTGCTGCTTGTTTCCGATATTGGCTCCAGAATGCTTCTTTCTCCTATAGAACTTCCGGTGGGGATACTTACGTCTTTTATCGGCGCACCTTTGTTTTTAATACTTCTTATAAAACTGTACAGGAAATAAAATGATTTTCAGTGTTGACAATTTAAGATTCTGCTACAAAAGCAGTAAGATATTAAATGATATCAGTTTTGAACTTAAAAAAGGTGAGGTCGTTGCTATTTTAGGTGTGAACGGAGCCGGTAAATCCACTCTTTTAAAATCTATAGCAAAAATAATAAAACCTAAAAAAGGAACCGTTTATTTAGGAAAAGAGGACTTACACAGACTTGATTATGCCGAACTGGGTAAAAAGATAGGCTATGTCAATCAAAAAAGCGAAGGCGGATATTTAAACGTATTTGATACGCTGCTGCTCGGAAGAAAGGTTTATTTTAGACATTCTCCAAAAAAAGAGGATTTGGCAAAAGTTGAAGAGATGCTGAAAATTCTTGATTTAGAAAAAAAGGCTTTTGTTCCGACTAATGAGTTAAGCGGCGGAGAACTGCAAAAAGTTGTAATTGCCAGAGCGCTTCTTCAGGAAAGCGAAGTGCTGCTTTTAGACGAACCGACAAATAATCTGGATATAAAAAATCAGGTAAATATATTAAAATTAATTAGAAACTACAGCAAAAATAAAGAAATTTTGAGTATTTTAGTCATGCATGATATAAATCTTGCTTTAAAATTCTGTGATAAATTTATATTTATGAAAAACGGTAAAATAGAAGAAGAGGGTGATATAAGTATAATTAATGGAGATATTATAAAAAAAATCTATGACATAGATGTAGAAATATGCGAATATAAGAATGATAAAATTATTATTATAAAGTAAATGAACGGTCGTTTAATCTAACTTTAAGTTTTGTTTTATAAAATTTCAGTAAGCCTTTTAAAAAGTTTCTTCAAGAAGGAAATGTTTTCCTTCTTATCTTCTGTTAAGTGTCTGTCACTAATCATTAAATAAAGATAATATTTAATTCTTTTTTAAATATTGACGGTTTTGTCTGTTTTCTATAACAACAAGTTATGCTATGGCCATAAGATTAAGTTAATTGTGTTAAACAATTAGACTTGTATAAAATTGGGACTGTAAATTAATAAAAACAGTTAATTATTGGTTCTAAAAATATATAAGAATAATGTTTTTTTAAGTTTTTTTTAAAAAAATGAGTTACAATTCACTATAAAAATTAACAAAGGAGTTTACAATGCACATTCCTGACGGATTCTTATCTCCAACTACTTGTGCGGTGACTTACGCAATAGCGGCACCGTTATGGTATATTGGATTTAAAAAATTAAAAGAAAAATTAAATGAAGAAACTTTACCTACATTAGCTGGGTTAAGTGCTTTGAGTTTTATTATTATGATGTTTAACATTCCGATTCCGGGAGGTACGTCGGCCCATGCCGTAGGAGCGGTAGCAATAGCTATACTGTTTGGCCCTTGGGTAGGTTTTGTTTCTGTATCGATGGTTTTATTAATTCAGGCTTTGGTTTTCGGTGACGGAGGAATCAGCGCATGGGCTGTTAATTCACTCTCAATGGGATTTATAGGAAGTTTTGTTGGTTATTACGTATTTCAGGCGCTTAAAAACTTCAAATTCGCACCGTTTGTTGCAGGGTATGTTGGAATCTTGGCATCTGCAACTTTTGTTGGATTTATATTAGGTATACAGCCTATTTTCTGGACAGCTGCAAACGGTCATCCTGAATATTTTCCTTTCGGATTAAAAGTGGCTCTTCCTGCAATGATAGGTGCACATTTATTAATCGGTATAGCAGAAGGTACGTTAACTCAGATAGTTTATACGCTTTTAGGTGAAAAAACTGCAAAAAGGATGGTGGCATGAAAAAGAAGCTTTTTATTCTTTTAGGTGTATTGATTGCGTTAGTACCATTAGGATTATTAACAGACGCTCCTGCTTGGGGTGAATGGGACAGCAGTTATTTTAAACAGGTTTTAGGTTTTATGCCTCAGGGTATTGCTAAAATCGAAAATACAATTCATTTAAAACATTTGCTTCCTGATTATTCGCTTCCGGGAGCAAATGACGTTTTGGGATACTATGTTAGCGCTATAGTCGGAGCTATACTCGTATTTGCCGTTTATTACTTCATATACCTTATGGTAAAAAGGAAAAAAGCTTGAGAATACTTTTTATCCTTTTCTTTTTTGCTTTTTTGTATGTAAAAAAGATTGAAATAATTGCCGCCGTAATATGTCTGCTTTTTATAATTGACTATAAAAATATAATCAGAAGAAGTAAGAAAGTGATTATTTCAATCTTTTTATTTAATTTCGGGGTCAGTATCGGATATATTCTTATGTCATATATAAAAGGTATTGACCCTTGGTATTATATTGTTTATATAAACATGAAAGTGTTTATGCTGACATATTTTGTTTTCTGGTTTTTTGATAAAGTCAATGTTGTGGAATTTTTTTCTTTTTCAAAAGATCTGAGTTATTTGATGACAATGACTCTTTCTCAGATCTTTTCTTACAAAAAAACATTTGAAGATTTCAGAATGGCTTTTAAATCAAGAGTTGTGAGTTTAAGGGATAAAGAAAAAACGTTTATTGCAAATACTTTTCAGTTTTTTTTCAAAAAAGCTATGAAAGATTCCAAAGAAAAATCTCTTGCGATGAAAGCAAGAGGTTTTTTTGATAACTGATATGTAATAATTGGGAGAATATATGGAAAATCTGGTAAAAATTGAAAACGGATATTATTATTACGAAGATTATCTGGCGTTGGATAATATAAATATCGATATCACCGAAAAAGAAAAAGTTATTCTTTTAGGAAATAACGGAAGCGGTAAATCTACTTTGTTAAGGGTAATGGCGGGACTGTATTTTTTGAAAAAAGGGGCATATTATTTTGAGGGAAAACTGATAAAAAAAAGAAACGTAAAAAAAGAATTCAGAAGCAAAGTCGGAATTCTGTTTCAAAACCCGGAAGCTATGATATTTAATCCTACAGTATACGATGAAATAGCTTTTTCTCTTAAAGAGTTCGGTTTTGACGATATTGATGACAGGGTAATCAGTATTGCAAAAAAATTCGGAATAGAAAAACTTTTGAAAAAATCTCCTTTAGAGTTAAGCGGCGGGGAGAAACAAAAAGTAATGCTTAGCGCAATAATGGTGTATGAACCTAAAATTTTACTTTTAGACGAACCTACGGCAGCCATGGATCCAAGAACTACCGGGTGGTTTATTGATTTTATATATGAACTTGATCTTACCTGTGTAATCGCCACACATGATTTGGCCGTAGGATATGAACTCAGTGACAGAGCCGTTGTAATGAGTGAAAAACATAAAATAATATATGACGGGGATATGGAACAGTTGATGGGAGATATAGACACTTTGGTTGAAGCTAATCTTATTCATAAACATAAACACAAACATAAAAAATTTATACATTCTCACTATCATTTACACTTCTAACAGTCCAAAACATATACAAGAAAAATCAAATTTTAAGTTTTTTTTAAATTTTCAGTGTATAATACCGGTAAATTACAATTCATAAGGAGTGAATATGTGTGAAAACTGCGGATGTTCAACTGGACACAGTCATGATCATAAACATGAAACAATTAACGAAGATATTAAAAATAATCCTCAATTATCTCACAAAGTTACGGTAATTGAGAAAATTCTTTCTAAAAACAACGCAATGGCGGATGAAATCAGAAAAACTTTTGATGAACATAAAATTACTTGTTTTAATATGATGAGTTCTCCCGGAAGCGGTAAAACTACCACACTGGAAAATCTGGCGGACAGACTGCCTTATAAATTCGGGGTAATCGAGGGAGATTTAGAAACAAGCAGAGATGCAGAGAGAATTAGAAACAAAGGTATCTGGTCTTTTCAGCTTCAAACAGGAAGAGCATGTCATCTTGACGCCGGAATGGTTAAACACGCTATGCCTGAATTTCCTTTTGATGATGTTGAAGTGGCTTTTATAGAAAACGTTGGAAACCTTGTGTGTCCTGCAAGCTATGATGTCGGAGCACATTACAATATGGTATTTGTAAGTGTGCCTGAAGGAGACGATAAAATTGAGAAATATCCTGTAATGTTTAGAAAAGCCAACATAGTTGTTATTACAAAAGCGGACATGGTTGATTATTTTGATTTTGATATCGACAGAGCAATTGAAAATGCCAGAAAACTAAAACCAGGAGTGCCTGTAGTGCTGCTTAATAATAAAACAGGCGAAGGTTTGGATGAAATAATCGAATGGATTAAGCAAAAAAGAGAAGAACATTTAAACTCGCTCAAAAATCAGTAATTTTGAGCGCAAAAAAAAGGAGAAAATATGTGTTTGGCAATTCCTAGCAAAGTTTTGAGTATAGATGAAAACAACATAGCGGAAGTTGATACTTTAGGCGTAAAAAGACAGGTTAGCCTTGACTTGATTCAAGAAGAAGTTAAACCTGGCGATTATGTGCTTATCCATGTTGGATACGCAATGGGTAAAATAGACGAAAAAGAAGCGCTCGAGAGTATAGAGGTGTATAAAATGCTTGCAGAAGCCGCCATGAACGAGGATTTTGAAATAGATCCCGAACGGCTTGTAACAGAAGACGGTCCTTTATTATACAAACCGGAAGAAGAGGAAAACAAATAAAAAAATAACGGAGCTGAAAAATGAGCGATTTAACACTTAAAGATTTATATTTTAAATTCAGAGATCCTACGGCTATGAAAACGTTAGCCGAACTAATAAGAAAAGAAGCAAAAGATCTTAAAGAACCTATGAGGGTTATGGAAATTTGCGGAGGTCATACACATACGATTATGAAATACGGAATTAAGCAGCTGCTTCCGGATAATATCGAGTTTATTCACGGTCCCGGATGTCCTGTGTGCGTTATGCCAAAAGAAAGAATTGACCACGCGATTGAGCTTGCAAAACAGGAAGGTGTGATTTTAGCTACTCTGGGAGATATGATAAGAGTTCCCGGAAGCAAAAGCTCTCTTGCCAAAGTAAGGGCGGAAGGAGCTGATGTAAGACCTCTTCATTCAACTCTTGACGTGCTTAAAATCGCAAAAGAAAACCCTGATAAAAAAGTTGTGTTCTTTGCTATAGGTTTTGAAACAACAACTCCTATGACGGCTGCTTTAATGGAAAGAGCCTTTAAAGAAGGTGTTAAGAATATTTATTACCATATTAACCACGTTCTTGTCCCGCCTCCTATGAGAGCAATTATGGACAGCGGAGAAGCAAAGATTAACGCATTTATAGGTCCTAGCCACGTGAGTGTTATAATCGGTGCAAAAAGTTATCAGTTTTTGGTTGACAGATATAATACGCCTGTCGTTGTAGCGGGCTTTGAACCGGTTGACGTTATGGAAAGTATTTTGATGCTTGTAAGGCAAAAATTAAAAGGCGAGCCTAAAGTTGAAATCCAGTATAAACGTGCTACTACATGGGACGGAAACGTTCTTGCTCAAAAAATGATAGACAAGTATATGGACGTAAGAGATACATTCAGATGGAGAGGGCTTGGGGATATTCCTAAAAGCGCTCTTAAATTAAGAGAGGAATATGCCGAGTTTGATGCTGAAAAAGTATTTGCAGACATATTGCCAAACGAACCTATTGACGATCATAAACTGTGTATCTGCGGACAGATTTTAAGAGGGCTTGCAAAACCTACCGACTGTAAAGTGTTTGGTAGCGCCTGTACGCCTAGCAGCCCGCTTGGAAGCTGTATGGTTAGTGATGAGGGTGCATGTAACGCATATTACAGATATGCAAGATAATAAGGAGTTTAAATGAAAATTACATTGGCATTCGGCGGCGGCGGAGAAGAAACAAATAAATTAATAAACGACCTGTTTTATAAAAATTTTTCAAATCCTGTATTGGAATCGGCTGAAGATGCGGCTGTAGTGGAAATGAACGGAAAAACGGCATTTACAACTGACAGTTTTACAGTCAGTCCTATATTTTTTAACGGAGGAAATATCGGAAAGCTGGCGGTAGCCGGAACATGCAACGATTTAGCGATGATGGGTGCCGAGCCGCAGTTTTTGACATGTGGGTTTATGATTGAAGAGGGGCTTGAATTCAGCGAGCTTGAAAAGATTGTAAAAACAATGGCAAAAGAACTTGAAAAAGCGGGAGCTAAGATTGTCGCAGGTGATACGAAAGTCGTTCCGGCAGGAAGTGTTGATAAGATATTTATAAATACTTCCGGAATAGGGAAAATTATTAAACCTGGAATAAGCGCACATAATTTAAAAGAAGGCGATGTTATTATTGTAAGCCGTGATATCGGAAGACACGGAACGGTCGTAATGGCACACAGATATGAGGTTGAAACGGATCTGGAAAGCGACTGTAAAGTTTTATGGGACGAAGTAAAAGCTCTTATTGATGCGGATATTGATATTAAAGCGATGAGAGATGCCACAAGAGGAGGGCTTAGCGCCGTTCTAAATGAATGGGCACAGGCCAGTAATGTAGGTATTGAGGTGTATGAAGATAAACTGCCGATTTCTGATGAGGTAATAGGTCTTTGTGAGATTTTCGGTTTTGAGCCTCTGGATTTGGCAAATGAAGGAACATTTATTGTCGCAGTTGATAAAAAAGATGCTCAAAAAGCTGAAGAAATATTAAGAAAATTTAATTCGTCTGCAAGTATTATAGGCAGCGTAAACAGCGATAAAAAGGTTGTGTTAAAATCTCCTTGGGGAAGTAAAAGATATATTGAACTGCCAAAAGGTGAATTATTGCCGAGAATTTGCTAAAATTACATAAATGAATAATTATTTATGAGGGGGCTTTGTGAGTAAACAAGAACAGATAGTCCGAATGTTTGACTCTATTGCAAACAGATATGACTTTGTAAATAGGGTTTTGACATTCGGAATAGATAAAAAATGGCGTCAGAACGCTATAAAAGACGCATTAAACGCAATTGATAAAAAAGAAGTGAAAATTTTGGATGTTGCATGCGGTACAGGCGATATGATTGAAATATGGCAAAAAGAAGCGTCTAAAAAGAATATATCTACTCGTATCTGCGGACTGGACCCTAGCGTGGGAATGCTTGAAGTAGCAAAAAACAGGTTTCCGAGTTTAAAATTTTATAATGCCTACGCTACGGATATACCTTGTCAAAACAATACGATAGACGGTATAAGCATTTCTTTTGGAATCAGAAACGTACTGGAAATTAAAAAAGCTATAAGCGAATTCCACAGAGTGCTGAAAACCGGAGGAATTGTTTTGGTGCTTGAATTTGTCAAAGCTGAAAATCCTAACAAATTCAGAAAATGTGTGGATTTTTATTCAAATAAGTTTTTGCCTAAAATCGGAGGAATATTGAGTAAGAATAAAGAAGCTTATGAGTATCTTCCTAATTCTATAGAAAATTTTTATACTCCAAGCGAGTTAATAGGGCTTTTTGAAGAATCCGGATTCAGCACTTTAAAACATGACAGTTATAACTTTGGACAGGTAGGGGTCTTTATATTTAGAAAGTAAGGGATTTATAAAGACTCCTTTGCTTCTTTTATCTATTTAGTGACAGACACTAGCTGTTGATAAAAGAAAAATTTAAAATAAATAATATATATCTAAATAATAATTTGTAAAAAATTTAGGTCAAACGCTGTCATTATAAATAATACAAAAAAGAGGGGGGCTATCCTCCTCCTACAAAATTAAGAGCCTCTATTTTGTCATTTTCATGAAGAGTGTATTTGTCCCATTCGTCTTTTTTTACAATTTTCATATTAACGGCTACAGCCATTGTTTTATCAAGCACTTTTAAATCTTCTAAAAGCTTCTTGATTGTTGTGTTTTGTGCTATGTCTTTTTCGTGTCCGTTTATTATTATTTTCATCGCTTTCCTTAAAGAGTGATTTCTTTAATATCTGCAATATCAAGAAATTCTTTATAGATTGACGCGATAAGGCTTTTTCTGTTGTGTCTTACTTTTTCATCTTCAACATTTACCATTACGTTATCAAAGAATTTGTCAATCAGAGGTTTTAACGAAATTAAAAAGTCCAGTTTTTCTTCAAGGTTGTCTATTTCTTTTACTTTTTTAAATTCATTCCATAAAATTCTCTCTTCATCTTTTTCAAAAAGATTCTCATCAACACTGATAGTGTTAAGATCAAAATCTTTAACAATATTAGCAACCCTTTTGAAGGTTGTTGAAAGCTCTTTAAAATCTTTAGAATTTACCATATTGTTAATCAGTTTTATTTTTTTGTCTATTTCAAGAAGATTACTTTCACCCGTGGCAAGAACACTTCTTATTACTGACGGATTGATATTATAGAATTTGTACAGTCTTTCAAAAATGAATTCAATCAGCTGATTTGTGTCGAATTCTTTATAAGCCGGTTTTAATTCGTTAATGATTTCTTTAATATCTAAAGGTATACCGTTTTCATTGGCAATTTTAATCATGTAGTTTGCCGCACGTCTGAGTCCGAAAGGGTCTTTGTTTCCTTTTGGAATTTTGCCTATACTAAACAGAGCCATTAAAGTGTCCAGATTTCTTGCAATGTTTAATAATGCTGAGATTTTATTAGAGGCTCTGTCCGTATACTGTTCTTTTATTGCAGTTGCTATTTCGTCATCGATCCCCTGGGCTTTGGCATAGTAATATCCCATAATTCCCTGAAGTTCTGTAAATTCATAAACCATTTCAGTTAGAAGGTCGGCTTTTGCAAGATTAACGGCTTTTAGCAGTTTTTCTTTATCGGCATTATATTTGTCCGCCAGAATTTTTGCAATATTTTCTTCTCTTTTTACTTTATCGTATACGCTTCCTAAATTATCCATGTATACGATATTTTTAAGTCCTTCAATGCTAAGGCCGTTTTTCAGGTCGTTTTCCCAGAAGAATAGGGCGTCGCTTAGTCTGGCTCTTAAAACTTTTTCGTTTCCTGCAATAATTTTTGCAAAATTGTCGGTGTATGCATTGCTTACTACAACAAACGCGTTTGTAAGTTCTCCGTTTTTATATACCGGGAAATATCTTTGGTGTTCTTTCATAGAAGTAATTATTACTTCAGGGGGAAGCACTAAAAACTCTTTGTCAAATTTTCCTAAAAGAGGCGTAGGGTATTCGGTAATCGCAACTATTTCATTAAGAAGGTCTTCGTCAATTTCCACAGTGATATTATGCTCTTTTTGAAGTTTTTCTATTTCTCTTAATATCTTGGCTTTTCTTTCATCCTGGTATAAAATTACTCCGTTTTTGTCCAGTTTGCAGAAATAATCTCCCACGTAGTTTATTTGTATGTCTTCTTTAAAAATTCTATGAGGTTTTGTAATATTTGACGATTTTACACAGTAAGCGTTAAATTCGACGGTTTCATCTTCAAACATACATAAAATCCATCTGACTGGTCTTATAAATTCTTCTTCGCATACTCCCCATTTCATTGTTTTTCCGAAATTTAAAGAATGCAGCCATTCATTAATCATTTGAGGAAGCAGTTCTTTAGCCTCTTTTCCCTGTACTTCTTTTTGGAAATATGAAAATTCTTTGTTGCCTTTAGTTTTGAAAACCACATCTTCAGGAGCTATGCCGCATTTTTTTGCAAAACCTTCAAGTGCTTTAGGGTTTTTTTCAATAATTTCTTTAGGCGCTCCCCATATTTCTTCTACTTTGTCTTCCTGTTTTACCGGGAACTCTCTGTGCCATAATGTTAAACGTCTTGGTGTATAATAAAATGAAAAGTTTGCTTTTAAATCGTATTTTTCTAAAATATCAAGCCATTTTTTTTCTATATTCGGCAGTTCTTTAAGAAGGGGAATTGCAGGAAGTTCTTCAACTCCGATTTCTATTAATAAAGGTTTTAACATTAAGTTTCCTTTTTGTTTGTAATTTTAACAAAATTGTTGTTATAATTTGTAAATTAATTTTTATTTAATTTGGGGAGAAGGATGAAATGAGGTTAATTGCTGTTTTTTTTATGTTGATGAGCTTTCTATTTGCCTCCGAAAGCGTTAATTCACTTCTGAATGAAATTGAAAAAAAAGAAGATCTTTCACAGAAAACGAAACAGGAAAGTTTGGGTATTTCATATATTATTACCAGATATCAACTGGATATGATGCAGGCCAGATACCTTAGAGATGTCTTAAAAAACACTGTCGTAGGTTATCAAATAAGCAGGTATGGTGTGCTGGATCCGTGGAGTGCAAATAATTTACCTTATGCCAGCAGCGGGATAAGGGTTTTTATTGACAATCAGGAGATTACAACTGGGAAGTATGATAACGGTGTTTTTTTATTAGGCAATATTAATCTTTCATTTGTCGATCATATTGAAATATACTATTTAAGCCCTTCATATAAAATAACTACAGAACCCGCATATGTGATAATTAAACTTTATTCGAAAAATCCTAAAAGGGACGAAGGTAAAAAACTTGCTTTCAGTTACGGTTCGTATAATTCCAATTCTGAATACTTTGATACGGCTGACGGAGAAAAAAATTATTATATTCACTTCTCCAGAAGCAGAGTGGGACATAAGGACACTTATATCGACGATAAAAAAATATCAAGAAACGATACTAATTATCACTGCTTCTGGACATATCAAAATGGAAACACAAAATATCTTTTAAACGCAATTTATCATAATCAGGACCCTTTTATGGGTGTTAGCATGGACGGAAAGCTTGACAGCGCTTATGAAAAATATAAAGAGCTTCATTTTGGGATTGAGCAGAAACTTGACCAGGTGAATTTTAAATATACTTTAGATTATCTTAAGGATTCTACCTATTTTTATGAAACAAGCGGGCTGTTTTTAGAGCCCAGCAATACTTATCCTTATTATACTTTAATTCAAAAAGTTGAAACTGATGGGTATGATTTAGTTAATACGTTTAAAATAAATAAAGAATCTAATATTAATAAAAACAGACTGCTTTACGGGTTAAGTTTTAGAAATAAACTGATGGATTATTATACATTGAAGCTAAATGATACAGATATGAATTTTGACGGCATTAAGCAGCAGAATATTGGAACTGTGTTTTTAGAAGACAACATTCAACTTAAAAGAAACTTTATAGTAACAATGGGATATGAATTCAGCCGTTATTATAACGATGTGATAAAAAATTATAATTTACATCAATATAAAATCGGAAGCACTTATTTATATAACAGACAAAATATTGTAAAACTTTCCTATCAGCATTTGGAATATACCGTTCCTCCTTATTTATATAAAACTTTTTTTGGTGACAATATATTAAGACCGCAGAAAAATGATGTTTTTATAGCGAAATATAAAAAAAAGTTTAATACGGAAAATGAAATAGAATTAGTCGGTTTTTACGGGATAAATAAAAATTTTCCAATTATGCAGAAAGACGGAACGTTGATCAGCTTTGACAAGAATATTTACGTAAAAATGCTGGATTTAAAATATCATAAAAATTATGATGTTTTAAATGACTTTATTATTGATTATATATATTTAAAACTGGAAAATGTTCCTTTAAACAGAACATATAAATTTGTGCTTTTAAATACACACAGATACAAACAGTTTGATTTCTTTGAAAATATTATTTATAAGAACAATGAATATAAAGAAAACGGTAAAAAAACAAAAAAAGAAGGAATAGATCTCAGTTTGGGAGTTAAATATAATTATAGCAAGAATCTTTCTTTTTCTTTAAAGGGTGAAAATTTACTAAATGAATCATATGAGCATTCTTTTATCAGAATCGTCAATTTTAATCCTGATGATTTGGAAAAAATAAATACTCAGTTAATCGATAGAAAAATTACTGTCGGAATGGAGTATTGGTTTTGAAAAAAATTATACTGCTGTTTTTTATTTTTTCAGGAATGTTGTTTTCCCAGGATATAGAAGTAAAACTGTTTTCGAAACTGTTTACGACACTGTTTAATAAAAAAACTGTTTTTGTGTATACCGAAAATAAAAAATATCAAAACCTGCAGTCAATTTTTCTTGTAAATGTTAAAGACTGTAAAAAAGCCGATATCGTTCTTGGCATTAGTAAAGAATGTAAAACAAAGCCGCATTTTTTATTGGATTATTATAATTATAAAAAAGATAAAAATGCCATTGGAGCGTTTTACTGGAGAAAAGGCCGTCCTCAGCTGAGATTAAGAAAAAAGATGATATTAAAATATCATCTTTATATTTCTCCTGAATTTGAGGATTATCTGGAATGAAAAAAACAACTTATATCTTGGGTGTTTTAATACTTGTAATGATTGCCTTTTTATTGTGGGCATCAAATATTTTTCAGTCTACGGAATATAAAATAAGCAGGGATTTATTTAGATACCAGATAAAAGAAATGAAATGTTTTATGGGTAAAATCAACCGTTATATTACAGTGAAATATGGTGACAACTTATTAAAAACTCTGCAAAAACATCCGGAATTGAGAAATGAACTGAATTTTTACTTAAATAGTTTCATGACTAAAAAGGTTAAAAATCTTTTTATTGTATATAAACCGGAAAATGAAAAATTTTTCAGAGTTTTGGCTGACGGAAGCAGTAACCCTAAGGACAGATTCGCTTTTAATGAAAAGTTTGAACCGTTGAATGATAAATACTGGTATAAGGTTTTGGCTACGAAAGAACCTATTGTATTTAAGCAGAAAATTAACGATATATGGACCACACTTTTATATCCGGTCGTAAAATTTAACAGGGTTGATTATATAATTGTCGTGGATTTTTCTACACTGCCTCTTATTTTAATAAATAAAAACCTTGAAATTCTTAAAGGAAATTTAAAAGTAATTATTTTTGTAATGATACTATCCGTAATAGTTTTAGTGATTTTCCTTTTTTATGATTGGAAAAGACAACAGGAAATGCAAAAACTTATTTTGGAATTGCAGGTATTAAACGATACCCTGGAAGATAAAGTTAAAGAAGAAATAGAAAAAAACAGGGAAAAAGAAAAACAGCTTATCCTGCAGTCAAGAATGGCCTTGATGGGAGAACTTTTGAGCATGATTGCCCATCAGTGGAGGCAGCCTCTGAATGTAATGGGATTGGTTGTTTCAAAACTGAAATTAAGGTCGCAATTAGGGGTTTTAAGTGAAAATGAAATAAAAGAGGCTATTTCTAAGATTGATGAAATGATTAAACATTTGAGCAATACTATAGATGATTTTAGAAAATTTTACAGAAAAGAGGATGATTTAAAATCTGTCAAGTTATATGATATAATTAATCAGACTTTGAATATAGCCAAGGCTTCAATAGAAAATAAGAATATCCAGGTAAAATTAAATATAAAATGTCCTAAAGAATTGAAGACCTTTCCTAATGAATTAAAACAGGTGCTTTTAAATATTATAAAAAATGCGGAAGATATTTTGGTTGAAAGAAAAATAAAAAATCCGTATATTGATATCAGTGCGTATTATGATAAAAAAGAAAGATTATGCATTATAGAAATAAAAGATAACGCCGGCGGTATCAGAGAAGATATTATAGATAAAATTTTTAATCCATATTTTACTACAAAGGATGAAAGAAATGGTACCGGGCTTGGTTTATATATGAGTAAACAGATTGTAGAAGAAAGGTTAAAAGGCAGGTTAATAGCGTTTAATGATGACAAAGGTGCGGTTTTCAGAATAGAATTAAAGGTCGAAAATGAATAAAATTCAAGAACTTATAAAATTTACAAAACATTTTAATGTTTTGTATGTTGAAGACAATGAAGATGCTAGAAACGAAACAAAACAGATTCTTAAAGATTTTTTCAAAAATGTTATTACTGCGGTTGACGGAGAAGACGGTTTAGATAAATTTAAAAATAATCAAGTCGATGTCGTTATAACTGACATTAATATGCCTAAAATGAACGGGCTGGAAATGATTAGGCATATTAAAGAAATCAAGCCGGATATAAGCACGCTTGTCGTGTCTGCTTATAATGAGACGGAATATTTTATAGAAGCTATCAAGCTTGGTATCGACGGATTTATTTTAAAGCCTTTTGAAATAGAACAGTTTGTTGATATGTTACAAAAAATAGCGCAGAATCTTATTCATAAAAAACAGGCTGAAGAATTTGAAAGCCTTTTAAAGCAGTATCAGAATATTGTCGACAAAAGCGTGATGGTTGCCAAATTCGATATAGAAAAAAAATTTACTTACGTAAACGATGAATTTTGTAAAGTGCTGGGATATGATAAAGACGAAATAATAGGAAAAGAAATTGAATATATTTTACACCATCCTGAAAAAATAAAAGAAGAAATTGAATATTTCTGGAAAAAAATAATTGAAGACAAAAGACTTTGCACCACTTTAATAAAAGCAAATGATAAAAACGGAAAAATTATTTATATAAAAACAATGATTAGTCCTATTCTGGATGAAGAGGGTAATATTATTGAACTTATATCCATTTGTTACGATATCAGTGAAATGATGAAACCTAAAAAACTTTTGTATGATTATATAGAAAACGCAAAAGAACCTTTTGTGGCTTTAATAGAGATTGAAAATTTCCAAAGTTTCAGTAACTTTTTCGGTGAAAAAATTGCTGAAACCATTGAAAACAAATTTGAAGAATACCTCGAAGACCTATTGCCTCGGGGTATAGACAAAATATTTGATCTTGACGACGGTGTTTATGCAATCGTTACCGATTTAAGTCAAGACGGAATATGTTACAGACAGTATATTGAAGAGCTGAAAAATTTACAAAAAAAGATTAATTATTCTCAACTGGATATCGGTGAATTTTTATATGACGTTACAGTAATAATGAGCGTTTCCAAAGGTAAAGAGGCTTTTGAAAATGCCAAAATAGGTATGTTTAAAATTAAATCAAACAAGGACTCTTTTATAGTTGCCGACGGACTTCTTGAAAAAGAAAAAAAAGTGGCTCAGGAAAACCTTCAGATACTTCATATATTAAAAGAAGCGATAGACAATAAAAACATAGTCTGTTTTTATCAGCCTATAATTGATAACGAAACGAAAAAAATAGTTAAATATGAAACTCTAGTAAGGATAGAATATAATAATGAAATTATACCGCCTGCAAAATTTATAGACGTTGCAAAGCAGGGGATTTATTATTCCAAAATTACCGAGATAGTTTTAAGTGAAGCTTTCGATATTGTTAAAAAAATGAAAGATTACGATATTAGTATAAATATCTCTGAAATAGATATCGAAAAAGAGATAGTAAGAGAACTTATTTATGAAATGTTGAGTAAAAATAAAGAATATGCAAAATATGTTACTTTTGAACTGTTGGAAGATGCGGATGTGGAAAAGTATGACGTTTTGCATGAATTTATTAATAAAATTAAAGATCTCGGTGTAACCATTGCGATAGATGATTTCGGAAGCGGTTATTCGAATTTTGTAAGACTGATAAATTATAAACCGGATTATCTAAAACTGGACGGAACGCTGATAAAAGATATTCATAAAGATAAATTTTCTTACAGTGTAGTGAAATCGATTGTAGAATTTGCCAAAGCAAATGAAATTAAAACTATAGCCGAGTTTGTTGAAAATGAAGAAATTTTTAAGACTGTGAAAGAGCTTGGAGTTGATTATTCCCAGGGATATTATTTTGGAAAACCTCAGAGACTAGCTTTATAAGGAAGAATATGGAGCCTAAAATTTTTGAAAAACATATTATCGTAAAAAAAGAAGATATTGATTTTAACGGACATGTAAATAACCTGAAGTACCTTGAATGGATGATAAACATAGCTATGGAACATTCTGAGCATGAAGGTTTTGGAGTTGATTATTATAAAAAGCACGGTGTGAGCTGGGTAGCCAGAAAACACTGCATAGAATACAGACTTCCGGCATTTGAGGGAGATGAACTTATATTAAAAACATGGATTGATGAAATTAAAAAATTACTTGTAATTAGAAAATACGAAATTTACAAAAACGATAAACTAATCACATCCGGATTTAGCGAATGGGTTTTTGTAGATTTTAAAACACAAAGACCAAAAAGAATCCCGGAAGATATTATAAAAAGGTTTTATAATGAGTAGTTATATGTATAGAATATTTACAAAAGATAAAATGAGTTTTGAAAAATTAAGAACTTATGCTGTAGATTATGATGAAGAAGGATTTATTTTAACAGTTGCAAATAGTGGTTTTCTTGAAATATGTAAAAATTTAAATGTAAAAATTTTAATTACACCTGTATTGCCATCAGAAGATTGTTTTGTTTTTGAAAATGGTGAAATGAGAAAATGTAGTGATGAAGATTTTTATGAATATGTAGAGAGATTAAAAAAATTTAAAAATATTCAAAGTAATAATGAATAAAGTTTATTTTGTTAAAATTTTTAATTGTTCTAATAATCTAATAAAGTATTTTATTAAAGTTTTATAATTATTTTATTATTTTAAAAACTTAAAAAGTATTTGTAAAATCGTTATTGTTTGAAATTTGTTAAAAAATAGACAATAAAAAGAAAAAAAAATTATTCGAAATTTTTCAAAAACTCCAAAAGCCCTTTGATGATATCTTTTGGTGACGGAGGACATCCCGGGATATAATAATCGATTTTGAAATCATTCCCTTTAATAGCATATGTTTTTTCGAATACTCCAAAATCTCTTATGCAGTCTCCTATAGCAATAATCCATTTTGGACTTGGCATTTGGTTATAGCAGTCAAGTACGTGATGGTACATATTCATAGTCATAACTCCGCTTAATAGCATAATATCCGCGTGTCTCGGACTTGCAACAAAGCGGATTCCAAGTCTCTCAAGATTGTAATACGGATTAGATAAAGCATTGCATTCCGCTTCGCAGGCATTACAGCTTCCGCTGTCAACCATTCTGATGGATAAGCTTCCGGCAAAATGTTTTTTGATTTTATCTTTTATCTGTTTTTTTATTTCTTCAAGTTCCCTGTCAAATTCCAAACTTTCGGTCACTATTCCTGTTTTAATTCTTTTTTCCCAAAATCTTAGCATTTCTATCCTTTACAAATCGTTTCCGGCATAACTTAAATCAAAACTTTTATTAATAAGCGGAAAATCAGCAATAATGTCTTTATATATTGTAGTGTGAAAGGCTTGCCAGTTTATATGTGAAGGGTCGCGTACGTAAAATCTGTCAACTACTCCGTTTTTAATTTTCAGATACATAAAAAGTTCACCAATACTGCTTTCTGTAAAACTCATATATTCCCCGTCTTTAAATCCGTTAAATACTAACTTTTCTTTTTTATCAGTTTTAAAATTTTGAATCATTTCTATTGAGTTCAAAATTTCTTTAATTCTTATTCTGAATCTGTCGGAAACTTCGCCTTTTTCTCCAAGCTGCATTTTATAACCGAATGTTTTATAAAATAAATTGTCTCTAACATCTAGTTTTATTCCGCTAGCTCTTGCGGCCAATCCTACTGCGCCGTATTTTATAGCTTTGTCTTTGCAAAGTGCGCCTGTTGTATTGAATCTGTCCCAAAGACTTGCAATATCTTCAATCCAGTCTTCAAAAAATTCAATTTCATTTTTTAAATAATTCATAAAGTTAATTAATTCTTTATAATCAATTTCAATTTCTTCTTTTATTGCGCCGAATCCAAATCTGTGCCCGGTGATTTTAGCCATGACTCTTTTGGCTTCTTCCGACAATTTACTCATAAATGCTAGAGCCGGCGCAAATCCTGCATCGTTAGGTATATATCTTAGATCAGTTAAGTGATGAATGATTCTTTCGAGCTCAAGCAGGGTATAATATTTTTGTTTAAGTGAATTTGGGATTTCAATTTCACTTGCCTGAGAGAGAATATCCATAAAGGAAATCTGATACGCAATGCTCTCATTTCCGCTTATTCTTTCAATTATTTTTTTAATTTCATGTGGTTTTTTGTTTTCTACCATTTTTTCAATTCCCCGGTATTTGTAATAATGCCTGACTTCTAAGTGAAGAATTTCTTCTCCGGCTTGTGAAAACTGAAAATGACCCGGTTCAATAATTCCAGCGTGTATAGGACCTACCGGTACTATAAAAACGTTGTCCCCTTTAACTTCTTCATATTTATAAGGCTTATAAACGGAAAAATCAATTTCATTTTTATT
This sequence comes from Nautilia abyssi, assembly GCF_055388085.1. NCBI lineage: Bacteria > Pseudomonadati > Campylobacterota > Epsilonproteobacteria > Nautiliales > Nautiliaceae > Nautilia > Nautilia abyssi. Next base: position 749,993 of record NZ_AP042376.1, on the reverse strand, counting down.
GAAATCTTTTCTTAAAGGATAGATATGTTTTGGAAACCTTTCGTGTTTTACAAGTGGTCTTTTATCAAATGCTCCTTCGAATTCAATTCCGAATTCATCTTTTATTTTTCTTTCCATCCAGATTGCGGCGGGATATTTGGGCATAAGAGAGTTTATTACAGGATTTGTTTTATTAATATTGTAACGATTAATTTTTTTGTCAAAAACATCTATTATTTCAAAACACTCTTTATTATCAAGTGCAAATCTTGCAATCAGTCTCATTTCATAATCCCTTCAATATAATTAAAACTCTGAGGCAAAAGTAAAAAAGCCGTACTCAAAAATAAAATCAGTAAAGTTAATATTTCGCTTTTATAAACTGTTTTTTCTTTTTTGTCTCCGATATATAACATGTCTTGATAAATATGAATGAATCTGTAAAATACAATACTTAAAAGCAGCAGAATTACAAATACGGTACTAAGCATTAAAAAGAAATAATTTGAATTTTTAGCAATGTCTATCATTGATTTAAATCCGTAAATTTCACTGAAAAACATTGGGCTGGGAGGTAAAGAAACTATTCCTAAAAATATTGCCGCTATTACAAAAGCTACAGATTTATTAATATTTTTTAAGGCTCCTTTAAAAAGATATTTTTTCTTCTGTTCCAGTATCGATGTGCTTAAGAATAAAGCGGGTTTCATTAGTGCATGAGCAGCAAAATGTAAAAGTGCGGCAAAATATCCTCCGCTAATCCAAAATAGAGCAATTAAACTCATATGTTCTATTCCGGAAAGAGAAAAAAGCCTAATAAAATCTTTTGCTCTGTAAATTAGAAAACTTACGAAAAACAGTGTAATTAAAATATAAGAATAACCGATACCTAATAAATGAGAATAATTTATATGTTTTTCTATCAGTGAAAATCTAAAGAATCCCAAAATTATAGCGCTTTCCAATATTCCGCTGAAAAGTGCACCAACCTGGTATATTGAAGCTCTTTCAATATCTGCAAGCCATAAATTCATAGGGAAAAATCCCATTTTAATAAACATACCTATCATTACAAATAAAAATCCAAGTTCAAACAAATAGTTATTGATTTTTTGAGTGTTGTGAATTAAAGAGTAAAAATTCATTGCATAATCGCCAAGCGTATTTTTTGACGAAGCATATATTAAAATAATTCCGAAAAGTATCAAAGATATTGCTATTGTACCGATTATTAAGTACCTCCATGCTTCAATATCCGCTTCTTTTGAAACTTTTACCTTGATCATATATACTGTTGAAAGTGTAGCAAACTCTAAACCTACCCAATAAAGACCTATATTATTAGATGTAATTGAAATGATGATTCCAATCCAAAAAACAGCAAAAAATCTGTAAAATCTTTTTATTGATTTTTCATCAAGTGAGATTCTTTCAGGCAATTGAATCATTGAAATAAATACAGTTACTGCAACAATTGATGAAATTGTCAATACGAAGCTTCCGAGTTTATCTATATAGAAATAATCATTAATAAAAGGATGTGTAACTGCATAAATTACTCCAAAAAAAATTGAAGATGATATTATAGCCATAAATATTCTATTAACTTTTTTAAAATAGCTAAATAAGAAAATTATAATAGGCGGTATAAAAATAAATTCCATTTATTCTCCTTGATATTTGAATAGCAGATTTATAATTAAAATGAACATCATTAAATCAAAAAACACTCCCAGTTCGATAAGAGAAGGCATTCCGTTGGTCGCCACTATTCCAAGTAAAAAAAGAGAGTTTTCTATAAATAAAAAACCTATTATTTTGGCAATCATTTTTTTGTGCTCTATTATTAAAAGAATAGATAAAAATAACGAGCTTATTGAAATGGCTACAAAATTTGGATGAATTGTAAAAGAATTTAGAACTGGTGTTATTAAGTAATATGTGAATACCAGTACGATAGGCACCAGCATTGTTAAATACTGGATTTTTATAACAGAAACTATGTCTCTTGTGATTTTGAATTTTAAGGTTATTTTTTTAAGAGCTAAAGGAATTATCAAGAATTTGATGATAATGGTAATTGTTCCCATTATAATAAGTTCTTCACTTTTGAGGTTTTTTCCTATTATAATGCTAATTAATCCAAGTATTAATGAATTTATTCCATACCAGAAATATAATCTAAAAAGTCTGGTTGTAAAAATTGCGGTTATTAAAACTGCTATAAAAAAACCGATTAATACGTTAATCATGCTATTCTCCTACAACATAATAAATAAAAAGTGATAAAAATCCGAAAATTATTGCAATACCAAGAAGATTTGGAACTTTAAAAAGTCTGAGTTTTGCTGTATTTACTTCTATGAGAGCTACTAATACCGAAACTAAAATTAGCTTTAATATAAATACTAAAACAGCCAAACACCAGCAAAGATTTGTTCCAAAAGGCAAAAACAGACTTACAAACAAAGTTGCAAAAACCGTAAATTTTAAAGCACTTGCAGTTTCGATAAGTGCTAAATCAGCTCCCGTTGCTTCAAGGATCATAGCTTCATGAACCATTGTGAGTTCAAGGTGAGTTTCCGGATTGTCAACGGGAATCCTTCCGTTTTCTGCTATTAAGATAATAAAAAAACTAATACCGGCCAATACAAAACTTGCTGCGTGGTTTATATCAAAATGACTGTTTAAGTTTAAAACAGCTTCCGATATTCCTATACTTTTTCCAATAAGCGAGATACTGAAAATTGTTAAAATCATAGCCGGTTCCACAAGAGATGAGATAAAAGCTTCACGGCTGCTTCCTATTCCTCCAAATGCGCTTGCAGAATCAAGTCCCAAAAGCATTAAAAAAAATGTTGAAAGAGAAAGAAGCCCTGAAATTGTGAAAGCGTCAATGAACGAAATATAAAAACTCCCTTGAAAAATCGGAGGCATTAAAAACACCACTACAATTATGGGAGCCAAAATTGCAAATACGGCAACTCTGCTTATAATGCTCGATTCTTTCGCATATATTAACTCTTTATTGATAAGTTTTGTAAAATCTGCATAAGGCTGAAAAGGACTTACAGGTTTTTTAAATAAAAGATACATTTTTATAGATTTTATCAGTCCTGATAAAAACGGAGCAATAAAAAAGATAAGTGAAACAGTTAATATGTAATTTATCATTTTTTTTCTCCAAAAAGGAATTTATAAAAAACGGACATAACAATAAATTCAAGCAAAATATTTCCCCAGTTGTATTCTTTGTAAAAAACCCTGAAACTAAACAGCGCAAAAATTAAAAGCATAAAAATAAGGCTTGAATATCTGTTTCTTTCAAAATGAGAAAGTTTATATACAAAATAGCTCAGATAATTCAATCCTTTTATTACATTATCGTATAAGCTTTTTTCAAAAAGCGGTTTTATATGAACCTCAAAAAGTGAAGATGAAAATTTTGTTTTATGTCCTGTGACAGTTTGAGTGTGTATATGAATATCAGGACGGTAAAGCCACTCAAAAAATCTTCTTATAGGACCTGCAAAACCGGTTGCAGAATACTGGTTTTTTGGAGTAGTGTTGTATCCGCATGCCCAGGTATGATAAATTCTTATTTTCGGATTTAAATATTTGTAAAATAAATATATGGCAAATACTGAAATAATAAGTCCTGTTAAAATAAATAAAGGTGCAACGGCGCCGTTTGAGTTAAGGGAGTGCATAACCCAGATATTTTGGAAAAGTTTATGATAAATATCAGCAACAGGAAGCGCATAGTTTATGGTTTTTATAAAAAACGGCATAAAAAGCATGAGAGAAATAACAACACAAGCCATTAAAACCTGTCCTGTAAGCATAAATTTATTTACTTCTTCTGCGTGTTTTGCGTTTTCACTTCTTGCAAGTCCCAAAAACGTAATACCAAAGGCCTTTACAAAGCATGCTACGGCGAGTCCGCCCGTAAGTGCCAATGCGAATATTGCAAAAGGGAATGAAAGTTTAAGTACTAGGTTATTTATTCCGCTGGAACTGAGCATACTTTGAAATATCATCCATTCGCTTAAAAAACCGTTTGTCGGAGGAAGTGCAGAAATTGAAACTGCAGCGATAAGAAACATAAATGCGGTTATCGGCATTAATTTTATTAAACCTCCGTAGCTTTCGATATTTTTGGTGTTTGTTGAGTATAATACGCTTCCTGCACTCATAAAAAGAAGAGATTTAAAACTCATATGGTTAAATGTGTGATATACAGCTGCAATAAAAGCGAAAGAACTTAAAAGAGGCATTTTAAGTGTATAAAATATTATTCCGGCTCCAATAGCTATTAAAATAATTCCTATATTTTCTATTGAATGATTTGCTAAAAGCGCTTTTATGTCATGACTGGCTATTGCGTATAAAACTCCTACAAGACTTGATATGGCACCTAGCGCTAAAATAATTACTCCCCATTCAATCTGCCAGTTTGGAATGATAAAAAGAAATCTTAAAAATGCATAAATCGCAATTTTAAGCATAATTCCGCTCATAAGGGCTGATACGGGAGAAGGAGCTGCCGGATGTGCATAAGGAAGCCACACATGAAGAGGCACTGCTCCGGCTTTACTTAAAAAACCGATGGTAATTAGTAAAAATAACAGGGTGGGATATTTAAACTGCATAGCTAAAACACTTAATGTTTGAAAATCCGTAAATAATGAATTTCCTCCGATAATCAAAAAAAACATTAAAATAAATATAAATCCGAAATGTGTCATAAAGAAATAAAATCTTCCGGCTTTTACCGCCTCATCGGTCGGTTCCGTTAGGATTAACTGCCAGCTGCTAAGACTCATCAGTTCCCAAAAAAATAAAAAAGGAAGTATTTCATTAGATAAAACGACTCCGATCATTGAAAATATAAAAGTAAAATAATAAATTAAAAAGTGGGGTTTTCTTTTTATATGCGATAAATAACCCGCAGTATAAAAAAGGTTTGGAATAACCCCTAGCATAATTAAGAATATAAACAACAAAGAAAGCGGATTTAAACTAAACATCAATTTAGCCTTTAAGTAAAATTTAAGGAAAGAAAAACTGACGGAATTATACTGTTTTTTGCTTATAAAATGTTTAAAAATATGGATAGATTTATAATTTTGTTACAAAAATACTCATGAAAGTGCATTTTTATAATTTTTATATATCGGCTCGTCTACATACAGGCCGTCAATGGTAAACGGTCCTTCTTTTTCAAACCTTTCTACTATCATTTTTGCAAACTCCAAATCTTCATCAAATATTTTATTCGCTATTTCGCACTGGGCAGGAGTTATACATCCGACACCCTGTATTCCAAGGTTTTTTTGAAGCAGGCACCATTTTTTGAAACCTTCGAGATCTTTATACTGCTGGTATACGAATCCTATCGGAATGATGTTTTTGTATCTGCACGTAAGTGAAAAATCGCTTAAAATTCTGTGAATTAAAGGATTTTCAAGATTTATAACTGAATGGGAAATTTTAAGTTCGTTTAATAGATCGTATATACCTATATAAAATGTCGTCAGTTTGGGATGAGTCAATTCCTTAATGTTAAAAAACGCTTCTTTTGTTTCGATGGAAGCATGAATTTCTTTGTTTGTGATCATAAATACGTCGTCAATTTCTTCGATACTGTTAACTTTTGGAATTCTAAACGCATTGAAACTGAATTTATCTAAAAATTTAATATCGTCAAGACCTCCTTCGTTTATAGGATTGACTCTTATTACAATTTCTTTCCCGCTGTTTTTTAAGTTGGACAAAAATACGGCTGTCATTATTCTTGCTATTTCTTTTTTTTCTTTCGGGACGCCGTCTTCAAGATTTAGCATTATTACATCTGCCGGAAGAGAGTCTATTTTGTTTAGATGTTTAACCTGATGGCCGCTTACCATAAGAACACTTCTTTTTTTTGTACTGGATAACTGGGAAGAAGATGAATGTTTAATATAGGAGAGGGCTTTTTTGATATTGTTGGTTTTGACAATGTTTTCAAATTCCGAGATGTCTTCGAAGATCATGGTCAGTCCTTTGATTTGAGATATAACAGCAGCGCTTTTATTTCATCGTCGGTGAGATAATCGTACTTAGGCATAATATTCATAAATCTGAGAGGTGATTTAGGGTTTTTGCGAAGTACAGGTTTTATTTTTATCTGATGGAAAAGTGCTTTTTTTAGCTTATCAAATGTTATGTTTTTGATAGGAACCGTTTTAATGATTACTTTTTTATCTTTTGAATTAATGTATGAGGTAATAACTTTGCCTTTTCCTTTTATACCGTGACATTTTGCACAGCTTATTCCTCTTGGGTTGTTGTAGAGCATTTTGCCGTATTCCAGGTTTGTAATGAACCAGTTGTCTCCTTTGGCGTAAAGAAAAACAAACAAAGTGGCAAAAAAGAAGCGAATTAACATTAACTTTCACCTTTTATGTTAAAATTTCAAATATTTCTCATTTTATCAAAAAGGAAAGATAATGACAATTCTTGATGGAAAAAAACTCTCCGAAAAAATAAAAGATAATTTAAAAACAGAAGTTGAAGAGTTGAAAAACAAAGGGATAACTCCCGGACTTGCCGTAATACTTGTAGGTAATGACCCTGCCAGTCATACATATGTAAAAATGAAAAGAAGCGCATGCCAAAAAGTTGGAATTTACAGCGCCGTTCACGAATTTCCGGAAAGTGTAAGCGAAAAAGAATTATTGTCTACTATAAAAAGAATAAACGATAATCCTAATTTGCACGGACTTTTAATTCAGCTGCCGCTGCCAAAACATATAGACACCACAAAAATACTTGAAGCGGTAGATCCGAGCAAAGACGTTGACGGTTTCCATCCTTACAATATGGGAAGACTTGTCGAAGGGCTTGATACTTTTGCTCCTTGTACGCCTTTAGGGGTAATGGAACTTTTTGAAGAATATGACATTGACCTCAAAGGTAAAGACGTTTGTGTAGTGGGTGCGAGCAATATTGTAGGTAAACCAATGTGGGCTCTTCTTTTAAACGCATGGGCTACTGTTGATATCTGCCACATAGAAACAAAAGACTTATCCGCCCATACAAAAAGAGCCGACATAGTAATAGTAGGAGTCGGAAAGCCTAATCTGATTACAGCAGATATGGTAAAAGACGGAGTGATTGTTATAGATATAGGTATTAACAGACTGGATGACAGAAGAATTGTAGGTGATGTTGATTTTGAAAACGTAAGCAAAAAGGCTTCATATATTACTCCCGTACCTGGCGGTGTAGGGCCTATGACAATTGCTATGCTTCTTAAAAATACGGTAAAAGCCGCTAAAAATTTTGCGAAAGAGGTTAAATGAAAGAGAAACTGAAAAAACTGTATAACTGGTCGAATACATGGACCGGCACTATTGTTATTGTTTTACTTATTATTTTCTTTTTGGCTCAGGCTTTTGTAATTCCGAGCGGCAGTATGAAAAGAACGCTAATGCCGGGAGACGCGCTTTTTGCCAAAAAATTTGCATACGGAGTTCCAATTCCTCATATTCCCTGGTTAGAGATACCGCTGCTTCCGGATTTCAGGGGTGACGGGCATCTAATCGACGGTCCGAGACCAAAAAGAGGAGATATAGTTATATTCAGATACCCTGTAAATCCTAAACTTCACTTTGTTAAAAGATGCGTGGCCGTAGGCGGCGACAAATTGATGGTTAGGAATAAAAATCTGTATTTAAGAGTTGAAAACAATGATGAAAAAACAGTTGCTTTCGCTAAAAAAATGAAAGCGAAAGTAGTTGTTATTAACGGTGAAAAATGGGCTCTTAATCCGTATATGAAAATGCATCCCGGTATTCATCACGATCCTAAAGTGGATTTTCCTGAAGAAGTTATTAATTACGGACCTGTAATAGTGCCTAAAGACAATTATTTTATGATGGGTGACAATAGAGACCACAGTGACGACAGCAGATTCTGGGGACCGGTGCCGTATAAACTGATAGTAGGGAAGCCTTGGTTTATCTATATGAGCTGGGTAATGCAAAAACCGGGAGAGGACGAAGCTGAAAACTGTCCAAACTATACAATCAGATGGAACAGAATAGGTAAAACGATAAATGAAATTGAAAATGAACTCAGAGAAGGTAAAAAGCCGTATCTGACAGCCGGCTGTAATCCTAATGCAGATTAATTAAAGGATTTATGTGGAATTTTATATTATTAAATACACGGCTCTGGCTTTTGCTTTTGTTATTGCGATAGTCGGCCATGAAATAATGCATGGACTAGTAGCCAAACATTACGGCGATCTTACTGCCACACAAGAAGGCAGACTTAGCATCAATCCCTTAAAACACATAGACCCTTTTGGAAGTATTGTTTTTCCATTGATTTTGTTTATTTCTCAAAAGCTTGCAGGTGTTGCCGATCCGATAGTTTTCGGATGGGCTAAGCCTGTGCCTGTAAATATATTTACCGTTGTAAACAGAGGTGGTTATATCGGAGCGTTTAATGTTTCCGTCGCAGGAGTTGTTTATAATTTTGCTTTAGCCGTTATTGCTTCAAGTGTTATCGGTTTGGTAGGTGAGCCAAGCGGTTTGATTAGTCTGTTTTTATATATGTTTTTGATGTATACTGTACTTATAAACGTTATATTGGCTGTGTTTAACCTGTTTCCGATTCCTCCTCTTGACGGTGCTAATGCGCTTAAGTATCTGTCTTTAGAGTTTAAATGGTATAAGGTTGTGCAGTTTTATAATAAAATAGAACCGTACGGTATGATTATATTAATGATTATACTGTTTACACCGTTGAGTAATTATTTTTTTTATCCGGCTGAGGTTTTGATTAAGATATTATTATGAATAAACTTACGGAATTACCTAAAGAAAAGCTCGTTGAAATTATTGAAAAACTGTATGTTAATTTAATTAAAGATCCTAAATACGATATTTATTCAAAAGCTTTTTTTATTGAATATTTAAAACAGAGTCTCGAAATATACAAAAGATACAAAAATATAAAAATCAATCTTCTTTTATTTGCATTTAAAGCAGATAAAATCGATGTACTTAAAAAAAACATAAGAAAAAGCGATTTGCTGGCAAAATATGACAATGCTTTTGTAATATTACTTTTTGAAACCGGGGAATTAGGTATGTATAAAGTAAGGCAGAAGCTGGAAAATATTTTAAATGAAAAGGGTGTTTCTGTCAATATAACGGTAACTGAAAATATTGAAGAGATAATAGAAGAGATAGAAAGTAAAATTAAGATTTATTAAACCAGCTTTTTACTTTATCTATAGCTTCTTCCAGCAGGCTTTTATGTTCTTTAATTTCTCCTCCGAAACTTTTATGAAGTTTTTCAAGCAGTTCTTTTTGTTCATCGGACAGTTTTTTAGGATAAACGATTTTTAATATTGCTATCAGATCGCCTTTATATCCCGTATTCGGATCCGCAATACCTTCTCCTCTGAAAACGATTTTTGTATTGTCTTTTGTGTGAGGTTTGATTTCTATCTCTTTTTCTCCGCTTAAAGTTGGTATTTTTACGCTGTCTCCGAGAATTGCGCTTGTAAAAAATATTGGGACTTCAACGATAAGATTATTGCCTTTTCTTTTGAAAATTTTTGATTCTTTAACATTGAAAATCAGATATAAATCGCCTCTGTATCCACTTATATCCTGGTTTCCGTGGCCTTTTATTCTCATTCTCATACCGGTATCGATTCCGGCGGGAATGTCAACTTTTACTTTTTCTTTTTCTACAATATAACCTTTGCCACGGCATTCGTTACATACCTTTTTGGCAATAAAACCTCTGCCGTTACACTGAGGACATGTTTGGGAAATTCTCATAAATCCGTTGCCCATGATTATACTTCCTCTTCCGTGGCAGCTAGGGCATGTTTCTTTCTCTTCCGCTCCTGTTCCGTGACATTTCGGACATAATTTAAAATAACTAATTTCTATTTCTTTGCTTATCCCGTAAACCGCTTCTTCAAATTCTAATGTTACTTCAACGGCTTTGTCTATGTCGTAAGGCATCTGTACTTCGGCTCTTCCCCCGCCGAATCCTCCTCCGAATATATCGTTAAACATATCGAAGATGTCACCGAAATCAAAATCTGTTTTGAATCCCTGTCCTTCAAGACCTTCTTTTCCGTATTTGTCGTAAATGGCTCTTTTTTCATCATCGCTCAAAATCTGATAAGCCTCGTTTATTTTTTTAAACATCTCTTCGGCTTCTTTGTCGCCCGGATTTTTGTCAGGATGGTATTTCATAGCCAGTTTTCGGTATGCTTTTTTTATTTCTACTTTTGTAGCAGTTCTTTCAACACCTAATATTTCATAATAATCCAACTGCCCCTCCTAAATTTTTTGTGGAATTATAACAACTTTAGTGGGTAAGTTGTGAAGCGGTTAAGTTGTGAATCTGTAAAAAGTTTTATAATTGTCTAAATTCCTTAACCACTTATCTACTTACCCACTTAACAACTTCCCAACTTAATATATGGTATAATTTCTTTAAAAAAAGGTACATTATGGCATATGAAATTGATAAAAATCAATTAAACGAAGTGCTTGAGAAACATAAATTATCTTGGGAAGATTATGAACATATTAAAAAAATTTTAGGAAGAGAACCTAATTTTGTTGAACTTGGTGTATTTAGTGCGATGTGGAGCGAACACTGCTCATATAAATCAAGTAAAGTATATCTAAAAGGATTTCCTACTGAAGCGCCTTGGGTTATTCAGGGGCCCGGAGAAAATGCAGGGGTTATTGATATAGGCGGTAATATGGCGGCTGTATTTAAAATGGAATCTCACAACCATCCATCTTTTATTGAACCTTATCAGGGAGCGGCTACGGGAGTAGGGGGAATACTTAGAGATATTTTTACAATGGGAGCAAGACCTGTTGCAAACCTTAATGCAATCAGATTTGCCCATATTAAAGGCAACGACGAGACTGCCAAACTTCACAGGCATCTGCTTCACGGTGTAGTTGCAGGAATTGCCGGGTACGGAAACTGTATAGGCGTTCCTACGATCGGAGGAGAGACTGCGTTTGAAGAGTGTTATAAAGGTAATATTTTAGTTAACGCATTTTCACTCGGAATTTGTCCTCAGGATGAAATATTTTACGCAAAAGCCGAAGGTATCGGAAATCCTGTAATTTACGTAGGGTCTAAAACAGGAAGAGACGGACTTGGCGGTGCCGTAATGAGCTCTGACAGCTTTAAAGAAGGCGACGAAGATCAAAGACCTACAGTTCAGGTAGGGGATCCTTTTACTGAAAAACTTTTAATGGAAGCCTGTTTGGAACTTTTCAAAACCGATTATATAGTGGGTATTCAGGATATGGGTGCTGCGGGACTTACATCTTCAAGTTTTGAAATGGCGGGTAAAAGCGGAAGCGGACTTGTAATGCACCTTGACAAAGTTCCGATGAGAGAAGAGGGCATGAATCCTTATGAGCTTATGCTAAGCGAAAGCCAAGAAAGAATGCTTATCTGTGCCAAAAAAGGGTATGAGGACAAAGTTATCGAAATATTTAAAAAATACGACCTTGATGCCGAGGTTATCGGTGAAGTTACCGACACCGGAAGAGTTGAACTGTTCTGGCACGGAGAGAAAGTGGCGGATATTCCTGTAGATCCTATTACGGAAGAAGCACCTGAGCTTGTTAGACCCGTAAAAGAGCCAGAATACCTTAAAGAAATCAAAAACGTTGAAATTCCTGAAGTAGATCCGCAAACTGCGTTTGAAAAACTTATTAGTGAAAGCGAAGTGGTTGACAAAGCGTGGATTTACGAGCAGTATGACTCAATGGTACAGACAAATACCGTAGATACAAAAAGAGCCGACGGAAGCGTAATTAGAGTCAAAGAAAACGGTAGATTTTTAGGAATGGCGTGTGACTGTAACGCAAGATTTAATTATATCGATCCTAAAAAGGGAGCAGCAGCTGCAGTAATGGAAGCCGGAAGAAACGTAGCCGTTAAAAAAATAAAGCCTTTAGCGATTACTGACTGTCTGAATTACGGAAACCCTCTAAATCCTGAAATTATGTGGCAGTTTAAAATGGGATGCGAAGGTATCAAAGAAGCATGCCGTGAACTCAATACTCCTGTTGTAAGCGGTAACGTATCACTTTATAATGAAAATGAAGGGGAGGGTGTATATCCTACTCCTGAAATTGCAATGGTCGGTGCGGGCGACGATTACAGAACGACTGACCTTAAAAATGAAGGCAACAGCGTTTATATTTTAGGTGAAACAAAACCTGAGTTTGGCGGAAGTCTTTATCTTAAAGTTTTCGGAGATAAAGTTGCAGGAGTTCATCCTGAGGTTGATTTTGAAAAAGAACTTAAACTTTGGGACGTACTGCAAAGCGATCTGATTGAAAGCGCAAAAGATATTTCTACCGGTGGAGCGGCAATTGCTGCATATAAATGGGCGTGTGTAAGCGATAAAGGGCTTGATTTGAATATCAGCGTGAATTCTCCTAAAGATATATTTGCCGAATCTTTAAGCAGGGCTTTTGTGGAAGTTAAACCCGAAAACGAAGCCGAGTTTGAAAAACTCTGCAGTGATAAGGGCATTTATTTTGAAAAAGTAGGAAAAGTCGGCGGAGATAAAATTAAAATTAATGATGTCGAAGTTTCTCTTGAAAAAGCTAAAGATATATACTTCAATACTTTCCCTAAAATTCTTAAAAACGAAATAATTTAATAAATTCCGGCTTTTTGCTTCTTTTTTGATTTTCGATTATTGAATTTATAGAAGGGATTAAAGATAAATCTTTTCTCCCTGTTCTACTATATGTGCTTTTTTATCGAAGTATGAGTGGATTACGGATTTAAATATAACCTGTTTGTCGTATTCACCGTGTATTAAGAAAATTCTGTCAAGTTTTTCAAATTCATTCATCCATTCAAGAAGCTCTTTTTGATCGGCATGTGCTGAGAATCCGTTAATTGTGTAAATTTTTGATTTGACTATTATTTCTTCATGATAAATTCTTATGAATTTCGCACCGTCAATAATATCTCTTCCGAGTGTCCCTTTTGCCTGATATCCTACAAACAGCAGTGCGTTTCTCGGATTCCATATTCTGTGTTTCATATGATGAAGAATCCTTCCGCCGTTACACATTCCGCTTCCGGCTATAATTACGGCTCCTCTTTCTATTTTGTTTATCGCTTTACTTTCTTCTACGTCTCTTACCAGTCTTAACTGATCGAATTCAAATGGGTGTTTTTTATATTTTTGACATTTTTTGCTTAAAAGCTGGTCCCATTTTTTATAAACGCTTGTAACCTTTGTAGCCATAGGCGAATCAAGAAATACTTTTGCGTTTTTAGGAAGTGATTTTTCTTCGCTCATTTCTTTGAGTATACACAGTATCTGCTGTGCTCTTTCTATTGCAAAAGTCGGAATTAACACGTTCCCTCCGTTTAAAAGAGTATTTATAATTACGCTTTTAAATTCTCTGATACTGTCGTCAATGTTTTTGTGGTTTCTATCTCCGTATGTAGATTCAATAAATAAAGCGTCGGCATATGTCGGAGTATGTGGTTTTGGCAGTATTCCGTTGTTTTTATTTCCCAAATCTCCGCTGAAAACTATTCTTTTTTTAATATCAAATTCTTTAAAGTCGATTTCTACGAAACTGCTGCCTAAGATATGTCCGGCGTCTTTAAATGTGGCTTTGATATCTTTTGTGATTTTTATTTTTTTGTCATATTCTATTTTTTGTCTGTTCATTTTTTTGAATATTTCTTTTACTTCATCCTGAGTGAAAAGAGGTTTTCTGACCTCTTTTTCTTTTCCGCGTCTTTGAGCTTTTTTATATTTGGTTTTATATTCTTCCTCTTGGAGTTTTCCGGCGTCCATTAAAACTATTTTTGCTATGTCAAACGTGGCCGGGTGGGCAAAAACTTTTCCTTTAAATCCTCCTTTGTAAAGAAGAGGAATTCTTCCCACATGGTCTAAATGTCCGTGGGTAATTATTAACGCGTCTATTTCTTTGGGATCGAAACCGAAAGGCTCATAGTTTTTGTGTTCTTCCAGTCCCTGAAACATACCGCAGTCGATTAAAATTTTGCTTTTTCCTGTATCTAATAAATGTGCCGAGCCAGTTACGACTTTAGCGGCACCGAAACTTTGCTCATATGTTTGATTTTCCATTACCAGTCCTTTATAAATTATTTTTTATTTTCCATTTCCGCTATATCTTTTATAATTTTAAGCACGCTGTCCGGGTTTAGACTCATGCTTTCTATTCCAATACTTACTAAAAATTCGGCAAACTCAGGATAATCGCTTGGAGCCTGCCCGCATAGTCCTGAATATTTTTTATTTCTTTTAGCGCCTTCTACGGCCATTTTAACCATTTTTTTGACACCTTCGTCTCTTTCTTCATAATCGAACGCCACTATTTGAGAGTCTCTGTCAACTCCCAATGTAAGCTGTGTCAAATCGTTTGTACCAATGCTTATTCCGTCAAAAACATCTAAAAATTCATCTATCAGTATTACGTTGTTCGGAATTTCGCACATCATGTATGTTTCAACATCTCCAAGGCCGTTTTGAGTTAAAATTTCTTTTACTCTTTTTGCTTCTTCGACTCTTCTGCAAAACGGTATCATTAAAACTATATTTTCAAACCCCATATCAAATATAGCCCGTTTCATTGCTTTACATTCAAGCTCAAATCCGTCTTTGTAATTAGGGTGAGTATATCTGGCGGCTCCTCTGAAACCTATCATAGGATTTTCCTCCACAGGTTCAAAATGTCTACCGCCAAGAAGGTTGGCATATTCGTTTGATTTGAAATCACTCATTCTGACTATACATTTTTTAGGATAAACTCCGGCTGCAAGGGTTGCAACACCTTCGCTCAATGTTTTGATAAAGAAATCTTCGGGCTCCCCGTCGTAAGGAAATGCAAGTTCGTCTATTAAAGCTCTTTCAGTATCACTTAAAATTTCAGGATGTTTTATAGCCATAGGGTGAGCTTTGATGTATGTGTTTATAATAAATTCCATTCTGGCAAGTCCTATACCGTCTACCGGAAGTTTGGCAAGAGAAAAAGAAAGTTCAGGGTTTCCGAGGTTCATCATAATTTTTGTTTTAGGACGAGGAAGTTTTGAAATGTCCACTTTTTCTATTTCAAAATCAAGTATTCCTTCATAAACTTTTCCGACTTCCCCCTCGGCACAGCTGACAGTTACTTCCTGATTTTCTTTTAATATTTTAGTGGCGTTTTTTGCTCCCACTATTGCCGGTTTGCCGAGCTCACGGCTGACAATCGCCGCATGGCATGTTCTGCCTCCCGTTTCGGTAATAATAGCGCTTGCTATTTTCATTACGGGTTCCCAGTCGGGAGAAGTGGTTGTCGCGACAAGCACGTCACCTTTTTCAAATTTATCGGCTTCAGCCATGCTTTTTAGGATTTTTACTTTGCCGGCTCCTATTTTTTCTCCTACGGCATTACCGGTTAAAATAACGTTTGATCTTTCTTTTAGTTTATATATTTCAAATTCGTTAATACTTTCCTGAGAATGAACCGTTTCAGGTCTTGCCTGAACCATATATAATTTTCCGTCTACTCCGTCTTTTGCCCATTCCATATCCATAGGCGTATAATGACCGTTTACTTCTGTATAGTGTTCTTCTATTTTGATAGCCCAGTCAGCCAGCTGCAGAACTTCTTCATCTGTAATTGCAAACTGCATTTTTTTATCTATAGGGGTTTTAATGTTTTTAGTGAACTGTTCCGCTAGATTAGCGGTTTCTAATTTGTCAGAAAAAACCATTGTTTTTTCTTTATTTCCTCTTTTTCTTTTCAATACAGCTTTATGGCCTTTTTTGAATGTAGGTTTATGTATAAAAAAGCTGTCAGGATCGATAGTTCCCTGAACCACGTTTTCACCAAGTCCCCATGCCGCGTTTATAAATACAACGTCTTTAAATCCGGTTTCGGTATCAATACTGAACATAACACCGCTGCTTCCTAAATCGCTCCTGACCATTTTCATTATTACGGCTGATAAATATACTTTTAAAGGATCGAAATTATGAGTATATTTGTAACTTATACTTCTGTCGGTAAAGTTGCTAGCTATACACATTTTATATGCCCACAGCAGGTTGTCGTCACCTTTGATATTTAAGTACGTTTCATTCTGTCCCGCAAAAGAAGCTGTGGGAGAATCTTCAGCCGTTGCAGAACTTCTGACAGCCAAACTTACGTCATCTCCGTATTCTTCTTTAAGTTTTGCATAACTGCTTAGAATTTCTTTTTTTAAATCTTCAGGCACTTCGCCTTTCATTATAAGGCCTCTTGCTGCTTTTCCTACAGCTTTTAATTCGTCTATGTCGTCAGGATTGAAGTTTTTAAACAGTTTGGCAATAGGCTCCCATAAATTATTCACATCAAGATAATGCCTATATGAGGTTGCAGTTACTGCAAAGCCGTTTGGGACGTTTACGCCTAAAGGTGTCAAATGATTATACATTTCTCCCAGACTTGCGTTTTTGCCTCCGACTTCATCAGTGTCTTTTATACCTATTTCTTTAAACCATTTGATAAACGCGCTCATAATTTCTCCTTTTTGTTTTTAATTTGGATTGTTTTTGAATCTTTTAATCATTTCTTTAAAAAATATCTGCTGTGCAAGTTTGCCGAACCCTTCCGTTAAAGTTGGATGGGGATGAATTGTGTTTAACAGGTCTGTTGGCGACATTTTCTTAGATACTATTAAAGACGCTTCTCCTATCAGGCTTTCGGCGTCTTCGCTTAAAATCTGAATACCTATAATCTTGTTATTATGCATTACGAATTTGATAAATCCGAAAGGTTTTTTTTCTATTTGAGCTTTGGCGTCTATTTTATAATCGTATTTTTCTACGGCGATGTCTATGTTTCTTTTTTCCGCTTCTTTTTCGTCAATTCCGACTGATGCGATTTGAGGGTTTGTAAACAGAACCCAGGAATTATTGTCGTAATTCACCTCTCTTTTATTCGGGGCGAACATATTATGAACGGCCACTCCTGCTTCATATGTCGCCGTATGGGCGAATTTAGGAGTATTTATACAGTCTCCGCAGGCGTAGATGTTTTCATTGCTAGATTTAAGGGTAGAATCTACTCTTACTCCGTGTCTGTCATATTCAACGGAAGCTTTTTCAAGATTAAGACCTTCAAGATTTGCAATTCTTCCTGTGGCAAGAAGAACTTTTTTGGATTCTAAAACTGAAGTGTTGTAATATATTTTGAATTTGCCGTTTTCATAATCTATCTTTTCCAGATTTACGTTCAATTTTATATCAATACCGTTTTTTATCATTTTATTTTGAACGAACAAGGCCGCTTCTTTATCGAGTCTTTTAAGTATTCTTTCTCCTCTTTCAAGGATAGTGCATTTTACACCGAGTTTATTAAACATTCCTGCAAGTTCGCAGCTTATGGCTCCGGCTCCTATAAAAACGATTTCTTCAGGAAGCTCTTTTTCAAAAAAAACATCCCTGTTTGTCCAGGCTTTTTCAATACCGTTGCCTTTAAAAGGCGGCAGATTTACTTTTGCGCCGGTAGCGATCAGAGCTTTTTTAAAAGTAAAAATCTGACTGTTTACTTTAATACTGTTTTTACTTTCAAAACTTGCAGCACCTTGAATATAATCGATATTCGGGTTTTGCTGGATCTGTTCGTATGCTGCTTCAGCTCTTTTTTTTATAATTGCTTCTTTGTCTTTTAATACTTCTTCCCAGTGGATTTGAGGTGATTTAGACAGATCTATATGGAAATTCGGAGCTTCTTTCAGTAAAGCGAATTTATTAGCGGCGTTTTCCAAAACTTTTGAGGGTATACATCCTTCAAAAAGACATTCACCGCCGGGTTTTTCTCTTTTGTCTATTAGTAAAACTTTTTTACCGAATGCGGCTGCCGCCATTGCTGCGGGCGTTCCGCCCGGTCCGGCTCCTATTACGATTAAATCATACTCCATTTTCTATCCTTTGGTTTATTATATCTTTTTAAAACTTTAAGAAAGCTTAAGAATTCAAAATTTTTAATGCTTCTTGCGTGTTTTTGTTTTCGCAAGTTATTGCATATATAGCATTTGCCATTTTTATTGCTTCTTTAAGAGGTCTTTGGTGTATGTTTCTGCCCGTACCGTTTCCTCTCGTGCCTCCGATGTGAATCTGTTCGTATAATTCTTTTAAAAACTCTTCTTCATTTATTTTTTTACCGCCTTCACATAATACACCGCATTTTCCGGCAGCCTGAACTACTTCATGAAGGAGTTCGGGTTTAAACTGACTGTTTTCATAAGGAACTTTCACTTTTGCAAAGTCCGCTCCGAGACATACCGCTACACCTGCGGCTCCCGCTATCAGGTGTTTATCGTGTTCGTCTTGAATGAATTTTCCTTTCGGATACATCCATAATACTGCCAAAAGCCCGTTTTTGTGTGCCTGGTGAACTATATTTGCGGCTTCTTTGAGCATTGAATGTTCGTGTTCGCTTCCGAGATACACGGTATATCCTACGCCTTTAATGTTAACTCCGCTGTATTTTTTAAATTCAACAACGTCATTAACACTCAGCCACTGTTCGGAATACGGATCTTTGGCTTCATACGGGATTATGTTGGTTTTAGAATTCAGTTTAACAAGATAAGGTATATCCGGATAATCCACTCCGTATCTGCTGATAAGTCCGAACTGTGTTGCAAAAACTCCTATTTTTGCATTTGATGCGATTTGAAAAAGATGTTCGGGATTATGGTCGTCTTCCGGGATTCCCTCACCGTAGAAATCATTGTTTAGATGTTCTACTTTCTGATCTCCCGCAAACAGCATAAGTCTTCCTGTAGAGTTTGTAACCTCTTCAAGGATATTTAAAAATTCTTTTCTTTTTTCTGCCGGAACATCGGCAGGTAAATATTTTTCTAACATTTTATACTCCTTTTAGTATACGAATAATCCGTAAGCTATTGTTAAAATACCAAGTACAAAAAGCCATATTGCCGCTGTTTTTGCTATTTTTTTACTGAAAATCAGTGCATATATGGCTTTTAATATATTGTTGCTTCCGGCTGCTATTACTATTGCCGCAGATATTGCATTCAATGTAATGTGAAATTTGCCTGTCATTAGAGACAGGACAAACGGGTCTATATCCGTAAAACCTATAATGAAAGAGAGGATTTTAAGTCCTACGTTTCCAAAATGAGCCGTTACATAATGGGTAATAGCCATCATTGCTACAAACAAAAATGCAAAAACGAAAGCCGTTCCAAGTTCTAAAGGGTTTCTATCGTCAATAGGCACATTGCTTGCGGTCTGTTTTTTGTAAAGGGCAAAAGATATTACTATTCCGGCTGCCGCAAATAAGATTAAAGGCAGAGAAATGGCTTTTGCCACCTGAAAATTGAAAATCACAGCAATTACAAGAAGTCTTAAGTACATCATCGAAGTAGCCACGATAATAGATGAATTGATAATACTTAATATGTCTCCTTTTGCCTTAATGCTTAACGCTTTTTTGCTTAATACAACGGTTGTGGCTGTAGAGCTGTAAAGACCTCCGAAAATTCCTGTAAGCAGGTATCCTTTGTTTTTGAATATGAATTTTTGAGCCAGATAGCTGCCGTATGATATTGCAGAAATGATAACGACTACAAGCCATATTTTAAAAGGAGAGATATTTATGTATTTGATTTCCGTATCAGGCAGTATAGGCAGGATTACCGCACTTAAAAGCAGAAATTTTCCTAGTGTTTCAATCTCTTTTTCGTTTATTTCGTTTAAGAAATTCTGGGTGTGGGATTTATAATTGAGTATAAATACAACAAGTACGAATAGAAACGCCACAAGCCATACGTTGTTGTAGGCCTCTATCAGAGCGCCGAAACTGTAAACTATACTCATTACAAGATATGAAACGATGGAAGTTCTGTCGTGTATTGTTTTGTAATAGTAATGAATCGCATATAAAAGCGTAAGGGATAAAAATCCCGCAATATAAAAATAAAGATTTATTTTAAAGAACACAAATCCCGCAATACCTATGAAAGTATAGGTTCTTGCGGAGCCGATATGAGTTTTTTGTACATTTTTGCTTTCTCTGTAGCTTTTTAATTCAAGGCCTATCAGGAAAGAAAGGGACGTGACTATAATAAGATAAATTAAATCCTGAGGAATAAAACTTAACATTTTCATAGTACGTCAATTCCTTTTGCTTTTCTGTAATATTTTACAACCGCTCTTTTAACGAAATCGTTAAATACAAACCACACAACGGTATAGAAAAATAGGAATATTCCCCATTTCCAGCCGATAGGCGTAATTAATCCGAATCCGTAAACACCTATAATGAGGCCTAAAAACGCAGTTGAAAAAGAGGCTACAAGTAAAATCCAGCTTGGATAAGGTTTTTTAAAGAACCAGTCGCTTGTTCTGGTGTTATAGATAGTCCAGTGTCCGGCCATTACAAGTTTGGTAAAAAATGCGCTTTGCACAAACAACAGCCAGCTTTTCGGATCGTGAACGTTTATCCAGCTTGGGATATCAGGGAAGAATGCACTGTCTGGATGCGCCTGGATATATACCATCGTAATATAAAAGATTGTAAAACTGCTGAGCACCCCTGCGATACCAAGCCACGTTGAGAGTACAAGCATTTCGTGCATATCCCATCGGACCGGTTTTTTTTCTATTTTTGTGTTGTCATATGCGATTGAAAGAATAGGGATATCGTTTAAAAGTGCCAAAAGGATAATCATCAGTGCCGTAATAGGATAGAAATTAAAAATAACGATAGCAAGAGTCATAAATAAAATCACCCTGATTGTTTCGGCTATTCTGTAAATGGTATAGCTTTTCATCCTTTCAAACGTTATTCTGGCTTCTTTAATCGCGTCTACTATAACCCTGAGTCCCGGTGCCAGTAGCACAATATCCGCAGCGGCTCTTGCCGCGTCCGTTGCTCCGCTTACCGCAATTCCGGTGTCCGCTTTACGCAAAGCCGGTGCGTCGTTTACGCCGTCACCCGTCATACCTACGATATGATCGGCTTTTTGAAGTTCGTCGACTATAAAATATTTGTCTTCCGGATAAACTTCCGCAAATCCGTTCGCCTCTTCTATTATTTTTACTATTTCGCTTTCGTGTCTTTTTACGCTGCCTTTTGTAAGTTTACCCACTTCTTTTTTTACGAGAGATGTGATCTGATCAACTTTTTCTTTTATTTCCTCATCGCTTAAATTCATACTTTTGAGTAAAGCTTTGGAAATAATCTGAGCGAGTGTGATATATTCGTCGTGCGTTTCGTTTTTAAGCTCTCTTATTGAATATATGTTTTCTCCGATTCCGAGTATTTTTGCTATATATTTTGCAACGGCTACATTGTCTCCCGTTACCATTTTAACTTCCACGCCTTTTTCTTTGGCTTCTTCTATAGCTTCTTTGGAGTCCGGTCTTGGCGGGTCATACAGAGGAATCAGACCCAGGAAATGAAAACTGTTTTCATCTTCGAGTTTGTAAGCAACTCCGAGTGTCCTAAAGCCGTCCTGGGCGAACTCTTCTACTTTTGCATAAGCTTTTTGTTTATGTTCTTTATCCAGGTTGCACATTTCAATAATAACCTGAGGAGCGCCTTTTGTCGCTACTATTTTTTTACCGTCCAGTTCTATATAGGCTTCCGTTCTTTTACGTACAGGGTCAAACGGTATAAATTTAATCAGTTTAAATTCAGGCAGTTTCAGCTTGTTTTTTTCCGCCCATTCAAAAATTGGTTTTTCAATTGGGTCGTTATTTTCTTTTTTACTGGCAAACAGGGCGTATTTAAAAAGCTCTTCCGGAGTGTGGTTTTCCTCTATGTAAGGAGTGCCTACAGTCATTTTATTTTGGGTGAGCGTTCCTGTTTTATCCGAACAGAGTATATCCATACCCGCCATTTCCTCTACTGCGGCAAGACGGGATACTATTGCCTGTTTTCTTGCAAGGTTAACCGCTCCTACCGCCATTACTACGGTAAGCACGGTTGGAAGTGCGACAGGTATTGCCGCGACCGTTAATACAAGCGAAAATTCCAAAAGCTCCCAAATATTTTCGTGTCTTTTTACTCCGGCAAAAATGATAATAGCTACCATAATAACGGTAATTAATATAAGATAATTACCAACGTTAATAACCATTTTTTGGAAATGGCTTCTTTGATTGTGTTCGGCTTTGGCTACAAGTCCGACTGTTTTACCGAAATATGTATTAAGGCCGGTGCCTACAACCAAAGCAGTCATTTCTCCTTGTTTTATTACCGAATTTGAAAAGGCGACGTCACCAGGTTTTTTGGTTACCGGCAGACTTTCACCCGTCAGTGCCGACTGGTCGACTGATAAAAACTCGCCGCCTCCTATGAGTTTTACGTCTGCTGGAACAATGTCTCCGATTTTTATTTTAATAATGTCTCCGGGTACCAGTTCTTTAGCCGGTATTTCCATCCATTGTCCGTCTCTTAAAACCGTGGATTTGCGCGCCAGTTTTTTCTTTAATACTTCAATTGCGTTTAATGCTTTGTGCTCCTGGTAAAAGTCCAAAATAGCATTTGTAAAAAGCATTATCATAATAATGGTGAAATCTTCCCATCTGTGGACCAGTGCGCTTAAAACGGCCGCAATTTCGATCATCCATGGAATCGGTCCCCAGAATCTTCTGAAAATCCTGTGCCATAAGGGCTCTTTATATTCAGGGATTTCATTCGGTCCGTATTTTTTAAGTCTTTTTTTGGCTTCTTCTGAGCTTAGACCTTTTTCAAGATCCGTCTGAAATTCTCCTGCAACTTTTTCAACGGGTATATTTTTATAATCTTCCGTTTTCATCTAAACCTCCTTAAAGTTCTGTCGATTGCCTCACTGTATGTAGGGTGCGGAAATACTGTTTTTTTGAACGTATTGATATCAAGCTCTGCAGTAAGGGCAGTAGCTATAATTCCTATAAGCTCTTCCGCATTGGGTGCGAGTATGTCGGCTCCCGTTATGAAATTTTCATCATCCGAATAAAGTATCACCATTCCGTTTTTATCTCCAAAGCCGCTTCCTGAAATACCCAGATAAGAAAGTGGAAAAGAAGCGGAATTTTCAGTGGCTTTACCTATGTTTGCGTAAGAAAGAGGAAGAGTGTATATGAATTTTGGAATATTTTTAAGATTGAGTTTTTCTTTGTTTCCAAGTATCTGATCTGCTACATTGAGGGCCTCCGCCCTTGCCGCGTGGGCTAAAAGTAGTTTGCCGTTACAGTCGCCTATGGCAAATACCCCGGGCATTGTGGTTCGGAAATATTCGTCCGTTTTAACGGCGCCTTTTTCTATTGCGATTTTATCTGTTTTAACGGCGTCTGTATCAGGCACTCTTCCGGTTGCCACAAGCAGATATTCCGTTTCAAAGGTTTTGTCTTGCGTATGTATTACCGCTTTATTGTTTTTAACATAAGCTTTTTGTATAGAAGTATTAGGAATAAGATTTACTCCTATGTTTTTTAGCTGTTTTTCAAGATTTTGAGTAATAGCCTGAGGAAATTTTCTTGATATGTTTTCATGTCTGTATATCAGATTGACTTTGCTTCCGAATGCGGCAAAAACGGTTGCCATTTCCAGACCTATGGCCCCAGTGCCGTAAATGGAAATTTCTTTTGGAATATGTTCCATTTTTAGCGCTTCGTCTGATGTGATTATTTTTTTGTAATCTATTTCTATTTCTGAAGGAATTCTTGGTTTTGAGCCGGTTGCTATTATTGTATACGCCTGGTTAAATATTTTGTTTCCGACTTTTACCCCCTCATCAGTTATTTCGGCTTTTCCTTCTATAAGATCTACTCCTGCGGCTTTACACTGGTTTATAACGGCCGAAGTGCTTTTTTGCAAAATCGCTTCGATTTTTTCTTTTATATTTTTAAGATTTACGGAAGCCTTTTTTGTAAAAACGTCTTCTTGGGATTCTATTACTGTTTTAGCCCTGTGAAGCAGGTTTTTAGAAGGAATACATCCGTTATGCAGGCATGTTCCTCCAATATGTGAGAGGTCTTTTTCTATTAAAGCCACTTTTTTGCCGGCTTTGCCTAGGACTATGGCTGCTGTGTATCCCAAGCCTCCTCCTATAATTATTACGTCATACATTTTTTATCTCCTCTTTGAAATCGTTAACAAACATCGCAGCCTCCACACCGTTTAATATTCGGTGGTCTATCGTAAAAGCTGTTTTTATTTTATTTTCTGTTAGTTTTCCGAATGCCGCTATTCCCGCGTCTTTATCATTGATTACCGCTGTGAAGCTTTCAATATTAAACATTCCTAAATTGCTTATTCCGAATGTGGAACCCGTCAAATCTTCGATGCTGAGTTTTTTTGTTTTAATTTCTTTCAGCCATTCATTTATTTCCTGTAAAGTTTTTTCTTCCGCATTTTTAATTACACACATAAAAAGTCCGTCTTCTCTGCTGACGGCTACCGAAATATTAGAAGCGGGATAGGTTAGTAAATTACCGTCTTTTAGAATTGATCGGCTTAAAGGGTTTTTCTGCATTGCGTTTGCGAGGGCTTTTATAATCTGAGCCGTTATTTTGATTCCTTCTTTTTTTGTAATTTCTATTTCTTCAAAAATAAAAAACACCGGCTTGGTAAGTGAATTTTCGAGCGTTTTTACAACCGCTTTTTGGTTTGGCGTAAGTGTTGAAATTTTCGGTATATTGTTCTGTTTTATGTAATTTATAACCTCTGTGCTGTCAATTTTATGATCAAGCTTGAATGTGTCGTAATTAATATTGTACTCTTTAAGCAGTTTAGCGGCTTTCGGTGTGAAATATCTGCTGATTATATGCTCTTCTATGTCTTTTATATGTGCGGGTTTTGGAATTTCATTTTTTTCCTGAAGTTTTTCTATGTCTATTCCGAGTTCAGCCGCTTTTTTCTTTGCTGCGGGACTGGCGCTGCCGGAAACGGTTCTGTTTTCTTCAGACGTATTTAAAACCGAACTTATAATTGTATCAATATCAATATCTTCCGGCTCTTTTGAGGATTCGGCCTGTTTTTTATTTTCAGATGAGGTGTTTATTTCACTCTTTGACTTTTCTGCTGTATTTACATTTTTTTCATTCTCAATTTTCAATTCTCCATTCTCAATTATAGCTATTACGCTTTTTACAGGAACCTCATCGCCTTCTTTTACAACTATTTTTTTTACTTTTCCGTCAACAAAACTTTCAATATCCATAGTGGCTTTGTCGCTTTCGACTTCGCACAGTTTATCGCCTTTTTTTACGATGTCTCCAACTTTGACGTACCATTTTGTAATTTTGCCTTTGTCCATCGTATCGCTGAGAATAGGCATGGTTACTTTATATTCCATTTTCAGCCTTCCACTCTAAAATTTTTTTGACTATTTTTTCAGGGGTAGGGATTGAAGCGAGTTCAAGTTTTCTGTTATACGGAATCGGCACGTCTTCTCCGGCTATTCTTAAAACCGGCGCGTCTAAATCGTAAAAACATTTTTCTGTTATCTGTGCAAGTATTTCAGCGCCCATTCCTCCTGTTTTATGGTCTTCTTCCACAATTACGGCTTTTTTTGTTTTTTTAACGGAATTAGCAATTGTTTCGATATCAAGAGGCCTTAGAGAATTTAAATCTATTATTTCAGCGTTTATTCCGGCTTTTTCAAGTTCTTTTGCGGCTTCAATTACGTCATATCTCATTTTCAGGTATGTGATGATCGTAACATCTTTGCCTTCTTTTACTATTTCTGCTTTAAACGGATCAAAATTTTTTATTTCTCTGAATTCCATATCCATGGGATACAAAAGCTCGTGTTCTAAAAACACAACAGGGTCGTTGCTGAAAACAGCCCATTTTAAGCCGTAATAAGCATATGAGGCATTGCTTGCGGCAAGAACAATAAGTCCGGGTATTGAACTGAAAACTGTTTCATAATTTTCACTGTGCTGCGCGGCAAGCTGTCTGCTGACACCTCCCGGGATTCTGACAGTTAGAGGAATAGTCATTTTGCCTCCGCTCATATATCTGAATTTTGCAGCATGGTTTATAATCTGATCCATTGCAAGCAGGGAAAAGTTTGCGGTCATTATTTCCGCTATCGGTCTGAGCCCGGCAATTGCCATACCTATTGCGTTTCCCACTATGCTGAGTTCCGCAATAGGTGTGTCAATTACCCTTTTTTCTCCGTACTTTGAAAAAAGCCCCTCGCTGACGCGGTAACTGCCTCCGTATCTCCCTACGTCTTCACCTAAAATAACTACACTTGAATCCGCTTCCATGGATTCGTCTATCGCTTTATTTAATGCGCTACGGTATAACATTTTCACACTCCTTACAAAATACCCCGTCATACAGTTCTTCCACATCGGGTTCAGGCGAATTTTTCGCAAATTCAACGGCTTCGTTTATTATATGTTCTACTTTTGCGTCAGTTTCCCGGAAATATCTTTCGTCAGCAAGACCTTTTTTCAACGCTTCTTTTTTAAGATTTTCAATAGGGTCTTTGCTTTTGTATATTTCAAGCTCTTCCTCGCTTCTGTATTTCCCGGCATCACTCATGCTGTGTCCTTCGTACCTGTAAGTTTTCGCTTCAATAAAATATGGACCAAGTCCGTTTTCTATATATTCTTTTGCTTCGGTTACGGCATCATACACTTCACATACGTTCATACCGTCTATTACTTTTGTCGGCATATAGTTTTTGACTTTATGGAACTGTTCGATAAACGGGCTTACCCATGAAATATGCGTACCGATTGCGTAAAAGTTATTCTCAAGGAAAAATATTATAGGCAGTTTCCATGCGCTTGCGATATTGATACTTTCAAAAAAAGCGCCCGCATTGCTTGCACCGTCTCCGAATATAGAGAATACACCGGCATTTTCGCCCTGGATTTTTCTGGCATATGCACATCCGACGGCTATAGGCAGATGTCCTGCCACTATTGCGTCTCCCCCGTAAAAATCAAGTTTCGGCTCAAACAGGTGCATTGATCCGCCTTTGCCTTTGCTTATGCCCGTTTTTTTGCCGAACAGCTCGGCCATTACGAGTTTGGGATCCATTCCTCTGGCAATTGCCAGTACGTGTTCTCTGTAGTGTGTAAACACGTCTCCTTTGTCAAAAGCCTGCATAGTTCCGACACTTACGGCTTCCTGACCTATATCCAGATGTAAAAATCCGGCAATGTTCCCGTTCATATATTCGCGTTTTGCCGCAAGCTCAAACTCGCGGCCGAGTTTCATTAAATAATAAAACTTTTTAACTCTCGCACTATTCATTGCTAAACTCTTCTAGTGCTTTAAAAAGGGGAGTCATATACATGAGTGCCGGACCTCCGTGCATAAGTACCGCCTGCATTGCGGCTTCAACTATTTCTTCTTTGCTTGCTCCGAGTTTAAGAGCGTTTTTGGTATGAAACGCAATACACCATTCGCACTGTGCGGCTACCGCCAACGCAACATTAATAAGCTCTTTGTTTTTTGCGCTTACAGCTCCGTCTTTTTCTACACTTTGCATAAATGAAAAAAATGTTTTGGTTTCTTCAGGTGCGTTTTCCTGCAGATTTTTAATGAGAGTTTGAATTTCCTGTAGTTTTTCTTTCATCATTTGAACCCTCCTTCAGTGAAGTAGACTAAATCTTTTTTAGTCCTTTATTTATTATAACTCCGTAAACTTTAAACAATCCTTAAAAAAAGGAAAAAATAACATGAAAATGACAAAAAAATAAAAAAGAGAAAAATCAGAGGATTTTAGAAGCTTCTTCCAAAGAGGTAAAATAAAGCGTATGGGATTTTTCAAAAATTTCATTTGCTTTTTCAAAGGAGGTTTTTCCAAGCATAACGGGTATTACATTTTGATATTTAACCAGTATCCGGGCTATTTTTTCAGCATCCGTCATAAACTGGGGTGTTACGATAACAAAAATAAGTTCGCTTAGTGGCGCTAAAATTTTTAAAGCGCTGTCGTATCTTTGGGCGGTTGCGTCTCCTATAACATCGACGGGATTGTTGTGAGACCATGTTGGGGGCAGTACGCCGTTTAGTTTTTCTATTATGCTTTTATCCAGTGTTTTAATTTTTTTATATCTGCTGACAAGATCTGTTAAAACAGTGCCCGGACCTCCTGCGTTTGTGACGATGACAATTTCTTCAATATGATTGAATTTAGGTGAGAAAATAAGACTTTCTATCGATTCTTTTATCTCAGCTCCTGCCGAACGGGCAAGGTTTATTATCATTTCATAGTTTCCGGCTATATTCCCGGTATGGGAAAATGCCGCTTTTTTAGCCGCTTTGCTTTTCCCGGCTTTAAAGAGAAGTACGGGTTTTTGGGATTTTCTAAGAGATTCTAAAAATGCTTTTCCGTATTGCAGGCCTTCTGCATAAATAGAGATTATTTCGCACGATTTTTGGGCGTTTAATTCGTCAATGGCGTTTGCAAAATTAAAATCGGCCATATTTCCCATCGAAATTATATGTGAAAAACCTATTTTATAATGTTCGGCTTTGTCCATTATTGCCGTTAAAACCGCTCCGCTTTGGGAAATAAGACCGATATTGCCTTTATGGATTTTGCTTTTTGCAAATGTAAGATTTAGAGTTTTTTCGGCATTGTAAATTCCCAGGCAGTTCGGACCGACAATATTTATATTATATTTTTCGGCAAGAGATTTTAATTCGTTTTCGGCTTTTGTATTTCCGATTTCTTTAAATCCCGCTGAGATTATAATGAAGTTTTTACATCCTTTTTTAATAAGCTGTTTAACCGAGTCTAAAACAAACTGTGTTGGAATGGCTATTACAGCCGTGTCTATTTCCGGAAGTGAGTCTATTTGGTTATATACAGGTTTATTAAAGAGTGTTTTAAGTCTCGGATTTACAAAATATACCTCGGCGTTTGATTTGAGGGAGTTTTTTGCAATTGCATATCCTACTTTGTTTTCTTTGTCCGTTGCTCCTAAAAGGGCAACTTTTTCATTATTAAATAAAGACACCGTTTTGTTTAAATGATGTTTTTTTTCCGGTTTTCCTTTTTTTATTCTTGCATCTACCGCAATGAGACCTTTGTCGGTGTATAAAAAAGGATTGATATCAAACTCTTTAATATCTTCGTTTTCAAAAAGTTTTTGAAATTTTTTGATTTCGTTTATTACGATGTCTATATCATACCGTCTGCCTCTGAATGAAGGGAAAATTTTTGATATTTTAGTTTTCAGAATAGACTTTTTTATTTCTTTTTCACCGGAAGCTGTATCGATGTAGCATACGTCTTTTTCTATTTCTATAAGAGTGCCTCCTTTTCCGAAAAGAAGAATTTCTTCAAAAATAGTATCAAATATTCCTCCTATAAAAAGTTCGAGCCCTTTTATCTGTTCTTCTATAATAAAACCGTCTTCATTATCAAGGGTTATACCGTTTTTTTTAAGATTGTTAATGATGGTTTCTTTTGCTTTTTTTAACGCCTTTTTATCAGTAATATCCGTAATAACTCCGCCCACATCGCTTTTATGAACGACTTTTGAACTGTGTATTTTTAAAACGCACGGAAATATGTTGAAATCCAGATCTTCGTTTAATTTAAATACCTTATATTCGGGATGTTTTATGTTATATTTATCCAGCAGTGTATAAACTTCGGCTTCTTTCATTTTTTTCCTTTACAGACCCATCAAAGGTTTGGCTATTTTAACCATTTCTTTATCCAGGGTATATTTTGTGTTTATTATTTCTTCTAAATCTCTCAAAATAAAGCTGTCATTGTAAAAAGTTACTATTTTGTTGGGATTTGAATGCAGGCTGTCAATTGCGTTTACAATAAATTCCGCTGCTCTCAGTCTTTCTATAACGGTAGGGCTTCCTCCTCTTTGCACATGGCCGAGTATCGTAATTCTGCTTTCAAAACCTATTTCTTCTTCAAACCATTTTTTTATTCTGTCCGTTATTTTTAGCCCTTCGGATACTATGGAGATAAAATAATTTCGGCCTTCTTTAATTTCGTTTAGATATCTTTTTTTAAGATTTTCAAGATTGTATTCAATTTCGGGAATCAGACACATTTCCGCACCGTTGGCTACTGCGCTTGTGAGTGCCAGATATCCGCACTCCCTTCCCATTGTTTCTATAACGAAAGCACGGCTGAAGCTGCTGGCTGTGTCTCTTATTTCGTCAATTGCGTGCCTGATTACATTTAGGGCCGTATCTACGCCGATAGAATATTCGTTTAAAGCTATATCGTTGTCAATGGTGGCCGGTATTCCCATAAAAGGTATTTTGAATTCGTTGTAAAAAATATTAAGAGCATGAAAACTTCCGTCTCCGCCTAAAATTATAAGAGCGTCTATTTGGTGTTTTTTGAGGTTTTCATAAGCCTGTTTTCTATATCTCTTTTCATACCATCTTTTACTTCTGCTCGAACGTATGACGGTGCCTCCTTTGTATATGATTCCTGCTACGTCTTTATACGAAGCGGATTTGATTTTCCCGTCTATAAGACCTTCAAGACCGTCATATACAAAGTAGGGAGATATGTTTTTTTGTTTTGTATATTCTACGAATTTTTTTATTGCGGCGTTCATACCGCTGCTGTCGCCTCCGCTTGTAAGAATTGCTACATTCATGAGTATCCTTTATAATTTGTCTGCGTAATAACTGCTTCTGACCAGCGGTCCGCTTACTACCGATTTGAACCCGGCTGAAACGGCCATCTGTTTAAGCAGTTCGAATTCTTTATGCGTATAATGTTTTTTTACGGAAACATGCTTGGCTGAAGGCTGAAGATACTGGCCTATTGTAAGCTGGGAAACCCCGGCGTTTATAAGATCTTTCATAGTGGCTTCGATTTCTTCAAACGTTTCTCCGAACCCTACAATTATTGATGATTTGGTAATTTTGAATTTCGAATAGTACTCCAGCACTTTAAGACTCATAGAATAAGAGCTTTTGGGCTTTAAGCGCTTATGAAGTCTTTTTACTGTTTCTATATTATGTGCGAGTTTGTAAGAATCGGAAGAGACCATCAGATTTAACGCATTAATATCTCCGTTAAAATCCGGAGTAAGACTTTCTATTTTGGTATCCGGGTTTTGTCTGTATGTTTCTTCTACAACATTATAAAAATGTCCGCTTCCGTAATCCGGCAGATCGTCTCTGTCTACCGAAGTGATAACTACATATGAAAGCCCTAAATCTTTTACGGCGGAAGCGATTTTTTCGGGTTCATTATAATCAAGGGGATCAGGTTTTGCGCTTGTAACGTTGCAAAACCTGCAGTTTCTTGTGCATTTTGACCCCATTATCATAAAAGTTGCCGTACCTCTTTCGAAACATTCGGCAAGGTTGGGACATTTTGAAGAATAGCATACGGTGTTTATGCCGTATTTGTCAATTATATTAAGCGTTTTTTTTATTGTTTCAAATGCCGGAGCTTTGACTTTGGGTTTCATTAAATACCTCTGTTATTATTTCTTTTAAAATATTTTTTGATTCTTCGATTGATATATCCACTCCTTCATTATACAACGATGTAGCTTTAATATTGCTTAAATTGCAGGGTCTTATTGTGTTAAACGTTTTTAAGTCGGGATTGATATGAATGGATATACCGTGATTGGATCGGCCGTCTGTATAGCTGAAACCGAGTGAAGCGATTTTTCTGTTTTGTATGTAATATCCGGGCTTGGTTTTGTCGTATTTGATGGGAAGCGCAAACTCCTTAAAAAACATATCCAAAACTTTTCTTATTTTTTTAAAAAAATTAGGAGGGCTTTTTACACTGAAAATAAAATAGACCATCAGAGTCCCTTCGTCGAAATAGGTTATGCTGCCTCCTCTTTTAACCGGAACCGCATTAGGAAATTTTTCTTTTTCGTTTATTCCGACCGTAAAAACAGGGTAATGTGTGGCAAAAAGAACTATATTTTGTTTTAATGGAGTGAGTTTTTCCTGTATTTCTAAAAAGCGTTCATATTTTATCAGTCCTAAATCTCTGAAAATAATATTCATTTTTTTCCTTTTATAAATTATAGTAAAATTTCATAAAAAAAGGATAATTTAATGAGAGCACTTTTAAGCGTGTCTGACAAAACGGGTATTGTTGATTTTGCAAAACAGCTTGTAGATTTGGGATTTGAGATAATCTCAACCGGCGGGACTAAGAGAATTTTACAGGAAAACGGAATCAATGCGATCGATATCAGCGAAATTACGAAATTTCCAGAATGTTTCGGCGGAAGGGTGAAAACACTTAATCCGTACGTTCACGGAGGAATTTTATACAGAAGCGGGATTGACGACGAAGAGGCAAAGAAACTTGGAATTACAAGAATAGATTTGGTAGCTGTAAACCTTTATCCGTTTAAAGAAACTATTCAAAGAACGGATGATTTTGATGAAATTATCGAAAACATCGACATCGGCGGGCCTACAATGGTAAGAAGCGCGGCTAAAAACTTCAAAGATGTGCTTATTGTAACGGATCCGGAAGATTACGATAATGTTGTAAACGCACTTAAAGAGAAAAATGACACATATGAATTCAGAAGAGATCTGATGATAAAAGCATACGAGCACACAGCCGCGTACGACAGTATGATAGCAAACTATATGAACGAAAGATTCAACGGCGGGTTCGGGAATAAAAGATTTATCGTAGGAGAGAGGGTGTTTAACACAAGATACGGTGAAAACCCTCATCAAAGAGGTGCACTGTATGAATTTGAAGATTTTTATAAAGGTCTTAACATTATAAAAGGAGAGCCGAGCTTCAATAACCTCACAGACATTAACGGTGCCGTAAAAATTGCGGTGAGTCTGGGAGAAGGCGCTATAAGTATCATCAAACACGCAAACCCGTGCGGAGCAGCGAAAAAAGACGACCTTGTTACAACATGGCAAAAAGCTCTTGAATGTGACCCAATCAGTGCTTACGGAGGGGTTGTAGCGGTTAACGGCGTTGTAACAAAAGAGCTTGCAGAAGAAATTAACAAAATCTTCGTAGAAGTGCTTATTGCCGGTACTATTACGGATGAAGCCGTTAAAGTGTTTGAAAAGAAAAAAAGAATCAAACTATTCGATTTAAGAAAATCTAAACTCGAAATTCCGGGAGATGTATGGGATTTCAAACACATTGAAGGCGGATTTGTATTCCAGGATGCGGATGTAGTAACTGAAGATGAGGTTGCTCAGGCTAAATGCGTTACTAAAGTATGCGTGGAAGATAAAAAAGATCTTGAAATGGCGTGGAAAATTGCGGCTCTTACGAAATCAAACTGCGTTGTGTTCGTAAAAGACTCTCAAATGGTGGCAATCGGTATGGGAATGACCAGCAGGGTTGACGCAACAAGATGTGCCGTTGAAAAAGCAAAATCACTTGGACTTGACATTACGGGAAGCTCACTTGCGAGTGAAGCGTTCTTCCCGTTCCGTGACAGCGTGGATTACGCGGCTGAAGTAGGGGTAAAAGCTATTATTCAGCCGGGCGGCAGTATCAGAGACGATGAAGTTATAGAAGCGGCTGATGAAGCCGGAATCGCTATGTATTTCACAGGAAAAAGACATTTCCTTCATTAGTCTTTTTCTTTGAATTTTTTACACTCTTCCATGTTTTTAGGAAGTCCGCTCTCTTCTGAAAGACAAGGGGCGTTAAACAGATATCCGCTCCATATACCCGGCAGAGTTTTAAAAAATACGATAAACCAGAATGTCAGAAGCTGGACGGTAAAAACGTATCCTAATATTTTGAATATTTCATATCCGGTAAGGTTGTATATTGCATAAGTAGATGCGGTAAATACTCCCACAGGGAATGTAAACGCCCACCATCCCATACTAAACGGCAGTCCTTCTTTAAAATATTTTAAAGTAATAAGCCATGACATAATCCACCACCAAAGAGCGTATCCCCATATTAAAATACCGGTAATTATTCCAAAAAGGTTTAAAAATTCTCCAAAATTTTCATGCAGTTTTATATCTGACGCGTGACCTAAAAGCAACAGCGAAAGAGCGCCCGTCCCAAGAGGTCCCAAAGTCAGCCAGCTTGTCGTCGCCATTGCAATGTCGGGCAGTTTGTGTGTGACCAGTCTCAAAAAAAGTATTACAAGCACCGAAAAAGCCAAAGGAACGGAAAAACTCCACAACACATAGCTTGAAAAAATAAGAACTTTAGCAGTATGAATATTAAAATAAGGTGCCAAAAAACCTCCGGCGGACGCCGTTACCTCGCAGGCAACTATCGGTAAAAGCCATACCGCGGTCATGTTTTTGAGTGAATGTTCTTTTTGAATCGTAAACATTAAAAATACGACGCCAAGTCCTATTGTAACCGCGAGAAACGCATCAAACCACCATAAAAAAAGAGATACATTTAAATAATGAACACCCGGCAGATTAACTTTAAAAACGGTAAAACCTTCCAGTATAGGCACCAGTCCCATAGGAACAGCACCTAAAAACATAGACTGGACGGGATGTTTAAGCATAAGTTTGACTGTTTCGGGAAAAAATATAATTCTGCTTAAAAACAGTATGGAAAATAACAGAAAAAAGAATATGTCCATAACCCAGAAACTTTTAAGAATAATATTTTCATACGGAAAATTTATTCTAGTGTTGTGCATAATTAAAAACGAAATTCCGGTACCCATATTCAGGGTAAACCAGTTGGGTGTAAAATTTTTGACTATTTCTTTGAGATTCTTGTGCTTAAACGGTTTCATTATGCTCCTTTTTATTTTTTGAGAGTATAGTTAAATGAATTTAATTTAAAAAATTTATAAAATTTAATATAATAATAAAAAAAACAAATAAGGCTTAATATGACCCTCAAAGAACTTGAAATATTTTATAAACTTGCCAAATACAATCATATGGGAAAAACGGCAAAAGAGCTTGGGATAACACAGTCAGCGGTTTCACTGGCTATTAAATCACTTGAAAACAGTGTCGGTGAAAAACTGTTTGAAAGAATAGGCAAAAAAGTCGTATTAAACGAATACGGAAGAAGGTTTTACGAAGAAACGGTTTTTTGTTACGAAGCTCTTACTGATGCTGAGAAAATGTTTGACAAAAACAAAATATCCGGACATTTAAAAATAGTAACGAGCAAAAGTTTCGGAAATTTTTTAATGCCTGAGCTTATTATCAGATTTCTTAATAAATACAAAGACGTTAAAATATCGCATTTTATAAGAAACTCTTCGCAGATTATACAGATGATTAATAACGGCGAAATCGATTTGGGTATTATTGAGACTGAAATAAACGAAATAGATATAATCAAAGAAAAAATAGGCAGCGATAAACTGATTATAGTAAGCAGCAATGAAAAACTTTCAAACAAAGAGGTGTTTATCGATACGCTTTTTGATAAAAAGTGGATTTTAAGGGAGAAAGGATCGGGTACCAGAGAAATGTTTATAAAGGCTCTGGGCGAACTTAAAAAAGATATAAATCTGTTTTTGGAATGCAGCGAGTTTGACGAAATTAAAAACTTTCTGCTTAAAGACAGCGATATGGTAACCTGCATTTCCGAATATGCTGTTAAAAAAGAGCTGAAAGAAAAAAAGCTCTTTGAAATAAAGGTGAAAAATATAGATTTAAAAAGAAATTTTTATATTGTTTATCATAAAAATAAATATAAAAGCAAACTTTTAAACGAATTTATAAAATGTATCAAATCCGGTCATAAAAATTAAATCAGTTTGAAAATGTTTTCCAAAAATATAAATACCGCCATAGCCATCGTAAAATAAGCGAATATCAGTCTTAATTTTTCCTGATTAAGATTTTCTCCTATTTTTGCACCAATAAAACCTCCAAGCGTTCCTCCTATAACGAAAACGGCGCTGATAAGGAAATTAACCTCTCTGTGCTGTAATATATAACTTGTCATTCCGAAAAGTCCGAACAGAAAAATAATAAATAAAGATGTTCCGACTGATTCTTTCATACTCAGATTTGCACCCATATACAAAGCCGGAACGAGTAAAAACCCTCCTCCTACACCGAAAAGTCCGCTGGCAAATCCTACAATAAAGCCCAAAACGATAATTTTTAAATAATTTTTTTTCTGGAGTGTTTTTTCAGGCGTTTTTCTTTTTTTGGTCATTCTGTAGCCGATGTAAAACATTAAAAACGAAAACAGAACAAGCAGAAGATGACCGTTAAGGTGTCTGTTTACGAGTGAGCCCAGATAAGTGCTCAGAAGTCCCGGAGCTGCCATTAAAAACGCCGTTTTAAAACGTACAAGATTATCTTTCATATATGTAATCGATGAAATTAAAGATGTGGCTCCTACGGCAATCAGAGACGTTACAATAGCCAGATGTATATTTTCTCCTACAAGGTAGACCAGTAGCGGTACCGCCAGTATAGAACCCCCTCCGCCGGTCAGTCCGAGGGCGAGGCCGGAGAGCAATCCGCTGAAAACCGTCAGAATGTATGTTTCCATATTTTCTCCTTACGGTTTCACTGCGTCTGCAAACGCTGCAATTCCGCCTTCAAGGGATTTTGAGTTTTCAATGCCTAAAAGATGTAAAAACGCTGTAGCTACGATAGTTCTGGCTCCGCTGTGACAGCTTACTATTATTGTATGGTCTTTATACTGAAGTAGTTTTTCTATGTTTTCTTCTTCAAACAGTTTATTTAAAGGTATATTTAAAGTATTTTTGTATGTATATCCTACCAGAGAAGTTTCGTATTCGGTTCTGATATCTAAAATAAGTATTTTTTCGTCGTTTTTGATTTTTTCAATTACTTCTTCCACTTTAATTCTGCAGGGTTTAAGTTTTAAAAACTCCTGGTCGAAATGTTTGAAATGCTCGTTGATTTTATTTAACAGTATCAAATCCATATTTTCCATATACGCTCCTTAAAAATTTTTCGAAATTTTAATGATATTTTTTTTATTTGATAAATTAAATTTTTTCAATATAATAATAAATATTATTTATATGACTTCAATTTTGATTAAAAGGAAAGAAATGCTTGCACCGATTATAGAGCATCAGAAAGATATAAAAGAAATTTATAAAAAAATGGAGTTTTTGAGAGACAATTTTATTCCCGGGCAGAATGCTTTTTTTGAAGAACTGGAAGAACTGGCAAAAAATATGAAAGAAGAAATCGAATATCATTTTAATCTTCAGATTCATTCCGTTGGAACAAATCCGAAAACCGAACATCTTGTAAAAGAAAATCTGCTTGTAAGGGACATATTGTTCAGAATGCTTGATTTTATCGTATTAAAATCAAAAGAAAATTCAATGGACGCTTTTTTGAAATTTGACGATTTTGATGAAATATTAAGAGCTTACCTTAAAAAAGAAAAAGGGCTTTTTATACAAAATATCGAGTCTGAACTGGATGAAAAAGAGATAAAAGAGATTGAAGAAAAGCTTCTTACACTAGTATAGAGACATAAACGGGCTGTTATTTTCGAAATTATAACAACGGGCGGTTTTGTTTTAGTGAACCGTTTTCATGTTGAAATGAAAGATTTGTTCTTGCAAAAATTGTTATTTTATGATAAATTGCGCCAAAAAAGGAGATATGATGGATTGGTTTGACGAAAGCAAAAGTCCTAAAGATAAATTTTTTGAAATAGTATACCACGCAAACAGAAACCTGGTAATCGAAGAGCTTGAAGACGTATTTAAAAGACTTGCGGCGCTTGAAATAATAGCTGAAGAGTGTTTAGGCGACGAGGTGGATCAGAAAATTAACGAAATAGTTTTTAACAGAAGCTCTGAGCTTGAAGAGGTGGAAACAGATTTGTATATTCACACAATGTCAAATATACTTACGAAAAATGAATAAGCTTTTTATTTTTTTTCTCCCCGTTTTATTACTGGCTGAATTTTGGAATTTTCCTCATCAGATTCAGCTTAAAAAAGATCAGACTGCAAATTTCGACGTTTATTACAACGGCAAAGTTTATCCTTTTAAATTCAGATGGACCCTTTACATTAACGATATATTGACCGTTCTTTACAGATATGACAATTTTCCCAGACAGATTACCCTTTATAAAGATCCTCCTTTAAATACATTTAAAGTGCCCGTTGCAAAAATTAAGCAGATATATCCGTATTTTTATATAGAATTTAAAGATTTTAATGGTAAAATAGCAACATTCGATATATATTTAAAAAACGGGGGCGGGGTAAAAGTCGATTTTAAAGGTAAAAAATGAGATATTTCGAAATAATGGACAATATGTTTGAAAAATTTGAAGAATATAAAGACATACAAAAAGGCAAAGGAATCAGAGGCAGATTAATTACAATTATAAACCCCGAAGCTGATAAACTTGCCGCTGTTGTAGAATCCATTCATCTTGCAAGTCTTCTTCACGATGATGTAATCGACGAAGCGGACAGCAGAAGAGGAGTTCAGTCAATCAATTCAAAATACGGAGACTTTACAGCTGTAATGCTTGGAGATATCGTATATTCAAAAGCTTTTTACGAATTGATAGATTTCGGAAAAGAAATTGCCAAAACTGTTTCAAACGCTGTATTTTTACTCTCTCAGGGAGAACTTGAAGATGTTAAACTCAGCAAGGAAATCAATCTGGACAAACAGAAATATATGGATATGATCTATAAAAAAACCGCTTCGCTTATAGAAGCTTCGTGTAAAGCGGCGGCGATCAGCGCAGGATTTGATTCCGATAAATTTGCGCTTTACGGTAAAAACATTGGAATAGCTTTTCAGATTATAGACGATCTGCTCGATATTACACAGGATGAGCAGACACTCGGAAAACCGGCAATGCATGATTTTTATGAAGGTAAAACCACACTTCCTTATATATATCTTTTCGAATCTTTAGACGGCAGTGACAGGGAAAAATTAAGAAGTCTTTATAAAAAGAAACTCTCAAAAGAAGAAACAGAGTGGATAAGAAATAAAATGAAAGAAAACGGAATTATTCAAAAATGTTACACCGAATCTAAAAAGCTTGTAGAAGAGGCAAAAGAAGCGATAAAAGAATATAATATAGCGGCATTGGACGTTATTGCAAAAAAAGTGGTTGAGAGGGAGTTTTAATGTATAAATTTATGCTTGAAGCTCTCAAAGAAGCCAAAAAAGGTGTAGAGTCCGGGGACGGAGGCCCTTTTGGAGCCGTAATAGTAAAAGACGGAAAAATAGTCGGAAGAGGCCATAATCAGGTAGTGGGTCTTAAAGATCCGACTGCACACGCCGAAATTCAGGCCATAAGAGACGCAAGCAGGAATTTAAACGATTTTTCTTTAAAAGGGTGTGTTTTATATGTAACGGCCGAACCTTGTCCTATGTGTTTCGGTGCGATACACTGGGCCAGGTTAGACAAGGTTGTTTACGGAGCGACAAGAAAAGACGCAGCCGAGATAGGTTTTGACGACAGTCTGATTTATGACATTATACAGGGCAAAACTGAAGACAATGTTGAATTTATACAGAAATACAGGGACGAATGTCTGGAAGTTTTTAAAGAGTGGTACAATAAAAAGGATAAAGTCCCTTATTAAACTATTTCGTTAAAAAGTTTTTCATATCTTTTCGCCTCTTGAGAATGTGGAAATCTTTCTACGACGCTCATCTTTTCAAACGACATTGATTCAATAATGTCGCTTTTAGGTATATAGGTGTTAAGATATTGAGATTTAGGCAGTTTAAGTATTGTCTGGATTATTTTTTTATGTGCGGGTTTGTTTTCATAGCCGTTTACGAACAGTTTTATGTTTTTTGCGAGTTTCGTTTTAAGTATCTGGTTGTATGTTCTGAGGGAAAGTATATTCGGAAGCACGGGTACAATAATGATATCCGAATTTTTAAGAAGGTCTCTTGTCAGCTGGTTAAGTGTGGCAGGCGCGTCTAAAATGATAAAATCGTATCTTTTTTTCAGGATACTTAAAAGATCCTTCATTTCGTTTTTGTATTTTTCAAGTTTGGTATCCGCTGGAATTATATCTATGTTTTCATATTGGGTGGCTTTTATTATTTTTTCCGCCGGTTTTTGAAATATATATCTTTTTTTGGGTTTTTTATTGAAAAAATAACTGCTGGCTCCCTGAATATCCAAATCCCAAAGAAGCGTTTTGCCTCTTTTTGAAGCAACACTTGCAAGATTTACTGATGTGGATGTTTTACCCACGCCCCCTTTGATGTTATATAATGATATTATCATTTTCTTCCTTCGGATATTCGCACTTTATAATTGCTTACTTTTGATATAATATCAAAAAGCATGCGGAGTTTCAAATGAAAGAGATAAATATAAACGAACTGCAAAATCCGGAATACGTACTTGTCGGGAATAAAAAGATGCCCCTTAACGATCTTATAAACGAATATGTCGATTTAAAAAAAGTAAATAAAAAAGCTATAAGAAAATATTTACAGGAGCAGGAATTAAAGCCTTACCAGGCCGAGCTGATTAAAATGCAAAAATATCTTGAAGACAATCAAAAAAGAATGGTTGTTCTTTTTGAAGGAAGAGACGCGGCTGGCAAGGGCGGAACCATAAGAAGAATAGTCAGATATATGAATGAAAAACACTACAGGGTCGTGGCACTCGGAAAGCCGAGCGACGTGCAGAAAACACAATGGTATTTCCAGAGATACGTGGAGCAGCTGCCGCGCGGGGGAGAAGTTGTGCTGTTTGACAGAAGCTGGTACAACAGGGCGATGGTGGAACCTGTTTTCGGGTTTTGCACTCCTGAGCAGTATGAAACGTTCATGCAGGAAGTCCCTATGTTTGAAAAATCTCTTGTAATGGAAGGGTCTATTCTGGTTAAAATTTATCTTTCTATTTCAAAAGAGGAACAGGCAAGAAGATTTGACAAAAGAAGAAGGGATCCTTTAAGACAGTGGAAACTCAGCGAAATAGACCTGCAGGCACAGGATAAATGGGATGAATTTACAGAAATGAAATATAAAATGCTAAAAGCCACCCATACGCATTTCGCCCCTTGGACGGTAATAAGAAGCGACAACAAACATTTAGCCCGTCTTAACGCTATGAAAGTTATTTTAAATGCGGTGGACTACCCTGACAGAAACGAAGAACTTGATTACGTACCAGATGACGGAATAGTTGTCAGCGGCGCGAGGGAAATAGAAATTATGGAAGCCGATAGAATAAGAAGCGGTAAATTCGTTAGTTAATTTATTTTAAGGAGAGTTGATGATTTACAGTGAAGCGAGAGAGAAATTTGAAAAGCTTTTTAATAATGAATTAAGCGAGGAAGAAGCGAAAAATCTTCTTGTAAGTTTATACGAAAAAGGTGAAGAGGCAGCTGAGATTGCGGCGGCGGCGGATGTAATGAGGGAACACAGTATTAAACTTCCGGTAAGCGAAGAGCTTAGGGAGAAATTAATAGACGTAGTCGGAACGGGAGGAGACAAATCCAACAGCTTTAATATATCATCCACAACGGCTTTATTATTAGCGGCGGCAGGGAGCTATGTCGCTAAACACGGAAACAGAAGCATAACTTCCAAATCAGGAAGCGCCGACATGCTTGAAGCTCTCGGAATCAATCTGAATTTGAGCCCGGAAAATCAGGTGAAAATGTTGGAAGAGGTCGGATTTACGTTTATATTTGCGATTAACCATCATCCTGCAATGAAATATATTATGCCGATAAGAAAATCCCTGCCTCACAGAACAATATTCAATATTTTAGGTCCGCTGACCAATCCTGCAGGGGTCAGAAAATATCTTTTAGGCGTTTTTTCACCGGATTTTGTTGAAAAAATCGCAGCGGCGCTCAGTTTAATGGACGTAAAAAGCGCTATGGTCGTAAGCTCTTTAGACGGAATGGATGAAATAAGCGTGGAAGAACCTACAAAAGCCGTTTATTATAACGGTATCACTCTTAAAGACATGCTTATCAGACCGGAAAGTTTCGGTCTTAAAGGCAGGAAAGAAAATCTTATAGGAGGAGACGCCCCGGAAAATGCGAAGATCACCAGAGGAATCTTAAGCGGTGAGATAAAAGACGACAAAAGAAAAGCCGTACTGTTAAACGCCGCAGCGGCATTATATGTAGACGGCAAGGTTAATTCGATGGAAGACGGTACAGCTATGGCCGCTGAGGTTATAGACAGCGGAAAAGCGTTGAAACATCTTGAAAAAATTATTGAAATCAGCAATAAACTGAATTGAAAATGGAGAATGGAGAATTGAAAATAGAGGTAAACAGTTTAGAAGATTTGAATAAAGTTACGGAATGTATAAAAAAGAGCGGTAAAAATATTGTAATCCTCAGCGGAACGCTCGGAAGCGGAAAAACAACGCTTGTTAAGGAGTTTGTAAAGAACGAAGGGTTAAACGACACTGTTACATCTCCTACATTCGCTATTCAGAATATATACGCCGACACTGTATACCATTATGACTTGTATAACAAGGGAAGCGGGGAGTTTTTGGCTCTCGGGATGCTTGAAGAGCTGGAAAAAGACGGATGGCATTTTCTGGAATGGGGAGAAGGGCTTGAAGAAGTTTTAAAAACGTACGGACTTGATTATTTGAAAATAAAAATTACGATAGACGGTAATAAAAGGGTGTATGAATGTCTAAATTAGTTGCGGAAAATTTAAAAAAAGCATTTAAAAAAACACTTATAATAAAAGGCGTTTCCCTAAATGTAAGAAGAGGAGAAGTTGTAGGACTGCTCGGTCCGAACGGTGCAGGGAAAACGACTTCGTTTTATCTTATCTGCGGTCTTTTACAGCCTGATGAGGGCAGGGTTCTGATGGACGGTAAAGATATTACGAAACTGCCTCTGCATAAAAAAGCGAGGCTCGGTATAGGATATCTTCCTCAGGAGAGTTCGGTATTCAGGGATCTAAGTGTTGAGGACAATCTTTATATAGTGGCCGAACAGTATTATGATAAGAAAACTCAAAACGAAATAGTTGAAGATCTGCTTGAAAAATTCAATATTGAGCCTATAAGAAAAAGAAAAGGAATAAATCTCAGCGGAGGGGAAAGAAGAAGGGTTGAGATTGCCAGAGCGCTTGTACCCAAACCTAAATTTCTGTTTTTGGACGAACCGTTTGCCGGTGTCGACCCCGTAAACGTTAATGATATTAAAAATCTCGTAGAACTGCTGGCTAAAGAAAATATCGGTGTAATTATCACCGATCATAACGTCAGAGAAACCCTTTCCATATGCCACAGGGCATATGTGTTAAAAGACGGTATGATTTTAACACACGGAGACGCCGAACATATCGTTAATCATCCGGAAGTAAAAAAATCTTATTTGGGGGAAGATTTTAAACTATGAAGTTAAAGACAAAAGTA
The DNA here is from genome assembly GCF_055388085.1 of Nautilia abyssi. Lineage (NCBI taxonomy): Bacteria > Pseudomonadati > Campylobacterota > Epsilonproteobacteria > Nautiliales > Nautiliaceae > Nautilia > Nautilia abyssi. The sequence continues at coordinate 706,673 of NZ_AP042376.1, read as the reverse complement.
ACAAACAAACTTTCCACAAAACTTCTCGGTTTTTTGCCTATACTAAAAGCCGGTGTTGACGAGCTTTTTGAAGAAATAAAAGAAATAAGCAAAGAAAATCCGTATATTGAAGTCAGAAATAAAAGATTTGTTACCGTCAGTAATTTGAAAAACGCAAACGCCGATGAAATAGAAGCTTTGACACTCAGTGAAGAAACGCTGTATGAAGCGCTGCTTAAACAGATTGAAGAATCCAATCTTTTTCCGACCGAAAAATCTAAAAAAATTGCGTATGAAATAATAGAAGACATTAACAGCGAAGGGTTTTTTGAAGGGGATGAGAAGGAAATAGCAAAAAGGCTCGGTGTCGACAGTGAGAAGGTCAGAAAAATCAGAGAAAGATTTATGTATCTAAACCCCGCAGGCGTCGGAGCAAAGGATTTAAAAGAAAGCATGTATTTTCAGCTTCAAAACATTGATATGCCTGAAGACGTTTACAAACTGGCAACAGAGATGATAATGTATCTTGAAAGAATAGACAAATTTACGGAGGAGCCTAAGTATCAAGAAGCCATGAAAATTATCAAACAGCTCAAAGTCGTTCCGGCCATGGAGTATATTAAAGATGAGGAAATAATACCTGAAATTATAGTTTTAAATATTGACGGGGAGCTGGAAATAAGAATAAACGACGAGCATTATCCGGAAATAAACGTAAAAGATCCGGAAAATAAAAACAGTTTTTCAAAAGAAAAGTTTAAAGAAGCGAGAAATATAATAGATGCGCTTGAAATGAGAAAAGCCACTCTTAAAAAAATAGCTCTTATGATAGTGGAGCTTCAGTATGAGTTTTTTCAGGGCGGGATTATAAAACCTATGAAAATTAAAGACCTCGCAGATGAACTTGAATATGCGCCTTCTACGATAAGCAGGGCGATTTCAAATAAATATCTTCTTTGTGACAGAGGTATAATTCCTTTAAAAAACTTTTTCTCGGTAGCGCTTGACGAAGATACTTCTTCCAATCAGATTAAAGAAGAAATAAAAAGCCTTATAAAAAACGAAGACAAAAACAAACCTTTAAGCGATGACAAACTAACTGAAATTATTAATCAGAAATATAATTTGAACCTCGTAAGACGTACGATATCCAAATACAGGGATCAGCTTAAAATCCCGACAAGCAGGGAAAGAAAAAGAATTTATAAAGTCGGAGGCGAAATAAGCTTTTAATCTTCGTTTCTAATTATAAGACTTGCTGGAAGGTTCAGTTTTTTAATAATTTCTTCTTCTTTTTTTCTCATTTCTCCATTGTCTGTTTCGTGATCGTATCCCAAAAGATGTAAAAGTCCGTGTAAAAAAAGCAGTTTGATTTCATCATCTGTGTCATGACCGAACTCTTCTGCGCCTTTTTTTGCCGTGTCTATTGAAATTACAATACTGCCAAGCGGCATACCAGGCATATCTTCAAGAGGAAAGCTGAGTACGTCCGTTGCTTTGTCCTTGTTTCTGAACTGTCTGTTTATTTCTTTTATTTCATCATCGTCTGTTAAAATAAGCTCGATATCTCTGTCTGTGAGCAAATTGTAAATATCGTTTAGTTTATTTGTATCAAATTCGTAAGACGTTCTGTTGTCGAAATCTATCATTAAGGAGCCTTTTTTAGTAAAATTATAATAAAAAATTATTGATTAAAAATTTTCATAAGAATTATTTTTTTCAAACGGCTTCACTACGGTACCCGAAATCATAGATTTCGACCGTAACGTTGCAGATGTTTTCTCAAAATAATTTTATGCAAAATTCAAGAAAAGGCGGCAAATGAAAAAAGCGGTAGTCATATTAAGCGGCGGTATGGATTCCACGACTGCGGCGTTTATAGCAAAAAGCGAAGGTTACGAGATAATTCCCGTGCACTTTAATTACGGGCAGAGAACCGAAAAAAGAGAGCTTAAAGCCTTTAACGACATATGCGATTATTTAAATCTGGATAACAGATATATAATCGATATACCGTTTTTTAAGCAGATAGGCGCCAGCGCTCTTGTGGATGAGAATATTGATGTTCCTGTTGACGGGGTCAAACCCGGTATTCCTGTAACATACGTGCCTTTTAGAAACGGTATTTTTCTTTCCATAGCAGCGGCAATAGCGGAGAAAGAAGGAGCAGACGCCATATATATCGGTGTAGTAGAAGAGGACTCCAGCGGGTATCCGGACTGCAGGGAAGATTTTATACAAAATATGCAAAATGCTATTAATTCCGGAACAAAACCCGAAACGAAAATAGAAATAAAAACGCCTCTTGTGCATCTTAAAAAAGAAGATATTGTAAAAACCGCAATAGAATACGGAGTGCCTCTGAATCTTACCTGGAGCTGTTATAAATACGAAGACGAAGCATGCGGGGTGTGCGACAGCTGCAGACTCAGGCTCAAAGGATTTGAAAAAGCCGGAAGCAAAGACCCTATACCTTATAAAACAAAATAATAAAAACAGTGTAAAAAGGAGAATTATGCAAAAGAAAATAGAAACCGTAAAAACGCTGCTTGACTCGCTCCCGTTTATCAGAAAGTTTTACGGAAAAACAATCGTGATTAAATACGGAGGAGCCGCTCAGATAGATGAAAAGTTGAAAGAATCATTTGCAATAGACATTCTTATGCTTTATATGGTAGGTATAAAACCCGTAATAGTTCACGGAGGCGGGAAAAGAATTACAGAAATTTTAACGGCTCTTAATGTTAAAACAGAATTTAAAGACGGCGTAAGGGTTACCACGGCCGAATCTATAAAAATAGCGGAAATGGTTTTAAGCGGAGAGATAAATAAAGAGATTGTAAATATGCTTAACCAGCACGGTGCAAAAGCCATAGGAATCAACGGTAAGGATATGAGTTTTATGAAAGCAAAATCACTTGTAGGCTATACCGGTGAAATTACCTCAATAGACGGCGTTTTTGTAAATAAACTTTTAAGCGAAAACCTTATACCTGTAATCGCGCCTATTGCGGCGGGAGACAGCGCCACACACCCGGGATATAATATAAACGCCGATACCGCCGCAAGTGAGATAGCCGCTGCCATCGGTGCAAAAAGGGTTATCTTTTTAACGGATACTCCGGGCGTTCTGGATAAAGATAAAAACTTAATAAGCTCTTTAAAAAAAGACGAAATAGAAAAACTGAAAAAAGACGGCACCATAGCCGGAGGAATGATACCTAAAGTTGACGCCGCCCTTAAAGCGGTGGAAAGAGGCGTTGAAAAAGCGCATATAATTGACGGAAGAATTGAACATTCAATACTTCTCGAATTATTGACAAGCGAAGGTATAGGTACTGAAATCAAGGAAAACTGATGCATTACATATGGACCGAGCTTTTTTTACTTTTTTTGACGGTGTTTGCAGCGAAAATAACAGCTAAAAAAACAAACAGCGTTGATGTTTTGTGGTTTATTATTTTCGGAGCGGTGCTTGGAAACCTCGGTCTTTTCAGCGGGGATCACAGATTAGAGTTTCTGGGTGAGATAGGTATAGTATTGGTAATGTTTGCTCTGGGATTTGAAGAAAATCTGAGCAATTTTTTAAAAGGTGTAAAAAAAGCCTGGGGAATAGCGGTCATCGGAGCGATTTTCCCTTTTTTAGCGGGATATTTCAGTGCGAAAATTTTTGGCTTTTCTTCCACGTCTGCGCTTATATGGGGGCTTACCATGACGGCTACGGCGGTTTCACTTACGATGGTGAGTTTAAAATCTTTAGGTCTTGAGAAAACGCCTGCGGCTACGGGAATTATGACAAGCGCAGTAGTTGATGACGTGTTGAGCCTTATAGGTGTGGCAGTACTGCTTCCTATAATTTTAAACGGACAAAACGGTGAGCTTTCGATTGATACGGTAAAACTTTTAAAAACGGTTCTTGATGTTGTACTTTTTTTCGGGTTTGTATTTTTGGTAGGAAGATTTATAGTCCCGCATAAAAGAGGTATAAGATATCTGTTTGTTGTAGAAAAGGGTCATTATGCCGTTTTGGGCGTATTTATACTTGTTTTTATGTTCGGAAGCGTTGCGCATATGCTTGGGTTTCATCCGGCGATAGGCGCATATTTTGCCGGACTTATTTTAAAAGCGGAATATTTCGGCGTGGGAAATCAAAACAGGGCAAAAGAGGTAGAAAAAATTACTTCAGTCATGGCGTATACAGTATTCGGGCCTGTTTTTTTTATTCTTTTGGGCGGAAAGATACTTTTTGATCCTACGGTGCTTGAACATGTGCTTTTTCCGACGCTTGCACTGTTTTTAAGCGTTCTTGTGCTGCAGATAGTGTCGGCGGCCGGTGCTGCAAAATATACGGGAGGTTATTCCACAAAAGACTCAATTCTTATAGGATTTGGTATGCTCGGGCGCGCTGAGCTTGCGTTTATTGTAATAAATATCGCTTTTGTACAGAATCATTTGATTACCAGGGAAGAATTTTATATACTCATGTTTACGACGTTTTTATTAAATATATCCGTACCTACGCTGTTAAAATGGTATAAACCGGTTTATCTTAAAAATAATATGTTAAAATAAACCAAAATCTAAAAGGAGAGAGTATGAAGTTTAAAGTAAAAAAGCCTATTCCGGGATTTGAAAACGTTGAAAAAGTGGAACTTTCCAAAGTTGACGACACTATAGCTGTATTGAAAGACGGAGAGGGAAGAGTTCTTTTTTCTTTGATTAATCCTTTTGCCCTGAGAGAGTATTCGTTTGACGTGCCTTCAGATGTAAAAGCCCTGCTGGATATAAACGAAAATTCTAAAATAGAAGTTTATAACAATATCGTAATGAAAGAGCCTGTTACCGAATCTATAGTTAATTTTAAAGCGCCTTTTTTATTCAATCTGGACAATCAGACCTGTGCTCAGGTTATTTTAGAAAATGAAACTTTTGAAAAAATGGGAGAATTTTTAAATTAATTCTTCCTTTGCTACAATTCCACTCCAAAACAATCTAAAGGACATATGTTGCCGCTTTCTAAACTTAATAAAGAACAGCTGCAGGCCGCAACGGCTGATCTTGGACACAATCTTGTAATAGCAAGCGCCGGAACAGGCAAGACTTCTACAATAGTGGGCAGAATAGCCTATCTGCTTCAAGAAGGGATAAAACCTGAAGAAATACTGCTTTTAACGTTTACGAACAAAGCCGCAAACGAAATGAAAGAAAGGGTCGGAAGTTTTTTACCGGAGGCCAAAAATATTGAAGCGGGCACGTTCCACGCCGTAAGTTACAGATGGCTTAAAAGGCTTAATAAAAATATCGTTTTAAAACAGCCTAAAGATTTGAAAATACTGTTTAAATCTATTTATGACAAACGCGATTTTTTGCGAATAAGAGGCGAGGAAAAGCCTTACAGTTCCAATTATCTGTTTGATCTGTATTCGCTTTTTTTAAATTCCAACTCGGATGATTTTAGTGAATGGCTTGCTCAAAGAGCCCCTTTGCAGGAAGAGTATGCACTGGTTTATGAGAGTATATTCGATGAATATGAGGAAATTAAAAAAGCGCACGGGTTGGTTGATTTCAATTCGCTTTTGATTAGAATGATTGAAGAGCTTAAAAACGGTATTGAAGTGCCGTTTAAAGAAGTGCTTGTGGATGAATACCAGGATACAAACCCCCTGCAAAACGAACTGATTGAAAGCATCAAACAAAGTTCGCTTTTTTGTGTAGGTGATTATGACCAGAGTATTTATGCCTTTAACGGAGCCGACATAAGTATTATTTCCACTTTTGACAAACGCTATCCTGATGCGAACGTTTTTACCCTTAAGAAAAATTACAGAAGTTACGGCGAAATTCTGGAAATTGCAAATAAAGTAATAGCGAATAATCCGAGAATTTATCCTAAAAATCTGGAAGTTACCAGGGGATTTTCCGGAGAATGGCCTAAAGTGCTTTATTATAACGATACTTTTGAGGAATACAGGGATGTTGCAAACAGAATTCTTAATTCAAGCGTCAGCAGGGACGAAATAGCCGTGCTGTTCCGTAATAATTCAAGTGCAGACGCGATAGAGGCAATGCTTAGGGAAAAAGGAATTGAGTGCAGAAGAAAAGGCGGGGTCAGCTTTTTTGATTCCAGAGAGATAAAAATCACGCTGGATATACTGACTTTCATTGTTAATCCAAAAGATATTATGGCGTTTATACATATTTTTGAATACGCAAAAGGAGTCGGAAGCGCTATAGCGAATGAAATATTTGAAGCATTGATGACTCTGGGAGACGGAGACGCAAAAAAAGGCTTTTTAAATCCTGACCTTTCAAAAAAGGTGTTTACAAAGAAAAAAACCTCATACCAGCTGGGGCTGTTTGACGATTTTGCCCAGCTTGGAAGCGTAAGCAAGTTTAAAAGCGTAGGAATGGATGAAGTGTTCCTGGCAAACCCGATACTGAAACATCCGAAGCTTTCTGTTGAAGGAGGGGAGTTTTTATATAATTTTTATAAGCTGCTAAAAAGATTAAATAAACTTAAAAATCCGCATTCCGTTTTTAATGAAATTATTGCCAGCAAAACGTTTAAACATATAATACAGAATATTGCAAAAGAAAGAAGCAAAGATAAAAACGGTAAAATAACTGAAGAAAAATATCTTGAAGCTCTTGAAAAAATAGAAAATAAAGTTAAGGTTTTAGGCAATCTTTTGAGAAATTACAACGATTTGGAAAAATTTTTAAACGCTATGGTTTTAGGAGCAAATGAAATGAGCGAGGGAAGGGGGGTTAACCTTCTGACTGTTCATGCGAGCAAAGGCCTTGAATTTAAAGAAGTTTATCTTGTGGATTTGATGGAAAAAAGATTTCCCAACATAAAACTTTCAAAACCGGCAGGCGGTATTGAAGAAGAGAGGCGACTGTTTTATGTGGCCGTTACAAGGGCAAAAGACAGGCTGTTTTTATGTCTTGCCAAAAATGACAGAATCAGAAATCTCTCTTACGAACCTAGCAGGTTTTTAAGCGAAGCAGGTTATAAAATAGAAGTAAAATAAAAAACTGAATATAAATTCACTATAATTAAGTGAAGTTTAAGTTTCAATGAATATAATAAAGAAAATCATTTTGAAAAATGAAATCAAGGATCTAAATTGAAAGTGACAAGATTACTGCTGCTGCTGGTTTTCGTATCGTCTTTGTTTGCTTTAAGCCCTTATGTCAAAGGATACAGAGACTATATCAGATACATTAAATACAGCTCCGGAAGAGAATTGAAATCTCCTTATCTGTTAAGGAAGCTGAATATTGTAACTCCTGAAGAGTTAAACAAATATTTTGAAAACAACGCAACGCTGTTATTAAAAAAAGTTGAAAAAATTAATCCTAAAATCGCCGAGGGAATTAAAAAAATTATAAAAAAAGGCGATTTGAAAGACTTAAAAGTCTTTTGGAACAGTATTATCAACGGTAAAATACCTCCCGGCTGAATGTAAAAATCAAGTGCACAGGCTGTGCATTAACTAAATATTGAGAGTTTCCTTCCTTTTTGCTACAATTCGCTTCAAAAAGGACTTTCTTGTCTCCTAATTATAAAGAAAATAACATTAAAAATGTACTTCACGGTTTTTTTCTTGCCATAGCAATGGCAGTGGCTGAACCGAGTACAATTTTGCCTCTGATCGTTCATCATTTCAGTCAAAGCGTTATTCTTGTGGGAGTGTTTGCTTCACTGCTTAGAGGAGGGGCGATTGCGGTACAGCTTTTTGCTGCTTTTTATGCTCAGGGATATAAAAAAGTAATGCCTTATATGAGAAAAGTCTTTCTTGCAAGGTTTATAAGCTGGTTTATGATAGGACTGGCTATTTTGCTTATCGGGGACAAAAATCCTGCTCTTACTCTGTGGGTGTTTGGAATCGGGCTGTTTATTTTCAGTTTTTCCGCAGGATTCGGAAGCATATATTTCAGTGAGATAATTGCAAAGATTTTCGATAAGACCGAACGCGGAAAATCTATGGCTAACAGACAGTTTTTTGCCGCGATAGCTTCAATAATAAGCGGAGGTATAGCAGGATGGGTGCTGAGTAATTTCGAACCTCCTAAAAGTTACGCATATCTTTTTATGATAAGCTCTTTTTTGCTCGGACTCGGTCTTTTGGCTTTCGCAACAATAAAAGAGCCTGTAAAAGAAAATATCAGACATAAAGAAGAAAGCTTTTGGAAGTTTTTAAAAAACGCTTTTAAGTTTTTAAAAATGGATAAAGCGCTTCAGATTCAGATAGTGACTATTTTGTTCAGCTACTCTTTTCTTTTTGCTTTTCCTTTTGTAATTCTTAAAGCAAATCAGACCATACATCTGACAGGATGGCTTATAGGGGGGTTTGTTACCATACAGATGCTTGGAGCGCTGATCGGAAATCTTGTCTGGAAAAAACTGGCGCCGGAATATAAAAAAATTATAATTTTGGCTTTTATAAGTATAATCCTTGCTTTTGCGGTGGCTTTATTTGCAAAAAATGCGTATATGTATGCGCTTGTGTTTTTTTTAATAGGTTTTGCAATGGACGGATTTAAAATCAGCGGGTTAAATCTGTTATTTGAAATAGCCCCCGAAGATAAAAGACCGATATATGTAGCTTTGCAGAACAATCTGACATCCATTGGTCTGTTTTTTGCAATTCCGGGCGGGTTTATCCTTGAGAAGTTCGGATATAACGTGCTGTATATTTTTACAATAGTAATGCTTTTTATAGGACTGTTTTTCGCAACAAGGCTTAAAGCTGTATAATGAACGAAATCATTTCTTGGATTGTGGCAACTGTGGGAGATATGGGGTATGCGGGAATATTTATAATGATGTTTTTAGAGAGCAGTTTTTTCCCTTTTCCAAGCGAAATTGTAATGGTGCCTGCGGGATATCTTGCCAGCAGGGGTGATATGAACATTGTTTTTGCCGTATTAACCGGAACTGCAGGATCCGTCGCAGGAGCGTGGTTTAATTATCTTTTGGCTGCCAGCGCAGGCAGAAAAGCCGTATCTAAATTTTTAAAAGAACACCATTTGAATAAAATTGAAAAATTTTTTGAACAGCACGGAGAGATATCCACATTTAACGGGAGACTGATTCCGGGCATCAGACAGTATATATCTTTTCCGGCCGGACTTGCTAAAATGCATCCGGCAAAATTTACTTTTTATACAGCGCTTGGAGCAGGGATCTGGGTTACTGTTTTGGCTCTTCTGGGATATTATATAGGAGAAAACCAGCAGCTTATACACAGATATTTAAGAGAAATTACTTTAGCTCTTATAATTTTACTGCTGCTTGGCACTGTAATATATATTAAGAGGAAAAAATGATAGAGCTTGAGTTTAAACATCTTTTTTTAGACATAAATCTTCGTGCTGAAGACAGTTTTAGCATTTTAGGCCCTAACGGCAGCGGAAAAAGTATTCTTTTGAAAGTAATAACACACGAGCTGTATCCTCAAAAACTTGTAAAACGCAATATTTTCGGAAATAAACTTACATTAAACGAAGCAAGAAAAATATTCGGTGTTGTAAACAGCGATTTGGAGTATTTTTACAAAAACGAAGATATTACCATATACGATGCAGTTATTTCAGCGTTTAAAGAAGCGTTGGTAGTATATAAATTTTTTGATTTTACAGATTATGAAAAAGAAAAAACCGAGCAGCTTTGCAGGATGTTTAAAATTAACGCCTCACAAGATGTTTCCACTCTTTCTTTGGGAGAATTAAAAAAGGTTTTAATAGCAAGAGCGCTTATACACGATCCTGAAATTATCTGTCTTGACGAACCTACAAACGGTCTTGATATTAAAGCCAGATATCAGTTTTATGATTTAATACGGGAACTGGATAAAAAACTGATTTTAATTACCCATAATTTCGACGAGGTTTTAAAAAATAAAAAAATATTTATGTTAAAAAACGGTCGTATTGTAAAAGAGACTTTTGAATTGAAAAAAAGCGATTTGAGTTATCTGTTTGATATAGAAGAAGAAAAAATAAGATTATGAAAGAGGATTAGTCTTCCCATCCTCTTCCGAATCTCCCGAAGCCTTGGCCTCTGCCAAAACCAAATCCCTGGCCTCTTCCGAATCCGAAACCTCTTCTTCCAAATCCCTGTCCTCTTCCAAGTCCTGCTCTTCTTCCAAAACCTTGTCCTCTGCCAAAACCGAAACCTTGTCCTCTTCCGAAACCGTAACCTCTTGATGCCCTTCTTGGAAAATCAAAAGCTTCTGAATTGTACTGAGTATTCATTTCTCCCTCCTTGATATCGTTAATTATTTCATCGATATTTTTTTTATCAGTGATAACATATCCGATACCTTCGGCTTCAAGGTTTCTGATCATTCCTTCTCCGAATTCGTCAGAAACAAGCACGTCAACACCCGCTTCTGCTAACAGAGGAGGAATTATTCTGCCTGTTCCGAAACCTCTGCTGCCTTCAGGCAGGTCTTTTAAATTAATGTGTTCTTCCTGAATTTTCTCCATTACAGGATTTGTGATATAAAACTGTTCGTTTGTATCGGTGTCTATTACTAAAAACCCTTTGCATAATCCTATATGCGGTGAAAGTGTTTTTTTATTGTTTGTAGGTATTGCTATTCTCATTTTACCCTCCTTAAAAGTTTTTTTATATTAATTCTATTGATTTGCCATTTATAATGGCATCGGCTATTTTAGCCCTTGCATTGCTTAAAATTCTTCCGAATGTCGGTCTTGAAACTTCCATTTTGCTGGCTGCTTCTTCTTGATAAAGACCTTCAAGATCGGCAAGTCTGATTGCTTCTAATTCGTCTTTCGTTAAAGTTACGGTTTGTAAATCATGTGCCGGAATTCCGCACGGTTTAAAACAGATATTGTTAAAATTTCCCCTGATACGTCTTCTGATTCTTCTTGGCATTTAAACCTCCTTGAACATATGCTCAATGAAATTATACAACTTTTTTGAACATATGTCAATATATTTTGATAATTTTATCTTATAATTGCTAAATGAAAATAATTTTTTGTTATACTTCGATCGATTTGATAATTTTTAAGGAGATAAATTTATGGCTAAAAAAGTTTTAATATTAGGCGGCGGATTTGCAGCTTTGGAAAGTGCGATATGGCTTAAAAAATATGGCTTTGATGTGACTGTTATCACAAACAGAAAATATATGTATGTATATCCTATTTCTATTTGGATTCCTACCGGTGAATATACTTTTGAAGACTGTATCATTGACTGGGAGGATTTGAGAAAAGTCCACGGTTTTGAGGTTAAATACAATAAAGTTGAAAAAATAGATATTAAAAATAAAAAAGTTGTATGTGAAAACGAGCAGCAGCAGTGCGAGTTTGACTATCTTATAATCGCCATCGGTGCTGATAAAGTCAAACATAAAGGGAGTGAACATTTTCTGTCTATATGCGGTGCTCCTGAAGAATCTCTTAAAATAAAAGAAAAACTTGACGAACTCATAAAAAGGGGGCATGGAAAGCTGACATTCGGATTTGGCGGAAATCCTAAAGACCCTAGTAACGTAAGAGGCGGTCCTGCTTTTGAGCTTATGTTTAACGTACATAATAAATTGAAAAAACTTGGAATAAGAGACAAATTCGAAATAACATTTTTTGCACCGATGCCTAAACCGGGCGCAAGAATGGGACAAAAAGCGCTGGAAATTATGGATATGTGGTTTGAAAGACTTAATATCAAACAGGTCAAAGGCAAAAAAATTACTGAGTTTGTTGAAGACGGAATCATTTTTGAAGACGGAAGCAAACTTGAAAGTGATTTAACAATGTTTATTCCGGCCGGAAACGGTCCGGAGCTGTTTAAAGATACAGGTCTTCCGTTAAATGAAGCCGGATTTATAAAAGTTAACGAATACTGCGAGGTTAATCATGATTTTGACGAAACAAGCAGCGACGTTTTTCCTATTTTTGCAATAGGCGACAGTGCGGCGATAGACGGTCCCGACTGGAGGGCTAAACAGGGACATTTAGCCGAAGTAATGGCAAGGGTTACCGCATTTAATATTAAAATGATGGAAGAAGGAAAAGAAATCAGAAAAGAATATATTTCTCATATTAATATTTTATGTGTAATGGACAGCGGTGACGGTGCAGCGTTTGTTTTCAGAAACAATAAAAGAGCAATACTAATTCCTCTGCCTATCATCGGACACTGGATGAAAAAAGGGTGGGGTTGGTATTTCAAAAATTCAAAATTAAACAGATTTCCTAGAATTCCGGGAATGTAGGAAATCAGATAACTTTTTCTATTTCTTTTTCATCAGTAAGCTTGTATTTTATATTATAAACTTCCAGATTATCAAGCATTCCTTCGCCTAGTTTCTGTGCAATTAAAAGCTCTACATCATAATTTTTAAGCAGGGGAGGGATTATCTCTCCTGTATGAAGAGCGTTTTCACCGCAGTCTCTTTTTTTAATATGTTTTTCTTTAACTATGTCAAACATAGGGTTGTTTATCAGTTTTTTTTGTTTTGTTTCTGTATCGTAAAGTAAAAAATATTTGCAAAAAGGAATAAATTCACAAATAGTTTTTTCATTTGAAGTCGGAACTGCGATTTTCATTTCATTCCTCCAATGCTTTTTTTAGATTATTACAAGCAATTGTAGCACGATTTTGAAGAAAAATATCTGTTACAGTGTCTGTATAGTTTGATTTTTCTATATTTATTTCGATAATAGAGGCTCCGTTTTGTTTAGCGATTAGAGGAATCTGGCTTGCCGGCTGAATTTCTCCGGTTGTACCGATTACAATCATACAGTCGCAGTTTTGTGCAAGCTCAAGAGAGTTTTCCAGAGCTTTTTTAGGGATAGGTTCTTTAAAAAAAACAAAATTCGGCTTTAAAACTCCCCAGCATTTAGGACACAGCGGAGGCAGATCGTTTAAATCTATATCTTTTGAATCGTATTTCTTAAAACAGTTCATACATACCAGATTTTTTGCGGTTCCGTGGAATTCTATTACGTTTTTGTTTCCGGCTTCCTGATGGAGATTATCAATATTCTGTGTTATTACTGCTTCTAAAAGCCCCTTTTTTTCTAAATCCGCCAAAAAATAATGCGCGTCGTTCGGCTTAATATTTTGCATATAATCGTAAAAAATTTCTTTTATTTTTTCCCAGGCTTCTTTGGGATTTACGGTAAAATAATCTATATCTAGTATTTTTGGATCATATCTGCTCCAAAGTCCGTCAGGTCCTCTGAATGTAGGTATGCCGCTTTCTACTGAAATGCCGGCACCGGTAAAAGCGACGCATTTTTTGGAATTTTTTATTAATTCTGCAGCTTTTTTGTAATTATCCATTCTTATATTCCTTTATAAATATTAATTTAAAAATTTTAGCATAAATACAAATGTTAAATTATAAGACGGATTAGAAAATGAATAAAGTAAAGAAAGGAAAAAAGAGAGTGTTATTTTTTGTTTGCTATATCTTTTACCGCTCTGTATGCATGGTTAAATGCAAGTGCGATACTTCCCGCGCTTGTAACAACGTCACCGATTACATATAAACCTTCCACGTTGCTTTCCATTGTTTCTTCATTATATGCAGGCTCTCCCCATTCGTTAAGTTCGATACCGCTGTTTTTAAGAAAATCAACAGGGCTTGTTCCTCCAAGAGCATATACAACTCTGTCGTAAACTTCGCTTGTTCCGTCTTTAAAATTAACTTTTACTCTCGGAGGAGTTACGCCGTCTTCTTCATAAGGTTCAACGCTTTCAACGTCAACACCCAGTTTAGAGTGAAGTTTTCCTTCAGCTATGTATTTTTCTACTATTTCTTTGTTTGTAGGGTTCATTCTTGTGATTTCGGCTCTTCTGTAGTTTAGTGTTACGTCACATCCGATATTCATATCTACAAGTCCGTATGCATATTCTCCGGCTGTATCACCGCCACCTACTACCATTACTTTTTCACCAGGCTGAACTTTATCGAGGTTAAAATTAAGTCTAGGTCTGATTTTTCCAGGGAATTTATATCCAGGTTTGTTAGGTTTGCCCATTCTACCTATCGCGATAATTACTTTTTTTGCCTGAATTACGCCTAGTTCGTGGTCTGATCCGATTTCAAAAAGCCCGTTGTTGTTTTTTTCTACCGCATATACGTGATGATTATATTTGAATTTGTCAGCTACTCCGGCATCCTGGATTTTTTTCTCCATCTGCTCAAGGAATTCTTCTTTTGAACATTCTTCAAATGTAACGTTTCCTTCAAATTCGAATTTTTTACCCTGCCAGTCTTTATCCACTCTTTTGCCAGGTTTATAAAATTTTCTGATCATATCTGAATGATTGTCTGCTTTTTCCAAAACAATAACTTTTTCAATTCCTGCAAGTTTTGCTTCTATTACACTTGCAATTCCACCAGGCCCGGCACCTATTACCACTATGTCTAATACTTTATCTAAAGACATATAAACTCCTTTTTTATTTGAATTATAACGCACTATATTCGCATACAGACCTCTTTGTAACAATCAGCTATTTTCTAAATAAAAAAACGTGTAAAAAAGTAACACAAAAAAAAGAATTAGATAAAAACGCCAATATAAATGAATGTTTATTCACCATAAATACGATATTTTTGTTATTATTCTCTTAATTTGGTAAAATATTATATAAAAAAGGAAGCAGATGACTGATGTGTTACAAAAAGTAAAAGAGGCGTCCAGAGTAACTGCCACCCTTACAGGTGATGTAAAAAGAAAAGTATTAAATGAAATGGCTGAAGCTTTGATTGAAAACGCGGCAGAGATTATTGAAGAAAATAAAAAAGACCTTGAGTTTGCAAAATCAAACAATCTCTCATCCGCATTAATAGACAGACTTTTGCTTGATGAAAAAAGAGTAAACTCCATGGCTGAAGCGTTAAAAGATATTGCTAAGCTTAAAGACCCTGTGGGTAAAATCATAGACGGATGGAAGCTGGACAACGGTCTTAGAATTGAAAAGGTAAAAATACCTATCGGAGTTATAGGAATTATATATGAAAGCAGACCTAACGTAACAAGCGACGCCGCGGGGCTATGCTTTATGAGCGGAAACGCATGTATTCTTAAAGGCGGCAAGGAAGCCATGCATTCAAATATTTCAATAATAAATATTTTACAAAACGTATTAGAAAAAAATTCTCTTCCCAAAGAAGCGGTTTCACTGCTTCCGGATTATTCCAGAGAAGGTGTTTATAAACTTATCCAGGAAGATAAATATGTTGATTTGATAATTCCTAGAGGCGGGGAAAAACTGATTAAATTTGTAAGCGAAAATTCAAAAGTGCCCGTAGTCAAACATGATAAAGGGCTTTGTCATATTTATGTGCATAAAGACGCTAATATCGAAGAAGCGGTAAAAATCTGCGTAAACGCAAAAGTTCAGCGCCCGGGTGTATGTAATGCCGTTGAAACGCTTTTAATTGATAATGATATAAAAGATAAAATACTTCCAGAATTAAAAAAAGAGATGGAAAAAGAGGGTGTAGAGCTTAGAGGATGTGAGAAAACACTGGAAGTTATAAATATAAATAAAGCGGATGAAGAAGACTGGAATACTGAATATTTAGATAAAATTCTCTCTATAAAAATAGTCGGAGGGGTTGACGAGGCGATTGAACATATTGAAAAATACGGTTCAGGCCACAGTGATTCTATAATCACTGAAAACTATACGGCCAGCGAAGAGTTTTTAAACAGGGTTGACAGCGCGTGCGTATACGTAAACGCTTCAACAAGATTTACGGACGGAGGAGAGTTCGGTTTCGGTGCGGAAGTCGGAATATCGACCAATAAACTTCATGCCAGAGGTCCTATGGGAATTGATGATTTGACAACATATAAATATAAAATATACGGAAACGGCCAGATCAGAAAATAGCAGTGAAATGCCGTTTTGGCTGATTTTGTTAAACAAATAATAAATGATAAGGAGAATAAGTGGTAGCTATAGATTTAGGCAGCAACACAATCAGAGCCGTTAAATACGACTGTGCGACTCATACCAAACTGGACGAATTCGAAAGAATAGTCAAAACCGCCGATAAACTTGTTAAAACGGACGGTATAACGGATGAAGCAATACAAAGAGTTATTAATGCAATAAACGATATGAAGCAGAGATTTAATATGTCTGAAAACGAAAAAATCAGAGCCGTTGCGACTGAAGCGTTAAGAGCGGCCAAAAACAAAGATTATGTACTGGAAAAAATTAAAGAAAAAACCGGAATAGAATTTGAAATAATTTCTCCTCAGCAAGAAGCTGAATATACCGCCGTAGCAGTTGAAAAATGTCTGGAGAAATGTGATTATGTTAATTACAATCATTTTCTTTTGGTGGATATCGGAGGAGGAAGTACCGAAATTACCGTTAAAAATAAAGAAAACATCGTAAGTGAGAGTTTCAGGCTCGGAATTGTAACCATTACACAAAAACATAAAACTCCCGAAGCCATTAAATTTGCCGTTAAAAAGAAAGTAAAAGATATTAAAAACTTTCTTGACTTTGCTTTTAATACATTAAGAAAACCTAAACTTTTCGTTGCGAGCAGCGGAACGCCTACAACGCTTGCCGCTTTGAAACTCGGAATGAACTATTCCACTTACGACGGAAGCAGGGTTAACGGCACTATAGTTACTATGGAGGATCTGGATTACTGGGCTGAAAAACTAATGAAAATGGAAATGAAAAAAAGAGAAGAACTTGTGGGAGTCGGAAGAGGGGATTTGATTATCAGCGGTATTTATATATTTAAAGAAATATTCAAAATTGCGAAATTCAAAGAATGTGTGGTCTGTGACGACGGGCTCAGAGAAGGCGTTGCCATAGAAGAGTGTGAAAAAAATAAATAATAATATTCGGTATAAAATTGTATTTCAAAAGAATAATTCAAATTAAAATGAAAGAAAAATAAAAATAACAGCTAATTTGCTATAATTTCGACAAAAAGGTTTTTTAATGAAATTGACCGGCGCTCAAATTGTAATAGAAAGTCTTATTAAGGAAAACGTAGAGGTTGTTTTCGGGTATCCCGGCGGGGCTATTATGAATGTATATGATGAAATATATAAGCAAAATTCATTTAAGCATATATTAGCCAAACATGAACAGGGCGCTGTTCATATGGCTGACGGATATGCAAGGGCAAGCGGAAAAGTAGGCGTTGCCATGGTAACAAGCGGACCCGGGCTTACAAACGCCATAACAGGAATTGCCACTGCTTATACGGATTCTATTCCTATGGTGATTATTTCAGGACAGGTTCCTACAACCGCAATTGGAACTGACGCTTTTCAGGAAGTTGACGCAGTCGGTGTGACAAGACCCGTAACAAAACACAATTTTTTGGTTAAAGACGTAAAAGATCTTCCTTTTATTATGAAAGAAGCGTTTTATTTGGCTAAAAGCGGAAGGCCTGGACCGGTTCATATCGATATTCCAAAAGACGTAACCGTAGCGAAAACAAAATTTGAATATCCGGAAAAAATAGAATTAATTACATACAAACCGACATACAGAGGAAACAAAAGAGCGATTAAAAGAGCCGTAGACGCGATAAAAAGAGCTAAAAAACCTGTATTTTACGTAGGAGGAGGGGCTGTTTTAAGCGGAGCGTACGAACTGGTAAGAGAAGTTGTAAAACTTACAAAAATACCTGCCGTTGAAACGTTGATGGCCAGAGGTGTTTTACGCTATGACTGTCCGTATCTTTTAGGAATGGTTGGGATGCACGGTACATACGCCGCTAATATGGCTATGAACGATGCGGATTTGATTATTTCACTAGGAGCCAGATTTGACGACAGGGTTACGGGCAAACTCGACGAATTTGCAAAAAACGCCGATATCGTACATATTGATATAGACCCGAGCCAAATCGGAAAAGTAGTTAATACCAAATATCCTATAGTGGGTGATTTGAAAAATGTTTTAGAAGATATGCTGCCTTTGCTTATAGAGAGTATAGAGCCGGAAAGATATGAAGAATGGAGAGAGGTTTTAAACAGATATCAGGAACTTTATCCTTTAAAATATAATGACGACGACACTGTTATAAAACCTCAGTGGGCTATACAAAAAGCGGGTGAAATAGCTCCGGAGGATACTGTTATTTCCACGGATGTCGGACAGCATCAGATGTGGACGGCACAGTTCTATCCGTTTACATATCCTAGACAGCTTTTAACAAGCGGAGGACTGGGAACTATGGGATTCGGTTTTCCTGCAGCGCTTGGAGCTAAAAGAGCGGTTGAAGACAGACTTGTAATAAACTTTACGGGTGACGGAAGTATAATGATGAATATTCAGGAAGTTCTTACGGGCTACAAATATAAACTTCCTGTCATAAATATTATATTAAACAACAATTATCTCGGAATGGTAAGACAGTGGCAGACAATGTTTTATGACGACAGGCTAAGTGAAACAGACCTAAGCGACGTTCAGCCTGATTTTGTAAAACTTGCTGAAAGTATGGGGGGAATCGGCTTCAGGGTTAAAACAAAAGATGAGTTTGAAAAAGCCCTCAAAGAAGCTATTGAAGCGAAAAAAGTAGCGTTTATAGACGTTCAGGTTGACAGGCGTGAAGACGTTTTACCGATGGTACCGCCTAATTCACCGCTTAAAAATATGCTTATATTCAAGGAAGACAAATGAAAAGAATAATATCAGTAATAGTCGAAAACGAACACGGTGTATTGGCCAGAATAGTAAATATGTTCGCAGGGCGCGGGTATAATATTACGTCTTTAACGGTTGCGCCAATTCCCAGCAGCGAATTTTCAAGAATGACAATAGTGAGCGAAGGCGATCCGAAAGTTTTTGAACAGATAGTCAAACAGCTTCATAAGCTTATTCCCGTATATAAGGTAATAGAAAGCGACGATTTTATAGAAAAAGAAATGGCGATGGTCAAGTTCCCTATAGAAAACCATCTGGCAGACATAGACGCTCTTGCAAGATGTTATAACGGCAGTATAAGCAATGTGGGTGAAAAACACGTAATAGTCAGCGTAGTTGACAGACCTGCGAGAATTGACAACTTTTTAAAAGCGATAAAAAAATATAAACCTATTGAGATAGTAAGAAGCGGGGCAAGCGTTATCGAAAGATAACGTTTTGCTTTTTTGTTGTTTATATTGGTGTCTGGCGCTAATAAATTGAGAAACTGACGGTTTATTATTTATTGTTTTCTAAATAAAATTACATATGTAAGAATAGTTGATAATTATATTTATTGTATAATAAAAAAAATTGAAAAGGTTTATAATGTGCGAGAGAAATCAGTCCAAAAAAACATATACATTAAAAGAAATAGCTAAATATTTGGATTTACAATGTGATAAAGATATTGAAATTACTGGAATTAATACACTTCAGGATGCCGGTGAGACGGAAATCAGCTTTTTAGAAAATCCTAAATATGAAAAGTATCTTCCTGATACAAAAGCGGCGGCCGTTTTAATCAGAAAAGAAGATGCCGGCAAGCTTCCTGAAAATACTATAGCGCTTATTACGGATGAACCGTATTTGAAACTGGCTTATTTAACAAAGCTTTTTGCAAAAGAGCCTTGGGAAGACGGAGGCTATCAGGTGGCGTTCAGTGCAAAAGTACATCCGGGTGTTACACTCGGAAAAGGTGCCAGAATCGGTAAAAATACGGTAATTATGCCGGGATGTGTAATAGGCCCCGATGTTGATATAGGCGAAAACTGCGTTATTTATCCTAATGTTACCATTTACAGAGACACCAAAATCGGAAACAACGTAAGAATACATGCCGGCACTGTTATCGGAAGTGATGGTTTCGGATATGCTCATACGAAAGACGGCAGACATGTAAAAATATATCATTTAGGATATGTTGAAATAGAAGATGATGTTGAAATCGGTGCAAATACGGCCGTTGACAGGGGTGTGTTCGGTAAAACTATTATAAAAAAAGGCACTATTATCGATAATCTCGTTCAGATTGGACATAACTGCGAAGTCGGTGAATGCTCTATAATGGTCGGGCAGTCAGGTCTGGCGGGCAGTACCAAGCTCGGAAGAAATGTAATTATGGGCGGACAGGCTGCTACGGCCGGACATTTGGAAATTGCCGATTTTACAACTATTGCGGCAAGAGGAGGAGTGTCTAAAAGTATCAAAAAACCGGGTGTTTATTCAGGGTTTCCGTTAATGCCTCACAAACAGTGGCTTAAACTTCAGGGCGTATTAAGCAGACTTCTTAAAAAATCTTGATATATATCAATCTTTTTTTTCCCTCTTTAGGTAAAATTAATCAAAAATATTTAAAGGTGTCGATATGATGGTGTATTTAGATAACAATTCAACTACTCCTATGGATGATAAAGTTAAAGATGTTTACTGTAAAAGTACGGATTTGTTCGGAAACGTAAACGTTATTTATCAATTAGGAATAGAAGCCAGAAAAGCGATGAACGACGCGTATGATATTTTATATCCTGGGATTGGCGCGGCAGACGAAGACGATATTATTATCACTTCGTCAACGAGCGAAGGTAACAATACTGTAATAAAGACTTTTATTGACGCCTATCTTAAAGGAAACGGTAAAAAGCATATCATTACCACTGTCAGTGAACATTCGTCAATTAAAGCCCCGTGCGCATATGCCAAAACACTCGGTATGGAAGTTACTTATCTTTATACGGATGAAAACGGAAGAATCGATCCTAAAGAGCTTGAAAATGCAATAAGAGAAGATACGGCGCTTATCAGTGTGCTATTAGCTAGTAACGAAAGCGGTGCCATTCAGCCGATTAAGGAAATAAGCGAAATTGCAAGAAGATATAATATACCTTTTCACTGTGACGGTGCTCAGGCTATCGGAAAAGTAAAAGTAAACGTAAGGGATCTCGGGGTTGATTATTTTACATTCGGAGCTCATAAATTTCACGGTCCTAAAGGAGTAGGAGCGCTTTATGTCAGAGATGAGGCTCCTTACGTCAACCTTATTCACGGCGGAAACCAGATGGGTGGAAAAAGAGGCGGAAGCGTATATCTCAACGGTATGATAGCCATGGCCGAAGCTCTTAAGCTGGCTAACGAACATCTTGATGAAATGAATACGAGAGTTGCAAAATTAAGGGATAAACTGGAAGAAGCGATACTGAAAATTCCTGATACAAAAAGCTATGTGGATAAAAAATACAGACTTCCTAATACGGTTGTTGCTTCTTTCAAAGGAATTGAGGGTGAATCCATGCTTTGGGATTTAAACGTTAACGGAATATATGCAGCAACGGGCAGCAGCTGTTCGAGTGAAAGACTTGAGGGAAGCGAAGTCCTCGAAGCGCTGGGTGAAGATCCTGAAATAGCGCATACGGGGATAATATTTTCACTCAGCCGTTTTACTACGGAAGAAGAAATAGATTACGTGATTGAAAAACTTCCGGGAATTGTTGAGAGATTAAGAGCTATATCAATGACTTACGCCAAGGTGGCGCCTAAATAAATTGAGAATTGAGAATGTAGAATTGAGAATTAGAAACTTAAAAACTTTAAAACCTTAATAACTTATAAATACAAGGAGACAAAATGGGAAGAAACGATTTAATAACAGGAAACGTGTGGGAGCAGTATTCGAATAAAGTAATCGAAAGAATGAACAATCCGAAGTATCTCGGAGAATTTACCGAAGAAGACGCCAAAAAAAGAGGACTTAAGCTTGTGGTTGCCGATTTCGGAAGCGAAGCGTGCGGGGACGCAGTAAGGCTTTACTGGCTGGTGGATCCTAAAACCGATAAAATAGTGGACGCAAGATTTAAAAGTTTCGGATGCGGAACCGCAATAGCGTCTTCTGATATGATGACGGAGCTTACTATCGGAAAAACGGTGGACGAAGCCATGAAAATAACAAATCTTGACGTTGAAAAAGCTTTAAGGGACGATCCGAACACGCCTGCGTTTCCTCCTCAGAAAATGCACTGCAGCGTAATGGCGTATGACGTAATTATTGAAGCCGCAGCAAAATACAAAGGTAAAAACGCGGACGAATTAAGAGACAATGAGATTGTATGCGAATGTGCAAGGGTTACGAGAAAAGAAATAGAAGATATTATAAGAAAACACAATGTCAAAACCGTTGAAGAACTTCAGAAATACACTGATGCCGGTAAATACTGCAAAAGCTGCGTAGCACCGGGAGGACATGAAGAAAAACCGGTATATCTTGTAGATATCATTAAAGAAGTTCAGGAACAGATGAAAAAAGAAAACTTAAAACAGGCTGCCGAAACGGAAGATTTTGAAAAAATGAGCCTGATTAAAAAAATAAAAGCGATTGAAGAGTTTTTGGATACGAAAATCAAACCTATGCTTGCAATGGACGGAGGAAGCCTCGAACTTGTCGATATCAGGGAAGAAGACGGAATTACGAAAGTATATATAAGATACATGGGAGCGTGTGCGACATGCGCAAGCGGAGGCGTTACGCTTCTTGCCATTGAGGATGAATTAAGAAAACACTTCAAAACGGATAAAATCAAAATCGAACAGATTTGATTTTTCTTATTTTTTTTAAAACACATTAAAGACACATAAAAAGAGTATAATAATAGATCAATTAGTCTTTTTAGGTGTTAAAATGAATATAAGCGAACTTTTAAAACAGAAACTGTTAAACGACGAAATAGTAAAAAATTCTTATAATGCCGATGATTTAGAGCGAGTCTCCGGTATATTGGAAGAATATCTCTCTTCAGAAACTATAGATGAAGAAGTGTGTTATAACTTCTATAAGGAAATGAAACTTCCTTATTCAATAGTTTACCGTTCTTTTGGTCTTATTAAAGAGGAAATAAAAGATAATGAAATTAAAAGAAAACTAAACAAATTATTAAATATAACTGCCAAAGTTTATATAAAAAAAGAAATATCTTCTTTAAAAACGCTTTTACTGCAAAAACAAAAGCATGATTTTTTACTTTTTAAGGCCCATGAAGAGTGGATTGAAAAAATAGTTGTTTCCGTCAAAAATGATGATTTGGACAGTTTTCCTCTCGTTGAAGCAAAAAATTGTAAATTTAAGAAATATCTTTCATATCTGGAATCTTTAATGATATGTCTTGATGTTAATTTATGTGTTTATATTCATGATCTTCATAATTTAATACACACTCTGGCCAATTCTTTTTATATTTTTTATAAAAGAGGGTATTATGCCGAGTCGTATTTTGTTTTTAGGGATTTAAAAGAACAGATTTTAAAATTTTATAATACATTAAACGAACTATATATGGCTACATTTACCAATACGGAGAAAAGTTTTTTCGATTTAATTGAAATTTTAGTCAAAAGCAAAACATTGTTTGTTGCGGTTATAGATTTGAAAAATCTAAAAACAATGAATAGTGTTTTTAATGAAAATACCGTTACCAACGCTAAAATAGTCTTATTTAACAAGCTTCATAACCTGTATAAAGATAAAAAAAACTTCTTGCTCATACAAGGTTCAAGTAATGACTTTTATTTTATAGGAACCGATATCGATTTTGAAATTTTTCAAAAAGAAATAGACCATATACACGATATAATTTGTGAGACAATTGATATAAACGGTGAAAAAATAAATTTTGACGGAGCAATATTCGGTATTAAATTAGATAAATACACACAGATACAAATAAAAGATTTAATTAATTATTTCCGTTTTTTAAAACAAGCAGCAAAAAAAGAACATAAAAATATAATTTTAAACAATAAAGAAAATCATCTTGAAGAGTGGATTAAAAATCAAATTGATATTAAATTTATCAAAGAAAAAATTGAAAAAAAAGAAATAGACGTTATGTTTCAGCCGATTTTTAATTCAAAAGACAATACGGTGTTTTCTTTGGAAGTTTTAGGCAGAATATCTGATAACGGAAAACTTATACCGGCCGGAATGTTTATAGACCACATATATGCAATGAATAAAATAGCCGAATTTGATATAGTGGTGCTGGATAAAATACTGGAAAAAGAGCATTTAATAAAACAGATTACAAACAGAATTTTTCTTAATATCTCTTTTGAAGCTTTAAAAAATGAAAAATATATAAAAAAACTGTATCAGGTAATAAAAAAAATAGATGTTGATATTGTTTTGGAACTTACAGAACAGCGTTTTGTGGAAAATTTGGAATTAATTGAAAAAATACATAAAAAAAACGATACATATTTTGCCGTAGACGATTTTGGGAGCGGTTATTCGTCTATACTGCTTGTTATAAATCTTTTGAGAAAGAATATGATAAGAGTGCTTAAAATTGACGGAACTCTGGTAAAAGGTATAAAAAGCGACGAATATCTTAAAAAAGCGATAAAAATAATTGCAGGGTTTCGAAAAGAATTTGATTTGAATCTGGTGGCGGAATTTGTGGAAGATAAAGAAACTATGGACTTTTTAAAAGAATCAGGTGTGGATCTGTTGCAGGGATATTATCTTGCTATGCCTAAAACTATCGAAGAGCTTTTAATTGAAAAAGAAGAAAGAATAAGAGAAATTATTAGTTGAGTTTTGTATATGTATGATGTAAAAACGCGTGGTCGCTTTCAGGGTAATCAAGTCTGAAATGAGCGCCTCTGCTTTCTTCCCTGTCAAGTGCGGCTTTTGCAATGGCGGTTGCTATGTCTATACCGTTTATAAGTTCAATTTTTTCCTGGATAGAAGAGTCTTTTTCGCTTTGAAGATTGTTTTTCATATCATTAAGAGTTTCAAGAGCTTTTTTAAGCTGATAGCCGTTTCTTATAATACCTACTTTTTGGAATAAAAGGTCTCCTAATTTATGTTTCATTTCCTTAGTGTCAATTTTAGTGTTTTGTAATCTGTTAAGAAGTTCTTTGTCTTTTTCTATCTGTTCTTTTGGCAGATCAACATATGTTTTTTGTCTGTGAGAATATTTTACGGCCTGGTATCCGGCTATTTTTCCAAAGACCGCACCTTCGCTAAGAGAGTTTCCTCCAAGTCTGTTTGCACCGTTAACACCGTTGTTTCCGGCTTCTCCCGCATAAAACAGACCCTCAATGTCTGTAAAGCAGTACGTGTCTGTTTTAATACCTCCCATTGTGTAGTGTGCAAGAGGAGTGATAGGGATAGGCTCTTTTGCTATATCGATGCCTTTTAGAGATTTTACTCTTTTTTTCAGGTTCACGAGTTTTGTGTTAATAATCTCTTCAGGTATGTCCGTTAAATCTAAATAAACTTTTTTTCCTTTTTGGAGCTGTTTTACTATTGCTCTTGTTACGAAATCCCTGGTATTAAGTTCGTCGACAAATTCTTTGCCTTCGCTGTTAACCAGTTTTCCTCCTTCTCCTCTGGCGGCTTCGCTAATCAGATAATTGCTGCCTTCAAGTCCGGTAGGGTGGAACTGAATGAATTCCATATCCATTCCTTCCAGGCCGGCTCTGAGTCCCATTGCTACGCCGTCGCCGGTTGCGTCGTTAACGTTTGTCGTATATCCTTTATATAATCCTGCATACCCTCCGGTTGCAACGATTACGGCTTTTGCCTGAACGGCTTTGAGTTCGTTTGTTTTTTCGTCCAGAAACGTAACTCCCGCTATTTTGCCGTCTTTAACCAGCAGATTGACGGCAAGGTGGTTTTTGATTACGTCTATACCTAAATCTTTAAGAGCTTTGTTTAACGCTTTCATAATAGCCGGGCCGGTTGCATCTGCAGCGTAGACTGTTCTTTTGAATTTCGTTCCGCCAAAAGGCCTTTGGGCCAGTTTGCCGTTTGGGAGTGTATTAAAAGGCACTTTAAATCTTCTGTGAAGTTCTCTTACTACCTGAGGAGCCTGTTCGCAGAATATTCTTACGGCTTCTTCATCGGCAATTCCGACACCGCCTTTTAACGTGTCCTGTATGTGGTGTTCTATAGAGTCTCCGTCTTCCATATTGTTAAGCGCTGCGTTGATTCCGCCTTTAGCCATAAAAGAGTTATTGGCCATTGGTGATTTTTTTGTAACGATTGCAATGTTGCTTCCGAGTTCTTTTGCTTCAATCGCAGCCATCATTCCGGCAATTCCGCTTCCGATTACCAAAATATCATATTTCATTAATGTCCTTTTTGATATAATTGTATCAAAAAAGAGGAATGCCTATGAGATGGTTTGTTTTTTTGATGTTCGCGGTACTTTTAAATGCTTATGATGTAACTATTACCAATGTAAATTCTGATGTTGCCACGCTTGACAAATATGTAAAAAAAGGCGTAAGCGGTGTGGTTCTCTGTCCATATAACGGGAAAAACATAATATGTGCGAGAGCTGTATGCTACGGAAAAAAAGCTAAGCTTTTGGTTTATAAGGAATTAAAAAACGACGCTTTTGCACTTCCGGTTGTTTTACCTAAAAAGGGAGATAAAATACTTCTTGCCAAAGATTATGACAGAATTTTGATTATTGCCCCTAATCAGCTTGAATATTTAAAAATGAAAGAAAAATATAAAAACGCTACCGTTATCAGTTCTGATAATTTTGCGGCGTTTTTAGAAGGTATACCGAGCAGGGAGAATTTTATTAATTTTGCAAAAAAACTGAATATAGGGAGAATTATATTCGTATTGGATAAAATATACGAAGTGGACGCAAACAGCTTTTATGCCGTTAAAAAATACGGCAGTGTTAATGCCAAATATAAAGAAATATTTTTTACAACATATCCTAAATTCGATATAAAAGGCAAAAATATTATCGCATATTATAAAAGTCTTATAAAGGAATAATATGATAGATGCAAAACATATTGAATTTTTAAAAAACATAGTCGGTGAAGAAGACGTCAAAATTGACAAGCCTCATTTAAGAGCGTATTCGTATGACGCCACTAAAGAGCATTATGAGCCCGATGCGGTTGTGTTTCCTGCCGATGAAGAGGAAGTGAGCAGAGTTCTAAAATACTGTAACGATAATAAAATAGCTATCGTTCCAAGAGGTGCGGGAAGCGGCTTTACAGGAGGCGCTCTTCCGGTAAACGGAGGTATCGTTCTTGCTTTGGAAAAATACATGAATAAAATTTTAGAGATTGATGAGAAAGACATGGTCGCTGTTGTTCAGCCGGGTGTAATTAACGCCGACTTGCAAAAAGCAGTAGAAGAAAAAGGACTTTTTTATCCTCCTGATCCTGCAAGTATGGACTATTCTACAATCGGAGGAAACGTAAGCGAAAATGCCGGAGGTATGAGAGCGGCTAAATACGGTCTTACAAAAGATTATGTAATGAGTCTTAAAGCGGTGCTTCCGAACGGAGATATCATAAGAGCCGGGAAAAGAACGATTAAAGACGTTGCGGGCTATAATGTGGCCGGGATATTGATTGCGAGTGAAGGAACGCTTGCGGTAATTACGGAAATCACTATGAAGCTTCTTCCTAAACCTAAACTTAAAAAAACTTATATGGGTATTTTTGAAAACGTAGAACAGGCGATGAATGCCGTATATAAATCACTTGCAGGCGGGGCAATGCCAGTAGCAATGGAATTTATGGATGCATTAGTCGTAAAAGCGCTTAGGGAAAAACTTGGAGTAAATCTGCCTGACTGGGCCGGAGCTCTGTTAGTGGGCGATGTTGACGGCAATGTTGAAGAAGAAATAAACTATCAGCTTCAGATTCTTGAAAAAAGCTTTAAAGAAGAAGGGGCTAAAGAATTTAAAATAGCCGCTAACGATGAAGAAGCAAATGAAATATGGTATGCAAGAAGAAATGCGTCTCCGTCTATTACAATGTATGGAACCAAAAAAATTAATGAAGACATTTCAGTTCCTAGAAGCAAACTTCCGGATGCCTTAAACGGTATATACGCAATAGCTGAAAAATATAACGTTTTAGCTCCATGTTTCGGACATGCAGGTGACGGAAACATTCACGTAAACGTAATGGTTGACGGAAGCAAAGAAGATGAGGTAAAAAGAGGGTATGAGGCTGTCGAGGAAATATTTAAGCTGGTTGTTGACCTTGGAGGAACACTAAGCGGAGAACACGGAATCGGTCTAAGCAAAGCGCCTTTTATGAAACTTGCTTTCAGCGAAGCGGAATTGAATCTTTTCAGAAAAATAAAAAACGCATTTGATCCGAACGGAATACTTAATCCCGGTAAAATGGGACTTTAAAATATAAAATGGAGAAATGAAAGTTGAAAATTTGCACGTTTAATGTTAATTCAATAAGAAGCAGACTGGAAATTGTTCAAAATTTAATTAATGAATACGGAATTGATATATTATGCATGCAGGAAATTAAAGTAGAAGAGGAAAAATTTCCTAAAATCGATAATGACTTCGAATGTGTAATACACGGACAGAAAAAATTAAACGGAGTTGCAACTTGCTCCAGGCTCCCTATAGAAAAATATCAAAAAGGTTTCGACGGAGAATTGGAAGAAGCAAGATTTTTGTATACTCTTATAGACGATATACATATTATAAACGTATATGTGCCTTTAGGGGATAATTACGGTGAAAGATTCGAATATAAAATGTATTTCTATGAAAAACTGTTTGAATTTTTAAAAAAATTTGACTTAAATAAAGATAAAGTGGTTTTATGCGGAGATATGAATGTGGCTTTTAGCGATTTGGATGTATGGGATCCGGAAATATGGGAAGGGGAGGTTACTTTTCTTCCTGAAGAAAAAGCTATGATAAATACACTTTTAAATATGGGATTTATAGATGTTATCAGAGAATTTCATAAAAATGAAAGAGTTTATACTTTCTATGATTACAGAGGCGCCAAAGTATATAAAAATGAAGGTATGAGGCTTGATTATTTTCTGCTGAGTCCCGCCGTGGCAAAAGAAGTGTCTAATGTCGAAATACTTACGTCGGTAAGAAGAAAAAGAAAACCTACTCCTTCGGATCACGTTCCGGTAATAATTGAATTGTGAGGTTGTAATGTTTAATGAAATAGTGAATTTTTTAGTACATTTTTGTAATTCCATCGGATATTTGGGGGTATATGTGTATATGCTGCTTGTAGGTACTTTTATACCTGTACCGAGTGAATTGGTACTGCTGCCTGCAGGATATCTGGCGGCTACCGGACAAAAACATCTTCTGCTTTTATGGCTGGTAGGCTCTTTAGGCTCTTTGACAGGAGCTCTTATAAACTATTTTTTAGCTAAATATCTTGTAAATAAACTTTTAAAAGATAAGCCGATTATAGAAAAAGTCAATAAATTCTGGAAAAGACACGGAAAAATTTCCGCTTTTTTGGCACCTCTTACTCCGGGACTTGGACAGTATATTTCAATTCCTGCCGGGCTTTCGCATATGCCTCTTCGCTGGTTTATACCTTTGACTTACAGTGCCAATTTAATCTGGGTAGGTTTTATGCTTATGATAGGTTATCTTTTCGGGACCGGAGAGAGCGCTCATAAAGAGGTGGTTTACGGCAGCCTTTTTTTACTCGGAGGGGTAATTGTTGTTGCAAGTATTTATGTTTTTATGGATTTGAGAAAAGATAAAAACAGCTGAATTATTTACTGATAATAACTCTGTCTTTTCCTTTTCTTTTTGCTTCATAAACCGCTTCGTCAACTCTTTCTATAAATGAGAACATGCCTTCTCCGTCATAAGTTCCGACGCCCATACTTACAGTTACCGGTTTTGATTTTATTTTTATTTTGTTTTTGATGCTTTCTCTCAGTCTTTCTGCTATCTGATAAGCTTCATAAAGCTCTGTTTCAGGAAGAATTATTACTATTTCTTCGCCTCCGTATCTGAAAGCCAGATCGGTGTTTCTTAATTCATGCATTATGTGTTTTGAGAGGTTAATTAATATTTCATCACCTTTTTGGTGGCCGTATGTGTCGTTTATCTGTTTGAAATTGTCAATGTCCAGAAAAATAATTGAAAACGGTCTTTTATATCTTTCATAGAGATCAATAAAATAGTTAAAATTATCAATAAAATGTCTTCTGTTGTACAGTTTAGTAAGAGGATCAATAATTTTTTCTTTTTCTAGACCTTTTTTTATCATAAAATATACGAAGAATATTATCAATAGTATCAAAAATGCGGTTGCAAGAGTAATGTAAGTCACTTTTTTAAGAAGCTTGTTTTTTTTGTATTCGGACACCTGTTCAGCATAGTTGGTAAGATTGTTCGCTTCATTCCAGCAGTTTTCGCTGGTTATCAAAATAGATTCTTTGCTTTTTTCTTTTTTGATTTCATTCCAGTCATGTTTTACTTTTTTTAAAAGATACAAAAAATGAGGTTTTTTAGCATCAGGTATATAATTTTGTTTAACGAACTGGTTAATAATATTAAAATCGTTTTCTATCTGTTCTTTAACGAAATCGGCTGATATGTTGTTCAGTTTGAGTTTGGCGTATCTTTGTATTGAACCTCTAATTTGGCCTAATTTATTAACTAAAAAAGCATCTTGGTAAATAGAGTTTTTTAAGGATTTAGTAAGCAGATATCCGTTAAAAAGAGTTATGGATAATATTAAAATTAATAAAACTAAAATAGGGCTTGAGGCGGTCATGCCTCTTTTTTTTAATCTGATTAACATTTTTATACCTTAAAGTCTACTACTTTCCTTTCCGTTATATATGGTTTAATAAAAGATATTACTTCTAAATGGTCCGGATGATTTGCATAAGCTTCTAAATCTTTTACGTCTTTTACGTCCGTTATTACACAGAAATCGGAAGAATTAGGGTCAAACTTAATATCCAGACCTACATTTATATCAAGAATTTCAGGTATTTTGTGTTTTAAGTTTTCTATTTTTTCCTTAAAAAGAGGCAAAGGAGCCCCTTCTTTGGTTTTAAAAAGCACAACGTGTCTAATCATTTAGTCCCTTTACAAATTCCGATATTCTTTCAATACCCGCTTTAATGGTATCAATATCTGTTGCAAATGAAAATCTGAAATATCCTTCACTTCCGAAACCTATACCAGGAACAACGGCAACACCTTTTTCTTCAAGCAGTGTTAATGCAAATGCCATTGACTCTTCCATTATTTCTTTGTGGTTAACGTAAATATAAAAAGCTCCCTGAGGTTTTGCGGCACTTAGTCCAGGGATTTTATTAAATTGTTCATATACGAAATCTCTTC
This sequence comes from Nautilia abyssi, assembly GCF_055388085.1. Taxonomy (NCBI): domain Bacteria; kingdom Pseudomonadati; phylum Campylobacterota; class Epsilonproteobacteria; order Nautiliales; family Nautiliaceae; genus Nautilia; species Nautilia abyssi. The sequence goes on along the minus strand of NZ_AP042376.1, from coordinate 675,602 downwards.
TTTTTTTGAATTCTTTTCTCATCATTTCAACATCGTTATCAGCTTTTCCTAAAAGAGCTGGTATTGCCGCTTTTTGTGTTATTGAGTTAATATTTGAAGTCATTTGTGACTGGAGTTTGGTCATTGCTTTTACCAAATCTTTATTTTTTGTTGCAAGATAACCGAATCTCCATCCTGTCATTGCGTGAGATTTGCTTAAGCCGTTTACCGTAATGGTTCTTTGAAGCATGTCTTCGTTTATACTGGCAGTTGCACAGAATTCGCCTTCATAAATAAGTTTTTCATACATTTCATCGCTTACGACCCATATATCTGTGTCTTTAAGCACTTCCGCAAGAGCCGAAAGCTCTTCTTTAGAATAAACAGCTCCTGTAGGATTGCTAGGAGAAGTTAAAATAAGCATTTTTGTTTTTGGTGTAATTGCTTTTTTAAGCATTTCAGGGGTTATTTTGAAATTTGTCTCTTCAGTTGTATGAATTGAAACGGGAACACCGTCGTGGTATTTGACAAGTTCGGGATATGTAACCCAGTACGGTGCAGGAATTATTACTTCATCGTCTTTTTCAATAAGACAGGCCATAATATTGTATAAAGACTGTTTTGCGCCGTTGCTGACAATGATTTCGTCTGTTGAATAATCAAGCCCGTTATCTCTTTTTAATTTTATTTTTATCGCTTCTAAAAGTTCTGGAATACCGGCAACGGCAGTATATTTGGTAAATCCTTCGTTTATTGCTTTTATAGCTTCTTTTTTTATTATTTCAGGAGTGTCAAAATCTGGTTCTCCGGCACTAAAAGCAAGGACGTCCCTTCCGGATGCTTTAAGGTCTCTGGCTTTTTGGGATATGGCTATAGTCAGAGAAGGAGAGAGTTTTTCAATTCTTTTGCTAAACATTCTTAACCCTTATATTTTTACCATAATTATATAATATTTTTTTGATTTTGCCGATTTATTATTATAAAATTAAATAAAAGGCAATACATGAAAACACTGTTCAATACGATTAACGATTTAAAAAAAGAAATTAAAAACGAAGAGTTGCAGAAAAAACTTGATTTTTTGGAAGAAGCTTTTAGAAAACTTCGAACAAAAACGGGTTTAAAAGGACTTGTAAGAAAAAAGAAACTGCGAAAAGTTTTAAGAGATGTGGAATATGAAGAAGAACTGATAAGACTTCAAATAGAATTAATTAAACTGCAAAACTGGGTTTTCGAAAATAAAAAAAGAGTGATGATAATTTACGAAGGGCGTGATGCCGCAGGAAAAGGCGGGGCCATAAAAAGATTTACCGAACATTTGAATCCTCGTAAATACAGAGTAGTGGCACTTCCTAAGCCTACAGAAGTTGAAACGGGCCAGTTTTATTTTCAGAGATATTTCAAACATCTTCCGGATCCGGGAGAGGTTGTTTTCTTCGACAGAAGCTGGTATAACAGGGCGATAGTTGAGCCGGTGTTTGGATTCTGTACTCCTGAACAGTATGAAAAATTCATGATGGAAGTACCTGAGATAGAACATGCTTTAATCGATGACGGAATAATAATGATTAAATTCTGGTTCAGTATTTCAAAAGAAACACAGAAAAAAAGATTTGAAGAAAGAATGAAAAATCCTTTAAAACAGTGGAAACTTTCACCCGTTGATAAAAAAGCCCAGGAACTGTGGGACGAGATAACCCATTACAAAGAGGAAATGTTCAGCAGAACTCATACCAGTTATTCGCCGTGGATTATTGTTAATTCGAACGACAAAAAAACAGCAAGACTTGAAAGTATAAGATATGTGCTTTCTCAAATACCGTATGACGGTAAAAAAGACGCAAAAGTGTCGCTGCATCCGGATCCTGATATCGTGCAGAGATACCATAGAAAAAATTTACAATTAGACTAAAATATGATAAAATTAATCTTAAAAAAGGCTTTTAATGTTTAAAAATCTCAGTATACGACAGAAATTACTAATAGCGGTAGGAGTGCCGTTAATATTTGTTATTTTATTGGCAAGTTATTTAATTTATTCCCAGTATTCAAAGTTAAATGAACAGAAAATTTATCAAAAAATAGTCGTTTTAACTGTTAATTATATGTCAAATGCTTTGGTTGAGCTTCAAAAAGAAAGAGGTTTAAGTACCGCTTATATTGCAAACAACGGTAAAAAATTCGCTATTCAGCTTAAACAGCAAAGAGAAGTTACCGATAAAAGAATCGCTGAATTAGAACATTATATTAAAAAAATCAAATTAAAAAAACTTGATATTCATATATATGAAAGATATGATGAAGCTTTTGAACTTTTAGACAGACTTCCTGAAATGAGAAGAAAAATTGACAACCTGCAGGTTAATGTTTTAAATGAAATAAAATATTATTCTGAAATAAATAAAGCGTTTTTAGAAACTAAAGATGAAGTTTTGAAGTATTACATAAATGAAAAATTAAGTGATGAAATGAATAAATATTTCAAGATTTTATGGTTAACGGAAAATGCGGGGAAAGAAAGAGCTTATATAGCTTATATGTTAAGTACGGGAAAATTGAATCAGAAAATCTTAACGGCATGGAATTCTACAATAGTAAATCAGGAGAATATATTAGAAGAGCTCAGAGATATTCGCGAACAGACAAAAGGTATATCAAAACAGGTTGAAGAAATCAGAAAAGAATTTCAGGTTATACCTCTTAAGCTAGCGATAGTTTCTAAAATGAAAGATTTGGCCGGATACGGCGGACTGATTCATAATTTTAAAAATTATGTTTTAAGAGGAAAAGAAAAGTATGAAAAAAGATTCAACAGAGACTATAAACAGCTGTTAAAAGAAATCCAGGAGTATAAAAAATACGGAATTTCTAAAACTGAAGAAGCCGAGCTTAAAAAAATACACGATGTATTTACACAATATTACCACGGATTGCCTGAAGTAGTAAAAGCATACAAAGAGGGAATGAGTATAAAACAGCTTGATAAAATCGTAAAAGTAAATGATTCTCCGGCTATTAACGCATTTAAAACTCTCAGTAACGGAAAACATATCAATAAGATAAGCGTTGCGGACTGGATTAAAATTTCAACTCAGAGAATAAATGAATTTAAAAAAATAGCCGATAAAATCGGTCGTCAGTTATTACAAAACATTGAAGAAGTTATCTCTAAAACTTATGTTTTCATTATTACTATCAGTGTATTGACATTATTGCTGGTAATTCTTATTTTATACATCGGTGTATCTATTTCTAGAAATTTAGTTGAATCTGTTGAAAAGCTTAAAAACGGGCTTTTGGAATTCTTTAAATTTTTAAACAGAGAAACAAATGAAGCAAAAAAAATAGATATAGAAACGAACGATGAGTTTGGCATTATGGCTAAAAATATTAATGAAAACATATCAAAAATAGAAGAGAATCTAATGCAGGACGCTAATATGATCAACGGTCTGGTAAGAGAAGTTGAAAAAATGAAAAGAGGCGTTTTAGAAGGCAGAATTACTGAAAAAGCAGCAAATCCTGAACTTGAAAGAGTAAGAGTGTTATTTAACGAAATGCAGGATGCATTGGAAAAAATAATCGGTGTTGATGTTAATAAAACAGTTGTTGTGCTTGACAGTGCGATGAAAAAAGATTTTACTAAAAGAATCCAGGATGCAATAGGCAAAGTGGAGATTGCCGTTAACAGTGTTATTGATACAATAGTGGATATTTTAAAAATAAATAAAGACAACGGTGAAATTCTGACACTTAAATCTACTGAATTAAAACAAAAAATGGATCACTTAAAAGAAGTCGCCAAACATTCATCTGAAGAACTTTCTAATTTATCTGCGGTAATGCAAAATCTGAATAATGAAATTATTGATATTTCAAATCAGACAAGAACGGTTGTTGATCAGTCTCAGGATATTAAAAACGTTGTAAATGTTATTCAGGAAATTGCAGACCAGACAAATCTTCTTGCACTTAATGCCGCAATAGAAGCCGCAAGAGCAGGGGAACACGGTAGAGGATTTGCCGTTGTTGCCGATGAAGTAAGAAAACTGGCTGAAAAAACGCAAAAATCTTTAAGCGAAATTGATGCGAATATTAATATTCTTACGCAGTCTATTACGAGCATAGGCGATGCTATAATTAAACAGACTGACGAGATTTCCGCAGCTACTGCAAAAATCGAAGAAGTTAATCAAAAAACCCATGAAATGGAAGGCCTTGTTTCAGAAGTTGACAATGTGGCTGATGAAGTAAAAGAAATGGCCGATACGATGCTTAAAAACGTAGAACGAAATAAGTTCTAACGTTTTTACTTATATTTTAGCGCTTCAAGATAATCTCTGTATTTTTTCTCTATTTCTTCATCTTTTTCTATGATGTCTTTATCATTGTTTGTAATCGCTTCTTCGAGCACTTTAATTCTGTCCATTAAGTATTCAAAAAGTTCTTTTTCTATATCGGGAAGTTTATTATGCGCAAGAGGCGAATAATCCTGTCTTTTTATTATTTTACCAGGGATTCCTACAACGGTTGAATAAGGGGGCACGTCTTTTACCACAACGGAGTTAGCACCTATTTTGCTGCCTTTTCCTATAGTTATATTTCCGAGTATTTTTGCGCCTGCTCCTATTGTTACGTCATCTTCTATGGTAGGGTGTCTTTTGCCGGGACTAAGACTTACACCTCCTAATGTAACACCCTGATAAATCGTTACGTTGTTGCCGATAATGGCGGTTTCTCCTATTACAACACCTATGCCGTGGTCTATAAATACATTTTCTCCTATATTTGCTCCGGGATGTATATCCATATTTGTCAAAAACTGATTTATTGACATAATAAAGCGGGCAAATCTTTTAAAGCCTTTTTTATATATTTTGTTGGCAATTCTGTAATTTACAAGAGCCCATACTCCCGGATATGCGTATAAAAGTTCTACTTTGTTTTTAAAAGCCGGGTCTCTGTTTTTGACGGCTTCAAAATCCTTTTTAATCAATGTCCATATACTCACTGATCACCTTTTTTATCCTGAAATTGATCTCATCTACCGGTCTTGAAGCATCTAGCAGCAGATATGGAATTTCCAGTCTGTTGCAGGCTTCTACCATATTGTCCTGAATATTTAACAGATATTCGATTCCTCTTTTTTCGATATTGTCGTGATTTTTTTGAGAAAGTCTGAACGACAATGTTTCTTTATCTAATTTTAAAATTATAACAAGCTCCGGGAATATTCCGTCTGTAGCGAATTTATTAAGGTTTACAAGCATATTAAAATCAAAAAACTCCATTGCGTATGCAATACCGCTTATTACGCTTCTGTCGCTTATAATTTTTTTATTTAAATTAGGTTTAATTACCGTCTCTACCGTTTCTGCCCTGTCTGCCAGGAATAAAAACAGTTCCGTTTTTTTAGATATGCTGTCGTTAAAAATTATATTTCTTATTTTTTCACCGAATTTTGTAAACCCGGGTTCTTTAATAAAAATGATGTTTTTTTCATATTCTTGTTTTAACAGTTCTATCTGCGTAGATTTACCGGCAGTGTCAATTCCTTCTATAGCAATATACATTATAAATCCTTAATAATTTCTTTAGGTATGAGGTGGGATACGTCACCGTTATATTTTAAAATACTTCTCACAACGCTGGAAGATATAAAAGCGTTTTCAAGATTAGGCATAAGGTATATCGTATCAATTTCACTGTCGAGACTTTTGTTGGCATAGCCCATTTGCAGTTCGTATTCAAAGTCGCTTACCGCCCTTAAGCCTCTTATAATTATTTTACACTCTTTTTCTTTTGCAAAATCTACCAGCAGGGAATTAAAACTGTCCACTTCTATTTTAGGCATATCGGCAGTCGCTTTTTTCATAAGTTCCACTCTTTTTTCAAGAGAATACATTGTGTTTTTGTCTTTATTGTCTGCAACGGCGACTATAATTTTATCAAACATTTTACAGGCTCTTTTTATAATATCCAAATGACCGTTTGTGACGGGGTCAAATGTGCCCGGATAAATCGCTTTTGTATACACTATTTCCACCTTTTGAATAAATTATTATCGATTCCGGCAAGGTCAAACCATTTGCCTATCATAAACATTTCAATATCTTCTATTGATTTCGGATTATTATAATATGCCAGTACAGGCGGTGCAATTATAACATTTTGAAAACGAGAGAGTTTTAGCATGTGTTCAAGATAAATTTCACTAAAAGGCATTTCTCTCGGTGCGATAATCAGCTTTTTTTTCTCTTTAATAGCCACCTGAGCGCTTCTGGTAATTAAATTATCAGTTATGCCTAAAGCTATTTTTGCAAGAGTGTTCATACTGCAGGGCACGACAAACGTAATGTCTATTCCGAAGCTGCCGCTTGCCGGAGCAGCGGCAATATCATTGTCTAAGAAAATATTTTCTTCTTTTTCAAATACAGTTTTTGCATTTTCGCTGAGGACTAAAAATCTTTCATGTTCGGAAGGGATGAGATTATATAATTTAAGTCCTAAATTTACACCGCTTGCTCCGCTAATACATACTAATATTTTCATGTATGGCCTTGTTTATTTTATTATAACGTTTCCGTTTTTATCGACTGTTCCTTCATATATTTTACCATTAATTTTTACTTTTTCCAGCTCTCCCGCGTTTGCATCATGCAAAGCGGTTCCTTTTGCGTAAATTTCAATATTTTTATCTTCAAACAATACACTTACCGATTGTCCCGCAAGGACGGTGGGTCTTATTTTTGTATTTGATTTGTTTATTACTGAATTTTTGGAAATAATTTTAGATGCGACTAAATCAGGTGTGATTTTGGTCAGGGGCTGTGAATAAAAGTTTCTGAATTTTATTGTTTTTTGTTCAACATTTGGAAGAATAGGCTGATTGACTCTTATTACATTCACTGCTACATACACTTTTATAAAAGCTTTTATGTTGTAAAAATAATATTTTCCGTCAATAATTACGGTAGAAGAGGGCAGTTTATAGTTTGCCAGTCTGAAACTGATTTTTTTATAATGTTTAGGCAGATGTTTGTTAAAATTAACAGATATTATTTCAATAGAAGGGTAATGGTTTTTGTAAAACTTTATAATTTCTTCTTTTACAGAAGCAAAAAGAAAAAAAGGAATAAATAGAAATAAAAGTTTTTTCATTTTTAATTTCCATTATGTAAGTGCATTTTGTAATACTTCTTCAATTCTTTTAACAGGAATTATTTCCAGTCCTTCTTTAACTTCTTCCGGAATGTCGTCGAGGTCTCTTTGATAATTTTTTTCAGGTATAAGAACTTTCTTTATTTTAGCTTTATATGCGGCTATAAGTTTTTCTTTAAGGCCGCCTATTGGAAGCACGTCTCCGGTCAGGGTTATTTCGCCCGTCATTGCTACGTCCGCTTTTACTTTTCTGTTTGTAAACAGACTTGCAATTGCGGTAGTCATTGTAATACCCGCACTTGGGCCGTCTTTCGGAATGGCGCCTTCAGGCACGTGGATATGGATATTGTATTTTGAGTAAATCGGATCTTTTGAGCGTTCTGCGACTTTTAATTTTTTATTGTCTATTAAAACTTTAATAAGGGTATAGGCTATATGAGCCGATTCTTTCATAACGTCACCGAGCTGACCGGTTAAAATAACCTGTCCTCTGCCTCTGTATTTAACGGCTTCAACCCTTAAAACATCTCCTCCCACAGGAGTCCACGCAAGGCCGTTTACCACGCCTACTTTGTCTTTTTTGTCGACGCTGTCGATACCGTAATAGCCTTTTTCTAAAAATTCTTCAAGATTTTTAATGCTTATTCTGACTTTTTTCTCACCCTGAATGATTTTTAAAGCGGCTTTTCTCATTATTTTTGCAATTACGCGTCTTAAGTTTCTGACTCCTGCTTCTTTGGTGTATTTGTCAATTATTTCCACAAGCGCTTTGTCTGTTATTGTTACTTCGCTTTTTTTAAGAGAATGTTTTTTAAGCTCTTGAGGAATCAGATATCTTTTTGCAATTTCGAATTTTTCCTGAGGAGTGTAGCTTCCTACGAAAATCATTTCCATTCTGTCTTTAAGCGGACCCGGAATTGTGCTAGGATCGTTTGCAGTGGCGATAAACAGCACTTTGCTCAAATCCAGATCAAAATTCAGATAAAGGTCTCTAAACGCGCTGTTTTGTTCTGGGTCTAAAATTTCAAGCAGCACTGCGGTAGGGTCCCCTCTGTATCTTGCGACTTTGTCAATTTCATCTAAAACCATTACGGGATTCATCTGTTTAGCGTTAATCAGTCCCTGAGCGATTCTTCCCGGCATTGCGCCAATATATGTTCTTCTGTGGCCTCTGAGTTCGTTGACGTCTTCAAGTCCTCCTAAAGCAATTCTTACAAGCTCTCTGTCGAGGGATTTTGCTATTGAATTTGCCAGTGAGGTTTTACCTACCCCCGGAGGGCCTACAAAACATAAAATCGCACCGTTAAATTCGTTGTCTCTTAATTTTGCAAGCTCTTTAGAGGCAAAATATTCGACTATTCTTTCTTTAGGTTTTTTAAGGCCGTAATGGTCGGTATCCAGTCTGTTTTTGAGCTCTTCTATACTGAATTCTTCTTTTGCGTATTTTCCGAAAGGAATTTCAAGAGCCCATTCTATATAGTTTTGAGTGGTGGTAGCCTCAGCGCTTTCCGGATGCATTCTGCTTAGACGGTCAATCTGTTTTTTGATTTCTTTGTATGCGTTTTGAGGCATATGTGGCTTAAGCTCTTCAAGCTTTTCATAATATTCTTTTATTTCTTCTTCAAGCTCGTTTGTAATTCCGAGCTCCTGTTGAATTAGTTTAAGCTGCTGTTTTAGCAGGTGCTCTCTGTTGGCTTCCTGGACCTGTTCCATTACTTTTTTGGATAGTTCGTTTTTAAGCTTTATAGATTCAATTTCTTCAAGAATAAAATGAATTAATTTTACAAGTCTTTCGTGTGTATCCGTTTCTTTAAAGAGCTCATATCCTTTTTCTACCGGCAGTTTTAAAGAGCTGGCGATTATATCGATAATTCTGTCCGCATCGCTGTTGTTGTCTATTATTTTGATAAAGTCTTTAGGGAAAAAAGGACTTAAGTCGCTTAATGTTATTATATGTTCTTTAAGCGTTTCGAGCAGGGCGCCTATCTCTTTTTTACTTGCGTCGGTATGCGCTTCGACTTTGTCTATCAAAGCCATTGTTGGGTTTTTGTCAGTAATTTCAAGTATTTTTCCTCTGACAAGACCCTGAAAAAGGATTTTGACTCTGCCTTCAGGCAGTGTAACCTTTCTTATAATAGTACCTATTGTTCCGTATGTTCCGATATCGTCATTTATCGAAACGAAAAGTAAAGAATGATCGTTTATAGCTTTTTGAGCGGCAATAATATCGTTTTTGTCTTCTAAAAATATAGGAATAATCATAAAAGGATATATTAATTCTTTTTCTTTTAAAACGGGTATTATACTAGGCAGCTTTGCGTAATTTTCTAATGTCAATTTTTCTCCTTACCAATAAAATAGTTTTTTATACCATGGAATAACCGGCGGTTTTGAATCTTTTGGAATTTTTACTTTGTAAAGTTTTGAAGCTTTTGGTTTGTCAAGTTTTTTATATAGTTTACTTATTTTATCATCTAAATATTTATTTGTCAATTCGGCTTTTGCCAAAACAGTAGATACTTCCGGCGCAAAACTTGAATCGGGATAGTTTAAAAGGTAATTATTACACATAGTGATAATATTCAGTAATTTTTCCTGGTTTGTGTATGCGTTCGTATAGCTTAAATAGTTTAGTTTTATTTTCTGATATTCTATCCACGGAATTTCTTTAGGGGAAGCATAACGTTTTTCATATTCGTTTATGTAAAACTTTGCAAGGTCGTATTCTTTGTTTGCAAGGTGTGCTAAATACAGGTTAAGCAGATCCGTTTTTATATAAATGGAAGCCGGATGTTCGGCTTCTAATGAAATAAAGTCCTCATCGGCCTGGTCTAAGTTTGAGTTTTGTATATCTTTATAAATTTTGTAATGCCAGCTAAGCGCTGTAAGATTTTGAGAATGGGTTACGTTTTTTGTAGAACATCCTAAAAATAAAAAAGGGAGTATCAAAAGGGCTGTTTTTTTAGTCATTTAATTTCCTTAATTCTTCTTCGATTTTTTGAAGTTTTTCTTTAAATTCGTTTAATTCGTTTCTGTTTTTTTCTACAACCTCTTGAGGAGCGCGTTCTACAAAGTTTTTATTTGCAAGTTTTTTCTCAAGTTTTTCTATTTCTTTATTCAGTTTTTCTTTTTGTTTGGTGAGTCTTTCAATCAGAGGCGTAATGTCCACTTCCTCTTTGCTGACCATAGTTTCGAGATTGTCGCTTATATCTCTTATGGCGTTTGGAATTTGAGAATTTACAAATTCAACTTCGTTTACACGTGCAAGCTTTTTAATGTATTCTTTTGCAAGTTCCGGAAGGTCGGCTAATACATATGCTTTTTTGATCTCTTTCGCACCCGTAAGGGCTTTGATTCTTCTGAGGCTTACGATTGCTTCGATAATCATATCAAAATCAGCCGGTTTTTCAATTTCTTTAACCTGAGGGAAATCTTTTAGCATAATAGAATTGTTTTCAATATCTGTTAGTGAAAGCTCCTGATATAAAAACTCTGTAATAAACGGCATAAACGGATGAAGAAGTTTCATTGCCTCTTTATAGATGCTTCCAAGCTCTGTAATTGACTCTTTGCTTACTTTGCTAAGCTCGATTCCCCAGTCGCAGAAATCCTGCCATAAGAATCTGTAAAGCGTCATGGCTGCGTCGTTAAATCTGTATTCGTCAAGCTCGCGTCTAACCTGTTTTGTGGCTTCATTTAGTTTGTAAAGCATCCATTTTCCAAGGTCTGTTTTAATCTCGGTATTATCCAGATCTTCAAATTTATCCCTGTGCATTTTTAAAAATCTTGCAGCGTTGTATAATTTGTTTGTAAAGTTTCTGCTCTCAATCAGTTTAGCTTCGCTGAGTTTAATATCTCTTCCCTGGACCGCAAGAATAGCCAGAGTGAATCTAAGCGCGTCTGCTGAGTATTTTTCAATCATTTCAAGAGGGTCTATTACGTTTCCTTTAGATTTAGACATTTTCTGTCCGTGTTCGTCCCTGACGAGAGCATGCAGGTATACGTCTCTAAACGGCACGTCTTTTAGGAAATGCGTACCCATCATCATCATTCTGGCAACCCAGAAGAAAAGAATGTCAAACCCGGTAATTAAAAGGTTGTTTGGATAAAATCTTTCAAGGTCTTCAGGCATCCATTTTTCGCCTTTGCCCCATTCGCCGTTTTCCCATCCGAGTGTTGAGAATGGCCAGAGTGCTGAGCTGAACCAAGTATCGAGTACGTCAGGGTCCTGATGAAAATTTTTGCTTTTACATTTCGGACATTCTGTTGGTTCTTCAACGCTTGCCCACTCATGTCCGCATTCGTCGCAGTAATATACAGGAATCTGGTGCCCCCACCAAAGCTGTCTGCTTATACACCAGTCTCTGAGCTCCCTCATCCATGCGTCGTAGTTGTTTTTCCACTGTTTCGGATGAAACTTCACATCGCCTCTGTTTGCCGCTTCAATCGCAGGGATCGCTACTTCTTTTTTCAAAAACCACTGAGTTGAAACATACGGTTCAATTACACTTTTACATCTGTAGCAGTGTCCGACCTGGTGTGTGTGCTCTTCTATTTTTTCGATAAATCCGTTTTCTTCTAACTTTTTAATAATGTCTTCTCTGGCTTCTATTCTGTCGCGGCCTTTGAATTCAAGGGCATGTTCGTTTAAGATACCTTTTTCGTCGAATACTTTTATAATTTCAAGATTGTGTCTGAGTCCTACTTCGTAGTCGTTCGGGTCATGTGCGGGAGTAACTTTTACACATCCTGTCCCGAATTCCATATCTACGTATTCATCCGCAATAATAGGAATTTCCCTGTTTACAAGCGGAAGGATTACTTTTTTGCCTATTAAATGTTTGTATCTTTCGTCTTCCGGGTTTACCATAACAGCTGTGTCACCAAAATACGTCTCCGGTCTTGTAGTGGCAACTACTACAAATTCGTCACTGTCTTTAATAGGGTATTTTATATGTACAAGCTGGCCTTTATGGGTTTCGTATTCCACTTCTATGTCACTGAGCGCCCCGTCTTTAGGACACCAGTTAACCATATAGTTGCCTTTTACGATAAGGCCTTCTTCATACAGTTTTTTAAATGCTACCCTTACGGCTCTTTGAAGACCTTCATCCATTGTAAAACGTTCTCTGCTCCATGCAGGAGAAGCTCCGAGGTGTCTTAATTGCTTGGTGATTGTTCCGCCGCTATACTCTTTCCATTTCCAGACTCTTTTTAAAAACTCCTCACGTCCGATTTCTTCTTTTGTAATCCCTTCCGCAAGAAGCTGTTTTTCTACAACATTTTGTGTAGCAATTCCCGCATGGTCGGTACCGGGCTGCCATAAAGTGGCATAACCGTCCATTCTTTTGTATCTGACCATAATATCCTGCAGTGTAAATGTCAGGGCATGTCCGATATGCAGGCTTCCTGTTACGTTAGGAGGGGGCATTACGATGCAGAAATTTTTCTTTTTAGAATAATCTACCTCAAAAAAACCTTTATTTTCCCATAAATTATAAAAATTCTGTTCAATATCGTGAGGATTATATTCTCTCATTAATAAATCCTTTTTTCGTGCAATTATACTATAAATAGTTTAGATGTTAAGATTTAAGGCGTTTAAAGTAAATAATAAAATTTTTTTTTGTGATATAATTAGGAATATCAATTGCTTGATTCATTTAAAAAAGGAAAAAAATGAAGTTTGAAGTTGTTTTACCGGTACTCGGATTCGAAAATATAAAAGAATTCGAATTAGAAAAAATAGATGATAATTTTTATACACTTAAAAACGATAATATTGCATTTACGTTAATAAATCCGTTTTTAGTCAGAAAAGACTATGATTTTGAAATAAGCGAAAAAGAACAGAAAATATTAGAACTTGACGAAAACAGCAAATTTCTTGTTTTGAATATAATGATAGTGAATAAACCGTTTTTAGAATCAACTGTTAATTTTGCCGCTCCTTTGATTTTTAACCTTGATAAAAATAAAATGGGACAGATTATTCTTGAAAAATATGGATACGGACTGACCGAACCTTTAAAAAACTTTATAAAGAGCGAAGAATGATATATATACTCGGATACGGTTCAATGGCCAGGGCTATCGCTTCCGGCTTAAAAGGGGAAATGGAATTTGCCGTTGTCGGAAGAGATACGAAAAAGCTTAAGAAGTTCGCTGAAGAATTCGGATGCGCTTTTTATGAACTTGACGGTTTTGATATCACAGGCAAAACGGTTTTGCTTACCGTTAAACCTTACGCGCTACAGGAAGTATCTATGAGGCTAAAAGGAGAGGCGGATGTACTTATATCTATACTTGCAGGCAAAAGTCTTCTGGATCTGCAAAGGATTAAAGCAAAAGCCTATATAAGAGCTATGCCTAATGTTGCAGCAAAATATAAAGCTTCAACTACCGCTTTGACGGGAGATTCCGAAGCAAAAGAACTTGCTATAGAAATATTTTCCAAAATAGGCACTGTTGTATGGATGGAAAATGACGATGAGATAGATATGGCCACTGCAATTATCGGAAGCGGACCGGCTTATCTTGCAATAATTGCGGAAGCGTTTAGTGACGGAGGTGTTTATATAGGGCTTAAAAGAGATAAAGCTGCGGAGTTGACAAAAGGACTGTTTAAAAGTTTTGCTTCAATTGAGGATAATTTTGCCGAAATTAAAGACTCCGTAATGTCTCCTAAAGGAACAACGGCTGAAGGTATATATACTCTTGAAAACGAAGGCGTAAGAGGGAAAATAATAAAGGCAGTAAAAAACACTTATGAAAAATCTAAAAATATCTAAAGGGTTTACTCTTTTTGAGGTATTAGTATCGATTATTATTTTGGGAATAGTAATGACTACATTCCCTTTTATTTTTCAGACAATGACCGGAGCAAATAAACAGGTAATGAAAGAAGAGGTGTTTTTTCAGGAATTTACCGTACTTTCATTAATAAACGCAAGATATTTTGACGAAAACAATACCGTGGGCGATAATTTTTATAAAGATTTGAACGCCACAGGCGGAGACAGCGAGCTTTTAAATAATCATTCCTCATTATACGCAGGAAAAACGAGTAGAGTAGCAAAGGCTGAATTCAATAACAATATTTTAAGAAGCGGCACAAATTATACTACTTCCGCTATAGGTCTTGATCCCGGAGAAAACGCTAACGATCTTTCCACTTATGACGATGTTGACGATTTTAACGGATATCATGAAAATTTTTTGAATTACGTTATAAACGTTAATGTTAAATATATAAGCGATAATGCGGATTATTCGGACCAGGATATGAATTTTAGTTTTAATTATTCGGCGCCTGCAAGCAATACGAACATAAAACTTATTACGGTATGGTGTAAAGTAGGGGATACAAATATTACGTTAAGATATCCGACTTCAAACATCGGTGCGAGCAAATTTTTATCTTTAGAGGAAATAAGCAGATGAGAAAATCATTTACCTTAATGGAATTAATTATTGTTATAGTTATATTAGGTATTTTAGGGACTATATCTATAGAAATACTGCAAAACACCTTTCAAAGCTATATAAAAACCAAAGAGCTGAACAAGCTGGCTTTAAAAACGGATATGACTCTTAACATTATAGCTTCAAAACTTGAAAACAGAATCAAAAACAGTGTAATAGCCGTAGAATGTAATGCGACGACCAATCAGTGTATTACGAACGGTAATAAAAATTTTATAGCCATTAGCAGTCTTACACCTGCTAATAGTTATAAATATCCGGTAATAGAATGGCTTTATACTTCCCTGTATTCAAAAAGAGGAATGTGGAATCCGGCTAAAAAATATGTGCAGCCGGGATGGAGCGGTTTTGTCGATTTAAAAGATACGAAAACCGGAAACGGAGATGAATACAACATAACCACTCCGGACAGCAATTTTACGGTAGTTCAACAGATTGACCAGGCATGGATTAACGACTGGGGTGTTCCTAATTCCGGCAATGTATTTAATGACAGGTTTGACGTGCTGGTATTCAGCGGCAGCGACGGAAGAGGGGATTTTGACGATATAAACAATTCATACGGTTATTACGGACACAGTGCCACGAGGGTGTTTGATATTAATGCGACATCCGATACTAAACTTGCTTTAAAGGCGATTAGCGAATCTAACTCGACAACAGTATATGAAGGTTATTATATCGTTAGGGGAGCAATGGCCATAGTTCCTGTTTATAATGCGGCTACACATGATTATAACCTGACTCTAAGATTTAATTATTTCCCTTGGAATTCGGAAATGTATATGGATGGAAACAGCACTCTTTTGGCTACACACGTAACGCAGTTTAAATTTAAAGAAGAGGGAGGGGTTCTCAGACTGTATTTATGTATAACCGCTCCTAGTGCCAAACTGACTGATTACAATCTTACATTATGTAAAGAAAAGGTGGTATTTTGAGAAAATCGTTCAGTATGATTATTACGATAGTTTTTATTGTTGTTATGTCTATAATAGGTGTAATGATTCTTAAATTCAGTTCAGCTTCAAATGTACACGTATCAAGAAGTTTTATGGATACAAGAGCAAATTTAATGCTCAAAAGCGCCACGGAATACGCAATACTTGCTTTGCAGGGGCATGAAATAAATTCAACAAACAAGTGCCTGAATAAAATACATATGAGTGATAATCTATTTGATATAAACGTCACATATCATTATTTTATAGACGGTAACTGTTCTTCTGCAATATGGAGCGGGTGTAAATGCAGTGAAATTAAAACGGCGGATACAAACGGCAGCGTACTGGTATATGTAACCGTTGCTTCTAAAAATCCAAATTTTCACATAAGAAAAGTTCGTTTTACTCTTCAAAATCCTTAATATATAGGTTATAATTTAAATAACAAACGGTTAGTTTGTTATTTAATTAGAAAGGAGTACCATGAACGTAACAATAGTTGGTAGGAATGTAGAGCTTACTGAAGCTATGAAAGACCATATTTCAAAAGTAGTAAGCGAAGTAGAAAAATATAATTTAGGAATTTTACATTCAATTGTAACAATTGAAAAAGATAAAAGAGATTTCTTTACAGTGGAAATAATTATGAATATTCCTGATAAAGGTACGGCAGTAGTACATTATAAAGATAAAGATATGTATGCCGCACTTGACAAAGCGAAAGACAAACTTGAAAAACTTCTAAGAAGATATCACGATAAAATCACCGATTATCGTAAAAAAGACAGAATCGAAGAGCTGATTGTCGAAGACGAGCAGGATGAAATTGTAGAAATGCCTTTAGATATTGAAAAACCTCTTACAATTGACGAAGCAAAAGAAGAATTTAAAAACTCAGGTTTATATTTTATGGTATTTAAAGATACTGAAGGAGAAAAAAGAGTTATTTATAGAAGAAAAGACGGAAAATTAGGATTATATTGATTTTTTTGTTAAAATTCCGTCAAAAAAAAGGAGAATAAATGAAAAGAACTTATCAACCAAGTAAAATCAGAAGAAAAAGAACTCACGGGTTCAGAGCCAGACTTAAGACTAAAAACGGAAGAAAAGTATTAGCTAGAAGAAGAGCTAAAGGTAGAAAAAGATTAGCGGTTTAAATAAAAAAGAAATAAAAGATGTGTTGAAAAAAGGGAAGAGATTTTATAGCGATAATTTTTTATTGTATTATCTTCCCTCCGACACTTTAAAAGTGTCGCCTATAGTTTCTAAAAAAATTTCCAAAAAAGCGGTAATCAGAAATAAAATAAAAAGAAGAATCAGATACATTGCCTATAATTTGTTAAGCAATGGCGGATTTGCAATAGTTGCCAAAAAAGACATATCGGAATATGATTTTGAAAAACTTTATGAAGAGTTTAAAAAACTTGCCACTAAAATTAATTAGTTTTTATCAATTGTTTATCAGTCCCTTGCTGGGCAATAATTGCAGATATTATCCTAGCTGTTCAGAATATGCAAAAATTGAATTAGAAAACGATACTTTTTTAAGGGCTGTTTTTAAATCAACTGTACGCTTTTTAACGTGTAACCAGTTATTTAAAGGCGGTATAGATTTCCCTGTTGTTAAAAGAAAAATAAAAACAACCTTTTTTATTAAAAAGCCTAAATTAAAATACTGGCTTGTACCTACTAATAAAAAAGATCAATATATAGTAATAAAGGTCGAATATGGAGAATAACGGACAATTAAAAAGAATATTAATTGCTACAGTCATATCTTTTGCGTTTTTTGTTGCATATGATTATTTCGTGTTAACACCGAATCAGAAAGCTGCAGCGCAGATAGAACAGAATAAAACTCAAAAAACTGTCACAAACACTAAAACAAACTCAAACGAAACAATTAAAACACAAATTAAAAAACAGCAAAACATAAAAACGGTTGCTACAATAACTTCTAAAAATTTTGAAATCAAAATAGACTCTTTAGGTAGAATAAGCAGTTTTAAACTTAAACAAAATAAATTTAACACAAAAAACGGTAAACATTTACAGCTTGTTAACTCTAAACTGCCTAAACCTCTTGAAATCAGATTTGAAAATCAGCAGCTTAACAAACTGGCTTTCACAGTACCTGTAAAAGCCGATAAAAGCAGTATTGTTTTAAATAACAAACCTCAGACATTGACAATTACGCAAAACTTAAAAACATTACAGCTCACAAAAATAATTACATTTTATCCAGACGGGCATTATGATGTAAAAATTAAACTTTCCAAACCGGCTATATATTATGTTACTCCGGGATACAGACCGAATGTTGCGGTAGACAAACTTACTATTCACGGTCTGGTTGTTAAGAAAAGCGACGGCACCCTTACAATTGTAAAGGACGGAGACGCAGAAACTGAAACTATAGATAATGCCATTGTAACTGCAGAGTTCGACAGATACTATACAACACTTCTGTTTTCAAAAAAACCTTACAGCGTTGTAATTCAGCCTGATAATGAACAAAATCCTGTTGCCTTTATCAAAGCTGACGACAACAGAGATTTTATAGGTTATATCGGACCTAAATTCGTAGATACTTTAAAAGCTATAAATCCTCAGCTTGTAGATGTAGTTCAGTACGGAGTAGGTACATTCTTTGCAAAAAATCTGTTTTTCGTATTGGATTTCTTTTATAAAATAGTCGGAAACTGGGGTATTGCAATTATATTACTCGTTATTTTGGTAAGACTTGTTCTGTTCCCTCTAACATATAAGGGAATGGTAAGCATGTATAAACTTAAAGAGCTTGCTCCTAAAATGAAAGAAATACAGCAGAAATACAAAAAAGACCCTCAAAAACTTCAGCAGCATATGATGAAACTTTATAAAGAACACGGTGCAAATCCTCTTGGAGGATGTTTGCCGCTAGTTCTTCAAATACCTGTATTTTACGGTATTTACAAGCTTTTATTATATGCAATTGAATTAAAAGGCGCTTCATTTTTATGGATTCACGATTTAAGCGCTATGGATCCGTATTTTATTTTACCTGTGTTAATGGGTGTGAGTATGTATATTCATCAAAGACTTACTCCTACAAATTTCCAAGACCCAATGCAGGAAAAAATATTTAAGTTCTTACCGCTTATTTTTACATTTATGATGGCTACATTCCCTGCAGGGCTGGTATTATATTGGACAACAAATAACATATTGTCAATAGCTCAGCAGTGGTTAATTAACAGAATTATGGCTTCAAAGGCTAAAAAATGAAAGTAGAGGCAAAAACTCTTGAAGACGCCTATTACGAAGCTGCTAAAAAACTAAACTGTTCAGTTACAGATTTAGAGGTAAAAATAATCCAGTATCCTAGCCGCGGCCTTTTCGGCCTTTTTTCAAAGACCGCCATTATAGAAGTTGAAGAAAACATCCAAAGAGATATTGATGATGTTATTCCTGAAATACAGGAACATTTAAAATACCTTTTTTCTAAGTCCTGTTTTAATCTTGACACGTTTGAAGTAAGTAAATACGATGAAGAAACCGTATATATTAAAATCGACGGGGAAGACGCAGCGTTACTTATAGGAAAAGAAGGATACAGATACAATGCGCTGAATTTTATGCTTTACAGCTGGATAAACCAAAAATACGGATTTAAAGTAAGACTTGAAATTGCCGAGTTTTTAAAAACCCAGGAAGAAATGTTAAGAAGCTTTTTGGTGCCTTTTATTGAAAGGGTTAAAGAAAGAGGCTATGGCAAAACAAAACCTTTTGACGGAATACTTGCTTTTATCGCACTTGAAATATTAAGAGAAGAATTTCCTGACAGATATGTTGCCATAAAAGAAAGAAACGGTGAAAAATTTGTTGTTATAGGTGAAAAACATGGAAACGATAGCGGCAATAGCCACGCCTAACGGCGTCGGCGCCATTTCAATAGTCAGACTTTCCGGAGACAATGCTCTAGATATTGCAAAAAAACTTACAAAAAAAAATCTTCAGCCAAGAATCGCAACACTTTCAAAATTGTATGACAATAACAATGACCTTATCGATATAGGGCTTGTTATATATTTTAAAGCTCCTAATTCTTTTACCGGAGAGGATATAGTAGAGTTTCAATGTCATGGAGGAGTTGTTGTCAGCAGGCTGGTGCTTGAAACGCTGTTTAATTACGGTGCCAGACCGGCAATGCCGGGCGAATTTACTAAAAGGGCTTTTTTAAACGGTAAAATAGACGCTTCACAGGCTGAGGCGATTGCTAAACTTATAGAAACAAGGTCGCGAGAGGGAGCAAAACTTTTATCAAGGCAGCTTGACGGTGACCTTGCTAAATTTGTTAATGAAGTCAGAGAAAAACTGGTAGAAATAATGGCTTATACAGAAGTCTTTATCGATTATGCCGAAGAAGATCTGCCTGAAACTTTAGGATATGAAATAGAACAGAGACTTGATACCATAAAAAAACTGCTTAACCATACGTTAGAAGCCAGCAAACGAAGAGAAGGAATGCTTAGCGGCTATAAGGTTGCTATCATAGGTAAGCCCAATGTTGGTAAAAGCTCTATTTTAAATGCTCTTTTAAATAAGCAAAGGGCAATTGTAAGCGACATTGCAGGAACGACAAGAGACACGATAGAAGAAGATATCCAAATAGGCTCACATTTAATCAGAATTATTGATACGGCCGGAATAAGAGCCGCTAAAGACGAAATAGAAAAGATAGGCGTGCAAAGGAGCAAAGAAGCAATAAAAGAAGCTGATATAGTTCTGGCTGTATTTGACGCCGGAGAATTTGATTCAGAAGATGAAGAAATTCTAAATTTAATCAAAAACAGCAATAAAGACGTAATTGTAATAATTAATAAAATTGATAAAGGTATCAGTTTCGATACTGGTATATTCGGCTCTCTTCCGAGTGTTAAAATATCTGCAAAAGAAGATATATCTCCTTTAATTGCGAAACTAAAAGAGCTTCTTGACAATTACAGCGGAGAGGATGAACATATCCTTATTTCGGCAAGACAGATATCAGCCGTAGAAAAGGCCGTTAAATCCATAGAAGAATCTAATGAATTTTTAAAAACCGGAGAGCTCGAACTTTTCAGTTATCATATACAGGATGCTATTAAAGCTATAAGCGAAATTACAAAACCTTTCGAATATGACGAGATGCTTGATAAAATGTTCGGAAGCTTTTGCGTAGGAAAATAAACAAAGGAGCGATAATGACAATAATTGAACTTAAAAAAATGATGATGAAAGCAAAAAGAGAAGACAAAACAAAAGCAAATGCTTTAATGATGCTTGTTGACAGCGCACAGAAAATAGCTAAAGAAAAAGGCGAAGAAGTTAGCGAAAAACATATTCAGGAAGCTGCAAAAAAATTGGCGAAAATGGCTAAAGAATCTATAGAAGCCGGAATGGAAGAAGCAAAAAAAGAACTTGAAATTTACGAAAGTTTCCTTCCTAAAATGCTTGGTGAAGAAGAAACAACTAAAATTATTAAAGAGATAGTAGAAGAAATCGGTGGTAAAAATATGGGTGAAATTATGAAAAGGCTAAAAGCCAGAGGCGATATCGATATGGCAATGGCAAGCAGGATAATTAAATCACTTTAACAATTGCAGTATTAAAGAATTTGCTATATGGGAGAGAAGTACTAGAGATTTTTTCTCTTTTTTAATCCCGTTTATTTCTTCTATGATATCTTCATATTCGTCTTTTTTTCTGGAAATGTATGTTTGAAATGATTTTTTCAAAGAAGAAGAGTCGAATTTATTTGAGTTTATAACTTCTTTTGCGAATGTAATAACGAAATATTCGATTAATCTTTCTATCTCTTCTTTAAGGTTTTTGTCTATTCTGTTTTTAGGTTTTGTTGTTTTAATCTCTTTTAAAATTTTATTTATTTTGAATTTTGTGATTATTAATTTAAATAATTCCAGTATGGTTTTGAGTTCGAGGTTGTATTCGTGTTTTATCATAAACATGGCTGGCAAGAATTTATAAAAATCTTTCCATTTTTCATATAATTCAAGTTCGTTTCCGTTTCCTATTATTGATTTAACTTCGTCTTTGTAAGTAATGAACAATAATGGTTTTACAGAACTGTTTTCGAGTGTTTTGACCATCCATTTAACCGCAAATTTTATTGTTTTTTCTATATCTATCAGAGTTTCATACTGTTTTTCTATATTTTTGATTTTCAATGCTTCTATTCTGATTTTGTCCGCATCAATAAGTTCGTTCATTATCAGATAGCTTTCTATTTTATATTTAAAAGATTTTTCATGAAAATTGCTGATAAAATCAATACCGTGCGCGTTAATAATATTGTTGGCAATCTGTGTGGCGATAATTTCTTTTTTTAAAGGATGATGCATTATATCGTTTTCAAATTTTTCTAAAAATTCTTCAGGAAAATATTGTTTTAAAAATTTGTCGTAATAATTTGACTCGAGAAGGTTGGAATTTAAGATATATTTTTTTACAAATATTTTACTGTAAAGCATAATAATTGCCAGTACTGGCCTTATTGCTTTGCCGTTATAATAAACGGTTTCTATTTCGCTGTTTTTAGGAATGGAATAATTTTTTCTTTTAAAATAGTCTGTGTTTTTTTCCAAAACTTCTAAAACTTTTATAAGTTTTTCTTTATAAACCCTTCTTTCTTCAAGAGAAAGTACAAGAGCGTGATGAAAGTTATTGAGCAGCACTTTTTCTATTACGTTATTTTCGATATCTTTTAATACTTTTATTTTATCTTTTTCGCTTATTTTGCCTTTGTCTACAAGCATATTAAGTATCATTTTTAAGTTAACTTCATAATCGCTAGTATTGACTCCTGCAGAGTTGTCTATGGCGTCAAGGTTTATTTTTCCTCCGTTAAGGGCATATTCGTATCTTGCAGGCATGGTAAGTGCAAGATTTGCTCCTTCACATACCGCATAGGCTTTGATTTCGTTGGCGTTGATTCTTATGTTTGCGTTTTGTTTGTCGCTGATATGTATATTCTGTTCATCCGAAGATTTGACGTATGTGCCGATTCCTCCGAAATAGAGCATGTCCACTTTTAGTTTAAGCAGGGATTTGGCCAGCTCTTCCGCACTCATTTCGTCTTTTTTAGTATTGAGAAGGTTTTTTATTTCAGGAGAAAGTTTAATAGATTTCTGGTCTCTTTTAAATACTCCTCCGCCTTTGCTTATTTTGCTTTTGTCGTAATCGCTCCAGCTTAAAGAATTTTCAAAAAGTCTTTTTCGTTCTTTATATGCGGTTTTCGGATCGGGATTAGGATCTATAAATATTTCTTTATGGCTGATTGCCCCTATAAGCAGAAAATTTTTGTTAAGAAGCATACCGTTGCCGAATACATCTCCTCTCATGGAACCCACACCGACTACGCTTAGTCTGTCTTTATATATATCTTGATTTTTTTCTATAAAAAATCTGCCGGTTGTATGTATTGCGCCTTTTGCCGTTATTCCTAGTTTTTTATGGGAATATCCGGTGCTTCCGCCGCTTGCAAAAGCGTCTTTTAAAAAATAGCCTCTTTTTATTGCTATTTCATTTGCGGTATCGCTCATGGAAGCTGTGCCTTTGTCCGCCGCTACGACAAAGTAAAAGTCATTATCGTCGTATTTAACCAGATCGACATCTCCCACATCAATAAGATCGAGCAGGGCATCGATAAAAAGAGAATAATATTTTTTAAATTCGTTTTTGCTTACACCGTCTTTATATATAACAAAGCCGCCTTTTGCGCCTTCGGGAATTATAAGGGCGTTTTTGGCTTCCTGGGTTATCATAAGGTCTTTTATCTCTTCTCTGAAATCGTGAGGCCTGTCTGACCATCTCAAGCCGCCCCGGCTTATTTTGCTCATTCTTAAATGTATTCCGTTGAAATCGTTATGATAAACGTAGCTTTCTATATTAGGCTGCATTCCGAATAAAATATTTTTGAAATTTTGAGTGTTGACTTTAAACGATATCGTTTCTTTGTTTAAAAAATAATTCGTTCTTAATGTGTTTTTTACGATGGTAAATAAAACTCTGAATATTTTGTCTTCGTTTAAATTTTTTATTTTTTTAATCTCTTCGGATATGGTTTTTTCTAAAGAAAGGTCTTTTGTTGAAAATCTGTCTTTGAAATAATTTATAATATATTTCGTTAATTTTGAATTATTTAATAATGCAGAAATAATTAGATTTTCATTAAATTCGTAAAAAAGCTGGTTTTGATATTTGATAAGAGCTCTTAAAAGAGATATTTCTCTAAGGGTAAAACCCTCCCACGCCATATAATACAGTTTGCAAAGGGTGTATATTTCGTTTAAAAGCGCTTTTTGTAATATTTCAAGAAAAATATGCTTATATTTAAAAAAAGTATCCGTATGCTGTATATTTGTTTTTATTTTATATACATATATGCCGTCGTTTACAAATGATACGGAATCCAATATCTCAATATTGAAGTTTTGGAATATATTGCTGATTTTGGTTATCGGGAGTTTTTCTTTGGAATATATATGAAAAGTTTGAGTCTCTTTTTCAAAGGAGATGTGTATTTTTTCAAATTCCGGTATTTTATAATCTTCATTTGAGATTAACTGTTTGCATAAATCTTTCATAATAACTCATTTTTAAAAAAGAAAAAGAAGTTATTTAGTATATAAAACTCTTCTTCTTTTTCTTTTCATTTTAAATTTTCCTCTTGCCATATAACCTCCTTTTGTGTGGAAGTTAACATTTATAATTATAACAAAAAATTATATTAAATAAAAATTGCGCTCATATATCCAACTACCTGTTTTTCATCTCCGCTGACATCTGCACTGGTTCTGTAATCCACCACGAAAGAGGCCAAATTTATTTCAACACTTGCTAAAATCATGGCTTCAATTCCGATTTTACCGCATGCTTCACAGTTTTTCAATTTATTGACATCCTGTTCCGCCACGGCTTCTAAGCAGTTGTAATCAAGGGCGTTAGCCGTTTTTATATCATAATAATGGCTTAAGTCGGAACTGATAACGACTAAAACGTTGTTTGCAATTAAAAACTTTATTATTTCTTTTAATTTTTCCGGAGAATAGTTTGAATAAACCATTTCTATTACAGGCACGCTGTTTCCGAAATAATGATAAATAAACGGCATCTGCACTTCTGTAGAATGTTCTGTATGAACGTGTTCTAAATTCTGTACTCCGAAATTCTCTATAAGCTCTTTTGAAAGCTGAACGTTTACAGGCAGAATGCCGCAGGGCGTTTCATACGAATCTTCAAGCGTTACGCTTATACCGTCAAATGCAAATTTATGTGATGGGCCTATAACCGCTATTGACGAAGGTTTTGTGTTTTGCGCTATTCTGTATGCAAAATTGGCGGTAAATCCGCTGTAAACCCATCCGGCATGCGGAACTATTAACGCTTTTGGTTTTAAAGAAAAAATTTCTTTTGCTTTTTCTGCATCGACATTTTCATCTAAAATCATATTAAATCTTCTGATATAATCGGTAACGGCTTCGCATGTACCGCCGTACCATTCTTTTACTACCGCTTTTCTCATTTCCATACTCCTTTAATTTTTTCTCCGCATTTAGGACAGGAAGCTTCACCGTATTCATTAATATTCAAAATGTTTTTTTCGACCCTGTAAATGCTTCTTACTATCAGTTCTTCTCCGCATTTCGGACAGTATGTAATAACAGGAAGAGCTACATTTCCTAAATATACGTATTTAAGCCCGGCTTTTTTGCCTATTTCATATGCTTTAGCCATTGTTGTCATAGGTGTAGGCTCTTTATCTGTAACCTTATAGTCGGGATGAAATCTGCTTATATGCCACGGGATATCCGTACTTACGCCTGCAATAAATTCGGCTATCTGAGTCAGTTCTTCGTCACTGTCATTGTCTCCCGGTACTATCAAAGTAGTTATTTCCTGCCATATTCCGGCGTCATACAGTCTTTTTATAGTATCCATTACGTCTTCTAAATTCCCCTTTAAGACTTTTTTATAATATTCGGGTTTGAAACTTTTTAGATCCACATTGCATGCGTCAACCCAGTTTTTCATATCTTCAATTTCATACACGCTTTCAAATCCGTTTGTTACGAAAACGTTTTTAAGCCCTTTTTCCTTTGCTAATATTCCTACATCTCTTGCATAAGGATAAAATACGCTCGGTTCGTTATATGTGTATGCGATTGACTTTGTATTGTATTGAAGCGCAAGGCCTACCATCTGTTCAGGCGATACGTAAACGGATGTGTTTACGTTGTCGGTATGGGCAATCTGCCAGTTCTGACAAAAAGGGCATTTAAAATTACATCCCACAGTTCCAAATGATAAAATATCGCTTCCCGGTAAAAAATGAAAAAGAGGCTTTTTTTCAACGGGATCAATATTTATACTTGAAGGATGCCCGTATACGAGGTTTTTAAGTGACCCGTTTTCATTCATATTAATACCACATATACCTGCCTGTCCTTCTTTTAAAATACAGTGGTGCCTGCATAAAAGACATTTTATTTTACCATTTTCAAGAGGTTCGTAATATTGCATGGGCACTCCTTTGTTTTATATATTATACCATAAAGGAGTGAAAAAGTAAATGAAATTTGGAAGGAAAGTTTAGTTTTGTTGACTAAACTATCTGCCAGCTTATTTTTTTATAAGGACAGTTTTTCCCTTTACTGGCAAAAGCTGAAGTGTCTACCTCGAATTCACCTTTTTGAAGCTTTACGGTCTGTTTGATTTCTATATTAAAAAGTTTGGCGGGATTGTGTGAAACAAGTCTGGTAACCGTATCGGCAGGAAGAGGCAGGGAGTATGCAAGCTGGCTGAAAATATCGAGTTTGCTTATACCGAATTCCGCTTCTTCCAACGGCACGTCTTTGTAATTAGCCGCAATGTGATTTGAAGATATAAAATCAACAATTTCTTTTTCACAGGCTTCAAGCAGGGCGTCTTTATCTTTACTGCTTCTTAAAGGAGGAAATGTTTTGTAAAGAGAATTGAAATCTTTCAGGTTTTCATCACAGAAATAAAGATTGTCGATGCATACGTCAACGTAGATGTTTTCTGGCTTGTTTTTTAAAATTTCTATAGATTCTTGTGTTGTAATGCCCTGAAATATGACTTTTGCTTTAAAATGGCGTGAGAGTTCGTAGATTTTTGCCACTTCCGCACTTTCCGAATATGAAGGTATTCCGCTTACACCGAGCGAATACGCTATTTCGCTGTCATGCATTACCCCGCTGCTCAGGGCTTTATTGTTACAGTTTACGAATATAGGAATATTCAGAAATTCCGCATATTCGAAAACTCTTTTGAGCAGGTTCATGTCTTCATCGGAATTAATATAAATGGCGCTTGCGCCTTTATCTTTTAAAATAGATATGTCTGTCAGTCTGTTTTCATGAATTCCTTCGATTGCAACAAGAAGCTGAAAATCCGATTCGTTTGCTCTTTTCAAATTATAAGCTAAATGAAGTTTATCAAAAATCGGTTTAATGGTAGGTATCATTAATATGCTGCATACTCCTCCGTTTTCGGAAGAATGGGCAAGTCTTTGTACGCTTTCCGAGTTTTTAACATTTAAATCGATACTTTTTGGCACTTCTATAGTCATTTCGAGCCTTTTTTATTATAATTTTACTAAAAAAAGGCAGTTATGTTGATATTTTATATTATAAATCTGATTGTTTTATCCAGTGTTGTAGGATATTTTGCTTTTAGGCTGGGCCATAATTTTTGGATTTTTTTTATACTTTCACTTTTGCTTTCTCCTATAGTGGGGGGGTCTTTTTTTGGCTGTTTACGATTATTATAAAACATTTATGAAAGGCAGATTATGAAACAGAGGTACATGGAGATTTTAAAAAAGGTTTATCCTAATTTAACTCCTAGGGATGAGGCTATATTTGAAGAGATTATGAATGACGAAGGACTTGGAAAGTGCAAACCTAAATTTAATCTTTGGGGATTTTTATTCGGCTGGTTTTATCTTCTTTACAGACACGCTTATGTGGAAGCTGTTGCGGTTTTGATTGTTTCGTTAATGGTAGGATATTTTTATCTTCCGGGTATGGTTGTAATAAACTCTCTTATAGGAGGTTTTTGTTATTACTTTTTATATCTGAATAAATTTTCTATGGACGTTGACAGGTGCGGAGGCGTTTCTTTTCCGGATATGGAGTGCCTGAAAAACAAAGCTAAAACAAATAAATGGGCGGTGGTGTTTGCTGTTGTGCTTATATTGATTTTAATTTGGCCGGTTGTTTACGCGATTGTAACGGGCCATCAGTTAAGAACGCCTCAAAATCCGTATTAATCTTTGATATAATTTCGTAAAAAAGGCTTATAAATGAAAAAAGTTTTGATAATAGGAAGCGGAGGTAGAGAATACAGTATCGGTTATTTTATGAAAGACGAAGCTGAACTGTTTTATGCTCCGGGAAACGGTGCGACTGACGAATTTGCAACTAATATCGATATTAAAGACTTTGAAGAGCTTGCAAACTGGGCTAAAGAAAACGAAATCGACCTGACTATCGTGGGACCTGAAGATCCTCTGGTAAACGGAATAGTTGACGTATTTAAAAAGCACGGTCTTACTATTTTCGGACCGAGTGCAGATGCGGCCAGACTGGAGGGAAGCAAAGTTTATATGAAAAATTTCTTAAAAAAATACAATATACCTACTGCAAAATACATCGAAACATCTGATAAAAATGAAGCGTATGAGTTTATCGACAGATGTGAAAAGCTGCCTATCGTTGTAAAAGCTGACGGACTTTGTGCGGGTAAAGGGGTAATTATTGCCGAAAGTAAAGACGAGGCTAAAAAAACAGTTGAAGAGATGCTAAGCGGTAAAGCCTTCGGTGAAGCGGGCAAAAAAGTAATCGTTGAAGAGTTTCTTGACGGATATGAGTTAAGTATGTTTGCTATCTGCGACGGAAAAGATTTTGTGCTTCTTCCTGCGGCTCAGGATCACAAAAGACTGCTTGACGGAGACAAAGGACCTAATACGGGAGGGATGGGCGCATATGCTCCGACTCCGCTTGTTGATGACGTGCTTTATGAAAAAGTTAAAGAAAGGGTTATAAGACCGACTCTTAAAGGTATGCAAGAAGAGGGCGCTCCGTTTGAAGGTGTGCTTTTTATAGGGCTTATGATAGTCGATAACGAACCTTATGTATTGGAATATAACGTAAGATTCGGGGATCCTGAGTGTGAGGAACTGATGGCTTTAATTGACAGCAGCGTTTATGATATGTTTTATAACGGGGCTACGAAACAGCTTGATAAAATCAATGTAAAAATAAAAGATATGGTGGCCGTAGGCGTTGTATGCGCATCTAAAAACTACCCTTATTCAAGCAGCGAGCCGGCTGAAATAACCGTTGATGATTTAAGCGGCTGCAACGGCTATATATCTTATGCTGGAGTCAAAAAAATAGACGGTAAACTTATGGCTACCGGCGGAAGAGTGCTTGTTTGCGTCGGATTTGGAAAAGATGTGAAAGAAGCAAGGGACGAAGCATATAAAATCGTAGATAAAGTACATTTTGACGGTAAAAAATACAGAACCGACATTGCGTATCAGGCGATAGGCAAATAGATAAGTGGATAAGTTGTGAAGCGGATAAGTTGTGAAGGATAAAGAATTTAAACAAGGAAACGGATGGAAGAAATAATTAACAGACTTGAAAGAGAAGGCCTTAAAAAAGCTTCTCTTACTAAAAGAGCGATTGCAATGACTATTGACGATCTGCTGATATCTCTTATAATCGTTTTTGCTTTCTCTTCACAGTTTGCACATGCAAAATCTTATGAACAGGTACTTATGCTTACGAACGAGCTGTTCGGGTATATTTTTGTTGCTTATACGTTATATCACTGGATATTTATTGCGCTTTACGGTAAAACTATAGGAAAAATGATTGTTAAAATCAGGGTGGTAGATGTGCAGACCCTTGACAATCCTTCCTGGATGAGGTCTTTTGTCAGAAGCGTAGTAAGAAATTTTGATGAAATGTTTTTTTATTTAGGCATGGCTTATGCGATAGTTGATCCTTTAAACAGGGCCATTCACGACATAGTAGGACGATGCGTTGCTGTTGAGGATTAGTTTTTTATTTATTTCTGTTTTTTCTTTTTTATTTGCAGATGTGAAAATATTTGCTACGAAAGCAGTAGATTCAAACAACACCATTAAACTTAAAAATCCTATTATTATTTACAATAACTCTATAATTCAGGCACAAAACGGGCTTATTACCGATAAACGGAAGATTATACTTACCGGTAAGGTGTATGTTTCGTATCAAAACAGATCTTCTATTTTAGCTAATTCTTTAATTGCTTACAGTTCCAGAAATATTACAATGAATGATATTTTTTTTTACGACAAATCTATGGACGGATGGATTGTAGCTAAACATTCTGTTTCAAAAAATGAAAATATTTTTTTTAAAAAAATATATTTTTCAACCTGCTGTGTAGAAAAACCCGACTGGTTTATGAAAGCCACAAGAGCCAAATACAACAGAAAAAACAAATCCTTAAAACTTTATAATCTCGTACTTGTTATAAATAAAGTTCCGGTACTGTATCTGCCTTATTTTTATGTTAATTTTGATAAAACCAGAAGAAGTGGTCTTTTAAGACCTTATATCGGATATTCTCAGAATGAGGGTATTTTGTATTCACAGCCTATATATTTCGTTACTTCTGTAAACACGGATTTAGAAGTGACGCCTACAATAAGAACTCTCAGAGGCAAGGGAGTTTATGCGATTTTCAGATTTGTTGACTCATCGCATTCAAAAGGAAGTATAAAAGCAGGAATTTTCAGAGACGATACAGATTATTACATAGCAAACAATCTGGCTTATCAAAAACATTACGGTTATAACATTAAATATGAAAGAAACGGTGTTTTTGGAAACAGGGACGCTTTATATATGGATTTAAAATATGCTAATGACGTAGACTATTTTTATCTTGACGCATACAATTATAAATTTAACGATACTTATCTTTCCGATAAACTTATAACATCGGAACTGAATTATATTGTAACAAACGAAGATTATCTTCTAGGGTCTTATTTTAAATACTTTATAGATACCACAAAGCTAAGCAATGACACTACATGGCAGATACTTCCGCAGCTTAATTTTCATAAATTTTTAAGTAAAAATTTCGGATTATTGAATCTTTTAGATGTAAATGTCTATAACTATTACAGAAAAGTCGGTTCTAATTTTGTTTTGGCGGACTTGCTTTTCCCTGTATCATATAATATTTCGTTATTTGACGATTATCTTAAGTTTAAAATTACGGAAACTCTAAGTTCGGGTTACGGTTTTTATTATCAGACAAGCTCGTTGAAATCAAAATATACGAATCTTTCAACCCAGTTTAAACTGTATACTTCATTAACGAAAGTAAGCGGAGACTACATACATATCTTATCTCCGTCACTGCTTGTTAATATAAAAAATTATTCCAAATCTACTATATATACCGACTTGATGAATGTTCCGGATTTGCAAAATTATGTTTCTTTTAATCTGTTTCAGATTATAGAAAACGATTTTTTCAGTCTGACTCATACGCTTAACGATACATATTATCTTGATTTGAAAAAATATTCTGATCTTGAAAATATATTTAATCTTAAAATCGGAAATTATACATTTGATGAAAATAACCGCTACTCAATTGAAAACAGGGATGTAACTTATAATAATTTCAAAATTAGTTATAATAATAATCCGTTTTATGGGTTTATTTCACATGTATATCAGAAAAACATATCTAAATCCATAACTTTGGGGGCGAGTTACAATACCAGCAAATATAAAAAAGTTTACACAGAGTACAGTTACGATTTAAACAATAAATACAGAAAATACTGGCTTTTAGGTGTAAAACTGAATAAAAAGTGCTGGGATTACGATTTGAGTTTTAAACAGTCACGTATTCCGATTCTTGAAGAAAACGGAATTTCGTACAGACAGGATAACATTATTACCATAAACGTTGAATTGAAACCTATAGGCGGTCTCAATCAAACTTTTGTATTTAAAGGAAACAAATGAGGAATGAAGTAAAGGTGGGGATTTTTATATTTTTAGGTTTGTTGTCTTTAATATTTTTAACCCTTCAGGTTAACAGTCTGCAGGATTTTAATAAAAAAGGGTATCCTTTATATGCATTGATAGGTGATGCAAGCGGACTGGCAAAAAAAGCCAAAGTTAAAATGAGAGGTGTTGAAATAGGAACTGTTGAAGATTTACAGCTTGATAATAATATAGTAAAACTGAAACTTTTAATAAATAAAAATGTAAAAATACCTAAAGGATCCGTAGTTACACTTGCTCAGGATAATTTTTTAGGCGGAAAATATGTAAAAATCATTCCATCTCAGAGTTATACTTATTATAAGCCCGGAGCTGTAATAACAAAATATGTCAATACGGTTTCCATGGATGATGTAATGGCAAACATAAACGGAGCGGTAAATGATGTTAAGGTGTTAATACGAAAACTTAACAGGACTTTGGATGAAAAAACAATAAAAAATTTAAAAGAAACAATATCAAATATCAAAGATTCGTCTGTTACGCTTAAGTCGATTCTGAATACGACAGATAAAAAACTGCCTGTGCTTTTAGACAATGCAAACGATTTGGTACTGGAATATAAAAAAGCTGGAGTTACTTTAAATAAAAAACTTCCCGACATAATGAATAAAACCGATAAGCTTGTTACTAAGTTTAATAAAACAGGCGATATTATTAATGCCAAACTCGGTAAACTGATGGATGAATATATAAAATTAGGCAAAAATGCCAACGGTATTTTAAACGACAACAAAAAAGGTATAAAAGAAGCCGTTGCCAGCGCAAAAGATTTCTTTGTTAGCGGAGGAGAGAGCTTCAAAAAAATTGACAATTATTTAAGTTCGCTTTCAAAAAGCCAGATTATGGTTGATATCCAGAGTAACTATATGGCAAGAGACGATTATTTTAAAACGTCGGCTTATATAACATATCTTCCTGTTCCGACAAAATATTACATCTTAGGCGTAACAAGTTCAAAAGACTTTTCTGATCTTTCAAAAATCAATTTAAACCATCAGGAAGATAAAGTATATATAAGCGCCGAATACGGAAAAAGATTTGATGATCTGCTTCTTAGAGGGGGTATTATAGAAAATACCGGAGGTATCGGTCTGGATTATTTCTTGGATCATGATAAAATCAAATTAAGCAGTAATATTTATGATTTCAATGCCGTTAACGATGTAAGAGGAACGAATCCTCATCTTACATTTAAAGGTACATATTTATATTTGAAACATATTCAGTTTATCGGCGGTGTTGATAATATACTTAATACAAATGCCAGAACGTTTTTCTTGGGAGTCGGAGTTAAATTTAAAGACAACGACTTAAAAACAATATTAAGCGGAGGTGCTTCATCATTTCTAAAGTAGACGAGATTAAGTGGGCCTGTAAAGTATTAAATGTGGCGCCTTTAAGCAGTCTGGAAGACGTAAACAGAAAATATAAAAAACTGGTAAAACAGTCCCATCCGGATATTAACGGAAAAAATGATAAAATTGCGGATATAAACAGGGCATATGAGATACTTAAAGACTATATAAGAAATTATAAATTTTCGTTTACGGAAGATGAGATATTAAAACAGTATCCCGGAGAGTTTTTAAAAAAGTTTAAGGTTTGATATGAAGAAATTCAAGAACAGACAGGAAGCTTTGGATAAACTGCTTTCAATATTAGATATTAATGCGGTAGATGATATGCTGATTATCAGTATCAGTGAAAGAGGAAACTTTTATGCAAGAGAAATAGCAATGAGAGGGGGGCTTCTTGAAGGTGATTTTTTGTTTATAGAAGAAATAAAATCACCTGAAAACAAAGAGACGTCTCTTGCAGCAATAAGTGAGACTAAAGATTATGTTTTAATAGATGAGCTTATAAAATCGTTTGAAATTACGGACGATTACATTTTTAGTGAAGCCGAAAGGGTGTATGAAGAAAAAATTTTGCAAAATATATATAAATTTCGCGGCGGAGAGAGTATAATTTCATTACACAATAGGAATGTTCTATTAGTAGACGAAGGAGCTAACACAGGTCTTACGCTTTTATGTGCGATTAAAAGCTGTATAGCGAAAAAAGCGGCAAGTATAAACGTGGCTTTGCCTTTAATAGCTAAAGATACTGCTAGAGTTATAGAAAAACTTGTTGATAATACATATTTTGTTTATGAAATAGAAGATTACATTGATACAGATTTTTATTTTAAGGAGATATAATGAGTTGTGAAGTAGAATTAAATATTAATAACAGAAAACAGAAGTTTGTTTTAAATAAAGTTGCAAAACAGGCAAACGCCTCTGTCTGGTTTGAAGACGGAAACACGGTAATGCTTGCTACGCTTACGTATAATCCTGATGAAATGGTGGAAGAAGATTTTGTTCCGCTTGTGGTTCAGTATGTTGAAAAAGCGTATGCTGTGGGAAAAATACCTGCTGGATTTGTAAAAAGAGAACAAAAACCGGGAGATTTTGAAACTTTAACGGCAAGAATCGTAGACAGAAGTTTAAGACCGCTTTTCCCTAAAGAGTACGGATATAATACCGTCCTTACGGTAATGGCTTTAAGTGCGGATGAAGACAGTGATTTACAAACAGCAGCGATGAATGCGGCGGCTGCATGTATGTATTTAAGCGATCTGCCTTTTGCAAAAATGGTATACGGTGTTAGAGCCACTAGAATAAAAGGCGAAGTTATTATAAACCCAACATTAAGCCAGCTTGAAGAAGGAGATTTCAATCTGTTTGTTACCGGAACAAAAGACGAGCTTTTAATGATAGAGTTTGCCGCTCAGGGACAGGAAGAAGTTGAAATAATTCCTGTTGACGATATCATGCTTGACGGTGTTCCTGTAGAAAACACAATTGTAAAATACAGAATAAACGAAATTAAAGAAGACGAACTTGTAGAAATACTTGCAAAAGTTCAGGAAGCCATTAAAGAAGGCGCGGAAGCATATGAAGAAGCGTTAAAACCGTTTAAAAAAGAAGCTGTTAAATTTGAAGAAAGAAAAGAAGAAGATATTAGCGAGTACATCGAACTCATAAGAAGCAAATATTCTAATGAATTGAGAGAAATCATTAAACATTTAAGTAAAAGCGAAAGAGATTATCTTCTAAAACAGTTTGCAAGAAAAATAGCTTCGGCTTTAAATAAAGAAGAAGAATTTGAAAATATATTAAAAGCTGTAAAACAGGTTAAAAGAGAAATTGTCAGAAGTATGATTTTAAATGAAGGAATCAGGGCTGACGGAAGAAAACTTGACGAAATAAGACCTATATCTATTGAAACGAATGTGCTTCCTAGAGCACACGGAAGCTGTCTGTTTACAAGAGGACAGACTCAGGCGCTTGCCGTAGCTACTAGGGGCGGTGATATGGATGCTCAGGTTTACGGCAATCTGACAGATAAAGAGGAAAAACTTGAGAAATTCATGCTTCATTATAATTTTCCTGCGTTCAGCGTAGGAGAGGCTGAAAGATTAGGGCCGCCAAGCAGAAGGGAACTGGGCCACGGAAATCTCGCAAAAAGAGCGATTGAACCGTTAATTGATCCTGAATATGAAGAAACTGTAAGGGTTGTAAGCGAAATACTTGAAAGTAACGGTTCTTCTTCGATGGCTACTGTATGCGCCAGTTCTCTTGCGATGAAGGCAGCTAAAGTTCCTCTTCTTAAAATGGCCGCCGGTATTGCGATGGGTCTTATCACTGAAGATAACAAATATGCAATATTGACCGATATTATGGGGCTTGAGGATCATGACGGAGATATGGACTTTAAAGTTGCGGGAACTTTCGACGGTATTACCGCAATGCAGATGGATATAAAACTCGGAGGTATTTCACTTGATGTGCTTAAACAGGCTCTGTTCCAGGCAAGAGATGCCAGAGCGTTTATATTAGAGCTTATGGAAAATGCTGCAAAAGAAATAAAATATAACGAAGACGTACTGCCTAAAGCTTTAAGCTTTAAGGTGGATCCTGACAAAATTATCGATATAATCGGTACTGCAGGAAAAACCGTAAAAGAAATTATTGCTAAATTCGGTGTGACAATAGACCTTGACAGAGATACAGGCAAAGTTAAAATATACGGTGATGATCATGACTCTTTAAACGGAGCTAAAGACTATATTTTAAATGTTATATGCAAAGACGACAGACCGAAAACTCCTGAGTTTGAGATAGGTAAGATTATTGAAGGAGAAATTAAAAGAGTAGTAGATTTCGGAATGTTTATAGAAATAGCTCCCGGTGTGGAAGGACTTCTACATAAATCAAAATTAAACGGTAAAAATCCTAGCGACTTTAAAGAAGGGGATAAAATAAAAGTAAAAGTGCTTTCTCAAAGCGGATTTAAAATTGAGTTGGCGTTAGTGGAAGAGTGAAATGTTTGAAAAATATCCTTTTGAAAAGCTGAATGAACTTTTAGAGGGAATTGTTCCTGAAACTGACAGACATTATATTCTTACAATAGGGGAACCACAGTTTCAGACTCCCCGTTTTATTCAAAAAGCGCTTTGCGACAACAGTGCTTTATTGAATAAATACCCTAAAACGGCAGGTGAAGAAAGTCTGAAAGAAGCGCTTATAGGTTTTGTAAAAAGAAGATATGATATTGTACTTCAAAAAAATCAGATACTTCCTACATTCGGAACAAGAGAAGTTCTTTTTAACTTTCCTCTGTTTTTAAAACCCAAAAAAACGGCTTTTCCGAATCCGTTTTACCAGATATATGAAGGTGCGGCTGTGGCTGCCGGCAGTAAAATTAAATATCTTCCTCTGACAAAAGAGAACGGTTTTAAAAATACACTTTCTCAACTGGACGGAGATGAAGATTTTATAATTATAAACACTCCGAATAATCCTACAGCCAGTGTTATGAGTATGGATGAACTTATAAAATGGGTTGAATATGCTTTAGAAAGTGATATTATTATGTTAAGTGACGAATGTTACAGCGAACTTTATATAGATGAAAAACCGCCGTCAATACTTGAAGCGTGTATAAAAGCCGGAAATGAAGATTTTAAAAATATTCTCGCCATTAATTCCATATCAAAAAGAAGTTCGGCACCGGGACTCAGAAGCGGGTATATTGCCGGAGATGCCAAGCTGCTGAAAAAATATCTTCAGTTTAGAACATATGTCGGGTGTGCTTCTCCTCTTCCTTTGCAAATGGCTGCAAAAGAAGCATGGAGTGAAGATTCGCATGTAGAGAAATTCAGGGAAGAATACAGAAAGAATTTTCAGATTGCAAAAGAAATTTTGGGTGTTGAAATTCCAAAAGCCACTTTTTATATATGGCTTGAAGTCGACGACGATATTGAGTTTACAAAAAAAGCTTGGAAAAAAGGTGTAAAAGTTATGCCGGGAAGGTTTATGGGAAGAGAAGGTGCCGGTAAAGGCTATGTGAGAATCGCGCTCGTTTATGACGAAAAAGCGACAGAAGAAGCGTTAAAAATATTAAAGGAACTGCTATGAGTATATTAAAACAGTATGAATTATTGGACAAACTGATTCATCAAAACAAAGAAGATGAAATCAATGAAGTATTCAGAAAAATATTAGAGGATACTTTTAAACTGGTAAATGAAAAAATTGAAAAAGAACAAACCCTGGATGTAAACAATCCGGAAGAGCGTGCCGCTATAAGAGCTATGTTTGAATATATGCTTGAATTATGGGACGAACAGGCAATAGATGAAGCAAAAGCCGTAGGATATGATATGGTTTATCTTGTAGATGATCAAAAGATTAAAGAGATGTTCAGTATGTTTGTAATCGGAATGTTAGCGGGACTCGGTTTAGACGAATTTTTTGAAAAATACGTCAAATCGAATAAAGTATATAAAGATATGTTTTTTACAGAATTCGATGATAAAATTGACGACCTTGTAGTAAAATACAGAGATAAATTCAAAGAGGAGTTCAGCAGCTGATGAAAATACATTTTGTCGGAATAGGGGGGATAGGACTTAGCGGACTGGCAAGGTATATGCAAAAAAAATCTCATGAAATTACCGGAAGCGATATTGCCGAAACGAAACTGATCGACTCTTTAAGAAAAGAAGGTATAAAAATAGATATACCTCACAGTGCTGAAAATATTAAAAATCAGGATCTTGTAGTGCACACGGCAGTGGCAAAAAAGGATAATCCTGAACTAGTAGCAGCAAAAAAAAGAGGGATAAAAACCCTCAGCCGCAGGGAATTTCTGCCTTATGTAGTAAAAGATAAAAAGGTTATATCTGTTTGCGGCGCACACGGAAAAAGCACTACGTCTGCGATTTTAGCTTCCATACTGCCTGAAACGAATGCGATAATAGGCGCCGAGAGTAAAGATTTTCATTCGAATATGCGATACAAAAACAGTGATTATCTTGTATTTGAAGCAGACGAGAGTGACGGAAGTTTCATAGATTCCAATCCGTATATAGCCGTTGTGACCAATACAGAGCCTGAACATATGGAATATTATGAGCATAATCTTGAAAAATTTTATTCACATTACGAAGAATTTTTAAAAAAAGCTGAAATAAGAGTTGCAAACGGCGATGACGATTTTATAAAGACACTTGATATTCCTATTAAAAAAGTTTCTATCAATGATGCTAAAAATATCCGTTATGAAATAATTCAAAACAAACCAAAAACCGTTTTTGAATACAAAGGTTTTGATTTTGAAGTTTACGGATTTGGAGAGCATCTTGTATTGGATGCTATGCTTGCGATTGAAGCAGCAAATGAACTTATATCTATGGAAGAAATCCAAAATAACATTAAAAATTTTCAGGGAATTAAAAAACGTTTTGATATTTTGCAAAACAGTGAAGGCTTTATTTTAATTGATGATTACGGACATCATCCTACTGAAATAAAAGCCACTCTTCACAGTGCCAAAATATTTGCCAAACTTAACGGAATAGATAAAGTAACAGCAATATGGCAGCCTCATAAATACAGCAGAACAATTGACAATTTAGACGCTTTTATTGAATGTTTTAACGAAGCGGACGAACTGGTTATTCTGCCTGTATGGGAAGCCGGGGAAAAACCCGTAAAAATTGATTTTGAAACACTTTTTGCTAAACACAACCCGATATTCGCTAAACGGCTAATTGCTAATAGTAATAATATTATGTTAATTAATAAAGCCGGAGAAAATATAAAAGAAATCAACGAAGGGCTTATTATAGGTTTCGGAGCAGGGGATATTACTTATCAGTTAAGAGGTATAATATAACATCCTAAACCTCTTTTTTTAAACTTCTTCTAAAACAGTTAAATTACTATTATCAAAATATTTTTATGTATGTTGCTGTATAAACACTTATTTTATTCAGAAGTAAAACATTCATTAATACATTAATAACCCGAACTCACAAAAATTATAAACTTCGGATATTTTTTTAATACATTGTATAATTATTAAAATTTTTATTAGGAGAGCTATTATGAAAACATGCGGACTTATCGGAGGAATGAGCTGGGAGAGCAGTGCTGAATATTATAAAATTATTAATGAGGAAATTAACCGAAAATTAGGGGGACTGCACAGCGGTAAAATTATACTTTACAGTGTGGATTTTGAGGAAATCGCCATACAGCAAAGAGAAGGCAACTGGAAAGGAAGCGCCGAAATCCTTTCAAACGCCGCGCAGGCTTTAGAAAAAGCGGGAGCTGATTTTATTATGATAACCACAAATACGATGCACAAAGTAGCCGAAGATGTTAAAGAATCAGTCAATATACCTTTAATTGACATAAGAGAGGCGGTTTCGGAAAAGATAATAAAAGAAAACTTAAAAACGGTTTTACTGTTAGGTACAAAATTTACAATGGAAGATGATTTTTATGTAGGATATCTTAGAAACAAAGGGATTAATGTAATTGTTCCTTCTGAAGGACACAGAAATCTGATACATAAAGTGATTTTTGACGAGCTGTGTCTTGGTATTACGAAAGAAGAATCAAAAAAAGAGTTTTTGAAAATCATTAATTCATACAATGCCGACGGCGTGATTTTAGGTTGTACGGAAATAGGAATGCTTGTAAAACAGGAGGATTTGAATATAAGAGTTTTAGACACCACTATAATTCATGCGAAAAAAGCGGTGGAAATTATGATTTAGCCGAGACAACGTTTAACGTCTTCAAGTATGTGCAGGTCTTTTACCTCATCGAAATATCTGAAACTTTCTCCGCTTTGGGCTTTGCCGTCAAGAAGATCTCCCGATTTTCTGAACTCAAGATCAAGTTCCGCTATTTTAAATCCGTCAAGAGTTTTGGCAAACGCTTCGAGTCTTTTATTGTTTTTATCATTGGTATATAAAAAACAGTATCCTTTTTGACCGTATCTTCCGACTCTTCCCCTTAGCTGGTGAAGCGTTGCGAGACCTAATCTTTCGGCTCCGACAATTACGATCGTTGTAAGTTTCGGAAGAGATATTCCCACTTCTATAACCGTGGTTGTAATGAGTATTTTCCCTTTTTGCCTGAATTCGACAAGTATGTCTTCTTTGTTTTTGTCTTTGCCGTGTGTAATATATACTCCGTCAAAATATTTAAGCCAGAATTCTTTTCCTTCTTCTATACTCTGATAACTGAAGTTTTCAGATTCTTCGACCAAAGGATATACAACCACAACCTGGTTTCCTTTTGCCGTTTCGTTTTGAATATGGGCTATTAAATTTTTAAAATCTTCTTTTGATATTATTCGGGTGTCAATGTCTTTTTTAAAAGGTAGCTCTTTTATAAGACTCACATTTACAAAACTGCTCATAATAAGAGCCTGCGTTCTTGGAATAGGTGTGGCGCTGAACTGAAAATAATGAGGAACCGTGTCTGCTGCGGAAGTCAGTTTTTCCAGGCTGGCTCTTTGATTGGTTCCGAATCTGTGCTGTTCATCCACCATTACTACATTTACCTTAGGCAGGTTTTGATAAAGTAAAGCGTGTGTTCCGATTAATAAATTTGCATTTTTTAAATCATTTGGAGTGAATTTACTCTTTTGTGTTACAAGTACGGTTTTAAATGGCTTTCCGTTTTTCATTTTCCATTTTCCGTTTAAATATTTTTCAGCTTCTTCGTATATCTGATTTGCCAATATGGAAGTAGGGCACATTATTATTGATTTTTCAGCCATATACGCCGTTGTAAGCATAACAACCGTTTTACCGCTTCCGACGTCTCCTATTACCACGCGTCTAGCCTGTGTGGGCTTAGATATGTCGTTTTTTATGTCGTTTATTACTTTTAACTGGTCGCCGGTAAGTTTAAAGGGAAGTGATTTTATAAAAGGCTCTGGATCTGCTCTCAGACCGATAGAGGGAAGAACTGTTTTTTTATTTTTAAGTTTGTTTAAATAATTAAAAATTTCTGCCCATTTTAGAGCATACATCAGTTTTTGTTCCTGAATATGCTCCTGAGTCTGGGGAAAGTGCATAAAAAACAGTGTTTTGGCGATGTTTTCTGGAAGAATGGAAAGGTTTTCCATTGTGACGTATCTTTTTATAAGAGCTCTCAGGCTTCTTATATTGAGATTTGTTTTATATACGGGCGTTATTTCGTTTATTCTCGTAATCGGTTTTGGCTGGACGATTTGGTGGTTTTTGACTTCACCTCTTATATATACGGTGCTGCCTGGTTTAAAAACGGACTCATGCCATTTTTTAAACTGAAAAAAGACACCCCATATAATCTGATTGACATTTTTGAGATAAAATTTTATTCTTGTTACTTTCGGAGATTTCTTAACTTCTAAAATTTCAGCTTCAAAAGCCTGGGGAGAAGACATAATATATGGATACAGGTGGTTGTCTTCATATTCTTTCGGTTTTATAAGAGCCAGTTCAAGAGGAGATTTGACTCCTATTTTTTTAAGTTTTTCCAGATCTTCTTTGGTCATTTTATTCTTTCGTTACTATTGAGAAGGTGATCTCTTTAATCTCAGGATGTCTTCTGATAAAAGAATTGACTTCTTCTAATGATGTGTTTTTTATAAGATCAAGTTCTTTGTCATAGTAATTTTCAGGAAGGTTAAGATAAACCTCATTAAATTTTTTAAGCAGTCTTTGATTTAGCGTTTCGCTTCTTAAAGGTTCGCTTCCTATAAGGAACTGTTTTGCCTGTGTAAGTTCTTCGGATGTGATTCCGTTTTCATAAAAGTCGTTTATCATTTCTTTGACTATTTTGATTGAATCTTCCGTGTTTTCAATTTTAGTCTGAAGATAACCGTTTAAAAGCTTATATGATTTTTTAAATACGTTATTTGTATATGCGCTGTAGGCATAACCTCTTTTAACTCTTATTTCTTCCATCATTCTGCTGCCGAAACCTCCGGCTCCTAGAATAAAGGTTGCTATTTTCGCCAGATGAAGCTCTTTATTGTAATCCGCGTCAAAATTGGAAGCAAAATGAATGTAGCTCTGTTCCACATTTTTATATACCTGAATATTATCCGATTTTTTAGCCTTAAAAAAAAGATGGCTGTTTTTTTGCGGTTTAAAAAGGGCGGTGAGTCCGTCAAGGTTCAGCTCTTTGCCTCCGTTGATTATAATATATTCTTTTTTAAACAGCGATTTGTAAAAATCTTTTACTTTGTCTAAAGTTATGTTTTCGGTGTTTTCTCCCATCACCGGATATGAAGCGGGAGTGTTTTTAAAAATTTCTTTATGAAGATTAACGGCCGCAATATAATCGTTGTCGTTTTTTTTATTCTGAATTTTTGCATTAATCTCTTTTTTTGACTTTTCAAATGCCTCTTCGTTTAAATTAGGATGCTGCAGCAGTTCAAGGAGAAAACCAAGCGCTTTTTTTTCTTTTTCGTTTAAAAATTTTAACGATACGGTGAGAAATTCTTTATTAACGCTTACATTCAGCGTTATTGCGTCCTGTTCCAAGTCGTTGTAAAATTTTTCTTTTTTTGCAGTAGTGCCTTTTGTATTAAGCATATGTGATAAAAAATATGCCACACCTTCATCCGCATAAATGCTTCCGGAATGCTGAAACACTATTTCCAGTACCGTTCTTCCGAGGTTGTCTTTTTCAAAAATTATCATATT
Source organism: Nautilia abyssi (assembly GCF_055388085.1). NCBI lineage: Bacteria > Pseudomonadati > Campylobacterota > Epsilonproteobacteria > Nautiliales > Nautiliaceae > Nautilia > Nautilia abyssi. The sequence continues at coordinate 632,829 of NZ_AP042376.1, read as the reverse complement.
TCTCCTTTATGATTCTTGTGTTAATGAGGGCTGTTTAATAAAATAGTTGCGGAATTTTCAAGAATAATGGCTTTTTTAATGGCTTCTTTGATGTCTCTTGCTATGATATATACGCCGAAACCTCTGATTATTACTATATTTTTATCCCTGAGATTTTTGGAAATAATAAAATCTTTGTTTTCTTCCCATTTTTGGACATCGTCTATTTCTATGATTTTAACTTTGTCCAATATTTGTCTACCTAAATAATCAATGGGTTTGAAATATGTGTGTTCTAGCGAGTATGTTATTATGTTCAGAGGAAATACGTTTAAAATTGTTTTAGCGTAAGAGATGTCTTTATAAATTCTTGCATGGATGTTAATATCCGCAGACGTTTCTTTCCATGACAGATCTTTTTTGTTTATATGTACGATTTTACAGAAATCTTCTTCGTAAATGGATTTATGATGATTGTTTATAATCATTTTATCGTTCTCAAGCTTTAAGGAAATACTTCCTATGCCTAAATTCATCATGTTTTTTTCATACAATATTTTAGCTGTTAATTTGTATTCGTCTAATATGGTCGAAACTACCAAGTTTAGCCTTTTTTGCTATAATTATACTATAATTAAACTTAAAATGGAGAAATGAAAATTGATTATTAAAAACAGCGAAAAACTAAAATCCGACGCTTCTTTAGATGCCGGTAACGGATTAAACATACCTCACATACCTGTACTTTTAAATGAAACACTCGAACTGTTTGACGATATGCCTAAAAACGGATATTTTATAGACTGTACTTTAGGTTTTGGGGGACACAGCGAAGCGATACTTGAAAAGTTCCCAGAAATAAAGCTTATTGGAATAGACCAGGATGCGGAAGCTATGAATTTTGCAAAAAAAAGACTCTCAAAATTTTCAGACAGGGTTGAATTTATCAATAAACGAGCTTCAAAAGCATTAAAAGAGCTTCCTAAAGAACTGCCTGTAGCGGGGATTTTGGCCGATATAGGAGTCAGCAGCTATCAGCTTGACAATCCGGAGAGGGGATTTACTTTTGAAAGCGATGAGCTTGATATGAGAATGAACAAAAATCAGGAGCTCAGCGCCAGGGAAGTTCTTAATTATTATTCCAGAGAGGATCTTGAGAGAATTTTCAGGGATTACGGAGAGTGCAGAAGATATAAAAAAGTGGCAAACGCAATAATTTCCAAAAGACCTGTTAAATCAAACAGGGAATTTGCCGATATATTAGGACATATAGGCCTGAGAGACAAAAAAGCTTTGGCAAAAGTTTTTCAAGCGGTCAGAATAGAAGTAAATAACGAATTGAATGAATTGGAAAAAATTCTTGAAAATTCCGAATTTTTAGCCAAAAACGGCACTATTTTAGGTATAATAACCTTCCATTCGCTTGAAGACAGGATTGTTAAAAACAGATTCAAGCAGTGGTCGAAAAAATGTATATGCCCGCCGGAGGCTATAAAATGCGAATGCGGCGGAAATCATCAGCTTGGAAAAATATTAACAAAAAAACCTCTTACTGCTTCAAAAGAGGAACTGAAAATCAATCCGAGAAGCAGAAGTGCAAAACTCAGGGGGTTTAAATTTATCAGGGGATAGGGATGAATGCAGAAATAAACGCAAAAGAAAAAATGGAACTTTTAGACAATATAGAAGATTATATAGTTCAGGAGAGTCTTTCTTCTACAATTATCAGAAATCTTATTCTTACAATTGTATTTTCTCTTACGATTTTGTTTCCTAAAATTTATATATCTTCGGAAATATATTTAAAATCAGTCAAAATCAATAAACTTCTAAACGAATATTATTCACTTAAAGCTGAAAATTCTCTTTTGGCATCTAAAATAGAAAAAATTAAATTCAAAAACAGAATGGAAAAACTTACTTTTTAATATTTTTTATTAACTCCATCTTAATTAATTTTTGCTACAATTTCCGCAAAAAAGAGGATATATGAAGAGATTTATAGAATTTTTTATTAAAAATGCGGTATTTACGCATGTTCTTTTTTTAATTGTGATTATATCTTCTATTTTGGCTTACAGAAACGTAGCAAAAGAGCTTTTTCCTCCCGCAACACTTGATAAGATCCTTATACAGGGCGGATATCCCGGCGCCAGTCCTGAAACTCTTGATAAAATGGCGGTTACGCAGATAGAAGACGATCTGAAAAGCTATCAGGAAGTTTCATCCGTTGAAAGCGTTATCAGAAACGGAAGTTTTACAATAACCGTAAATTTAAAACCGGGAGCAAATAAACTGGAGCTCCTGAGCGAATTTAAAACAATAACGTCAAACTTAAAAAAAGACCTTCCAAGTGATATGAGCGAACCGAGTGTCACTATTGCAAAAAAAGCTTTTCCTTTGATGTTTATATCCGTAGCGAGCAACGTTTTAAACAAAGACCAGCTGCTTAAAGACGCCGACAACGTTAAAAAAATTCTTTCTCAGATTAAAGACCTTACCCAGATTGACATTCGTGGTGACAGTGACAAAAATATATATTTTAAACTTGATAATCAGAAAATAGAAAGTCTGGGTATAAACAAATCTCAGCTTATAAATGTTCTTTCTCAGGTTTCCACTATATTTCCGGTCGGAAAAATAGAAGGCAAAAAACACTATTTTATTTCAATGTATCCGAAAAACCTTGAACAGTTTAAGAATATGATAATTACTGTAGGAAACGTAAAAGTCAGATTAAAAGATATAGCCGATATAAAAAAAGAGTATGCCACTCCTACACAGATTGGCAAATACGACGGAATTCCAAATATTACCATTGATGTCAGAAAAGGCGAAAGCGGAGACGCGATTGCTATCAGTCAAAAAATCAGACAGATTCTTAAGAAATATCATGAAAAACATCCGGAAGTAACTTTCGGTATTTCAACCGATACCAGCAAATGGGTTAGAAACAGGTTCAATACGGTTGTCAGCAATATCATTTTCGGACTGATACTGGTGTTTTTTGTTATGTGGATTTTTCTTAACTGGAGAATATCCCTGGTCGTTACGATGGGAATTCCCACTTCTTTTGCGATAGCAATGATTTATCTGGATTATGCGAATCTGTCTTTAAACCTCCTTTCAATGCTCGGTGCTCTTATAGCTCTTGGTATGATAGTCGACGAGGCTATAGTAGTGGGCGAGAATATCTACCGCCATATGCAGATGGGAAAAGACAAAGTAACCGCCGCCATTGAAGGGACTTCGGAAGTTTTCTGGCCGGTTATGGCTTCATCAACTACTACTATTTTGGCTTTTATGCCTATGCTTTTGATAAAAGGCGAAATAGGCGTTTTTATGAAAATACTGCCGATAATGATTACCGTTTTGATTCTTTCTTCTTTATTTGAAGCATTTGTGTTTCTGCCGCTGCATTCAAAAGAGATATTAAAAGTTGAAAAAAGTTCAAAAGATCGTTTTTGGAATAAGTTTTCCGCACTCTATAAAAAAATGCTTACTTTCTTTTTCAAAATAAGATATGTCGGGTTAATGTTTTTTTTAATATTCGTTCCTGTATTAATCGGTATAGGTATGAAACATTCAAAATTTCAGCTGTTTCCGACTTTTGACGCAAGTCAGATTTACGTAAACGGAAAATTTGAAAGCAATTACACAATAACCCAGACCGCAGCGGCGATTAAAAAAATCGAAAACGACCTTAAAAAATATCTGGGTAAAGACGTGGAAGGTTTTACTACCGTTGTGGGTATGCAGATGAACAATAAAGGAGAAGCAAACATAGGTGCAAACTACTTTCATATTTTTGTCGATTTAAACGATAAAAAACCTACCGATTTTTATAATAAATATATTGCTCCGATATTTAAACCCATCAAAGTGGAAAACCAGATCAGGACTCATACCGCTCAACAGCTGGCACAGATGTTTAAAAAAGATTTTTCTCATATAAAAATACCTGGAATGGTCGAGCTTAACGTAATAGTGCCTCAGGCGGGTATTGTCAAAAGCGATATAGTAATAAGTATCGGTGGCAAGTCTCAAGAAGAAATAATAAAAGCTATCAAAAAACTTGAAAACGTTATGAAAAAGATAAAAGGCGTTTATAACATATATGACGATGCTGAACTGGGGGCTGATGAGTTAAAACTGAAAATCAATCCTTACGGACAGAAACTCGGCTTTACGCAGGTGAGCCTGTTTAACGAGCTTAGAGGCTTTTTCGGCGAAGCGGAATATGATAAAACGTTTGATAAAGACGGCATCGTAAAAATTATTTTAAAAGACAAAAACAAAGACTCTTATAATGAACTTAAAAATTTCAGAGTTACGGTTCCCGGAACAAATCAGTATATCGAACTTGATAAAGTCTGCGATTTTGTAATAACTAGAGCTTTTAAAAAAATACACAAATACAACGGTATTGCCGCAAAAACCGTATACGGTTCATTAAACAAAAAAATCATTACAACCGCAGATTTTTATAAAAAAGTAGACCCGCTGCTCAAAGAGTTTAAAAAAGAAGGGCTTACCGTATTGATAGGGGGAGCCGCCAAAACCAGCAAGGCGTTTATGAAAGATCTGGAAGAATCCTTAATAGTGGCTGTACTGTTAATATTCTTAGTTTTGGTGCTTATGTTTAATTCTGCGGTGCTGCCGTTTGTTATCATTTCCGTAATACCGTTGTCGTTTTTAGGTGTTATTGTCGGAAACATGATTATGGATATGAATATGACTATGCTTGGAATGATAGGAATTGTCGGTCTTGCAGGTGTTGTGGTTAATGACGGAATCGTTATGATAGATTTTATAAAAAGGGCAAAAAGCGTAAATGAGATACTGGAATTCGCTTCGCACAGGCTTAGACCCGTTTTACTGACGTCTATTACTACGTTTTTCGGTCTTTTGACACTTATGTTTTTCCCAAGCGGCCAGTCTGCAATTTTGCAGCCTCTTGCAATTGCTTTAGGCTTCGGTCTGGCGTGGGGTACTGTACTGAATCTGTTTTATCTGCCGATTTTTTATTATATTTTGAGACGGCGCAGACTTAAATGCAGTATGACGAGTTTGTGCTATGATATATTCAGCAAATTTAAAAGGAAATAATTGAAAGTTTATATTAAAACATTCGGCTGCAGGAGCAATACATACGACAGTGAAATAATGAAAAACACAATTCAGTCTGATATTGCGGCAAATGAGGATGAGGCTGATGTTATTATAGTGAATTCATGCACGGTGACTAATTTTGCCGACAGGGATTTAAGACAGTATATTAATAAATGGCAGGATAAAAAAATAATTTTAACCGGATGTGCCGCTTATACTCAGGGTGAAGAGCTTTTTAACAGCGGCAGAGTCCAAAGTGTACTCGGACATAAATATAAAGAAGAAATTGACAGGTATCTTGATTTTAACGGAGTGAAACTAGGAAATTTCGATTTTGTAAACAAAAAAATCATTACTTCATTTTCAAAAACAAAAGCTTTTATAAAAATTCAGGAAGGATGCGATTTTGAGTGCGCATACTGTATAATTCCTAGTGTGCGGGGACATTCAAGAAGTCTTGACGAAAAAACAATTCTCAAACAGATAGAAACTCTTTCTCAAAACGGTATAAGCGAGTTTGTGTTAACGGGTATCAATATGGGCAGTTACGGCAAAGACACAGGCACCACGCTTGCCGATCTGGTAGAAAAAATTTCTAAAATCAGAGGCGTTAAAAGAATAAGACTCGGTAGTCTGGAGCCTAGCCAGTTAAATGACAAACTGATAGATTTGACCAAAAACGGCATACTGGAAAGACATCTTCATATTGCACTACAGCATACAAGCGACAGAATGCTGAGGATTATGAAAAGAAGAAACAGGGTAAAACAGACACTTGAGCTTTTTGAAAAACTTGCAGCAGAAAAAATCGCTCTGGGAACGGATTTTATTGTCGGACATCCGGGAGAAAGCGAAGAAATTTGGAATGAAGCCCTGGAGAATTTTAAAAAATACCCTCTGACACATATACATGTATTCAGATTCACTCCAAGAGACGGAACACATTCGGCTGAGCTTAAACAGGATGTAAGAGGGGACGTAGCTAAAAAACGTGCTAAAATTATAGAAGAAATAGTCAGAAAAAATAATTATAATTTCAGAATAGAAAACAAAGTTCCTTTGGTCGTCCACGTAGAAAATTATAAAAAAGGCTATTATGAAGGATATGACCAGTTTTATAATAAAATGCTGATTAAAAGCAGTCAGAATATTAAAGGCGGCTGGATAACTTTTGAAGAATATGACATAAAGGATGTAAATTATGCAAAAATCCAATAAAAATACGCTGATAGTGTCCGTAATAACGGGTATAATTATTGCGCTTCTTTTATTTGCTTCGTTAAAAGGCGACGGGCTTGATATAAAAACACTTATTAATCAGGTAGTAGCCGTAATTATTGTGTTCGGTTTTTTTATTCTGCTTGTGGTACTGCTCAGAAGAGCGGTTCCAGCTCAGCAGCAGCCTCCTCAGCAGGTGCAAGTGCAGATGGATACCGGAATTGAAAAGGATTTCGTTATAAAACCCACTACTTCCGATGTTACTTTTGAAGACGTCGCGGGAATCAGCGAAGTAAAAGAAGAACTGGTAGAAATTGTGGATTTTTTAAAAAATCCTGACAAATACAAAGCATTCGGAATTGAACTGCCTAAAGGAGTGCTGCTTGTAGGGCCTCCGGGTGTAGGTAAAACGTTAATAGCTAAAGCTCTTGCCGGAGAGGCGGGTGTGCCGTTTTTTTATCAAAGCGGAAGCAGCTTTGTGCAGATGTACGTCGGTGTAGGCGCTAAAAGGGTGAGAGACCTGTTTACAAAAGCAAAAGCGACTGCTCCGAGTATAATTTTTATAGACGAAATAGACGCAATAGGAAAAAGCAGGGGAAATTTAAGAAACGATGAGAGAGAAGCCACTTTAAACCAGCTTTTGACAGAAATGGACGGTTTTGAAGGAAGCAGCGGTGTAATTGTAATCGGCGCCACTAACAAGGTTGAACTTTTGGATGAGGCTTTATTAAGACCCGGAAGATTTGACAGAAGGGTTTATGTAGAACTGCCGGGTCTTAACGACAGGGTTGAAATACTCAAAGTTCATCTTAAAAACAAACCGTTTAAAGGAAATTTGGAAAATATCGCAAAAATGACAGTCGGTTTCAGCGGGGCGGCGCTGGCCAGTCTTGTAAACGAAGCCAGCATATATGCTCTTAAACAGGGGAAACATTTTGTTGAAGAGGAGGATTTTTACGCCGTTAAAGACAAAGTTTTGGTCGGTAAAAAACGACTTCAGACATATAACCCTAAAGAAAAAGAGATACTAAGCTATTATCAGGCGTGTAAAGCTGTAATCGCCGAATGGCTGAGTGTTGATTTCGAAAGAATATCCCTTGTAAAAGACGATTTTAAAGAAGAAGACAAAGAAATAGTTTCAAAAACTGAAATGATGAATAAAATTCAGGTTTATCTGGCCGGCAGAGTGGGTGTTGAAGACCGTTTTAACGAAAAGTATTCAAACGCACATCTGGATTTAAAAAAAGCAAGGGAACTTGCCGTAAAAATGGTAAAAGATTATGCAATGGGAGAAAGTATCGTTTCTGACGAAAGCGAAATAGCCAACATCTTAAATGATGCTTTAAGCGAAGTAAAAGTGCTTTATGCTTCAAATATAAGAATGATTGAAGCGGTTTATCACGTACTTTTGGAAAAAGAAGTAATACATAAAGAAGATTTTGAAAAACTGAAAAATGAAATATTTTAACGGGTTTTGCCTAAAAAACGAATTTAAACTTTTTTCTGAATATATAGAAGACAATGCTTTTACCGTAGCGGGGTTTAGTTACGGAGCTCAAAAAGCGCTTACATATGCAGTAAAAGAAAATGCCAGAATAGACAAACTGCAGCTTTTTTCTCCGGCATATTTTGAATACAGTGAAAAGATAATTGAATTAAACATAAGAGCATTTAAAAACGACAAACGAAAATATATAGAAAATTTCTTGAAAAAAGCAGGATTTTTTAATGAAAAATATCTGGATTATGAGTGCGGCGAATCTGACTTATTAAATCTGTTTACTTTTGACTGGGAAATAATAAAAGAGTTAAACAATGTAAAAATAGAGATTTTTTTGGGAGAATTTGATAAAATCATCGCTTTAAAAAAGGCTGAAAAATTTTTTAAAAATTACGGTGACGTTTATATAATAAAAAAAGCAAATCATTTTTTAAGGAGTTAATTTGGAAGAACCCACGAGGCATATTTTTAAAGAATACTGGGATATTTTTGTAGGATTCAGTGCACTGCCGCTGGCAGTTGTTTTTCATTTACAGGGATTAAGCGTTATCGCTACTTTTTTTGCTGCAATCGGAATAGGCGCTTTGGCCGTTACAATATCCGAAATAGCGGAAATTCTTGCTGAGAGATTCGGTGAGCCTTTCGGAAGTCTGATACTTACGTTTAGTGCTGTCTTGGTTGAGATATTGATTTTATTTATGGTTGTGCTTGAGGCTAAAACCCATCCGGAAGTTGTTGAAACCGTAAAAAACGGTATTATAGCCACAGTAATAGTGGATTTAAACGCTCTGCTGGGAATAGCCGTTTTTGTTGGAGGGCTTAACTTTAAAGAACAGGTACACAATGAAGACACATCGGCTAGTTATACCACTATACTGTTTGTTGCCGCTGCTATGCTTTTGGTGCCTACAACTATTTCAATGCATTCCGATCAAAAAGCTTTATACAGCGCAAGTTTGATTATTGCCGCTCTTCTTGCAGTATATTATTTCTTTATTTTTAAATTTCAGACGGATACGCATGTGCATTTTTTTAAATTCAAAAAAAGAAGCAGGGTAAAAAAATATAAAAGAGACGATGAAGAAGATGAAGATTATTATTTTGATAAAAAATCAAACTTTTTTAATATCGGGTTTTTGATATTTTTATTAGTCTTAATCGGAGTACTTTCGGAAATTTTTGCAAAAGACGGTGTAGGAGTTTTTCAGAATTTTGGACTAACCGCTGGATTTGTCGGTATTTTGATTGCGTTTGTAACAGTGGCACCTGAACTTTTTACGGCAATCAGGGCTGCAAAAAACGACGAAATGCAGCGTGTTGTAAACATAGCAATGGGAGCGAGCACTGTCAGCATACTTTTAACTGTTCCTTCTTTGATATTCTTATCATTGATAGTGGGTGTAAATCTTACTCTTGATTTTACCCCGCTTCAGGTTGGAGCTTTAATACTTACGATTATTCTTGTATGGAAAACCACCGAAGACGGTGAAACCAATTATCTTGAGGGACTTTCTCACTTAATGCTCTTTTTAAGTTACGCCGTAATAGCCATTTTTTATTAAACTATTTCTTTTTTTCCCTTTTTTATAAGTAAAAGTTATCTTTTTATTAAATTTCCGGTTAATTATGATAAAATGAAACGTTAAAAATTATAAAGGAGAAAAAATGGATAGAAGAAAATTTCTTAAAACTGCAGGGGTAGGGGCTGTAGCGGCATCTACTTTTACGACGAACCTTTATGCTAGAAGCACTAAAACTCTTAAAATCTGTCTTTCATGGCCGAAGACGCTTCCTATTATGGGAACAAATATGCTCTGGTTTGCTGATAAAGTTAAAGAGCTGAGCGGCGGAAGCTTAAAAGTTAAAATTTATGGAGCAAATGAATTAGTGCCGGCGCTTGGCGTATTTGACGCATGTTCAAAAGGGCTTATTGACGGATTCCATTCAGGACCTTATTACTGGAAAGGTAAAAATATCGCATTTGCACTGTTTAGTTCATTCCCTTTCGGTATGAACGCAAACGAACTTGATTCATGGTTTGATTTTGCCGGCGGAATGGATCATTGGAGAAAACTTTACGCTAAATATAATTTAATTCCGTTTAAAGGCGGTAATACCGGAAACCAAATGGGCGGATGGTTCAGAAAACCTATTAAATCGCTTGCTGATATGAAAGGCCTTAAAATGAGAATTCCGGGACTCGGCGGGGAAGTTATGGCGGAATTAGGTGTTAAACCTGTAAATATCCCGGGAGGAGAAATATACACCGCTCTTGAAAGAGGCGTTATTGACGCTACTGAGTGGGTAGGACCGAGTCTTGATATTAAAATGGGCTTCTATAAAGTTGCTAAATACTACTATTCAGGATGGCATGAGCCGGGAAGTATTCTTGAACTTACATTTAACAAAAGAACTTTTGAAAGACTTCCAAAAGAACATCAGGCTATTCTTACTGCTGCGGCTAACATGCTTCACAGTAAAATATTTACTGAATTCGAATATCAAAACGCAATTCAGCTTAAAAACATTCTTAACGGAAAATATGACGTTAAACTCGGCGTTTTCCCTGACGATGTTAATGAAGCTGCTAAAAAAGCCACAATCAAAATTCTTAACAAATATGCTAACCAGTCAAAAGATTTTGCTACTGTATATGAAAATATTAAAGCATATTTCCCTGTTGTCAGAAAATGGACTGATACGCTTCCTAAATGGTATCTTGATATCAGAGATCAGGGAACTATCGTTGATTAAGAGGATTTTTCCTCTTAATTTTTTATCTTATTATTTGAGTCTGACACTAAAATGTTTTAATGCTTTTTTAGTTTGTTTTGTTATCTAATACTTTTAATCTTATAAATAATTCGAAAATTAAATTAATGTAAATAAAAACTTTCATTATTCGGCAATGACAGGCTTTTATTTATTAAAACCTAATGTGTTTAATTTAATTTAAGGCATTATACAAAATCTTTAAGAACTTCACTGCATAAGGCAAATCCGAAAGCTCCGGTTACTCCTACGAAACTTCCCATTTCGCATTTTACAGGCTTTTCTATAGAATATACAGCTTTAAAATCACCGTTAAATTTTTCTTTTTTTAATCTGTCCCTTACTTTTTTGGCAAGTGGGTCGGTATTTGTTTTCCATATGCTTTCTATTCTTATTTTTGTAGGGTCTATTCTTTTTGCCGCTCCCATTGAGGAGATTATTTTGGGATGAGCTGATTTTATTAAGGCTATTTTTGCGTCAAGATCGTCTATTGCGTCTATAACAATATCATAATGACCAATATTTAAAGACATTATATTTTCGTTTGTTATTTTCATATCGACAGGCGTTATACCGGGATAGAGTCTGGCTAAAACTTCCACTTTTTTTTCTCCGGTATATTCACTGCCTATCTGTCTGTTTTGATTAGTTATGTCAAATGTATCATAATCCACTATTGTAATATTTTTTACGCCGGAGCGGTACAGGCATTCAAGGGCGTATCCGCCGACTCCGCCGGCGCCGCATATTAAAATTTTTAAATCTTTCAAATGTTCGAATTTAGAAAAAAGTTTTCTGCATCTGTCATATCTCATGAAGTTTCCTTGAAAGATTGAGTATATTTATATATTGCTCGGAAAATTCCGGCTTTTTACGGTTTTTATAATAAAATTCGAAATCGTCGGCAAATACCGGGTTATTAAATTTTACACCGATTAATGCTCCTATTTCGGTTGCAAAAGAGTATTTAAGCTCGTCTATTATTTCATATATTTCATTTTCCGGGTATTTTTCGTAATTTAATATTTTATCCCTGTAATAAAGTTTTCCCTGGTTTATATTGTTAAAAATCATATCTTCAACAGGGTAAACCTCGCTTATTCCCGGTATGATAACCTGCAGGGCAAAATACGGATTGGCTTCGTATACTTTAATATATTCTTCTTGTGAAAAAACATCCAAATCATCAAAATCCCATTTTGCGACTTTAAACAGAGGGGTTTTTAAAAAATTGACATGAACGTCTCCGCTTAAATTGACAAAATGTCTGTAAAGATTAAAAGAGTTCTTAACTTCTTCTATATTTTCGTTAAATCTGCCTCTTTCCCTCATTTCCGTTTGCCAGAGTTCCAGGTAGGCTTTTTTTACAGCTTCTTCCCTGTTCAAATCACACCCGAAAGAGAGAATTATTTCTCCGTCTTCTATAAAACTGGCAGCCATTACAGGATATTTACCGTTTAGTGTTGCGTCGTAAATCTGTATATTTTCAGAATTTAAAGGGTGGTCTATTTTAGGCAGTGGCAGTCCGTATTTTATAACGTCAAATTTTACGTATCTTTCAATAATTTCCGTTTTTGCGTTGTAATATGCCGTGTTTAAATCATAATGAAACGCCATACCGTTGCTCGCATACAGGTTTTGCAGAATGTTTATAGGAAAATAGACGGTTTTGGCAGTGGATTTTTCAATAAACGGTATTGATAAAATATCAAAACTGTCGCTGTTAAAATCGATTAAATCTTCTTTTTCCATTTCTTCCGTTTTATAGCGGCGTTTAAGCTTTTCATTTAAAAATTCACCTGTGTGCATATTCGGATAAAGGTTATTGATATAGTATTCTTCAAAATAGTTTCTTGTTATGATTCTTTCACACATTTCACCGTATGCGCTTAGAAGGGCTTTTTGTTCGTTTTCTCCTTTGCCGTAGCTGGTAAAACCTGTTTTATAATCTGTCAGTTTTGAAAGAAAAACGTTTTTTTCCGGATTTGTTACCGAATGTCTGAGATTAAGCCCGAACCTTGTTAAAAAGACATGTAATTTTTCATACATTTATATTCTTTAACTCTTCTATTGTTTCGTAAGCAGTAATGTCCAGTTTTAAAGGTGTTATAGAAACGTAGCCGTTTTTGACTGCAAAAAAATCGCTGTTTTCTTCTTCTTTGAATTTTAAAGGATGCAGACCTATCCAGTAATATTCCTCGCCTCTTGGGTTATGGTGTTTGTGAGCGTCGAATCCGTAGAGTCTGTATCCGAGTTTTGTGACTTTATATCCTTTTATCTCTTTTGTGTTGGGAATGTTTACGTTAAGTATCTGCCTGTGCGGAATATTTATTTTTCCTTCGAGTACTTTTTTCGTAAGCTCTCTTGCAACGTCTGCAGCTTTTGACCAGTCGACTTCAGTAGGCGGAGTGTCATAGCTTTTGAGCACCTGGGAGAACGCTATAGAAGGGATACCGTGAACGGCTCCTTCAAAAGCGCCGGCGGCAGTCCCCGAATAATTTACATCTTCTCCCATATTCGCGCCGTGGTTTATTCCGCTTAATACTATATCGGGTTTTTGTTCTTTAAAAATTTTATCCATTGCAAGATAAACGCAGTCAGCCGGAGTTCCGTCATCAAGCTTATAGAAATTTTTATCTATTTCAATAAATCTTAAAGGTTTGGTAATCGTAAGAGAATGAGAGCATGCGCTTTTATGTGTAGCCGGAGCCACGATATACACTTCACCCAAATCTTTTACGGCGTTAATTAAAACTTCAAGTCCTTTCGCTTCAAAAGAATCGTCGTTTGTTATTAAAATTTTTGGCATAATTCTCCTTAAAAAGGTAGTTAATGTATAAAAAATATCTGCGTCCCGATATATCTTTTAAAATTTTATCAAATTACCCGTTTTATTCAGCCGATATTGAAGAATATTTTGAAAAGTTCAAACAAAGACTTTCCGAATATGACGTGGGAGTGTGGGTTAATGATAAATGGAGAATTGAGAATGGAGAACTGAGAATTACTGATTTAAAAATTTTCAACTCATTAGGTGATGAACTCGGCTGGGAAGATATCGTCTTAAATTATATGAAATCGCTTAATACGTTTATGAGAGAACAGATAGGTGTCTGCATAGATAAAAGTATTCCCAGAACTATAGACAATGAACTTACATATCTTATAATTCAGAGAAAAAATAAAAAAGAATTCAGCGACATGTTTTTTGTCGCAGTTGACGGGGAAGTGATTTTTCCTATGATAAACAAGGAGTTTGACATAAATTTAGCTATAATTAAATTAGCCGAATGGAAAAACAGGGCAGGTATAAAAAATTTGATAAAATTCCAAAATTAATTTTCATAAAGGATGAATATGGCAAAACTTGTATTAGTCAGACACGGAAAAAGCGAATGGAACAAACAAAACAGATTTACGGGGTGGGTTGACGTTGACCTGGCTCCCGAAGGTATAGAAGAAGCCAAAAAAGCCGGTAAAAGATTAAAAGAAGCCGGTTTGAGTTTTGATATATGTTTTTCTTCATATCTTAAAAGGGCGATTAAAACAGGGATTATTATTTTAGAAGAACTTGATCTGCTGTGGCTTGATCATATAAAAGACTGGAGATTTAACGAAAGGTTTTACGGTGCTCTTACCGGGCTTAACAAAGATGAAGTAAAAGCTGAAGTGGGTGAAGAAAAATTTCTTCTTTACAGAAGAAGCTATGACGTTCCGCCTCCGCCGCTAAGCGAGGACGATCCTAGACATCCTAGATTTGATCCTAAATATAAAAACTTTCCTCAGGAACTGCTTCCTAGTACCGAAAGTCTAAAAGACAATCAGATAAGAGCGATGCAGGCGTTTCATGAAAGAGTGGCTCCTCTTTTGGTAGAAGGAAAAGACGTGTTAATTACAGCTCACGGAAATACGATAAGAGGGATGGTTAAAGAGCTTGACGGAATCAGTGATGAAGATATTCCTAAATTCGAAATCGCTACGGGTATTCCAAGAATTTATGAATTCGACAAGGCCCTTCATATACAGAAAGTCTATAATTTAGACTAACTTCTCTTTTCTATTATTTTTACAATAACGGGTGCAAAAAACTCAATCATGCCCGGCGTCGTAACAAGTTCTAAAAATAAAAATTTTAAAGCTAGATAATAATCACCTTTGTTTAATGATGACAAAACAGGCGCTATATCTATTTGGGGGTCGCATTTTATAAGATTTTCCCTTGCCTCTTGAAGCGTGAGCCGTTTTGTTCTTTTGCCTTCCATCAAGGCTTTTAAATTTTCTTTGGCTTTTTCTAAATCATTCATTTTTTATACTTTTTGCAAATATAAACGCTGCAATAAAAAAAATAAATGAAATAACAAAAAGAGCGATAAAATCGGGCATAAATTTTTCCAGCAGTTTATAAAGCCCGAAACAAAAAACACTGAAACCCAATACAAACAAAACGGCAAAAATAAAATAAAAAGCGAAATTTTTCGATAAATAATTCAGCTTTTTTCTCTCTTCTTTAAAAAATTCGCTCCATTCCTGTTTTAAAGCATTGCTCTGCGCTTCAATTAAATCTGATACGGCAAGTAAAAAGTCACTTATTGTAACTTTACTCATGTTTGTCCCCGCAGAATATTTTTCCTATTAAAAAACCTGCTATTCCGGCCACTATAGCCGCACTTAAAGGGTTTTCTTTAATTTTTGATTTTTCAATCAGTTCTTTTGTCTCATTTTTAATTTTTTCCAGTTTTTCAAGTTCTTCCTGCGGAATTAAATCGCTCAGAGTGTTTTTATTTACTTTTTCACTTAAAGTTTTTACCATTTCTTTTAATTCTTCGATCTCTTTTTTTAAATCCTGTTGTTGCATGACGGACTCCTTTTTTTTATATTATAGCACTTTTTGCTTAATAAAGAACATACTTCCGAAAAGCGCACTGAACAGATTGATACTAACTAACATATAAATAATGACTATCTGATAACTTACGGCTTCCAAAGGACTGGCACCTGCGAGCAGCATACCTGTTGTAATACCCGGAATTGCCACAACTCCAATCGTCTGAAGCATGTTGTTAACCGGTATAAGTGCGGCTTTTATAGCCTGACGCTGCATTATTTTCAAAGCTTCTTTTATATTGGCTCCTATGGCGATAAATGCTTCGATAAGCTCTTTTTGAAGTTCTAGTTCGCGTCTTATTCTTTCTATTGTAAGCGTGTATGTGTTTAAAGAATTGCCTATAATCATTCCGGCAATGGGTATAAACTCGTTTGGTTTAAGAGAAATTATTTTAAAAACTATAAGTATCGTCAATATAATAACCGTGCTGAGAGTTAACGACCAAAAAGCCGCTTTAAAACTGAATTCGCTTCTTTTTTTGGCTATATAAGCGGAATATAAAAGCATTGCCAGCACTATAGGAATATAATAAACAGGATTTGTGATTTTAAAAATAAAACCTAAAACAAAACCTAAAGCGGTGAGTTGTAAAAATGCTCTTAGAGAATTTATTAAGAGTTCTTTTTCTATGCCTATTCTGAATTTGTATGAAATTATTAACGGGATTAAAATAAGAATAAAACTAAAGCCGACAAGACTGATTTGCATACAGAGCCTTTTTTTGAAATTTTAACATTTATGAGATAAATTTGATACAATTTCTTAAAAAAAGGGAAGTTATGAAAATTATAAAAACAACTTCTTCAGAGTTTGAAAAAGAGTTTAACGAAATATTAACACGCGGTAAAATGGATATTGAAAATGTTGAGGGAATAGTTAAAAATATAATAAACGAAGTTAAAACAGAAGGCAACATTGCTCTCTTCAGACATATATCAAAATTTGACAAATGGTCTCCCGAAACGGACAGAGAACTTGAAATCTCTGAAGAAGAGATGAAAAACGCATATGAAAACTTAGATGATAAATTAAAAAGCGCTCTTCACCTGGCATTTGACAGAATAAAATCGTATCATGAAAAACAGATGCCCAAAACATGGCTGACTTTTGAAGACAACGGCACGGTATTGGGTCAGAAAGTCACACCGGTTGACAGAGCCGGAGTGTATGTTCCCGGCGGTAAGGCTTTTTATCCGAGTTCACTTTTGATGAATGTTATACCGGCTATTGTAGCTGGTGTAAAAGAGATAGTGGTAACTACGCCCGTTATTGAAAACAAACCGAATAAACTGCTTTTAGGCGCGTTATATATATGCGGATGTCCTAAAACATTTAAAGTCGGAGGAGCCAGCGCCATAGCAGCAATGGCTTACGGAACCGAAACAGTTCCTAAAGTGGATGTAATTACTGGTCCCGGTAATATATTTGTAGCAACAGCCAAAAAACTTGTTTACGGAGAAGTTAATATAGATATGATCGCGGGACCAAGTGAAATAGGTATTATTGCCGATAAAACAGCTAAACCGAATTATATGGCTATAGATCTTCTTTCACAGGCCGAGCATGATGAAATGGCAAGTTCTATAATGATTACAGATTCTGAAGAGCTGGCTTTAAAAACAAAAGATGAGGTGTACAGGTTTTTAGCAGAACTTGAAAGAGAGGAAATAGCGAGAAAATCTATAGAAGAAAGGGGAGCGATAATAATAGCCGGATCAATAGAAGAAGCAATTGATCTTATGAATGAAATTGCCCCTGAACATTTGGAAATAGTTACTGCCAATCCTTTTGATCTTCTTCCTAAAATAAAACACGCCGGCGCCATATTTTTAGGAGAAAATACTCCGGAACCTATCGGGGATTACATAGCGGGGCCTAACCACACCCTTCCGACCGGCGGTACGGCTAAATTTTATTCTCCTTTGAATGTTGAAATATTTATGAAAAAATCATCAATTATTTCATTCAGCAGGGAAGCGATAAAAGAAATGGGAGAAGAATGTGCGCTGCTTGCCCATACCGAAGGACTTACCGCACATGAAAAATCAGTTTTAGAAAGACTTAAATAATTGAGAGAAAAAATACTTTCTTTTTTCTCTTTTGTAAGCGACACAGTATGGAATGTTTTTCCGAGTACGCCTTTGGCATTTCTGGCTTATCTCGGGATTATCACGTTTTTATGCCTGCTGATAATTTTTTATCTCGCAAGAAAAAACAAAAACAAAAAGAAAACCGCTACAAATAAAAATAAAGAGCTGACACTTGAGGATTTGTTAAAAATAGCAAACAATCCAAAATCAACCACATCGGATCTTTTAACCGCATTAAAGCTTTTTAATGAAAATTTTGTAGTTGCGCAAAATAAAGAAAAAAGTTTTGAATTTTTTGAAAAGATTCTTTTTCATAAAAACAGACACAAAAAACTTTTTGATTATTACCACGGAAGTATATTGCCCAAAAATATTACTTTTAAAGACGAACTTGATAAACTCGAAAAAAAAGCTCTTAATAAATAAACTAAATGTTATTTAAAATAAAAATGTGGAAAACGGAAGGTGTAAATCAGTGACAGACACCTAAAGGTGATATAAAAAAAGAAATAGAGATTAAACTCTATCTCTAAGATTAAGAGCTGTAATCACTTCAAGATATTTGTCGTGATCTTTTCTTTTTAAGTATCTCATTAATCTTTTTCTTTGTCCAACTAATTTAAGTAAACCTAGTCTGCTTGAGTGATCGTGTTTGTGTGTTTGTAAATGTTCGTTGATTTCATTGATTCTTTCAGTCAATAATGCGATTTGAACCGCAGGACTTCCAGTATCTTTTTCATCATTTCCGAATTTAGCGATAATTTCTCTTTTTTTCGCCGAATCCAAAGCCATGTCAGCCTCCTGATTGGTAAATTTTCAATTTTCATTGAATTGAAATGAAAGTATACACCTTTTTTGTAAAAAAAGCAAATTTACATTTATGTCTGTTTACGATAAAATTAGCATCAGTTTTATAACCGGAGTGTAAATATGAGAATATTAATTACCGTTTTATTTTTAGTAATGTCGCTTTTTGCAAAAAACGTACTGATTTTAAACTCATATTCCATACAGCTTGCCTGGACTAAAGGAGAGCTTGAAGGTATCCTTAAAACCCTTAGGGGTAAAAAAGACTTAAAAAAATATATAGAATTTATGGATACGAAAATCTTCAGACCTAATCCGATAAGAATGTATAATTATTACAATTATTTAAATAATAAATACAAAGGTATCAAATTCGATATTATCATAACGACCGACGACAATGCATTAAATTTCGTAAGAAAATACAAAAACGACGGTCTTTTTAAAAATGCCAAAGTTTTCTTTTGCGGAGTAAACAACCTTAGTCTTGCGGACATATTGGACAAATACATATATACCGGCGTATTTGAAAAAAAAGAGCCTCTTGAAAATTTAAAATTTGCCGAAAAAATAAAAAAAGATCTAAAATACGTATATATCGTATCTGACGCATCAATTTCAGGTACACTGGTTGTAAAACAGTATCTAAATGCTTTTAAACACATTAAAAATATCAAATTTATAGTTATAAACACAAAAGACCTGAACGAAGTTTTAAATAAGCTGAAAAATTATCATAAAAATTCCGTTATGATGCTCTTAACTCCTTCTAGCTACCATTTAAACGGAAGACATGTAAATTATGTCATAGCCTCCCAGATGATATCAAAAGTATATAACGATCCTATGATCGTACACACCGATATATTTGCAAACATTCCTAATACGAATATTATAGGCGGTAAAGTGACAGATGCCTTTTCACAGGGTGAAGAGGTGGCTAAGAAAGTGCTTGAATATCTTCAGGGCGTTCCGATTGAACACATTCCCTATACATTTGAAAAAGCAAATAAAATGTATTTAAACGTTAAGAATCTGGAAAAATTCGGAATAGATGCTTATTCGCTCGGTTACAAAAACGCAATATATGTCAATAAGCCTACTACTTTCTGGGAGATATACAAAGAGTGGATTGTTACGTTTATCGCTGTTATTGGTGTGATTTTAATATTTTTGATTGTATTGGCATTCAAAAACAGAAAATTAAGACAGTACAACGAAAAGATAAGAGAATTAAACCAGTCATTGGAATACAGAGTTCAAAAAGCTGTTGATGAAATATCAAAAAAAGATCAGATACTTGCACACCAGACGAGACTGGCCGCAATGGGTGAAATGATCGGCGCCATCGCCCACCAGTGGAGACAGCCGCTTAATACGCTGGCCATAAATCTTCAGCTGCTTCCTGAATATGTGGAAGAACACGGATGTGACGAAGACGCACTTGACAAATTCGTGGAAAAAAACATGAAAACAATATTTTTTATGAGCTCTACTATTGATGATTTCAGAAATTTCTTTAAAGATGACAATAAAAAAACGCTATTCAGCGTAAAAGTTGCACTTGAAGACACGTTAAAATTAATTAACGAACAGCTGAAATCAAAAAATATAGAAGTAAAAATAAACGGAGACGATTTTAAAGTATACGGAAGTAAAACACAGTTTCAGCAGGTACTGCTGAATTTAATTTCCAACGCAAAAGACGCAATTGAAGAAAACGGTGTTCAAAAAGGCGAAATTGATATTGTTATTGACTCAAAAAACAAAACAGTATCTATAAAAGACAACGGCGGAGGAATTGACGAAAAAATTATGTATAAAATTTTTGATCCTTATTTTACGACAAAAGAGGTAAAAGGAAGCGGAATAGGGCTATATATGTCAAAAACAATTATTGAAAAATATTTTAACGGCAAACTTGAAGCTTCAAATGCAAAAAACGGTGCAATTTTTACAATAAAGTTTAACTAAAAAAGATAATTTGTGTATAATTTTACAAAAAGGATGAAAGTTGCTGTTTACTAAATCTACCGCATATACATTACACGCACTGGTTGAACTGTCAAAATTCGACAAACCGGTTGATGTTACACACTTGGCTGAAATTACAGAATTACCAAAACCTTTTTTGGCAAAACTTTTACAGACACTTTCTAGAAAAGGTTTTGTTAAATCTTTTAAAGGTATACACGGAGGATTTATTTTAGCCAGAGATCCTAAAGAAATTAAAATTATAGATATCTTTAGAGTTATGGAAGATAAAAATTCTCTTGTGTTTTATTGCTCCAGTGATCCTAAAGACTGTATGAGGGGAAGGGCAAGCATATGTTCTATCAGACCTTTCTTTTCTTTTCTTGAAGACGAATTTTTAAAAATAATACAGCATTATACGCTAGACGACGT
Organism: Nautilia abyssi; assembly: GCF_055388085.1. Classification (NCBI taxonomy): domain Bacteria; kingdom Pseudomonadati; phylum Campylobacterota; class Epsilonproteobacteria; order Nautiliales; family Nautiliaceae; genus Nautilia; species Nautilia abyssi. The sequence continues at coordinate 612,059 of NZ_AP042376.1, read as the reverse complement.
AATAAGGATGAAATCTGATAAATAAAGTTAAAAACTCATTAAAAGTATTTAGCGAAATTACCGATTTAGGTGTTGTTGCATTTGTTTTTGCAATACTCTTAATCATTATAGTACCGCTTCCTAGCGGTATACTCGATTTTTTCTTAACTATTTCATTATCTGTGGGCGTTCTTATACTGTTATTAAGTTTATATATTCCAAAGCCTACTGATTTTACTACTTTTCCGACTATTATATTAATTGTTACGTTATACAGGCTTTCGTTGAACGTGGCAACAACAAGAATGATTTTGTCTAAAGGTTACGAAGGACCCGACGCCGTGTCGAAAATTATTACGGCATTCGGTAATTTCGTTGTGGGAGGAAACTACGTAATTGGAATTATAGTTTTTATTATTCTGGTGATTATCAATTTCATGGTTATTACACAGGGTTCTACCAGGGTTGCCGAAGTTGCTGCAAGATTTACACTCGATGCAATGCCGGGTAAACAGATGGCGATAGACGCGGATTTAAACGCAGGACTAATAGACGAGGCGGAAGCTAAAAGAAGAAGAGCGGAGCTTATCCAGGAAGCCAACTTTTACGGGGCGATGGACGGTGCTAGCAAATTCGTAAAAGGTGACGCAATCGCAGGTATTATTATTACACTTGTAAATATTATCGCCGGATTTATGATCGGTGTATTCCAGCAGGGAATGGATTTGGCCCAGGCGGCGTCAACATATACGATATTAACCGTAGGTGACGGTCTTGTGGGACAGATACCCGCATTAATGGTGTCTACCGCTACCGGTATTATCATTACGCGTGCTACAAAAGATGAAACAAATTTTGCCGAAGGTGTTATCAAGCAGCTTATCAGGGATTATAAGGTAGTGATAATAGTAGGCACTATTCTCTTTTTTATGGCATTTATCCCAGGATTTCCTACTGGAAGCATGATATTTGTGGGTTCTGTGTTTTTAATTACCGGTTATTTAATGATGGAAAGCGAAAAAGGTGTCGATCCGATTCAGTCTTTAATTGCCAAATTTAAGAAAAAATCACCGCCTAAGCCTAAAACTCAAAAAGAAAAAGAAGCCGCCAAAGAAGAAGAGCAAAAACCTAAAAAGTCTCCTGAAGAGCTTGCAAAAGAAGAAGAAAAAGTGCTTGAAGACATACTAAAAGTGGAACTTTTGGAGCTTGATATCGGATATCAGCTTATAAAAATAGCCGATCCGAACCAGGGAGGAGACCTTCTTGACAGAATAAAAACAATGCGTAAAAAAATAGCCCAGGATTTTGGTTTTTTAGTTCCTCAAATCAGAATTAAAGACAATCTGCATTTAAAACCTACGGAGTATCAGATACTTCTTAAAGGCGTGGAAGTCGCAAAAGGAGAGATTTTCCCTGACAAATATCTTGCAATGTCAACACCTATGGTTATTGAAGAGATAGAGGGCGAAAAAGTAAAAGAGCCGGCATTCGGAATAGACGCTATCTGGATAGACGAAGAGAAAAAAGAAGAAGCTTTAATGAACGGTTACACCGTTGTTGACGCGTCAACCGTAATAGTTACCCATATAAGCGAAATAATTAAAAAATATGCCGAAGAGCTGCTAACCAGACAGGATGTACAGGCGCTGCTTGACAGAGTAAAAAAAGATTTCCCTGCTATTGTTGACGACGCAATGAAAGTAGCAAACATTGGTCTTATTCAAAGGGTTTTAAAAGCTCTTTTACATGAAAAAATCCCTATTAAAGATATGATTACGATACTTGAAACGATTGCGGACGTTGCCGAATACACTAAAAACATAGACGTAATAGTAGAACATGTAAGAAGCTCACTGAGCCGTGTAATAACCAAGCTTTATGAAAGTGAAGACGGCACACTTAAACTGATAACGTTTGACACTCAGACAGAACAGTATCTGATGAACAAACTTCAGCAGCAGGGTGAGCAGAAGCAGTTTATTCTGACCGTGGCGGAGATGAATAAGCTGGTTGAAGAAATAAGCAACGCCGCTGCAGAAATACTTAATAAAGGCATTGCTCCTGTAGTGCTAATTGTGGATCCGTTAATAAGAAAACCTCTTGCAGAGATTCTTGAAAGATTCGGTGTTGACGTTGTGGTGCTCTCACACGCAGAAATAGACCCTAACGCCAAATTTGAAGTATTAGGCAGCGTTTCTATAAATTTTAACTCTAAAGAGGGTTAATTATTTAAATGCTATAAATGTGGCAAAGTTGTTCCATCTGAATATTACTTCCGTTTCTTTAAATCCTGCGTTTTTCAGCATTTCAATATTTTCCTGCATAGTATAAGGAATAAGTACGTTTTCAAGCGCTTCTCTTTTTTGGGCTATTTCAAATTCGCTGTAACCCATTTTCTTTTTATATTCATAATATATGTCAATCATTGTTTTATTTAATTTTTTATTTTCTGTAATCAGTTTTTCGCTCATTAAAAAAATTCCGCCGTTTTCAAGCGAATCATATATTTTTTTTATAAGTTTTTCCCGTTTTAGAGGTCTTACAAACTGAACGGTGTAGTTTGCTATTATGGCTTTGGCTCCTGAAAGATCGTACTTTAAAAAGTCGCTGTTTACAAATTCGACTTCGGATCCGAAGGCTTTTGCTTTGTTTTTTGCTCTTTTAATCATAGCATCTGAGTTGTCAATTCCTATCAGTTTTAAATTCTTTTTCTTTTTTGAAAGTTCGATTAAAAATGTACCTGTAGAACTGCCTAAATCTATTACTTTATCTCCGTTTTGGAGGAATTTTTTTAAGATATCAATCTGCAGATTCAGATTTTCTTTATAAAAAGGTACGCTTCTGTTTAACATATCGTCAAAAACACTGGCAACTTCCTCGTCGAATTCAAACTGTTTTTCGATAGGTTTGCTGAAAACTTTATCTTCCATTTTTATCCTTTGGTATAATTATGGTAATTTTATCAAAAAGGATTTTTTTATGAAAGACGCCACTTTAGCACTGCATTTCGGATATGAAAAAGATAAACAAAAAACAATGCAGGTGCCGATTTATATGACGACTGCGTATGAATATGAAGATACCGATCATGCTGCAAGACTTTTTGATCTGCAAGAAGAAGGCAATATTTATACAAGAATAGGAAATCCTACGACAAGAGTGTTTGAAAAAAGAATTTCGGCACTTGAAAGAGGAATAGACGCATTGGCAACCGCCAGCGGTATGGCTGCGATATTTTATTCTATAGCAAATCTTGTACAAAGCGGCGATAATGTAATTATTTCCGATAAACTCTACGGAGGAAGTATTACATTAAATACACAGACTTTAAAACAGTTTGGAATAAGCGCAAAATATTTCAATGTACACACTCCGGAAAAACTTGATGAACTGATTGATGAAAAAACAAAACTGATATTAATAGAAAGTGTGGCAAATCCTGCGTTGACTGTGCCTGATTTCGGTAAAATAGTTGAAATTGCGAAAAAACACGGAGTTATTGTAATATGCGACAATACAATTGCCACTCCATACGGAATCAAACCTGTAGAACTCGGTGTAGACATTGTAGTACACAGTGCAAGTAAATATATTGTCGGAAACGGAAGCGCAATAGCCGGCTGTATCATAGAAGCTCCTTTTGCCAAAGATAAGCTTAAAACCGATAGATATCCGCAATTTAACGAACCGGATGAAAGTTATCACGGTCTTGTATATAATGAAAAATTTGATAATCCTTTTATTTCAAGAGCCAGACTTGCTCTTTTAAGAGATTACGGAGCGGTTATTTCACCGTTTAATTCATGGCTTCTTCTGCAGGGACTTGAACATCTGCACCTTAGAATAAAAGAACATTCAAAAAATGCTCTTAAAATTGCAGAATTTTTATCTTCTCATCCTAAAATTAACAAAGTAAACTATCCGCTGCTAAAGTCTGATCCTAATTATCCTTATTCCGAAAAATATTTAAAATATGCGGGTGGAATAGTAAGTTTTGAAGTATCTGATTACGAAACGGCAAAAAATATAGTTAAAAAACTTAAAATTTTTTCGCTTGTCACAAATATTGGAGACAGCAAATCTCTTGCAACACATCCGGCCAGTACAACTCATCAGCAGCTTTCGCATGAAGAGCTTGAAGCTGCAGGAGTTCCTGAAGGTTTAATCAGACTCAGTATCGGACTTGAAGACGTTGAAGATTTGATTAATGATTTAAAGGAAGCCATTGAGGAAACTAATTAATCAGATTTTTTTAATACCAATATTTTTAATTGTATTCGGGCTGATAGTTTTTACTATTTTTTATACTTTTTTTGTTGAAGATTTAACTCAAAAAGAGTTTCAGAAAGTAAATAACGCAGTTTTGAATAATGAAAAATTGATTTTAAAAAACAGTATGAATTCTATTATCGATGCCGTCAATATGATAAGAGTGTCGACTTATCAGACTGCAAACAGAGACCTAAAAGAGATTTTAAATCTTGTTCAAAAAGACTTTATGAATTTTAAATCTAACCGCAAGCAGTTTTTAAAACTGCATGCGACAAGAAATATGTTTTTTTATATTATCTCTAAACAGATAACATACCCTGAACTGTATCAAAGTTACATTAAAGTCGACGGACATAAATATCTGGTATCAAAATATAAAAACAGTGATTATCTTTCTGTAGAAAAAATACTTCCTGACGGCAGCAGGTTCGGTGTGGCTTACAGGCTTGGAATTATCAGAAATATGATTAAAAATGAAATTGTCGAATATATTAAAACAATAAACAAAAAAAACAAATTAAATTATGTAGCTATCGGACAGATTACAAACTGGTTTGCCAAAAAAGGAAAATTCGGGGTAATTATATACCATCCTATTACGTCTTTGATAGGCAAAGAGCTGGACTTGGACAAATCCGATATTAAAGGCAAGTATTATAAAAGAGAGTATTTTAACTGTCTTAAACGAAAAAACGGATGTTTTATCAGCTACTATTATAAAAACCCTAAAACCGGTCTCGAAGAAGAAAAATTTTCGTATTTTACGATTTACAGACCTTATAATTACGTTTTTGTAAAAGGGTTTTATTATTCGCAGGTTATGAAAGACATTAAGTCTATACAGGAAGATATTATTAATGACGTTAAAGAACTGCTGACATTTACTATCGTTCTTCTTTTGCTTTTCGTACTGGTTAGTTTCTTTATTGCATATCTTATTTCCAAAAAAATCATGAAACAGACTATTTCACAGTATGAAAAACTTAAAAACAACTATGAACAGTCCCAAAAAGAACTTATGAAAAGGGTTTATTACGACAGGCTCACATGTCTGCCTAACAGAAATAAACTGATTGAAGATATTGAAAATTATAAATCGGTATGTTTAATTGATATAGATGATTTTTCTGATTTAAACGATATATTCGGATATGAAACAGGTGATGAGATATTAGTGCTTATTGCAAAAGAACTTACTAAAAAATACAAACATGTATACAGAATAGGAAGCGACGAGTTTGCCATAGGTTTAACTTATATCGTTAAAGAAGAAGATTTAAAAGAAATTGTTAGAATGGATATTAAATATAACGATATAAAAATCAACTTTTCAGTCGGAGCCAGCTTTATGAAAGGAAAGCTTCTTGAAACTGCGGAAACAGCACTGAAACTGGCTTATAAAGATAAAATACTTAAATATAAGATATATGACGAAGCCATTCAAGAAGCACAAAAAGAAAGACTTCAGAAACTGCAGCAGCTGCTTGTCGTATTGGAAAACGAAGACATAATTCCTTATTATCAGTGTATAGTGAATAAAAACGGAGAAGTTATAAAATATGAATCTTTAATGAGAATCAAATACGAAAACAGAATAATTTCTCCTGCGGAATTTATGGATCTGATAAAAGAATTTAAACTTTATAACGCTTTTTCAAGAATTATGATAAAAAAGGTTTTTGAAAATATGGATAAATTCAACGGAATTCCGGTGTCTATAAATCTTTCATATATGGATATTTCAAATGAAAAAACGAAAAAATTTATTTATTCTCTGTTGGAAAAACACCAGATATCAAATATAGTATTTGAAATACTAGAAACGGAAAGTATTGAACAGTTTGATAAGGTTATTGAATTTATAACACACGTTAAAAGAGACGGCGTAAAAATTGCAATTGACGACTTCGGAAGCGGATATTCAAATCTTATCAATATACTTTATCTTAAACCGGATTATTTAAAACTTGACGCATTTTTAATAAAAAATATCAACAATGTAATGTATTATGAAATAGTAAAATTTATTGTTGAATTTGCCAATAAATTTAATATAAAAACCATAGCAGAATTTGTAAGCGATAAAGAAAAGTTTGAAATACTAAAAAAAATAGGAATTGATGAGTTTCAGGGATTTTATTTTTGCAAACCGAAACCTTTAGACGAGTTAATATGATAAAATTACATGAAAAAAGGCCAATATGAAAATTGAAACTAAAACAGCCAAATTTACTAAGCCTTTATATTTAGAAAGCGGACGTATACTTGAGCCGTGGCAGATAATTTATGAAACGTATGGCGAACTTAATGAAGAAAAAGATAATGTCGTTCTTATAACCCACGCTCTTTCCGGCTCTCATCATGCTGCCGGAATGTATGAGGGAGACAGAAAACCTGGCTGGTGGGATGGACTTATAGGCGACGGTAAAGCTATAGATACAACCAAATATTTTGTTATTTCCACCAATGTTATCGGCAGCTGTTTCGGCTCAACCTCTCCGATGTCACCGATACAGCCGGGAAGCAGTGAAAGATACAGACTTAAATTTCCTGTAATAACCATTAAAGATATGGTAAAAGCGCAGAAAATTCTGCTTGATTCTTTGGGTATCAGACATTTAAAGGCTATTGTTGGCGGCAGTATGGGCGGTATGCAGGCTTTACGTTTTGCCGTGGATTTCCCAGGCTTTTGTGAAAACATTATTCCTATAGCCACAACGTATCAGACAAAACCTTACGTAATTGCCATTAATAAATCCATGATGGAAGCAATCAGGGCAGACAGTGAATTCAAAAACGGCAATTATGATCCGAAAACAATTAAAGAAAAAGGATTAAAAGGTCTTGCCGCTGCTAGAATGATCGGTTATCTAAATTATATATCTCCAAAAACGTTCGAAAGAAAATTCGGAAGAGAATATGTCAAAACGGACGGTATGTTTGAACTTTTCGGAAGATTTCAGGTTGAGAGCTACCTTGAATACAACGGAGCGATGTTCCCTAAATGGTTTGATCCGTTAAGCTACATATATATTTTAAAAGCTATTTCGTTATTTGACATAAGCAGAGGTTTTAATTCACTGGAAGACGCTTTTTCACATATTTCTGATAAACTTCATCTAATATCTTTTAGCGGAGATACTCTGTTTTTTCCGGAAGAAATGAAAGAGATTAAAAACTATATGGACAAAGTCGGCGGCAGATGTAATTATTTTGAAATAAACAGCGATTACGGGCATGACAGTTTCTTGGTTGAACTGGATAAATTTGATTATATTATCAGTGACATACTTGAAGGTAAATATAAAAAGTAGAATTTAATAAAATATTGAATTTTGAAGGAGTATTAATGCAGGATTTTGAAAAAAAGCTAAATGAAGCCAAAAAACTTCTTGAAAAGCTGAATGATCCGGAAATAACTCTGCATGAAGCTATGGAGTTTTATAAAAAAGGCGTCAAGCTTTTAGAAGAGGCGACAAAAATGATTGAAGAAGCCAAACTGCAGTTTCAAGAAGTAAAATGAAAATTGCGATTCTTCAAAGCGCCGAACTGCCTTTTGACAAAGCCAAACTGAATTATTATTTAAATATCGCCAAAACCGAAGGCGCTAAGCTGTTTGTTCTGCCCGAATATGTTTTAAACAGATTTTTTAAAGAGCTTGAAAAAATTCCGGTTAATTTCATAAAAGAGCAGTCCAATCATCAGCTTAAGCTGTTAAAAAAACTTTCTTTGGTATATAACATCACTATAATAGCACCTTTGATTATTGTAAAAAGCGGGAAAAAATATAAATCTCTTGTCAGATTTCAAAAAGGCAAAGCAAGGTTTTATTACCAGCAGATTTTAATGCCTTATCCTCACTGGAATGAAGATTCCTTTTTTGACAAAAAAGAATCAAAACCTCTCATTTTTTCTATAGGTAATATAAGAGTAGGGGCAATGTTTGGTTTTGAAGCCCATTTCAGTAAATACTGGGATTATTTTTCAGAAAAAAAAGCCGATGTGGTTATTGTTCCGAGTGTAGGGACGTTTAATTCGTCAAAAAGATGGTTTGAGCTTTTGAAAACGTTTGCATTCATAAAAAACGTATATGTAGCCCGCGTAAACAGGGTAGGCAGCTGGAACGAATGGGAGTTTTACGGTGAAAGTTTTGTATTGAGTCCTGACGGAGAGCTTATAAATTCACTTGGAAACAAAGAAGAGCTTTTAATAACAAATATAGACAAAAATCTCGTTAAAGAATCAAGAAGGGAATGGAAATTCGGACAGTTAAGCCGCAGGCTTACACTGTTTGAACCTGAGTGCCCTTAGTCAAATATTTCTAAAATTTCGTATGCCGTGTTTCTTTTAGCCGGGATTTCCCCCACGTCTTTTATCAGTTCTATCATTTCCTGCTGATTCATTGCATTCTGTGCTCCGGCGCTTCTTACAACATTTTCTTCCATCATGGTGGAACCCAAATCGTTTGCCCCGTACTGCAGTGCAAGCTGACCGATATAGCTTCCCTGGGTAACCCAGCTGGATTGTATGTTTTTGAAATTATCCAAGAAGAGTCTGGCAACGGCCAGATATCTTAAATATCTGTTTGAGGATGTTTTTTTAGTTACGATTCCTTCATTGTAAAGTGCTGTATTGTAAGGCTGAAAACTCCACATAATAAATGCTCTGAATCCTCCGGTTTCATCCTGCAGTTCTCTGATAAGATTCCAGTGTTCGACGATTTCTTCAATAGTTTCTACTGTTCCGAACATCATTGTGGCTGTTGTTTTCATACCAATCTGGTGAGCCGTTTTATGAATTTCAAGCCATTTAGAGGTATCGATTTTTCTTGGAGCTATTATATCTCTTACTCTGTCGCTTAATATTTCGGCTCCTGCACCGGGAATTGAGCTTAATCCTTTTTCCTTTAATCTCTCAAGCACTTCTTTAATAGATATTTTTGATATTTTTGCAATATAGTCTATTTCAGGCGCAGAAAACCCGTGTATGGTAATTTGCGGATATTTTTTATGGATGTGCTCTACAAGGTCTTCGTAAAAATCTATTTTGAGATTAGGATGAACACCGCCCTGAAAAAGTATCTGTGTCCCTCCTATTTCAATAAGTTCATCAATTTTTTTATCTATTTCTTCGAAACTAAGCACATAAGCGTCTTTGTCTTTTTTGTGTCTGTAAAAAGCACAGAATTTACAATCTACCCAGCACATGTTTGTATAGTTTATATTTCTGTCTACAATAAATGTGGTTATTTTTTTGGGATGAAGTTCTCTTTTTTTAGCCAAAGCCATTTCACCAAGTGTAATCAGGTCTTCATTTTTAATCAATTCAACGGCTTTTTCTTTTGTTAATCTCAAAATTACTCCTTTTTTTCAAATAATTTTGTATAATTCATTAAATTTGGTTTTTTCCGATAATAACAAAAAAGGTTTAAGAATGGAAGAAATAATAATAAAAATTTCCGAAAAAGCAATGCAAGAGTTGAAAAAAGCTCATAAACCCCCGTATCCTCTTTATTACAAGAATGTTTTCATATCTTTAGTCAAACAGGAAGGAATTTTTGAAGAGCTTAATCCTAAACTCATGTGTGTAGAACCTGATCTTAATGAAATGATTTTACATAAAACAGTTCAGACAATTAAAGAAGTAAACAACGTTTCAAAAGAGATCAAGCAGGACTCGGAAAGTCTTATAGAAGAAGTAGCCCCTATGCAGGTTGATGACATAAAAGAAGTGATAATGCAGTTTAGTGCAAATTTACTTCAAAAAATTAACAGACTTGAAGACACTGTCCATGCACTTGAATCTGAACTTGATAAAGCATATAAAGAGCTTTTAATAGATCCTTTAACAAAGGTTTATAACAGAAAGGCTCTAAATAAAGATTTAAATTTGATTTTGGAAAAAGGAAAAGATAAAAACCTTGATCTGGTAATTGCTATTCTTGATTTAGACCGTTTTAAAGAAATCAACGACAAATACGGTCATTTAGTAGGTGACTTTGTTTTGATTAAAATAGCAAACATTATTAAAAAACTTATAAGAAAAGAAAATAAAATTTACAGATACGGCGGAGACGAATTTGTTATTATCTTCAACAGAATGACAATGGCTCAAGTAAGACCGATTATTGAAAGAATAGTGAAAAAAATAGAAGCCACACTTTTAAAATATAAAGAGGATTTGATTAATGTTACAGTGTCTGTGGGGCTTACACAGCATAAAAAAGGCGATACGTTTGAAGAAATTATCAAAAGAGCCGATCATGCACTTTATCAGGCTAAAATCAGCAGAAACGGTTATGAAATAAAGGAATAATATGAGTATATTTGACGGAATTATTATAGCTATAACGCTTATACTGGCAATAAAGGGCTATTTTAACGGTATTATAAAAGAAGTTGCCGGCCTTATAGGTATTATCGGAGGTCTGTTTTTAGCTTCTAAATTTTTTCATCAGACGGGAATTTATATAAATGACCATCTTTTTAACATACCTAACAAATCGGCTGTTGATCTTGTCGGATTTATTGTTGTTTTTGTAGGTTTTTGGGTGTTGGCCGTTTTTGTAGGATTTTTACTTGGAAAAATACTCAAGTTAAGCGCTCTTGGAGTGCTGGACAGAATTTTGGGTTTTATTTTTTCGGGAGCAAAATTCTTTTTGCTTGTAAGTATTATAATTGCAATGCTCTGGCAGGTTGCGTTTATCAGGGAAAAAATGAAGAATGTGACTAAAAACAGTTTTTTATTTCCTGTTTTAGTTAAAATTGGCAAAAAAATCATAAATATTACACCTCAGGATTTAGAAAAACTGGGGAAAAATGTTAAAATTTCATACCTAAAACATACAAAGGATACACTGAATGTTTAGTAACGAATATGTAAAACTCAGAATGCAAAAAGCTGATAAGTTAAAAGAAGCCGGTATTAATCCTTACGGACACAATGCCGCAAGAGATACAAAAATCGCAGAATTTTTAGAAAAAAACAAAGATGTTGAAAATTTAGAAAACAGACGCGACGAAAACAGAAAATTTACTGTTGCCGGAAGAGTTAAATTTTTAAGACTTATGGGTAAAGCCGCATTTTTTAAAATTGAAGATATGAGCGGCATATTACAGGTATATATGTCAAAAAACGAACTTGGAGACAAATTCAATCTTTTAAAGAAAAATCTGGAAGTAGGGGATATCGTTGAAGTTACAGGGTATCCGTTTGTAACAAAAACGGGAGAGCTCAGTATTCATGCTGACGATGTAAAAATCCTGACAAAAGCAATACATCCGCTTCCTGAAAAATTCCACGGGCTTACAGATGTTGAAACAAGATACAGACAGAGATATCTTGATATGATAATGAATAAAGAGGTAAGAGACACGTTTTTATTAAGAAGCAAAATTGTTTCATTGGTTAGGGAATTCTTCTTAAAACACGGATTTTTGGAAGTTGAAACACCAATGCTTCACACTGTTGTGGGCGGTGCTAACGCAAGACCGTTTATGACACACCATAACGCTTTAGATATCGATATGAATCTTAGAATTGCACCGGAACTGTTTCTTAAAAGACTGATTGTAGGCGGATTTGAAGCTGTCTTTGAATTAAATAGAAACTTCAGAAACGAAGGTATCGACCAGACTCACAACCCGGAATTTACAATGATAGAGTTTTACTGGGCGTATCACACAAAAGAAGATTTAATGAAATTAACTAAAGAACTGTTTGATTATCTTTTTGAAAAATTAAATCTTCCTAAACAGCTTCAGTACGGTGATATGACTATTAATTTCGACAACTGGACAACTATTACATATAAAGACGCACTGGTAAAAATCGGAAATGTTCCAGAAGAGATACTTGAAGATGCGGATGCAATGAAAAAATATTTAAAAGAAGCCGGGGTAGAGCTTGAAGAGCATATTGATTCTAAAGGAAAACTATGGGCGGAACTTTTTGACGAGTTTGTAGAAAGCAAACTTATAGATCCGACTTTTGTAACTGATTTTCCTATTGAAATTTCTCCACTTGCAAGAAGAAGCGACGAAAATCCTGAAATAGCCGAAAGATTTGAGCTGTTCATTGCAGGACGCGAAATAGCTAACGGATTTAACGAGCTTAACGACCCTCTTGATCAGTATGAAAGATTCAAAGCTCAGCTTGAAGCTAAGGCTAAAGGTGATGAAGAAGGTATGGAAATGGATGAAGACTACATTAGAGCACTTCAATACGGCATGCCTCCTACCGCAGGTGAAGGTATAGGTATAGACAGACTTGTGATGCTTTTAACAAATTCACACTCTATTAAAGATGTGATACTGTTCCCGACTATGAAACCTAAAAAAGAAATTCAAAACGAAGACGACGTAAAATAAAAAAGGAGATATAAATGAGTTTAAGAGATTACGATATTGACGTATATTCAATAATTGAAAAAGAACTTGAAAGACAGACAAATCACCTCGAAATGATTGCAAGTGAAAACTTCACACTTCCTGAAGTTATGGAAGCAATGGGAAGCGTATTTACAAACAAATACGCAGAAGGATATCCGTACAAAAGATATTACGGAGGATGCGAATACGCGGATTTAGTTGAGCAGTTGGCAATTGACAGGGCAAAAGAACTTTTCGGATGTGAGTTCGCAAACGTTCAGCCGCATTCCGGAAGCCAGGCAAACGGTGCAGTATATGTTGCACTTCTAAAACCTCTTGATAAACTTCTTGGAATGGACTTAAGCAACGGAGGGCATTTAACTCACGGTGCAAAAGTTAACTTCTCAGGAAAACATTATCACAGTTTCTCTTACGGAATTGACGAAAAAACCGGAAGAATCGATTATGACAGAGTAAGAGATATCGCAAAAATCACTAAACCTAAAATGATCGTTTGCGGTGCAAGTGCATACCCAAGAGAAATCGATTTTGCAAAATTCAGAGAAATCGCTGATGAAGTAGGTGCTATTTTAATGGCTGACGTAGCACATATTGCCGGTCTTGTTGTTGCAGGCGAGCATCCTCATCCGTTCCCTCATTGCGATGTTGTAACAACTACTACACATAAAACATTAAGAGGTCCAAGAGGCGGACTTATTCTTACAAACAATGAAGAATACGCTAAAAAAATCAACAGCGCAATTTTCCCTGGAATCCAAGGCGGACCGCTTGTACACGTAATCGCTGCTAAAGCTGTCGGATTTAAAATGAACCTTGATTCTAGCTGGAAAGATTATGCGAAACAGGTAAAAGCTAACGCAAAAGTACTTGCCGAAGTACTGCTTGAAAGAGGATACGATATCGTAAGCGGCGGAACTGACAACCACTTGGTACTTGTAAGCTTCCTAAATAAAGAATTCAGCGGTAAAGAAGCTGAAGAGGCACTTGGAAGAGCCGGAATTACAGTAAACAAAAATACAGTTCCAGGTGAAAAAAGAAGCCCTTTCGTAACTTCAGGTATCAGAATCGGAAGCCCGGCACTTACTGCAAGAGGCATGAAAGAAGATGAGTTCAGACTTATAGCTACAAGAATAGCGGATGTTCTTGATGATATTTACAATCTTGAACTTCAGGAAAAAGTAGCGGCTGAACTTAAAGAACTTGCAAGTAAATTTGTTATTTACGACAGACCTACTTATTAATTTTCGGGGGTTCTTCCCCTATAATAAAAGGAGAGAAATTGGCTTACACTGTTGATATCTCATTAATTAAAATGAATAAATCCTATTATTATGAATATAAAGGTACAATTGTAAATAAAATAGTTTATAAAGGCAGAACATATTTTGACAAATATGAAAAAATCGACAGACCTTTAACATTTCAGATAATGAATGAGCATGCTGAAAGAAAAATTATAGTCGCACATGATTTAATAAACAGACAGAGAAATATAGTTGAAAACATAGTGTTTGATTATAACGGGAGAGATCCTGAAAGATTTTGGAACAGGGCAAGTCTGTTGCTGAGAGAAGAGGGCTTTTTGAATTTTACGGCTTATCATTCAAAAACACCGGGACATTTGCACCTTTATATTCATAAAGGACACACGACTTTAAACGAAGGAATACAAATTGCTAAGTCATTATCGATGAAACTGGCTACAAAACTTCCTAAACAGTGGAGGGTGTTTCCGACTGACGAGCTGCCTAGCGAATTTAATATTTTAAATTTGCCTTATGAACTGTATAAAAAAGAAAGAGGAGCTGCGTGGGCTAGACACATGTAGCAAAAAGGAGACAATATGGCTAACAAAGACGATTTACTAAATTTGAACGACAATAAAAAAAATATTAAAAAACCTTTAATTTACGGTGCTATTGCATTTCTTGTATTTATAATTGCGATACTCGGGTTTGCTATTTATAATAATACGACTTCAAAACAGGACAATGTAGTGCTTCCTCCTCAGATCAAGCAGGAAAAACAGCAGGACACCATGTTTAAAGAAGTTCCTATAGAAGAAGAAAACAATACAGCGCAAAACAACAATGAAGGCAATCTTGCCGATAAACTGATTAAAAATGAAAAACAAAGCGAAGAAGCTAACAAAGCGGCTCCTGCACAGGAAACTCAAAAACCTGCAAAGTCCGTACAGACAAATAAAAATATGCAGGAACAGCCTGTTACAGAAAAAGCAAAAACTCCCGTTAAAGCTGAAAAACCTGTAAAACATGTAAAAAGAACTGTTGCAGACAAAAAATATTATGTTCAGGTGGCTGCTTTAATGAAATATAAAAAACCTAATAAAAAGTTTTTGGAAATTATTAAAAGAGAAGGATACAGTTACAGACTGTATAGAACGTATTACATCAAAAACGGCAAAAAAATAGAAGTTACTAAAATTTTAATAGGGCCGTTTGATAAAAATACAGCAAAAAAAGAGCTTAGCAAAATTAAAAACACTATTACACAAAACGCGTTTATTTATAAGGTCAGATAATGGTTTATGACAAGTTTTTAGTTGATGAGTTTTCGCCTATAGCCATATATAACCAGGCAAAGCAGCTCTTTCCTAATGAAAGGATGTTCCTTTTAGAAAGTGTTATCAACAATACGGACGGAAATTATACTTTTCTGTTTATCGGAGAAAAAGAAAGAATCAAATATAAAAACGAAACAACTTATTATAATGACGGAAAAGAAGAAAAAGAGTTTAACACCGACCCTTTTTCTTTTATGAAAGACTATTACAAAAATATTGACTTTGAATACTATAAAAACCTTTCCCGTAAACTTCAAATAGGTTTCGTAGATGGATTTGTCGGCTATATCGGTTACGATATGGTAAAAGTTTTCGAGCCTGTGCTTAAAAAATCAATGGAAAACCTGAAAGATGAAACAAATATTCCTGATTTTTATATGATAAGACCTAAAATCATTATCGGTTTTTCTCATAAATCTTCAGAAATGACTATTGTAATCAATGAAGAAAAATATGAAAACTATCTTTATATTATAAAAGATGTTATTAATTCCACATACAAACATATACCTCTTAAAAAAGCGGAAATAATAGAGGAGCCTAAATTCGTATTTTCAAAAAATCAGTTTTATAAAATGGTCGAAACGGCAAAAGAGCATATAAAAGCAGGTGATATTTTCCAAATCGTGCTTTCGAACAGATTAAAAGTAAAAGCGAAAATAGACAGACTTTCTTTTTACAGAAAACTGAGAAGCAAAAACCCTTCACCTTATCTGTATTATCTTGATATTGACGATTTTGCAATTGTCGGAAGCTCGCCAGAAGTAATGGTCAGACTTAATGAAGATATGATTCTTTTGAGACCTATTGCCGGAACAAGGAAAAGAGGCAACACTTTAAAAGAAGACCTGGAAATGGAACAGGATATGATAAACGATCCAAAAGAAGTTGCTGAACATATTATGCTTGTGGATCTAGGAAGAAACGATGTGGGGCGTGTAGCCAAAGCCGGAAGCGTTGAAGTGGAAGAGCTGATGAGAGTCGAAAGATATTCTCACGTAATGCATCTTGTCAGTGACGTTGTCGCCGAACTGGATAAACAATATGACATGTTTGATCTGTTTAAAGCCACATTTACAGCCGGAACCATGACGGGAGCTCCTAAAATTAAAGCAATGGAATTAATTGCAAAATATGAGGGTTTAAAAAGAGGATATTATGCCGGCAGTATTGGGTATTTCGGATTTGACGGGAATATGGATACGGCTATTACCATAAGAACGGCGCTTGTTAAAGACGATGAAGTTATATTCCAGGCAGGTGCAGGTGTTGTAGCCGACAGCAAACCGGAACTTGAATATAAAGAAGTAAATAATAAACTCGGTGCTCTTGTCGCTACATTAAAAGAGTTATAACAAAGGGATGAAAAATGGGGGTTGTTAAAAGTTATTTGGGTTCAAAGGTCTATTACAGGCCTCAGGGATTTTTGGATGCTAACAATGCTTCGCTTATTATCACTCCAAACGATATAAAAAGCTTTGAAAGCAGAAAGATAAAATATGTCAGTATCGATTTTGAAAAAGTGGTAAGCGCCAATATAAACGCAATAAGATTTTTAAACGACATATTTGAAACACTGTACAAAAAAGATATAGAGTGCTGCTTTTTTAACGCGAATAAAAGCGTTTACAATCTGGCTTTAAAAATAGAAAACAGATTTTTTAATCTATACGAATCGGAAGAGGTTGAAAAACTGTTTACGAGTGATGATATCATTGATAAAGACATATACCTGTGCTGCATAAACAACGATGAAAATAAAAATCTGATAATTTATCATCTGGTTAAAAAAGGATATATGCCGATTTCTGTCAACAGCGAAGAAGACATTAAAAACAAAGACGATGCTATCGTTATAAAAGACAGTATTATTTCAAAATTTTCAAACAGAGTCAGCGCAATAGTAAAAAACAATATTGTGTATTTTTATTTTGACGGTTTTTTGGACACTTCAATCGCCCAAAAATTTGATATAGATTATTTCAGAAGAAGTCTGAGTATAGGTTTCAGGGTTTTTGTGTTTAATATGAACAATGTCAAGGGGCTTAATATTCATGCGGTGAGTTTCTTGTCCAAACTAGGCGTAGAAAGTGCGGAATACGGTGCGTTGATGGCTATTGTGGGTTTAAATGCGAAAAACGTGCAGCCTAAAATGCTCACTGATCTGGAAGTTGTCGGCTTTTTGTTTTTTGCCGATGAAGAAGAGCTTATGAAATCGGAAGCTTTGGAAGAAGCAAAGAAAAATATGGACGTTATTTATAAAAAACAGAAAAAAATAACTAAAGAGCTTGTAAATCTGCTGCCTTACTTTGTAAATTCAACCATTGATACCGTAGAACTTATGACCGGAATAGAGGCAAAAAAAGAAAAACCTGAACTTACAAAAATGGAACTTGACCTTTCCAGCAGCAGCTATGTAGCCAGCAGTTTAGGTTTTTACGGTGATATTGACGGAATGGTTGTACTTATTTTCAGTGAAAAACTAACCAAAAGAATTTCACAGATACTTTTAGGCGAAGAAGCAAAAACAAAAGAAGAACTGCATGATATAGTGGCTGAATTTGCAAATATAATAGTGGGTAATACAAAAACGGAATTTGCAAAACATGATGTTGAAATAAATATGACTCTCCCGAAAGTGTTTGACGATCTTGAAGGTCTGAAATCTCTTGTGGCAGATAAAAAAGCCATTGAGGTTAAATTTTATTTTGACAATGAAGAGTTTTATTTCTATCTTACAAGATAAAGGTTTCAGATGTTTTTAATTTTCGGAAATCCCGTATCTCACTCCAAATCTCCTTTAATGCATAATTATTTTTTCAAAAAATCAGGAATCAATGAGTGTTACGGCAGATACGAACTTGAAAACGGTAAAGAAATTATAAAGAAATTCAAAGAGCTTAAGATAAAAGGCGCAAACGTAACGGTTCCTCATAAAGAATGGGCATTTAAACTTTGTGACGAAACAAGAGGCATCGCAAAAGAGATAGGAGCCGTAAATACTCTTGTAGAAGAAAATGGAAAAATTATCGGATATAACACAGACGCGCCCGGTTTTTTGGAAGCGATTAAAGAATTCGATTATAAAAAAGTTTTGATAATAGGAGCAGGGGGAACGGCAAAGGCTCTCAGTCTTGTATTGCCTCATGCCGACATTTTAAACAGAAGCGAAAGCAGACTTGTTTATTTTAAAGAAAAAAATAAAATATACTATACATGGGAAAATATTAGAAATTTTGAATATGACCTTATAATTAACACTACCAGCGCCGGGCTCAGTGATGAAACTTACCCGGCTCCTGCAGAAATTCTTGAAAATCTTTTTTTAAACGCCAAATATGCGGTAGATGTAATATACGGGAAAGAAACACCTTTTTTAAAACTTGCAAAAAAATATAATCTTAAAACCAAAACAGGGCTTGATATGCTTGTATATCAGGGAGTTTTGGCAATGGAGCTGTTCTTGGGAAAAGAACTTGATAAAAAGGAAGCGGCCGGAATATATTTTGAAATATTAAGGTAAAGGCTCGTCTTTTAGTTCTACCTGCGCTCCCAACGCTTTGAATTTTTCAGTCAGTTTTTCATATCCTCTGAAAAGATGATAAATTCTGTGAACGTTTGTTTCGCCTTTTGCAATAAGACCGGCAAGTACGAGAGCTGAAGATGCTCTTAAATCCGTAGCCATAACATCCGCACCGACTAAAGGGGTAGGACCCTGAATAGTAGCCGTTTTACTTTGAATTTTTATATTTGCTCCCAATCTGTTAAGTTCAGGAACATGCATAAACCTGTTTTCAAACAGTCTCTCTTCTATAATGCTGACTCCCTCAGCCTGAGTCGCAATGGCCATAAACTGAGCCTGCATATCGGTTGGAAATCCCGGGAATTCCGTTGTCGAAATGTTTGTCGGCAGAATTTTTCGTGCTGGAAAAATAGTAATTTCATTTTCGGTTGCTTCAAGTTTAAATCCCATTTGAGAAAATTTTACCAGGACGCTTTCTAAATGAGAAGGAATGACGTTTTTAAGGGTGATTTGAGAGTTTGTTATAGCACCTGCGGCAAGGTATGTCCCGGCTTCGATTCTGTCAGGAATGATTCTTTCTTCTTTAAAGTTTAAAAGTTCTCCCTCGGTTCCGTGTACGATTATTTCGTTTGTTCCGATTCCTTCGATTTCCACTCCGGCGTTTTGAAGTATTTCGCAAAGCTGTATAACTTCAGGCTCTTTTGCAGCGTTTATAACCCTTGTTTTGCCTTTTGCAAGAGCTGCCGCCATTACGATGTTTTCTGTACCTGTTACGGTTATCTTGTCGAATATAATGTCAGCGCCTTTTAATTTTCCTGTCGCATGGATGTATCCGCCTTCTATTTTTATTTCCGCCCCCATGGCTTCAAGCGCTTTTAAATGCAGATCAACAGGTCTCGCACCTATTGCGCATCCTCCCGGAAGCGAAACTTTACACTCTCCGAATCTTGAAAGAAGGGGCCCGAGTACAAGAATTGAAGCCCTCATCGTTTTTACGATCTCATATACGGCGGTTGTGTTGTTTATACCGTCGGTATTGATTTTTAAACTGTTGTTTTCAAATTCATATTCTGCGCCTAAAAGATTAAAAAGTTTAAGCAGCGTTTTAACGTCCGCAACTTCAGGCACATTCGTTAAAAATACATCGTTTTTGGCAAGAATGGTTGAAGCGATAATAGGAAGTGCGGCGTTTTTGGCACCGCTTATTTCGATGGAACCGCTTAGTTTCGGTGTCTGTTTAATATTCAGATACTTATACATCGGCAAAACTTTTAAGCAGTTTTATCTCTTCAGCCCAGATTTCAGGCTCAATCGTTTCAAGAACCAGTGGAATATTGTCAATTCTTTCATCCTGCATTATAAATTTAAACGCGTCTATTCCGATTTCTCCTTTACCGAGTGAATGATGTCTGTCCACACGGCTTGCGAATTTGGCTTTTGAATCGTTAATATGCATACCTTTAAGATATTTAAACCCTATAATTTCATCAAATTCTTTCATTGTTTTATCATATGCTTCTTTTGTTCTTATGTCATACCCTGCAGCAAAAATATGAGCCGTATCAATACATACGCCGATTCTGCTTTTATCTTCGACTTTGTCTATTATGTAAGCAAGATGTTCAAATTTATATCCCAGATTGCTTCCCTGACCCGCAGTCGTTTCCAATACAAGCACGGCATATTCTGTATCTTTAATGGCTCTGTTGATATTTTCGCTTATTAAATCCAGGCATTCTTCTTCGGTTATTTTTTTAAGATGGCTTCCGGGATGAAAGTTTAAATATTTTAAACCTAACTGTTCGACTCTTCTTATTTCATCTACAAACGCATTGTATGATTTTTCTCTTTTTTCCTCTTCCGGATGACCGAGATTTATTAGATAACTGTCGTGAGGCAGTATTCCCTCGGCGCTGAAACCGTGTTCGTCCATCAATTCTTTGAATTTGTTTATAGATTTTTCGCTTAAAGGTTTGGCAACCCACTGTCTCTGGTTTTTTGTAAATAAAGCAAATCCGTCAGCTCCGATTTCCACGGCGTTTTTTACGGCATTTTCAACTCCGCCGCCTGCACTTACATGTGCTCCAACATATTTCATTCAGACCCTTTTTATCGGAATTTTATCAAATAAAAAGAAAAAAGCTAGGCTAATTTAGGCCAAAGCAGTTTTCCGTTTGGATTGGCAACCATATGAATATGAAGATGAAATACTTCCTGTCCAGCGTTTTTACCGTTGTTGGTAATCAGTCTGTAATCAGTAATGTTAAGCTCTTTCGCAACGTCTTTTATAAATCCTGCAAGTTCAGGCATCAGTTCCGCAGGTGTTTCATCAAATTTGGCAAAATGTTCTTTCGGAATAATCAGTACATGCACCGGTGCGATAGGGTTAATATCATGAAAAGCGATAAATTTGTTGTTTTCTAAAACTTTATTTGCAGGTATTTCTCCGTTTACAATCTTACAAAATATACAATCCATTGAAAGCCTCCTGTTTTTTTGGTAGTATTATACCTAAAAAATAAAAGGACGATTTTGGTGGATTTATCAGAAATTAGCAAAGTTTTAAACCTTGAAGAACTTGAAAAAATAAGAATAAAACTTCTTGGTAAAAACGGTGTTATTACACAAAAGTTCAAAGAACTTAAAAATGTTGCGCCTGAGAAGAAAAAAGAAGTGGCAAAAGAGCTTAACGAATTAAAAGAAAAAGCTCTGAATATGATTGCCGAAAAGAAAAAAGAGCTTGAAGAAAAACTGCTTGAAGAAAAACTTAAAAAAGAAAAAATTGATGTTACGAGCTTCGTGCCTAAAACAACGGGAGCGGTTCATCCTATTACTGAAACAATGAATAAAATTATAGACTTTTTTACAAAACTTAATTTCAGCGTCGAAACAGGTCCTTTGGTTGAAGACGATTTTCATAACTTCGAAGCGTTAAACCTTCCTAAGTATCATCCGGCAAGAGATATGCAGGATACGTTTTATTTTAAAGACGGAAGTCTTTTAAGAACACATACTTCGCCTGTTCAGATAAGAACAATGCTTAAACAAAAACCTCCTATCCGTATGATAAGTCCCGGAGCTGTATTCAGAAGAGATTACGACTTAACTCATACTCCTATGTTTCATCAGGTGGAAGGGCTTGTAGTCGATGAAGCCGGGAAAGTCAGCTTTGCTAATCTGAAATTCATACTGGAAAGTTTTCTTATACATATGTTCGGGGATGTTAAGGTTAGATTCAGACCGAGTTTTTTCCCGTTTACGGAGCCAAGTGCAGAAGTTGATATCAGCTGTATATTCTGCGAAGGAAAAGGATGCAGAGTGTGTTCACATACCGGATGGCTTGAAGTTCTCGGCTGCGGTGTTGTAGACCCTAACGTATTTAAAGCCGTGGGATATGAAAATGTAAGCGGTTACGCTTTCGGCCTTGGAGTCGAAAGATTTGCAATGCTTTTACACAGAATTAACGATCTTAGAAGCATGTATGAAGGAGATATTAGATTAATGGAGCAGTTTAAATGATAGTAACAAGAAGATGGTTAGAGGAATTTATCAATTTAGAAAATATTTCTACACAGGAAATAATCGACACACTTAACAGAATAGGTCAGGAAGTAGAGGGTTATACGAAATATGAAGTTCCTCAAAACGTGGTTATAGGCAAGGTAATTGAGTGTGAAAAACACCCGAATGCGGACAAACTGAATGTTTGTAAAGTTGACGTAGGCGATGAAGTTCTTCAAATAGTCTGCGGTGCGAGTAATGTTGTAAATGCTGAATATGTTGTTGTTTCAAAAGTCGGAGCAGTGCTTCCGGGTAATTTTAAAATTAAAAAAGCAAAATTAAGAGGCGTAGAAAGCAACGGTATGATCTGCGCAGCAAGGGAAATAGGGCTTCCTGATTTTCATGAAGGCATTATAATTATGGACGATTCTTTAGGAGAGCTAAAGATCGGTGAATACGCCGGCAAATATTTAAATGACGAAGTAATCGAGCTAGGCGTTACTGCCAACAGAGGAGACAGCTTCAGTATTTACGGTATTGCGAGGGAGCTGAGTGCCGGACTGAATATAGACCTGCTTCAGCAGGAGTATAAATTTGAAGAGCTTCAAGAAGGTATAGGCAGATTAGTCAACGTAACTAAGAGTGAAGTCAAACACTCATCCCATCTTTTAAAAGCGATAAACGGACAGCTTAAATCTAATCTTAAAATCGATTTAAGACTTGCTCTTTGCGAAGTGGAAGCCAAAAACCACAGTGACAAACTTGTAAAATACGCAATGCACGCCACGGGAGTGCTGCTTGTACTAAGCAACACAGGAGAAGTCTCTTTTGAAAGCGAAAAAGGCATAGACATATTCAATACTAAAAACGGAAAATACATTGTAGGCGTAAAAAACGAAATAGAACTTGATGAAAATAACGATTATGTAATAAACGCAAATTATATAGATCCTGATTATGTAAGCGAAATAGTGTTTTTAAACGGTCTTAAAACGGACGAATATTTCTTTAGAGCAAGCCGCGGAAGCGAGCCAGATTTGGAATTCGGGCTAAATTATTTCATAAAAGAAACAAATCTGCCGGTTTATTCAGGAAATATCGATTTAATCAACGAAATTCAGCCTAAATACATCAATCTTAACATAGAGGAAATAAGAAGTATTATCGGTGCCGATATAGATGAAAAGGCCGTTGTGGAAATTCTTAAAAAACTTAAATTTGACGTGGAAGTCTTAAACGAAGAAAATATGAAAATAAAAGTTCCGGTTTTCAGAAGCGATATTAAAAACATTCAGGATGTTGCTGAAGAAATATTAAGAATATACGGTATTGACGAAATAAAATCCAAACCTCTTAAATTTGAGGAAACTAACAGAATAAACGAAATTATCGAATTTCATGATTTTCTAAACAATATTAAACAAAAAGCCGTCTCTCAAGGCTTTTACGAAACACTGCATTTTGTATTTGACGATAAAGAAAGACTGCAAAAATACGGCTTTAACGTTGTTGACGAGCATTTAGATTTAATAAATCCGATAGTTAAAGAGCTTGATACGCTTAGAAGTACGCTTTTACTGCAGCTTTTTGAAGACATATCAAGAAATAGATCAAACGGATATAAAAGAATATATCTGTTTACTGCCGGAAGCGTATACAATAAAAAAAGAGAAGAAAAACAGAAAATCGCTTTTGTAATAAGCGGTCAGGAAGATTATGAAAATCCGCTAAACCACGGTAAGCCTAAAAACGTAGATTTTAAAACGATGGTAGACAAACTTGCGCAGGTTATCGGAGAATTCGAACTTGTAGAAAACGATCCGCACCCTGTTGCTCATCCGTACCAAAACGCAAAAATCATTCAAAACGGTATATCAATAGGAACTGTTGCAAAACTTCATCCGAAAGTTGCAAAAGATTTTGATATTGAAGATACTTATTTTGCCGAAATAGATCTTATGAAACTCAGCAGCGAAATGAAACTGGCAAAAGACATCAATAAATTTCCTAAAGTTACGAGGGATTTAAGTCTTGTTGTAGATAAAAACCTTACATATAAAGAAGTGTATAAAATAATAGATGCTTTAAACATTAAAGAACTGAAAGAATTTTATCCTATAGATATTTACGATCTGGGTGAAAACAACTCACTTACCATCAGATTTATTATTCAGGGTGAAAAAACATTAACAGATGATGAAATTAATGCTATAATTGAAAAAATCTTAACAGCACTGGAAAATAAAGGAATTAAGCTTAGATGATATTAGAAGTAGTTGGTGGAAGAAAGTTTGAAGAAGAGTTTACGGTTGACGCTGACAAATCTATTTCGCACAGATGTGCGATTTTCTCTCTTTTAACTGAAAAAGAAAATGTTATTCAAAACTATCTAAGGGCTGAAGACACCCTAAATTCTTTAGAAATAGCCAAATCATTGGGAGCCGAAGTTACTGATAACGGAGATGTTATAACTATTAAAGCTCCTGAGAGACTCCAAGAAGCCGAAGATGTATTATACTGCGGAAATTCAGGCACCACAATCAGAATATATATGGGGCTTTTAGCCGGAATAGACGGGTTTTTTGTTCTTACGGGGGATCAGTATTTAAGAAAACGCCCTATGAAAAGGGTTGCCGAACCTTTAAGAAGCATAGGAGCAAAAATAGACGGAAGAAAAAACGGGGACCTGGCTCCGTTAGCCGTCAGAGGCGGCAAGCTTAAATCATTTAACTATAAAAGCAAAATAGCTTCAGCACAGGTTAAATCCGCAATGATTTTAGCCGCTCTTAACGCAGATAAGCCGTCATATTACGAAGAGCCTATACTTAGCCGCGATCATACGGAAAGAATGCTCAAAGGCATGGGTGCTGAATTAAACTCTACAATTGAAAACGGAAAATGTAAAATTACAATAAATCCTTTACAAAAAAAATTAAACCCTTTAACCATTACTGTCCCAAACGATCCGAGCAGTGCGTTTTTCTTCGCAGTTGCTGCCGCTATTACCGATTCAACGGCTGTCATTAAAAACGTAACACTAAATCCTACAAGAATAGAAAGCTATAAAGCTCTGGAAAAAATGGGCGCAGATATCGAGTATGTTTTAAAAGAAGACAAATACGAGCCTATTGGCGATATAATCGTAAAAGGCGCTAAACTCAAAGCTATAGAAATCAGTGAAAACATTCCATGGCTCATAGACGAGCTTCCGGCTCTTGCTATGGCGATGGCCGTTGCCGAAGGAACAAGCACGGTAAAAAATGCAAAAGAGCTGAGAGTAAAAGAATCAGACAGAATTTCAACAGTTATAAACGGGCTTAAAGCTTGCGGAATCGAAGCTGAAGAGTTTGAAGACGGTTATAAAATTACCGGAGGGATTCCGAAAAAAGCACAAATAGACTCTCACGGGGACCATAGAATAGCAATGAGTTTTGCCGTATTAGGACTGCTTTGCGGTATGAAAATAGATAAAGCCGAAAGTATAAACACATCCTTTCCGAATTTTTTCAAACTTTTTGCCAAAATAGCTGATTATAAGGTTGATGATGATAATTGAAAAAGCCAAAAGCTATGGATTTTGTTTCGGGGTAAAAAGAGCGGTCGAAATCGCAGAAGAATCAAAAAACGCCGTAACTTTAGGACCTCTTATCCACAATCCTCTTGAAATAAACAGGCTTGCTAAAAATTACAACGTCAAATATATAGAAAGTCTAGAAGATATCGACGAAAATATTAAAAGAGTCATTGTCAGAACACACGGAATACCTAAACAGAATCTCCAGAAACTTAAAGAAAAAGATGTTGAAATAATAGATGCAACCTGTCCTTTTGTTAAAAAACCTCAGGAAATCGTAGAGGAAATGAGTAAACAGGGATATGATATTGTTGTTTTCGGAGACAAAAACCATCCCGAAATCAAAGGTGTCGTAAGTTATTGTACACATGACAGGGTTTTTGTGGTGCTCTCTCCCGAAGAGCTTAAAAACATAAAATTAAAAGAACATATAGCTACCGTGGCGCAGACAACAAGAAAAATAAACGATTATTTAAAAATAACTGAATACTTAATACAAAACTATAAAGAAGTGAGAGTTTATAATACAATATGCAATGCGACTTTTGAAAACCAGGATGCAGTAAAAGAACTGGCTAAAAAAGCGGATATAATGATAATAATCGGCGGAAAAAACTCGTCAAACACAAAACAGTTATATAATATTGCCAAAGAGTTTTGCGAAGCCTACTTGGTTGAAAGTGAAGAAGAGTTAAATAAAGAGTGGTTTAAAGGTAAAAAGCACTGCGGCATCAGCGCAGGTGCTTCTACACCTGAATGGTTGGTTGAAAAAATAATCTCAAAGATAAAGGAATTAGCATGAGTGAATTAAAAATCGGTGATGTGGTAGAGTTTAAAATTGAAAAATTAATCAAAGGCGGATTTGTCGGATACGTTGACGGACAGGAAATTTTTCTTCCTAAAAGTTTAAGCGGACTGAAAGAAGACGAAAGCGTAATCGGAAAAACGGTAAAAGCATATGTAAAAGAATTCAAACAAAACTCGGTTGTGGTAGATAGAAAAGCGTATTTAAACGATATTAAGGCAAAACTTGAGAGCAAAGGCGATGAAATCATCAACGCAGTAGTTACAAAAGTAAAACCTAAAGGTATCGTAATCGATGTTGACGGAATAAGCGGATTTGTTCCTAAAGAAGAAATTTTTTATAAAAAAATTGACCATCGCCAGTATATCAGCGAAGGTGACGAAGTACAGGTTAAACTTATCGATCCGGTAAGAAGAATTTTTTCTATAAAAAGAACGCTTCCGAACCCTTGGGAAGAAGTAAAAGAACTTAATATCGGCGATGTTGTAAAAGTAAGCGTTTCTCATATTACCGATTACGGTGCGTTTGTTGATTTAGGCAACGGAGTTGAAGGATTTTTACATATCAGCGAAATAAACTGGGACGGTATAAACGATCTGACGCTAGGCGACGAAATAGAAGTTGAAATAGTGGAAATCAATCCTGAAGAAGAAAAATTAAGAGTTTCAAGAAAAAATCTTTTAACTAAACCTGCCGAAATTTTTTCAGAAAAATATAACGTAGGAGATGTGGTTGAAGGAATTATCACAAAATTCATCAATGTAGGCGCTTTTGTTGAAATAGACGGAATCAGCACGCTTCTTCCTAATAAATTCGCATCATTCAAAAAAGGCGAAAAAGCAAGCGAGATTTTTAATATCGGCGATACTATGGAGTTCAAAATCATTACAATAGCTCCTGAAGAAAACAAAGTTATCATTTCAAGAAAAGACGCTATGCCGAATCCTTACGATACGTTTGCCGAAAATCATCAAGTCGGGGACGAAGTCGAAGGAAAAGTAAAATATATCACCGATTTTGGAATGTTTATTGATTTAGGCGATATTGAAGCTTTAGTCAGAAAAGAAGACTACAATAACGAATACAGCATTGGAGATGATTTTAAAGGCAAAATCATTGAAATAAACGGAGAAAGAGTTAAGCTTGCTGAATGAAAATAGTAATTTTTATTTTAACGGCAATAATATCGATAATTTTATTTGTTACTTATGATAAAATTTCACAGCCGGAGATTAAAAGAATTCAACCAACCGAACAGAATATTACAAAAATCAAAACTCAGGGAGATGTTTTAAATCTCTCTTTTAAAAGCTATTCGTTTCCGGCAAGAGAATTATTCATGAAAATCGATTTTAAAGAGTATAAAAATATTGTACTCTATAAAGTCGTTATTAACACAAACGATGAATATGCCGTATTTAACATAAAAGCTATATTGGAAAACGAAGGCATTGTATACTCAATGCTGGAAAAGAAAAAAACCGAAATTTTTATTTTATTCAAATCGCTGTCACAGGCGGAAAGAATAATCAAACTGTTTAAAAGTTACAATTTTAAAATAAAAGTAGAAAAAATAATAAAAAGGATCTAAATGAAAGTAGTAGTATGTGACCCGATTCATCCTGCGGGATTTGAAATACTTAAAAAAGCCAAAGATATTGAGCTTGTAGATGCAAGCAAAACTCCAAAAGACGAACTTCTTAAAGTAATCGAAGACGCTGACGGCGTTATTACAAGAAGCCCGACTCCTGTTGACGAAAAATTCCTATCTCACGCTAAAAAACTAAAAGCGGTTGTAAGAGCCGGTGTAGGTGTTGACAATGTAGATATGGAAGCTGCAAGCAAAAGAGGCGTAATTATTATGAACGTTCCTACCGCAAACACTTTAGCTGCTGTGGAACTTACAATGGCACACCTTCTGACTGCTGCAAGAAGTTTTACAAACGCCGTTTGGAATTTGAAAAAAGAAAGAGAATGGAACAGGGAAAAATGGCTGGGAATCGAACTTGCCGGTAAAAAACTTGGAATTATCGGATTCGGTAATATCGGAAGCAGGGTAGGTATCAGAGCTAAAGCCCTTGAAATGGACGTAATTGCTTACGACCCGTATATCGACCCTAGCAAAGCGACGGATCTTGGATGCAAATATACGACTGATTTCGACGAAATTCTTAAATGTGATTTCATTACTATACATACGCCTAAAACAAAAGAAACGATCAATATGATCACTAAAAAAGAAATTGAAAAAATGAAAGACGGCGTTGTGCTTATCAACTGTGCAAGAGGAGGGCTTTATAACGAAGAAGACGTTGCAGAAGCACTTAAATCAGGTAAAATAGCTTGGCTTGGAATCGACGTGTTTAATAAAGAGCCTCTAACCGAACATCCGTTTTTCGAACTTGAAAACACATCAGTAACCCCTCATATCGGAGCCAACACAAAAGAATCACAGGAAAGAATCGCAGTGCAGGCGGCTCAGGGAATTATTGAAGCATTAAGAGGCAGCAGTTATCCAAATGCACTCAATCTTCCTATCAATACCGCAAATACTCCTGAGTGGGTTATTAAATATTTGGAATTATCACAAAAAATGGGATATATCCTGTCTCAGGTTATTAACAAATCAATCAAAAAAGTTAAAATAAATCTAAGCGGAGACATATCTAAAGAAAACAAATCCGTGCTTACGTTTGCATTAGTAGGCCTTTTACAAAACATAACAGAAAACGTTAACTACGTTAATGCCGAATTTATTGCAACCGAAAAAGGCATTGTAAGCGAAACAAAAGAAATTAAAAACGACACTTACAAAAATTTTGTAAACATAAAAGTTATTACTGACGACGGAGAATATTCAATCAGCGGCACAATGCTGGAAGATCATCCTAGAATCGTAGAATTTAAAGATTTCGATCTTGAATTTGAGCCTAAAGGTAAAATGATCTTCTTCAAAAATACAGACGTACCTGGAGTTATCGGAGAGGTGGGAATGACTCTGGCTAAATACAACATAAACATAGCGGACTTCAGACTCGGAAGAAACAAAGAAGGTCAGGCTATGGCTGTAATTATTGTAGACAATGACGTTAACGACGAGGTTTTAGAAGAACTCGGAAACCTAAAAGCAGCGCTTAGCGTCGGTTACGCAGAAATATAATAAAGTTGTGAAGCAGATAAGAATTTAGTTGGTGAAATAAAGTAAAATTATTATGTTAAGGAGAAACAATGGCATACAGCATGAGCGATCTTAAAAAATACCTAAATATCGAATTAGACGGTATTCCTTATAAAATCGTTGATTATCATCACGTTAAACCGGGAAAAGGTGCGGCGTTTGTAAGAACAAAGCTTAAAAACCTTATAGACGGAAGAGTTATAGAAAAAACTTTCCACGCAGGAGACAAAGCCGACGAGCCTAATCTGGAAAGAAGAAAATATCAATACTCTTACAATGAAGGTGAAATTTATTACTTTATGGACAATGAAACGTTTGAAATGATTCCTATTGACGTAAAAGTCTTTGAAGAAAGCAAAGGTTTCTTACTTGAAGGTATGAACGTTGACGTACTGTTCCATAACGGTAAAGTTATCGGAGTAGAGCTTCCTCAGACTGTTGAGCTTGAAGTGGTTGAAACACAGCCGGTCAGCAACAGAGACAGAAGCGGCGCTTGCAGAAAACCTGCAACTGTAGAAACTGGTGCGGTAGTGACTGTCCCTTGCCATATATTAGAAGGCGATAAAATCAAAGTAGACACAAGAACAGGCGATTATTTAGAAAAAGTTAAGTAATCCGTTAAAAAAATCTTTTTTGATTTTTTAACGTTTAAAACAAGGAGAATTAATGAATCTGGCTGAAAAAGTTCAAAAAGCTATAAGAGACATACCTGATTATCCACAAAAAGGTATTTTATTTAAAGACATAACCACTCTTCTCAATGACGGAATGCTTTTTAGTGAAGTAATAGATTACTTTAGTGAAAAGTATAAAAATGTAGATTTTGTGTGCGGAATAGAAAGCAGAGGATTTATTTTCGGCGCTGCAGTTGCTGCTAAAATAAAAAAAGGTTTCGTTCCTCTCAGAAAAAAAGGGAAACTCCCGTATACTACTGTGGCTGAAAAATATGCTTTGGAATACGGATTCGACGAAATAGAAATACATATTGACGCTTTTAGAAACATCAAAAATCCAAAAATTTTGTTAATAGACGATTTGATTGCAACGGGAGGGACAGCCGAAGCGGCCGTCAAACTTATCGAAAAAGTCGGAGGGCGTATTGAAGCTGCCGCATTTATTATCGAGCTTACGTTTCTAGACGGAGCGCAAAAAATCAAAGACTTGGGTGTAAATGTAGACAGCCTGGTTAAATATTAATATATTCAAAATTTTAAGAAGGACAGTTATATGTATATACCAAAACCGATTTTTGACCCTGACGATAAAGGGCATTTTGATAAATTCGGAGGGCGATACGTTCCTGAAACTTTAATGCCGGTATTATTGGAACTTGAAGAATTTTATAAAAACATAAGATTCGACCAGGAGTTCTGGAAAGAAATGGATTATTATTTTAAGGAATACATCGGCCGTCCGTCTCCTCTTTATTTTGCGGAAAATTTAAGCAAAGAGCTTAACGCCAAAATATATTTAAAAAGAGAAGACTTAAATCATACCGGAGCTCACAAAGTAAACAATACAATCGCTCAGGTACTGCTTGCTAAAAAAATGGGCAAAAAAAGAGTGATAGCGGAAACCGGAGCCGGACAGCACGGTGTGGCCACAGCTACTGCCGCTGCGCTTTTCGGACTTGAATGCGAAGTGTTTATGGGAGAAAAAGACGTTCACAGACAGGAACTAAATGTATTCAGAATGAAACTTTTAGGAGCTAAAGTACATGCCGTTAAAAGCGGCAGCAGAACCTTAAAAGACGCGATGAACGAAGCAATAAGATACTGGGTGACAAACGCAAGAGACACATTTTACGTAATTGGAACAGTGGCAGGTCCTCATCCGTATCCTATGATGGTAAGGGATTTTCAGGCAATAATCGGATATGAGGCAAAAGCTCAGATACTAAATAAAGAAAACAGGCTTCCGGATTATGTAATTGCATGCATAGGCGGCGGAAGCAACGCTATGGGTGTTTTCTCCCACTTTCTTGAAGAAGAGGGTGTTCAGTGTATAGGTATCGAAGCCGGAGGTATGGGAGTAGAAACAGACAAACACGGAGCCAGCCTTCTTAAAGGAGCTCCTGGAGTGCTGCACGGACAGATGAGCTATCTGCTTCAGGACGAAGACGGTCAGATAAAAGAAGCTTATTCTATTTCAGCAGGTCTAGATTACCCAGGAATAGGCCCTGAACATGCGTTTCATTTTGAAAAAGGCAATGTAAAATACGATTATATAACAGACAAAGAAGCTCTTGACGCATTTGTATGGCTTTCGCAAAAAGAAGGAATTATTCCCGCATTCGAAAGCTCTCATGCAGTAGCGTATCTAAAAAAACTAAAAGATATAAAAAACAAACTTGTAATCGTAAACCTCTCCGGAAGAGGTGACAAAGATATGATGCAGGCAAAAAATATCTTGCATTTTGAGGATTGATTATGAAAAAATACCTCTTCTTAATCCTCATTTTCGCCACGTTTCTTTACGGATTTGACTTTCATACAATAAAAGAATTTTTTACAGAAGAAAACCTCGTACATTTATTAAAAGAATATGGATATATTATTTTATTTTTCTGGTCTATTGCCGAAGGTGAAACTGGACTTGTAATGGCCGGTGTTTTATCTCACACGGGAGATATGAACCTGTTTTATTCTATTGTCGTAGCGGCACTTGGAGGATTTGTGGGAGATCAGATTTATTTTTATCTTGGTAAACTTAATAAAAAATGGGTTTTAGAAGAACTTCACGCCCATAGGACTAAATTCGCAAGAGCGAGGCTGCTTCTTCGAAAATACGGAGGATGGGTTATCTTTATACAAAGATTCATATACGGAATGAGAACAATTATTCCTATGGCTATAGGTATCAGCGGTTACGACCCTAAAAAATACGCAGTCATAAACCTTATAAGCGCATTTGTATGGGCAAGCGTTACTATTATTCCGAGTTATATTTTCGGAGAAGAAATACTAAATATTATCAAATGGCTAAAACACCACTGGTATTTCGGACTTGCATTTGCCGTATTTGCACTCGGAACACTCTGGTATTTAAACAGACTTGAAGACCAGAAAAGAGAAAGAAGAAGAGCGGCTAATCAGAAATGATTGAATACGAAATAAAGCCTGAAATTTCAGTTGAGGACTTTATAGATATTTTAAACCGTTCCGGTTTAGGAGAAAGAAGACCTGTTGATGATATAGAGGTTATCACAGGTATGCTTAAAAACGCAGATATTATAATAACAGCTTACGATAGCGAAAAAATAGTCGGAATCGCAAGAGCCGTTACGGATTACCATTACTGCTGCTATCTTTCAGATCTCGCTGTGGATAAAGATTACCAACATCAGGGAATAGGAAAAACTCTTATTTCCAAACTAAAAAAATCCCTTCATAAAAATTGTAAAATTATCCTGCTTTCAGCCCCCGCCGCAATTGGATTTTATCCTAAAATCGGATTTGAAAAACATAATTCGGCGTGGGTGTTGAAGTAATTAGCACAAACCAATCTATTTTTACTATAATTACGCAAATACAATATAAGGAGTTTATATGGAATTTATAAAAGGAAAAGGCGAGGTTAAAGCCGAGATTGTAATTGACGGATCTAAAAAATTTGAAGAATACGGGTTTGAAGGAAAAGACGGGGAAGTTTTGGTTTTACCTGAGAAAAAAAGAATTTATGTAGGAATAGAATCACTTAATCCGGAAAACATTAAAACCGCAACCGCCACAATAATTAAATCTCTTAAAAAGTATAAATTTGAAAGCGTGGAAATTACACCTCCGAATACTAAAAACGAAGATGTATTAGTTGCGTTTTTTGAAGGATTTATGCTTGGGGATTATGAGTTTGACAAATATAAAAGCAAAAAAGCAAAACATCCGATTAAAAAAATAGCAATTAATTCAAAAAGGGATTTTGACAAAATTATTAAAGAAGCAAAAGTAAGAGCAGAGGCTGTTAATTTTGTAAGGGATATAATTAATTCGGTACCTGATGAGCTTACACCTGCAAAACTTGCAAGTATTGCCGAAGATGTAGCTAAAACAAACAAACTTGAATGCAATATTTACGATGAAAACTATCTGTTTGAAAACGGATATCATGCATTCTACAGCGTTGCAAAAGCAAGCAGCAATCCTCCGAGACTCATTCATCTGGCCTACAAACCTAAAAACGCCAAAAGAAAAATCGTTTTAGTCGGAAAAGGTTTATGCTACGACAGCGGTGGACTAAGCCTTAAACCGAGTGACTTTATGGTAACAATGAAAAGTGACAAATCAGGTGCTGTTACAGTACTTGGGATAATTAAAGCCATCAGCGAGCTGGGTCTAAACGTGGAAGTTCACGCAATACTCGGTGCGGCTGAAAATATGATAGGCGGAAACGCATACAAGCCTGACGATGTACTAAAAGCTAAAAACGGAAAAACTATAGAAGTCAGAAACACAGATGCGGAAGGAAGACTCGTTTTGGCTGACTGTCTGTGCTACGCTCAGGAAAACATCAAAAATTTTGATGAAATATATGACTTTGCAACGCTTACAGGTGCCTGTGTTGTGGGTGTAGGAGAATATACATGCGGAGTTATGGGATTTGAAAAAGAAAGAATCGAAAACATCATAAATACCGGAGAAAAAACGGGTGAGCATTTCGCATACCTGCCGTTTAACAAATACCTGCCAAAACTTTTAAAAAGCGAAATTGCCGATATATGCAACATTGCTTCAAGCAGATACGGAGGAGCACTTACAGCAGGACTTTTCCTAAGCGAATTTATTGAAGATGAAAACAAAGAAAAATGGACTCATCTTGATATCGCAGGACCTGCGTTTGTGGAAAAACCATGGGGATTCAACCCTCACGGCGCAAGCGGTTTCGGGGTGGATACGTTTATAACGCTTCTTAAATCTCTTTGATTTATAAGTTTTTAAAGTTGTTTAAGTTATTAAGGTTAGTTAAAAAACCTTAATAACCTTAACCATCCCAATAACCATAGCTTCCTTTAACTTTTCCATATATTTACTGCCTTATTTCGATATAATTTCATCAAAAAAGGATTTTAATGAAAGTTGGTATTGTCGGACTTCCGAATGTCGGAAAATCTACTACTTTTAACGCACTTACAAAAACACAAAATGCAGAAGCTCAAAACTATCCGTTTTGTACTATTGAGCCGAATAAGGCAATAGTACCGGTTCCGGATGAGAGAATCGAAGAGCTTGCGAAAATTGTAAACCCTGATAAAATTCAGTACTCTACAATCGAATTTGTTGATATTGCAGGACTTGTAAAAGGTGCGAGCAAAGGTGAAGGGCTTGGAAACCAGTTTTTGGCCAACATTAGAGAAACGGATATTATTTTACACATGGTAAGATGTTTTGAAGACGATAACGTTATACATGTAGAAAACAGCGTAGATCCGATAAGAGACGTTGAAATAATCGAACAGGAACTTTTATATGCGGATATGCAGACGCTTGAAAAAAGAATAGCAAAACTTCAAAAACAGGCAAAAGGCAGCAAAGACGCCAAAGCTCAGCTTGAACTTGCAAATGAACTGATGGAATGGATCAGTGAAGGAAACCCTGTAAAAACATTCCCTAAAAAAGACGAAGAAGCGTTTAAAGTAATAGAAAGAGAGCTTAGCTTCCTTACAAACAAAGAGATCTTTTACGGTGCGAATGTAGATGAAGAAGGCTTAGCGGAAGATAACGAATACGTAAAAGCATTAAAAGAATATGCAGCTAAACACGGAAGGGAAGTAATTAAACTGTGTGCAAAACTTGAAGAAGAAATGGTTGATATGAGTGACGAGGAAAGACATGAATTTTTAGAGAGTCTGGGAGCTAAAGAGAGCGGGCTTGATCAGATTATCAGAAAAGCGTATGAAAAACTTGATCTTATCAGCTATTTTACAGCCGGAAAAATCGAAGTTAGAAGCTGGACTATTAAAAGAGGAACAAAAGCACCTCAGGCCGCAGGTGTAATTCATACAGACTTTGAAAAAGGTTTCATTAGAGCGGAAGTTATAAGCTATGAAGACTTTATAAAATACGGCGGAGAGCAGGGTGCAAAAGAAGCAGGTGCCATGAGACTTGAAGGTAAAGATTATGTGGTTCAAGACGGGGACGTAATGCATTTCAGGTTTAACGTATGATTGAAGAATATCTTAAACTCGGCTCACTAAACAGACTAAAAATCTCCAAAAAAACTCCTCAGGGGCTTTACCTTGAAGCCCTTGACGGTGACACCGTTTTACTTCCTAACAGATACATAACTGATGATATGAATATAGGCGATGAAATAGAAGTGTTTATTTATAACGATTCGGAAGACAGATACGTGGCAACCACCGATAAGCCGAGATACGAACACGGTGAATTCGGGGTATTCAGGGTTGTGGACGTAGCAAAGTTCGGTGTGTTTGTAGACTGGGGAATGCCGAAGGATCTTTTCATGCCGCTTGGAAATATGAAAAAACAATTGAACAAGGACGATAGTGTAATAGGTAAAATCGTATATGACGAAAAAACTGACAGATTAATGCTTGATTCTAAACTATCAAGGCATATCAAAAAAGCAAAAAACTATGATGTTAACGA
Source organism: Nautilia abyssi (assembly GCF_055388085.1). Classification (NCBI taxonomy): domain Bacteria; kingdom Pseudomonadati; phylum Campylobacterota; class Epsilonproteobacteria; order Nautiliales; family Nautiliaceae; genus Nautilia; species Nautilia abyssi. Next base: position 575,648 of record NZ_AP042376.1, on the reverse strand, counting down.
TGAAGTAAAAATAATAGTAATCGCAAAAACTCCTCTCGGATACAAATGTATAGTTGATGACATGTATGAGGGAATGCTTTTTGATAACGAAATATTTGAAGATGTAAGAGTGGGGCAAAAGAAAAAAGCGTTTATTAAAAACGTAAGAGAGGACGGAAAACTTGATCTTTCACTTCAAAAAATCGGCTCAAGAGATGATGTTAAAGATAAAGTTTATAAAGTTCTAAAAGAATGGGGCGAAATGAAAATAACCACCAAATCAGACCCCGAAGAGATTAAAAAGTACTTCAAAGTCAGTAAAAAAGCCTTCAAATCGGCTGTAAACGAATTAATTAAAGAAGATAAAATCGTTCAGGAAAATGGTACAATAAGAATAAAATAAAAGGTTTCTTATGTTCTGTCCGCTTGACTGCTGGGACTCCTGCAAATTAAAAGTGAAAAATGAAAAATTAAAAGTTAAATTTGAAGGGGATTCAATAACTCCTTATTTATGCTGGAAGCTGAACAATTACTTCAAATTCCCTTCCGAAACCACTCCGAAATACAATAGTGAAAATATTATGTTAAATAAAGCTCTGGACAAATTAACTGAAATATTAAAAAAAACTGATCCAAAAAGAGTGCTTTTTGTAAAAGGCTCCGGTAACATGGGGATTATGCAAAACGTAACAAAGCTCTTTTTTGAGAATTACGGAGCAACGTTTGCCGTAGGTTCCACATGCGACGGGCTTGGTGAAGAGGGGATAATTAAAGGACGTGGAAAATCACTAATACTTCCGACATGGATAATTAAAAACGCTAAAAACATAATAATCTGGGGCAGAAATCCGTATGTAACAAACATCCATCTTATTCCAATGATAAAAGACAAGTATATCGTGAGCATTGATGCCATAAATACAAAAACCGCGAAAAATTCAGATCTTTTCATACAGGTAAAACCGAATACCGATTTTTACTTGGCGATACTGCTGGCTCAAATGGTGATTGAAAGTGAGCAATATGAAGTTAGTGATAATTTTGATGAGTATAAAAAAATAGTCTTTTCATATGACAGAAAAGATCTAATGAAAAAATGTGGAATAAATAACGAAGAATTAATGAAACTTTTTGAAGTTATAAAGCAGGGCGCCGCAGTATTGACAGGACTTGGAACGGCAAAATGTAAAGAATGCTGGAAAACTACATGGGCAATTGACAGTTTATTTTATATGCTTGGATATTTTGGAAAAGAAGACAAAGGTGTGGCGTTTCTCGGAAGCAGCGGATACGGAATAAACAACCCTTTCAGTATTAATCATAAAAATAAAGTGCCGCTGTGGGATGTAAACCTTGATGATTATGATGTTGTTTTTGTACAGGCAGGTAATCCTCTTGTAAGTTTTCCAAACAGGCATGAATGGCAAAAAATTAAAAACAAAACAACCGTTGTTTTTGGTAAATATATGGATGAAACCGCTCAAATTGCCAAGCTTTTTATTCCGACAAAAGATTTTTTTGAGAAAAAGGATGTAAGGGGGAGTTATTTTCACGAATTTGTTATCACTCAAAAATCAAATCGATTTTTGAGTGGCGGGGAGAAAATTTCAGAATATGAACTTACTGAATATTTAATGGATAAATTCGGGTTCAAGGGCTTGAAAAGCGAAGATGATTATATCGACGAAATATTAAATGCCGATTTGGAAAAAATAGGAGATGAAATATACCGCAAAAAGGTATTTGACAAACCTCCTTATAAAGAAGGTTTTTTTACGGATAATGGAAAATTTAAATTTTTAAATGAAGATTTTGAATACAATGAAAAATCCTTTGAGATAGTGACGGCAAAGCACGATAAAGCGCTTAATTCGCAGTTTCAACGCGATAAAAAAATATACATTAATCCAAATAGTAATAATATTATGTTAAATTGGATAAATCAAAAAATTGATCATAACAGGGTTGTGTTTACTGAAGATGTACCTGAAAACATCATATACGCCAAAGGCGGAAGTATTATAAACGAATTTATAGCCTGCGCAGGGAAAAACGCATATTACGAAAAGGATTTTGATGAAAATATCTAAAAACTCTCCTTGTCCCTGCGGAAGCGGTAAAAAGTATAAAGAGTGCTGTTTTAAATGGCACAAAATCGGAAGTGCTCCGAACGCTTTACTTCTGATGAAAAGCAGATATACGGCATATGCTATTGGGAATGCTGATTATATAGTAAAAACAACTCATCCCGAATCACCGCACTTTGAAAAAAATCTTAATGAATGGAAAAGATCTGTCAAAGAGTTTGGCAACAGTGAATTTAAAAAACTCGAAATTATTGAATTTATTGACGGAGAAAAAGAAGCTTATGTGGAGTTTAAGGCATATATTGATGATTATGTAATGCATGAAAGAAGCAGGTTTGTTAAAGACGGAAAGTGGTTTTATATTGACGGCATTCAGAGAGATGTATAATATAAAAAAAGGATATGTTATGAGAATAAACCGTTTTCCGAAAATGGCGGCACTTCAGAAATTCAGGGCATTAAAGCTCGGGTTTGATTTACCGAAAGCGGAAGCAATAGGGATTGCAGAAGCTACAAAATACGCAATTTTTAAAAACCTCTCTCATAAAAAGCGTATTGCCAAAGAAAAAGAAGAGGTCATTAAACAGTTTCAGGGTAAAAAAGAGCTTGACGAAGAAACTTTTGGGGTATTTAAACTCCCGGCCGTTGACGGACTGCCTTATGTGGGAGGCAAAATTTATACCAGTGAAGACTATAACAGATATTTTATGAAATGGGGAGACGAGATTAAAGCCCTGATAGAAAAATGGGCAGAAAACATTATCGAAAACTGTGATGAAAAAACTCTAAAAAGCGAAAACAGGTTTTTTAACGAATGCTGGAAACCTCATCGCGATGAACTACAGGAGGCATAATGAAAACAGCTACGACTTTCGGTGCAAGCAGGGTTGAAGACCCTGAACTTTATAAAGAGGGAGTGGAACTCGGCAGATTTTTGGCAGAAAAAGGCTACAAGGTAAAATGCGGTGGTTACGGAGGGCTGATGGAGGCTGTCAGCAAAGGAGTCAATGAAGCCGGAGGGGAAGTAATCGGTGTTACGCTTGAATATTTTGATGAAATAAGACCTAAAAACCCGTATCTTACTAAACGGATTCCTGCAAAAGATCTCTTTGAAAGATTAAAAAAACTGATTGAAGGAAGTGAAATTTTTATTGCACAAAGGGGCAGTATAGGTACATTAAATGAAATTTTTATGGTCTGGGCGTTAAAATACGGTTTAAATCTTGATTTTAGAATATGTCTCATAGGCCGTGAATATGAAGAAATTAAAAATCTTTCTTTAATCCCGGAAGAAAGACTCGGAGACATAGAAATCTATAAAACTCTCAACGAATTCAAAAAACACTTTTAACGAATTACTGATTGATATAACTTTTTTTTAATATTTGTGTCATTTAAGTTAATTTGGGTAAAATTTTTATTGATTTGAAAAAGGGGAAAGGATACGAATGAAAATATTAATTATCGAAGACTCCAAAATGTTGAATAATCTTTTAAAAAAAGAACTTTCTTCTTTGGGATTTGACGTTACACAGTCATATACACTAAAAGAAAGCTGGAAATATCTTGAAAACAACAGTTACGATTTAATCATTTTAGACCTGCATCTGCCTGACGGTGAGGGGATAGAGCTATTAGACGAACTGCATTCAATGTCTGATGCAAAAGTGGTAGTGCTCTCCTCAATAGATGACAAATATTTAAGGGAAGAGCTTTTCAGATACGGTATTCTCGATTATATTATCAAAGATAAAAATTTAAAATTCTCTCTTTTGGAACTGATAAAAATAATAAAATTCGCATCGGAAGAAAACAAAGGAAACATTTTAATAGTTGACGATTCTAAATTTTTAAACAAACAGTTAAACAACATATTAACTCCAAGAAATTATAATGTGCGGAATGCTTATACGTTTAAAGAGGGTATGGAGCTTTTAAATAAAAACAGATATGATCTTTTGATTTTGGATTTAAACCTTCCGGACGGCCACGGAGTCGATATACTGGAAAAAGTAAGAGAGAACACAAACACCATTGATTTGCCCGTAATTGTTCTTTCAGGAGAAGCAAATCCGGATTTAATAAGAGAAGTGTTAAAAAAAGGGGCAAACGATTATCTCGCTAAACCTTTTGTATTTGAAGAGTTTTTATTAAGAGTGGATCTTTGGATAGAATATTATAAAAACAAAAAAGAGCTTTCAAATAAAACAAGAGAACTGAAAAACATCAACAAAAACCTCCAAAAACTTGTACAAAAAGAAGTTGAAAAAAACAGACAAAAAGACAAACTGTTAATGTTGCAGTCCAGACACGCACAAATGGGAGAGCTGCTTTCGATTATTTCACATGAATGGATCCAGCCGATCAGCGCAATATCTTCATTGGCTGCAATAATCCAGCTGAAAATATTCAAAAACGATTTAAATGAGAAGTTTTGTGAAGATACGGCTGTAAAAATTAAAAAATACGTAGAAAGTTTAAATGAAATAATGAATAATTTTAAAAACTTTTTTAAACCTCACAGCGAAAAAACAGTTACCGACTTTGAAAAAATAACAAAATATTCCTTATCCCTGCTTGAAAGCTACATTCAAAAAACAAAAACCAAAATAAATATAGATATCAAAAACCTTGAAAGTTTTGAAACATTTGAAAACGAAATAGTACAGGTAGTAGTAAATATTCTTAAAAACGCAATAGAGGCGTATCCTGACGAATCCGAAAAAATAATAGAAGTCATTATTGACGGGAAAACTCTTGTCATTCAGGATTTTGCCGGTGGTATACCGGAAAAAATAATTAATAATATTTTTGAGCAGTATTTTTCAACAAAAGGTGAAAAAGGAACCGGAATAGGGCTTTATATCTCGAAAATAATTATTGAAGACCACTGCGGAGGGAAAATAAAAGTAGAAAATAAAAACGGCGGAGCCAGATTTACCATTCAGCTGTAAAATTTTGATAATATTTCAGATAAAAAAGGTATTATTTGAAACTTTTAATATTTGATCTGGACGGAACACTTATAGATTCGGTACCCGATTTAACTGAAGCAATTAATAAAACATTCAATGAACTCGGTATTGATAACGTAACTGAAGATGAAGTAAGGAATTATCTGGGAAACGGTGCAAGAACACTGATAGAAAGGGCATTAAAAAATAAAAATGACCAAAATCTGCTTCAAGAAGCTTTAAAAATTTTTAAAAACCATTACAAAAACAGCGTATGCGTAAAAACTTCCCTTTATCCAGGAGTTAAAGAAACTCTTGAAAAACTGCCCAATAAAAAGGCAATAGTAACAAACAAACCGTATGAATTCGTGGGTGAAATATTAAAAACACTGGGAATTGACGGACATTTTGAAATGTATATCGGAGGAGAAAGTCTGCCTGAGAAGAAACCTTCTCCTCTTCCTCTTTTGTATGTATGCGAAAAAATGGGATTTGAACCTGAAAACTCAGTTATGATAGGTGATTCCAAAAACGACATAATCGCTGCAAAAAAAGCGGGAATTAAATCCATAGCGGTAAATTACGGATACAATTACGGTGAAGATGTGAAAATTTTTGAACCTGACATAATAATTGATGAATTTACTAAACTTGCGGAGGTTGTATGAAAGCGGCAATTATCGGAGGCGGAATAACGGGCAGCAGTATTGCAATGTATCTTGACAGTTTAGGTATAAACGTTACTCTTTTCGAAAAAAATGATCTTGTAAGCGGTCCGCCTATATGCCATCTTCATGCCGGCGGAAATTTATACAGGGAAATAACGCTAAAAGAAAAAATTGCTCTTTTAAAAGAATCTATTGATTTTATCAGACTGTATCCGCAGGCGATTGATTACAGGCCGACTGTAATAGCCGTGCCGAAAAATGATGAGGGAAATCCTAAAGATCTGATCGAAACACTGGAAATTTTAAAAAAAGAATATAAAAAACTTATTGAAAACGATCCTAAAAATAAAGTATTAGGCGAGCCTGATGAGTATTACAGACTATATTATAAACAAGACCTGCAAAAACTTAAAATGAAAGATCTCCCAAAAGTGCCTAAAACTCCAGACGAATGGCTGATACCTTTTGCAAAATACGTAAATCTCGATAATATTAAATATCCCGTAATTTTGGTTCAGGAATACGGAGTAAACGTATTTAGACTAGCAGCAATAGCCAAAATGATATTAGAACCTAAAGACATTGTTAAATATGAAGAAGTAAAAGAGCTGAAAAAAGCGGACGGCAAATGGATACTCAACGGTGAAGAATTTGATTATTTAATTAATGCCGCCGGATTTAAAAGCGGGATAATTGACGATAAATTACACTTTAAAAGAGAAAAACTGACGGAATTTAAAGCCGCTTACGTTGTAAAAAATGAGAATTTCAATTTTACATGGCCGGAAATAATCTTTCACGGTAAACGGGGCACTCCCCAGGGAATGGGACAGTTTACCCCTTACGCAAACGGAATATTCCAGCTTCACGGAATGACGAAAGATATTACTTTATTTGAAGACGGTCTGGTAAGCAGCAGTGAAAACAGCTCTTATCCCAGACTTCCTAAACATTTTATAGAGAAAATAGAAAAAGGATGGGAAAAAGAAGAAGCCGAAAGCAGAGCAAAAAAAGCCATTGAACATTTAAGCAGATTCATACCTGAATTTAAAAACAGCAAACCGACTTTCGTTCCTTTATACGGCGCCCAGCAGATTCCCGGAACAGATGCCGAGCTCAGGGCCGTTGAAATAAGTTTTGAAAACAATTATGCAAGATGTGAAGTGGTAAAAGCTTCAACAGTTACGTCAATGGCGGATTCGATTGTAAAAGATTTAAATAAAAAGTTCAATACGCCGTATAAAAAACAGATTGAAATAGATGAAATAAAAAATTTAGACGATAAAACCGTTACCGAAAAAGCTAAAGAAACGGCCAAAAAAAGAGGCTACCCGGAAGATATGGGTAAAAGATGCTTTAAAGCTTAAACCTTTGTTTAATTGCTTTAGCGAGGGAATTAACATCCACATTTTCAAAATGCACGCCGGTAGGCACACCCTGGGCTATTTGTGTAAATTCAATATTTAAATCTTTTAATTTGTCTTCTATATAAAGACTTCTGGCTTCCGACTCTACGGAAGGAGGAAAAGCAAAAATCAGCTCTTCGATTTTCTTTTCCCTGATAATATTTTTAAGTTTTTCGATGATTTCATCGTCAATATGGTTTAAGACAAAATAATATCCTTTATAACTTCCGCTTTCTTCTATTGTAATGATATCTTTTGAATTTTCAACAACGGCAAGCGTTTTATCCCTGTGTTCATCGCTGCATATGTCGCATATCTCGTGTTCGCTGAAATTGCCGCATATTTCGCATTCTTTAATATTTGCAACCACGTCTTCAATGGCGTTTATCAGTTTTAAGGCTTTGAATTTGTCTTTTGCAATGCTTATGGCCAGTCTTGTGGCCGATTTTTTCCCGATACTCGGCAGTTCTTCGAACGCTTCAATTAATCTGTTTAAAGATTGTAAATCTTTCATTTAACTCCTATTTTGGATAAAATTTTCAAAATTATATCAAAGGTTTTATATGTGCAACTGCAAAAACACTCTAACGGAGTTTGAAAAACGGGTTATTTGTGAAAAAGGCACCGAGCCGCCGTTTAATAATGAATACTGGGACAATAAAAGCCCGGGGATATACTACTGCAAATGCTGCGGCGCCGAACTTTTCAGCAGCGAACATAAATTTGACAGCGGAACCGGATGGCCCAGTTTTTACATTTCTACAGGAGAAGTATTGGAAAAAGCCGATTTTACCGGAGGAATGACAAGAATCGAAGCAATGTGCGGCAGATGCAGAGGACATCTGGGACATATATTCGGAGACGGGCCGGCACCTACCGGTATCAGATACTGTATAAATTCCGCAAGTTTGATTTTCAAACCGAAATACGGAGAAAAAAGTGGCAATTAGGGATATTGAACATAACGGCAAAAAATTTAAAATAGCCTATGATGTCATAAATCCAGGAAAAGACAAAAACATTATATTTCTGCACGGCTGGGGAAGCAATAAAGAAATAATGAAATGTTTTAAAGAAAATTTCCAGCAATTCAGGCATGTATATATAGATATGCCGGGATTTGGCAAATCTACAAACAATAATTATATTTTAAATACCGGCGACTATGCTGAAATAACCGATAAATTTTTAAATTCTCTGGGTTTAACGAAAGATATTATAATAGGGCACAGTTTCGGAGGCAAAGTCGCAACACTTTTAAACCCGGAAATTTTAGTGCTTTTAGCAAGTGCGGGTATTGTAATGCCGAAACCTTTAAAAGTAAGAGTAAAAATAAAAACATTTAAACTTCTAAAAAAATTAGGTTTGAGCTCTTTTAGGAAATTTTTTGTAAGCGAAGACGCAAAAGAAATGAATGAAAACATGTATGAAACCTTCAAAAATGTTGTTGATGAAGATTTTACGGACAGATTTTCCAATTATTCAGGAAATGCGCTTGTTTTCGGAGGAAAAGAAGATACGGCCGTTCCTCCTGCCGCTGTTGTAAAACAGGCGGAACTGTTAAATACTGATTATATTATGTTAAACGGAGACCATTATTTCTTTTTTAACGGAACAGACGCGGCTAAAAACAGACGGATAATTGAACAAAAAGTACTTGAATGTATAAAATAACAGTAAAACAGGGAAATATCTTTGATGAAAAAGAATCAGACTTTATCGTAAACCCTTCAAATAAGGATCTTTTCCTCGGAAGCGGCGTTTCTGCGGCATTCCGGATGAACTGCTCGGAAGATCTGCAAAGCGAGATGAAAAAACAGGCTCCTATAAAGCAGGGCGAAGTGGCAGTAACTTCCTGCCCCGGAAATCCTAAATTTAAATACGCTATTCATGCAGCCGTAATGGATTACTCAAAGCCTGATCCTTCGCCTACATATGATACTGTTAAAAAAATTCTTTACAATATTGAAAATATCATAAAAAAATACGCCCCGTGTAAAATTGTACTTCCTTTGATGGGCACAGGCGTCGGCGGTCTGGATAAAGAAAAAGTAATACAGATTTATAAAGAGTTCTTTTCCAGAAATGTCGATTTTGAGTGCGAAGCGGTTATTTACGCTCATAATGAAAAAGATTTTCAGATCCTCAGGAAATACATAAATCAATAAACTTAAACTTCTCTACATCAAAAAGCCCTTTGTCTGATAATTTAATTTCCGGAATTACAAGCAGTGCCATAAAAGAAAGCGTCATAAACGGTGACGATAAAGTACATCCGAACTCTTTTGCGAAATTTTGTATTTCAGTATACTTTTTCGAAACGTCATAAGGGTTTTCACTGCTCATAAGCCCTGCAATATCAAGTTTTAAAGCTTTTACCTCGTTGCCTTCTACGGCACATATTCCGCCTTTCATTTCAATAACGGTATTGATTGCCTTGATCATTTCTTGTTTGCTGCTTCCGACTGCCACGATATTATGGGAGTCATGCGCAACACTGGAAGCTATGGCTCCTTTTTTTAAACCGAAACCTTTAATCAAAGCTACGAACGGAGGAGTGCTTTTATATCTGTTGGTAACTGAAAAAAGCAGTATATCTTTTTCAATATCGGGCACAAAACCTTTATGGCTCTGTTTTTTGGTAATAAGTTCACCGTCAACAGCTTCAATTACATTGTATGTTTTACATGATTTAATATCAATATCAGCAATTTTTTCAGCGTTAAAATTATTTACAGGATAAACTTCTTTAAATTTAAGATCTTTATCACAGTCATAAACCTTTTTGCCGTTAATGTATGTGGATAAAACATTAAATTCTTCTAAACCGTCAACAATAATAAAATCAGCCGGATCGCCAGTTTGGAGCTGTCCCACATCCAGGCCGTAATGCAGTGCCGGGTTTATACACGCAGCTTTTAATACATTAAAAAGATCACATCCTTTTTGAAGGGAACGTTTTACGAGCAGGTTAATATCGCCTTTAATTAAATCGTCAGGATGCCTGTCATCGGAGCAAAATATTATTTTATCCGGATATTTGTCTATCAGAGGATATAACGCTTCAAAATTCTTAGCCGCACTGCCTTCTCTTATAATTATTTTCATGCCTTTTTTTATTTTTTCTTCTCCTTCTTCAAGTGTAAATGCTTCATGATCCGTTTGAATACCGGCATTTATATACTTCGTCAAATTTTCACCTCTAAGCCCAGGCGCATGACCGTCAATACGCTTATTGTATTTTTTAGCAAGCGCGATCTTTGAGAGCATATCTTTATCTCCGTTTATTACACCGGGAAAATTCATTACTTCACTTAAGTATAAAATATCATCCCTTTTGAACAGTTCTTCTATTTCCTCAACGCCAAGTTTTGCTCCGCTGGTTTCAAACGGAGTGGCGGGAACGCAGGGACTGGCACCGAAATATATCTTTAAAGCGGTCTCTTTTGCGTTCTCTATCATCCAGTATACGCCTTTTAAACCTAAAACATTGGCAATTTCATGCGGGTCGCTTACGCTTGCGACATGGCCGTGGGAAAGCATTATTTCACCAAAAGAAGAGGGCGGCAGCATTGAACTTTCAATATGGATATGAGCATCAATAAATCCCGGAAGGATATAATTTTCAGCATTCTTAATCCGTTCAATAAACTCTATTTTTCCGTTTTTTATTGTTATTTTGGCCGGAAAAATTTTTTTATTTACAATATCAACGTAATTTGCTGTTATAAACATAACAAACCTTTTTATTTATTATAACCCGTAAAACTTAAATTTTAATTATTGTTATAATTTCAAAAAAAGAGTTTATATGTATGACTTTTTTAACATTCAAAACGTTTATCAGCGATAAAGTATTAATATTTTTTTATTACCTTTTTGCAATCGGAATACCTATAACAATACTGTTTTTAAAAAACAGAATATTTGAAACGGTAATATTTAAAAATATTTTTCCGGTTTTAAAAGAATATTCATACGATAAACTAAACAAAAAACAAAAGCAATATTTAATAATAATCAGTATTATGTGTTTTATAATATGTGAAGTCCTATTAAGAATGTTTTTTGAGTTTTTAATAGCTTATATACAGATTAGAAATTCTTTAGTTAATTAGTAAACTAAATGCTGTTTTAAACTTAAAGAAAACTAATATAAATGTGTTATTTCCAAGAAAAAATCTTAAAGGAGGAAAAATGAGCGTACTTGTGGAATTTGCCATGTTCCCGACAGACAAGGGGGAGAGTGTAAGTGAATATGTAAGCAGGGTAATTAAAATGTTTAAAGAAAGCGATATAAACTATCAGCTGACTCCTATGGGAACGGTGTTTGAAGTAGAAACCATGGAGGAAGCCATGGAAGTTATCAATAACGCATACAAACAGTTAGAACCCGACTGCAACAGGGTATATACAACAATCAAAATGGATATAAGAAAAAATAAATCTAACAGAATAAAACAGAAAATCAATTCAATCAAAAGCAAAATAGGGGATGTTAACGCTTAACTAATAGTGCTGTTTTAAATTATTTAAAAAAATATTTAATAAATTTGAATTATTTTAAAAAATAGCCTATAATATTTTAACAATATTAAAAGGCTCGAAAATGACAAAATGTTTTGTATGTAAATCAAACCTTCAAATTGAACGGTTGAAGTGCACTCACTGCAATACAGTTTTTGAAGGCGGTTTTTCTTTCCCTCTTCTTGCAAAACTGTCCTTAAACTCCCAAAAACTCGCAGTTGAGCTCATACTGGCCGGAGGCAATTTAAAAGATCTTGCCGAAAAACTAGGTATTACTTATCCGACTTTAAAAAAAAGAATCCAGGAATTACAGAGTGAATTAATTATGTTAATTAAAGAAAGGGATGATGAAATTACTTACATCAAAAATAAAATAAAAAACAACGAAATATCAAAAGAAGAAGGGGAAAAAATAATAAACGAACTTCTCGGTAACATTTGATATAATCTATACATATAATATATAAAGGAAAATAATGGAAAGACTTTATGCTCCCTGGAGAAGAGAATATCACGTCAAAAAACAGACAGGATGTGTTTTTTGCGATATAGCAAACACGCCTGAAAAAGATGAAGAAAACCAGGTTTTTTACAGGGATGAAATATGTTTTTTCGTAATGAACAGATTTCCTTATAATCCCGGACATTTTATGATTATACCTTTAAGACACGTATCAAACTATGAGGATTTAAACGAAAAAGAAGTCTGCCATATAGCAAAAATGGCTCAGACAGGCTGTAAAATATTAAAAGATTTCGGCGCTCACGGTATTAATATGGGATGGAATTTAGGTTTTGACGCGGGTGCAGGGATACCGGATCATATACATTTGCAGATAGTTCCGAGATTTAAACGTGATACGAATCTGATGACTACGGTTTTTGATACCAGGGTTTACAGTGCGGATTTTGACAAGATATATGAAGAAATTAAAACGATAGCGAATAAATATCTGAAATAGGGGATTGCCCTATCAGATCTTTTTAAGAAATTCTGTTTTTAAATAAACCTGACCGATACCGTCTACTTTACATGAAACATGTCCATCAACATCACACATTCTGATATTTTTAACTACAGTACCTCTTTTGATTGTTTTACCGGCACCTTTTACTTCAAGATCTTTAATTACGCTTACACTGTCACCGGCTTTTAGAATGTTTCCGTTTGAATCTTTTACAACTTCTTCAGTTTTGTTCGCTATTGCCATTTCTTCATCGGTTAAATACATCATATCCGTCATATCGCTTCTTCCAAGCGCCTGCCAAATTTTATAACTTAAAATTTTAACAGCCGGAACTTCACTCCACATTGCGTTGTTTAAACAGTTAAAATGATTTTCATCGTAATTTTGCGATTCGATCTGACTCAAACATGTTTCGCAGAGCAGGGCGTACCCGTCGTTATCTTCGCTTTTATATACTTCATAAACCGAAAGGCTGTTGTCGCTTTCGCATAGTTCGCATTTGCTTCCGGCTCTGTCAAATATTTCTTTTTCGTTCATTTTTACCCTTTTTTTGGTGAAAGTATAGCAAAAAAGCCTAAAATTAAATAAAATAACGTAACAATATATATTAATGAAATAATAATGAAAATTTAAAGGTAAAATAATGATAGAAATGAAAAACGCTAATTTTAAAGTAGAAAAATCGAAATGGGAAGCTTTTAAAAAAATAGCTAAACTCAAACATTCTGATTCAAGCAAAGAATTAAGAAAACTTATAGACAAATATCTTGAAGAAAACAAAGATCTTTTAAATAAATTATTTTAACATTAACTTTTCATTAACTCCTGTCATTTATAATTTTACATAACTTATAAAAAGGAGTTAAAAATGAAAAAAGTAACAAAACTATTAAGTATCGCATTATTAAGCTCATCAATGCTATTCGCATTCGGCGGCGGAGCTGCCGGAGGAATGGGCGGAGGTATGGGCGGCATGGGAGGCTCAGCTTCAGGTAGTGCATCAGCCGGAATGGGCGGTGGCGTTATGTCCGCAGATTCAATTACGGGTGGTTCATTTGGTTCAAATTCTATGAACAAAGCACAAAAAGCTCAGCAAACTCAGACAAGAGCCAGAACAAGAACCAGAGCCAGAGTTAATGCCGTTCAGCAGGATATGCAAAAAATGGCTCAGACAATGCAGCAGATGAAACAACAAATCAAACAGATGAAACAGGAAATGAAAAAAACCAACAAAAAAGCTTATTATGATACGCTTAAACTTGAACAGCAGATGAAACAAATACAAAACACTTACAGACAAATGAAAAGAACAATGAAAAGAATCCAGCAAGAAGCCCAGTAAAAAGGGCTTTCTCTCTTTTGTTTTGAAAAATCAATATAATTAATTTAACAGCGTTTATTCAGTATACTAAACTATACTATAATAAAAAAGAGATATTATTTTGTTAACATAATGTATATTCTCTTAAATTTTATTCTAAAAGCTCTTGCAGTCTTAAAGCGTCTTTAAACGCACTGTTATCATCCGTATTGTTAAAATAGATATAGCTGAGTGTGTTATTTATTTTTTCTTTTAATGTAATAAAAAACTCTTGCGGATAACTGCCTCTGTATTTTCCGTTTGAGCCGTGAAGTCTGACATAAATAAAATCAGCGGTTTTTTTGTAAACTATTTCCTGTCTGTAATCATGCCAGACCAAAGCTATGTTTTTATTTTTTAGCAATGTATATGTTTCAAGCCTGTACCAGCTGCCGTTTCTGAATTCTATGGCAAATTTAAAATTGTCGTCAAGACAACGCACAAATTCTTCCAAAAGTAATATATCGTATTTCAGACTCGGAGGCAGCTGAAGTAATATTACACCAAGTTTATCACCAAGTACAGAAACGTTATTGATAAAGTCTTTCATTAAGTCAGTGTCTTTTAATCTGTTTTTATGGGTGATGTTTCTGCTGACTTTTACCGAAAGTTTAAATTCCGGATAATTTTTTAATTTATATTTCCAAGATCTCATTGTCTGAATTTTGGGAAAACGGTAAAAAGTGGAATTTAACTCTAACGAATTGAAATGATTGGCATAATAATCGAAATAGTGATATTTCATTATAGAAGGGGGATAAAATTCCCCTACCCAGTTTTTATAATAATAACCGCTTGTGCCAATATAAACCATTATTTAACTAATATCTCCACTAAATGCGGAAAGAAGAAAATTATCAGCAGTGTAATAATCTGGAACAATATAAACGGAATAATCCCAATATACAGGTCTTTTGTCTGTATTTTATTGCCTGCCGCGCCTTTTAAAAAGAAAAGACTGAATCCAAAAGGCGGAGTTAAAAACGAAGTCTGCAAGTTAATCGCAATTAACAGAGCAAACCATAACGGATCAATATTAAACTCCTGTACAATCGGAAGAAGTATAGGAATAATAATAAATGTGATTTCAATAAAGTCTACAAAAAATCCTAATATAAAAATCAGAGACATAGCAAAGAAAATAAAAATATATTTGCTTGATATATCGTCCGTAAAGAAAGAGGTTACGATATCCCCTGCTCCTGATTCGTTAAATACGAGAGAAAATGCGGCCGCACCGATTAAAATCATAAAAATCATGCCCGTCATCGTAACTGTTTCTTTTGCAGCATATTTAAGCAAATCCCAGCTAAACGTGCCGTAAAAAACAGCCAGAATAATAGAACCTAACGCACCGACTGCGGCTGATTCCGTAGGTGTTGCAAATCCTGTAAACACACTCCCCAATACTATAGCTATTAAAATAGCGGGAGCCACAAGGGATTTAACGGCTTCTATAAGAATCTGGGAATATGGTTTGTCGGTTTTAATTGCCGGAGCAATTTCAGGTTTAAAAAATGAAAGTATAAGTATATACATTATATATAAACATACAACAATCAGTCCCGGAATAACGGCGGCTTTAAACAGATCTCCCACACTGATATTCATAACCGCACCCAAAATAATCAAAACAATACTAGGAGGAATTAGCTGTCCAAGTGTTCCGCTTGCTGCAATAACTCCACCTGCAAGTCTAGGAGAATAACCGTGTTTTAACATAACAGGAAGCGAAATAGTAGTCATCATAACAACACTGGCAGCAACAATACCCATAGTGGCAGCCAGAATGGCACCTACTATAACAATGGCTATCGCAAGCCCTCCTCTGACAGGTCCGAAAAGCTCTCCTATCGATTCAAGCATTTTTTCGGCTATTTTGCTTTTTTCCAAAATAAGCCCCATAAAAATAAACAAAGGAACAGCCATTAAAATTACGTTGTCCATCCTTCCGAATATTCTGTAAGGAAGAAGACCGAAAACCTGAAGACCGACGTTAGGATCAATCCAGGCGGCAAAAACCGCGCTTGCACCAAATGCAAAAGCAACAGGTATACCCAGCATTAACAAAATAAAAGCAACTGCAAATAATATTAACCCCGTCATTTTTATCCTTTTGAATGTCTAAGTTTATAATATGCTTTTTTTAATTCAGAAATACTTTGAAGCAGAACAAGCACAAACCCTATAATCATAGTACTTTTTATAATCCATCTGCACCCGAGACCGCCCGGATCGCCAGACTGTTCATGCATTGCATAACTCATCTGTACGAAAGGTATGGCTTCCGCAATAATAAGCGTTGCAAAAGGCACTACGAAAAACAAAACGGTTATAATCTGAATAATCGCTTTTGTTTTAACGGAAAATCTGTCATAAAAAATATCGACTCTGACATGTTTGTCCCTGCTCATTGTATAAGCTATCGCAAATAAAAAAGTCAAATCATACAGGTGCCATTCAAGCTCCTGCAGCGCAATACTTCCGCCATGAAAAAGTTTTCTTGCTATAACGTCGTAACTGACTATTAATGTCAGTATGATTAATGAGATTGAAGCAAGAATCATAAAAAACTTAGTAAGCTTTTCTATAAAAAGATCCGTTTTCGGAACAAAAGAAAGAACTAAAACAAAAACAAACGCCCCGAAAATAGCTAAATCTATGTGATTGCTAAGAGGCATCGTCAGATTAAAAAACGGATTCATAAATTTATCGGTAAATTTATAAACATTTTCACACATTCTTCATCCTTTAAAGATATTCAGGAGTATCATTGCTAAACAGTATTAAATCCCCCGCTTTTGTGTTTTCGGCTAAGATTTTTTCCAAATCTCTCTTAGTCTTCAATACAATTTTATCTGCTCTTGTAATATTGTTGCAAAGAGTTTTTTTATTTATATTCCCCGTTAAAATCACCAGATCAAAAACCTGGTCTATTTTTTTAGCCAGTTTAATATTCTGTTCTTCCGTTGCTTCAACTATTCCCGGCGTAACAAGAACTTTTTTACCTTCATACCGGCTAACCAAATCGTAAGACTCGAGCATTCCCTCCAGATTTCCGTTAAAACTGTCGTCAATAATAATTTTACCTCCGACTTCTATTTTTTGGAGCCTGTGAGGCACTGATTCTAATTTTAGCACTTTATTTTGTATTTCTTCAATACTAAGCCCCAATTCTAAAGCCTGAAATACTGCAAGTGTTACGTTTACGGCATTAAATCCGCCTAATACGCCACATTCAAAAGAATATAACCTGCCTCCGATTTCAACATCCCATTTTATACCGTCCAGAGTTGCTTTTATGTTTTTAATTTTATCTTTTATAACTTCTACCTTTTCGTTATAAGGGACTTCATATGAAAAACCTTTTTTGAGTTTAGGAGTCTGAAAAATCTCTAATTTTGTTTTTTTAATATTATCAAGCGTTTTAAAATATTCTATATGCTGCGGACCAATTTTGCCTAAAATTGAATATTCATTTTCCAAAAATTTAACGATTTCTAAAATATCGCCCTTTTCCCTTGCACCGGCCTCAGCTATATATATCTCAATATTTTCGGGCATATCTACGTTTATATCTTTAACAATACCTTTTATGGTGTTAACGCTTCTCGGAGTTTTATACACCCTGAAACTGTCTTTTATAATCTGATAAAGATAATTTTTGATAGATGTTTTTCCATAGCTTGCAGTAATCGCAACAATTTTTGGATTTATTTTGGAGAGTTTTTCTTTTGCCTGGGATTTGAATTTTAAAAACAGAATATATTCGGTAATTTCGGAAGCCGCCACAGCACATATAAGTACGGCCAGCACCCCTATTCCGGGATTGTAATGAAGCTTGTTTAAAAACACCAGATTGAGTGTTTCAAAAAGACCTAAATATATAAAAAACCTTTTCACTCTTTGTGTAACGTTTAATCCTTTTACGCGTCTTTGCCATATCAGAAGCGAAGGGATCAAACCGAAAAACAGATATATCCAAAAAAACTTATATGCCGCAATATATGTAACTATCGGAATTACAAAATACAGCAGATGCCACAGCGGCTTATGAAAATGAAATATTATCCTGCTGATTTTATAGTTGTACCACTGTAATACGGTTATAATATAAAATCCTAAAATATAAGCGGTTATAAAATTGACTATTAATCCAAAAAGTTCATACATATTAATACCTTATTTCAAAATCATCAAAGTTCTGGTCCTGTAACGGTTCAACTTCTATATCTTTTACTTCGCTGTAAGGAGAGCCCTCTTTTAAAATATTTAAAAACTCTTTTAATTTCTCTTCGTTTTCGATGTCAGCAACGGCTTCAACCGTTCCGTCGGGCAGATTTTTCACATATCCCTTAAAGCCGGCTTTTTTGGCATTCTGCTGTATAAATTTTCTGTACCAGACTCCCTGTACCCTTCCTGAAACTATAAATCTGTAAGTCATAAAACCCCTTTATTTAAATCACTTTCCTTTTGCCATTTGTATCTTATTTATATATTGATAATCTATAGTTATTTTTTCTTCGGTTTTAATATTTTTTGCCAGTTCTGTCAAAACGGAATCAAAATCATCAAAAAGATAGTTGGCAAGACTTCCCGGTATCGGATTAATTTCATTCAGATAAACAGTCCCGTCCTTTTCAAAAAAATCACATCTGATTAACGCATTTCGGAAAGTCGTATTGTATATTTTTTCAAAAGCGGCTTTAATGCTTGCTTCAATATTTTTATCTACCTCTTTAAATTCCGTCTCTTTTCTGCTGAAATCCATATATTTTTTTTCAAAGTCAAGATATTCTTTTTTCGTAACCTTTTCTATTTTTGAGAAAACAAATCCGTTTTCAGTTAAAAATCCTGCAAGATTATATTCGTTTATGCCCTCAATAAAAGGCTCTGCAATAATCAGATCGTCAAATTCTTTAGCAACGTCAAAAGCATATGTAAGCTCTTCGCTGTTTCTTGCGATACTTACTCCGATACTGCTTCCGAGTCTTGCAGGCTTTATAATCACAGGAAAATCGAATTTGGTTGACGGACTGTCTATTATTTCATAATCTATAACCTCTACTCCCATTTCTTTTGCATAAGCCTTCGTCAAAACTTTATTATAACTGATGGCCGAAGCTTCCGTGTTTGGAGTAACGGCTTTAATTTCAAAAAACTCAAGTATCCCGGCCAGTTTGCCGTCTTCGCCGTCTCTTCCGTGGATAAGATTTATCACTGCATCATAATTAACATAATATTCTTTCTTTATGAAGCCTTTAAAATATCTGAATCCGCCTTTTGCAAACTCGACTTTTTGAGATTTTTTATATTCTCCGCTTGAAAAATATTTGCTTTTCATATCTTTTTTTTCAATTAAATATAAATCCCTGTCCTGATCGATAAATATAAAATCGAGTTCGTGCTGTTTTATTTTTTCTTTTAGCGTAATAGCGCTTACGATTGAAATCTCATGTTCAAAACTGTTTCCTCCGAATAACACCGCAAACTTCATACTTCTCCTTATTTACTTAATCTTTTCAGTGCTTCTTTTATTATTTCTTCAAGTGTGCCGTCAAGTCCGTTTAAGGCTTTTAAAACATCGTTTTTATTAAATCCGAGGCTTTCAAGAGCGTTAAGTGCCTGATTTAATACCGGATTTTGAATTTCAATATCAAAATCCCCCATTTCCATTAATATTCTTTTAGCACTTTTAGGCCCTATTCCCGGAACTTTTTTTAAAGCGTTTATATCCTGTTTTGAAATTATATCCATAAATGTTTCCGGAGTATAGGTAGAGCATATTGCAAGAGCCACTTTAGGCCCTACTCCGTTTAATTTTATAAGACTGTCAAATAATTTTTTTTCGTTTTTATCCGTGAAACCGTAAAGCGTATATTCATTTTCGGAAATTTTTTCCGTTATGTAAAAAAGCCCTTCTTCGTTTACGGAAGAAAAAGTAAGCATACTGACGTTAAGTTCATATATTACTCCGTTTACATCAAGCAGTATTTTACCTTCGTTTTTTTCAAATACTTTTCCCCTAAGAGCCGCAATCATTGTCATCAACCTTTATTTTTACTATTTTATACGTATCTCCGTAATCTTTTAATTTAAACCCGCAAACCCCTTCGCTGCCTTTGGTGTCATATCTCAGCTTAACGGGAGGCTCCACCATGTCAAATTCTATTCTGTTAAATGCGCTCCAGGGAGAACATGAAATAATTTTGGCGTTAAATATCGCCGTCTGATAGTTCTGAAGTGTTTCGTGAAGCTCCTGAAGATCTTTTTGAAGCAGTAAAATTTCATTTTTAAGTTCAAGCGTTTTATCTTTAAATTCATTATATTCTTTTATTTTCTTTAAAATTACTGCGGAAGTCTTTACGCCTTTTGCTTTGTTTTCCTTGTAGGTTTTCATATATTTTTCTATTGTCGGCTTGTTTTTTAACAGAACTTCTTTTCTTTTATTGTATTCTTTTGTTTTAATTTCCAGGTTTCTTTTCACTTCCTCTATCATTTTTTCAAGTTTATCCGCATCGGCATTAAGGCCTAAAACTTCCAAAGGAGAAATTATCAGTCTGTTTTCACTGCCTTTGAGTTTGTTTATTTTTATCTGTTTCAGAGCATAAACCTCTACGTGGGAGCCCATTATTTCAAATTCTACTTCTTCGGCTACTATTTTACCTCCTATAGCCTGTTTTATTTTTACTTTTTTCCCTTTTACAATGCCGCTTTCAAGTCTGTTGATTTCAATTTCTTTACCTTCAACATATCCTTTATGAATATTTATAAAAGCTTTATCGGCGTAAATTTTTGCTTTTTGGTGAGTCTGTCCTTCTATGGTCAGCTCTTTTGCGTTTATTTTAGCAGCTTTTCCTACGTTTCCACGGACTATGAGAATGGTGGTTTCAACCGTCATATTGTCTGCAATCGCTTCTTTTAACGCATCGCTTTCTTTTACGTCGAGTTTAACGTTTGAATCTTTAGCACCGCTGACGTTACCCGTTTGAAGATTTATCTGGGCTATTTCCATCTCGTCTTTTATGGTATAAGAATCTCCGTCTTTGTATATATATCCGTCTTTAAGGGCGATATATAAGATTTTTTTATCGTCTTCTTCTTTTTTTATCTCTTCGGGGTTAAACGTAATATTAGGAATTTCAAATTCCCTCACTTCCGGTATTTTAATTATTTTACCCCTGCAGTCCCTTCCGTTTCTTCCCTGCATCGGTTTAATGATTTCAATAAGCACATCTCCTGTTTTAACAGGGAAAATAAGTTCGTTTTTTATACTTTCTTTCTTTTTAAGATAATGATATATCACTTTGCCTTCAATATTTTCAACAGGATCAATCCCCTGACACAGTTCGATCTCTTCTTCCTGTTCCAGCTGGCCCAAAACACGTATTTTAGCGACAACCTTTTCTATGTCCTGATTCATTTTGTCGTCAAACAGTTCAATAAGCATGGAGTTTTTGATTTTCTTTTTATTCAGTTCGGTTTTTAACCTTTCCTGAAGATCCGGCTTATAAATTAAAAGGGATTCAGGTTTTACAATATAAACGGCATGTGTCATAAATCTGTTGATTTTCACTTCTCCGATCAGTTCAAAGTCATCGCTGAATTCGGCTCTTTTTATTTCAATCTCATATACCTGTTTTATTTCATTCTCTTCATTAATTAAAAAATCTTCCATATGGACGAGTTCCCTGCTCTGATCGTCAAGCTCTACAAACTCACTGTTGCTTCCGATTTTTATATATGTTGTAAAATCAAGTATGTCAAAATCCAGAGAAGAAAGCGGAATGTTGTTGCTTGCAGATATTTTAAGCAAAGCTTCGTTAACGTTTTCCGTTCTTACAACATACGGCAGAACTTCCTTTTTTACCGTTTTTTCTTCCTTTTTCAAAAAATCAAATATACCCAATCTCATCCTTTTGGTAAAATACGTTTTATGTTTAAAAATATAATCGTTAATTTTATAGGAATCTTTAATTCAAGAATCCTAGGCTTTATCCGTGATTTGTTAAGTGCTTCCATTCTAGGCGCAAATATCTATTCCGATATTTTTTTCGTGGCTTTTAAATTTCCAAACCTGTTCAGACGGATTTTTGCCGAAGGCGCCTTTACACAAAGCTTTCTGCCAAGCTATGCCGCTTCTAAAAACAAACCGAAATTCGCATGGCTCGTTTTTAAAAAATTATTTATAATTATACTGATTTTATCGCTCTTTGTCACATTCTTCTCAAATATCGTAACAGACGTGCTGGCATACGGCTTTTCGCCCGAAGCAAAAAAACTGGCCTCTCCTCTTGTAGCGTTAAACTTCTGGTATCTGGATTTAATATTTATTGTCACGTTTCTTGCAAGTCTTCTGCAGTATAAGAAACATTTTGCAACAACGGCCTTTTCGACGGCACTGCTGAATATATCTATAATCATATCGCTTCTGCTTTCGATGAATCTGCCAAAAGAACAGATTATCTGGTATATGAGTTTCGGCGTAATAGCGGGAGGTTTTGCACAGGTTATCGCACATGTGATCGCAGCAAAAAAATACAGAATACTAAAACTTCTGTATATAGGAGCCAAAAGCAGAAAAAAACAGGATATTACGCAGTTCAAAAAACATTTTCTGCCCTCAGTGCTAGGCAATTCCACCGCTCAGATAAGTTCGTTTATCGATACTTGGCTTGCAACGTTTTTAACCGCGGGAAGCATAAGTTATTTATACTACGCAAACAGACTTTTTCAGCTGCCGTTTGCACTTTTTGCAATTGCCGTCTCAACGGTTCTGTTTCCTAAAATAACAAAAGAGCTTAACGAGGGAAAAGAAAAAAGCGCTTTTTCTTCAATGAAAAAAACATTCTGGATTCTGTTTTATCTGCTTATTGCGGCTTCAATAGTCGCTATAGCTGACTCGAAAGAAATAATAAAACTCCTGTTCGAACACGGGGCGTTTACGGAAAAAAACGCCGAAATAACCTCTGTAGTTCTTATCATGTATATGCTGGGGCTGATTCCGTACGGTCTGAACAAACTCTTTTCGAGCTATCTGTACGCAACGCACAGACACATAAAAGCCGCTAAAATCTCCGCATATGCGCTCATAGTAAACATCATACTTTCAATTATACTGCTTTACCCTCTTAAAGTATACGGACTGGCACTTGCAAGCAGTATAAGCGGTATGGTTTTATTCGTACTGACTCTAAAAGAGTTCGGATTTAATAAATTTTTGGAGTTTTTTGAAAAAAAATATCTTTTTTATATGGTTTTGGTTATATTAAGTAGTATAATTATCGCTATAGTTTTTAGAATAACAATATTATGGATATTAGCACATATTTAAAGGAGCAGTATGACAATATACGATTCACATCTTAAACAAAAAGTCGAATTTAAACCTATTAAAGAAGGGGAAGCCAGGATTTACGTATGCGGTCCTACGGTATATGACGACGCTCATTTGGGGCATGCGAGAAGCTCTATAAGTTTTGATCTGTTAAGAAGGACGCTTAAAGCACTGGGATATAAAGTTACGTTTGTTAAAAACTTTACCGACATAGACGACAAAATAATAAATAAAATGAATAAAACCGGACAGTCTCTTAAAGAAATTACCGAATTTTATATAAATTCCTATTTAAGAGACATGGAAGCCATGAATGTGCAAAGGGCGGATATAGAGCCCAAAGCCACGGAATCTCTTGAAGCTATGTTTGATCTGATAGGACATCTGCTGGACAAAGGCTATGCTTATCAGCTTCCGAACGGCGATATCTATTTTGACGTCAGCAAAGACCCGGAATACTGCAAACTATCAAATAAATGCCAGGAAGATGAGGTAATGCACAGGGTTGACACCGAAGGCAAAAGAAATGCGGCCGATTTTGCCCTCTGGAAAGCATGCAAAGGCGAAGGCGACGTATGTTTCGATTCACCTTTCGGAAGCGGAAGACCCGGATGGCATATAGAGTGCAGCGCAATGATTAAAAAACATATCGCTTACAGCGGAGAATATGAAATAGACATACACGGCGGAGGGGCTGATCTGTTTTTCCCTCACCATGAAAACGAAGAGGCTCAGACACGCTGCGCATACGGAGAACATCTGGCAAAATACTGGATGCATAACGGATTCGTTCAGATTAACGGCGAAAAAATGAGTAAATCTCTTGGCAACAGCTTTTTCGTAAAAGATGCCCTTAAACACTATCCCGGAGAAGTTTTAAGATTTTATCTTATGAGCACGCACTACAGAGCTCCTCTGAATTTCAGCGAAGAAGACCTGATTGCCAGCAAAAAAAGGCTCGATAAACTTTACAGACTGAAAAAAAGAATTTACGGACTTAATAAAAAGCAGCAAGACGCCGAGTTTGAATCCAAACTTCTTGAAGCCATGAGTGATGATTTAAACATCTCAAAAGCTCTTGCGGTTGTAGATGAATTCGTTAAAGAAGCAAACGAAAACCTTGACAAAAACCCTAAAGACAAGGCTTTAAAACAGAAAATTTTAAGCAATATAGAATTTATCGACGCTCTTTTGGGAGTCGGCGGCAGTGATGCTTACGAATATTTCCAGGCCGGAATAGATGAAGAGACTAAATCTAAAATCAACGAACTTATTTCTAAAAGAGCCGAAGCCAAAAAAGAAAAAAATTTCGAACTTGCCGATAAGATAAGAGACGAATTAAATTCAATGGGTATTCAGATACAGGACACGCCAAACGGCACTGTATGGGAGAAAGTTTAATCTTTCTCTATCAGTTTCACATCTTCAATAATTTCAGCGTCTATTATTTCCTCAATAGTAAAAAATCCAAGCATTATCAAAAGCCA
Source organism: Nautilia abyssi (assembly GCF_055388085.1). Taxonomy (NCBI): domain Bacteria; kingdom Pseudomonadati; phylum Campylobacterota; class Epsilonproteobacteria; order Nautiliales; family Nautiliaceae; genus Nautilia; species Nautilia abyssi. The sequence goes on along the minus strand of NZ_AP042376.1, from coordinate 550,875 downwards.
TCCGAGAGTCCAGATGATAAGTCCGATGAAAAAAATATTCAATACGGCTCCGGCCACCAAAAACAATCCCCCTGTTTTCAGCAGTTTATTGTTAAACAACTCTCCTAAGAGATAAAAACTTTTTTTAAAATAAACCGCACTGATTATCTGCAAAACGTAATAAACGCTAAAATAGATAATGATTGATAGAGTTATCGGAATAATCGGGTTTGACGACAGCAATGAAAGTATCATGCTAGTTATTACGGCGACGAGTTTGAAATAAAACAGCATGGAAGCCACAAACGCGAGTATTGAAGCAATAAGAAAATAATTAAATATTTTTTCGTTTTCTTTTGAATACAGATTTAAAGAAATTCCCAGAAAAATCAATCCAAGTATGGTAAAAAGTATCGATACAGCCGGAATAAAGCTCATACATAAAAATGCGCTTCCGAGAATACCGTATATTTTGGCGTTCAAATTAATCCTTTTTTTAAATTTAATGTATAATTTTAACAAAAAAGGTCTCTTATGAGTTTTTTTGATATGATAAAACCCCTGATTTACAAAACGGATCCGGAACTTGCACACGATCTGGTGGATATGGCTTTCAGAACCGCAAGAAGATGTCCTCTTTTTTTTAATCCTCTTGTTAAAGCGAATTTTGTTGACGATCCGATGCTTAATCAGAAAATCTGGAACCTGGAATTTAAAAACCCCGTAGGTGTAGCCGCTGGATTTGACAAACATGCAACAATGGTATACGGCTGGCCTGCTTTAGGCTTTGGCTGGGGAGAAATAGGAGCCGTAACTCCCAAACCGCAGCCGGGAAACGAAAAGCCGAGAGCCTGGAGACATATCGAATATGAAGCAGTCCAAAACGCTTACGGTTTTAACAATGAAGGTGTTCAGGTAATCAAAAAAAGACTTAAAAAAATATATCCGTATATACTTCCCATAGGGGCCAATATAGGTAAAAACAAAACGACTCCGGAAGATAAAGCTGTAGAAGATTATAAAATACTCGTAAAAGAATTAAACGACGTAGTGGACTTTTTTGTAGTAAACATTTCCTCTCCGAACACTCCTGGTTTAAGAGACCTCCTGAATGCAGAATTTATATCAAATCTGTTCGGGGAGCTCAAAAGCCTCACTCAAAAACCTGTTTTGATTAAATTTTCTCCGGATATGGAAGACGAACTGATTATAAATCTTGCAAACTATTCCGTTTTAGCGGGAGCAGACGGGATAATAGTCACGAATACGACTGTAAATTACGATTTGGTCGGAAGTGAAATAAAAAGAGGCGGAATTTCCGGAAAACCTCTGGCTCAAAGAAGCTACGAAGTTCTTAGAATTGTGGCCGGCGAAGTATTCGGACAAGTACCTATTATAAGTGTAGGAGGCATAGACAGCGCCGAAGAAGCATATAAAAGAATAAAAGCCGGAGCTTCTCTTTTACAGGTTTACACGGCCATAATTTACAAAGGTCCCGGAATCGTAGGAGAAATCAACAGAGGATTAATAGAACTCCTGAAAAAAGACGGTTTTTCTCATATAAGCGAAGCAATAGGAATAGAAATTCCTAAAAAACTTGAGAATAAATCCAAAGCCTAAAACTCCTTAAGAGCCTCCGCAGCCGTAGCCGAAACCGGATAAAAAGTCGGAGGAGGAGTCAGTATAGGGTGTGTGCCTATCTGCATAGTATATAAGTCCGTAGCCGTTGCATTTTTTTGTATTGCAAGGCTTAATATATTTATTAATTCCGCACTGTTCAAGCCTCCGCTTATCTGAGCGCCTAAAAGATATAAATCTTTTTTTGAAAAAATAAGTTTTAATTTTACGTCAGTCGAATGTGAAAATTTAGGCGGATGTGTAGACGGTGTCGAGGTTTTTGCCGCAATTATTTCAAATCCCTGTTTTTTAGCCATTTTTTCAGTAATACCGACTGCTGCGAACATTCTTCCTTCGATAACGGTGGAATAGATGTTTAGCGCGTCTTTATTATGTCTGATGATTCTCAGATTATACAGATTCGCTGCGGCTATCCTTGCATCAAACGCAGCGGTGGACGCAAGCATTAAAGGAGTTGGATTAGAGGTAAAAAACTCTTTATGCTCTACACAGTCTCCAACGGCGTATACGTCCTTATCAACCCTGAAATAATCGTCCGCCTGTATAAAACCTTTTTCATTTAAAGGAAGAATGTTTTTAAACATTTCGGTATTGGGCTTAAATCCGGTAGCGACAATAGTAAGATCGCTTTTAATTTCAACGTTATCCAGATAAATGTGTTTATCCGTTATTTTTGTAACTTTTGAATTTAAAACTATATTTACTTTTTTGCTTAAAAGCTCTTTTACTTCCAAAGAGTAGTCATCGTCAAAAGAATTCGGAAGAAGGGAATCCATTGCCTCAATCAGCGTTACGTTTTTATTTTTACTCAGTTCATCCGCAATTTCAAGACCTATAAACCCTCCTCCTATAATTGTGATGTTTTCGGCGTCTTTTGTTTTTGAAACAAGCTTTTTTAAATAATCGTATTCTTTTTTTATAAAATAAGCGTTTTCAATCCCTTCAATAGGCGGAATAAGAGGTGTGGAGCCGGTGGCTATTATCAGCTTTTCGTATTCCAGGCGTTTTTTCTGCCCTGTTTTGTCAATATCCGCATCTTTACTTAACATAACAATCTTACTGTTAATATTTACGCCTTCGACACTGCCTTTTATTAGTTCGACTCCGAATTTTTTCAGTTTTTTTTCAAGATGCATTAAATCATCGTCTATTTCGTATGTGTTAAATATATAAGGTATCCCGCAAGGTATAAGTTTTTTTGGATTTTTTTCTATAAGGGCCACTCTTTTCGCCGGATAAAACCTTTTGGCGTTAACCGCCGCCACAAACCCGGAAACACCGCCGCCTATTACCAAAATATCATACATTCTTTATCCTTAATAATTTTTATGATATGATAACACAAAAAAAGGCGTTCAATGCTTCATAAATTCTATACGCATAAACTGAAAAACGGCTTAGATGTAATAGCGATTCCTGTGAATAAAGGCTCCAACGTAATTACAAGCAATATTTTTTATAAAGTCGGAAGCAGAAACGAAATAATGGGTAAAAGCGGAATAGCCCATATGCTCGAACACATGAATTTTAAATCTACAAAAAACCTTGCTGAGGGAGATTTCGATAAAATAGTAAAAAGCCTGGGCGGAGTTGACAACGCATCAACCGGGTTTGACTATACACACTATTACATAAAAACTTCCAGCACTTATCTTGATAAAACGTTTGAGCTTTTCAGTGAAGTTATGGAAAATTTAAATCTTAACGACGACGAATTTCAGCGCGAGAGAAAAGTAGTTTATGAAGAAAGACTCTGGAGAACGGATAACAATCCTATCGGGTATCTCTATTTCAGACTGTTTAACAACACATATCTTTACCATCCTTATCACTGGACGCCTATAGGATTTAAAGACGATATTTTAAACTGGACAATAAACGATATCAGAGATTTTCATAAAACCTACTATCAGCCTAAAAACGCGTTTTTGCTCGTAGCCGGAGATATTGAACCTCAAAAGGTATTCAACGCAGCGGAAAAATATTTCTCACATATTAAAAACCGTAAAAAAATCCCGGATGTGCATATGAAAGAGCCGGAACTTGACGGAGACAGACATATAACCGTTAAAAGAGACACCGAGGTCGACATAGTCGCAATTGCTTACAGAATTCCGGATTTCAGACATGAAGACCAGTTTGCCCTGAGCGCCTACAGTGAAATATTAAGCGGAGGCAAAAGCGGAACTTTAAGAGAAAAACTTATTAATAAAAAAGCGTTAGTCAGTGAAGTATACGCATACAATATGGAACTGATCGATCCGGGAGTGTTTTTGGCTCTTGCGATATGCAATCCGGGTATCAGTCCGGACACAGTAGAAAAAGAACTTAAAAAAGAGATACTAAATACTAAAATAACCAAAAAAGCGCTGAACAAAGTAAAAAATCAGACAAAAATGGATTTTTTAACTCAGCTTGAAAGCTCCAGCGGGGTCAGCAATATTTACGGAGATTATTTCGCAAAAGGAGACATAACGCCTCTTTTGGAATATGAAGAGAAAATAAACTCCCTGACTCCTGAAAAAGTAGAAGAAATTAAAAAATATTTTGATAAAAGCGTAACCGTTAAACTAATCAAAAAATAGCTTTTTAAAACACTCCTTTGTTTTTGGAAACAGGGGTGTTTTTTCTTTATATTTAAGATAATCGTCTCCGAATTTTATATATGCTTCTTTTTCTTCAAGGGTAACAACCATTATAAATATAAAAAAAGCTTCAAGTGGAGCGATAAAAAATATAAAACTCGGAAGCCCTAAAAAAAGAGCTACTCCCAACGGCAGCAGCATAAGTCCGAATAGCATGGGATGACGTGTACATTCGTATATACCCGAAGTCACAAGTCTGTTCGTTTCAAGTCTCGGTATATCACCGTCTCTCCCTTTTCTTTTAAGCTCCCTGCCTCCTACCGCTGCGGCGTGGAAAGCAAGTTTCAGTGCAAAAAAGCCTAATATTAAAGTTATAAAATGAAAATAAGGATTAAAAAGAAGGGATTTAAAATACTTTAAATCCAAATAAAGGGAAAGCGCAATACCTCCGAATATTAGAATAATCCAGATTATAATCCTGATTACTACGGATGCCGTTGTTTTCATAGATATGAGTTCAGTAAAGCGCTTCCGACCCTTATCATATTAGAGCCCTCTTCTATCGCTATTTCGAAATCCCCGCTCATACCCATAGAGCATATCTTCGCTCCGTAAGGTTTAAGCTGTTCAAATATTTTATATGTCAGTCTGAAACTCTTTCTGATCTCTTCTTCGTCATCGACATGCGCGCCTATCGTCATAACACCCTGAAGGTTAATATTAGGAAGATTTTCTTTGATTTTCAGATACGTCTCAACAGCAAGTTCCGGCTGTAAACCGTGTTTTGTAGGCTCTTTTGCCGAGTTTATCTCAAGAAGGCATCTTACAGGTTTATCCGTTCTTTTATTAATTGCTTCGGCCAGTTCATAAGAGTTGATTGACTGGATCATAAAAGGATTTAATTTTAAAAGTTTATTGATTTTATTCTTTTGCAGATTGCCGATAAAATGCCACTCGATAGGCAGATCGCTAAGGGCGTTTACTTTATCTTCCATATCCTGTACCCTGTTTTCCCCAAAAGCCCTCTGCCCTTCGTTATAAAGTTTTCTTAGAGGCTCCGTATCTTTTGTATATTTTGTAACGGCTACGATCTGGACTATAAGATGTTCGCTTCTTCTAAGCCTTGCTTCTTCAACTCTTTGAATTAATTCGTCTAACGTCATTTTATCCTCCTATTAACCTGTGAAGGTCGTTGTAAACACCGATAAGCATTAAAGAGCCGAGTATTATCCAGCCCCCTATTGTAAGCTTGACCATTATCTCTTCGCTCACTTCTCTTCTGAAAACAGCCTCATACAGATTGAACATTATATGCCCTCCGTCAAGAGCCGGTATCGGCAGAAGGTTTAGCACCCCTAAGTTTACACTGAGAAGCGCTGCGAGAAGCAATAACGGCTGCCACCCGTAACTTGCTACTTTTGCGGTAATATCCACTATTCCTATAGGACCGCTTAACGTATTAAGCCCTACCGCACCGGTAATAAGTTTTTGAACGCCTTTTACTATAAGCGTTGAATCGCTTACGAATTTATCCCACGCCACTTTAAACGCTTCCAAAACTCCGTAATGCACCTTTATAATATCTCCGCTCGGAACGATTCCCACTATTTTTCTTTTTACTTCTTCGTTAAAAACGTTTTTAGCCGTTTCTACTTTCGGTTTGAGTGTAATATTAAAAATTCTGCCGTTTCTTAGAATTTCCATATGCAATACGGAATATTTTTGCACCAAAGGCGATATATCATCCCATGAACGTATTTTTACTCCGTTTATTTCAATAATTTTATCGCCTTTTTTCAGCACTTTTGCGGCAGGCGTATTCGGAATTGTCTGACCGACTACCGGAGCGAGTTTCGTCCATCCTGTAAACGCAATAAACAGATAAATCAAAAAAGCCAGTAAAAAATTAAATCCTGGACCTCCCAGAAGTATCAGAATTCTCTGCCAGGGAGATTTTGCGTTATACGAATCCGGATCGTCGCTTTTTACATACGGATTTGAGTCGTCCTGCCCTTTCATCTGGACATATCCTCCTAAAGGCACGGCGCTTAGACACCATTCGGTTTCTCCGAATTTCTTACAGACAAGTTTTTTTCCAAAACCGATTGAAAAAACCTCTACTTTGACACCGACAAGTTTTGCCATTAAAAAATGTCCGAATTCATGGAAAAAAATTAAAAAAGAAAGTATTATTATCGCACTAATCATTTTGAGCTTTCACATAAACTTTAATATAATCGTATCCGCTGTAAAGCGTCAGAACAACCGCAATCCATAAAAGACAGTTTGCACAGGGCCAGTTCATAAGCAAAAACCCTATAGCCCCCATTTGAGAAACAGTTTTTACTTTCCCCGCCATAGACGCTTTTACGCTTAATCCTTCCTGAGCCATTGAAATTCTAAGAGCTGTAATAAAAAACTCTCTGACTAAGATAAGATATATCGCCCAGGCGTTTGCCCTGTGTAAAAACAAAAGACCCAAAAATGCCCCTAAGATAAGCATTTTATCGGCCAAAGGATCCAAAATTTCTCCGAGTTTGCTGCTTGCGTCAAAATTTCTTGCAATAAAACCGTCAAAAAAGTCGGTAATACTTGCTATTACAAATATTAAAGCCGCAAAATAGTCCATCCAGCTCGGATGAATACCTGCAAACATATCTCTGTCCACCAAAAACAGATACATCAAAAACGCCAGTAAGACTCTTATAAAAGCCAATATATTAGGAACGTTTTTTAATCTCTTTTTCCAAAGTTCGTATCTGTACAGTTTGATACCGTCATCAGTAATTATTGACATTAACCGATCTTTCCTCCGAATGTAGTTCCGCCGTCAACAACAACAGTCTGACCAGTTATCCAGCTGGCTTCATCCGTACATAAAAAGTATGTTATTCCGGCCAAATCTTCCGGTACACCCATTCTGTTAAGAGGGCTTCTTTTTTCAACTTCGGCTTTTACTTCTTCATAATTAGGAAACGCTTTAAGGGCATCCGTATCAATAGGACCTCCGCTTACGGCATTGACCCTGATTCCCCATTCTCCAAGCTCAGCAGCCGCATATTTAACCATTGTCTCAACAGCTGCTTTAGAACTTCCGTGGCCTGCATAATTAGGAGTATAAACAAGATTCCCGGTAGAACTTAGAGAAATTATGCTTCCGCCTCCTACTTTTTGCATTCTTTTAGCCGCTTCCTGAGCCCCTACTACAAAAGCGTTGACAGTTGCGGTAAATATATTGCATATTCCTTTTGGTTTTAGTCTCATAAAAGGTCCGAACCCTCCTACAACCGCTCTTCCGCTGATAATCGCGTTCGAAACGAAAAAATCGACTCTGTCAAAATCCTCGTCAATCTGTTTGAATAAATCTTTATATGTTTCAGGTTCCAAAATATTAAGTTTATACGCTTTGGCTTTAATTCCATATTTTTCCTGCCACTCTTTTGCAAGATTTTCTGCTATTTCCTGGTTTGAATTATAAGTGAATGCTATATTAACGCCCTCTTTTGCAAATCTTTCGGCTATCGCTTTGCCTATACCTCTCGTTGCCCCGCTTATTACTAACGTTTTACCCTTCATTAAAATCCTTTAAATATATTTTTTTAAAACTTCTTTTATTTTCGCCTTGTTTTCATCACTCGGTTCACAAAGCGGCAGCCTGTATTCCAGACTAGGAATCAGTCCGGCTTCATACATTGCGTATTTAATCGGTATCGGATTGCTTTCCACAAAAAGAACTTTGTTAATATCATACAGTTCTTCATTGATAGCCCTGCTTGTATCAAAATCACCTTTTAAAGCGCTGTGTATAAGTTCGGCTATTCTGTTAGGAAGAAGATTTGAAGTCACCGAAATACAGCCTTTTCCTCCGGTAGCCATTATCGGATAGTTTATTGCGTCATCTCCGCTTATTACGGCTATATCGCTGTTTGCACATAGAGCAACCACGTTTTCTATACTTCCCGTAGCTTCTTTAATGGCAATAATATTCTCAACATCGTTAAAAAGTTTTATTGCTGTTTCTACATTTATATTGCTGCAGGTTCTTCCCGGCACGTTATATAAAACAACAGGAATTTTAATTGCGTTTGCAAGAGCTTTATAGTGTTCGTAAAGTCCTCTTTGAGTAGGCTTGTTATAATACGGAGATACGCTGAGTACCGCATCCGCACCTTTCGCTTCGGCAAATTTAGCCAAATCTATACTTTCATGGGTAGAATTGCTTCCGGCCCCGGCTAAAACTTTAGTATTCGTCCCTCTACAAATCTCTACGGCTATTTCAATACATCTTTTATGCTCGTCATGAGTCAGTGTAGCACTCTCTCCCGTAGTTCCGACCGGAACAACCCAGTCAATACCGTTGTCAATCTGCCTTTGTATAAGTGAGGCATATGTTTCTTCGTCAACTTTTCCGTTTTTAAACGGAGTAATAAGAGCGGTCATTGCGCCTTGCATAAAACGTCCTTTTTTACGAAATTATAGCATAATATATAAATTGGAATGGAAAAATTATTCATATCTTAAAGTTTCAAGCACATCGGTTTTACCGGCTTTAACGGCAGGATATATGCTTGACAGTATCACAATCACAAATGCACCCAATATTATAAGTCCGAAATCAACCGGGCTCAAATCTATAGGCAGTCTGCTGACGCCGTAAACGTCAGCCGGAAGCTTGATAATATCAAACGTTTTAAGAATCCAGATACCTATACCGCCTATTATTGCGCCGAATGTAATTCCCATCAGACCTATAAGTGTTCCGAGTTTCAGAAAAATAGATTTAATTTCCCTGTTGCTGGCGCCAAGGCTCAGCATAAGGGCAATCTCTTTTCTTTTACTCATTATCATCATAAGAAGAGAGCTTATTATATTTAAAGCCGCTACTATTATAATAAGCATAAGCACCAGAAAAAGAGCTCTTTTTTCCATTTTCAAAGCTGCAAAAAAGTTTCCGTTCTGCTGCCACCAGCCTATTACTCCGACTCCCGGAGGCACGGCTTTTTTTATTTTTTCTATATCCTTAAACGGATTAGGACTCCATATATGTATCCCGCTGTAATAATTTTGGTGAAGAATTCTTTTAAGCCCGTTTATATTCATATACGCTATGCCTTTATCGTATGCGATAAGTCCGCTTTTGAAGTAAGATACGACTTTGACCTTTTTAAGTATAGGAGAAATTCCAAAGCCCAGAGGCGTCATTTTAGAAAAAATCATAATAACTTTTTCGCCTTTAACTATTCCAAGGTCGCTAAAAAGCCTGCTTCCGACTACTACGTCAAAAAGTCCTGGTTTTTTAATGTCTTTTATGGCGTTTTTGAAAATATAGTTGATTCCGGCTTCTTTTTTAAAATCTACACCGTAAAGCATAACACCGTATAAAGAGCCTTTCTGAATAACGGCGCTGCTTTCGATATATGGCGAGTATTTGAAATTAGGGAATTTTTTTTCAAGTCTGTGAAGAAGAGTGTCGTCAACGTTTACCAAAGAAGAATATACGGTAATGGGATAATTCATAACTTTAAGTTTTTTTTCAAACTCTTTATCCATACCGTTCATTATCCCCATAGCGATCATAAGCGTTGCCACACCGGTCATAATGCCTAAAAAGGCAAGAATAAAGCTGATATATATAAACGGATGTTTTCTGTCAAAACGGAGGTATCTTTTAATTATAAAATTAACGAATTTTTTATTCAACCTCTTCTGCCTTTACGTCCGTTTTTAATTTTTCATTATTAAAATTTAGGACTTTTACCGCAGCAGTCTTTATATTTTTTACCGCTGCCGCAAGGACACGGATCATTTCTTTTTACTCTTTTTTTCTGCTGTTTCGCTTCAAATTCAGCCTTTAAAGCTTCTGTCTGGCTTTCAAGCTGTTTCATAATCTCGTCCATATCGGCCTGTTCCATCTCTTCCGGAATTTCAGGGATGTTTTTAAGTATTTCGTCAATATTTTTACCCTTAATGGCATTCATAAACTCCGCAATATCAGGATCAATATTTGGTTGCTGATATTCAATCTGAAGATTATGGAGAACCTTCATACTTTCCACTTTAACTCTTTGAATAAGTTCCTGGAACAGATTAAAGCTTTCTTTTTTGTATTCAACAAGAGGGTCTTTTTGGTTGTAGCCCCTTAATCCTATACCGGTTTTCAGGATATCCATCATATACAGATGGTCTCTCCAGCTCTCATCAAGAACCTGAAGCATAACCTGTCTTTGAATTCTGTTCTTGTCCTCATCACTGGCTTCTGCAAATTTTTTCTCATATTCTTCTTTTAATCTGTTTACCAGATACTCTTTAAGAGTTTCATAGTCTTTGCCGCTCAGATCTTCTTTTGTAAATTCTATTCCGGTGTATTCTTTCAGATGTGCAATTAAATTATCATAATCAAAATCTTCTTCAAGAGAATGAGGGAAAATCTCGGCTTCAGATAAAATATATTCAACAAACTCTTCTCTTATTTCCTCTATTTTTTTATCTATATCAAACCCTGGATCTAAAAGCTGATCACGGAAAGCATAAATAACTTTTCTCTGCTCATTCGCAACGTCGTCGTATTTAAGAATATGTTTTCTGGCTTCAAAGTGCATTGTTTCAACTTTTTTCTGTGCGTTTTCAATAGCACGCGAAACAATCTTACTGTCAATATGCTCGCCTCTGTCTATTCCGAGCCTGTCCATAATATTCTTAATTCTTTCGCTTCCGAATATTCTTAGAAGATCGTCTTCCAAAGAAAGATAGAACTGGCTCTCACCCGGATCTCCCTGACGACCCGAACGTCCTCTTAACTGATTGTCAATCCTTCTGCTCTCATGTCTTTCGGTACCGATAATGTAAAGACCGCCGAGTTCTCTTACTTCATCATCGATTTTAATATCGACACCCCTACCGGCCATATTCGTAGCAACGGTAACAGCGCCTTTTTTACCTGCTTCCGCAATAATCTGCGCCTCTTTTTCGTGATTTTTCGCATTAAGCACCGTATGAGGGATTTTTTCTTTTTTAAGAAGACGGCTTAAATATTCACTTTTTTCCACGCTTGTAGTACCGACAAGCACCGGCTGGCCTTTTTTGTGCAGTTCTTTTATTTTTTTAACGACCGCTTCGAATTTTTCTTCTTCTGTTTTATAAACAAGATCGTTTTTATCGGCTCTGATTACAGGTTTGTTCGTAGGGATAGATATAACTTCAAGACCGTATATTTCTATAAATTCGGTCGCTTCGGTCTGAGCCGTACCTGTCATACCCGCAAGTTTTTTATAAAGTCTGAAATAGTTTTGGTAAGTGGTTTCCGCAAAAGTCTGTGATTCTTCCTGAATTTCCACGCCTTCTTTGGCTTCCAATGCCTGGTGGAGCCCTTCGCTGAATCTTCTTCCTTCCGCAATTCTTCCCGTAAACTCGTCAACTATTAAAACTTCGCCTTTTCTTACGATATAATCTTTTCCTTCCTGGAACAGATAGTTCGCTTTAAGAGCCTGATCCAAATGATGTGCAAGTATTGCGTTTTCAGGAGTATAAAGGTTGTCAACTTCAAAAAGCTCCTCAGCCCTTCTTATACCCTCTTCCGTTAAAAGAACGACTTTGTCTTTTTCGTCAACTTTAAAATGTTTGTCTTTTTCAAGCTGTTTTGCTACTTTATCTGCTCTTTCGTAATCTTCAACCCTTTTATTAGCCGGACCTGAAATAATAAGAGGAGTTCTTGCTTCATCAATTAAAATAGAGTCGACTTCGTCGACGATTGCATAATAATGCCCTCTTTGAACTTTGTCGTTAATATCAAACGTCATATTGTCTCTAAGATAATCAAAACCGAATTCGGAATTCGTTCCGTATGTTACGTCACACTGATATGCCTGTTTTCTTTCATAATCTTCCATACCGCCCACTACGCATCCTGTAGTAAAGCCGAAAAATTCATAAAGTCTGCCCATATCGTTGGCGTCACGCTGTGCAAGGTAATCGTTTACAGTTACAACATGTACGCCTTTGCCAAGCACCGCATTTAATACAACAGGCAGCGTAGCAACGAGTGTTTTACCCTCACCCGTTTTCATTTCCGCTATTTTGCCTTCGTGTAAAACCATACCACCTACAAGCTGTACGTCGAAATGTCTCATTCCGAGAACTCGCTTTCCGGCTTCTCTGACCATTGCAAAAACGTCGTTTAAATATTTATTGAGCGTCTCCTGCTCATCGGCTCCGTTTTTTACTTCTTCCAAAATCTGATTTTTAATTTTTTCAAATTCGTTTTTAATTTCATCATCGCTCATTTTTTCATATTTTTCTTCTAAAGCGTTTATTTCTTTTACTCTTGCGAAATATTTTTTGAGCTCTCTGTCGTTTTTTGTTCCAAAAATTTTTCTAAATACGTGTTTAACCATAAAAAAAGCCTTTGCAAAGTTTTTTGTTATAATAACATAAATTAATTTAAGAATGGAGATTCATAATTGAGAATTATATTAATTAATATAGCGTTAATTTTAAACCTGTTTGCTTTAAAACTTCCTCACTATTTTTCTGCGGATTTTACGCAAAAAATTCAGCAGGACAACCATACATTAATATACAAAGGAAAAATCTATACTGATTCGAAAAACGTATTCTGGCAATATATCTACCCGAACGAAAAAAAAATCTGGATTAACGACAGGGTGTATATCTATGAGCCGGATCTTATGCAGGTAACAATTTCCAAAAAACCGAAATTCAATCTTTTCAACGCTCTTAAAAACGCCAAAAAAATCAAAAACAACGAATATGTTGCGGAAGTTCAAAACAAAAAAGTATATTTTAAATATGGAAAAACTTTAGAAAAAGCCTGGTACACCGATGATGTAGGAAACAAAGTGGAAATTTTATTTTCAAACCAGTCGGAAAAGAAAATCGCCCCTTCCGTATTCATACCCACATATCCGAAAGATATAGACGTTATATATCAGGATTAAAGAAGGCTTAGAAGATTTTCATGTATCAGGTCGTTTGTAGCGACTATGCATTTATCGTTAAACATATCAAATTCCCCGCCTCTGTCGTTTGTAACTTTGCCTCCGGCTTCGTTTACTATCAATATCCCGGCACTTACGTCCCACGGTTTGAGATTTATTTCATAAAACCCTTCATATTTACCTTCCGCCACATAGCATAGATCCAGCGCGGCGCTTCCGAGTCTTCTTATATCCTGACATTTCGGAAGAACGTTATGAAGCCTGTTTATTACAAGATCGAGATCTTCCGTATTGTCTGCGCTTGAATACGGAAATCCCGTTCCGATTAAAGCTCTTTGAAAATAATCGTTTTTACTGACATTTATTTTCTTACCGTTTTTATATGCGCCCTCGCCCGCAACAGCCGTATAAAATTCATTAAGCACAGGATTGTATACAAAAGCGAATTTCGGTTTTTTATTTTCATAAACCCCGACACTTATGGCACAGTGAGGTATCTGATGTGCGAAATTGGTAGTACCGTCAATCGGATCGATTATTATGGAATTTCCAAATTTGTCTTTAACGGATTCTTCCGCAATAATAGAATAATCAAATCTTTTAAACTCTTCTTTTAAAAACTCTTCGATTTTTACGTCGTATTCAGTAACTAAATCTTTTTTGCCTTTAAGGGTGATTTCCTTGGAGGAGTAAAACCCCTCTTTGAAAATCTCCCCGGCTTTAATTATTATTGATTTTATTTCTTCAAATTCTTTAATTCTCAATTCTACATTCTCCATTCTCAATTATATGTTGTATCCCATCTCTCTTGCAACCTGTTTAATATTTTCAAGTCTTTTTTCAATAGGCGGATGCGAACTGAAAAGATCCAAAAATCCAACTATTCCGAATGCTTTCATATCTTTAGGAAGTGCAACCTGCTCTTTTGGAATCTGTCCTAGTTTTGCAAGTGCGTAATATATCCCTTCCGGTCCGTCGAGTCTTACGGCTCCAGCATCCGCTTTATATTCCCTGTATCTGCTGAACCACATAGCAAGCATTGTCGCAAATATACTCAAAAGCATCTCAAGCGCAAAACTTATAGCCATATAAGCGAAAGGATTTTCATTTCCTTCTTCGTCTTTAGGTGAAATAATACTCGCAATCAAGCGCGATACGAAAAACACAAATGTATTTAAAACACCCTGTAAAAGCGTCATTGTTATCATATCGCCGTGTTTGATATGGCTGATTTCGTGTGCAAGCACACCTTCTATTTCTTTTGTATCCATTAAATCAAAAAGACTTGTAGAAACAGCTACAAGCGCATCGTTTCTGTTCCATCCTGTGGCAAACGCGTTAGGAGGCCCGTCAAATATACCTACTTCCGGCATCCCGATACCGGCTTCTTTAGCAAGTTTGGCCACCGTGTTTACAAGCCACGCTTCGGCATCATTGCTCGGAGTTTCTATTACTCTGACTCCCGCACTCATTTTTGCCATCCATTTAGATAAAAACAGCGAAATCAAAGCGCCGCTGAATCCCACTATAAAAGACAAAATCAAAAGTCCGCTGATAGTTCCCTGGTCCAGTCTCACACCGAAAAACGCCTCAATTAAAAATATAGTTAAATAAATCGATGCCATTACCGCTACGTTCATTAAAATAAGCATAATTATTGCCATACTTTATTCTCCTTTACTCAAGTTTTTTTAGTATTATAACTAAAAGTTATATGTTCGTCAACATTTTAAGCTTAAATTTTATTTTTTTTATAAATATTATTATTTTTTCTTAACAACCATTAAATAATAAATAGTAACAATTGGAATTGTAACGTTCAAAACGGTAACTATTATCATCAAAATTCCAAGTTTGCTGTAATCCTGAGGCATTACAACGTGTCCGTTTTCAACGACTTTACGGCTGACTACGAATATTTCGTTTAAATATTTCGTAAAGAGCCCTCCGGCGGTGAGAGCCAGGTTCATAAGGCTTGCCATAAGGGCAAACCAGGTAGCTCTTTTGCCTTCCGGCGCATAAATGGCTATGAGTGTAAGAAGCGGAATCATACTAAGCTGTGCAAAAGGAGACTCCACCGCTGTGTCTATAACAGCTACTGTTTTTGGAGAAAGTCCCCAGCTCTGAGGTATACCGTAATACAGACCGATAATCGGTAAAAAGAGTATCGTAGTAATGACAGTTAGCCATATAAGTGTATAATGGACTGGCTTTTTAGCTATAAAATCACTGAAAAGCCACATTCCTAGAATTGAGAGAATTGCGCCGATTTGAGAAAGCGTTCCGAAAAATGCTTTATCGAAATGCAGTATGTCAATTTCCCACCACTGAAGCCCGGGACCTACACTCGGCATTGCACGGTATACAAAAATAATAATTGCCGTTTTGATAATAAAGCTTTTTGTTTTCGGGTCTATATCTTTTAAAAGAAGAGACAGCATATAAACAATTACGCTGAAACTGACTAAAAATACAATTTCCTGAGAATACTTAAATACAAAAGCAACTATGTGATTTTGCCAGTGCTGATACTGCCCGTATCCCATAAGCACGACAAATACGGCAAAAGCCAAACCGCCGCAGAGAATTTTACAGTTGATGGGGCTTGGTTTGGCAACGTCAAGTTTTACTATCGTAACTCCGATAATGGAAATCAAAGGAATAATTAAAGAAATTTCGAAAATAGTTTTATAAGACAAAATCTGAGCAAGCCACCCTGAAAGACCGGCCACAAGAACTCCGGCAAATGAAATGGCAAGACGGCCCAAAATCTGCACATACGCAAGCTCTTCCTGAACTATTTCCTCGGGCTGGTTACGGTCAACTACTTCCGTACTCATAGTATCGGCCACAACATCCTGCAAAACAAATCCGATTACGCTTAAAAGTGCGGAAATAATATACACATTTTCCTTGCTGGCAAATTTAGCCCACGGATAATCACCGGCAAGACCTATTAAAAGCACCGTCCCGGCAGCTATTAAACTGGCTCCGATATAAACATACGCCCTTCTTTGTGAACCCAGTATCGGCACACTGTCCACAAGCTGCCCGAATACCATTTTAATGGTCCACGGAATACTTAACCATACACCCAAACTCACCAGTGCTGTCGCGGAAAGATTTAACTGCTCTTTTACCCAGAATGTTTCCGCCACACCGCTTATTCCGCTTGCACCGTAAGCAAAATATATCATCAAAAGCGGCAGATATCTTAGTCTGAAATGCCTGATTGGATTTAAAAGTGATTTTTTAATAGCTTCTTTTATATTTATCATTTTATATCTCCGGTTAAAATTATTATTCAAACTATATACAATATTGATTAATTTATCATTGAAAATCTAAAATTTATATTTTATTTCATAATCTTTCACTGCAGCTTTATATATCAATTTTCTATACTCTTAATCCCCTCATACGCCACATCTGTCATTTTATCAATTTCATCATATTCAATTACATACGGCGGCATAAAATATATCACGTTTCCGAGAGGTCTTAGCAATACTCCGTTTTTAAGCCCGAACTCGTAAACTTTAAGCCCTTTTCTCTCCTGCCAAGGATAATCTATCATTTCGACTGCGGTAATCATCCCCGTTTGACGTATATCTTTTACATTCGGAAGGTCTTTGAACTTTTGCACTTTGTCCCAGATATATTTTGATAATTTCTTATTTCTTTCCAGTACAGAATACCATTTCCCGTCTTCATATTTCCACTGTTTCATTTCAAAAATGTCAAGTACGGCGTTAGCCGCCGCAATCCCGAGAGGATTCGCCGTATACGAATGCGAATGCAAAAACGCCTTTAGTTCAGTGTAATCGCAATAAAACGCCCTGTAAACATCATCCGTCGTAAGCACTACGCTAAGCGGCAGATATCCGCCTGTAAGTCCTTTACTCAGACACATAAAATCAGGCTTGATTCCGGCCAGTTCGCATGCAAACATACTGCCCGTTCTGCCGAATCCCACGGCAATCTCATCTGCAATCATCAGGATATTGTATTTATCGCAAAGCTCCCTTAGCCCTTTAACAAACAGAGGCGAGTGCATTTTCATATATCCTGCACACTGCACAAGAGGTTCGATTATAAGCGACGAAATGTTTTTATGATGTTTTTCGAAAATATTCTCGGCTTCTTTCAAAGCTTTCTGCGCTTCTTCTTCGCTCTGATCTTCAGGTATAGTGATAGTAATGTTTTTAATCAGTATTTCTTTATAGGTATCTTTATAAAGCCCCACATCTCCGACGCTTAAAGCGCCTATGGTTTCACCGTGATATGAATTTTTAAGACTCAGAAAAAGTTCTCTCACCTGGCCTTTGTTTTTCCAGTAGTGAAAAGCCATTTTAATGGCGACTTCCACGGCGCTGCTTCCGTTATCTGCATAAAAAACCTTGTCAAACCCGCTGAGTCTGCAAAGTCTCTCACCGAGCCTTACCGCTCCTTCATGAGTAAAACCTGCAAAAATTACGTGTTCTAGCGTTTCAAGCTGTTGTGAGATTTTTTTATTTATATATTCGTTAGAATGTCCTAAAATATTAACCCACCAGCTGCTTATGGCGTCTATATATCTGTTTCCTTCAAAATCTTCGAGCCAGACGCCTTTTGCTTTTTTTATAGGAATAATAGGTAAAAATTCGTGATCTTTCATCTGAGTGCAAGGATGCCAGTTGAATTTTAAATCTTTTTGCATAATTTCTTGATTTTTCATCAAAAATCCCTTCTTTAGGACGTTTTTTTTTATTATAATATCAAAAAACGTGTTAGAATTTATAACAAAGGAAAAATATGATCGAATGGATGCAGACGCATAGAAAATGGCTTGTAATAACTATATGGATAGCTACAGTGGCATTTATAGGAGCCGGATTTGTAGGATGGGGACAGTTTCAGTTCGGAAGAAAAAGCTCAACCGTGGCTAAAATAAAAAATACCGAAGTGAGTATTCAGGATGTGCAACAGATATATAACAATCTTTTTCAGGAAATGAATAAAAAACTCGGCGGAACGCTTGACGACGCAACCGCAGAAAAAATGGGATTAAAAAAACAGGCTTTTCAAATGGCAATTCAGCAAGGCGTACTCAGACAGTATGCTAAAGACCTGGGAATGTACGTTACAGAAAAAGAAATAGCGGAACAGATTCTTAAATATTTCAAAGACAAAAAAACATATATGCTTTACCTAAGACAGACAGGCCAAAAAGCAAAAGAATTCGAATCAAACCTGAGAAAACAGCTTTTAGTTCAGAAACTTCTTACAGCTCTTCACATAACACCTTCTGAGACATTAAAACTTACATTCGGAAGCGCGTTATACAACAGCGACAATTTAAAAATAAAAATAATCAACAAATCATCAGTAAAAGTAAATTTAAGCGAAGACGAAATAAAAGCTTTCTGGGAAAAAAACAAAAACAGATACCAGTCGCCTACCATGTATAAAATCGCAATAGTAACTACACCTATAAAAGGTGTTGCAACCGAAAAAGAACTAAAAGAATACTACAGCGAAAACAGAAACGATTATAAAAACGACAAAGGTGAAATTTTAACTTTCGACCAGGCTAAAAAACTGGTAAAAAGAGACTATCTTGCGAAACTTTCTAAAAAAGACGCAATTCTTGCGTATAAAAAACTTAAAGAAGGCGCTGAAAACTACAGACTGCTGACTTTAACATTAAACAACAGCATAATACCTGAAGACAAAATGAAACAGCTTATTCAAAACGGATATGTAAAACCTTTTATCGATCAAAACGAATACATAAGCGCAAAACTTGTTGAAGAAATCAAACCAAAACCTCTTCCTTTCGAAAAAGCTAAAGCCGACGTAATCAAAGACCTGTTAAACATTAAAACGCTTCAGGCTTTGGAAAACAACGCAAAAGAAGCTTTAAAAGGAGATTTCAAAGGATACAAAACAGGTTTTGTTACAAAATACGACGCCAATAAAATAAAAGGCCTTTCTCCTGCAGAAGCAACAGAATTTTTATTTACAGAATTCAGTCTTCAAAAAGCTAAAAATTATCTGTTGATTCCGGCTACAAACCCTCAAAAAGCCGTTGTTTATCAAGTTTTGGAACAGAAGTTGCTGGATAAAGCTAAATATGAAAAAAACAAACAGCAGGTTGCCGCTATGGCTGACGCCACTTTAAACGCTGCACTGCTTGACGATTTAATTAAAGATTTAATGACAAAATACAATATTGTAAGTTACGTAAAATAAAGGAACGACATTGAAATCAATTTTAGCTATTGATGTAGGCAGTTTCAAAACAATTGCGATTATTGCAAATGTTGACGAGGAACTATCTATCAGCGGGGTGGGAATAGCAAAAAGCAAAGGTATTAAAAAAGGCGCTATCACAAATATAGACGAAGCGGCAAAATCTATAAAACAGGCTCTTAGCGACGCAAAAAGAATTGCCGGAATAGAAATCAACAAAGCAATCGTTTCTATTTCGTCTACATATACTCAGAGTATCAAAAGCAACGGTATAGTAAACATACCGGGTAACGAAGTAACACTTAAAGAAATAAACAGAGCAATTCAAACGGCATTATACAATGCCACAATACCAAACGATTATGTTGTTCTTCAGGCGATTCCTTATGATTTTAAAGTTGACGAGCTCAGCGAAATAGAAGACCCTCAGGGAATGAGCGGAAGCAGACTTGAAGTTTCCCTGCATATAATAATAGCTCAAAAATCGGGAATGGAAAACCTTAAAAAAACATTCAAACAGGCAGGAATTGAAATCGTAAACATCGTAAACGCAGGATATGCCAGCGCTCTTGCAGTGCTAAACGAAGACGAAAAAGAACTTGGCGTTGCAGTAATAGACATAGGAGCGACTACTTCTGATTTGGCGATATATTTAAACAAAGCCTTAAGATATACAGATTTTCTTGCAGTCGGAAGCCATCATATAACAAGCGACCTTTCAATGGCGCTTCACACTACTCCTAGCGAAGCCGAATATATTAAAACACATTTTGAAGAACTCATAAAAACTGAAGAAGACCTTATTGAGATTTCAGTTATAGGAAACGAAAACGAAAAACAAAAAGCATCACTCAGCACAATTACACAGGTTATCAGCGCAAGGGTGGAAGAAACATTTTTACTTCTAAACAAAGAAATAGAAAGAAGCGGACTAAAAGCCAAACTAGGCGCCGGAATAGTTTTAACCGGAGGATTTACTAATTTTTATAATGTAAAAGAGATTGCGTCTCAGTTTTTTGACGGGCATCCTGTAAGAGTCGGAAAGCCTAAAGTTATAAACGGGCTTGTTGAAAATCTTCAGGCTCCGGAATACGCCACTGTGATAGGTTTATTATTATACGGTAACGGTGAAAACAACAAATATGAAAAAGATTCAAATCAGCAGTTCAAATCTGAACACGTATTTGATATTCAGTTTGACGATGAAATGCAAAAAGAACAAAAACAAGTTGATGAAAAGGAGGAATTGGCAAATATCGCATCTCAAAAACCACAAAAAATCAATCCATTCAGAAAATTCATAACTTGGTTAAATAATCTATTTTAAGGGGAGAAAATGAACGAACTATTCAAAATCAATGAAACAGTAGACGGACCGGTAATAAAAGTAATAGGTGTCGGAGGCGGCGGAAACAATATGATAAATTATATCGCCACTCAAGGTATAAAAGGAGTGGAACTAATAGCCGCAAATACTGATATACAAGCGTTAAAAACAAGCAAAGCTCATAAAAAAATACAGCTGGGCTCACGCCTCACAAACGGTCTTGGAGCCGGAATGAAACCGGAAATCGGAATGAAAGCGGCTGAAGAAACTTATGAAGAGCTAAAAGAAGCGCTTCAGGGAGCAGACTTGGTGTTTATATCTGCAGGAATGGGCGGAGGGACCGGTACAGGTGCCGCTCCCGTAATAGCAAGAGCAGCAAAAGAAGTGGGAGCTCTTACTATAGGCGTCGTAACAAAGCCTTTTCCTTTTGAAGGGCCTAAAAGAAAAAAACTTGCAGAATCGGGAACAACCGAACTAAAGCAGGAAGCAAACTCTATCGTAGTTATTCCAAATGAGAAACTTCTTACTATTATCGACAGAAAAGTCGGAAGAAGAGAAGCGTTTGCACTTGTAGATGATGTTTTATATCAGGCTGTAGGCGGTATTTCTAATATGGTTATCAGCTATGGCGAAAATGATATCAATGTTGACTTCAACGACCTTAGAACTGTTATGTCTCATCAGGGTCTTGCTCTAATGGGTATGGGACAGGATCAGGGTGAAAATGCGGCATTTAACGCAATTAAAAAAGCAATAGAATCACCGCTTCTTGATAATTTATCAATTGACGGTGCAATGGGTGTGCTTGTTCACTTTACATTACATGACGACTATCCTTTGGCTGAAATTGACGAAGGTATGAATATAGTTTACGAAAAAGCTGACGAAGACGCTGATATAATCTTCGGTACCACAACAGACAATTCTCTGGCACCTGATGAAATAAAAGTCACAATCGTAGCTACAGGATTTGAAAAAAGCAAAGTTGAGAAAAAACCTGTAAACGATATAAAAGACGAAATTATGCAGTCATTTACTAAAAAAGTCGTAGGCGGTATAGAGCTTGACAGCGACGCTTTAGATATTCCGGCTTACTTAAGAAGAATGAAGGATTAATTCCTTCATAAGATTAAATAAAAAGCCGATACGACGTAATCGGCTACAAATATTAATATAGATGCGATTACAACGGCTTTAGTCGTACTAACACCGACTCCTTTGGCTCCCCCTGTAGTGTTATATCCGATATATGTACCAACGGCGCTAATTAAATATCCGAACACCAAACCTTTTACAATACCTTCACTGAAATCTTTTATATCACCGAACTGTTTTATGTTTTCTATATATGTGTAACCGTTTACGTCAAGCGTATAGACGGAAATAAGATAAGCACCTATATTCGCTACCGCGTCAAAAAACAGTATCAGCAGAGGCAATGAAATAATAGTTCCGAGTATTCTTGGAATAATAAGATACTGTTTTGAATCAACAGCCATAACGTCAAGAGCGTCAATCTGCTCGGTAACTCTCATACTTCCTAGTTCCGCGGCATAAGCGCTGACTCCCCTGCTCACCACCATAAGAGCTGCAAATACGGGACCCAGTTCCTTACAAATTGATATAAAAATAGTATATCCCATAAAATCCTCTACTCCGAATTTATGAAACCCGTTATACAGCTGTACAGCCTCAACCAGTCCCGTAAAAAACGACGTAAGAAAAATAACCCCCAAACTTCCGAATCCCATAAAATTTATCTGTTCGAAAATCTGCTTGATTCTAAAAGGAGGTTTAAACAGAAGCGGCAGAAGTTTTATCTGAAATATGGTAAATTTCCCCAGCCCCGCTATAAAATCAATGGTACTTTTACCGATTATATAAAAGAAGTCGCTTATCAAATTAGACCTTTTTTGCTAAAATTATAACAAACTTACACAAAGGATGAAAATGGCTGAAGAAAAAGAAAATCAGGAAACTCAGGAAGAGAAAAAAGAAGGCGGGAGTAAATTACTTTTAATCGTTATTATTGTGTTACTGCTGATACTTCTTATTGTAGGAGGTTTAGTGGCTTATTTCCTATTAAGCGGAAACGATGAACCTCAAGCTGATCAACCGCAGGCACCTCAAAAAATAGAGAAAAAGAAAAAAGTAGAAAACATGGCTGAAATCGGTCCTATTTATCCGTTAGACCAGTTTATCGTCAACCTTGTATCCAACAACGCAAACAGATACTTAAAATGTAAAATAGACCTTGAAATGGACTCACCGGACTTACAAAAAGAACTTGATAAAAAACTTCCGGCAATCAGAGATTTGATTATAAGAATACTTTCAAGTAAAACAGTTGAAGAAATACAAACTTCAAGAGGAAAAGAAAAACTTAAAGAAGAAATAAAAAGAAAAATTAATGAAATTTTGACAACCGGAGAAATAAGACACGTATACTTTACGGAGTTTGTTATACAGTAATGATCGGTATTGATGTAATATCAGTTTCAAGAATTGAAAATATGATAAATAAATTCGGCGATAAAGCCTTAAAAAGATATCTTAACGACAATGAAATAAAACTTATTAAATCTCCTCATACTGCAGCCGGTTTCTGGGCTGCAAAAGAAGCTTTTTCAAAAGCATTAGGGACAGGCATAGGAGAGGAATGCTCTTTTTTGGATATAGAAATAATAAAAAACAAAAAAGGCAAGCCTTGTTTTTCTTCATCCACTCTTGAAAAGTTTAATTTAAAACAGGCCGACGTATCAATATCTCACGACGGAGGCTTTGCAATTGCCGCAGTAATTATTATGAAATGATTTTACATTTTCCGTTTTACATTGTATAATTTCATCTCTAAATGTCCCCGTAGCTCAGCTGGATAGAGCACCACCCTGCGGAGGTGGGGGTCGTGCGTTCGAATCGCGCCGGGGACGCCATTACTTCAAAATTCCATAAAAGCAAGTGTGTGCTATTTTAATATGATTTTCACTTACAGAGCAATTTGCACTTTATCTAATTGTTATTACTACTAACCTCTTTTATACATAACACAACATATACTTATTACCTTTTTTTCATATATTTAAATAATTAAACAGGGAAATGTTTTTCCCCCTCCTTGGCTTATAATTCAAACGAAAAAAACTAAGGAGGGGAAAATGATTGGTTTCGTAAAAGAAGAAAACAAAAAAACAAATGCACAAAATTACATAAGTCTGCCTTGCGACTTTACACACAGTTTGATACTCGGTGAAACAGGAAGCGGAAAAACCACGGGAGTAATTAATCCGGTTTTACATGAAAGAATCAAACTCGGACACGGAATAATCCTTTATGATTTTAAAGGCCACTATCATAAAACTGTCAAATATTTCGCAAAGAAAGAAGGAAGATTAAAAGATGTAGTTGTTATAGGCCCTCAATGGGGAGAAAAAATAAATCTTCTTTCATATTTTAATGAAAACAGTTTAAATGCTTTTATCCGTATACTTATAAAACACAGTCATGAAAATAGATTTTGGGAAGATGCTGCAGTAAACCTCGCAACAGGAATATTTAATATCATTACGGCGATTGGAGATGAGTTACAATATAACAAAACACTTCAGGAATTATTGAAATTAGCCTCATCTAAAAATGAAATAAAAAATTTATTGGAAAAAAGTAAACAATACATTATAGAATATTTGCAAGAGAATATAACAAACTTACACAATTATCCGTTAATCGTCAGTAAATTAATTCAATTAAAAAAAGGCATAGAACAAATAAATCTGGTGGCAGGGGATGATCTGGAAATAGAAGACGGAGTAAAAACCACTTTTATTTCTGTTATAAGTTCCCTTACCTCACCATTAAGCACTATTGCTACAAAAAAATTTTTAAACGAAGGTAATTTGGAAATACTTAATGAGGCAAATAAAGGCAAAATAATATGTATAGACGTAAGTTCTTTTAGCGAAAACGAAATAGCCGCTCTTAACTTAGCCGTATTTGCAAACGTTAAAAAAAGATTCATTATGGAAAAAAGACCTGTATCAATATTTATAGACGAAGCACAAAAAGTTTTAAACGAAAAATTCGAACTTCCCGTAGACATATTAAGAGAAAGTCAAATAGACGTAATTTTAGCCACTCAAAGTATAAGCAATATCAAAAAAGCAATAGGATACATCCAAACCGAAACACTGTTAGCAAATCTGACAACAAAAGTTTATTTAAAAGGAATAGACAAACCCGAACTTTCAAAAGGCGAATATATGATCAACGACAAAAAAGGAAAATTGAAAAATTTATTCGTAAATAATGATGAGCTTGAGGAAATCGAAGAAGAGTATCAAAAGAAAATAGTCAAAATATACAAAAAATTGAGAGTGTTATTAAAAAAAGGACAGTATTTAATAAATTCAGATGATGAAAATTATCTGTTTTATTACGATTACTTTACCAAATCATACGGAAAAACCGAAATAAAAAAAGTAGACACTAAAAAAATTGAAGAACTGTTTAAATATGCTGAAAATATCATAAACACAAAAAAAGAAATAAAAAGAAACATAGCTTTAAAGGATTAAAAATGGGAACTATAGGCTTTATTAAAAATGAAAATATATACAACACACAACAAACCAAAGAAAAATATATAATAGAAGAAAATTTTACGCACGCTTTAATTTTAGGAGAAACCGGAAGCGGAAAAACTACGGGTATCATAAACCCGAATCTTTATTATAGAGTGAAAAGAAACCACGGGATACTTGTATACGATTTTAAAGGCAATTACCATTTCAGCGTTAAATACATGGCATACAAATGTAAAAGGCTTAATGACGTATTGGAATTAGGCAAACCGTGGGGAATTTCCATTAATCTTTTAGAAGTTTTCAATGAAGTTGAATTTAGCGATTTTTTAACCGTTATGTTAAAGCACCATCCAAAAGACAAATTTTGGGAACAAAGCGCTATTAATCTTGGTATGGGAATTTATCTGGCTTTAAAAGCATTAAAAAATTTTGATTCCTCAATTGAATTTACATTAAAAAATTTAATAGACATAGCTTCATCATATGAAAAAATAGAAAAACTGAAAATAAAACTCCTATCAAATATTTTTATGTATTATCAGGATGAAGACGAAAATACCAAAAAAAATATTTTAAAATTAAAAAAAGCATATGAAACTATAGACAGAATCGCTAAAGATGAAGACCTTGAAAATTCAAAAAGCGAAAAAACGGTGCTTACCAGCGTCGTAATGTCTTTAATAGCTCCGATATCCAACCTTGCCGGTATTGAATATTTGAACGATGAAAAAGGAGTGAATATTTTAAATGAACTTTCAAACGGCAAAATAATTATTTTACACGTTCCTTCATTTAGACAAAACGAAATTAACGCTTTAACAAACGCCTTTTTTTCCAATTTCCAGGAAAGAAACGATAACAAAGAAACGCCTATTACCGTTTTTATCGATGAAGCACAAAAAGTTTTAAACTCGGAAACACACTTACCGGTTGATATATTAAGAGAAGCGAAAATTGAAATAATACTTGCGACGCAAAGCGTAAACAACCTAATCGGAGCAATGGGAGAATCTAAAACATACGAGCTTTTGGAAAACCTTGTTACCAAAATAGAACTCAAAAACAAACATAACGATTTAAAAAAAGGATTTTATCAGGTAAACGAAAAAATTTTTAAACTGAAACCCCTTTATTTTTCCCAAAACGCTCTTAATAAAGTAGAATCTTATTATCAGAAAAAAATAATCGATATTGATAAAAAATTGTATATTAATTTCGATTATCGGAGAAAAGAAGGATTCTTTATTTATTATCCGGGAAAAGATTATCTGATATTTAACAATTACGTTAAAAACAAAAAAATAAAAGTAGAGTATTCTTACAAACTGAACGATGATTATTTAAAAACAATAAAAAATTTTCTGATGCAATACTTTGGCCAGACAGCAGAGGAAATAAGTGATGAAGAAATGGAAACATTGGATGAAATTGTGACAATACACTAAACTATGAAAACTAGTAACAATTTAATATAACAACAAAACAAGACATAATGTCTAATTATATTCCCTCTTAGATAACTATTTTTCTTTGAGGGTAAGCTTAATAAAATATTAAAATTATCTTATTTGAGATGATATCATGAAACATCTCTTAAGTAATTTTAAATTTTTGTATATTTATACGCTTCGTTAAATAACTCGTCTATAACTTTTTCATATTTTTTATTTACCATTAATTCTATAAAATTATCTAAATTTCTCATTTTCCAATAATGCAGTTTATTTAACGATAACACTTTTGTAACTATTGTTTCATTTAAATGAGTTTGACTAATCGGTGAATATAATACTGAGCATATTTTTTCTTTTTCGTTTCCGAAACTTAAATAATATAAAACATCTTTTACTTGTTCTTTAGGCATTATGCTTAATGCTTTTAACATTGAAAACATTTGATTAAATTTTTCTTTGCATTGAAAGTTTTTAATATAGAATAATTTAATTATTTCTTTAAAAAGTAAAAAATTAAATAATGCATAAGGATTAATATTGTATTTTTTTGATAAAAACATTAATTTTGTAGCATTTATTTTTACTAAAAAATTACTACTACTTGCTATTTCATCCATTTCATTATTGATTTTAACACCAACTTCTAAAGCAAAAAATTTAAACTCACCTAATCTGTTTAAAATATCTTTTTTATCTATTTCAAAATCAACATTCAATTTGTCAATCTCATTTATACTCTTAACGTAATCAGTATAATCAAAGCTTTTTTCAATTTCAATCATTTCCATTAAAACATTAATAAATTTAAGCAAACCTATCGGTTCATTTTCCCGTAAAGAACTTAATGTTGAAATATTTGTTAAATTAAACATATGTATTTGAGGAATTTCTTTTTCGGGTTCTTCTTCAATAAACGGAAATAAAGCAAACAAATCACCTTGCTTAATACTTAAAACTATTGATATCACTTCATCAAAACTATAACTTTCTTGTATGCATTCGTAAGCTCTTTCTGTGAATTTATACTTTTCGTTTTCTATTTCTATTAAACCATAATCTATTGGCGGTTTTAAAAGTTTTTTTATATATTTTTTTAATTCATTATCATTCTGTTTAAATTTTTTAATTTCGTTAAGTTCATTTAATAATTCTTCTATAGTGACACCTTCTTTTTCGTATATTATTCTAATTAATTCCAATGCTAAAATCACACTTCTTATTTTCATTTTAAGCCTTTTTTAAAACAAAATCTTTATATTGTTTTTAACTTATCTATCATATCTAATTTTTACTTTATGTCTATGCGTTAATCTTAACAAATTAAAACAACAGACTTTCTCAATCGGAACCTTAAAGTTTTCCGCGTCCATTGCTTCTTTGTAATTTTTAAACACTTTTTTATTAATGTTCCAATTATATACAATTTCTTCAAAAATTTCATTATATAAAGAATCTTCTATTAAAATTTTATGTTCCGACGTTAATTTGCGTTTAAGAGCTTTTTCTACCAAATCAAGTAACTTATCGGGATTTATATCTTTTATTTTTATAAACATTTTAGTGTTTACGTCCAAGATATTGTAAAAATTATTCCAAAAATAATTAAAAGCAAAAAAACTGCTTTCAAAAACAATATTTTCCACTTTTACAATTCTTTCAGGATTTTTATTGAATAATAAAGATATTTTTGCGTCATCGGGTATGTTTTTTAATATCAGTTTATTTATTTTAAACAAGCCAAAATCGTTAGGACAAGCGAAAACTTCCAATACTTTTGTTTTATTTTTTAAATCTATTTCAAGTTCATTTATATTATTCGAGCCTTTAATAGTTAAAAAAAACTGTGCTCTTTTCTCTTTCAAAACAAACTTTAAACTGTTTTCTCCGATATTTTCGATAATTACTTTAAGTTGTTCCATTTTAAACTCCTTTTTTTTAATTTAAAAATATACAACATAAAGGGGGAAAACTTTTTCCCCTTTTAAAATTTATAATACGATTGAAAAAAAATTAAGGAGGAAAAAATGAACAATTCATTTAAAGATTTAGGGAAATGCATAGCAATGTTGGAAAAAATGGGACTTGTTTCGTTGAATGAAAAAACTTTGAAAAAAATCAGGGAATTAATTTTAAATACATACAAAAAAGAAAAATACACAAAAACACATTACGAATTAATAATAAAAAACGCTTTACTGGACTTTTTTGAAAATTATAAAACTCAACAAAACATACAAACCAATCAGATTCCTATTTAATTACTTATGTGTATCATTTAAAATAAATTTAAATAAACATAGAAAGGAGAAAAATATTAATGTAAAATTATAAAAAAACAGGTTTAGTTTATAATAAAAACTGAAAAAATGATTAACTTAATATCAAATAAAGGCACTCTATGAAAAAAAGATGGCATAAACTTTTAAGCACCAAAAGACACGGAGAGAAAGAAAACCTTTCAATCGAAGATATAAGAAGCGATTTTCAAAAAGATTACGACAGAATAATATTCTCAAATTCGTTTAGAAGACTCGGTAACAAAACACAGGTTCACCCTCTTTCAAAAAACGACCATGTTCATACAAGGCTTACACATTCACTGGAAGTAAGCTCGGTGGGAAGAAGTCTCGGACTTATGGTCGGAGAATTTTTAAAAAACAGAGGCGATTTACCGGAGGGATACGACTCGAACGACATAGCTTCCGTAGTTCAGGTCGCGTGTCTGGCTCACGATATAGGCAATCCACCGTTTGGACATGCAGGCGAGTTTGCTATAAGACACTGGTTTGAAAGCGAAGGTGAGAGATATCTGCAACATCTTTCAAATGAAAAACACGACTTTTTAAAATTTGAAGGCAACGCACAGGGTTTCAGAATACTTACGAAACTTGAGGAAAAATATATGAACGGAGGTATGAGACTTACATACGCAAGTCTTGCGAGTGTCGTCAAATATCCCTGGACTTCCGACTCTCCAAAAGCCGTTAAAAAATTTAACGTTTTTCAGTCTGAAAAAAAAGTCTTTGAAGAAATATTCACTTATCTGGAATTAAAAAACAACGAAGAATATATTAGACACCCTCTTTCATATCTGATGGAAGCAGCGGACGATATATGCTACAGCATACTTGACCTTGAAGACGCCGTGGAACTTTCGATAATCTCATACAACGAAGCAAAAGAAATATTATGCGATATAATAGAACTAAAAAACGAAAACGGTTCTTACCTTAAAGAAATAGAAAAAATCCCGAATAAAAGAAAACGCGTATCCCGTCTGCGGGCAAAAGCGATAGATTCTCTTATCAAAATGATATTTGAGGAATTTGAAAACAATTATCTTAATCTTATGCAAGGTAATTATAAAGGTTCTCTTATCGACAACCTTAACAACAAAGAACTAAACAAAATATTCGATACGATAAAAAAAATAAATTTCGAAAACATTTTCGTCCAAAAAAGGGTTGTGGAAATAGAAATAGGTGCTTACGAAATAATCAGTATCATCATGAACAATCTCGTTGAAACGGTATACCTACTCGACAAAGTCAAACAAATAAAAAACCTGTCTTTCAAACACCAAAGGCTTCTTGATATTATTTCCGTTGACGAAAGACCGACGGAGAACTCTTCATATTATGAAAACCTCTTAAAAATAACCGACTACGTTTCAGGAATGACTGACAATTACGCTATGTATATAGCCAATCAGTTCAGCGGAAAATTCAATGTTTAAGGACGGGGGAAATGTTTTTCCCCATATAAGGTATATAATGCTCTCAAAAAGGAGAGCAAATGAAAACAAACCTAATAAAACAGATCGTTTTTTATGTGATAATCGGTATATTTATCGGTGAAAGCGTAAATTTTTACATTTTCAGCAAACAGGCCGCTTCTCACGAGCAAAAAATTATCGCTAAACTTGTCGACAGTTCCGAATCAACACCCGGATATATTAAAAAAGATATTCAAAACGTTTATACCGAAGTCTTAAACGATTTACAAAAAGAGCTTATAAAAGAAAATTTTTATATCGGAATAAACATTATAAAATCACATCCGAAATTAATCGTTATAAAAGACAGCAACCAGTCGTATTTCAGCTGCAGCTATTTCGACAACGGAATACTTACAAACCTTGTGAACAGACGACTAAACGGATATATCGTTCTAAACTATCCCGGAGAATATATAAACAAAAAAGAAAAAAAGGAATTCGACAAACTGATATATAACGCCTTGCTTCACGAACTTTCGCATTTTATCGGATACAGACTCAGACTCAACGGATGGGAAAATGCGGGCAGTGAATACGTGCCGTCTCTTATTGTTTACGCATTGGGTAAAAACCTAAACACCTCAAACCCTTATTATTCAAGAGTTTCAAAACATCATCTTATTGTTGATATCCCTTCTTACGGAGAAATAAATAAAACTCTTCATATAAGCAAAAAACTCTATTCTAAAACCCTTCCGAAAGTTATTAAATCCTGCTCGGCAAATAACAAATATAACCTGTTTTACCCGTATTTCAAAAACAGAATCCTATACAAACACCCGTGCTTTGAATATTATCTGAGCGTTTTAGCTCAAAAGGACTCATTGCAAAATAAACGAAATTTCCTTAAAGCTCCTATCAGGGAAGCGTTTGTAATGGAACAAAAAAGAATGAAAAAAATAAAAAAAATACAAGACAAAAAAGCCGATTCTTTTTCCATGTATCTTTTTGTTAAAAATTTAGGACTTAATTATATGAGTATATTTTGATTATAATTATAAAAAGGAGAAAAAATGAAAATACTGCATACTTCGGATTTACATATTGGTCAGGAATTTTACGGACAAAGCAGATATGATGAGTTTAATAAATTAAAAAATTGGTTTTTACATACTATAGAAAAAGAAAAAATAGACGTTTTCTTAATTTCAGGAGATATTTTTGACGTCCATTTCCCTTCTAATAAAGCCTTATCTTTTTATTATGACTTTTTGAATGATTTAAGAAATAAAACGAAAGTTATAATAACCGGCGGAAATCACGACAGTCCTCATACACTTAATAGTGCAAAAAGTTTATTAAACGCTTTAGGGATAGAAATAATTAGCGGCGGTATTGACAATACGCATAAAATAATAGAATTTGACGACTTTATATTAGTCGCTGTTCCTTTTTTAAGAGAATCTATCGTATATTCGTTTGAAGGTGAGAGTTTTTATGAAAAATTAAAAAACTTTTATCAAAATCTACTAAAAGAAGCAAAAAAATTAAATAATAAAAAAATAATCACAACAGGACATTTTACAGTTTATGAAGTAAATAGAGAAGCAAATGAGAGAATAGAATACAACATAGGAAATATTGATTCCATTCCATCCGACGTTTTTGACGGTTACGACTACGTTGCTTTGGGACATATACATAAACATTCTAAAATCAAAGAAAAAGAAAATATCTATTACTCGGGTTCGCCTTTAAAACTCTCCTTCTCGGAACCCGATGAGAAAAAAATAATAATCGTTAACATTGAAAATAACAAATTAAAAATTGATGCAAAAGAAATACCCTCTTTTAGAAAATTTATAAGAATTAAAGCAAATGAAAAAAACAAAAAAAACATTTTAGAAAAGTTATCTAATAACAAAGATGAAATTAAACCTTTTGTAGATATAGAAGTTAAAAATATTGATGAATATAATGAAATTAAAAACATTATCGAACCTGAAAAATACGTAATAACGAGAATAGCAATAAAAACTAACGAACAAAACGAGCAACAATTACAAATAAATGAGAGTGAAGGATTTGAGAATATTATAAACAAAATTCTTGAATCCCATTTATCAGACTATGATAACGATAAGGAAAATTTAATAAATAAATTTAACGAAATTAAACAAGAAGCTTTACAAGGAGAAAGTAATGATAATTGAAAAATTAATAATAGAAAACCTCAATTCGTTCGAAGGAATGGTTGAAATAGATTTTTCAAAATTTGAAAATTCGCTTTTTTTAATAACCGGACCTACGGGAAGCGGAAAAACCACTATCTTAGACGCTATATCGTTAGCGTTATATGGAGAAACTCCTAGAATCAATAAAAACGACAGCAAAGAAAAGCTTATCAACTCTGAAAAAAACGAGGCTAAAAGCACGCTTTATTTTAAATTATACGATGAAGAATACAAAGCTGAATGGTCAATAAAAAGCGGTAAAGGTGCTAAAAAAAATTTATTAAAAAAAGTTAAAGACAAATACAACGTATCAGATAAAAAAATCGAAGAGTTGCTTTCTTTAGATTTTAAACAATTCTCAAAAACAATAATGTTGGCTCAAGGCGCTTTTGACGCTTTTTTAAAAGGTAACGACAAAGAAAAATATCAAATATTAAGTAAAATATTTAACGGAGAAGATTATAGAAAAATATCACAAAAAATTTATGAGGAGTTTCAAACGATAACATCAAATTTAAAAACAAAAGAAAAAGAAAAAGAAAAAATTGAAGATGAATTAAACGAATATAAAAATATTGATAGTGAAATAAAAAATAAAGAAAATGAAAAATCCAAATTAGAAACAAAACTTGAATTAGCGAAAATTATAGAAGAAAAAAAAGACAAAAAAAATAAATTAACACAAATTGAACAAGAAATAGCTAATATCGACAAAGAATTAAAAGAAAGTAACTATGAAAAATATGAAAAATTACACGATAATTTGCAAACAATTATAAATTTAAAAAATGAAATAGAAAATTTAAAAAACACTGAAAAAGAGTATGAAAACATAAAAAATGAAATAGAAAATTTAAAAAGCAAAATCAACAATCAAAACATCGATGAAAAAGAAATTAGAAAAGCCAAACTGCATGAAGAATACGGCGATTTGTTAAAAGAAGGAGAGCCTTGTCCATTATGCGGCAATATTGTTCATAATTTAGAAAAAACTTCTTTATCGTCAAAGAAAATGGAAGAAACTCTAAAAAACATAAAAGAGCTTGAAAAGCTTAAAAATAAATTATCTTCTTTTAATACTGATAATTTTCAAAAAATCAAAGAACACATAAAAGAGTTAAAAAATTACGGCATCGATTACAACAATATTGATAATGAGCTTGAACAAATAAAAAACTTTCCTAAACTATCAACCAAAAAAGGAAAATTAGTCTCTTTAAAAGAGAACAAACAGGAATTAGAAAAAGTAATAAAAGAAATTGTAAATAAAATCCAACAAATCAACATCGACTTAAAGGAGGAAGAAAACATAAAAACAATTCAAAAATCAATAGAAACAATAAATAAAGAATTAGGCAGACTAGAAGAAAAAAAAGCACAAAAAAACAAACTTGAAAATAATAAAAAAAAGATTAATGAAGATATTAAAAATCTAATAAAAGAACATGAACTTTTAAAAATTCTAAATGAGAAATTCGGAAGTAAAGACGGAGATAAACTTGAAAAAATAGTAATCTCATATATGCTTGATACTTTATTAAAAATAACAAACGAAAAATTACAAAATTTAACTGATGGAAGATATTTAATATCAAAAAAAGAATTTAGTAAAAACGCATTCGAGTTTGAAATAATCGATACCTATTACGGCAATGAAAAAAGAGCGATAAACACATTAAGCGGCGGTGAAACGTTTTTAGTGTCACTCTCTCTTGCACTTGGATTTAGCGATTTAATAAGCACCCAAAAACATATCGGTGTTATGTTTTTAGACGAAGGATTCGGAACATTAGACGAATCAACACTTTCAAAAACGCTCGATATGCTTATGCAAATTCAAAACGAAAAAATGATAGGCATCATCTCCCACGTCAATACACTAAAAGAGATAATACCTAAAAAAATCGTTATTTCTAAAAATCAAGGCAAAAGTAAAATTAAAATCGAAGCCGATTGAGGCTTTGGATTGTTTACTATCCCAATATAAATATTAAAATTCTTTATAATTTTATGATATAATTAATTTGAATCTAGTAAATATAAAAGTTTTAAACGTTTTTGGTTATATTTCCCGCTTTTAAATAGTTCTTGATTTATTAAACGAGGATTTTTTTCTTGAAGTTTATAATAATTTTTAAAAATTTCTAATTCATCAAATAGAAACCATTGTTCTAAAATTTCTGAATATTTTTCCTTATCTTTTTCAAAATTTTCAGGATCATTTATAAACATATAATTTTCTAAAAAATTAGGTTTAGCTATTTGATTTATTATTTCTAAAATTTCTTCCATTGTGTTTGATATACCACCACTTAATCTATTCCATAATTCTTCTGCTAATAAAACTTCTTTTTTGTCAAAATATTTTTCAAATTCAATTAAATGTTTCATAAATTTTTGTTTGTTATATTCTGTAGGTTTATCCCTTAAAGGATCAAATGGAAAACCAATAAAGTATCTAATTTCTTTATTTGGATATTTTTGTTTTAAACAGGCTTTCGCATAAAGAATTTTTCGTTTTTCTCCTCGCATTTCTCCAGCATTAGGGCGAACAGATTTTAATTCAATAGCTTCAATATAATCATTTTCTATAATAACAACATCAGCAGTAAAAGTAGGAGCTTTTTTTAGTTTTCCTTTTTTTATAGAGAAAATTGACTTATTTTCTTCTTCTAAATTTGGTTTTTTATTTTCATTTTTTAGATCTGTTATTATATCGTTTATTATTCTTTCTTGATCCTCAAAATATTTACAATCTTTAAACTTTCTTTTTTCTCCATCACTTAAAATATGCGCAACATTTTCAAAAAATGATTGTCCTAATGTTGTATTTAATCCATGCAACCAACTACTCAAACTTATCATAAAAGGAATATCACTAACTTTTTCTTCTAATTTATCTTTAAAAGCATTTAAAAAAGCTTCATGAAATGGTGCATTTCTATTTATAGTTGTATCATCTGGAAAACTATCAAATCTTGAAATTAAAGTTTTTATTACTTCAAAAGCAATTTTTTCTTTTATTTTATTATCCATCATTCATTTCCTTTAATTTGATAAGCTCAGAATAATAAACTGAGTGAGTTTTTAAAAAATTAAATTTTCTTTTTAATTTCTCATAATTTTCATTAATAAATTCTGTTTCATCTTCTGTTAAATTATTTTTTTGCAATAATTCATTAATTTTTTTTAAATCATCATAATATTCCATAGATTTTATTGTATTAATAATATCTTCACCTTTATTTATACAACATCTATAATGATGATGTTTATTATCTGCAAAAGAAAAATTTTTACCTCTAATTTTACCATTATATTTAAATTTCATATATGGGCATTTCCCATTAATTTTATCATCTAATGAATATTTGTTACAATCCACAAGACATCTAATCTCATTTTGCACTTTTAAATTCCCTAAATTACAAAAATCTTCTATTACTTTATCACATATTCCAATCCATTTTTTACATATTGGACATCTGTCTGATATTCTTGCATTTAGCGTATCAATAGGAATTACAGGTATTCCACTTGGAGCCATGAACCCACCTGATTGTCTTTCTTTTAAATTACCTATTTCAATACCATAATATCTATATGTATTTTTATGTAATATAATTAAATCAGGAGGTGATAATTTGTTTGTTAAAGAAATTGGTTTTTGAATTAATAGTAAAGGAAAAATATATCCAATATCATATTTTAAAATAAAAGCAAAAACCAACATTTCATGCCATAAACCACCAGCAGTTTTTGGCAACAAAGAATCAAAATATTCTGACGGAGCGTTTTTATCTTGAGATGGTAGTCCAACCTCTTCTTCCCATTCTTTTAATTTATTAAAACCAATATCATCTTTTATTATTTCTTTCAAACTTTCCAACAACTTCTTTCTTAATTTACTATCAACAGTTAAAACTTCATATTGCATTAATAAATTAACAAATCTTAAAATCAATTCTAAATAATCTTTAATTCTTTCTTGTTTAAAAGTGTTATTTTGAAAAATTATATAAATTCCTCTTGAAAAAAATATATATTCAATAATATCTGCTAATTTCATTTGTCTATCTACTTGATGATAAATCTCATCACTAAAATTTAAATTAATTATATTCGAATTAATTTTTTTATATTTTAATACTTTCTTTGTTAACTTATCAAATTTACAATAGTTATATTTATATAACATATAATCATGTTTATCTGTATAATTATTTTTCTCCATAAAAGTTAAATGTAGTTTTTCTAAATGTTGTTTTATTTTTTCAAGCTTATTGTATATTTCCATTTTACTCACTTTTCATATGAAAAATACTCTCACTATAAGGATTTCTATCTTTTTCAACTCTATTTAATACAGGTCTTTTAAATTCATTAACAATTTTTAATCCTGCTTTTTTAGCGATTATTGGATATAAATTAAATTTATCATTAGCAACTAAAAAAATATTAAAATCATCTACTAAATATTTTTTCATATTTATCAATACTTGACTAATACCATCCACATATTCTTTTCTTGCTTTTTCACCTTTACCTTTATATAAAGGTCCTATTTCAAGTTCATCTTGTCTTTCGAAACCAAAAAGTTCATATGCATATTCGTGCTGTTCATGATAGTTAATAAGTCCCACATATGGCGGTGAGCTAAAAATACCTCTTATTTTTTTTCTTTTTAGTAAATTTTTAAATTTTTCATCTTTTATATTTTCAAATATATCAATATTTCTACTATCTCCAACTATGCAATAACTAAACACATCTGTTCGTAAACTTTCAAACTCTTTTAACCTTTTAATAGTATCTTTTGAATATCTATTAAACCAGCTTTTTATAGTAAATAATGGTTTACAAATTTTATAATGTTTTTTACAATAATATGGTGTAAACTGTGGTTCCTTTAATGTCGCTAAATCTGAATGAGTAGTAGCTCTACAACTTCTAATAGTTCGACTTAATATTAAAAATAATATATTTTTTAATTCTTCATTTTTTATTTGTTTAATTAAGTTAAACACAAAATATATTTCATTTTTAACTGGAGTTATATACCATTTATCTAAAAATCGATTAGTATTACTTTCTTTATTAATTTCAATTTTATATTTATTTAGCAATCTTTTATATATTTCTAAAAATTCTTGTTCTTTTTCTTTACCATAAACTTTATCGTCAATTTCTTTATTCCTAACCATTTTTTTAAATTCAGGGCCTGGAAAAAATATGTTATTAAATTCATTTAACACTTTTATAAGTTCTTTTTCAAAATCAACATTATTATTATTTTTAATAAAATTATCAAGCTCATTATTAATTTTTATAAGTTCTTTTTCTAATAATTTAATATCTATTTTTGACAATTTTGTATTAGTAATAAACGAATTAAAAGGAGACACATCTATCCCTATTGCATGAATACCAAGTTCATTAGCTTGAATAAGAGTTGTTCCACTTCCACAAAAAGGATCTAATACTATATCTCCTTTATTAAAATAAATT
Organism: Nautilia abyssi; assembly: GCF_055388085.1. Classification (NCBI taxonomy): domain Bacteria; kingdom Pseudomonadati; phylum Campylobacterota; class Epsilonproteobacteria; order Nautiliales; family Nautiliaceae; genus Nautilia; species Nautilia abyssi. The sequence continues at coordinate 512,664 of NZ_AP042376.1, read as the reverse complement.
TCTTTTTTAAAATTATCAGTATGAGTATCTAAAAAATATTCAACTAATTGAGGAATAAATTTACCCTTATACGGATGAAGTCTATGAACATGTTTTGTGGTTTCACTTTCTTTATAATTATCAAAAGACAAATACCAATTTATTTCATCACCAAGTTTTTTTTTATATTCAATCTCTTTTAATTTTTGTTTTTCAAAATAATTTAAAAGCTGGTTCTTATCTAAATATATAGTATTATCTTTATTAATTTTATCTATTATCCCATATTGAATTAAATACATTATATTTGATTGCGTAATTTTTTTATTAACTAATTTTGAAGCTATTTCAACCGCCTCTGAAAGATTTACGCAACACATTATTATCCTTTTTTTATCATTATATCAAATTTTACAATTTGATGATATACTAGTTTTTTTATACTTCTATAAGAACATTAATTATTTTTAGTTTTCCTACAAATTTTCTCAAACTCGCAATACTCACAATCGGGATTGTCGATATAATCAAACTCTCCATTTTTTATTTTAGTAACTATCTCTTGAATTTGATTTTTAAGTATCTCTTCATATTCGGGATTATAACAAATATATCCTCTTTCTTTATCGCACTCTTTCATTTTAACAAACTCTTTAATCTCTTTTTTAAAGGTAACTAGTTTTGCGTTTACGGGTTTGTTAAATTTATGTTTAGCCCAATAGGTATATAACCCTAACTGAATGTCTTTAATTTTGCCTTCTTTAATTTGAAAATCGCTTTTTTTCTTGCTGTCTGACGATTTATAATCCACAATTTCTACTTCTTCGTTAATATCAAGCCTGTCAATCACGCCTTTGAAAAAATAATTTTCCATATCGTTATGCTGATAATTCTCTTCGTCAATCAATTCTAAATTTTCATTAAGAAATATTTTATACTCAACTTTCGAGTTGGACAAATCTATTTGTTGTATATATTGTATAAAATTTTTCAATATTTTTTTCAAACTCACTTTATAAAGCTCTTCATATACGCTCCCTGTAAGCTCTTTTTTAATCTCCTCGTCTTCATACGCTTTTTGTATTAAAGTGCCGATATCAAAAATATTTTCTTTTACCGCAATTTCAAAGGCTTTGTGCATAATTCTTCCTTTAAGCATTGCGTCAAGTTCTTCCGTCTCTCCCTGTGGAGCTTTTAAGTGTAACACATACTTAAAAAAATATTGTTTAGGACATTTAGTGTAAGTGTTTATTTGCGAGACACTGCATTTTTTCAAATCATGCGGCACTTTTTCGTATGAGTTAGATACTTTTTCTCTTATTGAGTTAAATTTAAATGTTTTATTTAAAGGATTTTCTTCTAATAAAACACTTAACGTATTTGCGTGATGAGTTGCGATAATGTTTTGAGCGATTTTTCTCATTCTATCCACTATCTCTATCGAGCTTTCATACAGATTGTTTTTATAAAACAGCTTTTCATAATCTTTTACGAAAAAGACGTTTTTGCTTCTGCTTGGAGGAAAATTCTCAATGTTTGCTCCTACTAAAAACAGATACTTTACGTTATCATATACAAACACCTGATTCGTTTCGGTTATCTCGATTCCGTTTTTTATTAAAAATCTCTCGTTTAAGATGTCTTTTTCTATTTCTTTTTCGCTTATTTCAATTCCTAAATTTTGAAGCTTCTTTTTAAGGTGCGCCGCTTTTTGTTTTGCGTAATTTCTGCCTCTTTTATATCGCTTGATTTCGATTCCTTTCGTAGAATACACGGGTATTTTGTATTCGTAAGCGAGTGTTTCGAATATTTTGAAATATTTGTCTATATCGGTTGCGAATATTTTTATATTTTCGATTTTTTCTCCGTTATTTAACAGCTCTTTTATAAGTTTAAACACTTTAACAGCTTCATCAAACTCGTCAAAACATTCAAGAGTTTTCATTTCCGTGTTGCTATCTGACAGCGTTTCGTTTAAAGTTTTATCTTTTATTTTTTCAAATATTTTCTTTTGCAGTTTTGAATCGAAAAAATGAATATTACCTTTTTCAAACTCGTCAACTTCATGTTTTTCGTCAATATTTTCAAGCACAAACTTCTCTATATCCGCCATATCCGCTAAATTTTTATTTTTCAAAAACTCATTATAATCGTTTAATATTACTTTTAGCTCGTTTTTTTTATCCGCTTCAAATTCAAGTTTATCAATATCAACTTCGTTTCTTTTTACTTCTATCAAAAATGAAGTTATTTCGTCAAACTCTTTTAAATAATCAAAATGTTTTAAGTTTAGATTATTTATGATGTTTTGAATAATAAATTTTGACTCTAAAAACGAAACTTCCCTTTTTAACGAATGTTTTTGATGAAAATCGTCTATTAACGAGCTTAAAGTTTTTGCTTTTTTATTAAATATTCTTCCCCTTAATTTAGAATAACTAATCATTATTTTCTCCTAAATAAAGCAATTCAGTCTCAACGTTATCGTATCCTTTATTTTTTAAAGCTCTTTTATACCTATCAAGCTGTTTTGAATAATCGCTCTTTTGTCCCGTTTTAAAATCCACAATCTTACACACTCCGTCAATCTCATACCATAAATCCACTCTTCCATAACCTTCCTCATCCTCAAAATCCCACTCAAACTCTTTTGCTTTAGCTTTTTTTAATTCGTCAAATACCTTACTTTGTTTAAAACTTTCAATCATTTTATTCACTTCACTATACTCAACGGCGTAGACGTCGCATATTTTTTTTATTTTCTCATCATTTAAATCATCATGATACAGCTCTATTATTTTATGCACGGCGCTTCCTAAATTTAACTTTTCGCTAAATAGCGGAATATTAATCTTTTCTACAAATTCACCTTCGTAAAAATCAACTAAAATTTCCTCTTCTTTCTTTTCTACCGCTACGTCTTTTAACTCTATTTCTTTTAATTTATCCACTTCAAGCCATGATGCGTAGCTCTTTTCCGGAGGGTTTTTTATCGTGGAAATAACGATATTGTGTTTAGCTCTAGTAAGAGCCACGTAAAGCAGCCTTTTTTTCTCCTCGTAAAATTTAAGCCTATCTATATAGTCCGCCACTCTATACGCAAGCGGTTTATAGTCGTCTATTTTAAATCCTATTAAATGTTTTGTTTCCTGATTTTCCGAATACTTAGTATCTATAACGCCGTCTTCCCTTTTAGGCGTTAAGTTTTTATGAGCTTGAGCTAATATAATAATCGGATACTCTAATCCTTTGGTATAATGAATTGAAGAGAGCTCAATTGAATTTGCTATATCACTCTCATACCCGGCAATTCTTTTATCTGCGTTTAAAAAATTATTTTCTAATATTTCGATTATCGCTTTTTCATTGTAATCGTACTTTTCCTCTAAATTTATAACTTCCCTTATCAACTCTTCCACGTTCGCTTTAGCGGCGTTTGAATTTTCGTATCTTTTATACGCTCCGCTTTTTATAAAAACTTTTCTTATAAACTTATGAAGGACTTCTTCGTCAAATTCAAATATCTCTTTTATTTTTTCCTCATCTTCTAAAATATCTTTAATTTCTTTATCCGTTTTGTTATAAATTTTGCCGTTTAACGCTCCCGTTACGTAAAATTTATCCGTTTTACTTAGTTTATTTTTAAAAATAAAGCTTCTTACCTTAATAACAGACATTATGTCTTTAATCTCATCTTCTTCCCAAAACTCTTCGACTCCGTTAATTTTTGCGGGTATTCCTAATTTTTCGAGTTCTGTTTTCAAATAATGCATGTGCGTTTTTGAATCATATATCACTCCAATCGCTTTTTTGCCTTTATCAATATACTCTTCTTTTATGTGAGGATAAATTTCACCTTTTACTATCATACCTATTAATTTAGCGATATTTTCCGCTTCTTTTTGATTTTTATCTTCTTTTTTATCAAAATCGCTATATAATACCGCTATTTCTCCTTCATTATCGCTTACCGATTTAAGAGATTGATATTCAGCGCTAAAATCGTTATCAATTGGCAGTTTCTCTTTTTTTAAAATTTTCTCAAATCTATTATTTACAAACTCTATTATATTTTTATCGCTTCTTCTGTTTTCGTTTAATTCCTCTACTGTTTCTATATCTCTTTTAGCCTTTTTAAACACTTCTATCTCACCGCCTTGAAACGAATAAATAGCCTGTTTTTCATCTCCTACTATAAAAAGATTATCCGCTATTTTTTTAGCTATTTCATACTGCGTTGAATTACTATCCTGAAACTCGTCAACCATAACGTATTTGAATTTAATCTCCTTAACTTCAAGCAGTTTGTGGAGGTTTTGAATTATTTTATTAAAATCAAGTTTATTGCCTAAATTTTTATGATAGTTGTCATATACACTTTGAAGAAATTTTTTGAGATTATTTATGTGAGTTAAAAATTTCTGTTCGTATTCTCCGCTAATAGGTTCAATATCTTTTCTTAATTTTTTAGTGATTTTGTCTGCAATTTCTTTTTCGTTTTCATCAAAAAAATCTTTGCTTTTAATATTAATAGATTTAAGATATTGTAAAAACGTAATATTATTTCCGCTCGCAAGCTCATCAATATAATCCATATATTCTTGTTTTTTTAATTTCTTCTTTGTGTTGTTTTTATGTAAATCAATATAAAGTTTATGTAAGTCTTTAATATCTTCAAAATTATCAATACCCTCTTTAAATTTAGTGTTAAAAACATATTTTTTACTGTAAGTGGTTATTTTATAAAGAGACAAATCTTCCAAAACTTCCGCAATAAGCTCTTTGTTTTCTTTTAAAGATTCATTAAAACTTTTTAAAAACAGCTCTTCCTGTTCAAGCTCGTCAATAATATCTTCGATATTGATTTTCAGATAATCCGCATACCTTTTTATCATCATTAATGAAAAACCGTGAATCGTAGTGATTATCGCATTGTTTATTTGGGTAAGTCCCTCTTTCAGTCTTGATTTTATGTAGTTTTTTTCATTATCGCTCAGGCTATCGATAAACTCTAATTGATTTTTCTTTTTTTCTTTTTCATTTCCTTCAATTACCGAAACTATGCTTTTCATAAGAGAGAAAATTCTCTCTTTCATTTCACTCGCCGCCGCATTAGTGAAAGTCATAGTTACTACTTCATCAATTTCGGCGGCAAATTTATCTTTATCCTTAAATTCGACTTCCCTTTTTTCATTCTTTGACACAAAAAAATCAAATCCTAAATATGCATTAATGTATCTTCTTGAAAGCGTATAAGTCTTACCGCTTCCGGCCCCCGCACTTATAGCGAACGATTTTTTTATTGTAAACTTATTCATCTAATATCTAAAATATCAATTCTATAATTTTATTATCAATCTTATCTTTATCTCCATCTAAATATGTGCATATATTATCATCGCATTCAGCACCAGCTACAATGTAATTATGTGGACAAATTACATCTTCATCATCTTCTTCTTCAAAAAAGCACTCATATAATTCTTCTCTTAATTCAATGAAATCATCTTCACATTTAGTATAAAATTCTACTAATTCAATATACTCATCACTTGCTTCGCAACAATCAATAACTTCATCTAAATATTCTAAATAATCATCATTAATTATTTCTATTGACCTCGGACAATCAGGAACATCACTTCTTATTGCAGCATTTTTATCTAAATTTATATATACATATTCAGTATTCAGTTTATAGCCACACCCTTCAGACTCCGTATCTTTTGGTAGTTCAACAACAAGATACTCTTTTTCATTTAATTTTTTTATAATAGCTCCATGACTATATCTTTTCGTATCTTCTTCATCTTCTTCAATATCAAATTCTATTACTATAAGTTTTGCTTCAGAATTATCCTCATCTAAATTAATTTCTTTACAATTCTCTTGTTTGCTTATATCTATTTTAGACTTATTTGTTTTTTTTTCTAATTTTTTTTCATCTGCTTCTAAAGCTTTTGCTAAAGTTAAATCATTATTAGCCAAATAGCTATTATCACTACCAGCAACTTGAACTTTTATACCAAAATCTTCAAAAAATTTATTTTCAAAATTTCCAACTTTCATATTTTTTCTAACCGTTAATTCCCCACCTTTTGTTTCTGTTTTTCTTATTGAAGCTAATGTTGAATCATCGTTTGCAAATTGCCTTCCATCATATACTCTAAGAGTTAAACCAAACTCATTCTTAAATTGTTCTTTTAAAGTTTTAACTTTCATTCTTCCGTTTATATTCATCGCTTTCTCCTTTTTATTTTTCATTTAAATTATAACAAGTTTATTAGAACTTATTGTGTCGTTTTTCAAAATTTCAAATTTTTATATTTTAAACCCTAAATTCATACTATTTTCAGATTTAAACCCAACTTCCTCTTCAATAAGAATTTTAATATCTATTACTTTTATCTCTTTTTGATTAAGAATAGAATCAAGCAGTGCTTTTCTTGCGACATTCTCAATCTGTCCACCTGTCAGTTCGTAATGGATTATTTTATTTATAAATTCAGTACTTTGAGGCAATCTACTAAGCCATATGTTTTTTCTCGCTTTTAGTGAAGGCTTTTTATATTCAATTTTGTATAAAAATCTTCTGTTAAACGCATCGTCCATATTTTCAATCAGATTCGTAGTTGCTATAAAAATACCTTCAAACTTTTCCAGTTCTTCAAGTAGGATATTTTGCATTGCGTTATTCATAACATCCACGCTATTTGAGGTATTCATTCTTTTCCCTATAAGTGAATCCGCTTCGTTAAAGAGTAAAATAGGCTCGTGTTTTAATTCTTCTTTTGCTCTTTCATATTCTTTGAATATGGCTTTTAATCTTTTCTCACTCTCACCTACGTATTTATCTCTTATGTTTGAAATATCTACCTGTAAAACATCTCTTTTTGATACTCTTGATAAGTAATAAGCCGTAGCGGTTTTACCTGTTCCCGGATATCCGTAAAAAAGTGCGACAATTCCGCTTGAGAGGTTGTATTGTTTAAGTTCTTTTGTAATATTTTTATAATTTTTCTTATCAATTGTTTTGGCTATTAAATCTATGTCTTTTTTAATATTTTCATCCAAAAATATAGTCTGGTTTATTTTTTTATAAGGTAAATATTTTACTAAAGCGGAAGTAAATTCTTTTTTCTGTTTTTTTACTTTAAAAAATTTAAAATAAAAAGTCTTATTTACCTCCATTTCCGGATCGTTTATAAATCTTCCGTCTTCTTTTATTTCAATTATTTTATCTTTCATAATAGAAAATTCGTTTTGATAAATCTTTTGCATAAATTTTGAAATTTGGGATACGCTGTCATATATATCTTCGGCAATTGTAGAAGCGTAAATTCCGCTTTTACCCTGCACTTCTTCAAGCAATACTTTAAAAAACAGTGCAAGCTCATCATTGCTGTATTTTGTTAAAAAACTGAAATCCTTTGATCTTTGGATAACAGTTCTAATAAGTTTAAAAAACTTCGTTAACGATACGGTGTCGTTGTCTCTTCTTTCAAACAGCTTATCCAAATAATCCAAAACACTGTGCAAATCGTTATAATCAATCTCATCCATCTCGTTTTTGTTTTCAAGTAGTATATTTAAAACATTCTCATCTATGTTTATATCATCTCTGAATCTTTTTCCGTCCTGCAAAACTATCACATCTTTTTTAGCAAGATGTTTTAAAAGTTTTATAAGTTCAATATGTTCTTTTGAAGCGGCATCGATATTGAGCGATTCCATCAAATCTTCAACGTCAAGTCCTCTGAATCTTTTCCTCTCAAAATATAATTTCAGTATCACGCTAAAAAGCACGGCTTCTTTATATTCAAGCTCAAATTCTTTTTGCAAAAAGTCTATTTCTTTTATGTTTTTAGGATGTTTATAAAAACTTTCAACTGTAGTGATTTTATTAAGCAGTGAATGTAGTACCATTTGAGCTCCTTAATTGGATTTAAAAAATTTTATCCTTTTAAGAAGCTATATTGTGACGTATTTGAAAATTTACTCTTTTATGCTATAATACTTATAAATATAAGTATAAGGGTAAATAATGAAAGCTATAGGAATAAGAGAACTTCAAAAAAATCCGTCATTAATAACCAAATGGCTTGAAAACAAAGAATACACAATTATCACAAAAAGAAACAAACCGATAGGAATAACCATATCGTTTGATGATAAAATCATAACCGAAGGGCTTAAAACTTCCTTTTTAATAGATGCATATCAAAATTCTCTTATCGGACTCAGCGAACTTGCGAAATCTTTGAATATGAATAAAAAAGAAGCTATGAAATTTTTATCCTCATTAGGTGTTAACGTAATCGATTATGATTTTGAAGACGATTTGAAAACGGCAAAGAAGTTTTTGTAATGATTATAAGCGACAGCACAACCCTTATAATTTTAAGCGATTTAAAAAGACTTGATTTACTTACTGTTTTTGAAAAAGTTTTCATTCCACAAAAAGTTTACGGAGAAGTTACCTTTAAAAATAATATTGATTTGCCGGAATTTATAGAAATTATTGAAGCTCCCGAAAACGAACTTTTAAGCAACCTCAGAAGAATTTTAGATGAGGGGGAAAGCGAAGCAATTACCCTTGCGGTTGAAAAAAATCTCCCTCTTATAATTGATGAAAAAAAAGGCAGAAAAATAGCCAAAAATCTCGGTATTGATATCATTGGACTTCTAGGTATTTTGTATCTTAATTACAAAAAAGGCAGTTTATCCAAAAAAGAAATTGAGGAATTTTTAGATATTGCCCTTTCAAACGGATACCGGATATCCGATAGACTTTTGAAGCAGTTTTTTGAGATAATAAATTGATTTAATTTTTATTTTTAAGTGTCATAACTTGAACTAATTAATTCTTCTATTCTTTGTAGAAATGCTTTTTCTTGTTCTTTAATTTTTTTAGCTATGTTAATTCCTTGTATTTCTTTTTTCTTTTCTTTTTTTTCTAGTTCATGCAACTCTATACCGTCAATTATAAATTTAGTTTTATTATTTCCAAGCCAGTTATCGCTAAAACATTCTTTTTTATTATATTCCTTTTCCAAAGGATATAAAAGCCCTCCTGCAATTACACTGTATTCCTGATTTTTATAATAACTCATATACGTATTTATTTGAAAAAAATCACATCTGTCAACATCTCCTAATCCAAAACCGCTTCTCCCATTAAATTGCATTCTTTTATATTTTGTATCAAAAACTAAAACTTTATTATCTTTCATCATTACTATATCAGGAATTATTTTTCTTGTAAAAAAGTTTTCTTCATAAAGCTCTATTTTTGGACTTTCTATTTGCCAGTCTGGAAAATTGTTTCTTAAAAGCTTAGTAATATAAATTTCAAACAATTCAGCAATATTTATAATAAAACCGTATGTATTAGCTTGTCCGTATTTATTATCAATACTGTTATGATTAATTATTAATTTCGCATATTTCAAAACTTCTTTATACGGAGCAAAAATAGGATTATACAAAGCTTTAGAGTTCATCGCTTTATTAATTGTTTGATTTGAAACGTAATTATTACTTTTGTTTTGTTTAAGATGGCTTATAACGTGAGAGATGTTTTTTATATTGAATTTATCTTTTTTGATAAAAACGATGGCTTTATATAATACATCTATAATTTCATGAATTTCAAGCTGTTCTCTATTTGTTGAAGATATTTTACCTCTAAAGGGAATATCTTTTTTTAAAAACTGATTAATGTCAATTTTACCTTTTAATTTTGTTTCATGGTGTTTTTGTGTTCTATACGCTTTTGGAAGTCCAAGCAAAAAAGCCTTTTCAAGTTTCTGTATAAACAGATAATAAATAATAAATTTAGATATATCTAAATTTTTACTCTCTCTTCCCGCTACATCAACTTTATCCATAAAAATATCATTTGCGAAATTCAACATTCTTTTTAAAAAAACTTTATTAAATCTCGAATTTATTTCTATATCTACACCGTTCCATTTAAAATTTCCTACAAAATTACCTGTTTGTGCAATATATTCTTCATTTTGCTTTTTCAATATAGAAATAATTAATTCATCATCATTGTTTTTTACACTTCTCTTTTCTTGATCAAAAAAAGAAAAAAAAGTATTGTTTTTTAAAATATAATCTTTTAAAGTTATATGAATATCAGTTTTAATGTTTTTTGATATTTCACAAACGTATTCATTTTTATCTATATTTTCAATTTGTTTTTTTGTTTTATCATTATTTGCTTTACCTTGAAAATTATCAACTGTTTTTATCATTATTTAACCTAAAATTTTTGCGTATTTTGGAAATATGTTCTTTGATGTCTTCCTCATCATATATACTTCTCAAATATTCTTGTAATAAAGGTTCAATATGATATTCAAACAAATCATTCATACTTGTTTGTGTAATTTGATTTTTTATATAATTTTTTATTTCTAAAAAATAAGAATGTCCTATTTGATATTTATCACCTAAACCATCAATATTAATCACATAATCATTTAATTCTTTACAAGCTTTTATATATTTGTCGATATTTTTATCATTGATTATTGTTTTTAATACTTCATAATCACACTCTTTTTTTACCCATACAAATCGCCTTCTAAGTGCCAAATCGAAACTGTCAATACTCCTATCCACATCATTCATAGTTCCAATAAAAAATAAATTTTGAGGTATATAAAAATATTTATCTTCCTCGTTTAAATACGAATATTGTGTTTTTATTTTTCCTTTTTTTCCTCTATATTCCAACGCATATAATAACTCTCCAAAAACCCTTGATAATTCTGCTCTGTTTATTTCATCTACAAAAAAGAAATATCCATATTCATTAATTGCTTTAGTAAAATCTTCTTTTTCCATTTTTAAAAAATGTTCTTCATCTTGCTGTGCTTTTATACAAAATTCCTTAAATTCTCCGTTTTTTAATTCAAATTTCATATTTCCACTATCCTCAATTCCGGATGGTTTAATACCCTCAATAAAATCTTCATAACCATAACTTGGATGGAATTGTGTAATTGTTATTTGTTTATATTCGTCTTTAACTAAATTTTCTATATTTTCTCTTATGGTATAAGTTTTACCGGTTCCGGGTGCTCCATAAAAAATTATATTTTTACCTCGTTTTAATAAACCAATGAATTCATCTTTTTGTATCCCCTTTTTATCAGCTTTACCTAACAAATTTGCAAATATATATGCATATTGATATAGTTCCTTATAATCTTTTGCATTTCTTACATCTTCAAAAGTTATTTTATGTAATAAGTTAAAAAACTGATCAATTACATAATAACTCTTAAAATCTAAGTTTTCCGGAATTTCAATTTTATCTTTGATGATGTCAATTTTTTCTTGTAAATTTGTTTTACCATTTAAAATATTTGTCGTTTTTTCTATGTGTTTTATAACATCTGTTGTCATATTATTTACAAGGGGTATTTTATCCTCTTCCATTTGAATATAATAAGCCAGCTCTCTTGCCGTAGCTTCCATACCATCTATTTTCTTTATTTCATCATTGATTTTTTCAAAAGATAAATCATTTTTAATATTATCCTTTTCATCATACACTAAATTATAAATGCTTTGAAAAACATCTCTTATTTTTTCTAATTTATAATCTTCTCTTAAAGATTTTACCTCATCTAAAGTTAATCCTTCAATTTTTTTAATAAGATTTGTTCTGTTTCCTTGCATATTAGCGGAATTTATACTTTCATCCCACCAATCCAAATTTTTATAAGTCGATTCTTTTAAGAATTTTTCTAAATTATTCTTTATCACTATTTTCTTTTTATAAAATTCTCCATTTTTATCAAAACTTAAATGCTTTATATCTTGTGGATTTTTTAAAAAATCATTAAATTTTTCAAGAGTTTTATCTAATAAATCTTCATTAATTTTATAAACAATTTCTTTATAAACATTTGCAACTATTTCAAATTTATCTTTAATATCTTCTTCTTTATCAATTCCGAAAAATCCAAAATCTTTATATTTTTCACTTTCGTTGTTTCTATCTTTACTTGCTAAACCTTTATCTTTTACATTCTCTTCAATAATTTTTCCAAGCATTTCAGATAAACTTAAGTCGCCTAAAACATTATTATAAATTTGAATCGAAATATTCAATCCATCTTTACCGATATACATACCTAAAACAATCGGATAATTTCTACCGAATTTTTCATAATATGCTCTATACCAAATACCTTCTCTTAATTTAGACTGTCCTTGAACACTCCATTTACTGCCTTGTTTATTTAAGGTAATTTCTTCGTGTTGTTTTAACAAGGTTTCAAATGTATTTCTTAATCTCTCATTTATCTCTTTTGATTTTGATATTAGTTTTTCATCATTTTCATCATTTTTAACATAATCTCTACCACCGTTTTTTTCAAAATGTTCTTTAGCTTCTTTTATCCAGTTACCCATTTTTCATCCTTTTTTTATAATTATTAATTGTAACATTTTATTTAATTTTTCACTCATCAACACAAATACAAACCAAATCTACTTTTTTGCCTTTTCTGACTATTTCCAACACTTCTTTTTTGGATATACTTCTGCCGGAAGTATCATCATTTGGCATAAAAAACATTTCAAAATCTTCCCCATCAGCGGCAATCTCAATAGCTCCGCAGTCTAAATTGATATAAATAACATCTTCCGAATAACAGGCAGCTTTTTCTAAAACTTCTTTTAGTTCTTCTTTACTGAAAACATTTCTTATTTTTTCGTTAAATTCTTGATAATCAAACATTGATTTTCCTTTTGATTTCTTCGGCGATTTTTTTGTATTTTTCGATTCTAGTTTCATCTTCAAAAAACCATTTATCAAAAACTTCTTTGACTGTTTCAAACTCATTTCCATTTTTTTCCAAAAGTTTCGAAATAATTTCATTTACTTCCGGATAATATTCATCAAAACTAACCCACGCAATATCAAAAGGGTCGATTTTTCTTACTATTTCGTTGATTTTAAAAAATAGTATTGCAGATTCTTTGCTGTTTTGGATATATTCATCGACTGTAACCTGATATTTATCATCAATTCCAAACTCTTTTAATATCATTGACTGATATAATTCATTTTCAATAATCTCTTTTGAGATTAAAATATCATATCTTTTGTCATAAATATCATACACTACCCTGCCTCTTGGAAATTTAACGCATTCATTGGTTTCAAATCCCATTTTTTCACATTCTTCAAAACAACAAATCCCGCTGTCTTTAAATCCGTTTATTTCATCTGTTTCATTTAAACTGATTTTTATAGCAATTATTTTATTGTTTATAATCCAAAATATACCTGTCATTTATTTCCTTTTTCAAATACACTCATATTTAAATTTTCAAATGCTTCCACATGGTCGATATTCATATACCACAAATCAAGTAAAACTTTTTGATTAACTTTTACCCATTGTTTTACTTTTTCCAATTCTTTACTATTGATTTTACAGTCACCTTCAACATTAAGTGAATCAATATAAATATCGCATAAAAAAATATAGTTATCTTTTGTTTTCTTTGCAAGTTTTATTCTTGGCTGATTTTCATCAAATTTACTAAAAACACATAAATCAACTGATAATCGAATATGTTTTTCCCCGATATTACCCATCGCCCAAAACATCATTTCTTTTTGCGTCATTTTATACCTTTAAATTTTTATATTACAATGATAATAAATAAAAACAATATATTGTGTCGTTTTTGATACAATTATCAAAAAGGCTTCTTATGAAGGCAAAAGAATACACCAAGACCCTCTCAATACTGCTTGATTTGATAAACAGATTTTACGCTGGTGAAAGCTTAAGCACAACGGATATTGAGAACCTATACGGAATTTCAAAACGCTCCGCCCAAAGATACATACACTACCTAAAAAACGCCGGGTTTAACATAAAAAGCAAAAGCCGAAAATATTATCTTGAAAATATAATTGACGAAGAAAAAGAGATGATTTTCGAAGCTATAGAATCCCTTGCCAAAAACGCAGGGATTGAAAAAGAGCTTTTGCCACTGCTTAAACAACTCAAACTGATAAGCGAAGAAAACGTCTTTTATTCAAAACTCGATATTGAAAAAATAGAGCCTTTTACTTTCAGAAAAATAGAAGAAGCCATTAAAAACAGAAAAATTATCAAAATGAAATACAAAATGGATAATGAAATATACGATATGGATATTAAACCGCTTAAAATATCAAACTTCGAAGGATACTGGTACGTAAATGCACTAAATCATGAAAACAGATACAGAGCATATCATATAAAAAGCATAAAACATCTTGAAGTTACGGATGAATTCTTTGAAGTCAAAGAAAATATCTTAAAAAATTTAGATAAAGCTGTAAACATCTGGTATGACCCTACTGCTGAGCCTTTTACAGTCGAGCTTTTTGCAGATGAACATGCCACTAAATATCTTGAAAGGATTCCGATTTCCAAAACTCAGAAAATAATTAAAAATTATGACGGAACTTCAACGATTTATCTGGAAATAACTCATGAAAACGAAATTATCCGTAAACTTCTCATGTGGATACCAAATGTGAGAGTTATCAGTCCTACATGGATAAAAGAGGAAGTGGACAGTTATATAGAAGAATACACTAAATAAAATTATCTCCTACTTTTATGGCACTTCCTTTATAAAAAAGCCTTTTATTTTAAAACACTCAAAAGCTTTTTATAATCTATACCGCTTTTAAGGTAATATTCCATTTTTATAATCTGAAGTTCGTTTTGAGCCTGTTTGTAAAGTGCAATATAGTATATTTTTTTGCTAAGGGCGTCAAGGTAAGTGATATTGTCCACAAGTCCGTTTTCGTATTTGATTTTGATTGTATTATATACGCTGTTTGCCATATCCACCGCACTTTGCAGGGATTTTATTTTTTCTTTTTGTGTAAGTAATTTCTGTCTGGCAAGTTCAAAATCGGTTTTGGCCTGTTTTTTTGCAAATTCAAGCCTGCTGGCAGTTGCAAGTTTTATATATTTTGAAGATTCGACTTTCGATTTAGTCGAAGTGTCGAAAATATTAAACGTCAGACTTATATTCAGCTGATTTTGTTTATCAGGCAGATCGCTTAAAAGTTTTTCATTATAATCGCTGTATCTGTAATAACTTAGAGTATCTTCAATTTTCAGCTGAGGCTTTTTAGAAGATTTAGCAATATTGACATTTTCTTCCGACGCTTTTAAATTCTCTTCTAAAGCTTTAATATCGCTGGTAGTGGAATATTTTATATTTATATTCGGAATTGTGGCCGTTTGCGGATCAGAAACTTTTACACCGCTGTAAAGCTCTATATTTTTAATAAGCTGCATTTTCTGATATTTCAGTTCTTCAATAGTATAAAGGTTTGCTTCATATTCGCTTTTTAATTTTAAAACATCCTCTTGCGTTGCCATTTTTAAGTCGTATTTGCTTTTTATTCTTTCATACTGGGCTTTTAACGCCCTGCCTTTTTCTTTATAAACTTCAATATTTTCTTTAATGGTTTTCAGATTGAAATACAAAGTAACTACATTCAAAATAGTCTGATTTACATTGCTGATATTTTGATATTTCTGGGCCTTGTATTCATACAGTTTCTGGTTTTTTAAAGCTCTGTTTTTACCTCCGTCATACAGGTCCATGCTGAATTTGACAAAAGCCGCAGCAGTATTGACAACCTGCGTGTTTCTTACATCCAAATCCAGCCTGTTATAATTTAAACCGCCCATAAGTTTTGGATTATAAACATTTTTGACACTCTGAAAAGACTTCTTTTTTGCTTCCTGATAATATCTGTCCGCTTTTAAATTTTGGTTGTTTTTCAATGTATCGGTAATCAGTACTTTTAAATCCACCGCGTTTGACGCAGTTACAAACACCGCTGCCGCCAGTGCCGTTTTCATTAAACTTTTCATAATTTCTCCTTAAATAATATGCTCTTTTAATTGCTCTTTTACCACTATCTTTTTATCTTCTATACTCAACACCTTATCGCAGTATGGTAAAAGGCTTTCGTCGTGCGTAACCATAATAATCGATACGTTATGCTCTCTCGTTATCTGTTTAAGAAGTTTTACGACATTTTGAGCCATTACTTTATCAAGCGCCGCGGTAGGTTCGTCTGCGAGGATAATATCCGGGTTATTTGCAAGCGCTCTTGCTATGGCAACCCTCTGGTTCTGTCCTCCGCTGAGTTCACTCGGCATTGATTTTATTTTTTCTAAAATATCCAGGTAATCCAGCAGTTTTTCGACTCTCGGCTTTACCACGTTTTTCGGCTCTCCGTTTTGATAAGGCAAAAGACTTACATTCTCTTCGACATTCAAAAACGGTATAAGATAATGCGCCTGAAAAATAAACCCCAGTTTGCTTCTTCTAAGTTTCCTGTCGTCTTTAATAAGCCATTTATTGTTATATACGATTTCATCGCCTATTTGAATCATTCCGCTTGTAGGCTCAAGCACACATCCGAGCATCATAAGAAGCGTCGTTTTCCCGGCACCGCTTGGAGCAACAAGAGCTGCGAATTCACCTTTATTAAGTGTAAATTCCGCTCCGTCTATTACAACTACCTCACTGCTTCCCTGTCCGAATTTTTTAACCAGTTTTTCTACTTTAATCGCAACTGACACATTATCCTCCTATCGCCTGCGTTGGGTCTGTTTTCATAACTTTGTAAATCCCGAAGAAAGACGCGAAAATCGAAAATATCAGAATAATTACAAACAGCATAAACGAATCGCTCCAAAGCAAAACAATTCTTTTCGGAAACCGTCCGCTTATCATATGCGCAAAAATATTTCCGGAAATAAAAGCCAAAACTCCCAAAATAACCGTTTCTTGAATAATCATCGAAGCTATGGTTGAATTTGGTATCCCTATTAATTTCATAATTGAAAGTTCTTTCATTTTTTCAAGCGTCATCGTATAAATAATAAGCGCTATAATAACCACGGATACTACTATCAGAATAACCGTAAAAGTACCTATCTGTTTTGAGGACTTTTTTATTACCCTCTGAAGCAGCAAAACAAGCTCCTGCGGAGTGGTATATACGGATTTGTGGGTGTTTTCCTCTATTCTTTTGGCTACTTCTTTTGGATCGTACCCCTGTTTTACTTTAGCTATTATCGCATTCACAAGATGAGGGTTTGTGCCTTTTATACCGCGTTTCTCATCGCTTCTTATTCTTTCGTTGGTATATGTAAACTGAAGTATCTGAGCGTCTTTGAGACTGACAAACACAAGATAGTCCCCTCCGTTTGAGACGGTGTCTTTCGTAATACCCACAACCGTATAATAATCCCTTCCGAGTTTTATTTTTTCGCCCAGTTTATAATGAGTTTTGTCACTGACAACTATTTCGTAATGCTCTTTATTAAGAGTTCTTCCGGCAATAAGTTTTTCAGGATTTACGGCGGATATTTTTCCAAACGGATCATATCCCACTATCATAGCCTTAAAACTTCCGTATCTGTTTGACATTTGAACGTTTTGAAATGTTATGGCTTCAGCGGACTTGATACCTTCCTGATAAGAAATTCTGTTCTTTAAATCTTCATGTATTTTTGAAGTTTCCGCAAAAGGGCCGAGCGTATCCTGCTGGACAACCCAGATATCCACATCTAAATCATTCGTCAAAGCCTTTGCGTCATATATCATCCCTCTGTAAAGGCCGATCATTACGATTACGATTCCAAGAAGAATCCCGACACTCATAGCCGTAATTATAAACTTGGAAAAAGAATGGCTTATGTCTTTAAAAGCAAGATTAATCATTATATATTTTCATCCCTTCTTTTAACGTTTTCTTTTTCGGATCCGGAATAATAACCGTTATATCGCCTTTATCAATCGCAACTTTATTCCCTGAACGGGCTAATATTTTAACGGGAATAAAATGAGCTTTTCCGTTTTTAAGAATCCATACGCCCTCTTTTTGAGAATAAAACGCAATGGCTTTTGCCGGAATTGTATTCATATTTTTAAGATCTGCCGTTTTAATATTTACGATCGCCTGCTCGTTAAGATAAAACGGAACGGGAGTCTTGTTGAATTTTACAAATATTTCCCTTTCGTTTGTAACGGCATTATTTACCGGATTTATTTTATAGACGTATCCTTTAAGATTTTTTCCTGAACGGAGATGAATAAACGCTTTGTCGTTTATTTTAACTCCGCCGCTGATTCTGGTATCGATAAAAGTATCAACCCAAACATCTTTTGGAGAAACAACATCTATTATAGGTTGGGAATTGCCGATCACATCATGATTGGATATATATTTTTTAGTAACATATCCGCTAACCGGAGCTTTGATTGTATATCTTTTAAGTTTTTCTTCAAGAGCGGCTATATTCGCTTCCGACTGTTTGATCTGATTTTGAAGCGATACTATTTTTTGTCCGATCGAACTCACTTTAAGCTTGGCAACATCTCTGTTTGTAAGATATTTTCTATATTCAAGCTCGGAAATCGCTTTTTTTTGATAAAGCTTTCTGTTTTTTTTGAGTACGTCTTCCTGATACAGATAGTCTTTATAAGAAGATTCTTTATCGGCTTTTAAGCTTTGTATGTTTGCTTTAATTACTTTTATGTTTTCTTTAATGGACTGAATCTGTTTGTTCAAATCAACACTGTCGATTTTTGCTATCAGCTGGTTTTTATTTACATACTCACCTACCGAAATATTAAAATCGTTAACCCTGCCGCCGAAAACAGCGCTTACTTTATATATGTTTTCGCTTCCGACGTTTCCTACGCCTTCGATTTTAACTTTCATATCCGCTTTTTGAACGGTTGTCGTTTTAAATGTATGTTTCGGAATATAAACCTTTTTATAAAACAGCAGTCCGGCTCCTGCTGCAATTACTGTCAAAACGGCATATTTTAATACTTTCATAATAATCCTTCAAAGTTTTGAACATTATATGTATTTAATATCAACCGTTCTTAAACTCAAAGTTTATATTAGATAATTGTGTTATAATTTTCACAAAAAGGATTTAGGATGAAAAAAATAATTTTAGCTACTGGTATTGCTTTACTTTTTCTCGGCTGTTCCTCAAAAGAAGCTCCTAAACCCACAACCCCGCAGGTCAGCGGCGAATGTGTGATTCAAAACACGGAAGCTCCTAAATGGGTATGCACGGGCGGAGATATTAAAGATTACGTAACAGCAGTCGGAAGCGCTAAACCGACCCCGTTGGGATTCAGTTTTCAAAGAAGCGAAGCTATGGCTATAGCAAGAGACGAAATAGCAAAACAGCTTCAGATTAAAGTTAAAAACATGTTCAAAAATTACATGGCGACTACCGGGGCAAATACAGATTCTGTTGAGAAAGCGACACAGTATGTTTCAAAACAGTTGGCAAAACAGACTCTTATAGGCTCTAAACAGCTTAATATGTGGATTGCACCTGACAAAACATTATATGTGCTTGTAGGAGTTCCTTTAAACGCACAAAAAGCAAAAGAGGTAATCAAGTCATCATTACATAACCAGGAAGCTTTATGGCAGCAGATTCAAGCGGATAAAGCGCAAAAAGAACTTGATAAAGAAATAGAAAAAGAATTCGGTAATTAAACTTTATTCTTTTTCTTTAAGCCATTTTTGCAGTATTTTCTTTCTTAATCCGCTTTTATCCAGTTTTTCTATTTCACTGTTTAATTCTTTCAACAGCTCTTTAGCTTTAGGATACTGTTTAGAAATAAAAAGTCTGAATTTAGAAACTTTTAATTTAGGATAAGCCACATAAGATATGTCTTTTGGAATTTTACATTTACCAATCATTTCATAACCTAAAACAGCTTCTTTTGAAGCAACCATTATATCACATCTGTCTGCCGATATCTTTTTAAGAACGGCACATTGACTAGTGGCTTCCTGATTAATGGTTTTGTTTTTATCAAGATTAAAAACGGTATAGTAAAATGCGGTATTATATCCGTTAACATCACAAATTCTTAAAGAATTGATATCGTTTTTTACTTTATTTAATATCTCTTTTTTTGTAAATCTTTTTTTAGAATACCATATAACCTGATGCGTCGTATAAATAGGTTTTGTTATATACAAAACTTTTGCTCTTTTTTCAGAATACAGCCCCGGAAAAATAATATATTTTTTTGCCCTTGCATAATGACTTACCAGATAGGTACATCTTTTCCAGGGCACCAGGTCAAGTTTATACGTCATATTCAAATCTTTAAACATAACGTTATACATATCAACCAAAGCACCTACTATCTTGCTTTTGTCAACTCTTCCGTCCACTCTTTTATAAAATACAAACGGCGGCCATTCAGCACCGTCGTCACATATATGTATCACATCTTTAGCATATAAACTTACAAACATAATCAGCGCAAGCAAAATTTTCATTTTTTACCCCCTCTTTATCTGAAATCCTATTACCGTAATATCATCGGTTCTCAATTCGTCTTTTTGATATTTTTTTAATTCTTCCCAAAACAGTTCTTTTTGAATTTCAAACTTACTGTTATGATATTTTTCAATAAGCTGTTTAAATCTTTTTTTACCAAACGGCAATTCGCGCTCACCACCTATCTGATCTAAAAATCCGTCGGTAGTTACATAAAATTTCATTCCGTTAAATAATTTTATGTCATACTCTTTGTATTTATAATTAATATCGGTATATACATCTCCCACAGAACGTCTGTCGCCCTTTATTGTTTCAATTTCTCCTTTTTCGTTTAAATAAAACAACGGAACGTTTGCACTTGTAAAAGTCAAAATATTTTCATTTTTATTATAATAAATTATAGCACCGTCAAATCCGGCATTGGAGTTTGAATCTTTCGTATACTGTTTCAATATAGATTTTATGGATATATTAAACTGTGTCAAAATTTCTGAAGGGGATATTTTTTTGGACGAAAGACTTAACTCGTTTATTATATGCATTTGTATGGCTTTAACGAGCATTGTCATTAACGCTCCGTGTACACCGTGTCCCGTACAGTCTATAACCATTAATAAAAACTCATTTTTTCTAACTTCGTCTAAAAAGTATATATCTCCGCCTAGCACGTCTTTAGGTTCCCATATAATAAAATAATCTTCAAACGATTTATCAAACGCCTTTACAGACGGAAGAATCGATTTTTGTATTAAAGAAGCATATCTTATACTCTCTTCCGTCATATCAAGAAGCGCTTTTATTTTACTTGTTTTTTGCTCTACAAGATCTTCTAAATGATTCTTCAGTTCTTCAAGTTCTTTTTTGTCGGTAATATTGTATGAAATCATAATATATTTGCAGTCTTCGTTATCAAACATGCATTTTTTAGTCATATGTGAATACAGCCAGTATTCTTTACCGCTTTTGGCGACGCATTTCACTTCCCCGTTCCAAGAACCGTTTTTATTTATTTTTTCAATCAGTTCATTTAATCTTACGTTTTTAAACAGTTGGTGTTTGTTATTAAGCAGTTCTTCTTTTGAATATCCGCAAGTTTCACAAAAAGCTTTCGTGACGTCAATCACTTCGCCTTTTTCATTAAATTCGCTTATTATTACATACTGATTAATAACATTCATAAGTTCTGACAATTCTCTGTGCAGTTTTGAACTGACGGCAATGCCTTT
The DNA here is from genome assembly GCF_055388085.1 of Nautilia abyssi. Taxonomy (NCBI): domain Bacteria; kingdom Pseudomonadati; phylum Campylobacterota; class Epsilonproteobacteria; order Nautiliales; family Nautiliaceae; genus Nautilia; species Nautilia abyssi. Next base: position 491,054 of record NZ_AP042376.1, on the reverse strand, counting down.
ATTTGTAAATTCCGCTATTTCGCCGAATTCGTCTTTAGTGTTTATTTTAATCGATTTAATTGAGAGTTTAGGATCGCCTAAAAAGTCAAAAAACCTTTTAAGACCTTTTCTTATCTCTTTTAAAGGTTTGTTTATAAATTCGTTCAAAGTAAACACTAACACCACAATAGTAAAAAGAGCCGCAATTATAAAATAAAACAGTAATATTTTCTCTTTTTGAAGAGTGCTTTTGTATATGTTATTAAATTTCTCATTTACAAGAGCCAGCTCTTTTTTTTCTATTTCATTTAGATGTTTAAGTACAGGACCCAAATCATAGTAAATTTTCACATAGCCTATCGGTTCGTTGTTATAAATAAGCTCTTTTTTTATAAATTTATATTTTTTTAATTTAGGAGGCAAAGGTGCTGAAGAAAAAACTTTTTTACCGTTTTCTTTGTAAGCTGATAAAAAAACGCCTCTGGCTACAGTGTCATAAATAATTACCGCCTTTATGACATCATCTTCCAGCAACACGTCTTTTACAACTTTTTTAGCAGCTTCTTCCTGGTAGTTAAATAAAGAATAGCTTAATGTAGTTGCGGAAAAATTTATTAGTTTTTTTAAATTATAAAGCGTTTTTTCTTTTGTTTTTTGTTTCTGTTCTTCTATAAAACTGACAACAAACTGTTTTTGCTGAGTATTAAGAGTTTTTAGTATATTAGACTGGTGCGATTTGATTGACGAAGCAATCCATATCCATATTATACTTTGCATAACTATAATGAGAAGAAGAACTTTGAATACGATACTGTTTCTAAATTTTACCATAAAAAGCCTCAATGTTTTTCTTTATTATATCATATATTAAATATGGTAAAAAAGAAACTTTTTAAGACCCGGGAGGGCGTTCACGCAGTGACTTTGGGCTCCGCCAAGTCACACGTTTGAGGATAGGAGGGCAGGTTTAGGGGCGGCATAAGCCGCCGCACACCCCGACCCTACCGTCTCCTCCATAAAATTGGTTGTAGGGCCCCAAAATGTGCGGGTAGCGACACCTCCCAGGTTGAGCGGAATTGTATCAGAAAGTCTGAGTAAAATCAAGCAAATCTGAAGAATTTCAATGAACTTTTATATGTTTAATTTTACCTTATTTTTAGGGATTTTGCAAGTTTAATACATTCATTAATTGAAGGTTTATTCGCAACGTATACTTTATTTATATATTTATAAAGTTCTTTTTGGGTTTTTTTGCCTATCGCAACTGCAAATATGTTTTCAAAGTTTTCTATTTTAGCAAAACAGTTTGCGGTTGAAGGAGAAGTAAATATCACTACTGAAGGTTTTATTAATATGGTATCGGGTCTGTTACACAATGTTTCATAAATTATCACTTCTTTTAAAGTATTGTTTATAAACTCTTTTTCGATATTTGAGACCAGTTTCTTTGCCCTGAAAAAAAGGAAGGTTTTATTTTGATATCTTTGATTAATTTCTTTAGCAAACTCGTCTCCGTATGCGTTTTTTGCAATATATTCCACCCTGCCGCCAAGTTTTTCTATTTCAGCAGCTGTTGCTTTTCCTATTGCCAAAGACGGAAAATTTTTCCATTCATCCGTCAATTTATCCACTGCTCTTACACCGTTTTTAGAAGTAAAAATAAGATAATCAGTATTTTCAAAAGAAAAAGAGGGAGAGAGAAAATTTATTTTGATTACCGGATAATTCAATACACCGTCAATTTTCTGATCAGTTAAAAGATATACAGGTAATTTTTCACTCTTCACTTTTAACTTTTCACTTCAATTATTCCCACTCTATTGTTGCAGGAGGCTTACTTGAAATATCGTATACTACTCTGTTTATTCCGTCAACCTCGTTGATAATTCTAGTACTTACCCTCTCAAGAAAATCGTGCGGGAGATGACTAAACGTTGCCGTCATACCGTCTGTCGAACTTACGCATCTGATTGCAACCGTGTTGTCATAAGTTCTGTTATCGCCCATTACTCCGACGCTTCTTACGTTAAGAAGTACAGCAAACGCCTGCCATACATCATTGTATAGTCCCCATGCTTTAAGTTCCTGAATCAAAATCGCGTCCGCTTCTCTTAAGATATTCAAATCTTCCTCATTCACTTCACCCATAATTCTTATCGCAAGTCCAGGTCCAGGGAACGGATGTCTGTAAACCAGCTCGCTAGGCAGACCAAGCTCAAGACCTAATTTTCTGACTTCGTCTTTAAAAAGTTCTCTTAACGGCTCTATAAGCTCAAACTGCATCCAATCAGGAAGACCGCCAACATTATGATGTGATTTAATTGTTTTAGAAGGACCTTTTACACTTACACTTTCAATTACGTCAGGATACAGTGTTCCCTGTGCAAGGAATTTAGCGTCTTTGTGTTTTTTTGCTTCTTCGTCAAATACTTCGATAAACGTATGTCCGATTATTTTTCTTTTCTCTTCAGGATCAACAACGCCTTTTAGTTTGCTTAAGAATTTTTCTCTTGCATCTACAGTAATTAAAGGCACATGAAGTACGTTTTTAAACGCATGCTCTACCTGTTCTCTTTCATTTTTTCTAAGAAGTCCGGTATCAACAAAAATAGGAACAAGTTTATCACCGATAGCTTCATGTAATAGCGCTGCTGTAACTGAACTGTCAACACCACCGCTTAGAGCGCATATAACTTTATTGTCACCCACCTGCTCTCTGATTTTTTTAATCTGTTCTTTTGCGAAGTGCGCCATATCCCATTTACTTGTAACACCGCAGACGTTTCTTGCGAAGTTTCTTAAGATTTTCTGCCCTTCAACACTGTGAGTTACTTCAGGGTGAAACTGAATAGCGTATATTTCTTTTTCTTCATTTACTATTGCCGCATAAGGAGCATTTGAAGTATGTGCAATTCTTTTAAATCCGGGAGCCAGTTTCTCAACTCTGTCTCCGTGGCTCATCCAAACTACAGTAGGATTTTGCAAGTCTTCAAATATTTTATGCGGTTCATCTATAAATAATTCAGCTTTACCGTATTCATGATGATCCGCTCTTACAACTTCTCCGCCAAAATCTACGGTAATGAGCTGCATTCCGTAACATATACCTAAAATAGGAAGACCGAGCTCATATATTTCCTTATCTACCCTGTATGCATCTTTTTCATATACACTAGCAGGCCCGCCGCTGAAAATTATACCTTTCGGTTTTTTCTCTTTAGCGGCTTTCAAACCGTCAAAATAAGGAACTATTTCACTGTAAACACCCTCTTCTCTTAATCTTCTCGCTATTAATTGAGTATACTGGCTGCCAAAATCAAGTATTAATATTTCAACTTGCATATATTTCCTTTTTTAATGTAATTGTAACAAATTAATCAACTATTTATAATGGTAAAAAGAGAAAAAGAGGGATTAATAGAATTTTAGAATTTCAAACTGGAAGTACCATATAACAATACTTAATATATATCCGGCCAAAATAGTCCATGCATATTTCATATGGCTTCCGAATGTATAAATACCTCTCATTCTACCCATAACACCGACACCTGCGGCACTACCGAAACTGATTAAGCTTCCACCGATACCGGCAGTCATAGTCACAAGCATCCACTGATCATGTCCCATAGGCGGATTTGCTTTAAGAATCGCAGCCATTACCGGAACGTTGTCAATTATGGCACTGATAAATCCGACACCGATATTACCCCATGTAGGTCCTATTAAATCAAACAGTTTAGTAACGTAAATCAGCCAGCCTAGGAAATATAACGCTCCAACCGCTGATAAGATACCAAAGAAGAATAAAAGCGTATCGTTTTCTACTTTTGCCATATTTACAAAAATATTAATATGTTCTTTATGTTTTCTTTTATGATAAAAAGTATAAAGCTGTAACAGTGCCAAACCGAACATCATACCCCACATTGCAGGGAAATGTAGGAATATATGCCCTAATACCGCAATGGTAATAGTTAAAGCGCCAAGCCATATAATGGCTTTTCCTCCAACTTTCATTTCAACTTTTGGAGTAGTTAACGCATCAAAATGAGGTTCGCCTTTTGGAACAAACATACTCAAAAGCCATCCTGTAAGCAGCCATCCGAAAAATACGGCAGGGAATAAAGCGATAAAGTCTATAAAGTTACCTTTTCCTGCTGTCCAAGCCATCAATGTAGTAATATCACCGAACGGCGACCATGCACCCCCGGCATTAGCGGCAACAACGATGTTAATAGCTCCCGGAACCAGGAAATTGATATTTTTTTTATCTATCGTGTATAAAACGGTAGATAAAATCAAAGCCGTAGTAAGGTTATCTGCAACCGGTGAAATCCAAAAAGCTAATGTACCTGTAATCCAAAACAGCTTTTTGTAACTGTAGCCTCTGGAAATAAGCCTGTATTTCAAAGCATCGAAAACACCTCTTTCAATCAGACTCTCAATATAGGTCATTGCAACAAATAAGAAGAAGAAAATTTCAGCAATTTCCAGTATTAGTTTTTGCATCTCATGATGCAGAGGCGTAGGGTCAAGCCCGTTAATCGCAAAATAAATACCGATAAGCATAAAAGAAAAAGTACCGATAAACAACGCCGGCTTGGCTTTGTTTATTTCAAACTTTTCCTCAGTAGCAATAAAGTAATACCCCAACACAAAAATCATTAAAACTAAGTAACCAACCCAAGTATGCGTAAAATCATGAATCAATGTTTCATGCATGTTCATCCTTTCTGTAATGTGCTCCTAAAGATTTTTTTCTTTCCAGCGCAGCTTTGACGATTTCGCGCGCCGTATAAAATCTCAGTTTTGCCAGTCTTCCGAGTTCCGGAATTGTTTTTTCTATAAAATCGAGAGCTTCTTTTAAGCCGCTTTCTTTACGTATTATACCAACATTTTTCCACATATGCTCTCTTAAAAGATTTTTATAATATTTATCTTTTTCCTTAAACAGTTCTTCATTATTTATGTCAAAATCAGTCTTTTTAGTTTTGAAGTTTTCTTTTATTATATTTTGAGCCGCTTTTCTGGCAAATACAAAACATTCAAGAAGCGAGTTGCTTGCAAGTCTGTTTGCACCGTGAACCCCTGTGTTTGCAACTTCTCCTACCGCATAAAGGTTCATAAATCCCGGGACTTTTGAATTACAGTCTACTTCAATACCTCCCATAAAATAATGAAAAGCGGGTGATATAGGTATTTTTTCATAAGGAACGTTAATATCGTAATCTCTGAGTTTATTATATATAGTAGGAAAACGGTTTTTAAAAAATTCTTCGTCAAACATACTTACGTCAAGAAATACTTTATGCCCTTTTTGCTGATGCATAAAAATTGCTCGGCTTACTATATCGCGGCCGGCCAATTCCCCTCTCTCGTCATATTCGAAAACAAATCTTTCACCGTTTTCATCTACAATATGGGCACCTTCACCTCTTAACGCTTCTGTCAGAAGCATTTTTTGGGATGTTTTCATTTCAATAAACACTGTAGGGTGGAACTGTGTCATTTCCATGTCTCTGAGTTTAATTCCCTTTTCAACGGCAATACCCTGCATATCTCCGGATATAGTTCTTGCATTAGTATCAAATTTGTATAACGCCCCTATCCCTCCGCTGGCTAAAATAACATTGTCGGCATAAATATTAAACTTTTCCCCTTTTCTTAAAACAGATACGCCGTAAGCCGTGTCATCTTTTATCAAAAGATCAAAAACCACGGTTTCATCAATAAGAAAACTGTTGTCTTTTTTTAATAAAAACTTGTGAAGCTCTCTTCCGGTTGCGTCTCCCCCGGCGTGATAAACACGGCTTACGCTGTGCGCGGCCTCTTTTGTGATTTCCGGATCGAATTCAAAACCGTAATTCATTATTTCTTCTTTAAGCTTTAAAGAAAGTTTACTTAAAATCTCAACCATCTCTTTTTTATTATGAAAAACCCCGGCTTTAAGCGTATCTTCAATATGTAGAGGGACGTCTTCTTCGTCCAAAGCCATCGTTACGCCTCCCTGGGCATAAAAACTGTTAGCGTCCCATACCTGGTTTTTTGTTATTATCAGTGTTTTAAAACCTTTTTCATTTAAAAATTTAGCACACCATATTCCGGCAATACCGCTGCCTATAACCACTGCATCAAATTTCATATAGCCTCACTTATTTTATATTAATGGTATTGTTAATATCTATAATTTTCAAATCGCTCTGATTCACTTCTTTATTCTGTTTCGTACCCGGCCATACCGGATCTGCTTTATATCCGCATCCGGCCAAAAAAAACGCTATAATTACGACATGAAAAAAGCGAATGAAATAATAAACCATATACTTAGTCCTTATTCGGATAAAATTCAACAAAAACGTTGTTTAAAAAAAATTATATCATTACTGCCCCCAAAATACAACAAATATATAACATCCTTACAGTTAAAAGGCGAAATTTTATTCATCAATGTATCGCACCAGGCGGTAAAACAGGAACTGTATTACAACAGAAACCTGATATTTTCAATTATAAAAACAATGCACAGCGCAAATATGTGTACGAATATAAAACCCTCAAAGATAATTACAAATTACAAATACTCACCTAAACCTAAACCGTCTAAAATATATAAATTCTACATAAAACCCGCCGGAAATTTTGAAATTAAAGCAAAGAAAAAAGAGATAAAAGAAAAATTTGAAGAAATAAAAAAGCTACTCAAAAGAAATTGAATTCTCTTCAAGCAGCTTTTTTGCTTTGTTTAAAAGAGCAGTGTTTATTTTAAAAATAAAACTTCCTTTCATTTCACTGTTAAGTGTATAGCAGTACTCAATGTCTATTCCGTTGTCGCTGAAAAGACCTACCACCCTGCTGAGCGCCCCGATTTCATCATCAATTTCAACCTTTAACACATCCGTAAGTGTTAAAGAAAAACCGCTTTTTTCAATTGCTTCGCAGGCTTTTACGATATCATCCGTAATCACCCTTAAAAGTCCGAAATCACTGGATTCCACCAAATCCACCGCTTTAATAGACACGCTGGCTTCAGCCAAAACCGAAGTAATTTCTTTTAATTTGCCGTGTTTTTTTTCCAAAAAAATAGTAATCTGTTTCATTTTATTTCCTTTTATCAACGATTCTGACCGCTTTACCCATACTTCTTTCTATTGTTTTAGGCTCAACCAGAATAATATTGGCATTTATATAAAGATTGTTTAATAAAGCCTGCTGCAGGTCTTTTTTGATTTTCTCAAGAGCGGCAACATTATCCATCATAATATCGTCACTCACTTCCACTAATATTTCAAGTTTGTCGAGGTGTCCCTTTTTATCCGCTACTATCTGATAATTCAGCGTAACACCTTCCGTATTTGCTATAACATGCTCAACCTGTGAAGGATATACGTTTACACCGTTGATAATCAGCATATCATCCGCACGCCCAAGCACGCTTTCCATTCTTACCGTTGTTCTGCCGCACGCACAAGGTTCCCTGTAAAGTTTGGTAATGTCACCGGTTCTATATCTTATAATAGGCAGCGCCTGTTTTGTCAAAGTCGTAATTACAAGCTCTCCTTCTTCTCCGTCAGGAAGCACTTCTCCCGTTTTAGGATCTATTATCTCCGGATAAAAATGATCTTCGTTTATATGAAGTCCCCTTCCTTTGTTACAGCTGCAACTGACACCAGGCCCTATAATTTCACTAAGTCCGTAAACTTCGTAATATTCAATATCCCAGGCTTCAGCCACTTCTTTTCTTAACCCTTCACTGGTAGGTTCAGCACCGAAAAACCCGCATCTTAGTTTATAATCTTTTCTGAAATCCGGCCCCGCGGCTCTTGCTTTTTCCGCCAGGTGCAGTGCAAATGAAGGTGTTGCGAATAATACTGTCGCTCCGAAATCACGCATCAGCATAAGCTGTCTGTCGGTAAACCCTCCGCTGGCAGGCACAATAGCCGCTCCTATTTTCTGGGCAGCCTCGTGAAATCCGAGCCCTCCCGTAAACAGTCCGTATCCGTAAGCGTTATGACACACGTCTTTTGAATTAACATCGCCCATTGAAAGACATCTCATCATTACTTCATCCCATACTTCCATATCATGTTCGGTATAACCCACAACTGTAGGTTTACCTGTTGTTCCGGAAGAACTGTGAATTCTTACAACTTCGTTCATAGGAACAGTAAAAAGTCCAAACGGATAATTGTCTCTCAAATCCTGTTTTTTCGTAAACGGAAGTTTTTGAATATCTTCAAGAGATTTGATATCATCCGGCGCAATTCCGAGCTCGTCAAATTTCTGCTTGTAAAATGGACTCAGCGCATACACCCTTGTAACAACTTCTTTTAATCTTTTCAGCTGTACTTTTTCTATATCTTCTCTTTTCGCACTTTCTATTTTATTCCAGATCATTTACACTCCTTTTAAATTTTATTTAACCGCAACTATATTTCTTCCAATACGTCTTTTTTAGTTTTATATACAGTACCTGTAAAAAACGCTATTTTCTTTTCACCGTTTGTTATTATCACTTCGTAAGTTCCGAGTCTGTTGCTCTCATCCACAAGTTTTGCTTCTGCAATAAGCTCATCTCCGAGTTTTCCTGCATGTATAAAAGATATTGAGGTATTGATTGCAAGTGAAACTTTCCCGAATGAATTACTAGCAACTGCAAAGGCGAAATCGGCCAGGGTAAATATAGCCCCGCCGTGTGCCACACCCGCCTGATTAAGATGAAACTCCGTTATTTTCAACTTGGCCTTTGCATAGCCCCAGTGGACTTCTAATAGCTCTATTCCTATATTTTTAGAAAAATCTGCCCCTTCTGCAAAAAATGTTTTAATTTTTTCCATATTCAAGAGCTTTTTCTAAAATATCAAAGTTTTGAGGCGCAAATTTAGGATTTATCTCTTCAATCGCCGCTTTTACCTCATCAACGCTAAACGGAAAATCTTTTACCCTCGCAAGGGCAAGACCTAGCATAAAGACATTTAGCCCCTTTGCGTCAAAAACACCCTCTTCCGCCAATTTGTTTGCGTCAACCGCAAATACGTTTGCGTCAATTTTCGGAAATTCATCGGCATTTACTACAACATTCCCTCCCCGTTTTAAATACGGAAGATTAAGTATTGCTTCATCCTTGTCAAGCCCTATAAGTAGATCAGCCTGGGCAAGGTCTATCAAAGGATTGTAAAAATCTCCTATTTTAATGTGAGAGCTTACACTTCCTCCCCTTTGGCTCATTCCGTGATTTTCTGTTCCTAAAAATTTATATCCTTTTTTACCTGCGCATATACTTAATACCTTAACCAAAAAGACAACTCCCTGTCCTCCGAATCCCGCAACTACTATCTGATATTTCATTTTTCATCCTTTCTTGGGATAAATGCGTCTGTCGGACATATTCCGCTTATACATACACCGCACCCGATACAAAGAAGTGGATCGATTTCTATTTTACCTCTTTCATTATAAGCCATAGGAGGACATACGTATTGAGTCGTACACACATCACAAGCCACACATTTCTCTTCATCAACGGTAGCGAAAATACCCGGAAGAAACTGCGTAGCTCTTTCTTTATCAAGAACACAGTACTGTCTGCTTACAACCACAAGAGGTCTGTCGGTTTCTTCGAATCTTTTTTTCACTTCTTTAAAGAAATTAATCGTTTCGTTTATATCAGGCTTGTAAAAGTATTCCATTACTTCCGCGCCGCACCCTTCGGCCACTTTTTTAATATCAACTTCTCCGCTTGTAGCCCTTTCAGGAGTAGTCTGGCGTCCTGTCATTGCAGTAGTTGAGTTATCAAGTATTACAAGTATGAATTTTGCTTTTTGATATACGGCGTTGATTAGAGGTGCCGTGCCGGAATGGAAAAAAGTAGAATCTCCGATAGTCGCGATTACCGTTTTATTTTTATCGGCAATTGCAAATCCGTGAGCCATTGAAACGCTTCCGCCCATACATAAAACCGTATCAATAGCGTCCAGGTTTATTCCGAGTGTATAACACCCTATATCGGAAGGATAAATCGACTTTTTAGGTCTGAATACTTTTTTGATTGCAAAATATACGTCCCTGTGAGGACATCCCGGACACAGATTCGGTTTTCTTGTTTTAGCATTCTCTACGCTAAATACGGGTTTATAAATATTTTTACCTTCATAAAATCCTATTTTAGTAAGTGCCTCAAGCACCCTTTCTTTGTTCATTTCATCAATTTGATGCATATGCCCGCTCATTCTGCCGTAAACATTCTCGCTTCTTAACTCTTCTTCTATTACAGGATAAGTTTCTTCCACCACAAGGACTTTATTATACTTTTTAACAAGCTCTTTAAGTTTATCCACAGGCAGAGGATACGGCATATCTATTTTTAAAAGATCTATATTCAGCCCCAGTTCCTCAAGAACCTCTTTTACGTATCCGTAAGCGGTACCGCTTGATATGATTAAATTTTCCGTACCTTTAAGGTTATTAATTTTAGGCTTTATCAGTTCATTATAGTTATATTCCCTTATTTTATTTATTCTGTCTAACTGCTCATATGCCTGTTTTAGTCTTCCTGCTCTCGGAACAGCCGCCCATCTCGGTATATCACGCTCAAAATTTCCTTCAGTATCTTTATATTCAAAATTACCGTCAATCTCTACGATTTCCCTTGAATGAGAAACCCTCATAACGGTTCTTAACATTACAGGTATTTCAAAATGTTTTGAAATTTTGCTTGCAAGTTTTGTAAAATCATACGCTTCCTGAGGAGTAGCCGGATCAATAACCGGTATTCTCGCAAATCTTGCAAACTCTCTGCTGTCCTGTTCTGTCTGTGATGAGTTAAATCCGGGATCATCTGCCACTATTAGAACAAACGCGCCTTTATTTCCTATAAAACTTGCACTCATAAGTGCGTCGCTGGCCACGTTAAGTCCCACCTGTTTCATAGTGGCTGCAGCATTTACACCGGCTATCGCTCCGGCATATGCGACTTCAAAACCTACTTTTTCATTTGTAGCCCACTCTGCGTATACAGGCAGATCTTTTTTTATTTTCTGTACGGTTGTAAGTATCTCGCTCGAGGGAGTACCCGGATAACCGCTAACCATTTTAGTATTTGAATGCAAAAGCCCGTAAGCAATCGCTTCATTTCCCATTAATGTCAACTTCATACTTCACCTTTGTGTAGAATTTAAACAATAATATCAAAAATTTTTTTAATTTTTACTTAACAATGAAAAATTTAGGTAAAATTTAATTGACATGACAATAAAAAGGAGTAAAAATGTCGCATTTTGACACAGGTGTCAGTCTTGCATTCTGGCTGACAATACTTAGCGCTTTACTGTGTGTAGTATACGGAATTATCAATTGGAACAAAGGTGATGAGGAAAGTAATGAAGTCCTACTTGCTAAATGGGCCGAAGAAGAAAAAGAGATTAATGAGGAGTTATTATGAGTTTTTTAGAAATTGCAATAATAATCCTTTATCTTGTAGCCGTAGGATGGCTTGGATGGATGGGTTATTCAAAAACTAAAACATCAACAGACTACCTGCTTGCAGGGCGTGACACGCACCCTTTCGTGATGGCTTTAAGCTACGGTGCAACGTTTATTTCGACTGCCGCAATAGTCGGATTCGGCGGTGTTGCGGCATGGCTTGGCAACTCACTGTTGTGGCTTACTTTTCTTAACATCTTCGTAGGTGTATTTATTGCGTTTGTATTTATCGGAAACCCTACAAGAAAGATGGGATTAAGACTTGACGCACATACTTTTCCTGAATTTCTTGGAAAAAGATTTGATTCTAAATTTATTCAGATATTCGCGGCTGTAATTATTTTGGCGTTTATGCCGCTTTACGCAACTGCGGTATTAATCGGCGGTGTTCAGTTTTTAAGCGTTTATTTCGGTGTTAATTACCACATCGCTCTTCTTATATTTTCACTGATTATTACTGCATACGTTCTTGCAGGAGGGCTTAAAGGGGTAATGTATACAGATGCCCTTCAGGGAACTATTATGTTTATAGCTATGGTGTTTTTAATTGTAATGGTTGTAAGCTCGCTCGGCGGAATCGACGCTGCGTTTGCAAAGCTTGATCACGTTTGGCAAATAACAGTAATAGACAGACTAAGCGGCGTTTCATTAAAAGACCTTGTTCCGGGAAGCGGCGATTTTATGATGAAATTATCACAGCTTTGGGGATTTGAAGGCTGGAATAAAATGCCGGTATTCATGTCTCCTGGATGGCTGTTTGTTATTACTACAATTACACTCGGTGTAGGTATCGGTGTTCTTGCTCAGCCTCAGCTGATAGTCAGATTTATGACAGTAAAAAGCAAAAAAGAACTTAACCGCGCCGTACTTGTCGGAGGCGTGTTTATTTTAGCAATGACAGGTGTTATTTTTATAGTGGGAAGCCTTACAAATGCATGGTATTTTGAACATATGGGAGGCAAAAACGCTCTGGAAGCGGCAGGAAGTATTGGAAAAGTTATTCCTCATTTCATAAACAGCGCAATGCCTCACTGGTTTAGTTTCATATTCCTGTTTGCACTCATTTCAGCTGCAATGTCAACACTTTCAAGCCAGTTCCATACAATGGGTACGGCTGTCGGAAGAGATATATTCGAAAGCCTTGGAGCAGACAAGGAAAAAACAACTCTTTGGACTAAAATCGGTATTGTTATAGTGATTTTATTCTCAGTGTTTTTGGCATATAAATTCCAAAAAGCTCCAGCGATTATCGCAAGAAGTACGGCGATATTCTTCGCATTATGTGCTTCAATATTTTTACCGAGTTTTATATTCGGACTTTTCAGTAAAAGAATCACAAAACCTGCGGCAATAGCAAGTATGCTTGTCGGATTTTTCGTATCGTCTTTCTGGCTTCTTTTCTGTCATTTTAAAGAAGCTAAATCACTAGGTTTGGCAAAAGCGCTTTTCGGAGTTAATTCAATTCTCGGACACAGCAAATGGGCGTTTGTCGATGCGCTTGTAATTGCTCTTCCTTTATCTACAATTACACTTCTAATAGTAACTGCTCTGACAAAACCTGATGAAAACATCATCAAAAGAGCATTCGGAAGAAACTGATTTTCTTCCTTTTTTTGTTATAATTATTAAAAACAAGGCATTAACTTGGGAAATAAAGAATATTTACAAAAAGAACTTGATTTACTGTTAGAGAAATTAAGATTTTGGAGATATGTACTTTTTGCTATTGTGTCAGCAATTATAGGAATAATATTCAGTATTTCTCAAAATAAATTAAATGTAAACATTATAGTTTTTGGATTGGTACTTTCAGGCTTTTTAGGAATAATTCTGTCTATAAAAAGGCTTACATATTTGACACAAGAGTATAAAGAGTATCTTAAAGAATTAAAGGACGCAGAATGAATTTAGAAATTTTAATATATATAATAGGTTTTGCCTCAATAATTGCTTTTCTATATTTTATGTGGACTGACACAAAACCTTTAAATTCTTAGTAACTACAGATAAAGCACTTAAAAAAATTTCAAACACTCTCATAATTACAGCCATATCAAAAAACAAAATGTAAAAGATTTTGCTTTTTTATTATAATTTCACTAAAAAAGGCCTGCCTTGTCATTTAGTGAAAAAATCAAATCCTTACCCGATCAGCCCGGAATTTATCAGTATTTTGACGAAAACGGTAAACTTCTGTATATCGGAAAGGCGAAAAGCCTTAAAAAACGTGTAAAAAGCTACTTCAGATTTAATCCGTTCAGACCTGCGGACAATTTATCTCCAAGAATTTATAAAATGATAAGCGAGGCAAAAGATCTGAACTATATCGTAGTGGAGAGTGAAAACGACGCACTTATACTTGAAAACTCTCTAATCAAACAGCTTAAGCCTAAATATAATATATTACTCAGAGATGACAAAACATACCCGTATATTTATATAGATCTTGACGAGCCTTTTCCGATGCCGCAGATTACCCGCAAGGTCGTAAAAGGCAAGAACATCAAATATTTCGGACCGTTCAGCAGCGGTGCGTCTGCAATTCTTAAAACAATATACGAAGAAATACCTCTCGTTCAGTCCAAAAGCTGCCTCAAAAGCGGCAAAGCGTGCCTGTATCATCAGATAGGAAGATGTTTGGCCCCGTGTGAGGGCAAAATTACAAGCCACGAATATATGAAATATGTCGATCAGGCTATAGAGCTTATACACGACAAAGAAAAAATACTTCAAATACTAAACCAAAAAATGCAAAAATACGCCGAAAACCTGCAGTTTGAAGAAGCTGCCGAAATAAGGGACAGGATCAAATCGATAGAGAGTGCAGAGATTTATTCCCATGTGGATCTGGCAAAACTGGAAGATCTTGATATATTTGCCGTTGAAATATTCAATAAAAAAGCGGTTGTTATAAGAATATTCGTACGTCAGGGAAAAGTGGTAGCCAGCAGCAATTCGGTAATTAATTCACAAACAGTCCCGGAAATCGGAGAAATATACACAAGGGCGATACTTGAATTTTATTCAACCGAAACACCTTTTACCTCAAGTAAGATTTTAGTTGGTGACGACTTTGAAGAAAGGGAGTGGCTAAGCCAGGTGTTAAGCGAAAAATTCGGCAAAAAGATTAGCATCATAACCCCTACCACCAAAGAGAGAAAAAGCCTTATCAAACTTGCCAAACTAAATGCTCTTGAAGTTATCAAAAACCAAAAAGAAAACTCCGTTTTGGATGAGCTGAAAATTCTCTTCAACCTCCAAAACACGCCATATAAAATAGAAGTCTTCGACACATCGCACATGCAGGGTGAAGCGACGGTCGGAGCGATGGTCGTATGGGAAGACGGAAAATTCAAAAAGAGCGACTACAGACACTACCACCTTGAAGGAAAAGACGAATATTCTCAAATGAGAGAGCTTCTCACAAGAAGGACGCAAAGTTTTGAAAAATCCCCTCCTCCTGATCTGTGGCTGATAGACGGCGGAAAGGCGCAGCTGAACCTTGCCAAAGAAATTATTGATTCAACCGGAGCAAACATCGACGTACTTGCGATATCCAAAGAAAAAATCGACGCAAAAGCACACAGGGCCAAAGGTAAGGCGAAGGATAAAATATATTTTATAAATGAAAAGTTAAAAGTGAAAAGTGAAAAATTAAATATTGATAAACTTGAACTCAGTGAAAGCGATAAGAGGTTGCAGTTTTTACAAATGCTGAGGGATGAGGCGCACAGATTCGCCATAGAATTCCACAGAAAAACAAAACGCAAAAAAGACACCCAAATAGATCTTTTACAGGTTAAAGGTATCGGAAAGGCTAAAATGACAAAACTTTTGAATTATTTCGGAAGTTTTGAAAACATAAAAAAAGCCTCGTTTGAAGATCTTAAAGATATTTTAAACGAAAAAGACGCAAAAGAAATTATTAAATTTTTTCAAAATAAAACCTGTCCAGATAAATAATCAATACAAGCACCAACAGTAAAAGAGCCCATATAAACATAGCCTTTTTTCTGTGTTCTTTGGCTTTTTTTTCTTCCCACCAGTTTTTTGCTTTTATACCCTGATAAGTAAACATCAGTATACCGGCAAGATTAAGACTTACAAAATTTTCCAAAAAAAGCATAAAACTTTTAAGGGAATAAAAATAATCCGCATTTGCAAACAGCAGTCCCGAAGCAACCACAGGAGGAAGCAAAGATATCGCAACCATAACACCTACCAGACTCTCAGAAGCTCCCGCGGTAAAAGCAAGAACGCCGGCAAGACCTGACGCTACGGCAATAACTATTTCCGTAACGTTTAAAGAAACCCTTGAAATTATCTGGGGATTGCTGATATCCAAATGATAAAAAAGCCCTATTAAAAAAGAAAAAACGAATGCTATCATAACGCCTGCAGACAATACCTTAAATGCGGATTTTTCAAGCTCCACGTCTCCAATTACGCTTGCGAACGATATTGCAATATTCGGACCTAAAAGAGGCGCTATAACCATTGCACCTATAATAACGGGTATGTTGTTGCTTATTATTCCAAATGCCGCTATTACCGTTGAGAGAATCATCATAATGACATAAATATAATTTATTTCCGAATAACTGATTATTTTAGAATATATCTCTTCCCTGCTTATTTTTATTTTTTTTAAACTCTTTTTTTCTTCAATGGGAACGGTGGCCTCGACATCCAGAACGACTATTCTGAATCTGTCGTCTTTTGAAAAATTTTTCTGCAGTCTGTCAATTAATATTTGGGAATATTCCGTTTTTGTGAGGATTTTATATATTATTTTATCCTGATAGCTCTCTTCACGCCAATAATCCAGAATATTTCTGTTGTTAAGAATATTTTCTATTTTTTCATTGTCTTTTTTGGCAATGACCACTTCTATTAATCTGTACATTCTTTTCCTTTATTATATAATAACAAAAACAATCAAAGGCCGCAAATGAAAAAAATGATAATTTTTATTTCGTCTTTACTTTTTGCGTTTAATATCTACTCTCCTGCTTTTAAACAAAATTCGTTTATACCTGCAAAATACACCTGTGACGGGGAAGATATATCTATACCTTTGATTATTTCTAATGTTCCTAAAAACGCTGAAGAATTGGCCATAATTATGCAAGACCCGGACGCGCCTTACGGAGTGTTTACACACTGGATTTTATACAACATAAAACCGAACACTAAAATAATCCCCCAAAACCTACCTAAAACATCCGTTACAAATATAGGATACCAGGGAATCAACAGTTTTGGAAAAATCGGATACGGAGGTCCGTGTCCACCAAAAGGCCAGACCCACAGATATATTATCACGGCAGTGGCTTTAAATAAAAAAATCTTGCTTAATCCTGACTTAACAATCAGAGAGTTTTTAGATAAAATTAGACCATATGTTTTTGCTACGGCACAGTATATCGGATTATATAAAAGGAGATAAAAATAGTTCTTAATGCAATCGGAGGAAACAGCTACACTGTAACACCTGCACCGCTTGATAACAAAAAAACCGAAAACATTATAACAGACCCAAAAATTCAGCAGGAAATTTCAAAACTGCAGGCAACCGACAGTAAAGTCAGAGCTCACGAAATGGCCCATCAGGCTGCCGGAGGCGGATTTGCAGGTGCTCCGAGCTATACTACCGTAAAAGGTCCCGACGGTAAAGAATACGCCGTTGGCGGAGAGGTTCCGATTAAAATAGTAAAAGGCAAAACACCGGATGAAACAATTAAAAACATGCAGCAGATAAAAGCCGCGGCTCTAGCTCCCGCAGACCCAAGTCCTCAGGATTTGAAAGTTGCGCAAACGGCTGATTTGATAGCTTCAAAAGCTGAACAGGAAAAAAACCAGCAAAACTCAAACGATACTAAGACAACTCATAAAATAGACTTTTACGCATGACAGTTACAATAGGAGGATTTGACGGAATGCACGTAGGGCATCAGGCCCTGATATCCAAAGCGCAAAAGCTCATTGTTATCGAAAAAGGAAGTAACCTCACCCCGGATGATGACAGGTGCGAATATACCGACCTTCCCTGCCATTTTTTTAATTTAAACGAAATCAAAAATCTTGAAGCGGAAAAATTTATAAATATTTTAAAAAATTTAAACACCGCAAAAGTAGTCATAGGAGAAGATTTTAAATTCGGAAAAGAAAGAAAAGGAGATGCCTCTCTTTTAAAAAAACATTTCGCCGTAGAAGTAATAAAAGAGGTTAAAATAGACGGAATAGGCGTACATTCTCAAATAATAAGAGAATTTTTAAAAAAAGGTCTCATAAAAAAAGCGACAAAATTTTTAGGACACCTATATAAAATAAAAGGCAGGCAAATCAAAGGACAGGGATTAGGAGGCAAAGAGCTGGTTCCGACAATAAATATAACTCCCGTCAAAAACTATTTAATTCCCAAAGAAGGCGTTTATATTACGCTTACAGATTCAAAGCCGTCTTTGACATTTATAGGTATCAGATCCACAGATAACAAATTCAGCATTGAAACGCATATTCTTAATCAAGATTATAGTATTGTAAACGAACCCGTTAAAATTGAATTTTTGGAATTTTTAAGGGAAAATAAGAAATTCGAAAGTATCGAAGCATTAAAAAACCAGATTAAAAAAGATCTTTCAGAAGCAGAAAATTACGCTTTTCCGATAACCGCCTTAAACTGAAAGTAATACATTTCATCGCCTGCGTCAACAAATCCGTATTCTATTTTTTCACTTTTTTTGGCAATTTCATAAAACCCTATCCCGCCTCCTTTTGAATGAGCGTCTTTACCGCTTTTTCTGGCTTCTCTGTACAGCTTTTTGATTTCTTCTTTATTTAATGAAATAATCTTTTTTAGCTTTTTTTCTATTTTATCTTTATCGTCTTTATTTACGATATTTTGCGCATATACATAATAATACCCGTCTTTCGTTTTTCCTACTAAAATCAGTCCTTTAGGATCAAAGCCTTCTTTATTCATTCTTTTTGAATAGTTCATCATATTTTGGGCAAGCTCAATAAATATGGTAAAAATTTTACTTGCAAGCCCCATCGAAAGTTCGGCATTTTCAGTTTCTTTTTCCAAAGCTTCCGTCATTGCCACTATCAAAGACTGCGTCAGTGTCCCGCCGTATGTTAAAAAAATTATGCCGTCTTTTTCTAATATTTTTTCTAATGCGTTCATATTAAGCATTCCCTCTCCTTATAATTTCATACCAACTAGAGTTATGTCGTCATTTTGTTCGTTATTTTGACATTTTTTCATAAATTCTTCCAATGTTTTTATAAACAGCTTTTTCTGTTCCGAAAACGGTAAATCTTTCACTTCCATAATCAGCTGTTTAAATCTTTTTTTTCCAAAAGGGAAACATTTTTCTCCGCCCAAC
This sequence comes from Nautilia abyssi, assembly GCF_055388085.1. Taxonomy (NCBI): domain Bacteria; kingdom Pseudomonadati; phylum Campylobacterota; class Epsilonproteobacteria; order Nautiliales; family Nautiliaceae; genus Nautilia; species Nautilia abyssi. Next base: position 472,203 of record NZ_AP042376.1, on the reverse strand, counting down.
TGATCTAAAAACCCGTCTGTCGTAAAGTACAATAACATATTTTTTTCAATATTAAAAGTAAATTCCTTATAGACAAAATCAGCATCATTTTTCTTATATCCTACGGAATATCTGTCCCCTTTGATAACTTCTATTTCATCTTTCACTATAAACAGCGGTGTTTTGGCAGATGAATATTTAATAATATTTTTCTTTTTGTTTATATATAAAACCCCTCCGTCAAAACCGGCATTTGAAGTACTAGTAATGTCTTCTTGTTTCAAAAGTTTTTTAATTGTTTTGTTAAAATAGCTTAATATATACGAAGGAGAAACATCCAAATCACTCTCTTTATATTTAGATATTATTTCACGCTCGATTGCTTTTACGATCATTGTTACAAATGCTCCCGGAACTCCGTGCCCTGTACAGTCGATAAGCATTAAAATGCATTCGCCATCTCTTATTTTTTCAAACAGCCATATATCACCGCCGACGATATCCTTAGGTTTCCAAATCACAAAACTGTCTTCAAAACATTTTTTTAACTCTTCTTCATGAGGTATCAGGGCATCCTGAAGCATTGAAGCAAATTCAATGGATTCCTGTGTATGTTTATGTATGATTTCTATCTCTCTTTTTGCTTCTTCTAAGGATTTGGTGCGCTCTTTAACCAGAGTTTCAAGTTTTACGTTAAAACTTTCAAGCTCGATATTTTTCTCTTCAAGCTCTTTTTTGCTTTTATTTGTAAACCATACAATAAAAGCCATCAAAATAATCACAAATGAAACTACACTGAAAAGAGCATAATAAATTGTAGTTTTTGTATTTAAAAACGACTGCATTGCTTCTTTTTCGTCAATTTCGGTAATTATTGCTATATTATAATCATTATCCCATTCCCACGCCCCGAAAACTTTAATTCCCCTGTAATCTTTATACCCGCTGGTATTTATGCCGTTAATGTGTTTCAAAGCGCTTCTGGAGGCTAAAGTGTCCACCTTTATATTCAAAAACGAACTCTGCCCTTTTTTCAAAAGCCCCAATTTTCTAAGCTCATTATCAAATCTACTTTGCGACACCATCTGTTTATGTGTATTTACAAGATAAGTTTCTCCGCTTTGCCCCATTCTGCCTTTTTCCAAAACTGACTGAAGTATATTTTTATTTATTGCCACCGCAATATATCTTACAGGCACAAAATCTTTATATACGGTTTTAATAAAAAATATATTTTGCAGAGGTTTGATTGACTGTTTTACAGGGAAAATCAGACTGTATCCGTACTCTTTGGCTTTTTTTATACCTTGAATAAAATTTTTATTGTCAATTACACTTATATCGAAACTGCTGTTTAAAACATGATAACTGGGATCTATAACAATATATCCGTTAACAAAATCAAGATATTTTATTTTTTCAAGTGTTTGGATAGAATCGTTCTGCAAAATCATATTCAAATAATCTTCCTGTGAAAGCAGTATTTTCCTCAAAGCTTCATGAGTGGTGTTTAAAATAGTGTTTAAAGAATAAGAAAGTTCCGATTTTTTAATTTTTTCAAGATTCTTAACAGAAATTACGGTAATTAAAATAATAAAAAACAAAAACACGCCTACGAATGCAAAAACGCTTACACCTAAAGCAATATTTTTTTTCTTTTTAAAATAATTCAGCATAATAAGCAGTACGAGTATTAAAAACACGCCTATTATCAGCATTTGCCTTAAAGGAAGCACATCCAGCAAAGAATACGTTTTATCAGAAATCTGCAAAGTCTTATCGTTATAATTAATCCATTTATCGTAAATTTTGTTTAATTCATCTTTTGTGATGGTTCCTAACGCTTTGTCTATTATATTTAAAATAATTTTAGGCTCGTCTTTTCTAAGAGCTATTTTGAGTTTAAATTTATAATTCAGTTTTTTTGCAACTTTCAAATCGTTATATCCGAGTTTGTTAATATAATATTTGGCAATAATAATATTATTAACGAAATAATCTATTTTTCCGTTTCTTAAAGCATTCAAACCGTCTTTAAGGGAGTTAAAATAAAAAATTTCAGCTTTAGGATAATGGTGTTTTATATAGTCGGTTAAAACATATCCTCTTTTTATACCTATTTTAGAAGTTTCAATCGGCTTTTTGCCGTTTTTTCTGCCAATCAGCACGGCATCATATGAAAAAATGGTATGCTTTGTAAAATTTAAATATTTTTTTCTTTTTTTATTTTCTGTTATTGCGCTGAACATATCGGCTTTTTTTTCTTTAACAAGTTTTTTCGCCTCAGACCAGCTGTCAGTTGCTACAGGAATTAAATTTAAGTTTGTTTTGGCTTTGATAATTTTTATAATGTCCGCAATTATTCCTCTGTGCTCACCGATTTCATCTTTAAACTCAAAAGGTTTCCAGTTAGGGTCAAATACATATCGTATCTGTTTATGCTGAATTATAAATTCTTTTTCTTTATCGTTAAAAAGTGACTCTTTTCGGCTTTTTTTAATGATGATATTTAAAAAATCCCTTTCCAGCTGCTGTATATTTTTAATCTTTAAAGTTATAAGTTTTTCGTAAGTGGCAATATCTATATTTTCTTTTTCGTTTTTTATTTTTTTAAATATCCTGGCTTCGAGCTCGGAGAGTTTATTAAAATAAGAACTGTTATTGTAACTGTGCCATTCTTTAAATAATTTACGCGTAAGCGTTTTATCAATAACGTCATAAAAAATTTTTTCTTTTGTGGAAGAAGAAAGATAAAAATTACTGATTTTTTTTATATCTTTTAATTTTAAAAAAGCTTTAATTTCAAGCTTTTTCTCCCATATACTTTCTTCATACATCATCAAAATAGAATATTGATAAAGCAGGTTTTTATAATTGGAATATTCGCTGATTCTGGAAAGAAGATCCAAAAACTGTGATACCGTCATCGTATAATAAGAAAAAACATCTTTGCATTTAGCGTTTGAATTAAGCAGTTTTTTTCTTATCAACCTTAAGTTTGTAAGATCTGATTTTATATTTAAATCTTTTTTTTCAATATAACTTTTCAATATTTTAAGTGTTTTATCTGTATTTTGAATGGAAATTTTATATTTCTTTAAATTTTTTTCAGATTTCTCAAATACATAGTCACACGCATCTGCCCTTTCTATCTGCAGATCATGGATAGTATTTGTTAACAGTTTTGTAAGAGTTATATTTACATCGGCGTAAATATTCACCGCAAATAAAAAGACGACTAACAGTCTAATCATTTTCTTCAAGTCCTATTTTATTTAACACTTCTTGCAGTTTTTCAATAGTAAACGGTTTTAAAATATAATTTTTTGCTCCCGCTCTGATCGCATTTATAACCATTTCTTCCTCACCGTGAGAAGTAACCATAATTATTTTGGCGTCTTTATCCAGTTTTAAAATTTCTTTTACGGCTTCAATTCCGTCTTTCATTCTGTTTCTCATAGGCATTGTTATATCCATAGTTACCAGATCGGGTTTATATTTTTTATACGCTTCCACAGCTGCGTGAGCACAGTCTGCCTCGGCCACTATGGTATGACCCAGTTCTTTTAACATTTTACTTAAATTGTATCTCATTATTTTTATATCGTCTACAATTAAAACCCTCGCCATTTCACACCTTTATTCCTATTGATATTGAAAAGTTTGAAAAAACGATATCTTTTTTATATGCTTTAAACGTTTTTTCATAAAAAAAAGGAGTACTGATATCAGCATTGATATTATAATCCTGCAAAGTTTTGATAGCCTTTCCGGCTAATATGTTTAATACTTCTTTTAAGACATCTTCTTTATGCTCTTCAATAACACTGCTGTCAATATTTCCGTAAAGAACAGTTTTAGCTATTTCATATACACCTTTGCTGTCACATTGAATAAAAATCATATTTTCCGCATCGCCTTTAAAATTAATACTGCTGCTGAATTCATCGCATTTATATTTGGCGTTATATTCGTATTTTTCAGTAATGTACCTGCATTCTCCAAACAGATTTTTCAATTCCTCGCTTAAAACATCCAAAATCAGCTCTTCGCGTTCATGTTCTATAAAAGGGAGTTTGATAATAAACTCTGCTCCGTCGTTTATTTTATTTTTAACCAATACAGAGCCGTTTAATTTTTTAACTTCTTCATAAACGCTGTAAAGTCCCACCCCTCTGCCTGAAACCAGATCCGCCTCTTCATTAGTACTGAAGCCTTCTTGAAATATATATTCAGCTATCTGCTCGTCTGTAACTTTTCTCCCGGCTTTTTTAGAAATTTTATCTGTATCTATTCCTCTGCCGTCGTCTTTTATGCTGACGATAATCTCTTTTCCGTTTCTTACCGCTTTAAATTTTACCGTTCCTTCGGTGTTTTTACCATTTTCCATTCTCTCGTATTCATCTTCGATCCCGTGATAAACGCTGTTTCGGAACACATGTACCAGAGACATAAAAAAAGATTTATATATATCGGGCAAAAACAGATCACACTCATAAATAAACTTTATTTTTTTATTGTATTTTTCGGCTAAATCGTTTATTAAACTGTTAAAAGGTTTTACGAATTCATATACGTTAAAATACATAAGCTCTTTTAATTCAGTAAGGATATTTACATCCGTACCCAGCTGCTGTGCTTTGGAATAAAGTTTTTTTAAACGTTTTTTTTCAATAAATTTATAATTAAACTTTTCAAAAAAGTCGTCTCCTAAAATACGTTTTATTTCTTCTATGTCTTTTTCGACCGGCTCCGTAAGTTCTCTGTAAGTTAAAGCGGATATATATTCTGTATTGTCAGCGTCTATCTGTGTTTCAATAAAATGAATTTTGTTAACCGCGTGTTTCATATGCTTTTGTGCAAAAAGCCCTTTAAACGTATGAAGTTTGGCTTTAAATGCAGACATGTCTTTAAGATAATAATCCAGGCTTTTTACAAATTCGTCGTATTCAAATTTTATTTCCAAAAACTGTTCTATCGAGGAAACCACCTCAACTATCATTTTTAATTTTTCTTTTTCCTCTTTGGCCTGCTGCTGAAGATATTTTTTTTCAGTTATATCTCTTAAAACAATCATAAATGAACCGTTTTCCAGTTTTTTATACTCAATACTGATAATTTTACCGTTTATCTCTTTTTCTTTAGGCAGCAAAGAAAGTAAAACCTCGGCTTTTAAATCGTCAGAACTTAATATTTCCGATAATACTTCTTTATAAAAATTTTTCTTATCAAACAAGATATCGTAAATGTATTTTCCTGAAATATCATACTCAAAAATATTCTTAACAACTTTGGAATATACCGGTTCAATTTTCAAATCTCCGTTTACATATAAAAAACCTTCGTTGGCATTATCCAAAAGCAGTTTTAATTGAAAATTGGTTTTTTCTAATTTTTCTTTTAATTTTAGAAGTTCAAACTGTTGCGAATCGGAAAGATTTAAAATTTTATTGTAGCGTTGAAGCGTTTTTTTTGTTTTTTTTAAAAAATCCGGAAGCTTTTCATGCACGTTCTGATTATTATTGTTTAATAATTCTTTTTCGATTTCCTCTAATAATATTAAATTTTTATCATTCACCGAACATTTCCTCATAATACTTTACGTCAACTTCATCAATCTGCTCAGGTTTCAGATATTTTTTTGCATAATCTAAATATGCCCCGCTGGTTAAAAACAGCAAAAACAGATCTTTGTCAATTTTATTCTCTTTTGCCATTTCGGATAATATTCTTACCGCATCTGAAAGTTTTTTTGGAGTTTTATATGGCCTGTCGTCCGCAGTTAACGCTTCAAAAATATCCGCAATAGCCATTATTCTGGCAGGTATAGGGATTTCACCGTTTTTTAGTTTTCTCGGATATCCCGTTCCGTCTAAAGTTTCATGATGAGCACCGGCATACAGAGGAACGTTTTTCAAATCATCAGGGAAAGGAAGGCTTTCAAGCATTTTAATAGTTCTAACGGCATGTTCTTGTATTTTAAATATTTCCTCTTTTGTAAGCGTTCCTTTTTTAATACTCAAATTATATACTTCGCCGCAGTTATATAAATTTTCCGGAATTTCCATTTTAACCCCGTGCTTTTTAAAATCTTCTATATCCTCTTTTGACCTTTTTACTATATGTCTTTTTTTATCGGACAGAAGTTTCTCTTTAACGGGCAGTTTTACTTTCAGTTCTTCTTCACTAATTCTGGATTTTTCGTCTTCGCTAAGACCGATGGTGTCGTCAAAATATCTTAACCATTCTCTGTTTGCAATTTTTTTAAGTTTTTCGATATCTTTATCGTCAACAAAATCATTGCCTATATTCATATGAGCAATAAACTCAAATTCTTCTTTTAATTTTTCCGTCTCTTCAGAAAACCATAAATCGACTTCTTCCGGATTTTCACCTTTTAATTTTCTTTTTAAAGCTTCAATTTCCAGGTCCCTGTATACAACTTCGAATCTCATGCGTATTTCATGAATTCTGTTGTATATAGTCTCAAGTTTTACCGCCTTATCCATTACATATTCGGGAATAACGATTTTCCCGCAGTCATGAAGCCATGCGGCTATCGATATTTCTCTTTTTTGCTCTTCATTTTCTATTTTAAATTCAAACTTGTCGCTTTTGCTGGCTTCCTCCGCAAGTCTGATTGCTATTTCCGGAACTCTTCTGCAGTGGCCTCCGGTATATCTGCTTTTAGCGTCAATTGTTTCGGCAATAAGTTTTATAAAAGCGTCAATCAGTTCTTTTTGAGCCTGCTGTAATTTTAAAACTTCTTTTAATTTTTCCTGAAGTTCGTCATACTCTTTTCTTTGCCTTTTATCGGCATTTAGCATTATTTTATTATGCCGCTTTATATCTTTGGCTATTTTGTCCAGCAGTTTATTAAAATTTTCTTTAGCCTGCTCTATTTCGTCTAACAGCTTGTCTTCCATCATAGGAAAAACCTTATTTTTTAATTAAATTTATATTCAGATCCTTAAAATCCTCTATAAAATCCTCACCGGCTTCTTCCGCACTTTCATTTTCCTCGTCATATATCCAGTTGATTGTAATGTTATATTTATCTTTTACTTCGTCAAAAAGATCAAAAAGATCAAAAAACAGTTTTGATGTGCTGGAATTAAAATATATAATTTCCATATTTACCGTGATATCGCCTTTTACGCAGCATTTGAGATATTCGTCAATCCATTTGATTACAGGCTCGTAAAATTCAAACGTATTTTCAGGATATGATTTCCCTTTTATTTCTATTAGCCCTTTTTCCGGGTCAAGCGATATTTCCGGAGTATATTTTGTAGCAGGTATATATAACTTTTCCATCTCTTTCCTTTTTAGATTATAAATATTATTATATAAAAAATTTTTAAAACTTTAAATCGTTTAATTATTTCAGTTTTTTAATATACGAGTCAATATCGACTTCATCGAAATTTTCTTTTAAAAGATACATTTCTCCGTATTTTTTATACAGTCCCGATTCTAAAAACACCCTTAAAATATCTTTGTCAAGCTTTCCTGCCAATGCCATTGAAACAAGAATCTCAATAGTTTCAGAAAGTTTTTTCTGTCTTTTATACGGTCTGTCTTTCGCAGTCAACGCTTCGAAAATATCTGCGATGGCCATAATTCTTGCCGGTATAGGAATTTCATCGCCTTTTAGTCTTCTAGGATATCCCGTTCCGTCTAAAGCTTCATGGTGAGCTCCTGCATAAAGAGGCACGTTTTTTAATTTTTCAGGGAAAGGAAGACTTTCAAGCATTTTTATCGTCATAATAACGTGTTCTTGAATTTTGAAATATTCTTCTTTTGTCAGAGTTCCTTTTTTTATACTTAAATTATAAATTTCTCCCAGATTGTAAAGGTTTTCAGGTATTTCGATTTTAAATCCGTATTTCTTAAACTCTTCTATTTCTTTTTTGCTTCTTTTTATTATATGTCTTTGCTTATCCGCTAAAAGAGACTCTTTTACCGGAAGTTCCTGATTAAGTTCTTCTTTGGAAATTCTTTTTTTCTCGTCTTTGGATATACCGATTGTGTCGTCAAAATACCTGTACCATGTTCTTTGTGAAATTTCTTTAAGTCTTTCTATTTTTTCTTCATCCAGATCTTCGTCCCCGATATTAAGTTCGGCTATAAATTCAAAATCCTCATGAAGTTTCTGCAGTTCCTCATTAAGCCATTTATCAACTTTTTCTTTATCCTCACCGTTTATAATCCTGTCTTTTGCCTCAATAATAAGATCTCTTCTTATAACCTCAAATCTTGTTCTTATTTCATGTATTCTGTTATAAACGGTTTCGAGTTTTACGGCTTTATCCATTACGAATTCGGGAGTGATTATTTTTCCGCAGTCGTGAAGCCACGCCGCCGCCGCTATTTCCCTCTCTTCATCCTCGTTTTTAATTTCAAAATCCACATCTTTTGATTTACTGACTTCCTTCGCCAGCATCATCGTAAGCTGAGGCACCCGTTCACAGTGACTGCCCATATATTCACTTTTGGCGTCAATTGATTCGGCTATAAGTTTAATAAAAGAATCAATTAACTCCTGCTGCGCCTTTTGCAGTTTCTGAACTTCTTTTAATTTTTCCTGAAGTTCGTCGTACTCTTTTCTCTGCCTTTTATCGGATAAAAGTAAAATTTTTTCTTCTCTTTTTAGATTCTTGATAAGTTTATCCATTAATTTGTCGAAATCTTCTTTTATCCTTTCCGCCTCTAAAATACGCTCGGTATTAAACATAAATAAATCCCCTTTTTGTTTCAATAAATTAATTATACAAAAAATTTTGAGGTAAACTTAAACGAGAGGCAAAAACTGCTCTTCAAAGTGAAAAAGAGTTACATTTCAGGTTTAAACGGCCTGAAACAAGCTTAAACTTGCAATAAGAAGTGTTGCCGCCGCAACAGTCATAACGTCGATTTTCATTTTTCCTCCTTTTTTTATATTTCCGGAAGTATAATTTATTTAAATTACAATTTGGTATCATTTCACAACAAAACAAACAAGGAACAAAATGGCTTTAATAGACCTTTTGGATGTTAGTAAAAAATTTGAAGCTCAGAAAATTTTATGTAATGTCGAATTTCATTTAGACGAAGGCGAAAGAGTCGCCCTTATAGGTAAAAACGGAAGCGGAAAATCCACACTTATGAAAATAATAGACAAAACCATAGAACCCGACAGCGGAGAAATAATTACCAAAAACGGAATTAAAATTAAAAGACTTCTTCAGACTCCTAAATTCCAGGAAAATCTTACAGTAAGAGACGCCATTGAAAACGAACTGACCGAATTTAAAGAAGCTTATCAGAGATATTTAAAATTAACAGAAGAATTTGCCGCAGACCCTGATAACAAAACTATTCAGAGCGAAATGGATAAAATCAGCAAATTCCTTGATTTTCACAATGCATGGAACCTTGACGACAGAATTGAAAGAATAATGCAGGAATTTGATCTTAAAAAATATGAAAATAAAGACATTTCGCTTCTCAGCGGAGGAGAACAGAGAAGAGTGGCCCTTGCATCCTTACTTCTTCAAAAACCCGACGTATTGCTTTTAGACGAGCCGACAAACCATCTTGACGTATATATGACGGAATTTCTGGAAGAAACACTGCTAAAGGAAAAATATACGTTTATCGTAGTCAGCCACGACAGATATTTTATAGACAGAATCGCTACAAGGGTCGTGGAACTGGAAAACTGCCGACTTAGAAGTTTCAAAGGCGGTTATGCAGATTATATCCGTCAAAAAGAAGAGCTGCTTAAAGCCAAAGAAAAAGAATACGAAAACGAACTGAGACTTCTAAAAAGAGAAGAAGAATGGCTAAGCCGTGGCGTTAAGGCAAGACTTAAAAGAAATGAAGGCAGAAAAAAAAGAGTACTCGAACTGCGTGATAAAGTAAAACAGGACAGAAGTGAAATCAGACAGATTGAAATGCAGCTCAAACGAGAACTTCTTTCAAAAGAAGAAGAAAAAATAAACCGTAAAAAAGTAATGTTCGAAATAGAACATTTGACAAAAAGTATCGGAAACAAACTGCTCATAAAAGATTTTTCAACGCGTATACTGCAAAAAGACAAAATTGCGATAGTAGGTAAAAACGGAAGCGGAAAATCCACACTTTTAAAAATATTAATAGGTGAAGAAAAACCTGACGGCGGTATTATAAAAATCGGCGAAAACGTTAAAATCGGATATCTGGACCAGCGAAAATCAATGCTCAGCGACGATAAAGATCTGATAGAAACGTTCTGTCCGCAGGGCGGAGACCATGTTAACGTAAAAGGAAGAAACATACATGTATACGGATATTTAAGAGAGTTCCTGTTTCCTCCGGAGTACCTGAGCAAAAAAATAGGAGTTTTAAGCGGCGGTGAAAAAACAAGAGTCGCATTGGCTTTGCTTTTTACCAAAGACTTTGACGTGCTTATATTAGACGAGCCTACGAACGATTTGGATATTCCGACCATTAATATTTTGGAAGAATATCTGATAGATTTCGAAGGAAGCGTGATTTTCGTCAGCCACGACAGATATTTCGTAGACAAACTGGCAAAAAAAATGTTTATCTTTAAAGGCGACGGGATAGTAGAAGAGAGCCATATCCCTTATACGGAATATCTGGAAATAGAAAAAGAGATTAAATTAATTGAAAATGTAAAACGCAAAATGGAAAATGAAGAAAAACAAAAACCGAAAAACAGAAAACAGAAAAAACTCTCTTATAAAGAACAAAGAGAGCTCGAAGAACTTCCGAAACTGATAGAAGAGCTTGAAATTGCAATAGCTGAAATTGAAGAATGTCTAGCAAATCCCGACTGTTATCAGGAAAAAGGGCTTGTGACTTTAAGCGAAGAACTTGAAGAAATTAAAAAAATATACGATAATAAAGTTGAAAGATATCTTGAGCTTGAGGAAAAAAAAGAAGCTCTTGAAATGGAGAATTGAGAATTGAGAATTGAGAATTATTTAAAATATCTTAAAACAATCGATTTTAAAAAATTAAAAGACACTGTTAACAATATAACTCTGTATTCGGCAGCTTTAAGTTTTTATACTATTTTTTCCCTTGTGCCGCTTATTCTGATCGTGCTTACAATATTTGCAAGCACACCGTTTTTTGCAGACTTTTATACTAAACTGGAACATTTTATCAGTTCAAACCTTCTTCCGACTAATCAGGAAATGATTTCCGTATATCTTAAAAACTTTCTATCCAATTCATCTAAAATGGGTATACTCGGAGGTTTTTACGTTTTAATTACCTCCATACTGTTTTTTGACAACTACGAAACGATAATTTCAAAAATATTCGGGCAGGAAAAAAGAAACCTGTGGGAAAAAATAAAACTTTACTGGACAATGCTTACCCTGTTCCCTATTATGTTCGCGGCGGCGATGTTTATTTCTATAAAACTGCAGTTTTTCCTGGACAAATCTAGCTATACCTCATGGATTAACTTCGCCAAAATGGCGCCTTTTATAATTATATGGCTTACTTTTTTCCTTTCTTATAAAATGACGCTTCAAAACGAAACCACCAAATCCGCTCTTCTTGCGTCTTTTATGGTTTCAATGACTTTTATAATATCCAAAAACGTTTTTATTTATTACGTACTTATAAATAAAACATATTCAACCATATACGGTTCGATTTCTCTTTTAATGTTTCTGTTTTTATGGATTTATATCAACTGGATAATTTATATTGCCGGAATTTATTTAATCAAATATCTTGATATAATGTCACAAAAAAAAGGAGAACAAATGGACATCAGTAAAATCAAACCCGGAAATCCTGAAGAATATGTAAATGCTGTAATTGAAATCCCTCAGGGAAGCAATATTAAATACGAACTTGACAAAGAAAGCGGAGCAATCTTTTTAGACAGAATTCTATACGGAGCTAATTACTATCCTGCAAATTACGGTTTTGTTCCTAACACTTTGGCAGATGACGGAGACCCTATTGACGTATTGGTTATTTCAAGTGAAAGCGTTGTTCCTGGGACAGTTATAAAATCAAGAGTTATCGGCGTACTTATTATGGAAGACGAAAGCGGTAAAGATGAAAAAATCGTAGCTGTGCCGACTGTTAAACTTGACCCTAAAATGGCTAAAATAAACGATTTAAGCGATTTACCTGAAATCGAACTTAACCAAATTAAACACTTTTTCGAAACATACAAAGACCTTGAACCTGGAAAATGGGTAAAAGTTACAGGTTATGAAGGAAGAGACAAAGCTATAGAACTTATCCAAAAAGCTATCGACAACTATAAGTAAGCAGAAAAGCTGATAAATAGGTAAGTTGTGAAGGGAAAATATAAAAGCCTTCACTACTTCACCACTTAACTACTTTATAACTTCAATGTTACCAATCTACACAACATCTTTAAGCGAAAATTAAATTCGCGATTACTGCTATATCAATATTCAACTTTTACATTATTATAAATAAAAAAGCGTAAAAGGAGCATGAATGTTAAATGAAGTATATTATCCAAAAAAAGAAATGTTTAAAGACCCCGTATTCAGAAATATGTGCGAATACAGGGAAATGGTAGAAGAATTCGAAAAAGACTACGAAGGAACCTGGGCAAAACTCGCCCGTGAAAAAATCACATGGTTTGAAGATTTCAAACAAACGTTAGACACATCTAACGCTCCGTTTTACAAATGGTTTGTCGGCGGACAGTTAAACGTAGCATATCAGTGTATAGACAGACATCTCGATTCTAAAAAAAATAAAGCCGCTATTATTTGGGAAGGCGACAACGGAGAAAAAAGAATTATTACTTATTTAGAACTCTACAGAGAAGTTAACAGATTTGCAAACCTTTTAAAATCGTTGGGCGTAAAAAAAGGAGACAGGGTAGTAATTTATATGCCTATGATTCCTGAAGCCGCTTTTGCAATGCTTGCATGTGCAAGAATCGGTGCAATACACAGCGTTGTATTCGGAGGATTCAGTGCGGAAGCACTTAAAGACAGAATTCTTGACGCAGAAGCAAAAGTCGTAATAACGGCAGACGGGGCATTCAGAAAAGGAAGCCCGTATATGCTAAAGCCTACTGTTGACAAAGCTCTTGAAGGCGTGGACATAGTTAAAAAAGTAATAGTAGTGGAAAGAAACAATGAAGATATTGAATGGGTGGAAGGCAGAGATATTAGCTATAACGATTTAATTGTAAATCAAAGCGACGAATGTCCGGCAGAAATTATGGAAAGCGAAGACCCTCTGTTTTTACTTTATACTTCCGGAAGTACAGGAAAACCGAAAGGCGTCCAGCATTCAACCGCAGGATATATCCTATGGGCGCAGCTTACTATGGAGTGGGTATTCGATATTAAAGACAACGACACATACTGGTGTACGGCCGATATCGGATGGATTACCGGACACACGTATATCGTATACGGACCTCTGGCTGCAGGTGCAACGACTTTAATGTTCGAAGGAGTATTAACATATCCTGACAGCGGAAGAGCATGGAAAATGGTAGAAGAATACAAAGTAAACCAATTCTATACAGCTCCTACGGCTATAAGACTTCTTAACAAAATGGGACCTGACGAACCTAAAAAATACGATTTGAGTTCACTGAGAATATTAGGAACTGTCGGAGAGCCTATCGATCCTCCTGCATGGAAATGGTATTATGAAGTGGTAGGTGGCGGAAGATGCTCAATTGTAGATACATGGTGGCAGACAGAAACGGGAGGACACATGATTACCCCTCTTCCGGCTGCAACACCGGTAAAACCGGCAAGCGCAACATTCCCTCTGCCTGGAATCTTTGCTGAAATTATTGATGAAACAGGTGAAAAAATGCCTGCACATGAAAAGGGTCTTTTGTGTATTACAAAACCTTGGCCTAGTATGATAAGAACTATTTGGGGAGATCCTGAAAGATTCGTCAAAAGCTATTTTTCAACTGCGAAAAAATTCGGAGAGCCGGTATATTTCTCAGGTGACGGAGCAATGTACGACGAAGACGGCTATATCTGGATTACCGGAAGGGTTGACGACGTTATAAACGTTTCAGGACACAGACTCGGAACCGCAGAAATAGAAGCTGCTATCAAAAAACATCCTCTGATTGCGGAAGTTGCCGTTGTCGGAAGACCGGATGAAATAAAAGGTGAAAGCGTATTTGCATATGTTGTATTAAAAGGCGAAGACACCGTTGCGGAAGAAATGGAAATAATCAAAGAAATCAATGAAATAGTAAAAGAAGAAATCGGAGCCATCGCAAAAGTAGACACAGTCGCATTCGTACCGGGACTTCCTAAAACAAGAAGCGGTAAAATTATGAGAAGAATTTTAAGGGCAATCGCAAAAGGCGAACCTATCACACAAGATACTTCAACATTGGAAGATCCGAAAGTAGTAGAAGCAATTATAGAAGTAGTGAACAGCTGTATTTTAAAATAAGGAGTTTTTCTCCTTATTAAAATTTAAACAACACTCCTATACCTAGATACTGGTTTCTCGTATAACTCTCAGGCTCATAAATAGTAACCTGGCTTCCGTTTAACGTTATAACTGCAGGCTGACTAGGACTTATATGCCAAAACTGATATCTGTAAAAACATGTAATAAGCAGATTGTTATAAACGTAACCAAATTTCAATTCAGCCTTGTAACCTGTAGTTGTACCTAAATCAAGAGTTGCCCCGCTTCCGATTTTAGCGTCAAGTTTTGGATTAATTGCATACTGGTATTCAATTTCCGGCAAAACAAAAAGTTTATTGATTTTAAAAACATAACTGTATCCAAAACTCATATACGGCCAGTAATAATACTCGTCATAATCCCCGGGATAATCACTGTAACCTCTGTCCCATCCTCTGTAACCGACTCCAATATATAACGGACTTCTTCTTGGTGCAAGTGCCGCTTGTATATTTAATATCCAGGCATTGTTTTTTTTCAGGGTAAGAGGTGTTCCGGACCATGTCTGACCGTCATATATCGTAGATCCGTACGCATACTCTCCTTTAATATAATATTTGATATTGGCATATGCATTATGGTATTTAACCCCTATTCCGTTCAGATCTCCAAAACTGTTTGATTCTCCGTCAAGATATGCGCCGTTTGAGTCATATTCCCTGTAATCGACATTTACAGAGTATAAATATGTTTCAATATTCTGGGCAAACAAAAAAGTCGCGATCAATAAAAAGAAAATTTTTTTCATTTTAAAAATCCTTCACTAAAATATTTCGAAAGCTCAATACCGTATATTTTTGAATTTTTATATTTATTGCTTAATGTATCTACCGCTTTTAACAGTTCGGCAGACTTAATTCCGTGATTGATACTCATATAAGCTTCAACAAAAGCGGCAAAATGATCGGCTACTTTTACTAAACTTCCGTCTATTCCTCTCATTCCCAGCAGATCTTCCGCAACATCGACTTTTTTCACCTGATTGTCAATAATAAGTTTATTGGCAAACTCATCGGTTATCAAAATTTTTAATTCGTTTCTTACGTTTTTAGGCACCAGCGGCAGTATTTTTTCCTCAATTAAAAAATTTTCATAATCTTTAAGTATTTCGTCAAGCCCCTGGACGTTATGTTTAACAGGAGCTATAATGTCTCTTGTAAGAGCTTCGGGCAGATCATGAAAAAGTCCCGTAAAAAAATTATAATAAATTTTATAATTATTTCCCCCGTATTCTTTTGTAAGCAAAAAAGCCACAATAGCGACAAAAAGCATATGTCCAAGAACAGAAGTTTCAGGAACCCTGGGAGTGTTTGCCCATCTTTTTTGAAATCTAAGGTTACCGCAAAGAGATATAAAATCATAACTTTTTCTTTTAAGAGAGAGGACTTTTACGCCTTCGAGGTCGTAGTAATCTTCAAGTTCGTTTTCTATATTTTCTTTTATTTCCCTCATTCCGTAAATATCCGGCGCAAAATTGTAAATCATGTCAAATTCCCATTTGCTCGCCAAATAGCTCGATGCCGAAAGAATTCTTTTTTCTTTGGAGCTGTCGGAATTAAATATCTTAACATAATATTCCAACTCTTCATCAACCAGCCCTTTTAGATTGTTAAGTACGAACTCGTCCAGCTCTTTGCCTTTTTTCTTTCTCAAATAGTGATATACCGGAGATTTCAGATCCGTAAGCACGGCTCTGTACAGTATGCCAGCTATTCCTAAATGTATAAGTTTGTAAAAATCGACATCGTCTTCAAAATGAGCCAAAATGTAAGCTATAATCATTCTGTGCGCCTGTTTGTCAAGCTCTATAAACTTAACGGGACGCGGCAGATCGTTCCATCTTTCTATAGACGCGGTTGAAAAAAGCAGTTTAATAAGTTCTTTGTTCATTTTCCCCTCTTTTTTAAATATACGCTCAAGCTTTAATATCTAGAAGCGTTTTTGTCATTTCATCCTGTGTTTTTATTGCAGGAATCTGAGCTTTAAATCCGTCTTCTATTACTATCTGGTCTGTTAATTCTTTAGTTAAATCGGTTCCGCTTTGCGAAGTGTCGGCACTGATTTCAAGTCTGTCCACAATATGAGCATCCGTTGCTTTGAAATCTTCGGTATTTACGTTCGCTACGTTGTTTGCGTTTATGTCCATCAGTGTCTGATGTGCCTGCAGGGAGTTTACGTTAGTATTAATCATTGTAAGCCTTTATGCTTTTGATATAATTCTACCAAAAAAGGTAAAATATATGAA
The DNA here is from genome assembly GCF_055388085.1 of Nautilia abyssi. Lineage (NCBI taxonomy): Bacteria > Pseudomonadati > Campylobacterota > Epsilonproteobacteria > Nautiliales > Nautiliaceae > Nautilia > Nautilia abyssi. The sequence goes on along the minus strand of NZ_AP042376.1, from coordinate 455,516 downwards.
ACTCTGGGGCGGCAGATTCAGCACGGGCACTGCAAAAATATTGGACGAGTTTAATGCTTCAATTCCTTTTGACAAAGAGCTTTATATCGAAGATATTGAAGGAAGTATAGCGCATTCTAAAATGCTTGCAAAACAAGGCATTTTAACCGAAAAAGAAGCCGAAAAAATAAAAGAAGGCCTTCTTCAAATCAAAAAAGAGATCGAAAACGGCGAATTTAAATGGGATATAGCCGATGAAGACATTCATATGGCCATCGAAAAAAGACTTATCGAAATAATAGGCGACACCGGCAAAAAACTGCATACGGCAAGAAGCAGAAACGACCAGGTGGCCGTTGATTTCAGAAGATGGACACTCAAAAGAAACATCGATATTGCACAAAAAATCAAAGATTTAATCGAAACATTCGTAAATATCGCAAAAGAGCACAAAAACACCCTCCTTCCGGGTATGACTCACCTTCAGCACGCACAGCCTATAAGCTTTGCGTATCATATGCTGGCATATGCAAGTATGTTTAAAAGAGATTATGAAAGATTTATTGAAAGTTATAAAAGAAACAACAAAAATCCTCTTGGATGCGCCGCACTTGCCGGAACGCCGCATCCTATTGACAGACACGAAACGACCAAGGAATTGGGCTTTGACGAACCTACCGTAAACTGCCTTGATACGGTAAGCGACAGGGACTTCGCACTTGAAATCCTTTTTAACATCTCTACACTGATGATGCACGCAAGCAGAATAAGCGAAGAGCTTGTTATCTGGTCAACAAGCGAATTCGGATTTATTACGCTGAGCGACGAATATTCAACCGGAAGCTCAATTATGCCTCAAAAGAAAAATCCGGACGTTCCGGAGCTTATAAGAGGAAAAACAGGCAGGGTTTACGGAAATCTTGTATCGCTTTTAACGGTTATGAAAGGACTTCCTCTGGCATACAACAAAGATACCCAGGAAGACAAAGAAGGAGTATTTGACAGCGTTAAGACAGCTTTGATTTCTATTACGATATTAAATGAAACACTCAAAACTATGAAAGTAAATAAAGAAAAAATGTACGAAGCCTGCAAAAAAGGGCATCTGACTGCAACGGATCTTGCCGATTATCTTGTAAACAAAGGGATTCCGTTCAGAGAGGCGCATCATATAACCGGGCGCGCCGTTGCGCTTGCCGAAGAAAAAGGCGTTGATTTAAGCGATTTAAGTGCGGAAGAATTAAAAAGCATTGACGATAGAATCGGAAACGATGTGGACTTAAGCCTTGAAAATTCTATGAACTCAAGACAGAGTTTAGGTGCCACAGCACCAAACAGGGTGGAAGAGCAGATTAAATATTTCGAAAAGTTTTTAAAGGAAACAGATGATTAAAATAAGACATCTCAACGACCATTTATATGAAGCAAGCAACGGCAAAGACATAATTATAATAGACCCGAAAAAATACACTCCCATAGATCTGTTTATAACGGGTCTTGGCAACTGCTCGGCATATGACGTGGTGGAAATGGCAAAAAACAAAGGCTATGAGCTTTCAAATTTCGAACTTGACATAGAATACAAAAGAAAAGACACATTTCCAAAAATATTTACCGAATTTCATTTTATATATAAATTTAATTCAAACGCCGATACCATGACTGCAAGAAGATGGGTTTTAAGTTCTCTTGAAACATACTGCAGCACTATAAATACAATAAGAAACACCAGTAAAATATATTATTCCATTATTCTAAACGACGATACTATAGCATATAAAGAAAGTATAATTTCCGGAGAAACTGCACATTCCCACGAATTTGAGGATGACGACGACGGTTTCGGCTGCATAGCCTGAGGATGAACTAAGCTCCCGGGCCGGGAGATACAAATAAATAAACTCTAAGGACTAAAATGCGCTTTGATATAAGAAAACTTATATATATTTTAATAGCCATATTTGTCTCTTCAATCGCTGTAATCAGTTTTTACAATATTACTCTTTTAAAAGAAAAAATTTACAATGAAAAAAAGAAATCAATAAAAAACATTGTCCAAACTACTTTTTCGGCTATTGAATACTATCAAAAACTGCCTATTCCGGACCAACAGAAAAAAAAGCTGATCAAACAGTTAATAAACAGTTTGAGATTTGAAAAAAACAACTATTTTTGGATAATTACAGATACCTTGCCGCCAAAAATGGTAATACACCCGTTAGACAAAAACCTGAACGGAAAAACATTAACCTCAAAACAGTTCGACTGTGCCACAATGATAGAATATAACAATACGGTAAAAAAACTAAATAATGAAAACTTATTTACCGCAATGGTCTCTCTCGTTAAAAAAGCAGATAACGGCTATATAATCTACAAATGGAAAAAACCTGATTCAAATAAGACTGTTCAAAAATTATCATATATAATCAAAATCCCTCATTATAACTGGATACTGGGCAGCGGCATATATATTGACGATATCGAAAAAGAATATAAAAACGCATTATTTCAGTATCTAAAATTCATAATACCTCTGTTTTTCTTAATTATTATCCTTACCGCAGTTATTTTAAAAAAGATAAACACATTACAAAAAAAACTCCATGCCAAGCAAAAAAGTATAGAAAACATAGCATATACAGACCAGCTTACAGAATTATTAAACAGAGCATCTTTTGATAAAAAATTTGAAGAAATTTTAAATGAAAGCTGCAAGAAAAATAAAAAATTCAGTATCCTGTTTTTAGACCTTGACAATTTTAAACCCATCAACGACACTTACGGACATGACATAGGTGACAAAGTACTGAAAATAGTAGCGAAAAGAGTAAAAAATTCTCTGAGAAAAAATGATATAATTGCAAGAATAGGCGGTGACGAGTTTGTAGTGCTGCTGCCTGATGTCAGTAAAGAAAATATTTCAGAAATAATAATGAAATTAAATAATGCGGTTAAAAAACCGATAAAAATAGATTCTTTATTAATACAGACATCCGTATCTATCGGATATTCCGTATATCCGGATGACGGCAAAAATAAATTCGATCTAATAAAAAAAGCCGATAAACTGATGTATTTAGACAAACAACAAAAAAAACAAAAGGATTAAAATGAAAAAAATATTATTAATATCTCTATTATCTGTATTTGCTCTTGCGAGTAATCACGGTCAAACTAAAGACCCTGATTTAAAACTGGCTCTTCAGGGTAAATATGCCCAGGCTTTAAAAGGGTTTGAAAAAAGATGTGACAATAAAAATGACGCTTACGCATGCGGAATGGTTGCCTATTTTTACAACAAAGGTTTCGGAACTCAAAAAAACATAAAAAAAGCCCTTAAATATTATGAAAAGGGATGTTCTTTAAACGATACCGACAGCTGCACTATCCTCGGATATTACTATTACAAAGGCGAAATAGTAAAAAAAGATCCTGCAAAAGCAAAACAGCTCTTAAATAAAGCCTGTAAACTTGGAAATAAAGACGCCTGTAACTACGCACATGCAATAAAGTAACATGAAATACGTTATCTATGGCGATATTCATGGATGCCTTGAAGAATGGGAAGAGCTTAGACGGCTCATTCCCAAAAATTCTTTTGAAATATGTCTTGGTGATATTTTAGACAAAGGCCCTTTTCCCGTAGAATCTCTCAGATATGCTCAAAAAAACAATATATTTTCCATCATGGGCAACCATGAATACAAACATCTTCGCAAACACTGGGGACGAAAAGTTGTTTTGGATGAAGATCAGCAAAAAGTGTATCCTCAATTAAAACAAAAAGATTTTGATTTTATAGAATCAATGCCGTTTTTCTTGAAATTAAACCATCTGACTCTTATTCATGCAGGAATAAGCAACAGGCTGTATCTAAACAATCCGAAACTTAATTTAATGACTCTGCTTTTGTTTATGAGAGATGTAAATGAAGAAGGTAAATTTCTACCGCTAAACCATAATAATCCCAATGCAAGATTTTGGGCCGACGTTTATAACGGCCATGAAGGCTTTGTAGTTTACGGACACTCTCCGTTTAAAGAGCCTAATATAAAAAGAAATTCAGCAGGTATAGACACCGGATGTGTTTACGGTAATAAACTTACCGCCCTTATTATTTCAAACACGTTAAAACCTTGGGAAAACGAAATTGTACAGGTAGAGGCTAAGCAAAAATATGCCGAGCCTCACGTGCCGTTTTATTGATTTTTCTTCTCGTCTTTAATGTCTTCTTTATTATCTTCTTTTTTTGTAGGCATCTGTGTAGGATTTTTTACTTTATTAAATCCGCTCATAAATGAACTTAATTTTGTTTTAAGATTTTCAAAAATTCCTTTTGTACCTTCCTCGCCTTTAAGTTTGTTTTCAATATTCTCTATTTCTTCGAACAGATCTTTATAGTCAGTTTCAATTTTGCCGTATCCTAAAGCCTGTGCGAGTAACAGCTGTTCTTTTGCATATTCAAGAAGTTTGCTTAATTCTTCTTTATTTGCTTTATCGTTTTCTTTTGTCATTTCACTGGCTTTTATTATAGTTTTTTCAGCTCTTAATATCGGTAAAGGAATTACTACTTTTTCAATAATTAATGTTTCAAGCGCTTCAACAATCAACGCTTTAGCCTCTTTAAATTTACCTTCTTCCACTAAAGGAATAATTGCTTTTATAACTACCGGATATGTCCCTATCGGTAATGCTGTTATATAGATATCCAGTTCACTTGCAAGATTTAACATAATATCTCTCGCTAACGCAACTTCTCCCTTTTTAATTAACGCAACAACTTCTGTTTTTGCAAGTTCAACATCTTCAACCGTTCCCGGAAAATCAACAACTTCCTGTCTTACTCCCACAGGTACAGCCTGTAGTGTCGGATCTTTAGCAACCAGTACTTCAAGTTTGCCAAGAACTTTTTCTATTTGTTCCAAAACTTCTTCTTTATTTTCTTTATCAAGAAGTTCAACTACTTTTACAACTGCATTAATCGCCTCTGTAGCTTCTTTTGTTATTTTTTGCACTCTTTCATCAACGTAATTTTCTTTTGCCTCCTCTACATTTTTAGTAACTTCTTTGTTTTCTGCTACTTTATTTTCTTTTTTTACTTCTGCCATTTTTTCCTCCTTAAAAGTTTTCAAAATTATACAACATTGATATATACTTTGTCAAGTTTATTTAATCGCATTATTCATGATATTTTACAAAGATAACTTAACTTTAAAACACTGAAATATTTTTTTAAGCTAATATATTAAAATAACAACAGTTAAAAAAAGGAAAAAATTAAAAAACGGCTAAAGAAGCTTTGTATGCCGTATAGAATAAGCTTGCTGAAAAAAACAAAAACAGAGCGCTTGAAATCTTATTTACCGCATTCATAATTTTTTCTTCAATATTCAGTTTAGAGCTAAAATAGGCCGCTGTTAAAAAAGCTGCAGAAATACCTGCGTAAAGACTCACCAGACTTAACATAACATTCTTACTCATGAACGGTGTTATTACTACTGCGAAAAATATCATCGCCTTGGGATTTGAAAGATTTAAAAAAAGAGCCTGTTTGTAAATATCAAACTTTTTATAATTGTCGCATCTTTTTTCAATATGGACTTTTTCGTTAAACACCGCTACAGCAATACGAAAAAGATATATTCCGCCTAAAATTCCTACTGTCATCTGAAAATACGGATTATGACCAATACTGCCAAGCCCTATTCCAACAAGTGTCAGATAGACTATATTACCGGTTAAAATACCTGCAACGGCCAAAAACGCGGAAACTCTCCCTTTGCACAGTCCCTGCCGTATGACATAAAAAATATCAGGTCCGGGAGTTAAAGCGGCAAAAAAACCCATACTTGCAAGTATTATATAATCCATTTATATCCTTTTTGATAAAATTATACAAAAAAGGCATATAATGAAACCGTTTATAGTTATGGATATTTTGAAAAAAGCAAGGGAGCTCGAAGATGTTATCCACTTAGAAATAGGAGAACCCGACCTTCTGCCCTCTCCAAAAGTAAAATCAGCACTCGAAATGTCAGTTAAAAACAACAGTTTTTTTTACACCGAAGCAAAAGGACTAAAAAAACTAAGAGAAAAAATATCGGAACATTATAAAACTATGTATGACGTTGAAGTAAATCCTGAAAATATAATAGTAACCACCGGAACATCTACAGCGTTTTTAATAGCTTTTTATTTTTCAAAAATTATTGCCACCCCTACTCCTGGATATCCTTGCTATGAAAATTTTGCTGAGCTTGAAAATAAAAAATTCATTAAAATCCCTACCTGCTTTCCGGAATACAAATTAAACCCTAAAGATTTAAACAGGTACAATTTCGATACGCTTATGATATCTTCGCCAAACAATCCTACAGGTACGTTATATTCTAAAGAAGATTTAAAAAGCATATGTGATTACTGTCAAAACGAAAACAAGCTTCTTATTAGCGATGAACTTTATCACGGACTGGTATATTCGGATGATTACACAACCGCACTGAAATATAACGAAAACGCCATTGTTATTAACGGGTTTAGCAAATATTTCTGTATGCCGGGTCTGAGAATCGGATGGATGATAGTGCCGGAGAAATTTAAAAGGAATGCGGAAATAATTGCTCAGAATATCCTGATATCTGCCCCTACGCTTTCTCAGTATGCAGCGTTGGAAGCTTTTGACTATCAACATCTCAATACAGTAAAAGACGAATTTCAAAAAAGAAGAGACTTTTTATATAACGAACTAAAAGATCTTTTTCCTATAGCAAAACCTGAAGGAGCTTTTTATTTATGGTGTGATATAAGTAAATACTCAGACAATTCACTTAAATTTTGCAACACTCTGCTTGAAGATGCTAAAGTCGCTGCAACTCCGGGAATTGATTTCGGTGATTTTAATAACTTTATCAGAATTGCATACACCAAAAATATTAATGAACTTGAAACTGCGGCAGAAAGAATAAGGAATTTTTTAAAAAATATTAAATAACTATTAATATTTACAAAATTTTTGGTTATAATTTCAATGCGTTACGTGTTAAGTAGGGATACGCAAGCCGAACGGACGTGGCGTAATAAAATATCACAAAAGGAAGAAACATGAAAAAAATCGTAGCTCTTATGGCAATTTTCGCAGCATTTGCTTTCGCAGCAGATGGTGACACAATGATTAAAGCATACAGCGTAGTAGCAGCTGTTGTAGGTCTTGGTCTTGCAGCACTTGGTGGTGCAATCGGTATGGGGCACGCTTCTGCGGCAACAATCGCTGGTACAGCAAGAAACCCTGGTATGGGTGGTAAACTTATGGGTACAATGTTCATCGCATTAGCGATGATCGAAGCGCAAGTTATTTACGCACTTGTACTTGCACTTATCGCACTTTACGCTAACCCGTTCTTAGGTTAATATCAAAACCCTTTTTCGGGTTTTTTTATTTTTTACAACATCTAGTGTCTGTCACTATTATCAATTTTTTTATTTTACTTTTTCTATTTTTAATTATAACAACACTTAAAATTCAAACATTAAAACACATCTTTAATAAAAACACGCAAAAAGCCTTAACACTATTGAACATAACAGATCATTTTGATATAATTTCAATCCGCGCGACGGTGGTGGAATTGGTAGACACGCAAGGTTGAGGGCCTTGTGGGCGTTAGCCCGTGAGGGTTCGAGTCCCTCCCGTCGCACCATTAATAAATTTCATATTTTTTACTTATTCAAAAGTTTTAAAAACTCATCCTCATCAAGTATTTCTTCTTCAAGTAATTTTTTTGCAATTTTTTCAATTTTGTCCCAATTTTTGTCAATCAACTTTTGAACTTCCGTTTCAGCCTCTTTTATCCAAACTAAAACTCTGTCTCTAATTTTTTCATCCAGACTTATTTTTAAATCTTTTAAATTTGATAAATTTACATTACCAACTTCTTCATCCATACCAAATTCTGTAATTGCAATATACACCAGATTGGTAGCCTTTTCTAAATCATTGCTTGCACCACTGTCAATTCCTGCCATCCCATATTTTTTTATCTGCGCATATCTTCCTGCTAATAAGATTTGTAGTTCTTTTTTTATATCTTCTTTACTTAGATTTTTAAAAAAACCTTCATTATTATATGCAACAAAACCAAGCGCTTTACTGCGTGGAGTAATAGTAATTTGTTCTATTTTTACTTCAGGTTTTAATATTTTACTTATTACTGCATGTCCGGCTTCATGTATTGCTGTAGATTTAAGTGTTTTACTTATATCTATATCTTCAATTTTTTCACCAAACTTTACAGTATTAATCATTTCAATTAAAAGTTTTTCGTCTAAATATTCTTTACCGTTTCTTAACATTTCAAGCCCGACTTCTCTTTTTACCTTTTCCAGATCTGATCCGTTCATTCCCGTAGTTAATGTAACAAGTTTTTCAATATTAAACTCACCTTCTGATTTATAATTGTTTATGATATTTTCTATAAAATATTTCCTTGCATCTTTATCAAGCGCTTTTATTTCAATTTTCAAATCAATCCTTCCGGACCTTAACAAAGCAGGATCAATATTTTCAGGATAATTTGTTGCCGCTATAATAAACACATCTTCAATATCATCAAATCCGTTTATTTTTGACAATAATTTATTAATTATTATTTCTCTACCCTGATTGACTCCCCTTTTACCTATTGCATCAAACTCATCAATAAATACTATACTTGGCGCATATTCTTTTGCCGTATCAAAAACTTTGTCAATTGTTTCAAGATTTAATAAATCAGTTCCTGTTGTAGCTAAGAACGGCAAACCGGATTCTTTTGCCATAGCCTTGGCAAGCATAGTTTTACCTGTCCCCGGAGGTCCGTATAAAAGTATTCCCTTCGGTATATCAATTCCTAAACTTTTCAGTTTTTTAGGACTTTTTAACAGTCTGACAATTTCATTTAATCTTTTTTTTGCTTTTGTATGCCCTGCTATGTCATCAAAGCCGACATTAGGTATTTCAAAAACAATCGTATCTTCATAATCACTCATTTTTTTTATTTTTTCAAAACTGGCATTTGTAATTTTGTATATAAAAACATTACCGTGTAACTCAACTTCTTTTTTAAGTCTAAGTGTTAGGTTTTTTCGAAACATAAATTTAATTATGTCTTCTTTCGTCAAAGGTAAAATTTCATTATAAAAAAATTTTTTCACACTTTCTGAAATATCTATTTTTACTTCTCTTTTTACATTTAATTCCAAGTTATTATCAACAATAAAATCGCTAATCAAATCAAAAAAATCACTTCCTATTTTGCTTTTAAGTCTTCTTATGTCAATTCTCGGTGCATAACTCAGAAGTAATAACGTATAAACAACATCACTCAGATCTTCAATAAATATATTATATTTTTCCAGTACAAGAATTCTGTATTTGTTTAATACTTCTTTTACTATTTTTATTAGATTTTCAAAATTTAACTTTTTAAACAATAAAAGTTCCCCGCTTGTTAGTCTTGAAAGAAACGGTGGCGTAATTGCAGGGACTTCTCTCCCTTCTTCCAGTTTTGTTTCTTTATGCAGAGATTCGATAATCATCTGTTCGGCTTTATTATAATCATCTTTAACTATATCCCAAAAATAATTAGAATTATAAAGCTCTTTACCTACGTTTGATGTAAATATTAAAACAGTTTCACTAAAATCCACTTCCTGTATTTCAGGAAAAGCGGGATATTTTTTATCAGTTCTGGATTTTTCTCCGTCAAAAGGAATATATTGTCCGTCTTTTTCCACCCATCCGCATTGGTCTACAAGTTTACCGTTGTTAAATATTGGTAAAAGAGCATTTTGAATACTGTTGTGAGCTTTTTCTATTTCATCAAAAACTATAACGGATTTCGGGTTTTTCAAGACAAAATCAGTCAAATAACCGGGCTTAGAATTTGCAAACTTAAAATCACTTCCATACAAAGTCATACCGCTGTCAGCTCTGGTAAACTGACCCATATCAAAAACTCTAAACTCATACCCTTCAAATATTTTAGCTATTGTCTGTGCCAAATATGTTTTACCGGTTGCAGGAGGTCCTAAAAATAAAAACGTAGCTTTTGGACCCTTTGTATCTATCAAATTATTTTTAAAAGAATCAACTATTTTTTCAACAACATGATCCTGTCCGAAAATATATTTAGGAAGAACTTTTTTAAGCTTTTTTGATATTTCTAAAGGATTATAATTTATAAATTCTTTATTATTTTCTTTTGGTTTATTAATATTAAACTTTTTTTCAACAATTAAAGAAGATTTGAATTTTTTCATTTCATCAATAATATCTTCAAAAAAACAATCATCAAATCTATCTTTGAAATTTTTTAAATTATTCATTATATTCCTTTAAAACCAGTCTTCATAGTTTTCTTCATTTTCTTTAACATACATATAGATTTCTTCGGCTAAAGACTTATCCAAACCTAATTTCATTATATTTTTTATTATTTCTTCATCATTTTTTGAAAAAAAATTAATTTTACTCCAAACTACTCCTTCAAAAATAGGTGAAAATAGTTTTTCATTTTCTTTTTTTAAGTAATCCCTTAATTCCCATATAATTCTCAGATAATTATTAAAATAAACTTTTTTTTCTTTATCAGTCATATTATTTACTAAAAATCGATAATAAATGTTAATAAATTTCAACACAAACCAGTTCAACATTACAATTTCTTTCTTGTTTAACTCTAAATTATTTTTAAGCCAGTTTAATGCGTCAAAAACAATAAATACAATTTTTTTAGACATTTCGATTAAAATAAAATCATTGTGTCTTTTATTTATCTGATCTATAATAAATGAATTTATTTTTTCCAGACTTTCCTTATCTTTATAATATTTCTTTAAAAAATTTGCCAAATAAACCGCTATTGCCGCATTGTATTCTAATTCTCCGGATTCATAGCATTCCAATGATTTAATCATCAGTTCTTTTTCTTTTACATCTCCGGCCAAATTAGCATAAAGTGCTTTTAAAAAAATTATTTTTTCCTCACTATATTTTTTTTCTAATTTATCTATAAAATTTTTCAAACCTTCAATATCTTTATTTTCATACAATTTAACCGCCTCGGATTCTTCTTCCGTTGATACAAAATCAAAAATAGATTCAAAATCATCATCCATAAAATCATCAAACATATCTTCATTAAAAAAAATTTCACTCATTCTTATTCCTTATTTTATTGAAATATTTTTTTTAAACTCTGCAATTTTTTTATAAATTAATTTTCTTTTTATTATCATTGCAAACATCGCAGCCATCAGACATATACTTACGGATGAAAAAACAAAAGGATGTTCGTTAAAAGTTTTCACAAGCCACTCTTTTGACAAAAAAGTACCCGCAATACCTACAAACCCCATACCTATACCTACAAGAATGTCAGTATTGTCTTTTGTTCGCTGATAAGTTTTGTTTATATTGTCTTCTACTTCATCGAAAAGCTCTTTTGTCTCAAGACCTTTCATTATTGATTTATGTATTTCATTAGGCTGAAATTTAACTGCTATTTCTTCACTCATAAACATATTGTGCAATTTTTGCACTTCTTCAAGTTTTTTAAGGTCACTCTCAATATCAATAAAATCTTTATTTTCTATAAGCATATGTTCCAGTAATTTAACCCTGTAATTTACGTATAAATTTAAAATATAAATAAAATAATTAACACTCCTGCAAGCTGATACAATCATGCCTCCACCTTCGTTTATCGAAAAAAACGCTAATGAATCTTTAACAGCAAGACCGGACCAGTATTTCCATATATTTATTCCGCCTTTACTGACAGTTTCATTTATATAGCTTTCATTCGCTTCCCACAATTTTTGTGGATAAAATTCTGAAGTTGTGGCCAATAAAAAAGGTACCTCTTCTATTACACCCGTTCCGTCAATTTCTATAGTTTTCAGTTCCTCCTCATAGTCAGATTCTATTTTTTTTAATATTTCTTCATCAATATCAACATGAACAGCGGTTAACATTTTTGCATAATATGATGAATTGTATATCGGATAAAATTCATACCTTTCAAAATCATTTTTTTCAATGTTTAAAAATGTTTTTTCACCTGTTTTGGTGAGTTCAAATATCCAATCTATAAAATTTGACACTTCTTTTTGATATTTAACCCTAATATTATTATTTTCAACCATTAAATCCCTGAAATCCCTCAAATTTCTGTTAACCATACAAGAAATTTCATTTAAAGATATTTTGTTTTCAACTGGTAGTTCAAACTTTAAAACAAAAAAAGCAATATTAGCATCTAAAATCCACACATCAATTTCGCTGATTAATATCTTAATTTTTTTACCGTCTGTTTGAGTATTAATAAAATACTCTTTGTTATCCAACTCTTTTCTTAAAAGCAGATTAGGTTTAAATTTCTGTAATTTTTTTAAATCAACTGACGGAATCATGCTTTCGTAAATATATTTTTTTATTTCATTTAAAGGATCCAAACTCCTATTTTCATTATTCAAAATTCTCCATCCGCTCTTTTCAAGTTCATCAGCTGAAATACCTCTTTCATAAAACCTTTGAGGAAGAGGGATTATAAAATAAGAAAGAAAATTCAATTTATCGTTATATTGTGATATTACCGAATTATTACCTATATATTTTATCTGTTCCTGTCTGGTCATATTTATTCCTCAATAAATACTTTTTTAAAATTACCGAAAGTAAACTCTTCTATAAAATCGTCCCTGTCTTCAATATCAAACTTATCCCCGTATTTTTCTATAAATTCATTTAAAATCGTTTCATCGGATAAAAATTTCTCTTTTAACGCCCTAATAATGTTTCTCTGTTCTTTTTTATCCATACTTTTAAGTTTTTCTTTAGTTTCTTCGATAATTATATCAAGTCCACTTTTTTTACTTTCAGTAATTTCAAAATATTCAAGAACATCTTCAGGTGATAAAATGGAAACAACATCCAACGTTTCTAATATATGTATTCTTCTAATTAATTCAATTTGTAATAACGGATTTTCAATAATATTTGAAAAAATTATTAAATTTTGTTTGCTTTTGAATAAATCTAATGTCTTTTTTAACAACTCATAAGTATTTCCAATTTTTTCTTTAGTTATAATAATTAGCACTATATATTTAATTGCTAAATGTAATATTTCTTCATCATTAAAATTTAACATTATTTTTATTAAATTATTATAATCAAATATATATAATATTTCATTATTATTTAATAATATTTCTTTAATTAAATATCTATCATTAGTTAATAAAGCAAATTTAAATAATAATTTTATTTTAATTTCTTTTTCTTTAATTTTATTCAAAACATTATATGCTTCTTCTTTTAAATTAATTTCAATTAAATTACTTATAATTTCATTTAAATAAAACTCTTTGACGTATTCAGAAGAAAATTCGTTTATCTTTTTAAAGGCTTTGTTAAATAATGTAATATTTTTAGTTTTTTTTGCAATTTGAATTAATATTTTTAATTTATACTCTTTTATATCCATACAAACAATATTGTTATCATTTTCACCATTCAAATTATCATAATTTTCAATATATTCATCAATTATAAAAATAACATCATCACTTTTATCAAAAATTTCTAAAGTTTTATTTATAAATTTTTCTTTTGTAATTTTATTAATTACTTTAAAAATCATTGAAAAATAATCTTCAACATCTACTTCTTTTATATTAAATTTATTAATTTCATTAATACTATTAATTAGAATATTCTCATATAATTCTAAATTATTTTTTTTCTCTGCCTTTAATAAATCATTTTCAATTTTTATATATTTTTTTAAATTTTGATGAATAGAATAAATAATAATTTCAATATTTTTCATAATATCATCAGAGCTTTTAGATTCTTTTTTTTGTTTTATAATTTCACAATTTTTATTTACATTCGAACTTTTTAATTTTTTCTCTTTAAAAATTGATTTTACATTTATAAATCTTCTTTTTTTTAATTCATTATTTTTAATATGAGTTTTAATGAATTTAAATATATTTTTTAGTATTTTTTTTTCTCTGTTATAATATTCTATAATACTTGAATAGCTTTTTAACTTAATTTGTGAATTTTCAATTTTATTAATTAGTAATAAAATATTTTCAATTGTTTGTTGATTTATTATCTTTTTAATCACCAAATAATATAATTCATCTCTATTAATATTATGTAAATATATTTTATTAATTATAACAAGTACTTCTTTAATAAAACCTTGTTCAATCATGATTTTAATAATTTTTAAAATAATATGATATTTTTTAATTTCATTATCCATCTCTTTTATTAATAAAAACGCTCTTTTAAATAAACGTTTGTTTTTTGTAATTTGAGCCATTTTTAACAACAATAATACTTGTATTTCTTTTTGATTAATACTGTTTATAAAATTATTAAATTCATAAAACATACCGAAAAAGTAGATTTTATTTAATAAATTTTCAAAAGTTTTTGATTCGTATACATAATCTTCTTCTCCAAAATCAAAATCTTTAATTATATTTATAATTTTTTTAACTTCTTCCTTTTTTTTAACATTATTTATTATTATAGACAATGCTTCTAAACGATATTTTTCTATAGAAATAATATTTACCAGGGACAAAGAAATATCAAGTGCACTTTGTCGAATTAATATTTGAATAACTTTAATTAATAATTTTGAAAATGGTAAATGTATATACTCATATGATTCATCATATATTAAATCACTATAATAGAAATTACTTTTACTTATAGATTGTATTTTTTCATCAATTTTTTCAAAAATACTCAGCATCATCTTTTGGTCATTAATTATTTGTGCTATATCCAATAAAAATCTCCACTTAGTATATTCATTTTTTATATTTTTATTAATTAATATTTTAATATCATTTAAAATATTATAATTTTTTATATGCCGAAATTTTATTAATAAAACTTCTATTAAAATCTCTTTAACAAATTCTTCTTCATCATTTTTTTCATATGTCTTTATACTTTCTAAAATTGCATTTAATAATTTTATATCTTTAGTTTTTTTTGCAATATTTAATAAAAGTTCTAATTTAATTTTTTTTATTCTTACATGTTTTGCAACAATAAATGCTTCATGTAACAAATTATTATTTATCAACATTGTAATAATTTTTTTTTGTGTCAATGCATTAACATCAAAAAAATATTGCAATAATTTATTCAATGTTTTTATATTATTATTTTTTTTGATTATTTTTTCTATATCATCAATCTTTATAACTTTTTTTAATGCTTCGTTTTTATAACCTTCATCTAATATATTTTTAATTTTATTCTCTATTATTTTCAAATTTATGGCATTTTTATCAATTTTTTTATCCTTTATCTTTTCCACAATTCCAAGTGCTAGTTCAACATCTATCTTATCAATCAATTTAACCTTATACTCATCATCCAAAAACTCCATAACCTCAACAAACTCATCTGATAAATGCTCTTGTTTGGCTATGATTTCTATAAAAAAATCTTTAAGTTCTTGAGGTATGTTGTTTATCCAATCGTTTTTGTGTTTTATAAATTCTCTAATATACTCGGGTTTATTAATATTTAATACAATTTCAAAAAACTTATCATAAATATAGTCCTGATACAATTCCATATATTTCAAAACTTTTTTGTAATTTTTAATAAGAAAAGAAAGTTCATAAGCATATTTTATTTCAAATAAAAATTTATTTTGCTTACTGTCAAATAATTTTAAAAACTCTTCAATTTCTTGCTTTATTTTATGATCGACACCGGTTTTTTTTACCAGATTGTAATAATTTCCGTTTTTTACATCATCAAAACCGAGCAGTGACTGATAGATTTTAAAATGTATATATTGATAATACATATGATAAAACTGACTATTATAAAAGTGTTGCAAATCTTTTATATCTTCTTCATCAAAACCTTTTATATATCTGATAACCGTTTCAAGCAATGTAAAAGTTTCACTTCTTTTATCCAAATATATATATTTATTTCTTGGTTTGATGTATAAAATTTCCCTGATTTTTTCATTTTCAAGTATAAAAAGTTCGTCGTTGTCGTTTAAATATTTTTCTATCGCATCACTTACAGATTGATGATAAAACCCGATTTTTCCATCAGTTTCATATAAAAATATTTCTATTTCATTAAATGCTTTTTCAAATTCTTTATAGTCTTTAATAATATTCAAATCTTTAAATATTACTTTTATATCCCTTTTATAAACATTCTGAAATGTTAAATATAAAAACTTCAATATTTTCATTGCCGTATTTGAAGCCCTGTTAAAAGAATCATTATAAAACTCGTCGATACCTTCAGGAAGTTTTTTACTCCATTTTTTAAACTTTTCAAGTTTTATTTTGGAATTTTTAAGTGTAGTCATAAGATAATCAAGATACAAAGGAAGTGATTCGGACTTTTCTTTTATTATTTGGATGATTTCATTATAATCTTCTCTTTTTTTAATCTCTTTCGGAAGTGCTATAGAAATCAAATCCTCAACTTCATACGGTTTTAAATTATCAAGCTGTAAGTAATACCTGTCATTTTCTTTATATTTGACAATTGATGAACTGTAATCAGCCGCTTTTTTGGTTATCACGGATTTCATCTCGGAATAATCACGGCTTGTAAACACTAAATGAATATTTTTTGAAAAATTCATAGGAATATTTTCAATTATATATTGCCAGTCTTTAAATTCATCAAGTCCGTCCATTATTATCAAAAGAGGATTATTTGCATTTTTTTCATACATTTTAAACAAAACATCAAACTTGTCAGCTACACTCTCTGAGTCGTTTTTAAGTCCTTTTAAATTCAAAACTGCAGTAATTACACTTTCTATTTTAGAATAAACTGTATTAAGCTCTTCTTCTCTGCTTCCTCCCATATTTGAACTTTGAGCGTAGAAAATAAAAGTTTCTAAATTACCAGTTTCTTTTTTTAGTTCCTGCACAAGTTTAGCGACAAGTGCCGATTTACCTATACCTGGTTTTCCGGTAATATAAGTAAACGTTGCCTGTGAGATATTGCTGAATATATGAGATTTAAGTTTTTTAAGTTCCTCTTCTCTTCCGACAAAATTATCCAAAAGATTTAAATGTTTAGTTTCATTGGTTACTTCTTCAAATATAACCTGTTTCTTTCTAAAGTCACCTACAAAAGACAAAAGATTTTCAATCTCTTGAATAAATTCATTATCCGCCAAATCTTTTATATTGTAAAAATGATTATACCCATAATCCAAAAAATTAATTTTACTAATATCTTTTTCATTGAAAAAGAAAACTCTTACTTTTTTATTATTACATTTATCATCAAGACAACATGAATATTTATTACAAGGAATATACGCAATAAGAGGTAAAAGGTCTATTTGAATATTTTTAAATTCTGCAGTTATTTTAAATCCGTTTTGTTTGAAATATATATTTTCAAACACTTTTATAAGATGGTTATTTAATTTATCAACTATCTGACCTATAACATTTATTGTTTTTTCAATGTAAAGTCGTTCTTTTTCATTTTCTTCTTTAATTCTGAATGAGGCCGAATGCCCTTGAAAGTGATTTCTGAAACTTACAAGATACTGCTCAAAAAGATTAAAAAGATTTTGCAGTTTTATTTTTTTATTTTCTTCACCTTTTAAGGAATATATCGTATCAATTTCTAAATTTATCTTTTCTTTTTTAAATATGTTTTCCAAAAATAAATAAAATTCATTTTTCAAATATTCCGATGATCTGATTTTTTTACCGAAAGGAAAAACGGCCAAGCTCTTAAAATCACCTAAAGAAGGTTTTTCTTTGAGATTATTAACTATTATTTTCTCAAACGCTTCTTTGTCTAAAGACTTTAATACCGAAATATTCAAAACTGCAAAAAATTTTATCGATGATTCTAAAAAATCCATTCCTGTGCGAAACTGATTTTGATAATCTTTTTTTTCTTTATATTCATTATAATCTTCAAGCAGCAATTCAAACAAATTTTTATATATATTAACTCTTTTCACCCTTCTCCCCTACTTTAATGAAAATTATTCTTGTTTTTCTAAAATTAAGAAGAAAGTCTTTGTCTTAAAAACTTAACTTCTTCTAAAATCCCCTCTTCCGGTAAATTCATTTCTATGAAGTTTAGCATTCTGTTTACGATATTTTCAATACCTTTTGATTTTTTAATATCTTCCATTTCTTCATCTATTCTTTCAAGTACAGCTAATATAAAAGGAATGTTTTTTATTTCTCTTTTTAAAATAACTTCCAAATTTGGATATTTTTCATCAAATACAAATGCAAATTTCTGTTTTTGTTTATTTAGCTCTTCTTTTTCAAAATCAATTACCTTATTTTTTATTAAAGAATATTCAATATAATGTTTGTTTTTATAACTCGGCCTGATACGCAGTTCGTCAAATATTTTTTTTGCTTTTTCAATACTTAAAGCGTTAAATTCGTCCGTATCAAAAACAACCTTGTAAATTTCAATTTCTGTAAATTCGCCGGTTTGTGAATTGAAAAAAGGTATCTTATGCAAAGCCCTTATCTCTTTTAACTGTTTTTCATCTATTATTCCAATGATTTTATTATCAAGCAGTGTAAAAAACGGTGATATTTTATTTATTAAAAAACCTAAAATGAATTTTTTCTTTTCTTCGCTCACATCGGCATCTACAATTACTAAAAACCCGCTGTTTATGTTTTTTGCAATTTCTATAAAACTGGTATATTTTAACGCATTATTTTCATCATAAAATTTCTCGATATGTACATTTTCAAGATTTGAAATTATTTTAAGAAGCTTCTTTTTAAATTCGCTTTTTTTTGATTTTTCTATTTTACACTCTTTACACAAAGAAGTAATAAGCTCTTTTGTTTCCGAATTTTTCTGTTTGATATTAAGCAGTTCCGTTTCAAGCTCTTTTATTTTTTGTAAAAGTATATTAACCATTTTCATCCTTTAAAAGTTCTTTGGCATATTCTACGGCTTTTTGCGATTTTTCAATTCCCCCTATTATTCTGGCAACTTCCTGAACTCTCTCATCAAAAGTAAGTTCTTTTACGATACTTTTGCCTTCTTTTTTTTCAACAAGAAAATGCTTATTCGCTTTACTTGCAAGCTGTGGCTGATGCGATATGGCAAAGATCTGATATTTACTTGACAGATATTTAAGCACTTCGGCTACGCTCATACTTTCTTCACCGCTTAAATTTGCATCTATTTCATCTAAAAAAAGAGTTTTTTCATTATCCTCATATTCAAGCATACTCGCAAGCAGCGCAACTCTGAGTCTGTTAAATTCTCCTGTTGAAATTGTATTTATATCTATATCGTTTACTATTATTTCCACTTTATCTTTTCCCAGCGAATTTAATTCAGTTTCATTAAAAACAATATCCGCTTTAGGCATATACAGTTTTTCAAGATAATAATTAAGCTTATTCTTAAGCTCTTCGGCGGATTTTTTTCTTTTTGCGGAAATTTTTCCGGCTAAAAGCAGCAGCTCTCTTTCATAATTCAAAATACTGTTTTCCAGCTCTTCTTTCTGAAAACTGAGATTTTCAAGTTCGTTGAGTTCTTTTTTCTTTTTCTCATAAGCCTGAAGACACTCATCAATACTGCCGTATCTTCTTATAAGCTCCTGCAGATTTGAAAGCCTTTCAAGAACTTCTTCTATATCAACATTTTCTAGATACTCGGCTTTTTCCTGAGCTTTATCTATTGCAATTCTCAGTTCATTCATTGCGTTTGAAAAAAATTCGCTCTCAACCCCGCTCATTTCAAGCAATTCATAAACACCGTGTTCAAAATCAAATATTCTTTCAACTTCAAAAATTTTTTCTTTTATTTTTTCAACTTTGCTTAAATCTTTTTTGATTTGCATAAGTTCTTCAAATTCCCCGGGTTTAGGATCAATCTGTTCTATTTTTTCCAATTCGAATTTTAAAAACTCTTTTTTTTCTTCTGCCTCTTTTTCTAAAGATTTCAAAGTTTCAAGTTCTTTTTTGTTTTTCATATATTTATAAAAAAGTTCTCTGTATTCTTTAATCAGCGTTTTATAATTTTTATCTTTGATCATTTTATCTAATACACTTATAATATTTTCGTTTTCAAACTCTTTTATTTCTCTTAAAGAAAGATAATTTATAAAAATATCAGCAATCTCTTTGACCGTTTTTTTACTTACGGCCTGATTGTTTATAAAAAACCTGTTTTTATTTTTTTTAATCTGTTTAAAAATTAAAACGTCGTCATTTTCAAGCCCGTACTTTTCTAAATCAACATCATTATCAACGACTGCTTCCCCAAGTTTCGCATTTAAATCAAAATACCCGAATATAGACAGAATACCTCTCATTAAAACAGATTTACCCGCTCCGCTTGGACCGGTGAAAACGATAAGACCTTTACTAAACTCAAGCTCGACTTCATTAAACTCAAGCTCAACCTCATCAAACGTTACGTATTCTTTAAGATACACCCTTTCAATCATTAAAAATCCTCCAGCTTTTCACTTTTAACTTTTCACTTTTCATTTACTTTCCGTCTCCCCAGTTAAGTTTTTCCCTTAATACTTCAAAATAATTCCTCTCGGTTCTGTGAATTAGTTTTGCAGGATTGGATGCTTTTTTAATTTTTATTTTACCCTTCATATCAAAAATTTCCTGTCCGTCTATTATAAGTTTGGCATTGTTGTTTTCGACTTCTAATTCTATTTCAAAATGGCTGGGAAGTATAAGAGGCCTTTGCGTCAATGAATGCGGACAGATAGGAGTCAATATAAAACCTTCGGTCAAAGGATAAACCACAGGTCCTCCGGCGCTGAGATTATATGCGGTGCTTCCCGTAGGAGTAGATATAATAAGACCGTCACCGTAATATCTGTTAAGATGGGACTCATTTGTATCTACGTTTATATGAATCATAGATGATATTATGTCTTTACTTATCACAACATCGTTAAATGCATACAGTTTTGTATCCAGATAGTTTACTTCTATAACCATTCTTTCATCAACCCTGTATTCTCCTTTTAAAAATTTATCCAAAAACGCTTCAATATTGTCTGGATTGATATCGGTCAAAAATCCGAGTTTGCCTGCATTTATTCCCAAAATCGGCTTATCGAACTTATAACTTCTCCTCGCAACCGAAATAAGAGTGCCGTCACCTCCTAAAGTTACAAGAAAATCAACACTCTGGCACATTTTTTCAAAATCCATTCCGAGTATGCCTATCAGTTTTGCGGAAACCATATCAATATAAACTTCTATACCTTTTTTTTCAAAAATTTCTTTTATTTTAAAATAGAGATGTTTTAAATTATCGTCAACCACCGGTTTTAATACAAATCCCGCTTTCAAAGCATGCCTTTTTTTTCTCTAATTATACCAATTTATAAGTATGATTATTTTTAATTATATATTGGAAAAAAATTATTATTTAATAAATTTATGCTATAATAAGAAAAAAGGAATTAACATGGACAAAAAAAAATCAATTGAACTATTAAATAAAGCCGTAGCTGAAGAACTGAGCGCAATACACCAGTATATGTATTTTCATTTTATTCTGGATGATCTGGGATATGACCTGCTTGCAGGAATATTTAAAAAAACCGCAATAGACGAAATGCTGCATACCGAAAGATTCGCTGAAAGAATTCTCTTTTTAGGTGGGGAAATCGAGATGAAACCGGCTCATGAAGTCGAACATATAAGAGAACCGCATAAAATGCTCGAATGGGCTATGAAAAGCGAAGAGGAGGCAATGGAAATGTATAATGATTTTGCCGTTGAATGCACTCAGGCAAGAGATGCCGGAACTAAACAGATTTTCGAATCCATCATTGCCGATGAAGAAAGACATTTCGAAGGATTTGAACAGGAATTTGACAATCTTGAAAAATTCGGCGACAGATATCTGGCACAACAGGCGATGGAAAGAAGCAAAAGAATGGGAATTAGCGCGGCAGAATAGAAAGAATTTCTTTTCTGGCCTTTTCCGCTTTTATTATAAATTTTCTCTTTTTAATATATGCATAAAGAAAGTTTTTATTCATTTTTTTGCATATTTTTTCGCATTTGTAATAATCATGGGCTTTGCCCAACATATCCTGTATCTTTTTAAATTCTTTTTCATATTTTTTGTTTGTATATCTGCACGCCTTAATTTTCAGTCTCAGTTTATGAAGCTGTTTGTCGTTTTTTATTAAAAAACTCTTTTTTAATATTTCTTTACATGTATCCAAGTCGGTTTTAACGGGTTTTTCTGCTTTTATTTCGTTGAATTTTACGGTTTTAAGAACTTTTAAAAATTTTTTATTTAGTTTTTTTCTTCTTTTTTTTAATATTTTAAAAATCTTTTTACTCTTGCAAATTTTGAGCATAACATCCGTATCTCTAAGCTTTGAAGATTTTTTTAATATTTTTTCGCAGCCTTCATCGCTCAGTCCATCTTTTAGTAAAAAAGAGAGCTTTTTCCTGCACTCGATTCTTAAATTATGCAGATTTTTTTCATTTTGTTTTTTAATATACTTTTTAATTATTCTTTCCATAGATTATCCCTGCTGTCGTGAAATATAACAGATGTAGGATAAGCAAGTTCAAGTTTTGAATTTTTAATAATCTCCAGTACTTTATACAGCACGTCCTGTTTTACTTTCAGCCATTTCTCCCAGTCCACCGTAATTGAAAAGGCATAAACAAGTATATTCATAGAATAATCGTCAAATTCGTCAAGATATACCAAAAGTGTTTTTCTTACACCGTATTTGTCTTCAATGGAAAAAAGTGTGTTTTTCATCATTTTTTTTCTAAGCTGAAAAGCTATCTTTTTATCGGTAACGATTTGAGGATGATGTTCAAGCATCGTTCTGATTTCCTGAATAACTCTGTTTAGCTCTTTGGTATCGGTAGTGTATTTGATTTTAATCCAAAATTTTATACGTCTTCCGATTATTCTTCTTGACCAGTTTTTAATCCACTGATTAGCCAAAACGGAATTAGGAATCGTTATAAGGGAATTGTCAAACGTTCTTATCTGGGTTGCAGTCAGCCCTATTTCGGTAACGAACCCTTCAAAATCTTTAGTCTCAATCCAGTCTCCCTGGTGAAATGCGTCTTCACTTACCAGCCGGATAGAGTCAAAAAAATTGCTCAGTGTATCTTTGGCGGCAAGACCTACGATTACACCGCCGATACCCAAGGAAGTGACTATTGCTGTAAGATTAACACCCAAATGAGACAGAATCATTACGAAAACCACAATAACAAGCAACACTTTCGTAAGGTTTATTACAAGCAAAAACAGCTCCCGCCTCACATTGGCTTTTTGGGCAAGCTTTATAGAAATAATCGTATATACGATGTATTTAAATACTTCGTAAAAAGCCCATGCAATCAGAAAAAGATTAATATAAAAAGCGGCATTTTCATAAGCAATGTTAAATTTTTTAAGCCAAAACGTCAAAACATTAAAATTTAAAAGCACTAACAGAGGAATACCGATCTTATTTACGCGGGAATAAAAAAGCCGGAAAGAAAGTTTTTTTCTGTTTTTAAAAAGAAAAATTTTCAGTTTTTTACTTAACACCGGATACATAAAATCCAATAATAATACAAAAACCGTAAGTATTATTTCCTTCATTTTTATCCTTTGCAAAAATTATAGCACATTTTGGTATAATTGCGCCTAAAAAAGGAATTTAATGAGAACTCATTATTGCGCCGAAGTTAATGAAAACCTTGTTGGTCAGAAAGTTGAGCTTGTAGGATGGGTAAACTCTCACAGGGACCACGGTGGAGTTATATTCATCGACCTTAGAGACAAAAGCGGGATTGTACAGGTGGTAGCAGATCCGGCAGACAGTACAAAAGCACACAAAGTTGCGGAAGAGATTAAAGACGAATATGTTTTAAAAGTAAAAGGACTGGTTAGATTAAGAGGCGAAGGCCTTGAAAACCCTAAACTGAAAACAGGAAAAATCGAAGTGGTAGCCGAAGAAATTATCATAGAAAACAAAAGCGAAGTTTTACCTTTCCAAATCGGTGACAAAAGCGTAAACGAAGAGCTTAGACTTAAATACAGATATTTAGACCTGAGAGACCCGAACAGTTTAAATACTTTCATTTTAAGAAGCAAAGTCACAAAAGCAATAAGAGACTATTTTGATTCAAACGGATTTATAGACGTCGAAACACCTATTCTTACTAAATCCACTCCTGAAGGTGCAAGGGATTATCTGGTACCGAGCAGAATCCATCCGGGCGAATTTTACGCACTTCCTCAGTCTCCTCAGCTTTTTAAACAGATTTTAATGGTTGCGGGATTTGACAGATATTACCAAATCGCGAAATGTTTCAGGGATGAAGACCTCAGAGCAGACAGACAGCCTGAATTTACACAGGTGGACGTTGAGATGAGCTTTGTTGAAGAAGATGACGTAATCGCAGCAATCGAAGGTATGATTAAAGAAGCTTTCAAAGTGGCAGGCGTTGAGGTGTCTCTTCCGATTCCAAGAATGACTTACGCCGAAGCTATGGAGAAATACGGAAGCGACAAACCTGATTTAAGATTCGACCTTCCTATGGTAGACGTAATAGACGAATTTATCGATTCAAACAACGAAATTTTCAGCACTATTGCTAAAGATAAGAAAAATAACAGATTTAAAGCGCTTAAAGTTCCGGGCGGAGATAATTTCTACAGCAGAAAAATGCTAAAAGAACTTGAAAACTATGTCAGAAAATTCGGCGCAAAAGGTCTTGCATACATTCAGGTAAAAGAAGAAGAGCTTAAAGGTCCTATCGTTAAATTTATGAGCGAAGAATCTCTAAACAAAATGATAGACAAACTAAAACCTGAAACAGGTGACATTATATTCTTCGGTGCGGGTGATAAGAAAACAGTTCTCGATTACATGGGAAGACTAAGAGTAAGAATAGCAAACGACATGGGATTAATCGACGAAAACGAATATAAATTTACATGGGTTGTAGATTTCCCTATGTTCGAAAAAGATGATAACGGCAACCCTACTCCGCTTCACCATCCGTTTACTATGCCGGATATGGATACATGGGATGAAGAAGATTTCGAAAATATCCAGTCTATTGCATACGACCTTGTTCTTAACGGTTATGAAATCGGAGGGGGAAGTATCAGGATCCATAAAGAGGAAATTCAGGAAAAAGTATTCAAAATGCTTGGAATTGATGAAATGGAAGCTCGTGAAAAATTCGGCTTCCTGCTTGATGCACTTAAATTCGGTGCACCTCCTCACGGAGGTTTTGCTTTAGGGCTTGACAGGGTTATTATGCTTATGACAAAAACTGACAACATCAGAGACGTAATAGCATTCCCTAAAACACAAAAAGCACAGTGTCTTTTAACAGGTGCTCCCGGTGAAGTCGACAAAACACAGCTTAAAGAGCTTCATATCAGAGTAAAAAAACCAAAAGCGGAAAATGAATAAAAAAATAAGCGAAGTTACAAATTTAACTCTGGCAAATTTAAAAAAAGGTGACGTGTTTAAAATTGTAGGATTCGATAAATCATGCGGTAATTTTAAACACAGACTCAGCGACCTGGGAATCAGTAAAGGTCAAATAGGGCAAATAATAAACAAATCTCTTTTCGGCCCTATTGAAGTTGATATAGAAGGAAGAAAACTGGCTCTCGGACGCGGAATGACCAAAAAAATTTATGTTAAAAAATTTGAATGTCCGATATTGTGATTGTTGATGGTTGATAGTTAGTGGTTAATAGTTGAGAGTTGATAGTTAACGGTGAATGGCTGATGGCTGGTGGTATAATATAATAAAAAAAAACAAAGGAGAGATAATGAAAAAACTGTTTTTAATAATCGGAGCACCTGGAAGCGGTAAAACTACTGATGCGGAACTTATAGCTGAAAGAAACGCTGATAAAATCGTTCACTATTCTACAGGTGATTTACTAAGAGCGGAAGTGGCAAGCGGCAGCGAACTAGGAAAAACAATAAAAAGCTATATTGACAACGGAAATCTCGTACCTCTTGAAATCGTAATCAACACAATTAAAAGCGCAATTGAAAAAGCGCCTAAAGATATCGTTTTAATAGACGGTTTCCCAAGAAGCGTTGAACAGATGAAAGCGCTTGACGAAATGCTTAAAAACTCTAAAGACATAGAACTTGTAAGCGTTATAGAAGTTGAAGTAAGCGAAGACGTTGCAAGAGAGAGAGTTTTAGGAAGAGCCAGAGGGGCTGACGACAATGTCGAAGTATTCAATAACAGAATGAAAGTGTTTTTAGAACCGTTAAAAGAAATCGAAGATTTCTATACGTCTCAAGGCAAACTTATTAAAATCAACGGTGAAAGAACCATTGAAGAAATAGTTGACGAAATGGAACAGGTAATAAAAGAAAAAGCCGGAATTTAATGAAAATTTTTCAGGTAATAATCGGTACCGAAATATTAAACGGCAGGAGAGAAGATAAACATTTCAAATTTTTAAGAGACGCCCTCTTACAAAGAGGCTATGAACTTTTTTCCTCTTTTACCGTAAAAGACGATCCAAACCTGCTTGAAAATATTTTTTCTTTAATAAAAAACACCTCTGATTCTATGCTTTTCTGCTATGGAGGCATAGGCGCAACGCCTGATGATTTTACCAGAAAAACTGCGGCAAAAATTTTTACAGACAATAAAATGGAATATAATAAAGATTTCGTTAATATCATTGACCGAAAATTTACTAATGAAGACAATAGCAAAAAATATCTTTTAGCATACTGGCCAAAAGATGCAAAACCTTTATGGAACAATCCTGTTAACGGATTTCCTGGTTTTAATATCAAAAACAGATATTTTTTTATGCCTGGATTTCCTCAAATGGCCCATCCTATGACAAAAGAAGCCATTGAAAAATTTTTACCAAAAAAAGAAATTAAGAAACGCTATACATTAATTGCTTATGCAAAAGAAAGCGAAATGCTTGATATTATGAAAAAAATTCCAAAAGAAGTAGAATTTTCTACACTGCCGAAACTGGATTATACCAGTGAAATTTCATTTGCAGGAGAAAATGCAAAAGAAATTTATGAATGGTTTATGCTAAAATTAAAAGAAAACAACATCAAATACAAAGAGGCGACAAATGAAGATCAAACCAAATGATTATTTAAAAAAACTGACCTGTCTGTATGTTGAAGACGATGACAGTGTCAGAGAAAGTTTCTTGGTAATTTTAAATAAAATATTTAAAGAGGTTTATATAGCAAAAAACGGAAAAGAAGGGCTGGAATTATATAAAAAACACAATCCTGACATCATTCTGTCCGATATTAAAATGCCGCAGATGGACGGACTTGAAATGGCTAAAGAAATAAAATCAATAAACCCTGACGCATATATAATATTACTGACGGCATTCACCGATATAGAGTTTTTAAAACAGGCTATCGATTTAGGCGTTGAAGGATATATCACAAAGCCTGTAGATAAAAAAAAGCTGTATCAAAAACTAAACTTTTTAGCTGAAATTATTAAACATAAAAAAGAAGCGGAAGAAAATCTGCAGCTCTTGAATAAAATCTTTGAAGAACAGACTGATGCCGTTATACTCGCAAAAGACAATGACATTAAATTAAAAAACTCTACTTTTATCAGTGAATTCGGAGATTATAAAACCCTTGACGATCTGGAAGAAAATTTAAAAATTGATCTTATATTTGATGAAAAACCCTCAATTGTAAATATTGAACTCGACAATAAAGTCAAAACCTACGAAATTTCTTATAAAAACGCCGATAAAAACCATAAAATCATTACTTTCAAAAACATTTCAGAAATAAACAAAAAAATATATACAGACGAACTTACAAAAGCATATAACAGAAAATATCTAAAAGAGCTTCTTCCGAAACTTATAAATAAAAAAGTCTGTTTTATTATACTTGATATTGACAATTTTAAACAGATAAACGATAAAAACGGCCATTTGGTTGGTGATATCGTTTTACAGATTTTAGCTGAAATCATAAAAGAAAATCTAAGAAAAGACGACATTTTCATCAGATGGGGAGGTGAAGAGTTTTTAATAATACCAAACAATGTTGAAGACATTAATACTGCAGAAAAAATTGCTGAAAACTTAAGAGAAAAAATAGAACACAGCAATTTTATGGAAGTTGATAAAGTTACCTGCAGTTTTGGAGTTTCATGCAAACAGATCTCTTCTCAGGATGACATAAAGTCACTGTTCAAAAAAGCTGACAGCGCTTTGTATCTTGCTAAACAGCACGGAAAAAATCAAGTAAAGGTTATTTAAATGATATATTACACATTAATTGCAGTAAGCATAATAATTACGGCTTTTGCAATATATAATTTAGTTAAAATTTCTAAAATTGAAAAAAATATGAATAATTATCTATTCGCAATTACAAGCGAAAGAGGATACTATATTGGCGCGGTGCTGTTTTCACTGGCCTTAATGGTAATCACTGCTTTTCAAGCAATCCCGTATGTTTTTGATATAAGAGTATTTAGTATCGTATTCTTTTTCTTTTCAATGTTTTTGCTCTCTTTATCACATCTGATATATCACAATGCAGTCATAAAAAAATGCAGTGATTACAAAGAGTTTTTCAAAGATTTTGAAATAAATTTCGATAATAAGTGTGAAAAACTTATGCTAAAACACATCTACTCTAAAGAAAAAGATATAGAAAAAATGAAAGATATCTTTAAAAGAAACAGGCATTTATGCAAGGAAAAAAAATAAACTTGATTTTTCTTTTTTGCATTCATTATAAAAATGAATGTTTTAATATAATATAAATATTAATTTAAACTAATTAAAAAAACATTATAAATCAACAATCATATACACATATATAGCATACAGTGACAGACACTTAATAAATGTATTAAAACGAATTATAAACAAGGAGAAAAATTTTCTCCTCTTATTTTTAAACCTCAACAGGCGTTACGTGATGATGTAATCCCAGTTCTTTAGGCTCTATTCCAAAAGCAAGCCCTATAAGCTGCGGCAAATGCAGCACAGGCATATTAAATTCTTTATTGGCTTCTTTTGCAGCCGCTTTTTGTTTTACGTCAAGATTTAAGTGACATAAAGGACATGGAGTCACCATCATTTCGGCACCGCTTTCGCTAGCGTCTATTAAAGCGCTTGCTGTAAGTTTTTCGCTCACAGGAGTGTTTTGCAAATCAACGTGAAAACCGCAGCATTTTGTTTTCATCGCATAATCCACAGGTTCTCCCAGCAATACTTTTATCAGACTTTCAATTGCATTCGGTTTAAACGGATTTTCATTTAAATTTGCCCCGTCATGCGTTTTCGAAGGTCTTATAATATGACATCCGTAAAAAGGGGCAACTTTTAAATTAAGAGGTTTTTTTACATGTTTTGAAATCTCTTCAAGACCCACATCTTCCAGAATCGCATATAAAAAATGCTGAATTTTTGATTCACCGGTATATTTGTATCCTACTTCCGCAAGTTTTTCATTAACTTTGGCTTTAACTTCTTCATCACTGTCAAGCTTTTGTTTAGTGTTTTCAAGCATTAGCTGACATGTATT
This sequence comes from Nautilia abyssi, assembly GCF_055388085.1. NCBI lineage: Bacteria > Pseudomonadati > Campylobacterota > Epsilonproteobacteria > Nautiliales > Nautiliaceae > Nautilia > Nautilia abyssi. The sequence continues at coordinate 425,901 of NZ_AP042376.1, read as the reverse complement.
ACAAAGCGTCACGAGTTTAAGCCCTCTTTTTTCCGCAAGGCAGATGTTTCTGGCATTCAGCACAAGTGATAAAAATTCGTCAAAATCCTGAAGATGGCTGGCCCCGCAGCAGCTGGCTTCATTTAATATTTCTATTTCTATACCAAGTACTTTTGCAACGGCAAGTGTGGATTTTAAAAGTTCCGGTGTCGATTCTTTTGCCGTACATCCCGTATATAGTGCATATTTCATATTAATCCTTTAACTCGTGAGTTTGAGATATTTCGATAAGTTTTTGTATCTCATCAAGACCTTCACTTTTCGGCATTTGCCAAGGCAGTTTAATTTTGCCTTTCATGAACATTGAAATTGCTTCAGGCATATGACGCACAACATTTGCACCCTCGCTGTAAAGTACAAGCATTCCCTCATCGAGAATTCCGTGTTTTTTAATAGAATGCACAAATCCTTCAGCATGTTTGGTAGCAACGTTTCTTTTAGCCACTCCCTCTTCAAATACCTGGTTATGAAGATGTGTGATTTTCGTAAACGGATCGACTCCTTTAGGACACACTTCTATACATCCCTGGCATTTTACGCAGTCCCATATTCCGATTCCGAGTTTATCAACAAGTTCAAGTCTTTCTTTTTTAGCCTGATCTCTTACATCAGCCGTAAATCTGTATGTTTTTGCAAGAGCCTGAGGACCTAAGAAATCTTTATTAGCCCTGATACTTTCACACGTATAATAACAGCATCCACATGCAATACAGTAATCCGCCTCTTCAATTAACTCTAAAAGAGCCGGTTTTATAAGATTTTCACTTTCAGGATGTTCGTCTATTTCGGCAATCAAATACGGTTTTACTTTTGCGTTTTTATCCCAGAAATCTTTTTTATCTATCACAAGGTCTTTTATTACTTTTTCTTTGTTTTTGGTTAACGGCTCTACAATTAAAGTGCTGCCGAACATCTCAACGGCTTCTTTTATACTTGTCTTACACGCAAGAACGTTTTTACCGTTGAGTTTAACGGCACAGCTTCCGCATATACCGTGTCTGCAGCTTCTTCTGTAGCTAAGGCTTCCGTCAATTTCCCATTTTATCTGATTAAGAGCGTCAAGTAAAACTCCGTCGTCTTTCAGTTCAAGTTCATACTTTTCATAATGAGGTTTATCATCTGTTTCCGGATTATATCTATATACTTTAAACGTTACTTTCATCTTTAATCCTTAATATTTTCTTTCTTGAGGCTCGAATTTAGTAATTTTTACTGGAGCGTATTCAACTTCAACCTCATCATCTTTTAAATATGCAAAAGTATGTTTTAAAAACTGTTCGTCGTCTCTCTTAGGATAATCTTCCCTGTAATGCGCTCCGCGAGATTCTTTTCTGTTAATGGCGCCTTCAACTATAAACATCGCATAATCAAGCATATGGCCAAGTTCTATTGCTTCTTGAAGGTCCGTATTGTAAAGTTTGCCTTTGTCGTCTAGCTTGATATTTTTATATCTTTTTCTTAATTCTTTAAGTTTTTCTTTTGCTTCAAGCATTGTAGCTTCTTCTCTGAAAACACCTACTTTTGTGCTCATGGTTTCCTGAAGCTCGTTTCTTATATGAGAAACTTTTTCTTCCCCGTTTGAATTTAAAAGCCCCTTAACTTCATTTAGCATGGTTTCGGCTTCTTTTGCGTTTGCTTCTCTTAACTCAATTTTATCCAAATCGTTAAGAATAGACTGTCCCGTCCATCTTCCGTAGAAAAGTGCTTCAAGAAGAGAGTTTGCTCCGAGTCTGTTTGCCCCGTGAACGCTTACACACGCACACTCGCCCGCAGCATACAGACCTTCGGTAAGTTCTGTAGCAGATTTTTTAACGTGTCCGTTAATGTCGACTGGAATTCCTCCCATAGAATAATGCGCCGTAGCCGCAATTAAAATCGGCTCTTTAACCATATCCCGTCCTAAAAACGTTAATGCCAAATCTCTTAATTCAGGCAGTCTTTCGTTGATTTTTTTCTCCCCTAAATGTGTTAGATCAAGATATACCGCAAAAGGGTCCTCTTTTGCACCCCTTCCTTCGATTATCTCTTTCATAATCGCACGGCTTACCACGTCACGGGGAGCCAGTTCCATTTTTTCAGGAGCGTATTTTTCCATAAAACGCTCACCTTTGGAATTAAAGAGCCTTCCGCCTTCTCCTCTGGCCGCTTCACTCATCAAAATTCCGCTTCCGGCAAGCCCTGTCGGGTGAAACTGTACGAATTCCATATCTTCAAGAGGAATACCGCGTCTGGCTAAAATTGACAGACCGTCTCCGGTATTTGCGTGAGCATTTGAATTTACCTTAAACGCCCTTGCGTATCCTCCAGTTGCAAACATTACCGCTTTTGCGTTAAATATGGCGGGAGTCAGATCTCTTAAGTTATAAGCAACGACTCCGTACGCCTTTCCGTCTTCATATAACACATCGGCTACATACCATTCATCAAGCATTAAAACATCTTCTCTCACACACTGTTCATACATGGTCTGTAAAAGAGTAAGTCCCGTTCTGTCTTTTGCAAAGCAAGCTCTCGGTCTACTCTGCCCACCAAACGGCCTTTGGGCTATTCTTCCGTCTTCACGTCTGCTGAACACCGCACCCATTCTTTCAATCCATCTGATTGTCTCAGGCGCTTTTTCGCACATAAGCTCAACCGCGTCCTGATCGGCAAGATAATCGCTACCTTTAACCGTATCGAATTTATGAAGTTCCACATCGTCATCATCCGCGAGCGCCGCGTTAATACCGCCCTGCGCCGCACCGGAATGTGAACGCAGTGGATGAAGCTTGGTAAGCACGGTAACACTTTTACCGGCTTTAACGAGTTCTCTTGCGGCGGCAAGACCCGCAAGTCCCGCACCTACAATTACTACGTCGCTTTTATATACTGCTACCATATTAATCCTTTAATCCCAAATCCTCTAAAATTGCATATGCCGCGTCTCTTCCGTCTCTTGCAGCCGTTACAACGAGATCCGCGCCTCTTACCGCGTCTCCGCCGGCATATACTTTCGGATTTGTGGTTTGATATCTTTCATTTACTTTCGGACATCCCCATTTGTCGGTTTCGATACCCGCATGCTCGTACCAAGCAAATTTTACGTTATCAAAACCAAGGGCTAATATAATTATATCACAAGGAATTTCAAAATCACTCCCTTCTACAACCTGAACTCTTCTTCTGCCGCTACTATCAGGCTCCCCTAGTTCGGTTTTTTGACAGATTATTCCCACAACATTGTTGTTTTCGTCAACTTTTACGGCTTTTGGAGCAGTATAAAACATAAAATTAACACCCTCTTCTTTTGCATTAATCACTTCTTTTTTGCTTCCGGGCATATTTGCCTCATCTCTTCTGTATACACAAGTAACTTTTTTAGCACCGCTTCTTACAGACGTTCTTACGGCATCCATTGCACTGTCGCCGCCGCCTAGAACAACGACTTTTTTGTCTTTTAATATACATTCGTCAAAATCTTTGAATACTCTTTTTTGTGCATGAGTGAGCACATCCATTACGTGATACACTCCGTTTGCGTCTTCGTTTTCCATCCTCGCACCCCTGCCGCTAGGAGCGCCCACACCTATAAATACGGCATCAAAATCGTCAACAAGTTTTTCAAAATCCTCTTCCGTTAAAATAGGAGTGTTCAAATGAAGTTTAAGTCCGGCGTCTTCCATCCATTTAAATCTTCTGAATATTACGTCTTTATGAAGTTTGAAATTCGGAATACCGTACGTTAAAAGCCCTCCGGGTCTGTCTGATTTTTCAAATATTTCCACATTGGCCCCTCCTCTTAAAAGATAAGTCGCACAGCTCATTCCTGCAGGCCCGCTTCCGATTACGGCAACTCTTTTTTTTCTTTTTTTATCTTCTCCGTAATAAGGTTTAAGCCCCTGTTTAAATCCTTCTTCGCTTATAAACACTTCAATTGCGCCTATTGCAACGCTGCCGTGTTCCGTTTTAGCGATAGTACACGCACCCTGGCACAGACTGTCATGAGGACAGACTCTTCCCATTACCTCAGGAAAAGGAGACGTTTCATTACTTAATTCAAACGCTTTTTTAAGATTTCCTTTTTTTACTTCCCTTATCCACTGTGGAATATAGTTGTTTAAAGGACACCCTGTTCTGCAAAAATTAAATTCACTTTCAAGCCCTCTTAACACGTCAACAGGACAGGTAATACATCTTTTTGCCTGTTCTGTCGCTTCTTCGGTGTTGAATTCATGATAAATAGGATCAAAATCCTTTACTCTTTCTTTTGCATCTCTTTTTCTCTGTATTTTTTTAGGAATTCTTGTGTAATCTTTTTTCATTTTCACTCCTTCACTTCTATATATTCTATATGCATCTCTTCTCCGGCGATAATTTTTGTTTTTTCGCTGCCGCATACGGGACAGTGAAAATCAAAACCTTTAATGTCACTTTCATTTCCGCAGCCGAAACATTTAATTCTTACATCTACTTCTATAATTTCCATTTCAGCTGTTTCGCAAACAGTTCCTTCTTTGAAAAAGTCGAAGCTTTCTTTTAAAAAATGAGGTTCAATACCGCTCATTTTCCCAATTTTCACTACAAGTTTGGTAACTTCTTTACCTTTACTGACTTCTTCGACTATTTTCATCATAGACTGTACGACGGATAACTCATGCATTTTGATTTAATCTCTCAAATGCCTCGTTTTGTTTTCTGGCCTTGTATTCCGTATAGTCTATAAGGCTCAAAGCATCCGTAGGACAAACGTTTACACACGCCTGTTCACCCTCAGTTCCTCCGCATAAATCACATTTAAGAGCTACCAGTCCCGTTACGTTGGTAGATTCGCTAGGAGCCATTACAATCGCTCCGAACGGACACACCATTGCACAGCTTCTGCACCCTATACAGTCTTCTTCATAAATTTTTACATAATTATTTTCATATTTGATAATATCTATAGGACACGCATTCACACACGGCGCGTCTTCACACTGCATACACTGCATAGGTGCCGTAAGATTCGCATGTTTTATTACTGTGTTTCTATGAATAAGATCAATCCCTTTAAGCCCCATATCATATGCTTCTTCAAGACTCACTCCCATATGGCTTGCCGCACACGCAAGCTCGCAGTTGAGACATCCTATACACTTTGTAGCGTCTGCAAATATAAATTTATTAGCCATTTATTCTCCTTTTATATTATTTCTGCTTCACAACTTACCCACTTATCTACTTATCCACTTATCTACTTCAAAACTCACCTTATCTTTCAGTACATGAAATACACGGGTCTATACTGTTAAATATTACAGCCACGTCAGTCAGTTTATTACCCGGAATCATAACCCTGAGAGCCTCCCAATTCATATAAGTAGGAACTCTCCATCTCATTCTTTCCGGTTTTTGAGAGCCGTCGGTTTTTAGATAATAAATAAGTTCACCTCTAGGGGCTTCGCTTCTTGTAACCGCTTCGCCTGCAGGAATATGAGGTCTCTTTTGAGTAACGACAGGGCCTTCAGGCAGATTAGTTATAGCAACTCTCACCAGTCTTATTGATTCTTTTACTTCTCTCCATCTTACTTTTGTTCTTGCATGAACGTCACCGTCTTCTTCAAGCATTACGTTTACTTTCAGTTCGTCATATGCCGCATACGGCGCTTTATCCCTTACATCGTTATTTACTCCGCTGCCTCTTGCAGTAGGGCCTGTAACACCGAGTCTCAAAGCGTCTTCTTTAGGAAGAACACCTACACCGACCGTTCTGGCTCTTACGATTTTATTGTTGAAATAAATATCAATAAGCTCATCAACCTGCGGTTCGAGTTCGTCAAGTCTTCTTAAGATATATTCAATCTGTCCTTCATCCAAATCATATTTAACACCGCTTAAAGTATTGGCGCTCATATCCATTCTGTTGCCCCAGATAGACTCTTTAATATCCTGCATAATTTCCCTGGCTTCCATTGTCTGGGTCATAAGAGAATGATGTCCCACAAGATGTGCCAGCATTGAAAGGTTAAACATATGCGATGCTATTCTTTTTACTTCGTCCGCTACGACTCTTAAATAGTTTGCTCTTTTGCTTACTTCAATCCCTGCTATTTTTTCCACAGCCATAACATATGTAAAAGGATGGTTGTTCGAACAAAGAGAGCATACCCTTTCAGTTAAAATAAGATTTTGAAAAAAGTTTTTCTGCATTGCAAGGTATTCTATACCCCTGTGAACAAAACCGTTTATCATATCTACGTTTTCAACCGTTTCACCTTTCAGGTCGATTTTAAAATATATAGGCTCTTCAAGACCGATATGAAACGGACCAATAGGAATCTTAGTTTTCATCATTATGCCTTTCACTTTCAATTTTTTCCCACATACAGCAGGTTGCCGCTCCGTTCATCGCCTGAGAAAGCGGCATATATTCGCCTAAAATCCCCTCGGCTATACTTTCGTCAAGGAACAGTCTTTTTGGATTAGGATGTCCTATTAGCTCTATTCCGAACATTTCTTTAAACTCTCTTTCAGTCCAGTTTGCGGAATCTAAAATAGGCGTAATAGAATCAACTTTATTATCAAACAGTTCTACTTCAACGTTTAAAAGCATTCCGTCTATATCCAGATGATATACAAGCACGTGATGGTCGTCTTTTTTATATGCGCTTATAATTACGCATCTTCCTCCGAAATCTTTTACAAGCTGCGCAACGTGCAGTATGTCTTTTCTGTTATGAAGTTTCAGCCAAAGCTGAATGTTTCCTTTTTCATCAACCTCTTCTCTTAATTCATAATTACCGGGTTCGAGTCTTTCTTTTATTTCCGCTTTTACTTTTCTTTTTAACGTTTCTTTCATTGATGCAACCTTTCAAAAGCTTCTTTTTGTCTGCACTTAGGACATAGTGTTAAAAATCTATTAATACTGTCGTTTACTTTAGGATATGCTCTTTCAAGCAGTTCATAGCTTGGCGCCATAAAATATTCTCCGCATTTTTCACATTTTACTTCAGGCACCGTAGCTACCGTAATAAATTTAAATTTCTCCTCTTCCGTGTTTGCAGTATGAAAATCATTGCTCAGTTTTATTGCCCCGGTAGGACAGAAAAATTCGCAGTTCCCGCAGTAACAGCATGTGTTGTACCATGTCGTATGTACGTATACGTTATCGTTTTTTGTTATATGTATCGCACCGGAAGGACACACTTCCTCACATGTCCCGCAGGCGGTGCAGGCTTTCGCGTCTACGCTTAATTTACCTCTTAATTTATCCGGTATAAATGTAGGCCCAAACGGATAAGGGTCTGTTGTCGGACCTTTTAATAGATTTCTTATAGCAATTTTTAAAAATCCGCTCATTTTTGACCCCTTATTCTTTGTTTCCAGATTTCAAGCGCTTTGGCGACACCGTCAATTATAGCCTGCGGTCTGGGCGGACATCCCGGAACGTTTACGTCTACTCTTACATATTTGTCAAGCGGTCCTTCAATAGCATATGAATCTCTGAATATACCGCAGCTTGTAGGACACGTTCCCACAGCCACTACAACAAAAGGATTAGGAAGTTCATCCAAAACTTCAAGCAGATAAGGCTTGCTTCTGGCTGTAATTGGACCGGTAACAAGTAAAATATCAGCATGTTTAGGGCTTCCTGTATATCTGCATCCAAGTCTTTCAACGTCATACCTAGGAATCATAGCCGTTGTGGCCAGTTCCACGTCACATCCGTTACAGCTCCCCGTATTTATTCTGAATAAAAAGGGACTTCTGGTTATAATACTCATATTAATCCTTTAACAGAAAGAATTACTAAAACAAGTGATGTAAATGCCAACACTACAGGCACTTTAATTAAAAATTTAAATTCCTGGTCCGCTCTGAAAGATGCCAAAGAGGCATGTGCCAACGCTATAAATCCGACAAGGAAAAGCGTTTTAACAACAAACCACAATAAATTAATAACGACATCTCCCCCTATTACGCTCGGGAAAAAGAATATCTGAAACACTATGCTTAAAACAACGATTTTTAACGCATCGGTAATTTCAAAAAGAGCAAGAGGAGCTCCGCTGTATTCGATTAAATAACCTTCCATAATATCAGCGTGGTTATGGTGCGCAACTTCAAAAGGAGGCACTTCTAAAGTAGCCAGAACAAATATTAAAAACGCAATAAACGCAGGCCAAAGTTTCCAGTCAAAAAGGAAATAGCCGTGCTGCATCTGGTAATCCATTATTTTTTTAAGAGAAAATTCACCGCTTCCGTGTCCGACATATATTGCCAATGTAAGACCTATAATAATAAATACAAACTCGTAAACAAGCATAAGTTTCAGCTCCCTACTTACACTGATAGCCGCATAAGGAGAGCTTGATGCACCACCTCCCAGAATATGGGAAATAGCCGGAAGCGCCATAAAGTAAATAAGTATAATTAAATCGTAATCACCCTTTACGCCTTCGTATACACCGGGAACCGGTAAAAAGTAAACAAGAACAAGCATTCCCGAAAATCCGAAAAGCGGCGCAAATTTAAATACAAAATCCTTTGCGTCTTTAGGTATAAGCGTTTCTTTATTTAACAGTTTTATAATATCGATTATATTCTGATAAAAAACCGGACCTACACGTCCTTGAAACCTTGCAACCAAAATTCTTTCTATACTGATAAGTATAAGACCTAAAAACACCGCAAAAAGTCCTCCCGGAAAAACAAAAAAGTTTATTAAATTAGCGTTCAACGTAACCTCCTTTTAAACCGAATATTCTTTTGGTTACTCTAATAATAGAAGAGATAAGCACTATTAACGGCTCGTAATAGTTTTGTGAATGCAGATGAATTTCGCTTTCGCTCAAATCTCTGACTCCGGAGAGGAATATATGCGTATTTCTTTCTTTTCTGCCAAAATACATAATTAACGATCCGCCTATAATAATGGCTATTATCAGATAAACTGACAGGTCTGCCATATTTAGCGTATCGGCTCCGATACTTACAGAAGCCAAAGTATATGAAATTGGATTAAATCCGAATCCTTCAAGCACCATGTTTATAGGTTTAAGCATTATTGAAGGGAAAATACCTAAAAGAATATTTAAAACAGCAAGTATTCCCATAGGAACCGCCATATACAAATCGACCCTGCTGACATTCATAAATCTTTTTTCAACTTTACCGAAATACGCCGAATGCAGGAATTTAACGAACACAAGCAAAATCATAATACTTCCGAGAAGCGTCATGACGGCCAGGAATACATACCCTTTTTGTAAAAGAGCGTGATAAATCATCCATTTTGAAACGAAACCGCTGTATAAAGGCACACCGGCTGTTGAAAACACAGCTACAAGGAACGTCAAAAACGTAATAGGCATTTTTCTTGCAAGCCCTCCGATTTCGTCAAGGTTGTCAATTCCGGTTTTATAGAAAATCGCTCCCGCACTTAAGAAAAGCAGATCTTTAAAGAACATATGATTTACAAGATGTAAAAGTCCTCCCGCCAAACCGTCGTTAGTCAGAAGAGACACACCGGCTATGATATATCCTATCTCGGCAACCGTTAAGAAAATAAGAAGTCTTTTCATAGAGTTAGTAAGCAGTCCGAAAGCCGCTCCCATCAAGATAGTAACAACACCCACAGTTGCAGCTATATGCCCGATTACGCCAATACTTGCGAGTCTTATTGCAACAGCTCCTGCAATTATGAAATAAAACATCTTAACAAGCATAAAAGGACCTGTTTTTAACATTGTGGAAGAAATATATCCGCTTATCGGAGTCGGTGCCGGTTTAGGGTGCATTTGATAATCTATTCTTATCGGAAGCTGTGCCGCTTTGGCAAGGAAACCGATTGTAAGCAGACTGATGGCAAATATAACCTCATGTGTTAAAGGAATTGTTTTAAATACCAGACAGCTGTTTCCGTATTTTAATATTACGGACAGTCCTATCATAAGTATTCCCGCACCGGCAAAATTATATACGAGATATTTGCTGGCTTCCCTTATCGAATAATCGTCTTCTTCATGCACAAGTGCGATATACAGAGCCCATCCGCCCATAATTTCCCAGAAAAAGAACATATTATAAATGTTTTTAGCCAGCGCCACTCCTAAAATCCCTACTATCATAACCATAAAATTAGCAAAGAATCTGTTTGGTTTATGAGAGTGGTCCATATACTGTATTGCATAAGTAAAATTAAGTACGGCCATAAACAGTACTAGCCCGGCAAAAAACACACCGAAACTGAATTTATGAGTGAAAATTTCAAGAAGCGCTATAAACGAAAAACTTGCCGCCAATATACCTGCGTTTTTACTTGTTTTACCGAAGAAAAACACCACAATAGCGCCCAATGTCATAATTATTACGCTTAAAGGCAGATTTAACACGAAATCAGGAGTGTTTACGTTTAACGCCAGAGTCTGATAAATAGCCGAACTGATGAAACTTAACACTTCTTTCGGAAACACACCTAAAAGGAAAGACACGAACGCCAGTAAATAGACAACCCAGAGTTTAAGTCCCCCTACTTTTTTAAATTCTCTGACAGGGTTTAATAAAAAGATAAATCTGAACACCCTGAGCATACCTATAAACCCGATAACCGCACCTATAATCAATCCAAACGCAACAAGATAATTGTCGCTTTGCATACTTGCGTTTATCATTAAAAATTTAGAATTGAAATTCCCAAAAGGAGGAAATGCACTTATTGCAAAAACGCCTACACCGAGAGGAAACGCCAAAAGAGGCATTTTTTTACCGATACCTTTTAAATCGTCAAGGTTTCTGCTACCTGCGCTCATAATTAAAAGACCGGCGCTTAAAAACAACAGGTCTTTTACCACCGCATGGTTGATTATATGATAAAGAGCGCCGCTGAGAGCAAGAGAGCTCATCAGTCCCAGCACAGTAACTATTTCACCGATTTGACCGATTGTGGAATACGCAAACAGTCTTTTAATGTCTTTTTCAAAAAGAGTTTTAATTTCACCGTAAAAAAGAGTCACAAGACCGATACCTATTAACAAATAAGAAAAAATCTGTGAATTGAAGTTAAATACGTATATTAATGTAATAATTCCAAAAATACCCGCTTTTGTTAAAATACCTGAAAGAGGCGCGGAAATACTGCTTGGAGCTTCCGGATGCGCTGCCGGCAGCCATTTATGAAGAGGCACAATACCAGCTTTTACACCGAAACCTAGAAGCATAAGTATTCCGATATTTAAAGAAACGGCGGAAACGTCAGTAAAATACTCCATACCGTTCGCATAAAAATCAGAAAATGCAAGCTGCAACAGATATGCACCGCCGATACACATTACAAAATATATTTTTGCAGCACTAATCGCCGCATCTTCCCTGCTGTGCATAATTAAAAGATAAGAAGAAATCGTCATAAGCTCCCAGAAAAGATAAAAACTTTCAAAACTGTCGCTAAGAGCAACTTCTATTAAAGCAATTGAAAGTACGGCTAAAGCCGAATAATAGAATTTTTTATGTTTTTGTATATAATCGAATGAATATAAAAATACAATAAATGCAATAAAAGCAAATATTAATGCAAAAATACCTCTGATTCCGCTGAAATCAAACCCGAAACTCAAAGTAAACGGTTTAATGTTTCCGAATAATTTAGGTATGATCAAATAAACCTGAGGCAGTACAAACACCGCAATACCCGCTAATGTAAAAATACCTACAGGCAGCAGATTTGTGATTTTTGCAGTTTTTTCACCTTTTTTAAATACAATAGTTTCAAAAAGGGACATTAAATAAACTGCCTGAACGATATTGATTACAACAATCATATACCCAAGCTCAAACATCCCCGCACTTGAAAAAGCATTTAGAATTAACTGTTTAGAAGTAATTAAAGACACTCCCAAACTGCCGAATATCGCAAAACCGAACACTACACCGCTCCAGCCGAATCCTACACCGGCAAGATCGCTTAATTTTTCGCTTTTTGCAAAAGCAAAAAATTCAAACAGCATCAAAAACGCCAAAATTCTGAATACCGTCTGATATTCAATATGCAGTACCGCAGCGCTTAATGCGCTGTTTGAAATAATTGCGACTCCCAGATAAAACAGCTCAGCAATACTTGCAACAACAAACGACTTTTTAACATTTTCTTTGTTTGTTAAAGCAAATATTTTGAGTGCGAGAATCACAAGGAGAAATAAAAACACAATATTTTCCACTCTCACTCCTTTAAAATGATTAATCATTCATATTTTAAAACGAATTTAAATGAAAATTAAGAGAATGTGCAGATATAATTAAATTTAATGAATGAGTGTTTATTTTTTACACATAAAAAGACAAAAAAAGTTTTTTTATCCATTGACTGCAGTCAATGAAGCAAAAAACGTGCTATAATAAAATTATAAGTAAAAACCAAAGGCTTAACATGTCTTTTAAAAACCTCTCTATATCCAAAAAAATCCACTACCCTCTAATAGCCGCTATTATAATCGGTATCGTCATTATGATAATAATCAGTTATAACTCCACGCAGAATATTAAAAAAGAAGTATTTCAAAGCACAAAAGAAGATCTGATAAGTCTTTTTAAGCTTAAAATGGAAGCAAAAAAAGATGTCGGAATCACAAACGCAATTTCAATAGCTCAGAATACCGCCGTAATAGAAGCTTTAAAAACTGGCGACAGACAAATTGCATTGAAAGATCTTAAAAAACTAACAGAAGAATATAAAAAATATACAAAATTCAAAAATATAAAAATACATATACACACAGCTGATCTGCATTCTTTTTTGAGGGTATGGAAACCGAATAAATACGGAGATGACTTAAGCGGATTCAGAAAAACAATCGTCTGGGTAAAAGAACATAAAAAACCTCTGGTTGCCATTGAATTAGGAAGAGCCGGACTGGTTCTAAGAGGTCTTTCACCGGTTTTTGACGATAACAGATATATTGGAAGCGTTGAATTTATGCAGGGTTTAAATTCAATTGCCAAAGATTTAAAAAAACAGCATATATACACTTTAATTATATTTAATAAAAAATATCTAAACATAGCCAAATTTTTAAAAAGCGCTCCTGAAATTATGAACAATTATGTAATGGCTTTGAAAAAAAGCGCTTATGACGAGTCGTTTTACAACGACCTTAAAAACAAAACGCTTCAAAAAATCATAAAAACAGACAAATATTACTGCGTTTCCATTCCGATCAAAGATTTCAGCGGAAACACAGTAGCATACGCAATTCTCGGTAAACCCTTAAATTTAATACAGGGCGCAATAAAAACCAGCGAAAAAAGTTTAATTTACCAGCTTGTGGCAATGCTTATAATCGACATACTGATTGTAGTTATTTTAATGATTATAATTTCAAAAAGCGTTGCGAAACCTATTAAAGAATTAAACGAAAGAGTTGAAGATCTCGCACAGGGCGAAGGTGATCTTACAAAAAGAATAAAAATAGATTCTAACGATGAAATAGGAACCGTATCTTCAAATATAAATAAATTTTTAGAAAAACTTCAAAATATTATTAATTCGTTAAAAAATCTGATTTCACAGACAGTATCTATTACAAAACAGACAGACAGCGTTACGAAAAAAGTTAAAAATTCCATTGAACAGCAGACCAAGCTTCTAAACGACGCAAAATCTTTCACCGGCAATATCGAAGAAGATATAGAAACAACAAGACAGAGTGTTTTAAAAACATCGGAAGACATCAAAAACACCCAAAAAGTACTTGAAGACCTTGCTCAATCTCTGCAGGAAATAGTCTCAAGCATTCAAAACAATTCCAGCCAGGAGCTTGAAATTTCCAATAAAGTAACAATGCTTGCCGATCAGTCAAACCAGATAAAAGAAATCATTACAATAATTAAAGAAATAGCGGATCAGACAAATCTTCTCGCTCTAAACGCCGCAATAGAAGCTGCTAGAGCCGGAGAACATGGAAGAGGTTTTGCCGTAGTAGCGGATGAAGTAAGAAAATTGGCTGAGAGAACCCAAAAGAGTCTCAGCGAAATAGACAGTGCTATAGGCATTATTGTACAGGGGATTATGGAAACACAAAATGAAATACAGAACAATGCTCAAGACTCCGAAAAGCTTTCAAATATAGCCAGCAGCTTGATAGAAAAATCAAATAACGGTATGGAAAAACTTAACACGACAATCAGCATATCGGAAAAAGCAAAAGAAGAAACAGAAAAAATCTATGCGTCTATAAAAGAAATGGTCAAAATTATTGACAATCTGAATAAAGAGGCCTTAACAAGCGAAGAAGCAGTAGCAGAATTAAATCAGATCGTTAACAGACTTGATTTAATTACTAAAAATCTTTTAAAAGAAGTAAATAACTTTAAATCTTAATCCTTTTTCGGGATTTCTTCTATTATTTCCACATCTATAATATCAGAATCGTCATTGTAATAATGAGTTCCATGATAAACAGTGTTACTTTTTAAGAATTTTTTTGCAAACCATTTAGCAAACGGTTCAAACATTAAAAACAGCCCGACCATATCACTGAAAACACCCGGAATAAAAAGTAAAATCGCACCGATAAACTTAAAAAGCCCTATTGAAATAAATTCTTCTTCGCTGATTTCCCTACGCATAACACGCTGCATACTCTCATACATAGAAAAATTAAGGGTTCTAATGATAGTAATACCGGCAACCGCAGTTACAAGAACTTCCAAAAAAAGCCCGAAAGGCGTAAAAACTTTTGCAAACTCATAAGAAAAAAGTATCTCCAAAAAAAGATACACCAAAAAATATATTAGTCCCATAACAATCCTTCCGCTAAAAAAGAAATTTTTTAGCGATTAATAATCTCCATCACTTTCTCAAGTGCCATCTCTTTTTCAACCTCGAACTTCTCGCCCGTGCGTCTATTTCTTACTTCCACTTTACCGTCTTTAAGTTTTTTTCCGACAATAACACATACAGGGAATCCCACAAGCTCAAAATCCGCAATTTTAGGCCCGAATCTCTCTGCTCTGTCGTCAAGTATCGTTTTAACTCCCGCATTTGTCAGTTTATCATACAAATCTTCAGCAAAAATTAACTGCTCGTCTTTTTTAACATCCCCTACTATTATATCAACCACAAAAGGAGCAATCTGTTTAGGCCAGATAATCCCTTTGTCGTCATGGTTTTGCTCTATTGCGGCGGAAATCAGTCTGCTGACCCCTATTCCGTAGCATCCCATGATAAACGGCTTAGCTTTACCGTTTTCATCCAAAAATGTAGCGTTCATAGGCTCACTGTAAACGATTCCAAGTTTAAAAATATGCCCTACTTCAATTCCTTTTGTTATTTTCAAAGGAGCTCCGCATTTTGGACATTTGTCCCCTTCTTTTACAGCGGCTATATCCCTATATACAGTGAGGTTTCCGAGCAGATTCGCATCAAGAAGCCCGGCGCCTTTGATGTGATAGTCTTTTTTATTTGCACCGCATACAAGCTCTTCGGCCATTCTTAAATCATCGTCGATTATATATTTTACGTTGCTTGGAAGCCCAAACGGTCCGATAAATCCAGGTACAAGTCCCACAGCTTCAAGTTCTTCCTCGCTTGCGTCCACAAGTTCAAGCGCACCTACAGCATTTGTAGCTTTGGTTTCTTCCAGCGTATCGGTTCCTCTTACGAAAAAGACAATAATTTCACTTTTCCCGTCATCATATATAGCTTTTTTAACAACCGCTTTTATACTGAAATACGGATCAACACCTATAAAATTACACACATCTTCAATAGATTTCATATCAGGAGTATGTACTTCTTCAATTACTTCCGTTTTTACAGGGTTTTCTCTTTTTTCATGTTTTCTTGTAGCCACTTCTATGTTTGCCGCATAGTCACACTTGCTGCATACTACGATGTCATCTTCACCAGTATCCGCAAGCACCATAAATTCTTTAGATCCGCTTCCGCCTATTGCTCCGCTGTCCGCCCATACGGCTCTGAAGTCAAGTCCCAGTTTAGTAAAAATATTTTTATACGTCTCTTCCATTAAATTAAATTCCCTGTCCAAATCCTCTTCGGTAGCATGGAACGAATATGCGTCTTTCATTATAAATTCACGCCCTCTAAGAAGCCCGAATCTCGGTCTTGCCTCATCCCTGAATTTAAGGTTTATCTGATAAAGGTTTACAGGCAGCTGTTTATAACTTTTAACAGTTCCTCTAACGAGATCAACCACACTCTCTTCGTTTGTAGGAGCAAGTACGAAACTCTGGTCTTTTCTGTCTTTGATTCTTAGTAATTCTTTTCCGTATTTTTTAGCCCTTCCGGTCTCTTCCCAAAGTTCGTTAGGAGTCACAAATGTTAGCATTACTTCCTGCGCTCCTGAAGCATCCATTTCTCTTTTGATGATATCCCTGATATTATCAAGCACCATTTTTCCAAGAGGCGCAAAATCGTATATTCCGGCTGCAACCTGCTTGATATAACCGCCTCTTACCAGATATTTGTGGCTTGCAACCACTGCGTCTTTTGGTGCTTCTTTTTGTGTATAGGCAAAAAATCTACTCCATCTCATCAAATCTCCTTAACATATTCGTGTTTTTTACTTTTTGGAATCGTTTTGGTCTCTGGAATCTGTAAAACTTCGTATTTTTTAATTCCGCTTAAGTAGTGAATTTCTATCGTATCACCCACTTTTACGTCTTTTGCGCTTTTAGCTTTTTTACCGTTGATAAAAACAACCCCTTCTTTGCACATTTCATCGGCAATTGAGCGTCTTTTAACGATATTTACCGCATTTAAAAACTTGTCTATTCTCAAAACGTCCCTTTTTTTGTCAAATTATACAATATTTTATGAATTGAGAATTGATAATGGAGAATGGAGAATTAATTTTTAGTATAATTTGAAAAAAATTAAAGGAATTCAATGAAAGTTGTATTGGCATACAGTGGAGGACTTGATACAAGTATCATTCTTAAATGGCTTCAGGACACTTACGATGCGGAAGTTGTAACATTCACGGCTGACATCGGACAGGGTGAGGAAGTAGAAGAAGCTAGGGAAAAAGCAATAAAACTAGGTGTAAAACCTGAAAATATTTTTATCGAAGATTTAAGAGAAGAATTTGTTAGAGATTACGTATTTCCAATGTTTAGGGCAAATGCGATTTATGAAGGTGAATATCTGCTTGGAACTTCAATCGCAAGACCTCTTATTTCAAAAAGACAGATCGAAATCGCTAAACAGGTAGGAGCTGAAGCCGTAGCGCACGGTGCGACAGGAAAAGGAAACGACCAGGTAAGATTTGAGCTTGGATATTATGCATTAAAACCTGATATTAAAGTAATCGCACCTTGGAGAGAATGGGATCTTAACAGCCGCGAAAAACTGCTTGCATATGCGGAAAAACACGGTATTCCGATTAACAGACACGGCAAAAAATCTCCTTATTCAATGGATGCAAACCTTCTTCATATTTCATACGAAGGCGGTATTTTGGAAGATCCTTGGGCGGAACCTGAAGAAGATATGTGGAGATGGACGGTATCACCTGAAAAAGCTCCTGACAAGCCTGAATATATCGAAATCGATTTCGAAAAAGGTGACGCGGTTGCAATTAACGGTGCGAGAATGACACCTGCACAAATTCTTGAAACACTGAACGAATACGGTAAAAAACATGGTATCGGAAGACTTGACATAGTTGAAAACAGATTTGTGGGAATGAAAAGCAGAGGATGCTATGAAACTCCGGGAGGGACAATACTTCTAAAAGCCCATAGAGCAATTGAAAGCATTACACTTGATAAAGGCGAAGCTCACCTTAAAGATGAAATTATGCCTAAATATGCTGAGCTTATTTACAACGGATTCTGGTTTAGTCCTGAAAGAGAAGCTCTACAAAAACTGATCGACCAGACTCAGGAAAACTGTGAAGGAACTGTAAGACTTAAACTTTACAAAGGAAACGTAACGGTAGTGGGAAGAAAATCACCAAAATCACTTTTCAGTCCTGAATTCGCTACATTTGAAGAAGACAGCGTATATAATCAAAAAGACGCTGAAGGGTTTATTAAACTAAACGCTCTTAGATTTATTATTGAAGGGTATGTAAGAGGTAAAAAATAAGTCTCTTCACTCCTTTTCCTTTATTTTACAAAAAAAGTGTCTGTCACTATATAAACAAAAAACATAAATTTATTAATTTCTTTTAATATCGGAAGGAAAGTTTATCCTTCCGTATGAGCTAAATGTGCTTCTATAAGATATTTAATGTCATCGGTCATTACATAAACGTTTTCATATCCCAGTATATCTAAAAGACCTTTTATTCTGCTGGCAAAAAAAGCTTTTCTGCAAGCTACAATAATCGGCTGTGTTTTATCATCAGGCAATATATCTATATAATCCGCAAATTCCGGGTAAGGAGTATAATACGCATTAACTATTCCGGCTTCTTCGGCATTTTGAGGATCCACTAAATGCGGAAGCGTAACATCAAGTAAAACGGCTCCTACTTCTTTTAATAATTCTCTTGTTTTATGCAAATCAATATTTGCAAGTGCCTCTTTTTCTTTATTAAAATTTAACGCCTCTTTAAATCTTCCGACCACTTCATTTTCAAACTGTGTAAGTTTTGCCATTTCAGCCTCCTTTTTTTATATTATAACTCTAAACGGCTGAAAAAAGCAAATATGCTATTTTACTTCTTTAAGCAATTCTTGAACTTCTTCATCGCTTAATTGATGAAAATCGTCATACCATTTGCCTACGCTCATAAACATATTAGGTGTTTCTAAAATCTCCAAATGATGAGACACACTCTGCAGCATATTCAAAACCTGCTCGTCATTTGGCGCCACCGGTGCTGCAATAATGATGTTATTAGGCATATCTCTTACTATACTCTGTGCGGCGAGATACATACTGGCTCCCGTAGCAATACCGTCATCTACCAAAATAACGTCTTTACCTTCCAGTAATACAGGCTCTTTTTTATATTTATCTCTTAACCTTGCCATTTCCTGAATTTTTTCTATACCTTTTTCCCTGAGATAATCTTCATCAACTCCAAATTTTGAAACCAAAGCTTCATTTACAAACATAATTCCGTTTTCACTTACGCTGCCTATAGCCAGTTCTTCATTACCCGGCGCAGGGATTTTTTTTACAAAAAGCAGATCCAAAGGCGCATTAAGTTCTTTTGCTATTTCTACGCCTACAGGGACTCCTCCTCTTGGAAGAGCTACTACCACAGGATCTTTGATTTTACCCTCTTCCTGCAGTTTTTTGAGCCTCTTAGCAAGGATTTTTCCGGCACCTTTTCTATTTTCATACATTTATGTCCTTTTTTTATTTAATTATATCAAATTGGCACTTTTTTCTGATATAATTTTAGATTATATTAACTTATAAGTTAAGCTTAAGGAGAGGAAAATGAAAGATTTAATTTTAAAAATGACGGCCTCTAAATGGAACTATTATTTAAGTCTATGTGTGGATTTTTTAACGGCAGTCGTTTTTTTAGGATTGAGTATATATTACTCAACGGACATATGGGCAAGCATCGCGCTTTTTATTGTGGGAGTGATATTTTTCACATTCCTAGAATACGCCGTTCATGCATGGCTTTTTCATAAAAATCATCCTTTTAAAGTATTCATAGAAGGACATGCGCATCATCACCAAAACCCGTTTAGTTATGACGCTATGCCGTTTTTTATGAGTGCGGTAATTGCTTCGTTTTTTGCATGGCTTTTCCATTTTTTCATGCCTAGCAGCGATGCGTTCGCAATAGTCGGAGGTATGGCTTTAGGTTATTTTAACTATGGAATCATGCATCACATTATGCACAGACGCGAATTTACAAGCCACTACTGGAGATATATGCAGGAGTTTCATTTCGTTCACCACAAAAAACCGCTTTTGAACCACGGTATTACAACAGATATCTGGGACAGAGTATTCGGTACATATTACCAATGGAATGAAGAAGATTTAAAAGGTATCGAAAAACTTAAAAGAGTAAAGAAAAAATCTTCTTAATTTCCTCTTCATAGCTTTTTTCCCCTTTTTCTATTTCATCCATCGATGCTTCAAGAGCAGCAGTAAATTTTTCATCTACAAATTTCTGATATTTGCTTTCAAAAATTTCTTTTATTACCCTAAAGCCAAGTCTGGTAGAAAAAATATAACCTTTTTTTTCTGTTATATATTTTCTTTCCAGAAGTTTTTCTATTATAACGGCATAAGTAGAAGGTCTTCCTATTCCTTTCGTTTTCATTTCTTCAATTATTTCTGCATAAGTATAAGGTTTTACTTTCGGTTTGTTTAAAAGCGTTTTGTCAATTTCCTTTTCACCTTCAGTAAATTTCACTGTTTTAATAGGATAAACAAGATTGAAACCGTCTTCTAGAATTTGAGTTATAAACTCTTTTTGCTGAGTGACAATTAAAAATGTTTCTTTTAAAACAGTTGTTTCTTTCATTTGTGAAGCGATAAATTTCCTGAATATAAGATCATACAGTTTTAAATGTCTGTCTGAAAGCTCAATTCCCTTTTGAAGAATAAAAACTCTCAGATCATTCATATCCATTGACGCTGTCGTTCTTATGGCTTCATGAGCTCCGATATTTTCAAAACTTCTGGGCTTAAAAAACTCTATTCCGAAATTATCCGATATATAGCTTTTTGCTATCAATATTCCAAGATCGGAAATTCTGTGAGAATCTGTTCTGTGATATGTTATAAATCCTTTTTCAAAAAGATCCTGTGCAAGTTTCATAGTGGTCTGAGGTGAAAACTTCAATTTTTGCGAAGCTTCTTTCAACAAAGAAGAAGTGTTAAACGGTCTTTCAAACAGTTCTTCTTTTTGCGACGATATTTTTTTAATTTCTATTTTTTCTCCTAAAGAAATCAGAAACTTTTCCGCTTCTTCTTTTTTGTCAAAATCAAAATCTATGTTTATATTATCAACAGTTATTCTTACGGTAAAAATTTTTTCTTTAAGCTCTTCCGTTCTGTCGCATATCCATTTTAACACCGGAGTCTGAACCCTTCCTGCGGATAAACGGCTATTTTTAAGCAGTTTTTGTAAATAAAGCGAAATTTTAAAACCTATCCATCTGTCTGCTATTCTTCTTAAAAGCTGGGCTTTTACAAAATTTAAGTTTATATTTCTTGGATTATTTAAAGCTTTGTAAAAAGCCGTTTTGGTTATTTCGTGAAATTCCATTCTTTTTATGTTTTTATTATACGGTTTGTTACTAAGCGTCAAATCCAGAGCTATCTTTTCCCCTTCTCTGTCAGGATCGGTTGCGACATATATCTCTGCAGCTTCAAAAGAAGTTATTCTAAATGCTTTTAAAATCTCTTCTTTATTTTCTATAATTTCATATATAGGGACAAAATCTTTAACACCCCATACTCCTTCGTCTTTAACCAAATCAAAATCGTGCCCTATGCTTGCAGCTATAAGCAAAACCCTGTTTTCCAGCAAAATTTCGTATACTGCGGTATTATTTATTATCCTTTTTGAAGGATTGCCGAAAAACCCGCTTATTGTTTTGGCTTTTGTAGGCGATTCAACTATCACAAAAGCAGTGTTAAAAGCTGTTTTTAAATTCTCTTTTCTGCTTTCGTCCACTTCATTTATTAACTGTTTTAGATTAACGTTTTTAATATTTTTAAACTCTATATTTCCAAACCATTTTAGTTTTTTCTGAAGAGAATAAAACGCTTTTTGGCTGTCAATAAGTACCAGACTGAGCCCTTTAGTCAAATGTCCTTTATAAAACCTGCTGCTTCTGCCGCTGGCCTGAATATACCCTGTAACATCGGCTATTATTATTTTTTCTCCGTCAAAATTAATTTCTTTAGAGTTTTTTATCAAACTGCCGTATTTTTGTATAAGTCCCCTTAACTGTTCAGTTATTTTGGCTATTTTTTCTTCTGCAGATCCTGAAGGTTTAATTATAAACACATACTTTTTCAGATATTCAAGCGCATATTTTATTTTTTCCATATCTTCATCTGATATTCCGCTCTCAGCCAATACAGAAAGCAGTTCAATCATTATAAAATATAAAGCCCTGTAATTTGTCTCGCTTAAATCAAACACCATCTTAGGCACACCTGTAAATAAAGTATATCTTATGTGTTCCGGCAGATCCAGACCTCTGGCCAGAGGATTCCTGTAACTGGCAAATCCTGCAAAACAGCATCTGCCCTCTTTAAACTCTTCCAAATGTTCTTCAAATTCTTCATATGAATATGCTTTTATATCATGCTCCTGCAGGTATTTTATATAATCATTAAGTTTTTCTTTTGTTTCGCTTCCCGGCAAAAACACCAAACCGCCTCTGCCAAGTTTTTTTATCCATTTTGCAGATTTTTCCCATGAACATTCTTCTTCGTACAAATCCTCGATATTTCTTAAATTAAAAGAAGGTCTGCTTATTTCAAATCCGAGAAGATATTTAAACAGAAGAACTCTTTTTGATTTTGGATTAGCCGTGGCCGATGATACGATAAGGTTTCCGTAAATGCTTTTTTTATTTAATTTTTTAATTTCATCGTATTTTTTTTCTTTTATTAATGCAAGTGTTTTTTCCAATGTTTTTTCATCAAAGCCTAACAAAAGCAGTATGTCGTTAATTTTTTTTCCGCTTTTTAAAATAGAATCCACATCGTCTACAAATATCAAATCAAATTTTTTATTTATAATAGATCTGTTTTTATACATAAACTGTGTAGTAGTAATCAGTATATCGTATTCGTCTTTTTTAATTTTTTCTTTTTCTTCTTTTTTACCGGTATATGCGAGTGCGTTTATTCCCCATTCTTTATATTTATTTAAAGCCTGTTTAACCAGCAGTTTAGTTGGGAACATTATGTATGATTTATTAACAAACGCGCTTAAAAGCAGTCCGAATGTTGTTTTGCCTATTCCCGTAGGCGCCAGCAGAGCAAAAGAACTGCCTAGAAAAAATCTTTTTGCCCACATCCGCTGAACAGGATTTAATATATTGCCTGTTTTATTTTTAAAAAACAGCTCAAATTCTTTAAATTCAAGCCTTGCTTTACAAAAAAGCTCATAATTTTTCATAATATCACAGTTTTCAATGTCAGCTATATTGTCGGTTCGTAAATCTTGCATACATTTGTCGCAAAAAACTCCCGCTTCAAGATTATATGACGAAATATCCCCTCCGCATCTCGGACAGCTTTTTTTATAAATCATATTTATCATTTTTATCCTTTTTTTTGTTTCAACGTTATTTATTTTTGTTATAATTGACACTTACGTAAAAAGGAAAATATGATGACAAAAATCATAAAACTTTTTAAAGCGCCTTTAAGTAAGTTTGCCCTTTTAAGAGATTTTTTATTAGCATCAATCTTAACCGGATTTTTAAGCGGTATTTTTGTCGTTATATATGATCTCCTTGCAAAAATAATATCAAGAATACTTTATAAAGGCGATCCTATATCCACTATCCCTAATCTGCCGGTATGGTATGTTTTTATAATTCCTATTATATCCATTTTAATTGTAAATTTTATAATCTCTTTTGACAAAAGTGTTAAAGAATACGGAGTAAGCGAAATAGCGGAAATCGTAAGTGAAGAAAAAGAAATGATCACCATTAAAAATCTTTTTTTAAAGATTATAGCTTCAGCCATTTCAATCGGAAGCGGGTTTTCAATGGGTAACGAAGGTCCTTCAGCCGCTATAGGAGCTATGATCGCTTATAAAATCCACCATTTGCTAAAATTTCCCGCAAACCTTATAAAACCTCTAATAAGCGTAGGAGCCAGCAGCGGTATTGCGGCAATTTTCGTATCACCGATCACAGGTATAGCGTTTGCGATAGAAAGTATTGCATATAATTTTGTAAAAAGCTATATTTCTTTTATTATTGTCGGAAGCCTGAGCGCTTTTACCATTTCCGTAAAATATCTCGATTCTTTTACTTTCGTCTATTCTGCCGGAAGAATAATAGACGACAGGTATATATATCTGACCGCGGCGTTTATTCCGTTTATAACGTTTTTTATTTATCTGTATTTAACTCTTCAAGATAAAATTCTATATGTTTTAAATTTAAAACTTTTTAACAGATTCGGCAAATTCAAAGACATCATTTTCGCAATCATTGGAGGAAGCGTAATAGCTTTAATTCTGATAATAAGCCCGTACGCGGGCTTCACAGGCCATAATATCGTCACACTTCTTATAAACAGTGAAAAAACCATTCCTATTATATTTATCGTTGAACTGCTTTTGTTAAGAATTTTCGCCACGTCTTTTTCCATATATTCAAATGCGATAGGAGGTATGTTCGTTCCTTTGATGAGTATCGGTGCTTTGGTCGGATATCTGTTTGGAGAAATTGTTTTTAAAATGCATATAGAAATAGAACCTTTTTATTTTGCTGCGATCGGGGCAGCCGTTTTTATGGGAGTGCTTATGAAACTTCCTTTAACTTCCATTGTTTTAGCCCTTGAAATAACAAACGATTACAATGTTGTTGTCGCAACGGGTGTAAGCGTTGCTATTATTTCTTACCTAACAAGATTAAATTTCAATATCAAAAAATTCAACACAATTAATATAAATTTCTCTGATCTTAAGATTCATTGACCGCAGTCAATGCATTAAACTTTCCAAAAGACTAAAATACTCCTGTAACAAAATTTTAAGGAGTACTAATGTTCGGTTTATTCGGAAAAAAAGAAGAAACTAAAAATAATTCATGTGATTTACAGTTTTTCTGTAATCAATGTGAAATGAGCGCACCAGGCGGATGCGGTGTCCATGGTGAAAGCAAAGGTGTTTGCGGTAAAACATCTACAAAATCAAGACTTCAGGATTTAATGACATACGGTCTTAGAGGTCTATCTGCGTACAGAGAGCACGCAAGAGAACTTATAGATATGAACAATCCTGATGAAAGACAAATTCTTACAGAAATTGACGACGTTATTTCTGAAACTTTATATTTTACGCTTACAAACGTAAACTTCAACTTTGACGAGCATATTCAGCAGCTAATGAAAGTCGGTAATGCGGGTGTTAAAGTTATGGACCTACTAAGTGAAGCTCATACAAAAGCGCTTGGAATCCCGGCACCAGTTGAAGTTACTCAAAACAAAGCCGAAGGTAAAGGTATACTTGTTTCAGGACATAACCTTGATATGCTTGAAAAACTTCTAAAAAGAATAGAAGAAAGAGGATTAAGTGATAAAATCAACGTATATACTCACTCTGAAATGCTTCCTGCACACGGATATCCTCATCTTAAAAAATTCAAAAACCTAAAAGGTAATATTGGTAAAGCTTGGTTTGACCAGACTGAAATATTCAGCAAATGGAACGGAACATGTGTAGTAAATACTAACTGTATCGTGCCGCCTGAAAAATCTAAAAAAGTACAAAACTATATCGACAGACTTTATACTTATAAAATAGTAGGTATAGAAGGCGCTAAAAAAATCGAAAACGATAATTTTGATCCGCTAATCGATCAGACTTTAGAACTGCCTGATATTACAGGTTTCGACAGTGACGAAAAACTTGTAACAGGTCACCACTACAAAACTGTTCTTGACGCATACGGAGCAAAAGTTCTTGATGCTATTAAAGAAGGCAAACTTAAAAGAGTATGGGTTATCGCAGGATGTGACGCACCTGGTAAAAAAAGAGACTACTTCAGAGAGCTGGCTCTTGCCGTTCCTAAAGATCACATCATTATCACATCAAGCTGCGGTAAATTCAGATTCAACGACGTAGATTTCGGAACTGTACCTGGTACTGACATTCCAAGATATATCGACCTTGGTCAGTGTAACGACTCAAACGGTGCGGTACATATCGCTCTTGCAGTTGCTAATGCTTTAGGTGTAGAAGACGTAAACGATCTTCCTGTATCAATCGCGCTTCTATGGATGGAGCAAAAAGCTATTATTATTCTTTTAGCATTATTAAGCCTTGGAATAAAAGATATTTTAATAGGGCCAAACGCTCCTCAATTTGCCGACGAAGCTATCGTTAACTTCTTAGTTGAAAACTTTAACTTCGGTGTAATCAGCGGTGATATTCACAAAGATTTCGGTAAAGAACTTGCTTCTTAATTTTTCTCCCTCCTTTGTGGGGCCTTTGTGCCTCTTTTTATACTATAATTACGACAAAAAGGTATTAGTATGCTCATAGAAAAAGTAAACCCGGTTGCATTTGAACCGATGAACGAAATACACAACAGAGAACTTCACTATGTAAACAGTTTGTATGACGCTATCATAAACGGAAAAGACGTAGAAAAAGCTTATGAAGAATTTTTAAATGACGTAAAAGAACATTTTGCTTTTGAAGAAAAACTTATGGAAAAATACAATTTTTTTGCCATTGTTCCTCATAAAATGGAGCATGAAAGAATATTAAACGAACTTACAGAACTTAAAAGCAGACTAAATGACACTGAATATCTTAAAGATTATTTAACAAAGGCGTTTATACCTTGGCTGGAAAATCATATTAACACAATTGATACGGTTACGGCAGGGTTTTTCAAAATGGTAAACGCTACCATGTAAAAAATTCTTTTATTTTTTCTTTATCTTTTACTATTAACTTGCTTCCGGTATTTTCAATTATTCCGAGTTCTTTAAATTTTTTAAGTTTTCTGCTTAATGTTTCAGGTTTTATATTCAAAAGACTGGCAATGCTGTGCTGTTTAAGTTCTCCGAACATTTCATCATTGTCATATATAAACTTTGCTATTTTTGTTTCGGTATCAAGGATAAGATTATCCTGAATAAGATCGTCTAAAAATTTCATTTTTTTAAGAAGAGAACTCATTATGGAAAAACAGACATCTCCGTTTTTCATAAATTTTTTGAAAGGCTCAAATTCTATTTTTAAAATAATTCCGTCTTCATCCATTGCACAGTTGGCGGGATAAGGCATATTTTCGAAATTTGCAAGTTCAGCAATTAAAGACACGGGCAGAAATTTATGTATTACAAGCTCATTGCCTTTATTGTCTACTTTATACACTCTTACACTTCCGCTGATAAGAAGATGAAGATACGCAGGATTTTCTTTTTCATAAAAGACTATTTCGTCTTTTTTTAAATTCTTTACGATTGTGAATTTTTCTATCTCTTTAATCTGCTCGTCGCTGAGACCTTTAAATAAAAAAAGGTTGCCTAAATCCATATACACCTCTTTTTGTTGTAATTTTATCACAAGACCCCAGCTTCTTTACAATTTATTTACGTTTTTTTGTCAATTTTATTACATAAAGTAATAAACGATTATTCAATAACCTGATATTTTTTTAAATCCTCTTCTGATATTCCGTCTATTAAGTTCATTTCTTTTAGTTTTTCAATAACTTCAGGTGTTATATCGACATCTGGCGGCCACTCACGGTTAAATCCGTCTATTTTACTTTTGTTTGTCCCGTCAATCCCTATGATTTCTTCAATCCATACATCCCTCAGGGCATCGATATTATTAGTCACCCTCCATACAAGCATATACGGATTAAACGTCTCAGGAGTATTGATAAACACCGCGATTCTTAAATGCTCTTTGAGTTCTTTTAACTTATCGAAAATTTCCCTTGCGGGCTTTGTTTTATTGAATTTGATCACACATACCGGATTTTTGGTATCCGTCATATACTGTTTAATTTCCTCCACACTCTCATCAAGCGCTTTTATTTTCTCAAACAATTCTTCATCACTTAAAACTTTGCACTTTTCACTTTTCACTTTACATTCAGCCGTTGCATCCACTCCAAGCTTTCCGCCTACAAGTTCTTCTACGCTTGAATGGTCAAGCTCGTCTACAACACCTTTGCTTATAAGCACTTTTTCAGGATCCAGATTGTTAAGTATATATCTTGTTATGTTTTCATAATCTCTAAGTTCAGGCGCATCCTCACCTACAAAAACCGCGTGTTTTACAAAACTCATCTGCCCGACACCCCACAAAGAGTGCATTACCTGCATACTGTGTCCGGGATATCTAGGAGATATTTTACAAAGAATTAAGTTATGAAAAACCCCGTTTTCAGGCATTGCGTAATCAATTAAATCAGGTGAAGTGGTTTTAAGTAGAGGCAGAAATATTCTCTCTGTCGCATAACCCATATATTTGTCTTCCAAAGGCGGTTTTCCGACAACAGTTGCATAAAACACAGGGTCTTTTTTAGTTGTAATGGTTTCTACATGCATAACCGGAAACGGCTTTTTAAGCGTATAATATCCGGTATGGTCTCCAAACATTCCTTCTATTTCCATTTCTTTAGGGTCACACCATCCCTCAATTACAATATCCGCATCCGCTGGAATCTCAATATCGTTGCTTATACATTTGACAAGTTTAGGGTTTTCGCGTCTTACGAATCCGTACAGCATTACTTCAAATATCCCGGGAGGCATCGGCGCAGTAGCACACCATGTCCACAGAGGATCCCCTCCTATTGCAACTGAAACGGGCATTTTTTTGCCTGCCTTTTTATACTCCCAAAACAAGTGTGCGCTGTCTTTATGTATCTGCCAGTGCAGTCCGAGTCTTTTATCGTCATATATCTGAAGTCTGTACATTCCCACGTTTCTGACACTTCCGTCAAGACTTTTGGTATAAACCTGTCCCATTGTGATAAATTTCCCGCCGTCAAGCTCCCATGTTTTAAGTATCGGAAGATTAGAAAGTTTTGCGGCGTCTCCCCGGTATACTCTGTACTGACACTCTCCGGATTTAATGGTTTTTGGAATTGTGTTTTTAATTGCAAACAGCTTTCCGAATGCTTTTAATTTTTCACTAAGTGTTTTAGGAGGTTTCATTTTAATAAGACTTTCAATCTCACCTGCTATTTCATCAAGGTCTCTTCCAAATATCTCTCTTACAACCTCATCGTTTGCAAAAATATTCATAACAACAGGCATATCAAACTTTTTGCCGTTTTCCACAGGGTTTGTAAACATCAGTATTTTAGGATTTTCTTTTTTTGCTTCTATATAAGCCAAATGCGGTATTTCAAGATTAATATCCAAAGGCTCGTCTATAATTTTTATATGTTTTTGCAGATCACTTAACTTCATCACCGTCCTTTAACAACATCATTATTTTAGAAAGCAGTATCATTATTTTAAAAACCTCTTTTAATAAATATTCTTTTTCTTCCAAATCTTCCGGATAAGAAAGCATACTTAAAATCTCCAATGCTTTTATTATAGCTTCGCTTATTTCATTCCCGTAAACAGAATTAAGCTCCTGTCTTAATTTTTCTAAATCTTTGCTTAAAACAAAATCTTCCGGTAAAAAAGGAGCAAAAAACAAAGCAAGCTCACGTGAAAGCTTTTCATAATTGCCGTCAAAATATTTCATTAACTCTTCTTCAGAAATATCTGCGTTATGAAATTCATCATAAAATTCAGCATATTTTTCCAGACCGTATTCTTTTAAAAAATCTTTTAAACTTTTTTTATCATATGATTTAAAAAGAAAATAGAGTGCTATTTCACTGAATTTGTCGTTTTTTAATTTTTCAAGCATTTTCGTCCTTAAAGTGTCTGTATTGAAAAAGAGCCCTTAAAACCCCC
Source organism: Nautilia abyssi (assembly GCF_055388085.1). Lineage (NCBI taxonomy): Bacteria > Pseudomonadati > Campylobacterota > Epsilonproteobacteria > Nautiliales > Nautiliaceae > Nautilia > Nautilia abyssi. Next base: position 396,311 of record NZ_AP042376.1, on the reverse strand, counting down.
TCTTCTATTTCTGCAAGAGAAGGTTTTCTGAGTTTCAGTTTTAAATTAGGCGCATACATAAGTTCTCTTACGAAATTACTAAGATCAGGTTCATGTCCAACTATAGCCACCACACCCTCTTTATTTTGTAAAACCTGTTTAAGTTCAATCATACCCGCACCCGGATACAGCAAAGCAGTTTCTTCAAAAAAAGCATTAGGGTAATAAGATTTTAAAATTTCCGCAGTCTGTTTTGCGCGCAGGGCTTTAGAAGTTATGATATAATCAATTTCCGGATATATTTTTTCTATATGTTTGAAAAATTTTTTAGCTCTTTTTATACCTTTTTCTACTAAAGGCCTTTCAAAGTCGTGTCCGTTAAACTCTTCCCTTTCCATTGCCAGAGAATGCCTGATAAATAAAAGTTTCATTTTGTTTTCCTTAAAAGTACTCCCGTTAAATAAAGCGAATTCGGTATATTCAAAACATAAGGATGGTCATAATCCTGTTTTAAAAATTCCATAACCGACAAATAAGAATTATCAATAATACTGCTGCTTAACGCCAAATCCAGCAGATCTTTTGAAGTTATTGAATGTGAGCAGCTGAAAAGTGCAAGACAGCCTCCGTCTTCAAGCAGTTTTAAAGCGTTTACTATTAAATATTTCCAGCCCTTAATAGCCCCGTTTCTCGCTTTTTTATTTTTAGCAAAGGCCGGCGGATCTATAATAATCAGATCATACGTTTCTTTTTCTTTTTCAAGAAACTTAAAAACGTCCGCTTTAATAATATCGTAATTCTCAACTCCGTTTAATTCACAGTTTTTTTCTATCTGTGAACAGGCAAGTGCCGAAATTTCTACGAATTTAGTATATTTGGCATTTGCATAAATCCCAAATCCTCCCGCATTGGCAAACAGATCCAGTGTTTTTTTATTCCCGAATTTCCCTACTAAATATCTGTTCTTTCTTTGATCAAGAAAAAATCCGGTTTTCTGTCCTTCTTTTAAGTTTGTCAAAAATTTTTTATCATTTTCTTCTATTATAAATTCATTATCTACATTGCCGTATATGGTATGGGAAATAACTTCCAGCCCTTCTTTTTCTCTGATTTTATCTGCCTTTTCATATATGCCTTTAGGATTTAACAGTTCAATCAGTATTTCAAGTATTACTCCCTTAAAATTATCCATACCCGCAGTGGTAAAACTCACAACAAGATTGTCTCCGTATTTATCTGCTATAAGACCCGGCAGAAAATCCGCTTCCGAATGAATAAGTCTTAAAGCATTAGTAGTGCTTGCGTTAATTTTCCACAAACCGTTTTTAACAGGTCCGTTTTTTCTTTTTTCAATCGCTTTTTCTATTCTGCTTTTGAAAAATTCCCTGTCTATGTTTACTTTTTCAAAGCTCAAAACCCTTGCCGTAATTTTACTTTTCGGATTAACAAACGCCGTTGCCGCATATTCGCCTTTATAAACAAGATCGGCTATACTGCCTTTATCGCATTCAGGTATTGAAACTATTTCGTTTTTATATATCCAGGGCACTCTTCTTTTCAGCTTGTTAAAAGCCTCTTTTGTTATTTCTACCTTCATTTTCCGTCTTTCATTTTAAAGTGATATATTTTCCGTTGCTTTTTATGTATTCTATCAAATTTTTATAAGTTTGGCTGACAATCAGCGTTTTAGCGTCTCCGATAATGATAAGTTTTCTTTTTGCTCTGGTAATCGCTACGTTCAAGCGTCTTATATCTTTTAAAAAGCCTATTTCCTCTCTTTCATTTGCCCTGACTAAACTTAATATTATTATTTCCTTTTCCCTGCCCTGAAATCCGTCAACACTTTTAACTTCCAGCAAATCACTTTTTACTTTACATTTTTCACTCTTAACTAAATTTTTTATGTATTCCTCATGGTCTTTATACGGAGTAATTATCCCTATATGCTCTTCATTAGCACCGTTTTTCAAAAACTCTTCAACGAGTGAAACTACAAATTCAGCTTCTTTCGGATTGTATTTTGAGGGTGAATCTTTTTTGTTTTTTTCCATAAATTTGCCGCATGTGTCTATAAATACAGCCGGTATATACTCCCCGTACATTTCACTCGGCTGGATATTAAGATCTTTTATCGTTATATCCTTAATTTTTTCATAAGTTTTTACTTTGCACTCATAAAACTCGCAGCTTGGAAATTCATTTATTTTTTCATTCATACGGTATTGTATTTCAAGAGTATGTAAAACATTCGGATATAAAGCGCTGAATCTTTCAAACATACTTATTTTCAGTCTTTCGTCATTGCTTAAAATAGTAGGAGGAAGCTGTTTGTGGTCTCCTGCAAATATTACACTTTTACCTTTAATAAAAGGTATCAGGCTGCTAGGCTCCATCGCCTGAGCCGCTTCGTCTATAAATACCGTATCAAAATCCCTGTTTTCCAGAAATTCTCCTCCGCATGCCGAATTTGTAGCAAAAATTATTTCAGCGTTATTTAAAACATCATTCATAATCTGTTCGATTATTTCGTTTTTCTGATCGTACAGTTTATTTATATTCTTCTGAATTTTAAGCCATTCGGCCATTTCCCTCATCCATTCTTTCAGTACTCCTCTGGCCCCTTTGCCCTCTTTTGCATATTTTAATATTTCCTCATCGCTTAAACCTCTTCTCCTTCCGGGAGTCGGTTTTTTATATCTTTTATCCTGCAGATATTTCAAATCATCGATTTTTTTAATTATTTTTTCAACCTCTTTATATCTTTTATCGCGTCTAACTTTTACATCCAGCGAATATTTCATAAGTTTAGAATCCATTTTCGCAGGATGTCCAATTCTTACGACATTATATTCCCTGAGTTTCTCAAGCAGGTTGTCAACAGCTACGTTGCTGTCGGCGGAAACAAGCAGTTTTTTGCCTATATGTTTTTTGATCACCTCCGCAAGAGTTGTAGTCTTACCGGTTCCCGGAGGTCCGTGTATAAGAAAAACGTCTGAATTTATGGATTTGCTAAGCGCTATGTTTTGAGATTCGTTTAAAATATCGCTTTTTTCGTCAACCGTTTCAACTTTCGGCTCTTTTTTACCGAGCAGTATTTCCTCACCATTTTCAATTTTCAATTCTCCATTCTCAATTTTTTCAAGCGCTTTTTTCATTCTTTTAAAAGTTATATCGTTTACAAACAGATCAAGTCTGTAAAGTTTTGAACGGAATATCGGTTCTTTTGAATATACTTCTATAAAATTTCTTCCAACACCGCTTACAGTCGCCTCCTGGTTAAACTTAAGGGGTTCTCCTTTGCTTATAAGCACAATATCTCCGGCTTTAATCTGATGTTCGGGCATATTGTTTCTGTTAAATCTGTATATTTTAAAATCCAGAAATTCTCCGACGTATTTCATTCTAAGCCCTAACACCGCACGGCCTCTTTTTTGTCTTTCGCTACCGCTTAACCTTTTTATCTCGTTTAAATGAAACTCTTTTTCCGCCAGACGTTCTTTTTCTATCAATTTTTCAAAATATTCAACATATTCTTTTACTGTCTTAAATTTATACAACATATACTCCTATAGCATAAAATATTATTAATAATGATACCAGATTTATACCATAAAATAGCCTTTTTGAAAAAAATGCAAAAACACTTCCCAATATAAAAAACAGCCCAAACCATAATGGGATTTTCACCGTTACAAAGCAATCTCCAAAATGAAGAAACTTTTCTAAAACAGAATCGAACACTCCCCCGAAACCTATCATATGCAGAAAAATTTCAAAAGGATAAAACAGGGTAAACAGTATGTTTATAACGGGAGAAAAAAGCTGGTATAAATTGAAATTTCCGAAAAACATATGCGAAACAACAAACATATTCAAAAACATATAAAAACTCAAAATAAGAGAATTTATAAACGTAGGCCTGTAATATCTGAAAAACAGATAAATATAAAACACCCCCAATATACTCAAAAAATAGCCGAGACTGAAAACTTTGCTTCCGAATATTATTAAAGAAAGAAAAAACACTGTAATCAATACTTTCAGGGAAAAAGGGTTTTGAAGATTGTAAGCATATAAAAACACAACAATTTCAAGTATATACGCCCTGATAAGAGAAGGCGGAAATCCTGTAATATACAGATATAAAAATTCAATAACAAAAACAGCCGCGGCCAAATCCGCAAATCTGTTCCGGTATGGAAAACGTGTTTGAAACAGTTTATAAAACGGAGTCAAAAAAACATACAAAAACACGGACAAAAAGCCTAAATGCAGACCGCTTAACGCTACTAAATGCGAAACACCCAGAGTGCTCAGCTCCTGCCTCGTTTTATGAGTGATACTTTCTCCCAAAAACAGAGCCTTAAAAATATCTGCCGTTTCTTTTCTCAGATGCTGTTTTTCTATATATTCGTCAGCCTTTGAAACCGGCAGAAGTTTAATATTAAAACTCGGAGCATAAAAGGTAAACATAAAACCGCTAAAAGCTATATTAGACGTTATAATGCTTAAAGAGAGTTTTTCGTTTAACAGATTTTTTAAATCTTCTTTGGATGTTGTATAAAAACTAAGCGTTCTGTTTCTAAGCTTCAAAACATAATAATCGCCTCTTTTTCCTTGTTTTTTATACTGATTAACCACATTTGCGTTTATATTTTGAACCTTATGATATTTAAAATCAAGATAGTTGAAAAAAGAGATCTGGAATCTGACCGTTATAAGAATAACAGCAGCCAAAATTAAAAATTTATTTTCTGAAAAATATCGCGTAATTTTAAAATATACCGCAAAAAGCGGCGGTTTTAATCTATCTGTCTTTGACAAAATCTCCATATATCATTCTCTATTCCCTAAATGGAAGGTATTTCTATCTGAGCCTCGCTCATTTGAATTTCCTGTACTTCACTGACTTTATCTGTAAACAGTACATAATTCTTATGAAACAGCATTTCGACTGTGCCCGTCGGCCCGTTTCTCTGTTTACCGATGATTATTTCGGCGTCTTCAACTTCTTTTTCTTTAAACTCTATCTGAACGGCCTTTCCCTGCTCCATTGCTTCTTTTTGTTTCTGCTTCGCCTCCATCGCTTTATAAACGTCGTCTCTGTATATAAACATGATTATATCGGCATCCTGTTCAATTGCGCCTGATTCTCTAAGGTCGCTCAGCATCGGCCTTTTGTTAGGTCTGCTTTCAAGTGAACGGTTAAGCTGTGAGAGCGCAATAATAGGAATCTGAAGCTCCCTTGCCAAAAGTTTCAGGCTTCTTGAAATTTCAGCAATTGCCAGATGCCTTTCTTTTAAATCCGAATTGATAAGCTGAAGATAATCCACTATTGCCAAAGAGAGTTCCGGATTTTGAATTTTAAGCTTTCTGAGTTTTGCTCTGATGGTATGAATATTTACATTACCTTCGTCATCTACAAACAGCGGTTTTTCGCTTAATTCGTCTGCAACAGCCGTAAGCTTGCTCCATTCATTGTCATCGAGATTCCCCCTTCTTAAATCCTGAAGCGGTATTTTCCCGGCTGAGCTCAGCATTCTGAGCATCAGCTGGTCGGCCGGCATTTCAAGTGAAAATATTGCCACGCCCTTATTCTGTTTTAATACATTTAAAGCAAGATTTAAAGCCAAAGCCGTTTTACCCATAGAAGGTCTTGCGGCTAAAATAATCAGATCACCTTCTCCAAAACCGCTTGTCATTCTGTTAAGTTCAACGTAACCCGTATCAAGTCCCGTTACGATTTTATTCTGTTTGCTTACCTGGGCTTTGATATATTCAAGCGTTTCATCTATAATAACCTGTGAATTTTTAAAATCTCCGGCAAGATTGGAAGTTGCGATGCTAAAGAGTTTGCCCTGTATTTCTTCTACTTCTTCAATAGCTTTTTTATCGTCTTCCAAAACTGTTTTTTTAATTTCATTGGAAAGATGTATAAGTTCCCTTTTAACCGCAAGATCCTTAATTTCCCTCGCATAAGCTTCGACAGCCTCAATAGGAGCCGTTCCGAGTATTTCCAAGAAAAGCTCTTCATCAAATTTATTCTGTTTAGTAAGATAGTCTCTTAAAAATATTTCATCAATCGGATAATCTTTTTTAGAAAGATCCTCCATCGCCGCAAAAATATTCTGATGAAAAGGAAGATAAAAGTCGGAAGGTTTAAGAATAGACGCCACATCTTCATATATTTTCCCGTCAAACAATATGGCGCTCAGTATCCCTCTTTCTATATCCAGGTTGTAAAGTTCCACTATTTTTCCTTTTATAGCATTTATGTTAAAATTATAAAAAAAGGTTTTTAATGATTTTAAAAATCACTTATCCTTACAAAGATTCTTTGGCAACTTTGCAATACAGAAGTATATATATCCAAACGGATGACAAAGAATTAATAGAAAATCTTAAAGCCACAAAAAACCCTATTGATATTGGTGTTATTTTATCTGAAAACGAAGAAAAATTCAAAATGCTCGAAAACGCAAAAGAAGATTACGAAATTGTAATCGACGAAGTTTTGGCTAATCCTGATTTACGTCTCCATTTTCCCGGTCAGTAGTTTTTAATACGTGTTTTTTAATATGCTTAACGGCATCATACAGATCCTGAGATTCAAAAAGAGTTTTTAGTTTTGTTCTTTTTTTCTTAGGAAGTGCCCTTATCAGTTCTTTAAGCTCCTCGTCGTTTTTCGCTTTTTTAATCTCTTCCGCATGTTCGCCTAATATTTTAAGAATTCTCTCTTCCGTAATTTCTATTTTTCTAAGCAGCATAAAAATAAAAATAAATGCCATAGAGGCAATACTTAGCCCCACGATATATATCATAGTAGTTGCGCTCATTCACTCTCCTTTTTTACTTCTTCCAAAAACCTCTCAAGCAGTTCACTTTCTTTATATTTGCCTATTATTTCGCCTTTTTTAATAATAAGCCCGTAACCTTTGCCGCAGGCTATTGCAACATCCGCTTCTTTTGCTTCTCCTATGGCGTTAACCACACAGCCCATAACCGCAAGATTAAGAGGTTTTTTTATATTTTTGGTAGCTTCCTCCACTGCTTCAACAATAGGAGGAAGGTCTACTTCTATCCTCCCGCAGGTAGGACATGAAATAATATTGACCCCTTCTTTTGAAAGTCCTAAATCTTTCAATATCGCTTTGCCTACTTTTATCTCCTCTTCAAGCTCTCCGGTTATTGATACCCTCATAGTGTCGCCTATGCCTTCCAGAAGCAAAGCGCCAAACGCGGCAGCGCTTTTAATAGTTGCATGAAATTTGGTTCCGGCTTCGGTTACACCCAAATGAAAAGGATATTCGACAAGAGGTCTTAACATCCTGTATGCTTCAACCGTTCTTTGAACGTCGCTGGCTTTTAGTGAAACTTTTATATCCCTGAAATCAAGATCTTCCAGAAATTTAATATGCCATAAAGCAGACTCAACCATGGCTTTAGGCGTTTGGCCGTATCTGTTTTCAAGATGATCTTCAAGGCTTCCGGCATTAACACCTATTCTTATAGGAATATTTCTTTGTCTGCATGCGTCGACAACTGCTTTTACTCTTTCTTTTCCGCCTATATTTCCCGGATTAATACGAAGAGCGTCTACCACTTCAGCGGCTTTAAGTCCCAGCTTGTAATTAAAATGTATATCCGCTACAACCGGAAGGGGAGAGTTTTTTTTAATTTCTTTTAAAGCGTTTGCATCTTCTTTATCCAAGACTGCTACCCTGACGATATCAGCACCCGCAAAATAAAGCCTGTTAATCTGCTCAAGAGTAGCTTTTATATCTTTTGTTTTTGAATAGGTCATTGACTGCACCGAAATAGGAGCATCTCCTCCTATTTCGACGTTTCCGACTTTTATTTTCCTTGTAGGATATCTGCTTATCAAAATTAGACCTTTTTTGTGCGATTATATCAAACTTTTTTGAAATGATATATAAATTCAGTGTTTCCTTCTTTTCCTTTAATACTAGACTCTTCTTTTCTTATCAGCTCCCAGCCCAGCTCTTTACATTCATTTTCAAAATTAATCATGGCAGATTCTACAGCCTTCATATCGGTAACAACGCCTTTTTTATCTCTTTTGGCTTCCCTTCCTACTTCAAACTGCGGTTTAAAAAGAAGTATAATGTCTTTTTTTGCCAGTGTATCTATTTTTTCAGTAATTTTAAGCAGTGAAATAAAACTGACGTCACTCACAACAACGTCAAATTTTTCATTATATATAAACTCTCTTATATCGGTGTTTTCAAAAAGTTCTATTTTAGGGTTATTTCTAAGCGTTTTATGCAGCTGACCGCTTCCTACATCCACACTTACTACCTTTTTAGCACCCGCTTCCAAAGCAACCTGCGTAAATCCTCCGGTACTTGAACCTATATCCAATACATACTTGTTTTCAAAAGTAATACCGTGTTTTTCAAGGTAGTTTTTCAGTTTATATGCGGCTCTTGAAACGTATCCGTCATTTTGCACAACTTCAATTTTATCGTTTTCGTCAATTTTAAATGACGGTTTTTTAATGATTTTATCATTAACTTTTACATATCCGCTCTTTATAATTTCCTGCGCCTTGTTTCTGCTAAATGTATATTCATTTGTTACCAAATACTGATCAAGCCTCATTATTTTCACTTTTTTTAGCAAATTTTAACAAAAATTATTCACATATTCACATTATTTGCTATAATAATCGAAACTAAAAAAAGGAGAAAAAATGGGATTTAGCGGATTTATAGCAATTTCTATGTGCGTTATTGCGACAGGAATTATTCTTTCAATAGTTGCGGGTGCAGTTAAAAAAGCACAATAATAATAATTCTTCTCCCTTTTACGGGATCAGCTCAGTAAATCTTTTAATGATTTTAACGGTTCTTTATTTTCATAAATAATTTTATATACTTCGTTTGCTATAGGCGTATAAACTTCGTTCAGTTTTGCCAGTTTATAAATCGCTTTTGTTGTATACACCCCTTCAGCCACTTCTCCAAGTTCATCCAATATATCATTAAGAAGTTTTCCTTTGGCAAGATTAAGTCCTACCCTGTAATTACGGCTCATAGTGGAATTTGCTGTCAAAAACAGATCTCCCGAACCGGCCACACCTAAAAAAGTGTCTTTTCTTGCTCCAAACTTTTCTCCGAATCTGTCCATTTCCACAAGTCCTCTGGCTAAAAGCGCGGCTTTTGCATTAGACCCCAGATTCAGCCCTTCGCATATCCCGCTGGCTATGGCTATCACGTTTTTATATGCTCCGGCAACTTCTACGCCTGCCACATCGTCATCAATATATATTTTTAAAAATCTAGGGAAAAATGTTTTAAATTTTTCAGCCAAATCCGTATTTTTAGAAGCGATTACAAGAGCCGTTGGCTTGTTTTCCTTAACTTCTTTTGCAAAAGAAGGTCCTGAAATAAAAGCGAGATTTTCAGGAGACACATATTCTTCAAAAATTTCATTTAAAAATTTAAGTTTTTCGTTATCTATTCCTTTGCTGGCTACGAGTATTTTTTTATCAGAAAGATCAACTTTTTTTAAAAAATCTTTAATCGACTGAGCAGCGATAGCTATTAAAATATATTCATTTTCCAGCGCTTTGTCCAAATCAACGAAACCTTCAATATTTCTTTTCGTCCTTGAAGTGATTACTGCATCAGAAACCACCTGTTTAATTGCATAATATAAAGCGCTGCCCCAGGCTCCAGCACCTATAACGGATATCATATCATACCTCCGTGTTGAAATAATTCAAGATCATTTTTAAATCTTTCAATTTCTTCTACGTCTCCGACCACAACCAAAATATCGCCCTCGTCTATTTTATGGTTATAACCTTTTGTAACAAACTGCACGTTGTCTGAAAGCTCTTTGTCAACCATACCGATAATTAACAGATTGTATAACGAAGAAATATCTTTAAATATATCTTTAATATATTTACCTTCTAAAAAAGAATTAGGAGGTATCACTATTTCGGCAAAAGAGAGCTTGTTGTCCTGAAAAATTATTTCTTCTATAACTTTCAGGGTTAAAGGTTTTTTCAGTATAGTCATAATTCTGTTTGCCGTAACTTCGTAAGGATTTATCAGTTTGCTAACTCCTGCAAGTCTGTATTTATATTCATTGTCTTTGTCTGCAACTTTAGCGATTATCTTTTTATCAGGAAACAGATCTCTTAACGTAAGACATAAAAACAGGTTTTTATCTTCATCGTGAAGAACAGCTATAGCTATATCAAACTCTTCTATTTTAGCAATTTCATCATCGTCAATATTGTGAAGCTTTACTACGTCGTAAAGCTTTTCCCTGGCTCTTGCTTCTTCTTTTTCATCCAAAACCACAATAACGATATCTTTTTTATTTAAAAATCTTGCTACTCTTTCCCCAAAATCGTCAAATCCGAATATAGCTATTCTCATATACTACTCTTTTCAATCTGATATTTAAAGTAATTCACACTCACACTGTAACCCATTACAACCAGAATATCTCCTTCTTCGAGTTTCAAATCAAAAGGAGGGTTAAAATAAAAATGGCCTTTTTCAATCTGCAAGGTCTCATTAAGAAGTGGAGACTCGTTCCTTTTTAATACCCCGAACAGAATAATTTTATACTTGTCAAAATCAATTTCTCCTACAAGTTTACCGTCAAGAATAGAATCTTTAATAACAATAATTTCATCAATAATAGCATTTCTTCTTTCAGTTAAAATCGCATCAATCACTTCAAAAGTAATAGGATTTCCTATATATTCCGCAGTCAGTAAAGCGGTAACGGTAGACGGAACCACTACGTGATTCGCTCCTGCTTTTTTTATTTTGCTTACGTTTCTTTCGTCGTTTGCCAGAGCAATAATTTCAGCTCCTTTGCTGTAAGCTTTTACACTTAATACGATAAAAGAGTTGCTGATGTCGTTATTTGTAAGTACGAATATTTTTGATATTTTGCTGAAATCAAGCACCTGTAAAAATGTCTTTTGTGTAATATCGCCTTTTAATGTAATATATCCTTTATGGGAAGATTTTTCAACTCTGTCTTCATCCATATCCACCACAACAAAATCTATATTGTCTTTTTTAAATCTTTCCGCAAGAATTTCCGCTTCGTTAGAATATCCGCATATAAGATATACGTCTTCCATATGTTTTATTTTTCTAAAAACCCTGTCCGCTTTAAGTTCGTTCAGTTTTTCCGTAAAAGCGGAAGCTATAATTGATGTGGAGAATGAGATAAATCCGATACCTACTATGATTAAAAACATAGTAAGAACTTTCCCCTCCTGGGTAACCGGGGTAATATCTCCGTAACCGACGGTGGAAATGGTAATTAAAGACCAGTATATCGCATCGAATATTGTATCGATTTTAGGATTTATGTGCGCTTCAAAAACATATATGACCGCACCGCCTATAAACGTTACGAAACCTACAGCCAGCAATAATATTGTAAGTTCAAATTTTTTACTGGCCAAAACCTCAATAAAAGTATTAATACTCTTCGTATATCTCAATATTTTAAACAGTCTGAAAATAACAAAAATTCTTAATATTCTTAAACTTCTGAATCCGGGAAGAATTGCAAGAAAATCTATAATTGCAAAAGGAGATTTAATATATTCCCATTTTTTCAAAAGCGCTTTTTTTATTACGTTTTTAAGAGAAAATTCCCGTTCTAAAAAAGTGGATTCTTCATACTCTTCAATAATGATTTTATGCGTGTCGTTATATACCCAAAGCCTTATAAGGTATTCTATCGCAAATATAAAAGTTACAACATAAAAGTCAAACTCTTCAACCCACGGATTGAGATCGTGTTTAATATCATATAAAAGTATGCCAACGCTTGTAATAACCAAAAAAAGCATAAAAAAATCAAAAAACTTCTTTGGCGTATAATCGTCATCGTTCATTAAACGCCTGAAAAAGCCTTTGATTTTTTTATATCTGGTATTACTGTCAATATAAAAAGCAAAAGCCACAAGGGCTTTTACAATGTATTCTTTCAATCTCAAGACAGCTTGCTTTTAAGTATTTTATTTACAACTTGAGGATTTGCTTTTCCGCGGCTCGCTTTCATAACCTGTCCTACGAAGAAACCGAACAGTTTGTCTTTACCTGCTTTATATTCAGCCACTTTATCTTCGTTAGCCGCCAAAATTTCATCAACCATTTTTTCTATGGCGCCTTCGTCGCTTACCTGTTTTAATCCGAGTTTATCTATTGCGACATCAACTTCTATTTCTTCTTCCATTAGTAAATCAAGAACTTTTTTACCGCCTGCGCCGCTTATGGTGTTGTCTTTAATTCTCAATATAAGTTTTGCTAATTTTTCACTGCTTACAGGAGAATTTTCTATTGCATATCCGGCCTTATTCAGTCTTCCTAAAAGCTCGACTGCCAGCCAGTTGTTTGCCATAACAGGTTCACATCCTCTTTCAACAAGGTCTTCAAAATATGCAGCCAGTTCAGGTTCTGAAGTCAGAACCCCAGCATCATATTCTTTTAGACCGAACTCTTTCATGTATCTTTCTTTTTTTTCATCAGGAAGTTCCGGTATTTCAATATCAAAAAACTCATCCGGAACAACAAGAGGCAGCAGATCAGGATCCGGGAAATATCTGTAATCTGCAGATTCTTCTTTTCCTCTCATACTTCTTGTTTCGCCCGTTTTAGAATCAAACAGTCTGGTTTCCTGTACTACTTCGTCTTCGTATTCGTCATATTCATACGCCTCAATATGTCTTTCGATTTCGTATTCAATCGCCTGTTTAATAAACCTGAATGAGTTGATGTTTTTAATTTCAACTCTTGTACCGAATTCTTTTTGGCCTTTAGGTCTTACAGATACGTTGGCATCACATCTGAATGAGCCTTCCTGCATATTCGCATCACTGATTCCAAGGTATTTGACAATAGCGTGAAGTTTTTTAAGATAAGCGATAGCTTCATCGCTGCTTCTCATATCCGGTTCGCTGACTATTTCAAGAAGCGGCGTTCCGGCTCTGTTTAAATCAACTTTACTCACATCGCCGTCATGTATGTTTTTACCGGCGTCTTCTTCAAGGTGCGCTCTTGTAATACCTATTTCTTTCGTTTCACCGTTAACTTCAATGGTTAAACTTCCTTTGCCTACGATAGGAATCTCAAACTGGCTTATCTGATAGCCTTTTGGAAGGTCTGGGTAAAAATAGTTTTTTCTTGCAAAAATAGATTTTTTATTAATTTCGGCATTTACCGCTTTTCCAAACATTACAGCTTTTCTGACAGCCTCTTTATTTAATACAGGAAGAGCCCCCGGCAGTCCCAAACACGTCGGACACGTATTGGTATTAGGCTCGTCTCCGAAACTGGTGGCACAGTTACAGAAAATCTTTGTTTTAGTATTTAACTGAACGTGAACTTCAAGACCTATTACAACTTCATATTTACTCATTAATTCTCCTTTTATAATTATCTATATGAATTTACCTTATTCTGATATTTTCCATCATTCTATTCGACTACAAATTTATAACCGTTTTTATGAAGGGCTCTTTTAATAGCCTCCTGATGCTCAAGACCTCTTGTTTCAAGAGCTATTGTAACGTTTGCATCTCCGATAGCAAGATTAAGATCCGTTCTGTCATAACCTATTTGCACTATATTCGCTTTTTCGGCCGCAAGTATTTCAGTCAGTCTTTGAAGAGCTCCCGGTTTATCAACCAGTCTGATAATCAGTTTCATTTTTCTGTGTGATTTTAACAGACCTTTTTCTATAATCAGATTAATCATTGTCACATCGATATTACCGCCACTCAGCACAACGCCTACTTTTTTAGGAGCGGTAAATTTAATCTTATGATGCAGTAAAGCCGCTACTCCCACAGCTCCTGCACCTTCTACGACAACTTTTTGTCTTTCCATTAAAAACAGAATCGCATTTGCGATTTCTTCATCGTCAACCTCAACAATGTCATCAACCACTTCCCTTACAAGATCAAACATTTTAGGATTGGTATCCCTTACCGCTATACCGTCAGCAATCGTTTTCACAAAAGTGGTGTCCTGAACGCTTCCGCTTAAGAAGCTCAGCCTCATAGCCGGCGCACCCTCCGCGGTAACTCCGATAACTTTTATATGGGGATTAATCTGTTTTGCTGCACTTGCAATTCCGCTGATTAATCCGCCTCCTCCTATAGGAACGATAATATAATCTAGCTCAGGCACCTGTTCTAGCATCTCTATTCCGATTGTTCCCTGTCCTGCAATAACTTTATCGTCCGCAAAAGGATGAATAAACTCAAGCCCTTTTTCTTCGGCCAGTTTTACCGCATACTCATAAGCTTCGTCGTAATTATTACCTGCAAGTACAACTTCCCCTCCGAACTCTTTAACGCCCGTTACTTTTGTAAGCGGCGTAGCTTCAGGCATTACGATAATGGCGGGAACATTAAAATAATTAGCACTGAAAGCGACACCCTGCGCATGATTTCCGGCACTTGCGGCAATAACGCCTTTTTTTCTTTTTTCTTCCGGAATAGAAGCTATTTTATTAAAAGCCCCTCTTAATTTAAAAGCTCCGGTAATCTGTAAGTTCTCTTTTTTAAGGTATATTTCGTTTCCGACTTTTTGCGAAAGTATAGGAGCATACGCAAAAGGTGTTTTATAAACTACTTTTTTTATTCTTTTGTGAGCCTGTTTTATTTCTTCAAAAGGTATCATAACAATCCTTCTTTCTTACATCTGATATGATCAACCATTATACATCTGTCCTCAACATAAAACACACCGGCTTCTTCGGCGATTTCTTTAGATTTCTCGTTTGCGACGCCTTCTTGAAGAAAAACACATTTTATTCCCGGCAGCTTTACCGCTTTTTCCACAATAGGAGGCGTATCTTCCCCTTTACGGAAAATATCTACAATATCCACTTCAAAATCAATTTCATCAAGACTTCTGTATACTTTCTCACCTAAAATTTCTTCTTCTCTCGGATAAACAGGAATTATTTTATAACCGTTTTCCTGCATATATTTTGCAACCTGATTAGATGCTCTGTGTTCTTTTGGAGAGAGCCCTACCACAACTATCGTTTTCGCGTTTTTTAAGACTTCGCATAAATTTTTATCGCTTTTTTTGGCGCTTGGAAGCTCACAGGCATTCATTTTGTACCTTTTTTAACAAAATTATAGCAAAAAATGCCCAAAACACTTGATTTTTGGTAAAAAAAAAGAGTAAAATTTTTTGTACCCAACTAAAAAGGAGGAAAAATGAAAAAGTCAGAATTAATCGCAGCGGTAGCAGAAAAGTCAGGTCTTAGCAAAAAAGATGTAAACGCAGTTATAGATGCTACTATCGAAGCAATGGAAGAAGCTCTAAAAGCAGGTAAAAAAGTTAGTTTTATCGGATTCGGAAGTTTTGAAGTTGTAACAAGAGCTCCAAGAGTAGCTAGAGTTCCTGGTACTAACAGAGAAGTTAAAATCCCTGAAACTAAATCTGTAAAATTCAAAGTTGGTAAAAAATTAAAAGAACTTTTAAACAAATAAGTTCTTTTTTTTCTTTTTTATTCTAATTTCTTTTCTTTAAACAATCAAAATACATTTTTTTCTTGAATTTTAAATAAATTATCGATATAATTTCAGTCCTTGCCGGCGTGGCGGAACTGGTAGACGCGTCGGACTCAAAATCCGATGGGCTCTGCCCATGTGGGTTCGAGTCCCACCGCCGGTACCATTACTTATTTAATTTAACCCTGTTTTAAAAAATTGTTAATTTCTTCATCCCTACCGAATGTTTTTATATATTTCTCAATTGCATTTTTGTCTTTAGAGTGTTTTATATAATTCAAGTATGCGCTTTTAATCATATTCGTTATTCTAGGTTTTTTCGTTTTTATATATTCATACTCTTTTAATTCCTCTAAAGCTGATTTTATTTTGCCTTTAAACGCCTCTCTTTCAGCGTTAAGAAGTTTTTTTTGCCATTTTTCTTCATAAACTCTGTAGACCTTTAATTTTTTCAAAAAAGGATATTTTTCTGCCAGTTCAAATGCCCTGTTTTTATCTTCGTTAAACAGTCTTAAAAACTCGAGCGATACCTGTGCCTTGTTTAGCAGTTCCTTTGCTTTTAATTCATAACCTTCAATATCTTCCAATACGGTGCATATTTTTAAAACATACTTAAAATTTTCTTCCTCCAGGGCTTTAACAGCCATATTATAAAGCTTTTCACCATATTCAATTACCGATTTATATTCTTTGGTATCTTTAAGCTCCGGATGTTCTTTTATTATTGCAAAGAATCCTTTAAAATCTTTATTGGCTATTTTTTCTTTTAACAGTCTGAAAAGACCGGCTTCTTTAAGTAGCAGATTAATGAGTTTCAGTTTCTGAGGAACGGGAATAAAATCTTTTAGTATTTCTTTCGCTTCCGACACTCTGCCTTCTGATGCAAGCTGCTTTGCCTTTTCGAACCTTTCTTCCCACTCTTTTTCAGCAAGCATGTAATATTTCGTGTTTTTTAACATTTCAAACTGATTTGCAAGCTGATAAAACAGTGCAAAATTTCTGTTTTCAAACGCTTTTACAAATTTAAGTATGTTTTCATAATGAGTAATTATTTTATTTATTTCTTCTCTTTTTTGAAGTACGGCACTAAAAGGCTTCAACAGCTCAAGGGCTTTTTGTTTCATACCTTCTTCATAATATTTCATAGCTTTTTTAATAGTTGCAATATACAGTTTTTCAAGTTTTTCATATGCTTTGGTTTTCTTTAAAAAAGGATTTAAAGCTATCATTTCATATGCTTTTTTATAATTTTCGGATAAAACGGTATCTAAAAGCTCTTTTTCGTCGGTTAAACACACTTCTTCGAGAATATTTCCCGAAGCCAGATACATTCTGTCGTTATATACAACAATTTTGTGAGAATCGGTTTCAAAAAAAGAATCATTGACAAGTACTTCGTTTTTCAAATCATATAAGACAACCTTTGAATCGGTAAGAACAAAAATATAATTATCATAAAGCGCAAAATCTCTGAACTTTTTATATAAATCAACTCTGTCGGTATCGTCACAGGTATCCCTGTCCCATTTTATAACGTCAGAAAACTCCGAAGCGCTTATCAGATAATTTTTATTTTCGATTTTCAGAGCTTTTTTAAGATGTAAAAATCTGACAGTTTTGCGTAAAGACGAACTGTCGACAAACAAAACGGCTTTATCATAGCCCGTTGCGTAAATTTTATCTTCTCCGAACGCAATATCGCTTATAAAATCTTTATGCTTTGCTATCTTGGATACCATTTTTAAAAGTTCAATAGAATAAAGATAAATTTTACCGTCTATTCCTCCGCTTACAAAATAATTTTGTCCTATTTCAACAGATAAAACGTCTCCTTTATGCCATTCGAATTTACCGAGAAGTTTTTTTTCTTTTATGTTCCAAAAGGTAAGAGGATATCCGCTTACGGAAAGCAAAAGATAATTAAACTCCTCATCACACGAAACTGTATTCTCTTCGGGTCTGTTTTCGGGAAGCTTTATTTTAAATCCGTTAATAAGTTTAAATGAAGAGTCGTAAACGTAAACCCTGTTTTCCTTATCGACTATCAAAGCTCCGTTATTGTTAATTTTAATATAAGAAATTGTGCTTTTAAATTCTTTAACTTTTTTTCTTTCCATTTTCCATCTTTAAAAATTTTTCAACCTTAGGCGCCACTACATACACACAATAAGGCTGTTGTGGATTTTTCTGGAAATAATTCTGATGATATTCTTCCGCAGGATAAAATTTGTCAAGTTTTTTAATTTCCGTTACAGGATTTACTCCTTTGGATCTTAACTCTTCTGTTTTTTTCAAAGCTTTTTGTTTTTGTTCATCGTTTAAATACAGAATAACCGAACGGTACTGTGTACCGACATCGTTTCCCTGACGGTTTAACTGGGTAGGATCGTGTATGTTAAAAAATATATCTAAAAGGTATTCGTAATCAACTTTATTTTCATCATAATCTATTTCAACAACTTCCGCATGCCCGGTAACACCGGTACAGACTTGTTCATAGTTTGGATCAGGACGTCTGCCTCCCGCATATCCGGCTGTTACATTTCTAATGCCTTCTACCTGTCTGAAAACTGCGTCAAGACACCAGAAACATCCTCCTCCTAGTACTGCTTTAGCCATTTTCAGCCCTGATTTTTTCCGCTATGCTTTGAGCATCTACTTTTAAAAGTTTTTCCACTTCTTCAACATTTCCGTGCGGAATAAATTCATCAGGGTATTCAAAACTTTCTATTTTAACATTTATATTTTCCGCATTTGCAAAATCGCTAAGCATTTCAGCAATTCCGCCCTCTTTTGAGTTATCGCTGATTACATACCATCTGTCTGCTTTTAAAGATTTTAGAAGATCTTTGTCAAACGGTTTTACAAATCTTAAATCCAGCACTCCGCTCTCTAATCCCTGCTGTTTGAGAATTTCATGAATCCTGTATGCTTTTCCGATTCCGTTACCGTATGCTATCAGCATAATTTTGTCGTTATCGATTAAAATTTCGCCTTTTCCGAGTTCAAAATCAGAAGCTTTGAAAACATCATCTTTTAATAAAAAAGCGCCTCTTGGATATCTGAACGCGCAAGGCCCGGAATCAAAACCGTATGCAAATTCCACAGCTTTTTTAAGTGTTTCAAAATCCCTAGGCGCAAAAAGCGTAATATTAGGGAGGATTCTTAAAAACCCGATATCAAAAACACCCTGATGAGTCTCTCCGTCCGCACCGACTATTCCGGCTCTGTCAATTGCAAATCTTACAGGATAATTATCAAGACACACATCATGTATTATCTGATCATATCCCCTTTGTAAAAAAGTTGAATATATTGCAACAAAAGGTTTAAACCCTTCTTTTGCCAAAGGCGCCATTGACGTTACCGCATGCTGTTCTGCTATACCAACATCCCAAAAACGTTCAGGAAATTCTTTCATCAGATCTTTCATTCCGGTGCCGCTTGGCATAGCGGCTGTTACTCCGACGACTTTTTGATCTTTTTTAGCTATTTCAAGAAGTTTATTAGAATACACTTTTGTTGCGGAAAGAGAAGATTTTTTAAGAGGCTCTCCCGTTTCCAAATCAAAAGGCCCTACTCCGTGCCAGTGTTCATAATATCCTTCCGCCTGCTTATAACCTTTACCCTTAACGGTTTTTGCGTGTACTATTACCGGTTTTTTAAGACTTTTTGCGACTTGAAGTGTTTCAATAACCTCTTCTAAATTATGCCCGTCAATCGGCCCGATATATTCAAGTCCCATTTCTTCAAAAAAAACTCCGTGAACGCTAAACATCTCTTCTACTTTTTTAGCCATGTATTTAACGTCTTTCGGTGCAGAATCCAAAAATTTTTTAAATTTTTCTTTAAAGCCCTGATACAGTTTTCCGGCTTTCAGCCTTGTTAAATATTTACTTAAAGCCCCGATAGGTTTGCCTATGCTCATTTCATTGTCGTTAAGAATTATAACTACGGGATATTTTCTAAAACCAAGCTCGTTTAAAGCTTCATAAACCATACCGGCGCTCATTGCCCCGTCCCCGATTAACACTACAGGAGTTCTGTTTTCTCCTTTTAATTTAATAGCTTTAGCGGCGCCGACCGCCACGGATATTGATGTAGAAGAATGGCCCGCACTGAAATAATCGTATCTGCTTTCACTAGGTCTGGTATAACCGCTGATTCCTCCAAACTGTCTGAGCGTATCAAAACTTTCCCATCTGTCAGTTAAAAGTTTATGGGCATACGCCTGGTGAGAAACATCAAATATAAAAGGATCTTTTTCTGCATCAAAAACATAATGCATCCCTATAATAAGTTCCACGGCTCCTAGCGTAGAGCTTAAATGCCCTCCTTTTTTAGAAACAACTTCAAGAATTCTTTCCCTAATTTTCTGTGCCGTCTCTTCTAATTCCGGAATACTTTTATGTTTCACATCTATCATTCATTACCTTCCAATACCGCTTCTTTTATTGCTTTAAATCTTTGTAAAATCTGAGCGTCAATATTTCCTATATCGCTTAAAATCACAACACCGCCTTCTTTTACGGCGTCGTCTTCGATTATTTCCACATTTTGTAAATCCTGTTCTTTTAAATATTTTGCATCTTTAGGATTTACTTTTATTTTTATTTTAGTAGCATCTTTAATGTCTTCCATTAAAGCTTTTGCAAGATTATATGCAATTTCTTTGGAATTTTCGCTAACTTCTTTTTGAATAACCTCTTTTGCTATATCAAGTGCTACCGAAATTAACTCTTTTTCAATTGAAAGAATTTTCTCTTCAAAAACTTCATTTATTTTATCTACTTTTTTTACCGAATCCTGGAGAAGTTTTATTTTTTCTTCAATTTCTTTAGATACTTCGGAAGAAGCGTCTTCTTTACCTTTTTTATATCCTTCTTCAAACGCCTTTTTTTTCTCTGATTCTATTTGCTGTTTACACTCATTAAGCTGCTTTTCAAAATTAGTCTGAATGTTTACGATATTATTACTGAGCTCTTCTATTTTTTGAAGAAGTTTTTCAATCACTTCATCGTTATTATTTTGTGTGTTTTGTTCATTATTATGTATATTTGTCTGCTGCGGCTGATTTTCGTTTTTAGAATTATGAATGCTTTTTTCTTCACTTTCATCGTTATCGTCAAAACTTTTAAATGTATACTGGTTTATTATATGTCTTTCCACCGCTTCGCCGTTTACTATCCTATTCAATTACTTCTTCCTCCGCTCCGACTGATACTTTGCCTTCTTCGGCAAGTTTTTGTACTATTTCAACGATACTTCTTTGTGCAGCCTCAACGTCTTTGACTTTTACAGGGCCTAAGAACTGCATTTCTTCCTCAAATGCCGCAGCGGCACGTTGAGACATATTTGCAAGAAATTTTTCTTTAAGCTCTTCAGGAGCACCTTTTAAAGCAATCATTAATTGGTTTTTATCAGCTTCTTTTAATATTTCGCGAATCGCGTTATTGTCAAGTTTAAGAATATCTTCGAATGTAAACATTTTTTCTTTAATCTCTTCGGCAAGTTCGTTGTTAACCTGCTCAATGAATTTAAGCGTTGATTTTGCTGCTTTTTGTCCAAGTCTGTTAAATATTTCCGCAACGAATCTAACTCCTCCGATTTCAACTTTATAACCGGTCAGAGCTTCAAGTTTTGTTTCAAGAATTGCACTTACTTTTTTAATCACTTGAGGAGAAATGTCTCCTAAATTACTCATTCTGATAAGAACTTCCGCTCTTATTTCATCAGGAAAATAGCTTAAAGTTTCCGCAGCACTGGTAGGATCCATATGCGCAAGTATAAGTGCAATTGTCTGAGGATGTTCATTAACTATAAAATCCGCAAGCTGCTGCGGTTTTACTTTTTGTAAAAAACCGAAAGTCTGCTCGCTTTGAAGCGATTTAGCAAGTTTATCTAGAACTTTTTTAGCTTCTTCAGGTCCGAGGGCTTTATAAAGAATTTCTTTAGCATACTCTATACCGCCGCTTGAAATATACTGATTAGACTGAAAAATAACATAAAACTCTTCTAAAACCGCTGCAGCTATGGCTTTATCTATTGCTTTAGCGGTGGCAATATATTTGGATATTTCAGTAATTGCGTTAACATCCATATACGAAAAAATCTGTGCAGTTAAATCCTCTCCTAACTGAATAAGCAAGATCGCAATTTTTTCAGGCATTGACAATTCGTCAAGAATAGCCTGCTGCTGTGCCGAAAGTGCCATTATAAATCCTTATACTTCATGCGTTTCTTCTTTAATTAAATTTTCTAATACTTTTGCAACTTCTTCGGTTTTTTCCTCAGTCATTTTAATTATCCTGTCAAGCAAGACTTCATATTTCAGCTCTTCTTCATTAACATCGCTTGAAATACCAAGCTGCTGTTCAACTTTTTCTTTTAATTCTTTTATTTTATCATAAGTAGATTCAACTTCCTCTTCATTAACTTCTATTTCAGGCCTAACATACTCCGGCTCTTCTTCAATCTCAACTTCAAGCATTTTTTGCGTAAAAGGTGTAATTACTTTTTTATAAAACACAAAAAGAACCAATGCTAAAAACAGATATTTCAATACTACACTAAACGGTCCTAAATACATTTCCACTGTCTGCATAATCTGCCCTACTTTCGATGTCGGAGCATTGCCGTTTGATGCTCCGTTAAATTGAAAACTGCTTACACTTACGCTGTCTCCTCTTTTCGGATCGTAACCGATAGTGTTTTTAACCAAGTTTTCTATATTTGCGATTTCGAGCTTTGAAAGAGGAACAAATTCTTTTTTTCCGTCTTTTGTAACTTTGTAATGTCCGTCTACTACAACAGCAGCGGTTATTCTTTTGATTTTTGCAAGAGGCTCTTTTACATCTTTAATAGTTGTTGATATTTCATAATTGGTAGTTGTTTCTGATTTAGTGTATTTATCTTTCACGTTTTGATTTTTTGTCCCCTGAACCGGTCCGACATTACTTACCGCACCAGGCACACCTCCGACCTGTTTAGGTTTATATCCTATTCTGCTTTCTTCCAGTGTCTGCTCGCTTCTTACGACATTGTCGGGAGAATAAATTGTGGATTTTGATTTAACCTGGGAAAAATCGATATCCAGATTAACTTTTGCGACTACTTTATTTCTTCCGCCAACCACAGGTGCTAAAATCGATACGATATTGTTTTCTAAAGCTTTTTCCATTCTTTTTTTATAAGCTATTTCCGCTTTTAACAGTTCGTTATTCTGTGTAAGTTCGTCATTTTCTCCTAAAAGATTTCCGTACTGGTCTATTATTTTTACATTTTCAGGCTTTAATTTAGGAACGGCAGCAGCTACAAGATATTTTATTCCCTGAATCTGTTTTGGAGTAAGTATCATATTCGGCTTAAGTTTAATAACTACCGAAGCGGTTGGAGGAGTCTGGTTTTCTACAAATACACTCTCTTTAGGAAGGGCAATATTAACAGTAGCTTCTTCTACCGCGTCCAAAGATTCGATAGTTCTGCCAAGCTCGCCTTCGAGAGCTCTTAGATATTTTATTTTCTGTTCAAAATCAGTAATTCCGAAACTATTTTTATCAAAAAGCTCAAATCCCACTTTAGAACTTTTAGGAAGTCCCTGTGCGGCAACATCTATTCTGACTTTCTGTACGACATTTTTAGGAACTTCAATAACTCCGTCTTCAGGTATTTCATATGGTATATGTTTTTTTTCAAGGTATTGTACAATTAATGCAGCGTCTTTGGAAGAAAGATTGTCAAAAAGTATCGCATAACCTGTTTTTATTTTAGAAGAGCTTGTATTAAATACTATCAAAAAAGAGATAATTGCCACTAATGCGACAATCGAGGCAATAATTACAATTTTCTGTCTTTTGTTTAATTTTTTTGCAAATGCTATTATTTGCCTAAAAAGTTCTTCAAAATTCAACTAATCATACCTTTTAATGTATTTAATAATTTATCGTTTTGTTCAGGCGTACCTATAGTAATTCTTAAGGCTTCAAATCCGTAACTGGCCATATTCCTTACAATTATACCTTTTTTTAATAAATTTTCAGCAATTTGTGTTGAATTTTTAATATATAAAACAATGAAATTTGTATAATTGTCTATATATTTTAAATTATTTTCTTTTGCGAAACTGACATATTTTTCCATCTCTTCAAAGTTTTTTATTATTGAGTTTTTAACAAACTCTTCATCTTTTAATGCTTCTATCGCAGCTGCCAGACTTAGGGTTGTTATATTGAAAGGAGGTCTCAATTTATGAAGATTTTCGATTATATACTCATTCGCAATGCCGTATCCTACTCTCATACCGCCAAGACCGTATGCTTTGGAAAACGTTCCGGTATATAAAACGTTTTTGTATTTAAGTATATCTTCAGGTTTAATTTCTTTATCTTTATCTTTATAAGCGGCAAATTCCTGATATGCTCCGTCTACAATTATTAAAGTGTTTTCATCAATTTTTTCTATAAAATCAAACACTTCTTTTGCGTCAATACATTCTCCCAAAGGATTATTAGGCACACAAAGAAAAATTATTTCCGGTTTTTGTTCTTTATATATTTCATAAAATTCTTCCAGATTATGAGTTATAGATTTTGTTTTTAAAATTTGAGCTCCAACCTGTTTAGAATATATTTCATACATTGCAAACGTAATACCCGCCATTAAAACCTTTTTAGGGGAGACAGCATGAACGGCGAATTCTAAAATCTGATCGCTTCCTGCACCTATAATAATATTAGACGCAGATATGTTAAATTTTGAACTCAGTCCCTCTTTTAACTCAAAAAAACTGTCATCAGGATATCTGTGCATTTCCGAAGCCAGATTTTTTACTTTTTCAATTGCTTTAGGAGGAGGACCGTAAGGATTTTCATTGCTTGCCAGTTTAATTATATCTTTAGGTTCTATTCCAAATTCCCTTACGACCAGTTCTATCGGCTTTCCGGCTTCGTATGTTTTTAAATCTTTCAGTTTTTCAAACATTAAATCTCCTTAAATTTCACTAAATAAATTTATTATAAATTTCTAACAGTCCCTTAAATAACTGCCGAGCCATATCATTTCTTCGCTGTCAATCAAATCTTGAACACTTTTATCATCAATATGCCCTTCAAAATCAATATAAAACCATGTATTAAACGTATCGTCTTTATTCGGTCTGCTTTCTATTTTTAAAAGATTAATTTCCCTGTCTTTAAATTTTTTAAGAAGTTCAAAAAGAGCCCCTGATTTATGAGATGTTTTTGCAATTACACTTGTTTTGTCGTTTCCGCTTTTTTGAGTTTTAAAATCGCTGATAACAATAAAGCGCGTTCTATTGGCCAAATTGTCTTCAATTTTTTCAAAAAGCAACGGCACATTATAAAGTTTTGCAGCGATTTTAGAGCATATTGCACCGCTTTGTTTATCTTCTGCAGCCATTTGAGCAGCTTTTGCAGTAGATTCGGTAGGAATGAATTCTATATCCAAAAGTCCGTGGGTTTCAAGAAAATTAAGACACTGGTTATAACCCTGCGGATGGGAATAGATTCTTTTTATATTTTTTAAATCATCCTGACATGATGCAAATGAATGATGTATATCCATACATATTTCAGAAACTATTTTAACGTTATATTTTTTTAAAGAATCCAGAGTAATTCCTACAACGCCTTCAGTATTGTTTTCTATAGGAACTACTCCGTATTTGGCTTCTTTGTTAGACACCGCTTTAAATACAGCCTCGATATTCAAAAGAGGAAGATATTTTGCATTAGCTCCGAATCTGCTTTCAGCCGCCTGATGCGTATATGTTCCTACCGGTCCTAAAAAAGCTATTCTTTCTTTTCTTTCAAGAGTTCTGCTGATTGCAAAAATTTCAAGAAAAATGGCTTCTATTTCATCATATCCGAGTATTCCGCCCTCTTTTTTGCTAAGTTCTGTAAGTCTTTGAATAATTTCTTTTTCTCTTTCCGGTCTGTAGACAGGAGCGTTGCTTGTATTTTTAAGTTCCCCTACTTTCTTTACGATTTCCATTCTTTTGTTTAACAGTCTGATAATTTCATTATCTATAGAATCTATCTGATTTCTGAGTTGCAGTAGTTTATCTTCCATTCTTTCTCCAATTTTCCAGTAAAAATTTTAAATTTTTATATATGAAATCCGGTTTTTGATTTATCTCTTTTTCACTTTTAATTTTTCCGCTTAAAACCAATACCGTTTTCATACCCAGTTTTTTAGCAGGTATCAAATCCCCTTTTAAATCATCGCTAATAATGGTAATTTTATCATAATTTAGGCCTAAATACGATTTAGCCCTGTCAAAAAACTCCCTGCTGGGTTTACCTACGGTTACATAATCCGTATCGGTAGCATATTTAAGCATTTC
The DNA here is from genome assembly GCF_055388085.1 of Nautilia abyssi. Classification (NCBI taxonomy): domain Bacteria; kingdom Pseudomonadati; phylum Campylobacterota; class Epsilonproteobacteria; order Nautiliales; family Nautiliaceae; genus Nautilia; species Nautilia abyssi. Next base: position 370,428 of record NZ_AP042376.1, on the reverse strand, counting down.
AAGTATAGCGCCAAGCCCTGGATATCGTTTGGAATTGTAAGAATACAAAGATGTACGGTGCATACCTATTAATTCCGAACCGTTTAACAGTTTTTCAATTATACCGCTAATTGTTTCGTTGTCATAAAGTTTAATCCCGAGTACTACGGCATCCGGATTTTTATAATCAAGATTAAAGCTGTTTTTCATGATTTTTACGAATTTTTCCTGTCCGTAAGGAGCGATTGTTTTATTCTGAATATATTCCCCTGCAACCATTAAAGGGTCAATATAATATTCAAATTCAAATCCTAAATTCTTTAAATAACTGATAAACTCCTCAGAAGGCTTTTTTGTATTATTTGTAATTAAAACGAAAGGTGTTTTTTTACTGTTTAAATATTTTAAAAATTCTCTGCTTCCGGGAAGAGGAAGAAAGTTTTTATCGTCTATCAGCGTCCCCTGAACATCAATAAAAAATCCTTCCATTCCCCCTCCTGTATCAGAGATAATCTATTTCACAGGCAATTAAATCCTCAAAAGTTTCCCTTCTTCTGATAATTCTGTCTTTTCCGTTTTCCACTGCAACTTCTGCGGCTCTCGGGCGCGTATTGTAATTGCTGCTCATTGTAAAACCGTACGCACCGGCGCTGTAAATAACTACAAGATCTCCAGGATTAGTGCTTGGAATCTCTATATCTTTGGCAAAGAAATCCCCGCTTTCACAAATCGGACCTACCAGATTTGCCCTGCTGAGCTCTCCGTCTTTTTCGCTTAACACTTCTATTTTATGATACGCATTATACAGCGAAGGCCTTATTAAATCATTCATAGCTCCGTCTACTATAACAAACCTTTTATCTCCGTTGACTTTTTCATATAAAACCTTTGTTAAAAACCAGCCGCCGTTTCCTACAAGAAATCTTCCCGGTTCACAGACAATCGTAAGATCAAGTCCGCTAAGTGTTGATAAAATAGCCTGGGCGTAATCGTAAGGCTTGATTGTCGTTTCGTCTTTATATTTAATGCCGAGTCCTCCGCCAACATCAAAAAATTTAATATCGATATTTACAGCTTTAAGACTTCTTACCAGATCGGCCACAATCTGGCTTGCTTCTTTAATCGGTTCAAGTTCTGTAAGCTGGCTACCTATATGAAAATGTATTCCGACCGGATTTAAAGATCTTGAATTCTTAGCGAAAAGATACATTTTTTTTGCCGTATCCAAATCGACTCCGAATTTATTTTCATGCAGCCCTGTAGAGATATAAGGATGTGTTTTAGGATCTATATTCGGATTTACCCTTATTGAAATTCTTGCAACGACACCGAGTTTTTCCGCAATTTCTTCCACTCTTTGCAGTTCAGCTTCACTTTCTACGTTAATCATTAAAATATCAAGTTTTAAAGCTTCTTCAATCTCATCGTCTCTTTTTCCGACTCCGCTGAATATAATTTTATATTTATCCACACCTGCTAAAAGAGCTCTTTTTACTTCTCCGATACTCACACAGTCCGCACCGCTTCCGAGTGATGCAAACTTTTTAATAACGCTTAAATTCGAATTTGCTTTTACAGCATAAGAAATGATGCTTTTTCTGCCTTTAAATGCATTTTTAAGCTCATTAAACTGATTTTCAAAATGATTAAAATCATACACATAAAGAGGCGTATCGTATTTATTAGCCAGTTCTTTAAAATTCATTATTTCTCCTTATATAATAAAAATATTCCGTAACTAAACAGTACCGCAAAAGGAATCACCAAAACATAAGGCGACAATACTCCCTGTTTTGCAAATTTATATATCATAAGCTGAATTCCCCATGTAAAAATAGTTAAAAAAACGGATTTTACCAAAAATAAAGAGACATTAGAAACTCTTTGATGAACGGGAGTCTTAAACATTAAAATTATCAAAAGTGAAATAAGACTCAAAGCGGTAAAAACTTTATAAAAGACAATTGAAAGCAGTGTATTGACGTTTATGTCTTTAAAAAGTTTTATAGCAATAAACGCGTCATAAAACGAAATAGAATTAAGATTTTTTAAATTTGAAATTATTTTTGGTTTAAAATCTTTCAGAAAATAGACATTATCTACCAGATTAACAATTCTTTTATCGTTTAAATATGTGATTTTAGCCTTTTTGGCATACCAGACATCATTTTTAAACAGAGCTTTTTTAGCAGAAATTATTTTGGTGACTTTTCTTCCCTTTAAATAAAAAACCTTAATATCGTCCGCCTGTTTCAAAATCGGTTCTATTTTTTTTATATATACAACTTTATCGTTATATTTAATAAAAAGATTCGTACTGCTGTATTTATTATTGTTTAATATAAAATTCGCATATTCTCTTACATATGCAAATTTTCCGCTGTCTAATACCAAAAACAGAGCAAAAACAGCAACGGCGAAAAACATAAAAGGCTTTAAAAGTTTTTTTATTGTAAAACCTAACGAATAAAAACTTACAAGCTCGTTAAATTTAATCATATAATACAGCGTAAGTATAAAAGAAAAAACCAGAGCAAGGGCATAAAACATATCAAAACTGTAAAGCATAATATAATATACATATAAGACCTGAAGGTTTGAAGAATCAGGCAGTCTGGAATAGTTTGCTATAAGATCTACAATAACGAAAAAAAACGATAATGAAAAAAGTATAAGTAAAAAATTTTTTAAATATTTTTTTAAAATAAAAATAAAAAACATTAACACTCTTTTTGAGTATATTTACTCGCCGCTTTGTCTATTTCAGTAACGGCTTTAGCTATTTTTGGAAAAAGAGATTTCATACACTCAAGCTCTTCTTCCGTAAAATTACTTAAAACATATTTTACAACTTCTTCTTTTCTTTCCGGTCTTCCGATTCCTATTCTTATTCTCCAATAATCGTTTCCGATATGCTGGTCTAAAGATTTAAGTCCGTTATGTCCGCCGTGAGAACCGCCTCTTTTAAATTTAAGAGCTCCCGTTTTCAAATCTATATCGTCATGTATGACAATAACATCTTCATTATCAATTTTATAATAATTTTTTACTAGTACCGCGCTTTCACCGCTTAAATTCATATATGTCATAGGTTTAAGTAGTAAAAAATCTGCAGATTTATAAAGTTCGCCTTTAAATGAAGAGTTTATCTTTCTGGCATTAAACTGCTCAATCAAATAGTCAATACTTAAAAAACCGATATTGTGACGGGTAAGTTTATATTTCTCTCCTGGATTTCCCAGACCGATAATGAGTTTCATACAACCTCTTTATGTAGTAGTTAAAGAAAGAAACGGCAAAAGCCGTTTAAATTATTTAGCCTTAATTACACCTACAACCGGAATTGAAGGGTTTAAGTAACATTCAACACCTTCAGGCATTTCAATGTCTCTGATAAGAATATTGTCACCCACATCAAGATTGCTGATATCTAATTCGAAGAAATCAGGCAGATTCTCAGGTGCGGCTTTAACTTTAATTCTTCTTCTGTGATAAATTAATACACCTTTGTTTTTAAGACCGATTGGCGTACCTTTAACTTTAATCGGAACATGGTAATATGATTTTACACCGTCTTGAGCCATTAATAGGTCAACATGTAAAATTTCGCCAGTTACAGGGTTTTTTTGATATTCCTGAACAACAACTTTTACTTCTTTATCCCCTACTTTTACAGGGAACACCAAATGTTCTTTGTTTCTTAAGTATTTAATGAAGTCACCTGTTTTGAATGCAGCATTTATGTTTTCCTGACCTTTACCATAAATGTTAGCAATCAGATAACCATCCCTTCTAAGCTTTTTAGTTTCAGCTTTTGAGGTACTCTCTCTGATAATTCCTTCAAGCATATTTTCTCCTTAATTTTTTTAGAACTGAAATTATATCTAAATTTTTATATTTTTCAACCGTCTTTAAGTCCGATTTTTGATTCTTCAATAACTTCCATACCGCTTTCAAGTTTTGCTTTTTTAAGTTTAAGTATAAAGTCGTCCCTGCTTGTCGCATAATCAAGCGCAACCTCTTCGCTGACCCTTCCCTGTATAACAAGATCGACAAGATGCTGATCGAAACTTTGTGTTCCGTATGTTTTTTTACCTTCTTCTATTACGTCTTTTAATTCGTTGTCTCTTTTTTGTAAAATCAGGTCTTTAATTCTAGGTGTTTTAACCAAAATTTCCATAGCAGCCGTTCTTTTTCCGTCTACAGTCGGTACAAGCCTTTGTGACACGACACCTTCTAATACTGATCCCAGCACCATTCTTATCCTGTCCTGCTCTTCTACCGGAAACACCCCGATAATTCTGTTTATAGTTTCTTTTGCATCAAGAGTATGCAGGGTTGAGAACACCAAATGTCCGGTTTCTGCGGCATGAAGCGCTATTTCAATTGTTTCTCTGTCCCTCATCTCACCAACGAGAATAATATCCGGGTCTTCCCTTAAAGCCGCTCTAAGAGCTTTGCTGAAACTTAGTGTGTCTTCTCCTAAACTTCTTTGGTTGATTAAACATTTTTTGTCTTTATGCACGAATTCTACCGGATCTTCAATCGTTATAATATGCTTAGATCTAGTTTCGTTTATTTCATTAATCATTGCAGCAAGAGTAGTAGATTTACCGCTTCCCGTAACCCCGGTAACAAGCACAAGCCCTCTTTCTGTTTGGGCAAATTTATGTAAAGCCGGAGGAAATTTCAGACTCTCTATAGTGGGTATTTTACTAGGTATTACCCTGAATACAATAGAAGGACCGTCTATCTGGAAAAATGCATTTCCCCTGAATCTGTAATCTTCATTCAGTTTATAATTAAAATCTATTTCTTTGTTTTTTACAAGCTCGTCAAACCTGCTTCTTAATATTATTTTTAACAGTTCAATAACATCTTCCCTTTTTAAAAACGGAGACTCCATTGTAACCAGTTTACCCTGAACCCTGGCTTTAATACCGTTCCCTGCCTTGACATGCAAGTCGCTTCCGTCATATTTAATTAAAGCGTGCAGGTATTTATTTAAATCTTCTCTTGTCATATTTATTCCTTAATAGAATTAAGCATATCCTCAAATGCTTTTTCAAATGCCTCCACCCCTTCTTCAAATAGTTCCTGATACACTTTTTGCATATTGATTCCGGCCGGTGTCAAAAAGCTGAAAAAACCGTCAATATGTTTAGTCTGAAAATGAAAACTTTCTTCCAGCTCTTTATCTTTTATAGCTTCTATTACATCCAAAGGCAATGTTAAAACGCTGTGCGGAAGATACAGGTTTTCTACATAATAATCGGCAGGAAGATAATCTTGTTTAACTCCGGTAGATGCAAAAAGCGTTCTAATGTTTGGCATATTCATATTTTCTATCTGGTTATAAATTTTTATTGCGTTAAAAAATCCGACTCTGTCCTGTGCAAGGTTTTTTTCTTTTAAAACCGGATTTAATTTTCTGTCAAATCTGCTTACGAATACAGAAATAACGCCGTCAATCGTTCTTGGGCCTTTGCTGATAGCTTCAGCCGCCTGCATCGCCTGATTAGGAGAAAATATTAAAGTAGCATTGATATTTATTCCTTTTTTAGCTAGCTCTTCCATGGCTTTTACTCCGGCTTCGTTGGCAGGAATTTTTATCATTACGTTATCTCTTTGTATTTTATCAACCAGTCTTAACGCTTCGTCTATTGTTCCTCTTGTATCGTTAATAAGCCTAGGGTCTACTTCGATACTGGCATAACCGTCATTTCCTTCATCATATAACGGTTCTAATATATCACATGCCTTTTGAATGTCTTTTACGGCGATTTCTTCATATATCTCTTTGCTTGATTTTCCTTTGAGTCTTTCAAAATCTTCTTTATAAATATCTTTTTTCAGCGCATTTGCAAATATCGCCGGATTGCTGGTCAATCCGTTTACCAGCCCGCTATTAACCCACTCTTTAAATGTGGTATCCAAAAACTCCCTGTCAAGATAATCAACCCAAATACTTGTACTCATTTCTGCTCCTTGTTTTTTAATTTCCCGCCCTTTTTCTTCCTATTAATATTTTTATAATTTTACTTAAATTATCCAATTAAATGAACTCTAATATTTTTGTAAGATCTTTTTCCTCAATAACAATATTAGCCTCTTTTTTCAACACTTCTTTTGCACAGTACGCCACTTTAGTTTTAGCATGTTTAAACATACTAAGATCGTTTGCCCCGTCACCTACCACCATAGTCTGATCTTCGTTAACTCCCAATATGTTCTGAATTCTTTGTAACATATCGCCTTTTGAGTGGCTAAACATCATCTCTCCTCCGACCAGTCCGGTAAGTACACCGTCTTTTGCATGCAAAACATTGCTGAAGTCCGCATCAAGTCCTATCAGATCTTTAACATATGAAGTAGCATTTCTGAAACCTCCGCTAAAACACACAACCGTAACATTTCTTTTTTTAAGTTCTTTTACTATTTCTTTAGCTCCCGGCATCAAAGGTAAAGAGTGACAAATATCGTTTACCTTTTTTTCTTCAAGCCCTTCAAGGAGTTTTACTCTCATAATTAAACTTTCAAAAAAGTCCAATTCTCCCCTCATTGCCATTTCGGTAATTGAAGCCACTTTTTCTTTAAGTCCCAGTGGTTCGGCTAAAAAGTCTATCGTTTCTCCGTCCATTAACGTCGAATCAAAATCAAATACCGCCAGTTTCATATTAATTCCTTATTAAGTACTTATTAAGTATTCGTTAATTAAATTAAAATATAATAAAATTTTATCAAACTTTAACACCTATTCATAAATTTATGCTAAAATTCTCTAAAAAAGGACTAACATGGGTGTAAGTACTTGGCAAGTAATCGTAATTTTATTGGTAGTATTACTATTATTCGGAGGGAAAAAAATTCCGGAACTCGCAAGCGGTTTAGGTAAAGGTATCAAAAACTTCAAAGATGCTGTAAAAGAAGGTGAAGAAGAGGCAGACGTTAAAAAAACTGAAAAAATCGAAGAAAAAACTGCTAACACAACTGAATCTCAAAAAGAAAAAGAAGTAAATGCTTGAGGAAATCAAACCTCACATAGCCGAGCTGCGATCTCGGCTTGTTAAAATAACAATCAGTTTTTTTGTTATTTTTATAATAGCTTTCATTTATTGGAAGCAGATATTTTTATGGATAGCTCATCCTGCTTTTGCCGTTATTAAAACAAAAGCGGATTCTGAAATGATCTTTACTAATATCGTGGAGCCTTTTACAACTGCGATTAAAGTTTCATTATATACAGCTTTTTTTATTACCCTGCCGGTAATACTGTATCATACATGGCGATTTGTCGCTCCGGGACTTTATGATAACGAAAAAAAACTAATAATTCCGTTTGTAGTATTCGGAACTATTATGTTTGTTGTAGGTGCCGCGTTTGCTTATTACGTTGTTTTCCCTATAGGATTTAAAGTGTTAATAAACTTCGGAGGAAAAGATTTTGTCGCTATGCTTAAAATCAGCGAATATGTCAGTGTAGCGCTTAAAATTATGATTGGTTTCGGTATAGCATTCGAACTGCCGGTTATTACTTACTTCCTGGCTAAGCTTGGTTTAGTAACCGATCAGACTTTAAAAGAGTTCTCAAGATATGCCGTTGTTATAATATTTATAGTTGCAGCAGTATTAACACCTCCTGATTTATTCAGTCAGCTGGCAATGGCAACACCGCTGTTATTTTTATACGGACTATCAATTTTAATTGCTAAAGCGGTAAATCCGGCGAAAGAAAACTCATAATTTTACTTCCGGATTTTCTTTTTCCTATCATTTTAAATCTTTCTTCTGCATAATCAATAAATTCTTTTGCTATAAGTTTATTTTTTGAATATTTAGTAATTACCGCATAAACATAGTGTTTATTATAAAAATCACTGTTAATTACGTTTGCTTTTATTTTTTTATTTTTGTTCCAAAAACCAGTACCTATCCAATCGATACATACATCTACTTTACCATGTAATAATGCTTTTTTACACTGAGTAGAATTTAGATAAAAATATTTTTTATTAAATAGTTTAACTTCCAGATAAAATCTTTTACCCTTAGATTTTTTTAATACATTCATAAAAATATTGTAAATTCTGTTAGAAACAAATCCTATTGAGAGCTGCCTTTTTTTTATATTTAAAGTAGTTATTTTACTCTCAAGGGAAAGTATTGCAAGTTTTTTAATACCTATTTTCTTATAATATATATCAAAAAGCTCCGGGTGTTTATATACGTAATTAATATTGTCCGTAATAAACATATCAGCTTTTTTTTGAGTTTCAAGTTTCTTTATTAATACATTTAATGGAGCTTTTAATATTTTAATCCTGTAAGAAGGATGATATTTCTGATACCCTACTTTTAACTCTTCTATAGGTCTGTCACAATTTAAATTCGTATAAATCCATAAAGTATTATATGCATAGACGCTTACAAAAAATAACAAAAGCACTGTTTTTTTCATTACACCCCACCCCGTATAAGTATTACAAACAGAATTATAACAAAACATAATAAAAAGTTTGTTTAAAATTATTTAGTCTACTTGACTAAAACTAAATTAGTTTGTATAATTTCAAAAATTAATAACAGGAGGCGCAAGATGATTATAAAAAATCATTCAATAAATATAATACTGGACTTATTAAACAGTAAAAGCAAAACTTTAGATGTTAAAAATCTAAACAATGAAGCAATAGAAGAGTTAAATTTAAGCGGAATAGTGAGATTCCCTACACCTGCACAAATTGAACTAACTTATTCTGGTAACATTATAGCAAACGTTCTAAACAGCGTTAAGGAGAATATACAAATAGACAATGATGCAAAATGGGTAAGCAGTGAAATAATCGCTATGATTGATGCTGCAGTAAAAAACAACAACAAAACTACATCAATTTCAAACAGCGAACTTGAAAAAAGAGGTTTTGCCCAAAACGGCGAACTAACTAAAGAAGCTCTTGATTTATATGAAGCATATAAAATCACAAATCCTGAACTTGTAATTGACGCTAAGTTAGCTGAATATATAAGAAAATCACCTATGGGTCCGACTGATGCCCATTATTTACCTGTAGAAGGTAATAAAAAAGATCTTCTTGAAGCTATGAGACTAATAGCTTATTCAATTCCGGTCGGAGAATATTTTACATTTACTGAACTTGGACAGGCAGTAAAAGAAACATTAACTTACGGAGGCTGGGCAGCCGAAGGAAGCGTACTTGATATTTCAATTTTAGAAGATATTGCAAAAGTTGCCGACGGAGAAGAAATCGACATCGATTCACTTGCAAACCTTGAAGCTTTAGGTTATGTTTCCGACGTAGATCAGCTTACAAAAGCCGGAGAAAAAGCTCTTGAAGTTTACAGAATCTATAAAGACCAAACTGAAAAACCTTTAAAAACATTTGCAATTTCAGAAGAAGAAATTGAAACACTTAAAACAATAAAATACATATGGGAAGAAAAAACAACTCAAAACCCTGAAGAAACACCTACATTCGATGAAATTAAAGCGGAACTTATCGACAGAAAAGTAAAAGAATACAAAAAACTTATCGAAAAATACGGAAGAAAACTTGATGAAATGCCTAAGAAAAAACAGGAAATCGCTAAAAAATTCCAAGATTTGAGTGATAAGAAAAAATGGTTTGACGATAACTTTGATTTAAGAGAATATTTATATTCACTTGAAGCGTTTAATCTTATTACAGAAGGTGTTGACGAAAAAGGCAAAGCTGTTTATTTCGTAACTGAAAACGGTGAAAAAGTTTTACAAGACCAAAATTTTGATGAAAGAGCAATTCACAGCTGGTCAGTTAAAACACTTGCAATCTCTAATAAAATTTTCAGTGCTCCTAATAGAGAATGGGTAGAAGAAGCAAGACGAGAAAGAATTCTTGGAACATATGAACCTAGCAAATCCGGTCTTTTATATGAAGAGCTTGCAACACATGAAAAAATGCCGTTTATGACAAGATACGAAATGGATATCTTTAAAATAATTCCAGATGCCGGAATAGCGTGTGAAAATATCCTTGAAGGTAAAAACGAAGACGAAAAAAGAAAAATATTAGAAGCAATCGATAAGCTTGAAGCGAAAGGCTTTATTGAAGTTATGCCTGACGGTCATATTATTGAAACTGAATACGGAAAATTAATGGACGATGCAATGAGCGGAGTGCCTGAAGGATTCGGAGCACCAATTAACCCGACTATATATAGAGTTGTAAAAGCTATTGCCGATACTGGCAGCATGTATGTAAAAGAACAAAAAATCAGAATATTGCCTGAGAATATTAAAAAAGCGGTAAAAGCTTCCGGTCTTAGCAAAGAAACTTTCGACAAAGCTTATATCGCGGCTAGAGAAGCTAAATATCTGGGAAGAAACAGCGTAAACGAAGCGGGAATAAAAATGCTAAAAGCGGTAGAGGTTCTTAACTCTTAACCGCCTTTTTATTTTCGTACATTCTTTTATCGGCAATTTTTAAAACTTTTTCTAAATCCTCACTGTCGGTTGGTCTGTGAGCAAATCCCAAACTACATTCAAGTTTTATATCGTTTTTCATATTTGCATTACGTATTTTGTTAACAATTCTTTTAGCTACTTTGGATAAAACATCCGAATCTGCAAAAATCATTATTACAAATTCGTCACCTCCGAATCTAAACGCATAATCAATATCTCTTATAGACTGCTTGATTACATTTGCTACTTTTTTAATCACCTCGTCTCCAAACAAATGTCCGTAAGTATCATTAATTCTTTTAAAATTATCTAAATCTAAAAAGATAATTCCTACTTCCATATCCTCCGATTTATACCTGTCTATAATAAATTCAAAAAACCTCTTATTATATAATCCCGTCATTTCGTCTTTTAAAGCCATTTCAGTAAGATATGACGCAAAATCATAAAAATTAATTATTTTCTTAAAATATCCGTCTTCGTCAATAACAATCAAATGGTGTATTTTATAACTTCTCATAAGTCTGTAAGCTTCAAACACAGTTTCCTCTTCAGACACCGTTATCAGACTTTTTGGGCATCTTTCAATATAATCGCTTAGAGGAATATTGTCAAAGTGCGCAACCAAAGCGTCAATAATATCACTTGACGTCAATATATAATACGGTTTTTTTTCTTTTGTAATCACTAATACGTCTGTTTTGTTTTTTGTAAAAATTTTAGAAACATCATTAATAGTGCTGTTTTTTATATCCTTAAACTCCATTACGTTTATATCACTGTTATGATGGCATTCAATATTTTTTATTTTCACTCACACTCCTCAAGAAGTTTATTAATATGCGAATCGTCATACGGATCTGCATGAATGTTAATAATCCATTTTTTATCCGGATCGATTTTTCTTATTTTTTCCTCAACATTTTCTATAATTGTATGGGCAAGTTTCAATTTCATATCCGGAGTCAGAACTAAATGCACGTCTACAAAATTTCTATGCCCCGCTTTTCTAGTTCTTAAACAGTGGTAATCAAGCACTAAAGGCTCTTTTTTGATAATTTCCTTTATTTTTTCTACAGTTTCAAAATCCAGTGAAACATCAAGGAGTATTTCAAAACCTTCTTTTACAATTTCACTTGCTTCTTTAATAATATAAATTCCTATTAAAATGGACAAAATAAAGTCAATATAATACCAGCCTGTAAGTTTAACAATCAAAAGTGATACTAAAACCGCACCGTTGGTAATTAAATCCGTTTTATAATGCAAAAGATCGGATTTTATAACTAAATGGTTAGTTTTTTTTACTACGTAAGCCAAAAAACTGACCAAAGCTAAAGTAACAATCATTGAAAATACCATTACATAAATAGAATAGTCAATTTTCACTATAGGCTCATGATCTATTATTTTTCTGATACCTTCATATATAATATAAAGTCCGCTCGCACTGATAAACAGCCCTTCAAAAAGCGCCGCTAAACCCTCTATTTTACCTTTTCCGTAATTAAACCTGCTGTTAGGTTTACTCTCACTTACTCTGACTGCAATATTATTAAATATACTGATAACCATATCAAGAAGAGAATCAATCGCACTGGCAATTACAGCAACGCTTCCTGTCATTACTCCGACAATAACCTTAGACACCGCTAAAATAAAAGCACTTGCCGTTGCAACGGTAGTAGCTAAACGGGGTAAACTCATTTTTCTCCTTTATAAGTAATCAAATTATCGGTAATACCGTTTTTAAGAATTTCAACCAATACGGTAGCATAGCTTCCTTTAGGAAGAATAAAAGAAAATTCATACCAGGCTTTTTCTTTTATATATGTTTTTTCCAGTATTTCAGGGAAAATCCAGGCACTTCTTCTGTCTCCGTTTGCAGGAATCAGTTCGTCGTATTTTTCTTCAATTTTTCTTGCGTAATCTTTGGCACGGAGTGCTTTTTTACCTGGCAGAAGACCTGTAGGAACAATGTCTTTTTTATAAAACCTTTCAGTATCTTCCAAAATTTCAAGATAGAAATTTTTTCCGAAAGGATAATGACACATTACATCGCCCGGAAGAAGTTTAAACGGATGTTTTTGTTTTTTTATAAACTTAATAAGTTCTTTTTCATATCCCATAAATTTTAGCTCGTCTTCTTTCATATCAAAGATATTGCTGAGCTTTATCCTTTCCATCAGCCAGTCGTTAAACAGCTTTGACTGATAGGCGCTTATAAGCAGTTTTTGAAGTCTTTTGTCTTTAATATATCTGTCACCGAAAATAAATTCTTTCGCCTGTTCAAAATTATCTCCGTATTTACCGAATCTCTGATAACCGAAAAAATTTGGAATTCCGTATTTTTTAATATCTATAAGTACTCTTTCTATTTTCTTAGCGTCAACGGGAAGGACTTTTTTCAGTCTTACGAAAAACCTGTTGCCTTTTAAATGTCCTATTTTAAGTTTATTTCTATGCAAATCCTGCTCTACTATTTTTATTTTTGGATGGGAAAATTCATTTATTTTAGCTCTTATTTTTCTAGGGACGCTAAACCACTGGACAGTTAATCCGTCTTTGTCTTTAAGACCGGCGTAACCTATATCCCTTTTATTTATGCCGAGTTTGGAAAACTGGCTCACAACTTCATTAGTAGTAGCGTCTTTTTTTCTTACTTTAAGCATTAACCATTCACCTGTATGATCAAATGAATAAAGAGGAATTTCTTCAACAAAAAAATTTTCTGAATTTTTATTAAAGTGGAAGTTTATGGGAGAATGTGAATATATCATTTTTGCCCTTCAAATATTAATTCGAAATTATAGCAAAAGAAAATTTTTTTTGATTATTTTCCCTTAAGAGTTTTTTTTACACTTGTTCAATACAAAATGAGTCATTATAATAAGCTGAAGCGTATAACCGAAAAAAGACAGTATCGGTACAAAATATATAAATGAAGTAAAAAAAATCAAAGACCAGATTTTAAGATTGTTTTTTCTCTCAAATTCCTTATAATCACAAAACATTGCACTGCTGTCAAAAACTAAAGGCTTTTTAATAGCCAGAGACCATAAAAAGGCCTGGTAAAAAATATTTACAACAGGAATAAACAGCAGATAAAAAGTCAGTATGAAAAATATAATAAAATTCAGCATACCTTTTAACGACACCAAAACACCTTCAATAATACTGGTCTCTTTTTGCGGCAGATTATAATATTTTTCATTTATTCTGGAAGTTATCTTATCAACAAAAAACGAACTGAATACGCCTATACTCAAAATAACCAATTCGTAATACAAAAACATCAAAACTATTGTTGAACCCACTCCGGCAAGTATGTTGTTAATACTCTCCCCAAAAGGCAGATAAGAAATATAGGTATGAACTATGCTTACAATATTTCCTGAAAAAAAGTAAAAAACCACTCCCCAAAAAATAACGCTTAAAAACAGAGGAGCGAATGAATATTTAATTATTTTTGAGTCAAACAGATCCGAAAAAGCGTATTTAAATATATTCATTGTTCACCTTAAAAATGATTTTCTCTGCATTTGCTTCTGTATGTGCCTCTTTTTGTAACGGCAAAAACTGTAATTTTAGTTCTTGTTAGTTTAGCAATATTTAAAATTTTTGGCAACTGTTTTTTATTAAAAGTAAAAAGTATTTCATATTCTTCTCCGCTGCAGCCTGTTTTTTTATCTATATTATAAAAAAATTTAAATCCGAGTTTTGATATTTTTGAAATTCTTTCAAGCTCTTTAAAAAGTCCGTCGCTTATATCAAGAGCGGAAGTAATATAAGGAGCAGCCTTATAAAAAAATTTATTCCGTAATACAGGTTTTATAAATTTAGAGTTTCTAGGAACCTTGCCGCCTCTTAAAAGAATATTCAAATCTTTTCTAACACTGCCCAAAGTTCCAGTAAAAGCTACAAATTCATTAAGCTTTGCTTTTCTGTAGACAGGTTTTTTACTTTCTCCTATAAAAGTCATAGAAATTGCCAGTTTGTCATTTCTAATCGTATCCCCGCCAATTATTTCATACCCGTATTTTTCGGCGCACTCATTAAAACCCTCTGTTAACTGTTTAATATCGTGAAGTGAATACTTTTTTGGAAAACCTATGTTTAAAAGGGCATATTTAGGCTTAGCGTTCATTACTACAATATCGCTAATATTTACCAGACTGGCTTTAACAGCTATATCTTTAAGACTCATCCATTCTGTTTTAAAATGTATGTCTTCAAAAAAAGAGTCGCTAGCTATTACCTGATTTCGTATTACTGCGGCATCGTCTCCGATGTATTTGGAATTTATGTTTTTTATAAAAAACTCTTCTTTCATAAAACCTTCAATATTTCCTTTTCCCATTCTTTTAAATACATTTTACTTTTTAATTCTTCTTTTTTCAAATGCTTGTAATATTCTGTGGCTTCTTTAACCTCGCTTCTGGTCGGTTCTCTTCTTATAGCCACATATCCGTGTATCTGTTTGTTATTATATCCATTTTGTACGTTTTCTCCTACCGAAGCCATTGAACTGATAATATTACCGTTCGCGTCAATTGCGTCAATTCTTACTTCAACCCAGTAGTATTTTCCGTCTTTTCTCATATTCATAACCAGTCCGCTGAAATGCTTCCCCTCTTTGATTGTATCCCACATATCTCTAAAAACGGCTTTGGGCATAAACGGATGTCTTACAATACTGTGGCTTCTTCCAACCAGTTCATTTTTAGAATAACCCGTCATTCCCCTGTACGCTTTTGAAGCAAACGTTATCACACCTCTCGTATCTGTTCTTGTTACCAGAGCTCTTGCGTCAAAACCTTCTTCTTCAAACCTTACTTCTCTCCAAATCGGAGTTGTTGGTGTTCTTGACATAATCCATCCTTATTGACTTTATATGTAAGTATATAAAGCCAATATGACAGATGTCTGATATTATAATTTTTTAAGAAGCTCTTTTTCCCAGTCTTTTAAATGAAGTTTTTCTAAAAGTTCAGCTTTTCTCATTGCTTTATATAATTTTAAAGCTTCATTTATTTCATCACGCGTAGGCTCTCTTCTGATAGCAACATAACCTGCTATTTTTCCAGGCTCACTTACAACATTTCCGTTGCTGTCAATAGGGTCAACATGAACTTCCACCCAATAGTGTTTTCCGTCTTTCCTTAAATTCATAACGAGCCCGCTCCAGTGCTCTCCTCTTTCAATAGTGTCCCACATATCTTTAAAAGCTGCTTCAGGCATTAAAGGATGTCTTACAATACTGTGGGGAGCTCCGATTAGTTCGTCTTTTGAATATTTGGTCATATCTCTATATGCTTTTGAAGCAAAAGTAATTTTACCGTTTTTATCCGTTCTCGTTACAAGAGCCCTGGCATCCAGTCCTTCTTCTTCAAATGTTATTTCCTCCCATTTGGGAGTAACGTGCGGTCGAACAGCCATAATCATCCTTTTTTTTAATGAAATTATATATCAAATGTGACATAATTATGACAAAATTAAATTAAAAAAACATTGAATTTTCCGGACTGAATGAGGGTTCGCTGTAAGATTTGTCAGAATTTTGTAACATTTTTATATCAAAAGCGCTTGCAATCCCTTTCGGACACACCATAACACACTTTTGACAGTTTATGCAACTGTAAAGACCGCTATCTTTTGCTAAATCAATTCGTTCTTGCATATCTTTTTTATCCCTGCTGTCAAATACAAATCTGAAGTATTTTGTAAATATAAATGGACCCGCAAAGTCCGGTGTATAATCAAGAGCTTCACATTCAAAATGACACGCCATACACAATATACAGTCTGTCTGTTTTTCATATTTTTGAAACTCCTGCGGTGTCTGCAGATTTTCCTGATCACTTCTTATTTCATCTTCAAACCAGAGTTTGTTTTGTTTTATAGCTTTTTCTATATAACTGTGATCGACTACGAGATCTTTTATAATTCTGCTTCTGTCAACCGGTTCTATAATGATTTCATCATGTTCTATAAAATCTTTTACTTTAGTTTTGCAGGCAAGTACTGTTTTATCATTTACTTTCACGGCACATGTACCGCATATGCTGCTTCTGCAAAAACTCCTATATGTAATACTTCTGTCTATTTCTTTGGTCCTGTCAAGCAGTTCAAGTATTGTCTCGTCTTCTTTGTATTCAACTTCAAAATTTTCAAACCACACTCTACCGTTTAAAAATCTTTTTATATTAACTTTCATCCATCAGCCTTATTGTTTTATTTAACGCTTTTTTTCTGTTTTTTTTGTAAAGATCTACGATTAAATTCAGATATTTTTTATCATATTTTTTATCCCTAAACAAGTAATATCCGATAATTTGCAAAAAATTTCTAGGATTTTGTGTAAAGACGCCTCTTTCAAAATCAATAAACTTTACACCCGTTCGCGTGTTTAAAATATGATAATATCTGCCGAGCTGTCCGTGAAAAACACCTTTTTCATCAAGCAGATAAGCATTGTATAATGCGTTTTTTAACACTTCATAATATTCTTTGCTTCCGACATATTCTTTTAAAGGCCTGCCGTCAATATACTCCATAATAAAATAACGTTTTCCCCTGTATATCGGTTTTGGAGCACATAATCCGTTTAGAAAATTAAGAATTTCCCACTCTTTGTCTATTTCATAATTTTTTGCCCATTTTATTGCGGCTATCCTTCCGTCTTCAAGTTTTGCTTTATAAACTTCTCCCCTGTTCCCCTCTCCGATTTTTTCAATTATGTCGTAACGAATCGTTAATCCTTTTTGATCGAATATTATCAAATTTAGTTATTAAAACTTATATATTTTATTTTAAATTAACAGAATAACTTAAAAAAATTATATAAAGATAAGATAAAAGAAATAAATCAATTAGCGCCAGACACTATATTTGACAAAAAGAAAAAGAGCAAAAGCTCTTATCCTATAGAAATTTTAACTTCCGTTTTGTTCAGATTCCAGAAAGCGTCTTCAGGAGATGACCCGCAAGCAACGTTTATAAGCTGAGTAACCTGTAAAATAGGCTCTTCATAACCATCCATCGCTTTATGACAAAGAGGACAAGGAGTAGTCACTATATCTGCACCCGCTTCTTTCGCACCGTCAAGAGGCTTTACTGCAAGTCTTTCTTTCTGATCAGGATTTGTAAATCTTGCATGGTATCCGCAGCATGTCTGTTCATGCTGATAACCTTCTACAATTTCAACACCTAAAGGCTCAAGTATTTCTTTAAGTACAGTAGGATTTTCAGGATCGTCTAGTGCAACTTCATCAGGCGCAAGAACATGACACCCGTAATATGGAGCCACTTTTACACCGCCGAGTTTTCTTTGAATTTTGCTTTTATACACATCCATTCCTATAAAATCTCTAATTAAATTCAATGTATGATAAATTTTAGCCTCACCTTTATATTCCAGACCTTCGTCTGCCAAAATTTTATTTATTTTTTCTTTTAATTCCGGATCTGAATCAAGCGCAAGTTTTGTTTTTGCAATAATCATATAGCATGTATTGCACGGCGTATATAAATCCACGCCTTTTTCTTCAGCTAAAGCGATATTTCTTGCGTTTAACCCGTAAACTATCATTTTGTTTGTCTCATCAATAACGCCGCCTCCGCAGCATGCGCTTCTCTCAAGTAAAACGCCCTCAACGCCCATTTTTTCTAAAAAATCTTCCGTTATATCATAATTATGTATATCTGCTCCTTGAAAGCAACATCCCGGATAAATACCTATTTTTTTCATTACAGTTCCTTTTCAAGTTTTTTAATAAATTTCTGAAATTCTTTAATACCGTCAAAAGGCTGAGGACCGAACTCTTCTTCTTTCATACCTCTGTTTCTAAATTCTTCTTCCAGTTTATTGGTTATAGCTTCACCTTTTTCATCACCGAAAGCAACTTCAGGTAAATGCCATTTGTCAATCTGACCAGTTTCAAATACGTTAGCAAACCATACTTTTGCTCTTCTTGTAGCAATATTGTCTTCACCTACGTCTTTAGCTATTCTTCTAAGTTCGAGTATATCTTCTCCAGGTTTAATTCCTTTAGGACATGCGGCTAAACACATCTGACACTGTACACAGTCCCAGATTCCTGCATCTTCTACAAGCTTAATTCTTTCTTCCACATCCACACCGTCTCTGCTGTCCATTATAAATCTGAATGCTTTTGTAAGCTGGAACGGCCCTAAATATGCCTCTTCACCCTCAAGCGCATTACACTGCCCATAACATGCCATACACAAAATACAGTCAGTCTGTTTATCGTATTTCGCAAATTCTTCAGGAGTAACTAAAGACTCGCATTTTAAATTATCAGGAACTTTTTTAGGATCTGGTTCAAGATAAGGTTTAATTTTTTTAAGTTTATTAAATGCCGGGTCCTGATCAACCACCAGGTCTTTTACAATCGGTAAATGATTTAAAGGTTCTATTCTTATAACACCGTTTTTAATTTTGTCTTTTGCCTGAATTTTACATGCAAGCCCTGCACGCCCGTTAATAATCATTGCACAGCTGCCGCAGATAGCACTTCTGCAAAATGCTCTGAATGTCAGACTTTCGTCTATTTTGTCTTTTATGTACATTAAAAGTTCAAGAACGGTTAAACTGTCTTCAACCTCAACCTCAAAATCTTGCCAGTAACTTTCGTTTGTTTCAGGATTATATCTTTTGACTTTTGTTACATATTTTATTTTTTCCATTTAAAATCCTTTATAAAATATTTGGTATAATTCTACTCCCTCCCGGTAGCTCAGCAGGATAGAGCGTCGGATTCCTAATCCGAAGGTCGTGGGTTCGAATCCCGCCCGGGAGACCACTTTATAAATTGAGAATGTAGAGTTGAGAATTGAGAATTAAAAATTCTCCATTCTCCATTCTCAATTTTCCATTAATATTTTCTTTCAGCCGGTTCGTAAATACTTAAATCGACTTCACCTTTTTCATATTTAAAGCTTCCGTCGCTGTTTTTAGTTATCATTGAGTGATATAAAAAGTTTTCATCGTCTCTTTTTGGATAATCATCCCTGTAAAAACTTCCTCTAGATTCTTTTCTCTGTAATGACGCATAAGCAAGCACATCTGCAATTTCAAGTAAATTATAAAATTCAAGCAGACTCTGTAAATCAGTATTGAAAACTTTTGATTTATCTTCAACGGCAAGGTTTTTATTGGCTCTTTCAATAAGGTTTTTAAGTTTATCGTAACCTTCTTGCATCTCTTTTTCGTTTTTGAATACACCGAAATGTCTAAACATAATTTCTCCGAGCTCATCTCTTAGATCGCCTAACGTTTCTTTGCTTTCTCTGTCAAACAGCTCTTGTATAAATTTTACGTCTTCTTCCAATTTAGAAGCACCGCCTTTTGCAAAGTCCGTACCTTCAGCATATCTTACCGCTTCTTTTCCTGCCACGTGACCGAATACAACAATATCAAGAAGCGAGTTTCCTCCTAGTCTGTTTGCACCGTGAACGCTTACGCACTGTGCTTCACCTGCTGCGTAAATACCTGCAATAGGAGTTTCACATCTCACATCAGTATGGATTCCGCCCATTGCATAGTGAGCAGTAGGCTTAATAGGAATAGGTTCTTTTATAGGATCTATACCTTCAAAATCAATTGTAAGTTCTCTAATCTGAGGAAGTCTTGATTTAATTTTTTCTTCACCGAGATGAGTAAGGTCAAGATGTACGTATTCTCTTCCTTCTTCGTCTTTAAATCCTCTGCCTTCTCTGATTTCGGTCATAATACTTCTTGAAACCAAATCTCTAGGCCCAAGCTCCATTTTTTCAGGAGCGTATTTACTCATAAATCTTTCGCCTTTATTGTTTAAAAGATGTCCGCCTTCTCCTCTGGCCGCTTCAGATACCAGAATTGCCGATTTTCTGAGTCCTGTAGGGTGAAATTGTAAAAATTCCATATCTTTTAAAGGAAGCCCGGCTCTAAGAGCAGCAGCCGTTCCGTCTCCGGTACATCCTAAAGCGTTAGAAGTATACCCCCAATAAATTCTACTGTGCCCTCCGGTAGCCAGGATAACGGCTTTGGCATGAATAAACTGAATATCTCCCGTTGCAATGTTTATTGCCGTAACACCCTGAAGTCTCTCTCCGTCATGCACAAGATTTAACATAAACCATTCATTTAAAAACTTAATATCGTGTTTTATACATTGTTCATAAAGAGTATGAAGCATAACATGTCCCATTTTATCGGCACTGTAACATGTTCTGTCTTTACTTGCCCCTCCAAACGGTCTTTGAGCAATTTTTCCGTTGTTTAATCTGCTGAAAGGAACTCCCATATGTTCCATTTCCCTGATAATTCTAGGAGCTTCAAAACACATGTATTTAACTGCTTTTTGATCAGCAAGATAATCGCTTCCTTTTACAGTATCGAATGTATGAAGCTCTTCACTGTCAGTCGGGTCTACATTAGCAAGTGCGGCATTAACACCACCCTGAGCAGCTCCCGTGTGGCTTCTTGTTGGATAAACTTTTGTAAGTACTGCTATTTCCATTCCTTTGGCTTCTTCTGCCGCGCTTAATGCGGCATAAAGTCCGGCACCGCCAGCACCGACAATTAAAACATCAACTTTCATATCACTCCTTTAATTTTGTAAATATTTAGTATTATAACGAAAACTTATATTAAATAGGATAAATTTTGTGTGAATACTCCTTCAGTGTTACAAGCCGTTACAATAACGGCCGTTTAACGGCAAAGAAATCAAAAAGAAAGTGAGAAATTATTAAGTTTATAATACAAGTTTAACAGCAGTTTTTGTTTTTGAAGTTTTAATATTTGTATATTTAAATACATTGTTTTTTTAGAATTTTGCAAAATCTCAAGGTCAAGTCTGGTTGCATTTCCGGCTTCTATGGAATCCAGTGTGGAGTTTATCAGACTTTCGTATATTTTTATGTTGCTTTTATATATTTTTATTTTTTTATTTATAGCATTAACCTGTCTTATTATACTGTTATATTGATTAATCAAAACTCTTTTTTTATCAGTTATCAAAATTTGGGATTTAAGATAATCAAGTTTTGTTTTTTCTATCTTATTTAACGCATTAAAACTTATTGGCATATTTATACTGAGTCCGACTCTGTAATAGTCGCTTGAACTGTCCTGCAGTATAGGAGAACTGTCTTTGTAATCAACTTTTTGCCAGTTTAGTGAAGCATTCAGATTTACACTTAAAAGCTGGTTGCCTATTTGCATTTTATATAGATCTTTTTTTACTTTTTTAAGTCTTTTTTGCTGTACTAAATCTAGATTGTGATTAATATACTTGTTTATCGGAATAATTCTGAATTGAGGCAGCTTCAACGTATCAATATTAAGTGAGGAAATGTTAGCAAACGAATATTTTAAGTTGTCTGAATTCATCTGCAGATCTTCTAAATTCAGTTTCAGAGAATTCAGAGTAAGTACAGCATTGTTTAAAAGCGTTGAATCTCCTACGCCGTTTAAAAACTCTTCCTTTTTCTTCTGTATATCTATTTTTGCGTTTTTAATGTTTAATTTGATTATTTCTTCATTAATAAGATTGATTTTATAGTCATACGCCAAATCGAGAGCCTGTTTTATAAGCTCTCTTCTTTGAAGCTCGACATTGCCTAAATTATAACTTTTTGCGTTTTTGGCATATTTTATCGAATAATATATCGCTCCTGATTTAAAAATAGGCTGATTTACCGATATGCCGAACGTCTTTGTAGTGGTAATCGTGCCGATGCTGTTGTCTTTGGAATATGAATACTGCAGCATTAAAGGATTTATCCATGATTTTTCGGTATCTTTACTGTCCTGAATTGAATATTGTTTATCGTAATTAAGCTCCTGTTTTTTTAAATCGTTTAACAGACTGTTTCCAAATAAAAACATTGGAAAAATTAACAGTGCGAATTTAGTAATTTTCAAACCTCTTCTCCGTTTTATATTTTATTTATTGCGTCTTTCAATCTGTCAAAACCTTCGTCAATCTCCTCTTTGGAAATAGTCAGAGGAGGTAAAAATCTTACGGATTTATCGCCGGCTTTTAAAACAAGCAGTCTGTTTTCAAATGCCAATTTCACTATATCGTCTCTGATTTGAGAGTTTTTCGCCCTGAGTGCTCTCATTAGCCCGTATCCGCTGACCCCGTCAAATATATCGGGATACTCTTTTGCCATTTCAAGCATTTTATTTTCAAAATATTCAATCGTCGAATCCAGCTTTCCGTTTCTTTTTTCTTCATCAAGTATTTTTATAACCTCCAAAGCGGCGCTTGTAGCCAGATAATTACCTCCGAATGTACTACCGTGGTCTCCAGGCTTTAAAACGTCAGTATGAGATGTTAATACCGCACCGATCGGAACTCCG
The DNA here is from genome assembly GCF_055388085.1 of Nautilia abyssi. Classification (NCBI taxonomy): domain Bacteria; kingdom Pseudomonadati; phylum Campylobacterota; class Epsilonproteobacteria; order Nautiliales; family Nautiliaceae; genus Nautilia; species Nautilia abyssi. Next base: position 347,614 of record NZ_AP042376.1, on the reverse strand, counting down.
CCACCCAGACCTTTTGCCATGGTGACAATATCAGGTTTTATACCGTATAAGTTGCTTGCTAGAAATTCCCCCGTTCTGTAAATTCCCGTTTGAACTTCATCTACGATCAGCAGAATATCTTTTTCTTTTAAAAACTCTGAGAGTTTTTTAATTTCATCTTTGTCAAAAGGATTAACTCCTCCTTCACCCTGTATCAGTTCTATCATTACGGCAACTGTTTTATCATCAATTTTGTTGGCAATATCAGCTATGTCTTTTGCATACGTAAAGCCGTCCGGAAAAGGTCCGAAATACTGATGAAACTTCGGCTGTCCCGTAGCCTTTAAGGTTGAAATTGTTCTTCCGTGAAACGAATTTTCAAGCGTAATTACTTTATATCTTTTAATTTCTCCGTTAACTTCGCCGTATTTTCTTGCAATTTTAAGTGCGGTTTCATTTGCTTCGGCTCCGCTGTTGCAGAAAAACACCCCTCCTTTTATACCGCTTTTGTTTACAATTTCTCTGGCAAGCTCTTCTTGCGGTTTTATTCTATATAAATTGGATATATGGATTATGTTTTTCGCCTGATCGCAAATAACATGCGAAAGTCTCTCATTGCCGTGTCCAACGCTTACAACTCCGATACCGCTGGTAAAATCTATATAATTGTCGCCTTTGTCATCCCAGAGTGTCGCATTATGTCCTTTTTGAAAAGATATATCAAACCTGGAATATGTATTTAACAGATACTGCATTAATTCTCCTTATTCATAAAAATAAAATTCATCATAATAGGATATGTCTTTTTTTGAAAATATACCTATTTTATTACTAAAAAATCCCATCATCACCAAAAAACTCATTAACGCTTCAAATTCTTCCTCTTCAATTTCTTCGATAATAATACTTATTTTTTCTGAATTGTCCATTAAATATAAAACACCGCTTATTTCTTCAAGAGTAGTCAGATGTTTTTTGATCTGAGTTTTAACTCTGACTCCTTTTAATACATCTACAAAATCTTCAAATTCTTCCGAATCTTCAAGCCTGTCGTCGTATATCTTAAATACATAAGCAAGCCTTGCAAGCAGCAAAGCCAGATCCTTATCGGCTCTTGGTACGTCAACTTTAGAATGCTCATCGCTGCCGCCTATTACCGCGTAATTTTTAATCAGTTTTTTGGGTTTTGCGTTCCAGTATATAACCAAATCAGACTCTTTTAAAAAATTTTCGTCTTTATTGGTGTAATATTCGCCTTTTTTTTCAAACATTTTGTTCCTTTAAGAGTTATTATGGTTGTTAAGGTTATTTAATTTTATATGTAAAGCTAAATTACATCAATTTAATAAACTTCTGAAACTTAACTAACTTCAAAACTTCTCTAACCTCAACAACTTAACCAACCTTATATGTTATAATTCCGCCTCGAAAAATTTAAAAGGATTATACTTGTTTTCTAAGATATTACAAAATTATAACGCAAAAAATACAAAAAACGAGTTACTGAGCGGAACAGTCGTGGCAATAGCACTTGTCCCGGAAGCAATTGCATTCAGTATCATAGCCGGAGTTTCTCCTCTTGTAGGTTTATATACTGCATTCATTTTAGGTCTGATTACAGCTCTTTTCGGAGGAAAACCCGGAATGATAAGCGGCGCTACGGGAAGCGTTGCGGTTGTAATGGTTTCTCTTGTTGCAACGCACGGTGTTGAATATCTTTTCTGGGCAACAGTGCTTGCCGGAATTATTCAGATTCTTGTAGGTGTATTTAAACTTGCAAAATTTATACGTCTTGTACCTATGCCTGTAGTTTACGGATTTGTAAACGGGCTGGCAATCATTATAGCCATGGCACAGTTTCCCATGTTTAAAAATGAAGGCCCTATAATGTATATTCTGGTAGCATTGACCATGGCAATTATGTGGTTTTTACCTAAATTTACAAAAGCCATCCCTGCGGGACTCGGCGCTATAATTGCGGTTACGGCGCTTGTTCTTATATTTAACCTTGATACGAAAAAAATAGGAGATTTAGCACACATCAGCGGAAGTTTTCCTCATTTTCACATCCCAGTTGCACCTCTTAATCTTGAGACATTAAAAATTATACTGCCGTATGCAATTATTATGGCACTTGTAGGACTTATCGAATCTCTTCTTACTTTAGAGGTTTTAGAAGAAATGAGCGGTGAGAGAGGAAACGGAAACAAAGAAGCTATAGCTCTAGGAGCCGGAAACGCAACATGCGGACTTTTCGGTGGAATGGCGGGATGTGCAATGATAGGACAGAGTGTAATCAACTACACATCAGGCGGGCGAGGAAGACTCAGTGCCGCATTTGCAGCCATACTTTTAATTCTGTTTGTCGTGGCACTAGCAAAATATATAGAACAGATTCCTCTTGCCGCGCTTGTCGGAATTATGTTTATGGTAAGTATTGCAACATTCGAATGGGCAAGTTTTGACAGACTCAAAAGAATGCCCAAAGAAGACGCATTCGTTTTAATAGCCACAACTCTGATCACAATTTTTACAGACCTTGCGGTGGCTGTAATAAGCGGAGTTATTATATCAGCACTTGTATTTGCATGGAAACACGCAAAAGTTTATTTCAAAACAAAAATGGAAGGCGACAGAAAAATTTATGAATTTGAAGGCCCTCTGTTTTTCGGAAGTGCAAAAAGTTTTATAGAAAGCTTTGATGTTAAAAACGACCCTGACGAAGTAGTTATGGATTTTAAAAACGTACGTGTTAAAGACTCAAGCGGCGTTGAAGCCATAGACAAAATCACCAAAAAATATCTGGAAAACGGCAAAAAACTTACAATCAGACACTTAAGTAATGAGTGTAAAAAACTCCTCAAAGTCGCAGGTCCTTACTGCACATACGAAGAAGACGATCCTAATTACAAAGTAGCAGTAAATCCGGAAGAGCTTAAACAAAGCTGACCGGATCTACATCCACTTTCATTTCATTAATATCCACACACGGATATATGATTTTATGAAGGTTTTTGCCTTTAAGCAGTACCTGGTATCGGTATATATTTTTGATTTTGAATATAGGAGCTTCACCGAATCCAACAATTTCAGACCTGTTGCCAAGACAGAGTAAAAACCTATCCATTTTTTCTTTGGCTTTTATTTTGTCTTTGTCCTGAAATTCTATTTTTATAAGTCTGTTAAACGGAGGGTATCCGAGATCTTTTCTGTTTTGTATCTCTTCTTCATAAAATTCCTCATAGCTTCTGTCAAAAAATTCGGGATTCAGCGTCTGAATAATGACCTCCCCGTCTTCTTTTCTTCCGGCTCTACCTTCGACCTGGCGTGCCAGGGCAAATGCTCTCTCCCCTGCTCTGTAATCTGCACTGTTAAGCACAAAATCTATATCAAGCACGATTGAGAGCGCAACATCCGGATAATCATGGCCTTTACTGAGCATCTGTGTACCTATTAAAATATCTATTTCTTTATTTGCGAATCTTTTTAGCAGTTTATCAACTCTGGATTTGGAAGTAATAACGTCCCTGTCAAATTTTTCTATAACGGCATCTGGGAAAATCTCTTTTAAAACTTCCAAAAATTCACTCGTACCCATTCTTTCGTTTATAAACTCCACGCTTCCACAGTATTCACAGCTTGAGGGAATATGCATACTGTAATTGCAGTAATGGCAGACAAGCGCCCTTTTGTTTTTATGAACACTCATTGCCACGTCACAATGTTTACATTTCACAGCCTTGCCGCACTCGGCACATATCATATATTTAAAATTTGCTCGTGTCGGAAGGAATATTATAACCTGTTTATTTTTTTTAATTGTTTCTTTTATTTTTTGTATGGTAAAATCATCAAAACTGCTTCTGAAATATCTTGTTTTTTTAGTATTGTAAAACGTTCCTTTCAGTCTGAAATGTGGAAATTTATAAAGATCACTGATTAGAGGTGTCGCACTTCCGAGTACCACTTTGGCATTGTAAACCTTACCGAAATATACTGCAAGATCTTTTGCGTTGTATTTTGGAGTCTGTTCACTTTTATAGCTGTCGTCATGTTCTTCGTCGACGATTATTAATCCAAGCTCTTCAAGTGGTAAAAACAGAGCACTTCTGGCACCCGCCACAATTTTAATCTCACCTTTTGCTATTCCGGAAAGGATTTGCTGTTTTTTCTTTTTTGTTATTTTACTGTGCCATACGGCAAGGCTGTTTCCAAAATATTTTTTAAGCCTTTTTTCCATCTGTGAAGTAATTGCAATCTCCGGGAGTAAAAAAAGCGCCTGCTTACCGCCGTGTAGCACTTCTTCAATTAATTTAATATATATTTCCGTCTTACCGCTTCCGGTATCACCGAAAAGAATTGAAACATCCTCTTTTTGTAAAAACTTCAATGCTTCCTGTTGTTTATCAGTTAAATTAATATCAACATTTATACATAACTTTTCATGTTTCACTTTTAATTTTTCACTTATAAAAAACAGTCCCACCGCTTCCCCCAGAGGAGCAAAATAGTATTTAAAAATAAAATCGATGATTTTTTGTTTATTCGGAGAAAACGAATATATTTTAGATATAACATCTTTGCAGTCAAAATCAGGCTTTTGGACTTCTTTTATCACATATCCCAAAGCCTCTCTGTTTCTAACTTTAATTTCAACAACGTCACCTGTATTTAAATCATTTTCAGACTGGTAAGTAAAAGTATTCGGAGTATTTATAACCGCTATGTCATAATATTTCATTCACCTATTTTATCACAATTAGACACACATGAGAATTTACAGTTATCTGCAGTGTTGTTGTCATAATGAAATTTGATTACTAACTTTCCACCATCAAGTGAAACATTATAATCTGTTCCGTTACCATCCCATTTTACAGTTCCGCTGTTTTGCTTAATAGGATAAGTTAAAATTCCTTCAAAAAGTTGATTATCTGTAGTAGAAGTTTCCAATGTAGGGCATACATCATTACCTTCCATTACGTTTTTACCGTATTTAGTAGATATTGCGGTACGTATAGTAGCTACGTCTGTTTTTACTTTTGCAATCTCGGCATCGCTTACACCGCTAAACAATCTCGGGATTGCAACTCCTGCAAGTATTCCAATCACAACTATAACAAAAATAAGCTCTAGCATCGTAAAAGATTTTCTCATTTTCTACCTTCAAGTTATTTAAAATAAGAGCAAAAGCCCTTATTTTAAGATTGTACCTGTTTCACTAGTACTTGTTCCAGTAAATGAAGCAGTTGTTGATGTAGAATTGATATCAGTTGAATTGGCATCACCTAAATTAGCTGGTGCAGTACCTGCAGTTTGTCTTAAAAGAATAAATTTTGGTGCCTGATTAGCATTACCACCTATACATGCAATAAAATAATCTTTTCCTGCAACATTTTTATCTGCATCTCCAACAATTTTGTATGAAGTTGTACTATCACAATATGATAAATCCATTTTTAAAATTTCTTTTGGTATATCTATGTATTTTGTAAGATTACCATCTGGATTATTATTTTTATCATATTGTAAAGCAGTATATGATATATTACCATCATGACTACTACTAATAGAATCACTCCATAATGTAGGTGCCACAGTTCTGTTTAATGTACCGACAAATGATTTTAAATTTGCTTCATGTGCCTGTTGAGCTACACCTAAAAATTTCGGTAATGCAACTGCTGCTAAAATACCTAAGATAACAATAACGAAAATCAGTTCAATCATCGTAAATGCTTTTTTCATTTAAACTCCTTTAATTTATTTATTACAATTATATCATATAAAATTGAAAATTTGTCAACTATTTGTTAGTTATTTAACTTTTATTTAATAAATATCATTTTTGTGTCACACAATATTCATTTTAATATTATTTTTAACGATTTACAAGTATTTTACCGTCTTTGAGTCTTATTAATCTAAAGTAAGGGGCACTTTTAGCCGTACCGTCTTTGCATGTAATATTATATTCTTCTCCGGCAACTTTTACATCCGCTGTCATTACAGTGTTATATGTTTCATTGCCACACCTTGTCAAATCAATACTAGACGCATTAACTTCTGGAGGAATTTCAATATACCTGCTTAAGAACTGATAACCTTCGCTGTTTTCAAGATGTGTAATACTGCCGTTTTTATTTTCACTTATGCTTTTAGACCACAAATCTTCTCCAGTTGTCCTGTTTAATGTTTTTACGAAAGAAATCAATACTGCCTCATGTGATTTTTGTCCTAATGCAAAATACCTCGGTACGGCAACTCCGGCTAATATTCCAATTATAACTATTACAAATATTATTTCTAATAATGTAAAAGCTTTTTTCATTTCTGCTCCAATTTAGAGATTAAATCCTTTATCTTTTTATTTACTTCAAAAATTTCTTTTTTGTTTTTTAAAACCAAAAAAAGAAGTTCTTTAGGGGTCGGATGCTGAATTTTTAACAGATCTTCTTTTACAAATTCAAAAAACTCATCCTCAAGTTCTATTTCAAATTTTTCACCTAAAACCGAGAGGGATATTTTTTTCATTTGCCGAGAATTGCTTCAATTTTGCTTACAACTTCTTCAAGTTCTATTTCTTTAAGCGCCATTTTTTCTTTACATTCCAAAAGTTCCGTATCTTTTTCGGCAAGCATTTCTTTTGTATTTTCAAGTTCAAGTTTTAAGTTTTCGTTTTCCTGTTGCAGTTCTTCGTATTTTTTCAATAAATTATCTATTTTTTCATTTAATTTACCAAGTAGGTCCATTTTTATCCTTTATTTTTATATAATTTTATCAAACTTAAGTAACACAATTATAATAAAAAGGAGCGTTTTGTTCAAATTAAACTCAAACTTCAAACCTACAGGCGACCAGCCTCAGGCAATTGAAAAATTAAGCGGCTGTATAAAGCAAGGAAACAGATACAATACTTTAATAGGTGTTACGGGAAGCGGTAAAACGTTTACAATGGCAAACATCATTCAAAAACTTCAAATCCCGACCCTTATACTTACGCACAACAAAACCCTTGCCGCACAGCTTTATTCAGAATTTAAAGAATTTTTTCCTCAAAACCACGTGGAATACTTCATAAGTTATTACGATTATTATCAGCCTGAAGCCTATCTTCCGAGACAGGATCTTTTTATTGAAAAAGACTCTTCCATAAACGCGGAACTTGAGAGGTTGAGAGTCAGCGCAACTGCTTCTCTTTTAGAATATGACGACGTTATAGTGGTCGCATCCGTTTCGGCCCTATATGGACTCGGTAACCCGATTGAGTATAAAAAAATGGTAGCCAAAATAGCTGTTGGCGATGAAATAAACCAGCGTCAGTTTATGATGAGGCTTCTTAGTATGGGTTACACCAGAAACGACAAATATTTTGAAAGAGGAAACTTCAGGGTAAACGGCGAAGTAATAGACATATTCCCTACATATTTTGAAGACGACGTAATAAGAGTCGAATTTTTCGGAGATGAAATAGACAGAATATATACGATTGATTATATGACAAACGAAAAACTGCAAGACCTAAAAGAAATCACAATCTACGCCGCAAACCAGTTTATCGTAGGTGCCGACAGACTGGCTGAAGCCATACAGTCTATAGAAAAAGAGCTGGGCGAAAGACTGAAAGAATTTGAACAACAGGGAAAAATAATAGAGCACCAAAGGCTAAAACAAAGAACGGAGTTTGATCTTGAAATGCTTGAAACAACCGGAACATGCAAAGGAATAGAAAACTATTCAAGACACCTTACAGGCAAAAAACCGGGAGAAACCCCGTATTCTTTACTTGATTACTTTGAAATAAAAGGAAAACCCTACCTTGTAATAGTGGACGAATCACACGTAAGCCTTCCTCAGTTTCGCGGGATGTACAACGGTGACAGGGCAAGAAAAGAAGTATTGGTGGAGTACGGATTCAGACTGCCAAGTGCGCTTGACAACAGACCTTATAAATTTGACGAATTTATAAATAAAGCCCCTCATTATCTTTTCGTATCAGCCACTCCCGGAGAATACGAACTTGAAATATCAACATGCGTGGCGGAACAGATCATCCGTCCTACCGGACTTCTTGATCCTATTGTGGAGCTGCTTCCAAGCCAAAACCAGGTGGCAACGCTTTTTGACAGAGCCAAAGAAGTAATTAAAAGAGGAGAAAAGGTACTTGTAACGACTCTTACCAAAAAAATGGCGGAGGAGCTTCAAAAATATTATCTTGAAATGGGACTGAAAGTTAAATATATGCACTCTGACATTGACGTGGTGGAAAGAAATGAAATAATAAGAGGCCTTCGTTCGGGTGAATTCGATATGCTAATCGGTATCAACCTCCTAAGAGAAGGTCTGGATCTTCCGGAAGTAAGCCTTGTAGCCATCCTTGATGCCGATAAGGAAGGGTTTTTAAGAAGTGAGACGAGTCTTATTCAGACAATGGGAAGAGCGGCAAGAAACGTAAACGGACGGGTATTGATGTTTGCAGGAAAAATTGAAGAGCCTGTAGTACTTGATGACGACCTAAATGTACTTGAAAAAATAAAAGACAAAATCACAGGCTCAATGTACAGAGCAATCAAAACCACAATCACAAGACGTATAAAACAAAAAGAATATAATAAAAAGCATGGAATCACTCCGAAAAGTACAATTAGAAAACTTGACAAATCACTAAAAGAAGAAGGATACGAAGCAATAGCCAAAGAGCTGAAAAACAAAAATAAAATTCCGGCCAAAGAGAAAAAAGCTATTATTGCAAAATTACGTAAAGAAATGAACGAAGCCGCAAAAGAACTCGAATTTGAAAAAGCAGCAATGCTGAGGGATAAAATTGAAGAGCTTAAGAAAATAAAATAAGGAGATATGATGATTTTACGCTATAAAGACGACTTTCCTAAAATCCATACAACCGCATGGATAGCTCCGAGTGCCGATATTATCGGTGATGTGGAAATCGGAGAAGATTCTAGTGTGTGGTTCGGATGTGTTATAAGAGGGGATGTGCATTATATTAAAATCGGAAAACGCACATCCATTCAGGATATGAGTATGATACACGTAACGCATTATGAAAAAGAAAAGAAAATAGGAGACGGTTTTCCGACTATTATAGGCGACGACGTAACAATAGCACACCGCGTAATGCTTCACGGCTGTAAAATCGGAAACGCATGCCTTATAGGTATGAGTGCCACAATCCTTGACGGAGCCGAAATCGGAGACGAATCAATAGTAGGAGCCGGAGCTTTAGTTACAGGCGGTAAAAAATTCCCGCCAAGAAGCCTGATTTTAGGCTCTCCCGCCAAGGTTGTAAGAGAGCTTACCGATGAAGAAGTGGCGAATATATATAAAAACGCTGAAAATTACGTTAAATATAAAAACGATTATATAAATTTTGTAAGGTAACATATGATAAACAAATTAGACTTAGTCGAATACATAAACAAACTCACATCCCTCTTTGCAAGGGAGAAGGATTATAAAATCCAGGGAAGTATCGAATCACTTTACAAATACCTCCAAAAACTGCAAAACAGGGATTTTAATGCTCCTCCGAGTGTAAAAAACCTCGATACGGAGATAATGCATCTTAAAAAATTCGGTGTGCTTAAACACGACCAGATTTTTGAATTTCTGAAAATCATACGTTATTTTATTTACCTCAAAACAAGAAACTGGCAGGATCTGAGTGAGTGGTTCGATAAAATCGAAATCCCTCAGGACATTCTTGAAATAGACAAACATTACGATAAAAAAGGCGAGGTAATCGGCTTTGAAGAACTCGATATGATAAATGAACGTATAAAAGATCTAAAAGCCCAAATCCGCCAGCAGTTATACAAATATATAAATTCAAAAAAACTTGAGCCGTTTTTGGTAGACAAACAGATACACGTCCAGGGAGGTGAAGAAACACTTTTAGTTAGAGGTGGATACAATAAAGTAATAAACGCCGAAATTCTCGGAAGAAGCCAAAGCGGATTTTTTTACATCTTCCCGAAAACCATAGAAAAACTAAAAGAAAAAGAAGACAACCTCAAAAGCCAAAAAGAAGAGATACTATATGAAATAGCAAAAGAGTTTTCAAACAGACTAAGAAAATGGACTAAGTTTTTAGAATTTATAAACCGCGAATTTGACAAATTCGACCACATCCAGGCCCGTATTTTTATGGCTAAAAACGAAAATCTTGAATTTATACTGCCAAGCAAAACCAAAAAAATGGTGCTGAAAAACTTCTGCCACCCTGCCCTTAACGAATGTAAACCTATAAACATTGAATGGGACAAGCAGGTGCTGATTATCACGGGTGTAAACGCCGGGGGTAAAACAATGCTTTTAAAATCAATCCTGAGCAGTGCTTATATGGCAAAACACCTGCTTCCTATGAAAATCAGGGAAAATTCCGTAATTCCTTCGTTTAAAGAGATAAAACCGATAATCGACGATCCGCAAAACGTAAAAAACGACATTTCAACGTTTGCGGGTAGAATTAAAGAATTTAAAGAAGTCTTTTTCAAAGAAAATTACCTGATAGGCGTGGATGAGATTGAACTCGGAACCGACGCCAATGAGGCGGCGAGTCTTTTTAAGGTGATAATTGAAGAAATTATGAAAAAAAACCGAATAGTCATTACAACCCACCACAAACGCCTTGCGACGCTTCTTGCACAAAATGAAGAAGTAGAGCTTCTCGCAGCAATTTACGATGAAAAAAACCAAAAACCGACATATGAATTTATAAAAGGGACCATCGGTAAAAGTTACGCGTTTGAAACGGCAAAAAGACATGGAATTCCTTTTAACATCATAGAAAAAGCCAAAAAAGAATATTCGGACGATCTTGAAAAACTTGATGTACTTATAGAAAAATCGGCAGCTCTTGAATTCGAACAAAAACAGAAAATCAAAGAGCTTGAAAGCGAACTTGAAGACGTTAAACTTCTAAAAGAATCTCTGATCCGCCAAAAAGAAGAATTTAACGAAACCATAGAAAAAGAAAAAAACCGCCTTTTAAAAGAATACAATGAAGCAATTAAAAAAGCAAAAGAAGCCATAAGGGCCAAATCCGTAAAAGACGCACACAGGGCCCTTAACGAAGCTAACAAAATACGCTCAAATATAAAAGTCAAAAAAAGCGAAATTAATAAAGAATTTAAAGTCGGCGACACAGTCAAATACTTTACAAGTATAGGGGAAATACTCGATATAAAAGGCAAAAACGCCCTTGTAGACATAGACGGTAAAAAACTCTGGATTCCAAAAAACAGCCTTGAGCCGTATAGACTACCTAAAAAAGCAAAAGCACAGATTATAAAACCCAAAGCCTCCAAAGTCGACATTAAACTCGACCTTCACGGTATGAGGCTTGAAGAAGCGATTGAAAAAACCGAAGAGTATCTAAATAACGCTGCTCTTGCAGGACTCGAAGAAGTATGGATTTATCACGGAATGGGTAAAGGAATCCTTGCCAAAGGAATTACGGAGCTTTTAAAAGGCCACCCTCTTGTGAAAGAGTTTCACGACGCACCTCCGCACATGGGGGGATACGGAGCTAAAATCGTCAAACTTTAACTTTTTTTCTTTTTTGCTTTGTAATTTGTAAAAATAAAATTATTATAAAACACAATACAGTCAAAGAGAAGAAAATAATAAATGAATAATAAGTGTCAGGCACCTTATGTTTGTTGAACGTTTTTTTTGATAAGGTTCGGTAAGAGAAAGTTGTTTTCCGGTTGTTTTTTTAAACTACAATTTGTCTAATTATAGAAATATATATTGCAGTTATAAAAGATCTGATCCAAAGTTTTATACAGTTACATTAAACACTAAATAAAATGACAGCAAAAAAACTGTCACTTTATCCTTAAATTAATCTTTTTTTTCATAAATTTCTATAGTTTTGATTTCATAGTTTTTTTTGATTGAATCAAGTACTTTAAAACTCTCTTCATCTCCCTCTTCTATACCGCCGAATACCGTATGAACCCCGTCAAGATGAGGACAGTCTGTAAAACAGATAAAAAACTGGCTGCCTCCCGTATCTTTTCCGGCATGAGCCATTGAAAGGGAGCCTCTTTTGTGAATTTGTTTCGGAGCATCTGTTTCACACTCTATCGCCCATCCCGGACCTCCGGTACCTGGCATTCCTGATGCTCCTTCTTTTGAATTAGGGCATCCACCCTGAGCCATAAAGCCCGGGATAACTCTGTGAAATTTAAGTCCGTCGTAAAATCCTTCTTTTGCAAGATGTGCGAAGTTTGCCACCGTATTAGGCGTAGCTTCAGGGAAAAGTTTTACCCAGATATCGCCTTTATCGGTTACAATTTTTGCGTATTGGAATTTTTCAACATCGCTTAAATCGTATTTTTTTAGTTCTTTTTTAAATCCGAACATTTTATCTCCTTATATAAACATTAACGTAAAAGTAAACAAATGACAGCGTTGCGAAATTTAGTGAAAATTTTTGCATATAAAAAATTGCACCTACCCGAAGGGCAGCCATAGCTGTTTGCAATTTTTAGCAAAATTTAAACGTTGTTAAGCAAAATAAGCTTTCAGCTGTCATTGTTTAACTTTAAAGTTAAACTTAACAGAATTATACCAAATTTATTTGACAATTGATACGAAAGTTTATATAATAGCGCTAAAGTTTTTTGATAAAGGAGTGAGAATGAGTAATATAGTTATTGCATGTCCACATTGTAAAAGTTTAAATAAATTACCTAAAAAAGACGAATATAAAAAAGCGGTATGCGGAGTATGCAAAGGAAATCTGCTTGAGAATAAAGCCATTTCCGTAGACAGTTACGACGAGTTTCAAAAAATAGTAAACTCTGTAACAGTTCCTGTGATAATTGATTTTTGGGCTGAATGGTGTGGTCCGTGCCAGATGTTTGCACCTATATTTAATAAAGTGGCAGGAAGTTTTCCTCTTCAGGCCCAGTTTATCAAAGTCAACACAGACAAAAACCAGCAGGCAGCCATGCAGTTTGGAATCAGAAGTATTCCTACAATTGTTGCTTTAAAAGACGGAGTGGAAATAGACAGAGCCATGGGTGCATTGGATGAATTTAGTTTTAGTATGTGGGTAGATAAGATAGTTGAAAGTTAAAAATGAAAAGTGAAAAGTGATTTAAACTTTTCACTTTTCATTGTACATTCATATAATGAGCATTGCGTCTCCGTAGCTGTAAAAACGGTATTCGTTTTTTATGGCTTCTTCATATAGCTCAAGAGTTTTTTTTCTTCCTATAAATGCAGCTACGAGCATAATTAGAGTAGATTTTGGCAAATGAAAGTTTGTAAGAAGATGATTTACTCTAATTGGCGGATTCAGAGGGTTTAAAAACAGATCGCACTCGCCTGAGAGTTTACCCGTTCTTGCATAATATTCCACCGTTCTTGTAACGGTCGTTCCGACTGCCACTATCTCTTCACTGCCATCAAGCATCCTTGCGGTATCTTCCGGTATTTCAAAAAATTCACTGTGCATTTTATGCTCTCTAATATCCTCCACATCCACCGGTTTAAACGTACCGGCTCCCACATGCAGGGTCAAATATGATTTTTTATCTATTTTATTTAAAAGCTCGTCTGTAAAATGAAGACTTGCCGTAGGAGCGGCAACCGCTCCAACTTTACGTGCAAATACCGTCTGATATTCTTTTTCGTCTATTTTTTCATCTTCTCTTTTAATATACGGAGGAAGCGGAACATGCCCTATTTCTTCAAGAATTTTTACTAACTGTAAAAAATCAATTTCTTTTTCAGTTTTACATTTTTCACTTTTCACTTTAAACTTCACCACCCTGCTTCCGTCATCAAGCAGTTCAACGACCTCTGCCATAAGTCCCTTATCAAAAAAAAGTTTTGTTCCGACTTTCACTTTCCCTCTTATATATACCAGATAACCGTCTTTATAAGGTCTGTTTAAAAGAAGCTCAACCTTTCCGCCGGTTTCTTTTGTTCCGAAAATTCTGGCTTTTATAACTTTAGTATTATTAAATATAAAATGAGATTCACCCACAAAATCAAGTATATTTCTAAACACGGTATGTGTAATTTTGTCAGTTTTTCTGTTATAAACGAGAAGTTTGGCACTATCCCGGGGAGTTACGGGATATCTGGCTATTAAATTTTCAGGCAGGTTATAATCGTATGAGGATACCAATACATCCTTATTAATCAGTTGATCACTTTTCATTTTTTACTTTTAATTTCATTATACGCCTATAAGTTTTCTAAGCTCTTCCGGTTTAGTAGTATAAGCCATAGCTGTTTCTTTATCTATAATGTGGCGTCTTACATATTCAGCAAGAACCTGGTTCATAGTCTGCATTCCGGTAGCACCCTGATTAAGCTGCATTTGCGAATAAATCTGAGGAATTTTATTTTCACGGATAAGGTTTGCAATTGCCGGGTTGTTAATCATGATTTCATGAGCGGCAATTCTTCCTCCTCCTATCTTCGGAAGCAAACTTTGTGAAATTACTGCAAGTATAGCCATTGAAAGCTGTGTTCTTATCTGATCTTGTTCGTTTGCAGGGAATACGTTTACAATTCTATTGATTGTCTGAACGGCAGAGTTTGTATGCAATGTAGCAAACACAAGGTGTCCTGTTTCAGCTGCAGTAATTGCTGCGCCGATAGTTTCTTTATCTCTCATCTCCCCGATTAAGATTACATCCGGGTCTTCCCTAAGTGAAGCTCTAAGAGCATTTAAAAACGCTTTCGTGTCTCTTCCGACTTCTCTTTGGGAAATAAGTGATTTTTTATGTTCATGCACAAACTCGATAGGATCTTCAATTGTAATAATGTGTTTTGCAAATGTTTCGTTAATTTCATTAATCATTGCCGCTAAGGTCGTTGATTTACCGCTTCCTGTTGGACCTGTTACAAGAATAAGTCCTTTTTCCCTTCTTACTATTCTTTTGAAAATTGCAGGAGCGTGTAATTCGTCTAAAGTAAAAGGCTTTTCAGGAATAATCCTGTATGCTGCCGCTAAATTTTCTCTTTCAAAATAGTAATTAGCCCTGAATCTTGCAACTTTAGGAATTTCAAAAGAAAAGTCAAGTTCTAACTGGTCTTCAAGTGCAGCTTTTTGTTTTTCTGTTAGAACAGAATAACAAAGTTCAATTACATCTTCTTTATCGAGTTTAGGAAGATTAAGAGGTGTTAGTTTTCCGTCAATCCTAAGCATCGGCTCCGCATTTACATTTAAATGCAGATCCGAAGCTTTATAATCTTTAATACTTTTTAAAAGCTGTTCTAGGGAGTATGTAAGTGCCATAATTTTTACCTTATTCAATTATTTTAGGAACAATAAAGAAACCATCCTTCGCTTTTGGCGCATGTTCTAATATTTCATCAATAACATCATTTTTTACAGGTTCGTCTTCTCTCAAATAGGTCGGGTTATTTAATGTTGAAAAAGTAGCGTCTATTTCGTCTGTATCAAGCTCGTTTAACATTTCTACAAACTCAACTATTTCAGCCAGATCTTTCGCCATTGCCGTTTTGTCTTCTATTTCCACCATTGAAAGTGTTTCAAGTCTCTTAACCAAACTTTCGTCTATTTTCATAAGCAACCTTTTTTTGTATAATTTTAGCAAATATTAAATAAAAAGGATAGAGATGAGTGTTTTTGAAGAAGCTAAGAAATATATCGTAGGAGGAGTCAATTCTCCCGTTAGAGCATTTAAAAGCGTAGGCGGCGAGCCTCCTTTTATTGAAAAAGGAGAAGGCGCATATATATTTGACATTAATGGTAACAGATATCTTGATTACATTCAAAGCTGGGGACCGTTAATTTTCGGTCACTGCGATAAAGATATAGAAGGTGCTATATGTAATGCCGTAAGTAAAGGCGTAAGTTTCGGAGCACCTACAACGGTTGAAGTGGAACTTGCGAAAGAAGTTCTTGATCTTTTCCCTCATTTGGATTTAATCAGATTCGTAAACAGCGGAACGGAAGCTACAATGAGCGCAATCAGGGTTGCTAGAGGAGTTAGCGGTAAAGACGATATTATCAAATTTGAAGGCTGTTATCACGGACACAGCGATTCGCTTTTAGTAAGTGCCGGTAGCGGCGCGGCAACATTCGGAACACCGTCAAGTCCCGGAGTTCCGGCTGATTTTACAAAACACACGCTTCTTGCAAAATACAACGACATTGAAAGTGTAAAAAAATGTTTCGAAAACGGTGACGTCGGATGTGTTATTATAGAACCTATTGCAGGAAATATGAGTTTGGTTCCGGCTGAAAAAGAGTTTTTGGCAGAACTTAGAGAACTTTGTACTAAAAACGGCGCGGTACTTATTTTTGACGAAGTAATGAGCGGTTTTAGAGCAGGTCTCAGAGGAAGTTACGATGTATACGGTATAGAAGCGGATATTGTAACATTCGGCAAAGTTATAGGAGGAGGAATGCCTGTAGGGGCATTCGCAGGCAAAAGAGAAATAATGGAGCAGTTAAGCCCTGAAGGTCCGATATATCAAGCCGGAACACTCAGCGGAAATCCAGTAGCCATGAATGCGGGTCTTGCGATGCTTAAAAAACTCAAATCAAATCCTGATCTTTATAAAGACCTTGAAGCCAAAGCCAAAAAATTAATGAACGGCTTTGAAGAAATTTCAAAAGAAAACGGTATAGACATTCAGACAAACGTTGTAGGAAGCATGTTTGGGTTTTTCTTTAACTCAAAAAAACCTAAAAACTTTGACGACGTGAATGAGAGCGATACAAAAAGATATGCAAAATTTCATTCCGAAATGTTAAAAAGAGGTTTTTACTTTGCTCCTAGCGCATATGAAACCGGTTTTATATGCACAGTTATGAGAGATTCTGATATAGAAGCAACACTAAATGCATATAAAGAAATCGCACCGAGCCTGTAATGAATGACAAACAACATAAAAAAGGAAAATTCGGTAAAACCGTAGAGGGGGCAGAAAAGCTTTCTCTTGGTATTTCCATTGTCGTAGCAATATTAATGGGAATAGGCATTGGAATATTATTAAAAAAATGGACAGGCTATACCTGGACTTTATGGCTTGGAGTTTTTTGGGGCGTTGCCGCAGCAATAATGAATATAAAAATAGAATACAATAAATTAAAAAAAGATTTAGATAAAGTTGCTAAAGATCCTAAATATAAAAATTATAAAATGAATACAAAAGATGAAGAAGAACTCTTAGAAGAGTTTGAAAAATAAACTAAATATTTTTGGCGGCGTTTGCCAAATCCCACATAGGTAGGAATATTCCAAGAGCAATCCAAAGTACCAATGCACCTATTACCGTTAACATAATCGGTTCAATTGCAGCCTGCATATTATCAATAATATCCTGGAATCTGTCTTCATAATATCCGGCTGCGCTCTCGAGCATTGTATCAAGCTCCCCTGATTCTTCACCTGCACTGATCATTCTTAAAGCAACAAAGTTAACTAAATCCTGCTCTGCAACCATTTCAGCAAAGCTTCTACCCTGATTAATTCCTTTAATAATTTCTTGAATTTTTCTTTTTATTACCTCATTTGCAATAATACCTTCACTGATTTTTAAAGCGTCCACAAGAGGAATACCACTTTTCAAAAGTGATGCCATAGTCATTAAAAATCTGTGTAAAGATGAATATAAAATAATCTTGTTAATTAAATATGTTTTTAATAATAATTTATCTACTTTATATTTGAAATCTAAAGAAATTTTATAAAAGAAATTAACAGCTACAATGATTATAATCAATACACTTAAAACTACAAATCCGTAATTAGATAAAATATCTTCGGTTTTTAAAAGCATAATAGTCGGAAGCGGCAGCTGAGCATGCAGCTGATCAAACATAGATTTAAATTTCGGCACAACAACCAAAATCAAAAACGTGAATGCTGCAGCAATGGCAAACAGCGTAATAACCGGATAACGCAATGCTTTTACCATTTTTCTTCTGTTTTCATACATGTTTTCATAAATCTGTGCAAGACTTTCAAGCGCCATAACCAAATCCCCGGTCTGTTCACCCAGTCTTACCATTGCAAGAGAAATACCACCTA
Source organism: Nautilia abyssi (assembly GCF_055388085.1). Classification (NCBI taxonomy): domain Bacteria; kingdom Pseudomonadati; phylum Campylobacterota; class Epsilonproteobacteria; order Nautiliales; family Nautiliaceae; genus Nautilia; species Nautilia abyssi. The sequence goes on along the minus strand of NZ_AP042376.1, from coordinate 329,582 downwards.
AGTACTCTTCATATTCCGCAAATACGTCTGATAAAGATTTACCGCTGTCAATCGCTTCCGCAGCTTTTAAAAACACTTCTTTAATTAAAGCGTCTTTTGTATTGTTCGCAATATCTTCCAACGCGTCTTTAAGAGATATACCTGCTTTTATCAATACGGACAGCTGTCTGATGGAGGAGATATACGACGGATAATTAAGTTTTTTTCTTAAAATTTTGGATTTAAAAATATCTTTTGCAACCTTAATTTTTTCTTCCAAAGGCATAGGTATTTCTTCTATTTTTACAAGAAGACCTTTATTTATTTTTTTACCGTCAATTATCGCTTCAGCTTTGTTAAGAGATTTTAAAATCACTTCCTGCTGATTTCCTTTATATAAAAATGTTATTTTATAGTATCTCATAGCTTAGCCACCCTATATACTTCTTCTAATGTAGTAACACCTTTCAAAGCCTTTAATAATCCGTCATAAAACATTGTTTTATAATCCTTTCCTCTGAGATAATGTAAAAGTTCTAGTTTTTCTTTTTTCTTTGATATCATCGATTCAAGATTTTCATCGTTTAAAAACACTTCTGTTATTAACGTTCTTCCCGCATATCCTGTCATATTGCACTTTTCACACCCTTTTCCTCTGTAAAAAACGGAATCTTTAGGCAAAATATTTTTTATAGGTTCAAGATATACATCGGCAGGTTTATACGTTGTTTTACAGTGTGGACAAATAGTTTTTACAAGCCTTTGAGCTTCTATTCCGATTAATGCTGTTGCAACCAAAAACGAATCGGCTCCCATATCTATCATTCTGTTAACGGCGCTGACAGCGTCGTTTGTATGCAGTGTTGATAATACTAAATGCCCTGTCATTGCCGCTTTAATTGCAATTTCAAGTGTTTCAAGGTCCCTAATCTCCCCAATCATTATAATATCAGGGTCCTGTCTTAGGATACTTCTTAAAGCTCCGGCAAACGTCAAACCTACTTTAGGATTTACCTGCACCTGTTGAATACCTTTTAATTTATATTCCACAGGATCTTCAACAGTAATTATTTTTTTATCGGTACTGTTTATTTCATTTAACGCAGCATATAATGTAGTAGATTTACCGCTTCCTGTAGGACCGGTAACGAGGAAAATACCGTTAGGCTGCGACAATGCTTTTTTAAGCAAACTTAAATTTTTATCACTTATACCTATCTCATCTATTCTTTTTAAAATACTTCTTTTATCGAGTATCCTTATAACAATGCTTTCACCCCATATAGTCGGAAGCGTTGACACCCTGAAGTCAAATTTGTTTTTACCGAACTGCATTGAAAAAGAACCGTCCTGAGGTTTTCTTTTTTCACTTACATCAAGACCGGCTAAAAGTTTAATTCTGGAATTAATTGCATAAAATATCTCTTCGTCAAAATCCAAAAATTCATATAAAGTACCGAATATTCTGATTCTAACTTCAGCTTCACCTTCTTCCGCTTCTATATGAATATCACTGGCGTTTCTTTCTATTGCGCTTACTATAATATATTTAATGAGCCTCATTATAGCGGACTCGTCGCCTTTTATTTCCTGCCCTTTAAGCTCTTTTTTTATATCATTTAAAATTTCTCTTACTTTTTCCCTGTCTTCTACTTTTTTAATAACTTTTCTGATATCGTCCCTAAATCCTAAAACTATTTCAAGATTTTTATCATGGAAAAATCTTTTTATAAGAGCCTGTGCGTTCCAGTCAAGAGGGTCAGCCATTGCGACAACAACTTTATCGTATTTAACTTCAACGGGAACGGACATGGTCTGTTTTAATATGTTAACAGGTATCTTAATATCCCTAAGCCTTACATGCTCCAAATCGTCAATATATCTTATACCCATCTGTTTAGAAACATGCTCAAGATAGTCTTTTTTGGAAATAAATCCGAGTTCAAATAAAATATCTACAAATTTTTTAGCGGGATGTTTTTGCTGATACTCCAGCGCCTTTTTATACTGTTCTTCAGAGATTATTTTTTCTTTTAACCATTTTTCTTCAGCTTTCACCAATAATACTCCCTATTTTTAAGTTCGCCGTTATAAATCGTATCTATTACAACATTATTATTATGACTTATCCATACTTTATATACAGTATTTTTACTGACGTTAATTTCCAGAGTGTTCTTTTCCCTTTTAAAAGAGCCGTTTTCTATCAGACCGAATGCTTTTCCTAAACTGTTATCCGTAATTTTAGGAAGTTTTATATTGCCTATTTTTAAATCATCGTCAATTATCTGCATAATCAGTTTTTTCATTAAAAAAAGTGTAACAATATATGTAGCGTTTTTACGCCCTTCTTTAGTAACTTTCAATACTTTAGCCAAATCAAGGGCCGGTGTAAGATATCTTTTTTTCAAGCAGGCATATGCTACCAGCGAAAGAAGATCTTCCCTTTTATTATTGTATTTATTGATAAAAATCCATCTTTTATCACATATATATGAATAATATTTGTTATTAAAGAGCTGCAGCAAAGACATATTTTTAAGATCATTTTGAGATGCAAATAATGACGCTAAAAAAAGTATAAGTATTATTATTTTTCTCATTAACCATCTCCTTTATTAAAACAATCAATTATATCAAATTATTTGCTATAATTCCAAAAAAAAGGAGATTTAGTATGTCACTAAATATGTATTATGACAAAGATTGTGATTTAAATATAATCAAAAGCAAAAAAGTTGCAATGATAGGATTCGGAAGCCAGGGGCACGCTCACGCACTTAACCTAAGAGACAGCGGCGTTGACGTAGTAGTAGGTCTTAGAAAAGGAAGCAAATCTTGGGAAAAAGCTGAAGCTCAAGGGTTTAAAGTACTTCCTGTTGATGAAGCAGTAAAAGAAGCTGACGTTGTAATGATTCTTCTTCCTGATGAAATTCAAGCGGATATTTACTACTCTCAAATCGAACCGAATCTTAAAAAAGGCGCAACAATCGCATTCGGTCACGGATTCAATATCCATTTCGGTCAAATTAAACCAAGAGAAGACTTAAGCGTAATTATGGTAGCTCCAAAAGCTCCGGGTCACACTGTTAGAAGCGAATTCGTAAGAGGCGGCGGTATTCCTGATCTTATCGCTGTATATCAAGGCGGTGAAGAAGCTAAAAAACTGGCTCTATCTTACGCAAGCGCAATCGGCGGAGGAAGAACAGGAATTATTGAAACAACTTTCAAAGACGAAACTGAAACTGACCTTTTCGGTGAGCAGGCAGTTCTATGCGGCGGTGTAACTGCTCTTATCAATGCTGGTTTCGAAACACTTACAGAAGCTGGATACGCTCCTGAAATGGCATATTTCGAATGTCTTCACGAACTTAAACTAATCGTTGATTTATTATATGAAGGCGGTATGGCAAACATGAGATATTCAATCTCAAATACTGCTGAATACGGTGACTACGTAAGCGGGCCTAGAGTAATCGGTGAAGAAAGCAAAAAAGCAATGAAAGAAATTCTTAAAGAAATCCAAAACGGTAAATTCGCTAAAGACTTCATTCTTGAAAGAAAAGCGGGTTATGTAAGAATGAACGCTGAAAGACAGCTTACAGAAAACAGCCTTCTTGAACAGACAGGTAAAAAACTAAGAGAAATGATGCCTTGGATTACTAAAAACAAAATAGTAGACCCTACTAAAAACTAATTTCTCTCCCTTTTGGGACTTACAAAGTTTATAAAGTAGATTTTGTAAGTTACAAAAAAGGAGAAAATTTGGCACAGGTTATTACTATTACAAGCGGAAAAGGCGGAGTCGGAAAATCGACAACCACTGCGAATATCGCAACGGCGTTGGCAAAACTCGGCAAAAAAGTCGTAGCGGTCGATTTCGATATCGGACTTAGAAACCTGGATATGATTTTAGGACTTGAAAACAGAATTGTCTATGATGTGGTAGACGTAATGGAAGGAAACTGCAATCTTGCACAAGCTGTTATTAAAGACAAGAGAACACAAAATCTACACTTCCTTCCGGCAAGTCAGACAAAAGACAAAAATGTCCTAAATAAAGAAAAAGTCGAAAAACTGATTGAAGAGCTTAAAAAAGATTTTGATTACATTTTGGTAGATTCCCCTGCCGGGATTGAAAGCGGATTTGAACATTCTATTTATCTTGCTGACAGGGCACTTATAGTTACGACTCCTGAAATTTCTTCGGTAAGGGACGCAGACAGGGTTATAGGTATAATAGACGCAAAAAGCAAAAAAGCCCAGGAAGGCGAAGAAGTTCAAAAACATATAATCGTAAACAGAATAAAACCCGAACTTGTGGAAAAAGGAGAAATGCTTTCAATTGACGACGTGCTTCATATACTCGCACTTCCTCTTATAGGTGTCGTTCCTGATGACGAAGATATTGTAAAATCGACTAACCTGGGTGAACCTATCGCACTTAATGAAAAATCAATCGTCGGAGAAGCTTTCAGAAGAATTGCAAAAAGAATTGAGGGAGAAGAAGTCGAATTTTTAGATTTAAAAACTAAAAAAGGATTTTTAGGCAAATTAAAAGGACTTTTCAAATGAGTTTTTTTGACATATTCAAAAAGAAAAAATCAAAAGACGTAGCAAAAGACAGACTTATGATGATGCTTGCTTATGAAAGAGCAAATACCAAAATCGACAATCTTGATGAAATGAAAAAAGATTTAATCAATGTCGTTAAAAAATACCTTAACGTAAAAGATGTCCACATTAAATCAAACTCAAACCAGGACATAGAAACTCTGGAAGTGGAAATAATCCTTAACAAATGAAAAAAACTCATAGAAAAAAGAAAAAGACTTCAAAAAAGTCTTCTTTTAATCTTAAATACATAATTTATTTTCTGATACTAATTATTTTTTCACTAAGCGCTTTTATAGTCGGAATAGTATATACCCAGAAAAATTACGAAAAAGAGCTAAAAAAAACACAAAACAGCATAAAAATTCTTCAGGAAAAAATAAAACAGCTAAAATCACAGACAAAAATAAAAAAAGAAAACGCATCTGCTTCAGTTCCGTCAGAAATAATGGACTATAAAAAAGCCCACAATACGACGGTAATACTTCCTCCTAAAGAAACAGTTCAGCCCGTTATTCCTGTTTCGAACAAGCCCAAACTTGTAATAATAATTGACGATGTTTCGTTTAAAGGCCAGGTTAATAAAATCAAAGCGATACCTTTTCATGTTACGCCTTCGTTTTTTCCTCCCACAAACAGACATCCGAATACGGCAATTTACGCTAAAGAATTTTCCCATTATATGATTCATCTTCCTTTAGAAGCGATACACTTCAACAAACCGGAACCTAAAACTCTAAATATAAACGATTCTTACGCAACTATTTTAAACAGAATAAAAGAAGTCAAAAAAGACTTTCCAAAAGCAAAATTCATAAATAATCATACAGGCAGCACGTTTACCGCTAACAAAGAAGCGATGCTAAAACTCTTCAGGGCTTTAAAAACTGAGCATTTGGGATTTGTCGATTCGAAAACAACACCGTATTCAAAATCTCAAATTGCGGACAAAACCTACCGTATACCATTATATTCGAGAAATATATTTTTGGACAATGAAGAAAATCCTGAATATATACGCAACCAGCTTAAAAAAGCTATAAGAATCGCAAAAAAAAGAGGTTACGCCATAGCAATAGGACATCCTCATTCCGTAACCCTGCAGACACTTAAAAATTCAACGGATTTACTTAAAAACATAGACGTGGTATATATTGATGAACTTGCCAAAAAATAAAATAGAATATTCGGGTTTTGAACTGTACTACAAAGGCAATATTGAACTTTTAAACAAACCTAAAGTCGCAATAGTCGGAAGCAGAAGAGCCGGCAGATATTCAAAAGAGACAGTAAAACTATTAGCAAGAAAACTTTCAAAAATATACACTGTTGTAAGCGGTGGCGCTTTGGGAATTGACAAAGCGGCACATGAAGGAGCGTATCCCAATACGATATTCGTTTCACCCTCTTCACTTGATATAATTTATCCCAAATCAAACAGGGAACTTATTAAAAACATTTATGAAAACGGCCTTGCGATAAGCGAATACGAAAAAAACTTTTCTCCTTTTAAACATACTTTTTTACAAAGAAACAGAATTATTGTAAAAATAAGCGATTTTGTCATAATTGCGGAAGCGGAACTCAAAAGCGGAAGTATGAGAAGTTTCGAATGGGCTCAGAAATATAATAAAAAAATATATGTTTTACCGCAGCGCTTAAACGAAAGCTCCGGCACAAGATATCTTGCAAAAAAAGGTTTTGCCGAAGTAATATGGGATTTGGACGATTTTTGTAAAAGTCTGGGAATTGATGAAAAGTCAGACATTTTATCATTAAACGAAGCTCTGAACAGGTTCGGAAACAAAATTTATGAAATGGAACTTAACGGTGAAATAGAAATAAAAAACGGAAAAGTTTATTTTAACTGAAAACGGAGAATGAAGAATGGAGAATGAAAAATTAATTCATCCTTTTAAACCTGTTGTTTTTGAAGACAGTGAAATATTGATACTAGGAACGTTTCCGTCTATCAAATCATTTGAAAACAATTTCTACTATTCTCATCCTAGAAACCAGTTTTGGGATATACTGTCTATTATATTTAATGATAAAAAACCTGAAAACATCCGAGAAAAAATCGAAATTTTAAAAAAACACAAAATAGCCCTTTGGGACGCAGTATGCGAATGTGTGAGAAAAGAGGGAAACTCAAGGGATGATAATCTGGAAATAATCAAACCGTGTAATATTGAAAACTTACTAAAAACATATACGAATATACAAAAAGTTGCGGTAACTTCAAGAACTGCGGAAAACGTAATAAAAAAACATTTTAAAAATTCTCTATTCTCAATTCTCAATTCTCCATTATACCTGCCAAGTCCCAGTCCGTTAAACGCAAGATTAAAACCAGATCAAAAGGCTGAAATATGGAAAAAATTATTGGAATTGACGTAGGATTAAAACGTATAGGAGTGGCGTTTTCAAACGGAAGCGTTGTTGTGCCCCTGCCTGCTGTCATAAGAAAAAACAGAAATCAGGCGGCAAAAGAAGTTATGGATAAAATAAACGAATATAAAGCCGATGTGCTGGTAGTTGGACTGCCAATGACAAACGAAGAGATGCAAAGAAGAATAAAACACTTCGTTTCGCTTTTGGATTTTAACGGCAGTACCGTTTTTATTGATGAAAGTTATACAAGTGCGGAAGTGGAAGAAGAAATTAAAGGTGTTATAAAACATAAAAAAGACGGCAGGATAGACTCTCTCGTGGCAAAAAAACTTATAGAAAACTATTTAGCCAAAAAATCGTAATATTTTTTAATAAAATCGCTTTTTTCGGCAAGAAAACCGGTAAGATTGTCTACTTCCGTTTTGTTACCTTTTTCATAATCGATCTGCATGCTCATTTTGCTTTCATACGGTATATTCAGCGCCTGATTGATAACTTTTTCTTTTTCAGAACTTAAATCTATACCGTAACTCTTTGCTATATTTATTACTTCATCCAAAAATTTTTCTACCTCTTCACGCTTATTTTCCATAATCCAGCCGGTAGGTTTGTCATAATAACTTTGAAGTGTCGCGAACGTTGAAATAAAGAGATATTTTTTCCATATGTCTTTATCGATACTGTCTGAAAATTTGATTTTCAAATCGCATTTTTCAAAAACTTTTTTCAATATCTCATCATTCTCAAGACACATATAAAAAAGCGGTGTTTTTTTATAAATAACGTTAACGTCTTTTTTATTCGAAAGAATATAAATACAGGCCTTTACAATCTTAGCCCCGATATTTTTAAATTTTTCAAAATGCCCTATTCCGTTTAATATAGGAACTATTCTGGTGTTTTTATGATAATGGCCTTCTATTTCATTTATAACCTCATCAAGACTGTATGATTTAGCCGTAATAAAAATAATATCGTAAATCCCGTCGATGCCGACACTCGGGTAAACGGTATCTTCTTTATCGACATCTATTATTTTAAGTCCTTCTTTTTTGACTTTTTCGTTTGTTTTTTCAGTAGCGTATACATTGATATCATATCCGCACTTTATCAGTTTATACGCCAAATATCCTCCGACTCCGCCCAGTCCCACGACAAGTATTTTCATACGTTTCCTTTTATCCAGAATTTTTCCGGCAATAACGGCACCGAGTGCAAGTGAAAGAAAAAGACCTATTAAAAACAGTTCCCCTATTAAATCTTTAAAATCTATCAAATTTGCCATAATTATCTTTTTTGCAAAATAACGCCGCATTCGGCATGGTTTGTATACGGAAACTGGTCAAAAAAGGCAAAAGCTTTTATTTCTCTGCCTTTTGAGAGTGTCTGCAAATCTCTTTTAAGGGTTTCAGGATTGCATGAAATATATATAATATTGTCAAATTCGTTTACAAATTCCCTGGATTTATCATCAAGCCCGGCACGGGGAGGGTCTATTAAAACGTTTTTTAAATCATATTTGGTGATTAAAGGCGATTTGTCTTTATACAGTTTTGAAAATTCAGCCGCACTCATAGCAAGAAAAGTTATATTCCCTCTTCCGTTAATTTCCGCATTATAAGTTGCCGCTTCAATTGATTCTTTACTGATTTCAGTGGCTATTACCCTGTTAAACCTCTCACTAAGCGGAATGGTAAAATTTCCGTTACCGCAGTAAAGTTCAACCAAATCGCCTCTTAAGTCTTCCGAGTTTCTCATTGCCCACTCTATCATTTTCTGATTCATCTGCCGGTTAGGCTGTGAAAAAGTGTTTTCGATTATTTTATATTTGTAAATTTTTGAATTGATATTAAGCTCTTCAATTAAATAGTTTTTATCAAAAACATACTTTCTTCCTTTTTTCCTGACTATGAAATCTATATTTTTAAACTTGTCTTTAAGCTTCTGTATATCCTCCGCTATGGTTTCATCAACTTTTCTGTGATAAATAAGCGTTACGATAAGCTCGCCTTTGGAGTTGCTTAAAAAATCTATTTCATAAAGTTTAAATCTTAAATTGTCATTTTTTTCTATTTCATTTAAAAGAGGCGTCATCACCTCGTAAATGGCCTTATCGACTATTTTACACTCTTCTATCGGAATTACACCTCTTCCGTCTTCTTTTCTTTTTCTCATAGCGTAATAGCTCTTATCACCCTCGTGCCACACCCTGAATTCGGCTCTGGCCCTGAAATGTTCGTCGCTTCCGTGCACTACTTCAAGTTCGGGCATATCAAATTCACTGAAAAGCTCTTTTAACTGTCCGCTTTTCATTTTTAACTGTTCTTCATAAGGCATTTGCCAAAGTACACAGCTTCCGCATTTTCCAAAACTGCTGCAGTTCATTTTACTCCTTTATTAAATTTCAATTTTTTATGAACACTCTAATGGAAGCTCTTGACAAGCCCCAGCACTATAAGATTCCAGCCGTCCACCAATATAAATACCAGTATTTTAAAAGGCAGCGATATCATTACAGGCGGCAGCATCATCATACCCAAACTCATTAAAATGGAACTTACCACCATATCTATAATCAAAAACGGCAAAAATATCAAAAACCCTATTTCAAACGCCGTTTTCAGTTCGCTTATCATAAAAGCCGGAACAAGAATAGTCAAAGGCACGTCATTTACCGTTTTAGGATTTGGAAGATGTCTTATTCTGAAAAAAAGAGCCAAATCTTTTTCACGGGTATTTTTAATCATAAACGTTTTAAAAGGCTTGATACTCCGTTCAAAAGCCTGTTCATAGCCGATTTTCTTTTCAGTATAAGGTTTTATTCCGTTATTGTAAGCCTGTTTTGCGTAAGGTTCCATAATAAAAAACGTCAATACCAAAGCCAGAGAAACCAATAAGGTTGTAGGCGGCGACTGAGGAGTCCCCAATGCCTGACGCAAAAAACCGAATACTACTAGAAGCCTCACAAAAGAGGTCATAACAAGTATAATACTCGGAGCCAACACCAGTAAAGTTAAAAGAATGGTAATATTCAAAACGCTTACCAGCTGTTTAGGAGTTTCCGGTGCCGTCAGAGACAAATTAACGGTTGGAATCTGCGGCGCAGCCGCAAATATCAATATAGGAATCAGTAAAAAGAATAGTTTTTTCATGCCGTTCCTATTTTTTAACTTTGTCTAATACGGATTTTTCAATTTTACTTTGATTTTGTTTTTTCTTCGAGAAGAACCATATTTCCACCCGTCTGTTTTTAGCCCTTCCCTGCGGTGTCGCATTAGCAGCTATAGGATGATATTCCCCGTATGCGGCGGCACTCAACTGTTTCGGATTTACACCGTCTTTGATTAATATTTTAAGAACGCTTAAAGCTCTGGCCGCACTCAGCTCCCAGTTGTCCGCATAAGGAGACGTTGGGGGAGGAGGAACGTTGTCGGTAAAACCTTTTACCTGAATTTCGATGTTTTTAGGCAGATATTCTTTGATGATAAGCGCGATTCTTTTCAAAAACAGAAGACTGTCCTCATTTGTAATCTGCGCGCTTCCGGGTTTAAACGTAATATCTGCAGGAAGTCTTATGAAAAAGCCTTCTTCTCCCTCTTCAAGAGTGATAGCCGGCCCTTTGCCTCCCGCTGTAAACTGTTTAAATTCAGCAATAGCCTGTGAAAGTTTATTTACGGTCTGAGCAGTTTCCTCGTTTCTTTCAATAGGAGTAGCCTGCTGAATTCTGTTTCTGCTGATTTCTGTCTGTGTTCCGCCTTCTAATACGCTCAATGCCCCGGCTAAAGAACCTATAGCTTCTTTAACTTTTTTGGCATCCATCGTAGACATTGAGAGAAGCAAAACGAAGAAACATAAAAGAAGACTCATCAAGTCCCCGAACGTAGCAAGCCATTCGGGCATACACTCAGGACATTCGCACTTACATTTTTTAGCCATAAATTTTCCTATTCAAATTGTGACTTTCTCTGTGCCGGCGGCAGGAAGCTTAACAGTTTTGCTTCCAGCGTTCTTGGATTGTCTCCGGCCTGAATCGACATAATTCCTTCAATTATCATTGTTTTAGCAAGTATTTCGTCATCATTTCTAAGTCCGAGTTTATTGGCTATAGGTCCTCCGAAAATATTCCCGATCATCGCACCGTATAACGTTGTCAATAACGCAACCGCCATCGCCGGACCGATCGCAGAAGGATCCGACATGTTAAGAAGCATCGCAACAAGACCGACCAGGGTACCGATCATCCCCATCGCACCGGCAAGACCTGCCCAGCTGTTAAAAATCGATGCCATCTTTTTATGTCTGGCATCCATCTGTTCAAGATCAATTTCCAAAAGTTCTCTGATCGTATCGGGTTCGTTTCCGTCTACGGCCATTGAAAGACCCTTTTTCAGAAACTCATCCTCTTCGTTAGCGGCGGCCTGCTCAAGTGAAAGTATACCGTCGCGTCTTGCCTGTGTGGCGTAATCAACAAGTTTTTTAATCAATTCTTCGTAATTTGGCTGATAGCTTGGTTTGATGGCAATCATAAAAACTTTTGCAAACTTGGTCATCATTTCCATTTTGTTTGCAATAAAAAGCGTCATAATTGACCCAAGCACAACGATTAACACCGACTGACCGTCGATATATGGACCTATACCCACCCCCATTGCCATTGCGGCAATAATTAAACCGAGCGCTCCTACTAGCCCGATAACACTTGCTAAATCCATTAAAATAGCCTTTTTTGCTATAATTATAACAAAAAAAGGAAATTTGTATGCTTCAAATTATTATTTTAGCCGCAGGTAAAGGAACGCGTATGAAATCCCCCACTGCAAAGGTGCTTCATAAGCTATGCGGCAAAAGTATGATTGAATACATTATAGAAGAAAGTTTAAAACTTACAGATAAAATAGACATTATATTAAACCACCAGTTTGACAAAGTAAGCGAGACCGTAAACGCATATCCGGTAAATATTATAAAACAGGACCTTGAAAATTTTCCCGGAACGGGCGGAGCGGTTAAAGAAGTGCCGCTCAGCGCAGATAAGGTTTTGGTATTAAACGGCGACATGCCTCTAATTAAAGCCGAAGAGCTAAAAAAATTCGAAGAAATTGACGCGGATATCGTCATGAGCGTAATGAAACTGGATAATCCCGACGGTTACGGAAGAGTAGTAATAAAAGAAGGAAAAGTTCAAAAAATCGTCGAACAAAAAGACGCAAACGAAGAAGAGCTCAAAATTCCTTATGTGAATGCGGGAGTATATCTGTTTAAAAAAGCGGTTTTAGAAAAATATCTGCCAAAACTTTCAAACAACAATAAACAAAAAGAGTATTATCTAACCGACATAATCGAAATGGCTTCAAAAGACGCCCTTACAATAAAAGCAGTCGAAGTTAATGAAGAAAACTTCAAAGGCGTAAATTCGAAAAAAGACCTTGCCCACGCGGAAGAGATAATGTGCAGGAGAATAAAAAACTTCTGGATGCAGAACGGGGTAATAATGCATCTGCCGGATACAATTTATATAGACGCTTATTCAAGTTTTGAGGGAGAGTGTGAGGTAGGAAACGGATGTGTAATTAAAAAAAGCGTAATAATCGAAAGCGAAATCAGACCTTTAAGCGTAATAGAAGAAGCGGTTATAAAAAAAAGCGGCGTAGGACCGATGGCGAGAATCAGGCCTAAAAGCGAACTCACAGACACACATATAGGAAATTTCGTAGAAGTTAAAGCTTCTAAATTAAAAGGTATAAAAGCCGGCCATTTAAGCTATCTCGGAGACAGTGAAATAGATGAAGGTACGAATATAGGAGCCGGAACAATCACGTGCAATTATGACGGTAAAGCCAAATACAAAACGAAAATCGGCAAAAACGTATTTGTCGGAAGCGATACACAGCTTATAGCTCCTGTAACAATTGAAGACGATGTAATGATTGCTGCGGGCAGCACGGTAAACAAAGACATAAAAAAAGGCTCTCTTGCAATCAGCAGAGCCCCTCTTAAAATAATTAAAAACTTCTACTACAAGTTTTTCGGGAGACAGAAGTGAATATTCTTATCGGAGTAACCGGCAGCATAGCTATTTATAAAACATGCGAGCTTATAAGACTCTTTGTGAAAAACGGCGACAGTGTCAGGGTGGTTATGTCACAGGCGGCCGCAAAATTTATATCACCCCTTACATTCGAAACCTTAACGAGACAAAAAGTTTTAATAGAACAAAACGAAGACTGGTCAAGCGAAATGAATCATATTGATTATGCAAAATGGGCCGACATTTATATAATAGCGCCCGCAACTGCAAATACAGTAAACAAAGCAGCAAACGGTATAGCGGACAATCTGCTGTTACAGACTTATCTGGCATGTACGGCACCGGTGCTTTTCGCTCCTTCCGCCAATACAAATATGTATAATCATCCAACAACCCAGGAAAGTTTCAAAAAGCTAAATATAATTGAAGCAAATGCGGGACTTCTTGCGTGCGGCGACGAAGGAATAGGCAAAATGGCCGAGCCGGAAGAGATATTTTTAAGAGCACTCAGGGAATTAAACAAAGACGAATTTTGGCAAAATAAAAAAGTAACCGTAACAGCAGGCGGAAGTATAGAAAAAATTGACGATGTAAGGTTTATAAGCAATTTTTCAAGCGGTAAAATGGGAGAAGCTTTGGCTAAAGCCTTTTATATAAAAGGAGCCGACGTAACGCTTATCTCAAGTAAAGAACATAATATCACCAAAGAAATAAAACAGATAAAAGTTCAAAGCGCAGAGGATTATTACAGGGAAATATTAAATTCCGATCCCGACTATTTAATTATGGCTGCCGCAATTTCAGATTTTAAACCTTCATACACTTCCGGCAAACTTAAAAAAGAGCAAATAGGTGAAAAAATGATTTTGGAAATGAACAAGAATATCGATATTCTTGAAAGTCTGAAAGATCAAAAATTCAAAAAAATAGGTTTTAAAGCGGAACGAGACGAACAAAATGCAGTCAAATACGCAAAAAACTCTTTAAAAAAGAAAAATCTTGACGCCATTTGCCTGAATCTTCTTACAAAAAACGATTTCGGAAGCGATGAAAACGAAATAATTTTCATCACCAATAATTCGGAAACTGTTTTTACGCAGGACACTAAAGAAAACATAGCTTTGAAGATAGCCGATGCCGTTAAACATATCTAAACTCGGCAAAATTCTCAAAGCTGTAAACAGACTCGAAGAAATTAAAGAGTTTAATGCAACTCTACCTGTAAAAATAGAAGTAAAAAAACAGATCAATCCCATAAGATATCTTATTAAACTCGGAAACAGAGAAATCGAAACAAAAAGCTCCATTCCCCTGCTTATCGGAAAAAAATATTTCGCCGAAATAAAAGAAAACAAAAACAGACTGCAGATAAGCAATTTAAAAGAACTGCCCCGTCTGCTTGAAATGATGGAAAAACTGGAAATAAAAAACACAAACGAAGAAAACAGCTCACTGCATGCATTCGGAAAACAGGAAATTTTACAGCATTTGTCAAATTCCGTGTCAAAATTTGAATTTATATTTTATACCAACATGTTAATGGCTTACGAACAGAAAATCCACCATTTAATAATCAACGAGAAAAAAAAAGCCCTAATGCAGTATAAATACTCAAAAAACAAGGTAAAATTTTATGCAATATTCAATCATTTAGGGGAACTCGAAGGTGAGATAACAGAAAACTCGTTAACGGTTTATTCACCTTATAATGCTACACTGCAGTTAATAAATTTATATAAAGACGAGCTTTCTTTGGAACTGTTTTTATACAAAAAAGAAGTGTCGCCTTTATATAATTTTTCTGAAAACTTATTAAATTTAAAGGTTTAATATATGCATATAGCTATCATTATGGACGGAAACGGGAGATGGGCGAAAAATAGAGGTTTAAAAAGAATAGAAGGACATAAAAAAGGTGCCGAAACGGTCAGAAAAATCACCGAATACTGTGCACAGAATGACGAAATATCCTATTTAACGCTATACGCTTTTTCTACTGAAAACTGGAAAAGACCCAAAATGGAAGTAGAATTTTTAATGAAACTTCTGGAAAATTATCTGGAAAAAGAGCTTGAAACATATATTAAAAACGATATCAGATTTGAAACAATAGGCGATATTTCAAAATTTTCCGACAAACTGAAAAAAAGAATCGAACTCACAAAAGAAAAAACGAAAAACAATAAAAAACTTACGCAAATTTTGGCGTTAAACTACGGAAGCAAAAACGAAATAACAAGAGCCGTTAAAAAATTAATAGACAAAAACGAAGAAATTACAGAAGAAAACATACAAAACAATCTGGACATAAGCAGAGACGTGGATCTTTTAATAAGAACAAGCGGAGAGATCAGACTTAGCAATTTTCTGTTATGGCAGTGCGCTTACGCCGAAATGTTTTTTACAAATACTCTTTGGCCGGATTTTACACCCGAAGAACTTGATAAAATTATAAAATCGTTTCACCTGAGAGAAAGAAGATTCGGCGGAATATAAAACTGGAGATGTAATATGGAGAATATTGAACTTTTATTTGTTTTTTTATTTGGACTTTGTATAGGAAGTTTTTTAAATGTAGTCATTTACAGACTGCCTAAACAAAAAAGCATAATATCGCCGCCTAGCAGCTGTCCGGCCTGCGGCACAAAAATAAAGCCTTGGCATAACATTCCAATAATTGGATGGCTTATATTAAAAGGCCGATGTGCTTCATGTGGAGCAAAAATTTCTGTGCGTTATCCTATTATAGAACTGCTGACAGGCATAATAGCCGTAATTGTTTATTACAAAACCGGTTTAAATATATTTTTTATTATTAATTTTGCCGTATTTTCAACTCTTTTGGCACTGAGTATGATAGATTTTGACTATAAAGCGGTACCCGATTCACTTAATCTGCTTGCATTAACACTAGCGTTTTTTAATTCAACCGATATTTTAAACAATTTCACAAACGCATTGATATTAATGGGAGGCATGAGTTTAATCAGATATTATGTGTCATATATTATAAAAAGAGAAGCAATGGGCGAGGGAGATATTATCGTAGCGGGAACTATGGGAGCGCTTTTGGGGGTAAAACTTGCCTTAATCGCTATTTTTATAGGTTCGGCGCTAGCTATACTGCCTTCAATTTACAACAGAATTAAAAACAATGATTTTGAACTGCCTTTTATACCTTTTTTGGCGTTAGGCACATTTATCGTCTGGATATTCAACGGATATTTTGAATTATTATGGAGCAACATATATGGATAGACTTTCAAAATATCTTATATCAGGCTTCTGGCCGATATTTTTAATGATATTTCTGATTCTGTTTTTAATTACGTCAATAGTTATTATCATATCCATAGCAAATATCACTTCAAACATTCACATAACGTTTGCGGAACTTTTTAAAATGTATATGCTTTCCCTTCCGAAAGTCCTGTTTATAGCATTATCTATTTCATTCTTTATTTCAATAGTTTCACTTTTTTCAAAACACAGCGAAACACAGGAGCTTGTAGCGCTATTTTCACTGGGAGTGAAGCCGTTTAAACTTTTAAAACCGTTTTTTTATTTTTCAGTTTTATTAACTGTAATAAATCTAATTATTCTCTTTGTTTCCATTCCTTATGCAAAAATAGCTTTTAAAAATTTCAAAGCACAAAAACAGCAAGAAGCAAGGTTTAACTTCCAGACATCTCAAATATCCCAAAAATTTGGAGAATGGAACATTTTCACAACATCAAAAAAAGCTAAAAAATACGAAAATCTTATTTTATACAATAATAAAAACAATCAGTTAATCCTTGCAAAATACGCCGATTTAAAAACTGACAAAGGCTACTTGACTTTTGAGCTTGAAAAAGGAAACGTTTATTCGTTTGATAAAAACGCAATAATAAATTTCGATACTATGTATATAAATAAAAAAATCCCTAAAAGCAACTATTCGATTTTCAGATTCTCCGAATATTTTCAAAAGTTTAAAAAACTTTTCGGATTCTATCTTCCTTTTGCACTGCTGCCTGTCAGTCTGATATTTTTTATTCCCCCTATTTCGTTTTTTCACTCCAGAATACACAAAAACAGGTCTCTGGTATTTGCCATTGCCCTGCTTGTAATATATTTAGTTGTTACGAAAACGACGTCATCGCTGTGGATAAATACACTCATCAGTATTCTGTTTTTTATTTCAGGTTATATCGCTTTTAAAAGGAAAACGCCATTTTAAAACTAAAAGCCGCTATCAGCTATGACGGAAGCAAATTTTACGGTATGCAAAAACAGCCTGACAAAATCACCGTTCAGGGAGAAATTGAAAATTCTCTACAAAAACTAAACATATCTTCAGCCGTAACACATGCAGGAAGGACTGACAGAGGAGTTCACGCCCTTAACCAGATAATTGCTTTCGACGCCCCAGACTTTTGGGAAATTAACAAACTTAAAAATTCTTTAAATAAAATCCTGCACCCATATATCCATATTAAAAAACTTGAATTTGCAAATGCCGGCTTTAATCCAAGATTTGACGCCAAAAAAAGAAGCTACAGATACATTTTATCACATGTTTACTCACCTCATACTTCAGATTACATAACTTATTATCCTCAAAAAATAGATATACCGCTTATAAAAAAGGCCCTTAAACGTTTTGAAGGAAAACACGATTTTGAGTATTTTGCCAAGACCGGAAGTGAAGTTAACTCATATATAAGAGAAATTTACAAAACGAAAATTTACAAATATAAATCATTTACTGTAATTAAAATAGCCGGAAACGGCTTTTTAAGAGGACAGATAAGACTTATTGTGGATTTTATACTGAAAATAAACGAAAACATTTTAACATTGGACGATTTAGACAAACAGCTTTCGAAAAAAGAGCTTATATCCAAGCATTTAGCACCGCCTAACGGGCTTTATCTTGAGAGAATATGGTATTAGTGTCAATTTCATAAAATTCGCTTATGCTGCAACCTTCGCACTGATTATATACCCCAAGTTTAAAATAGCTGTAATACTTTTCCCAGTAAAAAACGTCTTTCAGTACTTTTAATTTTTTTTGATAATAAATATTTAAAATATTTTTTTTGATTTCAACTTTTATATTTAAAGGATTATGTAAAACACCTAAATATATTTTTGAATAGCTGTTTTTATTTTTTATTACGGCCCATATTCCGTTTTTTATATTTTTGTATTTTTTAATCCAAACTATTCTTAAAAGAGGTTTATTAGGAGCTTTTGACTTTTTTGGATCAGCATGAATCTGTAAAAAAGTAAATTCCCTGTTACAGTTTACAGGATATACATTACACAATACATGTAAAAAAACACCGTTTTTGTTATCCGTTTTCCATTCTTTTCTAAAACGAAACTCGCTTCTTTTATGATTACCGCACACTTTAAACACTATTCTGTTTTTATCCAAAACAAAATATTTGTTATTGATACTGGGCTTGAATTTTCCGTAACCTATTGAATATTCAGGATTATATCTGCTTGTAGGAGCCTGCAGCTTTACGGACTGTTTCAGGAGATTTTTAAACGGATAGTTGCTTTGATAAGCATATATATTTAAAGTTAGCAGACTGGATAGAAAAGTTAAAAATATCATTATTGACTTTCTTTTAGTGACAGACACCATATTGATTAATTTTTGGTTGCGGGGGCAGGATTTGAACCTGCGACCTTCGGGTTATGAGCCCGACGAGCTACCAGGCTGCTCTACCCCGCGTCAAAAAAATGGCTGGGCTGGGAGGATTCGAACCTCCGAATGACGGAGTCAAAGTCCGCTGCCTTACCACTTGGCGACAGCCCATCGCTTGAGGTGTTGAAATTGTATAAAAATTATTTTTTAATGTCAAGAGTTTTGTCGTATTTTAGGTAAAATTTTAAAAATTTCAAGGAGATTTTATGGATATTGACAAAACAGTCGCCAACCTTGAAAAAGACGGTTACAAAAACATATTTATATGGTCTGATTCCAAAGGCACATATTACGACTGGCACTCTCATCCTTATGAAGAAATAAGAGTTATGTTAAAAGGCGAAATGACTATCAATACAAAAGAAAACTCATACCGCTTAAAAAAAGGAGATGTGTTAAAAGTACCTGCAGGAGAAATTCATGAAGCAAAAATTTTAGAAGACTGTGAATATATATGCGGCAGTAAATTTTGATATAATTATATATAGGTACACCGAGAGAGTGCTGGGAGACCAGAGGAAAGTCCGGGCTGCAGCAAGGCAGGGGTCAGTCTAACGGACTGCCGTCGCAAGACGAGGGAAAGTGCCACAGAAAACAAACCGCCGATGGGCGTTTTAGCCACAGGCAAGGGTGAAAAGGTGAGGTAAGAGCTCACCGGGAATATGGCAACATATTCCGTCATGGTAAACCCGCCCCGCAGCAAGAAGGGATGGTAAAGCCTTGCATCATTACCCTTCGCATGAGCGGCACCGTAAGGTGTGCGCCTAGATAAATACTCTCATAAACAGAACCCGGCTTACAGGTGTACCTAAAACTCTATATTTTTTAAATCCTGTTTTTCCACGATATTGAACATTAGTTTATGTTTAAAAAGTTTATGGCAGTTTGGACATCTCGTAGAATAAAGAGGAAATACTTTTTTGCAGTTTGAGCATACATATTCAAATTCCAAATCCGCAAAATCTTTTTTTACCTGTTTTAAAATTTCTATTTCAAAAGGTCCCTGCTTATTACATTTTTTAAGATGCTTTGCTGCTAAAACATTTGAAAATTTAGGAATATCCGGTATATCGTTTCTGTGCCAGTACAGATCAAGATATTCATAAACCTTATCTTCCGGAATTTCATTATACGCTTTTTCAGGCTCTTTATTAAACAGCGTTTTGAGATATTCTCTTTGTATAAAAGGATAGGTTTTATATATATCATCCAGACTTTTTATTTCTTTACAAAATTCAATATTGCACTTATCGTTTAAAGCAAGCTTTAAAAGAGCAAAAGCTTTTTCTTCGCTTAAAGAGACTTCAAGTTCCTCAAATATTTCAAGCACATTAATAATTTCATTAAGATTTCCAAGCTTCTCATCTATAAGCAGTAAAAGTTTGAGCGTTTCTATATCTCTCGGTTTTGTAGACAAAATCTGATATGCCGTTTTTTTGGCCTTTTCCAAAAAACCTGCTTTGTAATAAAGAGTGGCAATATGTCTTAATATTTCAGTACTGTTTATATTTTTACTTATCCAAAGATATATTTTTAGGGATTTTTCAAAATCGCCTTCTTTTTCATAAGCTTTTGCCAACAGATACAACGCATCTATTGATGCTTCGTCCAGTTTTAAGTTTTCTATTTTTATATATTCAAAATCTTTTAAAAACTCATTAAGCTTTTTTTCCCTGTAATATTCCCTCAATCTTCCCAGCGCCATTGTAATCAGTACGCTTAATAATACGATTACGAAAAACATAATAACGCTAAAAAGAGGATCTCTAAAATCCATAATGCTCCTTCGCACTGCTTTTAGTAAAATTTTACTATAATTTCATTATGATTAAACCAGAGTCAATTGAAAACCTAAAAAGTATCGTCGATATTGTTGATGTAGTAGGCAATTATGTCCAATTAAAAAAACAGGGAAGTAACTATACAGCCCTGTGCCCTTTTCACAGTGAAAAAACACCGAGTTTTATAGTAAGCCCGGCAAAACAGATATATCACTGTTTCGGATGCGGAGCCAGCGGAGACGCAATTAAATTCGTCATGGACATTGAAAAGCTCTCATACCCGGAAGCACTGGAAAAACTGGCAAGTATGTACAACTTCAAACTCGAATATTCCAAAAGCTCTTCTTTTGTCAGAACGGATGTACTTGAAAAAGTAAACTCTTTTTATATCCAGGAGCTCTATAAAAATAAAACTGCCTACGAATATCTCAAAACCAGAGGAATAAAAGATTCGACTATAGAAAAATTCGCACTCGGATACGCACCGGACAGCAAAAAGCAGTTCCAGTTTTTTAAAAATGCGAATTTAAATATAAAAGAATTAAAAGATTTAGGAGTTCTGTCCGAAAACGGGGAATATCCAAGGCTGATAGAAAGAATCACCTTCCCTATTTTTTCCCCAAGCGGTAAAATTATCGCAATGGGAGGCAGGACAATATCAAACCATCCTGCAAAATACATTAACTTTACAAATACGAAAATATTCAATAAATCAAAAACATTTTACGGTCTTAATTTTTCAAGAGAACACATTTTAAGAAAAAAACAGGCTATTATCGTAGAAGGATATATGGATGTAATAATGCTTCATCAGGCCGGATACAATACCGCAATAGCGACACTGGGTACCGCTCTTACGCAGGAGCATCTGCCGCAGCTTCAAAAGCTTTCTTCCAAAATACTTCTTTCTTACGACAATGACAATGCGGGAATTAACGCGGCTTTGAAAGCATCTAAACTCCTGTTTAAAAATTTTTTTGAAGGCGGAGTGATTCTTTTCCCTCAAGGACTGGATCCGGCGGATGTAGTTAAAAACGGAGACGATTTAAACATATATTTTGAAAAAGCCATACCGTTTTTGGACTTTATTATCAGTTATACAATACAGAAATACGATATAAAAAATCCGGTTCAAAAAAAGGCCGCCGTTGACGAGCTTAAAGAATACATTTTTACACTTCCTGAAATTATAAGGGAAAGTTTTATAATAAAAGCTTCCCAGTTTTTACAGATTAACCCAAAACTTTTAAGCGTAAGGTCTTCAGGCCAAAGCGTTTCTTCCCAGAACAAGAGGATAGAAGTAGCTGAAGCGTCTATTATCAAAACTCTTTACGAAAATCCTCATATAATGGATGAAATCGTTGAATATTTAAGCACAGACGTATTTAAAACACATCAAAAAGAATTAAAACTCGTCTACGAAGAAAAATTTGACGATCCGGAGCTTTTAGATATTGTGCTGCGTGAAGACATACTCTGCCTGGATATGGAAGCATTAAAAAAACAGATAATAAAACTGCTGATTCCGTACTATCAGAATAAAATTCTGAAATTAAAAACGTCAAACCTTCCAACAGATGAAAAAATGCATAAATTAAAAATACTAAACTATAAAGTTTTACAGTTAAAAAAAGGAGAATTAGTTGAAAGCGATAGCACTGTTTAGCGGGGGTTTGGACTCCGCACTGGCAATAAAACTCATACAAGACCAGAATATTGAAGTAGAAGGCGTATATATTGACGTAGGATTTGAAAGCAATAAAAACAAAATCAAAGACCTGCAGACACTTGCGGACGAACTCGGTATAAAACTGACAATACTGGACACTAAAGAAGATTATATTAAAAACATTCTTTTTAACCCTGTATACGGTTACGGTAAAAATATGAACCCGTGCATCGACTGCCATGCCAACATGATAAGAGTCGCTAAAGAATATATGCAAAAAACAGATGCCAAATTCATAATAAGCGGAGAAGTTGTGGGACAAAGGCCTATGAGCCAGAGACTCCCCGCAATGAACGCCGTAAACAAACTGGCCAACGCAGAAGGACTTGTCCTAAGACCTCTTAGCGCCAAGCTGCTTCCTCCAAGCGTTCCTGAAAAAGAAGGATGGGTTGATAGGGAGAAACTTTTGGCAATAAGCGGAAGAGACAGAAAAATTCAGCTCGAACTGGCAAAACAATACGGTCTGGAACATTTCGAAAGTCCTGCGGGAGGCTGCCTGCTTACCGACGTCAATTTTTCCAAAAGATTAAAGGATTTTTCAAAAACACTAAATTTAACACCTGATGAAATAGATGTTTTAAAAGTCGGAAGACACTTTAATATAGACGGATTTAAGGTTATTATCTCCAGAAAAGCGGAAGAAAATCCGGTACTTAAAAACTACAGCGGCTCTCTTTTCAAAAAAATGTACACAAAAGGATTTCCGGGTCCGGTAGGACTTATACAATATGATGCGCCGGAAAAAATTAAAAAAACTGCGGCGGATATGATGGTAAGTTATACCAGAGAAGAAAACGGGGATATCATTATAGGAGATGAAATATTTAAAGGTGTTAAAAAAGACAAACAGGAATTTGCTAAATATCTAATTTAATTATTTTATTTTAATAAATCCTTTATTTACCAAAAAGTCGTAAATTTTACTTACAATACCTCCAGCTGCGCTGCCCCCATGGCCTCCGTGTTCTATTAAAACAGTAACGACCACCTGAGGGTGTCTGTAAGGTCCGAATGTGGTAAGCCACGCATGTGAACGGTGAAAATAGGCAAGTTCGTCTTCTCTTTTTCTTCTTTTAACCTCCTGAGGTATAGAATACACCTGTGCCGTTCCCGTTTTACCTGCAATGGTTACCTTAGTTGTAATATGTCTAGTAGCAGTACCTCCGGGTGCGTTACAAACCGCCCACATTCCTCTTCTTACAAGTCCGAGATATCTTTTTTCTCTTTTCGTAAGCACATCTTTTAATACGGGTTTTGTTTTATTATTGTCTATATACTCTACAACAAAAGGTTTTGGAAGCTTTCCGCTTGCAATTAAAGCGGTATCAACCGCCACCTGTAAAGGCGTAGCCAGAAAATATCCCTGTCCGATAACCGCATTTAACGTTTCACCTATAAACCACGGCTGATGGTATTTTCTTATTTTCCACTCTTTATCCGGCACTATTCCGGCTTTTTCATTAGGCAGATCTATTCCAGTTTTATGACCGAATCCCATCTTTTTAAGATGGCTTGCCAGATAATTTATTCCAATTTTAAGACCAAGCTGATAATAGTATGTATCGACACTTCTTTTAATAGCCTTTACAAGATCCGTCATACCGTGTCCGCTCGGTTTCCAGTCCCTGAATTTTCTGTTTCCGATTTCTATATATCCGGGACAGTCTATTTTTTTCCAAGGATTCCATTTTCCGCTGGCCGCAGCAATCAGACCTTCGGCAGGCTTAACGGTAGAACCGGGAGGATAAAGACCGCTTACGGGCTTATTTAAAAGAGGATGGTATATATCATGCAGAAGTTTATGCCATGTTTTATAATCAATACCTTTTACAAACAGATTATTGTCATAACTTGGATAAGTAACAAGGGCAAGTATCTCCCCGTTTGTCCTCATCACTACCACCGCGCCTTTTTTATTCTGTTTTTTAAGCATATTATAAATCATGGACTGCAGCTGGGTGTCTATGCTTAATTTAAGAGAATGGGAAACAGGCTTTTTATAAGCAATTTCTTTTAATATTTCGTTTTTTGCATTTACTATCACCGTCTTTTCGCCAGGCGTTCCCTGCAGAATATTGTCATAATATTTTTCAATCCCTCTTTTACCCGAAATTTGTGTGAGCTCAATCGTTTTATTTCTTTGAAGGTCTTTAACAGTGGCTTTTGACACATATCCTAAAACATTGGAAAGCACGTCTTTATACGGATATTTTCTTAAATAGCTAGGTGTAATAATAATGTTGTCGTCCAGACTCAAAAACGGCTGCACTTTGTAAATTTTATCTTCACTGACATATTTTACCAATACTATAGGCTTATGATTATACGGAGAATTTTCTTTTTTGTAAATTTCAAGAAGCTTTGTTGCATTTATGTCATTTAGAGTTTTTTCAAGCTCGTTAATTGCATCATGAAGTTCTTTATCTTTCAAATGAGGCTTTAAAGCAATGTCAAACCTCAGCTCGTTATAAGCGATAGGTTTGCCGTTTCTATCGTATATAACACCTCTAACGGGAGGTATTAAAATCTCTTTTTCCCTGTTTTGCAAAGAAAGTTTATTGTATTTTTCATTTGATTTGATACTAAGGTCGTATACCCTGTATATCAGAAGCATATAAAATGCGAAAATTACACTTAATACGATTTTAGTTCGCATTTTAAAAGCCTTATTGCTATCAAATCAAACGCATAATTATAAATTAAGTAGATAAACAGCATTGAAGTTTCGATGTTCGCAAAGTTTCTTAAATATATTCCCAAAGCCAAATACACAATAAAAAGCGCAACGGCATCCTGATAATGAAAATCAACAATATCTTTCAGTCTTTCAAGCAAAACAAATTTTATAAACAGCATAAGCATACTGAAAAACAGCAGATTAAAATTATGAAAAAGTGAAAACAGAACAATAAACAAAAGAGCCATAAAAAAATTTTCACAAAACAGGAAAACTCCAAGCATTATTGGAAAAAACGGCGTAAAACTGCTGAAAAAATTTACAAAGTAAATTAACAGCAGTCTTACAAGTATTTTATCAGAGCCGTTTCGTTGCAGTTGGGGAAAAATTTGCATTTTATACAGTCCGCCCATATTTTTTTATCCGGAATAGCTTCTTTTTCAATTTCGATAAAACCGATTTTTTCAAAAAATTCCTTTTTATACGTCAAAACCAACACTTCTTTCAGTCCGATATTTTTTGCTTCTTCTAAAAGCCTGCTTACCAACAGCTTCCCTATCCCTTTTCCCTGATAATCCTTATCAACTCCTAAAGATCTGATTTCCCCTAAAAAAGGAGAAAAAATATGCAGCGCAGCAACAGCAACCGGCTTTTCTTTATCGTAAATCAACGTATAGGAACGTATATTGGTAGCGACTTCATCATCATCTCTTCTTAAAATAATACCTTCTTTTACATACGGTTCAAGTACGCTTTGTATATCTATTATTTCTCTTAATGTGGGTTTTTTAATTACTAAATCATTCATTTGATATATTACCCCACAGAATTTCGTTAATTTTGTTTTTAACTTTGTCAAAACCTCTTTTTTTCATGTTCGAAACAAACAGCGCGTCAGGATATTTCTGTCTCAGCTTTGCAAGTTCGCTCTGTTTTAATTTGTCTATTTTTGTAAAGACCGTCAAAAGCTGCTGATCTTTCCTTTTAAATGAATTTATATATTCATCCACATTATTGTCAATATCCAGATCCGGATGTCTGGCGTCTCTTAGATGTATAAAAAGCTTTATATTAAATCTGTTTTTTAAAAACTCATCAAGATTTCTGCCCCAGTCTTTCAGCATTGATTTGCTGACTTTTGCATATCCGAATCCGGGAAGATCAACCAAAACGTATTTTTTACCTTCGTCTTCCACTTCAAAAAAATTAATCAGTCTGGTTTTTCCCGGTGTTTGGGATGTTTTTGCTATTTTTTGATTGGTAAAAGCGTTTAAAAAGCTACTTTTACCCACATTACTTCGTCCAAGAAGAGCAACTTCCGTAAAATTCGGATCAATTGCTTCATTAATCGACGGTGCCGATGTTATAAATTTTACTTTCACTCATTAACCTTTATTATGATTTCTACCGGTTTTTTACCTCCGGTTACTTCTGCGTTTTTAGTAAATCTGTTAAGTACTATTCTGTTTCCTTTTACGCTTTCGTTTGTTTCAAGTTTAACTATTTTGGCATTGCCTGTTAATATTATATTTCCGTTGTGAAGCTGATATACAAGCTTGTCGCTTCTGCCTTTGTATGTTGAGTTTTTATCAAGTGCTATTACAAACCTGACATTTCCTATAGCGACAAATTTCTGAGGTTTTTTATTTTTATCAAAATAAACAATCATCTCCTCAGCCTGAATATTGTCTTTTCCTTTTGTGGCGTTAACGTCGCCTTTAAACACACTCTCTTTTTTTGCCATATCATAGTGGAAATATTTGCTTGTTACTTTCAGCTCCTCAGCACTTACAAAACTTATAACAAGTATCAACATTAAAAAAAGTTTTTTCATTTTTCAACCTTTAAATAATATATTATATTTTTGGCATACAGATTTTTTTTATCGTCCACCTTGAAACTTTTACCGTATCCTCTAAAATCTTTTGAATAAAGTTTAAATTTACCGCCGCTTAAAAGTTTCGTTATTTTATTATAATAAGCTAAATTTGTAATTAATTCTATATCTTTGTTTTTATACCAGACATTATATCCGGTAACCAAATCGTCTTCGAATACCGTTTTGTCCGCTTTATAGTCTTCTAATTTTACTAAATCTTTAACATTTAAATCATACGCAATGTAATTTTTTTTGTACATATCAAGTTTTTTAAAACTGCCTTCTTTTTGAAGTTCACCATTATATATATAAAACTTCCCTTTATTAAACTCGACATCCGGAAGCTTTGCAGAGGCTTTAACCGTATGAGTGGTTTTATACTCTCCCATTAATAACGGATACAGCATAATTCCAAATACCAATACGGCAAAAGAAACTGCTTTTACCATAACGCCAAAAACTTATCGTAAAGTTTTTCTTCTTTTAACAAAAACTCTATCATTTCGGCAACAGCTCCTTCTCCTCCGTTTTTTTTCAGAGGATAATTTACAAAATCGTAAATATACGGATTAGAATCATAAGGCGCAAATGATTTTTTAACGAGTCTAAGCATTGAGAGATCATTCATATCATCCCCAATAACGGCTACTTCCGAATATGAAATCCCCATTTCTTCAACTATTGAATCCAGAACTTCTTTTTTATTTCTTACACCCTGTTTTACGTATGTAATATCAAGCTCTTTCGCTCTTCTGTCAACTATATTCGAAACCCTTCCGGTGATAATAGCGCTTTTTTTACCAAGCCGATTCCAGCTTTTAATCATAAGTCCGTCTTTTATATTAAACGCTTTTACTTCGTCTCCGCTGTTTGAATAGTATATTTTACCGTCTGTAAGAGTTCCGTCAACGTCTATTACGATAAGCTCTATCATAATACGCCTTTTGTTGAAGGAATCCCGCTTTTTCTATAAGCAAGCGCTCTTCTAAGAGCCACGGCAAACGCTTTAAACGCGCTTTCAATAATATGATGTTTGTTTGTGCCTCTTTTATATATAATATGTGCAGCTATTTTAAAGTTAAATACAAGAGATTTAAAAAATTCTTCAACAAGTTCCAAATCAAAGTCCTTAATAGCGCCTTCCCTTGGCATTTCATATACAAGATACGCTCTGCCTCCTATATCCATATCCACTTCAACGGCCGCTTCATCCAAAACTGCCACCGCATTAGAGTATCTTTCTATATTTTCAATAGGATACACTTCTTTAAACAGCGCTTCTCCTATTACGATACCCACATCCTCAACCGTATGATGGTAATCTACATATATATCTCCGTCACAAAACACTTCCAAATCCATACCGCTGTGTTTTGCCAAAGCTTCAAGCATGTGGTCGAAAAACCCTACGCCTGTTGAAATATTTGATTTTCCGCTTCCGTTAATTTCAAGTTTTACTTCTATTTTAGTTTCTTTTGTTTCTCTTTTTATTTCCGTCATATTATTCTCCTACGATAAATCCGTTTAATTTATGAGACAGTTTAAATCTCTTAGCTTCCGAATATGTTTTAAATCCTACTATAAATACTTTATAAAAATCGCCTTTTTTTAAGACACTCGTATTATATCCTAACTCCCTGTATTTTTGAGCCGTATATTCCGCTCCGCCTTTATGTAAAAACGCTCCAACCTGAATCATATATCCGTTTACGTAATTTTTACCTTTAAATCCTATAACGGTTATCCTGACAGGTGCAGTTCCGGTTCTGTCCACACCTATCTGTTTCGCCGCGACATAACTCAAATCTATAATTCTCCCTTTTACAAACGGCCCTCTGTCGTTTATTCTTACAATCACGCTTTTGCCGTTGTTAAGATTGGTAACCTTTACCATAGTATCCATCGGAAGCGTTTTATGTGCGGCCGTAAAAGCGTACATATTGTATATTTCGCCATTACTGGTATATTTCCCGTGAAAATTAGGCCCGTACCAGCTGGCAATTCCGGTCTGAGTCCAGCCTATTGGCACCGTTTTTTTAGGATAGTATACGTTGCCGTTTACACTGTAAACTTTTTGTGTGCCTTTTTTTACTCCTGGCGTGCTGTATACTTCGGTTACGTATCTTTCTGTACATCCCGTAAATAACACTAAAGTTGCAGCCGTTAATAAAAGCGTTTTTTTCATCTCAGTCCTTGTGGTACTTTTAATATCTGTCCTACTCTGATTGTTGTGCTTTTAAGTTCGT
Source organism: Nautilia abyssi (assembly GCF_055388085.1). Classification (NCBI taxonomy): domain Bacteria; kingdom Pseudomonadati; phylum Campylobacterota; class Epsilonproteobacteria; order Nautiliales; family Nautiliaceae; genus Nautilia; species Nautilia abyssi. Next base: position 300,551 of record NZ_AP042376.1, on the reverse strand, counting down.
TAACCCTTATTATTTTTTTATAATCGATTCCGAATTCCCTTGCTATTTTTCTAAGTGAATCGCCTCTTTTTACTTTGTATTTTACATAAATATTATTTAACGGAATAACAAGCCTCTGACCGATATGCAAAAATCGTCCGAGTCTGTTAAAATCTTTAATAAATCTTACTTTAGTATCAAATCTTCTTGCAATTTTAATTAAAGTATCTCCCTTTTTAACCCTGTAAACCATAAAATAGTGTTTAGGATGAAATTTAAGTTTAAACATGGCCAGTTTTTTATACGGAATATAAATATAATATTTATAAGGCGGAGTAAACGAATAATTCAGATGTTCGTTATATTTTCTTATTTCCCTGTAAGGCACGTTTAATATTTTACTAACATAATAAAGTGACGTACCCGCCGGCACTTCAACCCTTTTCAAGTCTGAAACCACTCCGCTGTTTAGAAGATACGCATTCGTATACTGTATAAAGTCGTCACTGTTAAACAAAAACGACATAGCTATGATTTTTAAAATATACTTCCTCGTTTCCCTAGGAAGATACTGCCTTTTTAAACCTTTTTGATATCTTAAAAGATCATTCAGACTGATATGTATATAACTAAGCTTTTTATAAAGTTCATAAAGTTTTCCGAAAGCATATCTGCCTCTTCGTTGATAATCCCTGATGATCTGTCTGTATTTTCTAATAGTTTTATCATGTCTGCATTTTTTCCCGAGTTTTAAACAGAGTTTATCTACTTTTGCTCTTACGACCGCCTCGACAACCCTCGCTTCTCCCGCATTGTAAGCCATTATCGCAAGATACCATTTTCCGAAAAAATGGTGAAGATAACTCAGATATTCTACGGCTGCTTCAGTCGATTTGACCGGATCTTTTCTTTCGTCGACATATTCGTCAATTTTAAGACCGTATCTTTTTGCAGTCTGGGGCATAAACTGCCACAAACCTATAGCTTTTTTATCCGACCTTGCAGATGTAGTTAAATAACTTTCCGCCATTGCTACCGATATAAGCTCTTTTGGGAGGTTGTTTTTAATAATAGACTGTTTAATTAAAGGCAGATAATCGTAACCGTTTTGAAGAACGTTTAAAAAATACTCTTTTTTCTTTTTTGCATACTCTTTGTAAAGCCTCTGCAGGCTTCTGTTCTCGACAAATTCATCATTTATGTTTAACGCATTAAGCACCTGTATGTTTTTATTCGTAACAACATCGGCCGTTAAATAAAGAGACAGCATTAAAAATAAAATAATCTTTTTCATATATTAAAAAGTTCCTTTGCGTTTTTTGTTGTTATTTCTTCAACCTCTTCAGGTTCAACATCCCAAAGTTCGGCAATTTTGTCTCGTACATAAACCGTATACGCAGGCTCGTTTCTTTTTCCTCTGAAAGGATGCGGAGTAAGATAAGGCGCATCCGTTTCTATAACCACCCTGTCTTTAGGAATTTTAGGAAACACGTTTATGAGTTTTTTGGCGTTTTTGAATGTTATAACACCGCCTATTCCGTAATAAAACCTGTCTTTAAGCTTCAAAAGCTGCTCCGCAGCGTTGTAACAGTGAAGCACTCCTTTGATTTGAGGATGTTCTTCCAATACTTTAAGACTGTCTTCAGTGGCTTCCCTTATATGAACTATTATAGGTTTATTATACTCTTTGGCAATTTCTATCTGTCTGTGAAACATCTCTATCTGTTTTTTTCTTTGTTCCTCTTCTTTTACCCAGTGATAATCAAGCCCTATTTCACCAACCGCTACACATTTGGGATGGTTTATAAAACAGGTGATAAGTTTCTCATCATATTTATCTATATCAACAGGATGAAATCCTACCGCAAAATATATTTCATCATATTTGTCTGCAAGCTCTATCGCTCTTGGCAGATCAGCCGGATCGGCGGCAGGAATTATAAACTTTTTTACGCCGTTTTCCTCCGCTCTTTTGATTACTTCATCGACATCATCCATAAATTTGGCATTATCAAGATGTGTATGCGTATCTATTATCATTTTTTTCCTTTACGATTTGTAACACTTGCCGTTTAATAAAATATAAAAATTGTAAATATTTGTAACTTTTGAATATAATTGTAACAAAAATATAAAAGGAGACGAAATGTCAAAACCAGTATTCACTAAAGAAGAGGCATTAGAATACCACGCCAAACCTGTCCCTGGTAAAATTGCAATCGAAGTCACAAAACCGGTAAGGGACTCAAAAGACTTATCAATCGCATATTCACCTGGAGTTGCAATTCCGTGTCTTGAAATAGACAAAGACGAAAACCTTGCATATGAATATACAAACAAAGCAAACCTTGTAGCCGTTGTTTCAGATTCGACTGCGGTATTAGGACTTGGTACTCTTAAACCTGTAGCAGGTAAACCTGTTATGGAAGGTAAATCAGTATTATTCAAAAAATTCGCATATATTGACGCATTCGATATTGAATTAAAAGTTCACGAAACTGAAGAAATCGTAAAAGTAGTAGAAGCTATTTCACCTACATTCGGAGGTATCAACCTAGAAGACATCAAAGCTCCAAAATGTTTCGATATTGAAAAAGAATCTCAGGCAAGATGCGATATTCCTGTATTCCACGACGATCAGCACGGTACTGCAATTATTTCTGCAGCAGCGCTTCTAAACGGATGCGAACTTACAGGTAAAAAATTCGAAGACATCAGAATCGTTATTTTAGGTGCGGGTGCAGCCGGTCTGGCAGCAGCAGAAATGTACAAAGCAATGGGAGCTAAAAACATCGTTTTAGTTGACTCAAGAGGTGCGGTAACTACAAGAAGAGACGATCTGAATAAATATAAACAGCCTTGGGCGGTTGACGAAGACATCGAAACTTTAGCTGACGCACTTAAAGGCGCTGACGCTGTTATCGGTAACTCAGTGGCTGACTGTATTACTCAGGACATGGTTAAAACACTTGCACCAAACGCAATGTTATTCGTAATGGCAAACCCTGATCCGGAAATCAAACCTGAACTTGCTTTAGAAGTAAGAGACGACTTAATTATCGCGACAGGTAGAAGCGATTACCCTAACCAGGTTAACAACGTACTTGGATTCCCTTTCATCTTCAGAGGAGCTCTTGATACTCACGCAAGCGCAGTAAACATGGAAATGAAAATTGCAGCATGTCATGCATTAGCAGACCTGGCTAAAAAACCTGTTCCTAAATACGTAAAAGACGCTTACGGTGGAGCTGATTTAACATTCGGAAAAGAATACATCCTTCCAAAACCTTTTGACAGAAGAGTATTCGTTGACGAATCTGCAGCAGTTGCAAGAGCGGCTCTTGAAACAGGAGTTGCAAGAATCAAAGTTGACGACATTGATAAATGGGTTGAAGGTTACAGACAGCACCTTATTAAAATGCTTAAAGAAAAAGAAGGCATCGATTACGACGCTGAATAATCTTCTTTTTCTCTTTCCTCATTAAACTTCCATATTTTATGTTACACTTTCATCCTTGCTAATTAAAGGGGAAAGGATGAAAAATGAATATCAAAGACTTTTTTTTCTTTAACAGATTTATAACGCCTACTGCGATTACAGTTATTTACTGGCTTATGCTTTTAGGTGTTTTTATCGGCGGTATAGCTGAAATGTTTGGGGGTTACTACGGTTTCACGTTCCAAAGTTTTGTAAGCGGACTGCTTATTATCGTTATAGGAGCGGTTACTGTAAGAATATATCTTGAAATTATCATGGTAATATTCAAAATCAACTCAAATCTTGAAACTATTGCAAAAAACTCTGTTAAAGAGACTGCGGACAAAGAAGGTGAGGAATAATTCCTCACTTTTCAATAACAAGTGACAGACACAAAATTATTCAACAATATATTATATAATTACAAAAAAAGGATTTGTATGTTAAAAATCGCAATTATTACAATGAGCGACAGGGCAAGTGCCGGAATATATGAAGATAAAAGCGGAAAAGAAATTGAAAACTTTTTAAAAGAAAACATAACAAACGAATTCGAAACAGTTTATAAACTTATACCCGACGATTATGAAACGATTGTAAAAACATTAAAAGAAGCGGTAGAAGAGAAATGTTCATTAATTCTCACGACCGGAGGCACCGGTCCTGCACCAAGAGACGTAACTCCGGAAGCGACCAAAGAAGTTCTAGAAAAAGAGCTTCCGGGTTTCGGAGAGCTTATGAGAATGCATTCTTTAAAATATGTTCCGACTTCCATACTCGCAAGAGGTACAGCGGGAGTTGTTAAAAACAGCTTTATTTTAAACCTCCCGGGTTCTCCCAAAGCAATAAGAGAAAACCTTGAAGCCGTATGGCCCGCAATTCCTTACGCAATAGACCTGATCGGCGGAGATTATATAGAAAGTCCGACAGCTTTTAGGCCTAAGAAAAAATGAATGAGCTGCTGCAAAAAATAAACAAACAGGCTCTATTTCTTTCTCTTTTAGCCATACTGACAGTTATAAGTGTTCCTCTATACGACAAAATCACAAACAGTTATCTAAATTCATCTCTTAAACAGTCGGCTGTAACATATGCTGTTACAAGAAGCATAAACGCAGCCGTTTCCATTATTCAGGAAAGCTCGGTAACGGTCGGAGTCGGAATCGAAGGCAATCTGGCATTAGGACAGGCGCTTGATCCTATCAACGATGCCACTGAGAGATTTTCCGATTTGTTAACCCTTTCTCTTTGGGCGCTGGGAAGTGAAAAAATAATATACGAACTTTCAAAACTTCCGGTATTTACGTTAATAATTATTATTTTAGCGCTTCTTAACCTGTTTTATAAATCTAAAATTCTTAAAAATACTCTAATTGTTTTTATTTTAATTAGACTGTTTTTGCCGTTTAGCGCAGTTATATCTTCTTATTTTGACAAATATTATTTCGAACCTAATATCACAAAAAACATACAGACGCTTAAACCTTATACAAAAAAAATAGAACCTCAAAATATACAGTCCCAAAACAGTATATGGGATAAAATATCAAATACTATAAACGATACAAAGAATTCACTTAAAGAAATACAGGAGAGTGCGCATTTTTATATAGCTCATACGCAGGAGATTATAAATGCAATGCTTAATCTTGCCTCATTATATTTAGCCAAACTGCTCTTAAACGTAATATTGCTTCCGCTTTTATTGATATACCTGATAAAAAATATGAAATTAGAGTAAAGCTTCGATTTTATTTTCAAGCTCTCTGATTTTACGTTTAAGCTGCTCGTTTTCCGTTCTCATTTGAGCGTTTCTGCTTTTTACCGATTTTAAATCGTTTTTAAGTTTAGTAACCTCATCATCCAAAAGTTCTAAGTTTCCTAAAGATCTCTGAAGCTGAATCTGGTACTTTTTAATTAATATTTCCGCGTCAATTAAATTACTTTTTAATTGTTTACGTCTTTCTTCCGACTTTTCATACAAATGTTTGTAATAAAACATTCTAAAAGTCAAAAAAAGAATAACAACGATAACCGTTGTTAAAAAAATCCAGTTAAATATCAATTTTTTTGACCCTCCTCTCGTGTCTTCCGCCTTCAAACTCGTTTTCAATCCATGCGTCAAGAATAGACTCTACTACTCCGAGTCCTACAATTCTTGCACCGAAACATAAAACGTTTGCATTATTATGTCTTCTGGCCATTGCAGCTGTATAATAATCATGGCAAAGAGCCGCTCTTATACCTTTATGTTTGTTTGCAGCAAGACTCATTCCAATTCCGCTTCCGCAGATTAAAATCCCCATTGTTCCGGGATTAGCCAAAACAGCTTCGGCTACTTTATGAGCAAAATCCGGATAATCCACGCTTTCGGTAGAATATGTTCCTAAATCTTCTACCTCTATACCTTTTTTTTCCAAATATTCTATTACAAAAGGCTTAATTTCAAATCCGGCATGGTCGGTTCCGATATAATACTTCATTTAATTCCTTTTTGATAAAATTATAACAAAATTTAAAAAAGGATATTTATGAAACTCGGAATCAATATCGACCATATCGCCACTCTCAGAAACGCCCGCAAAATTAACGAACCCGATCCTTTAATGGCTCTGCACATTTTAAAAGAAGCAGGAGCAGACCAGGTAACTATCCATTTAAGGGAAGACAGAAGACACATTACCGATTTTGACGCAAAAAGAATATGCGAAAACAGCTTCCTACCGGTAAATATGGAATGTTCTATCAATCCCGAAATCATAGATATTATCTGCACTTTAAAACCGCACCGCGCCACACTCGTACCTGAAAAAAGAGAAGAAGTTACAACCGAAGGCGGACTTGACGTAATTAAATTTGAAAAAGAAATTAAAAACGCAATCGATAAATTACATGCAAACGATATTGAAGTATCGCTGTTTATAGATCCGGATTTTGAACAGATAAAAAAATCAGCCGAAATCGGTGCTGAAATGATAGAACTTCATACGGGCAAATACGCAAACATGCATTTGGCGTTAAATACCAACATAAACCATACCACTTTTAATGTTTTTGAAAATATGGATAGAAAAACACTGAAAAAAGAACTTGAACTTGAATTAAAACTGCTTAAAGACGCAACAATACTCGGAAACGAACTTGAGCTTGAAGTAGCGGCGGGACACGGGCTTAATTACCAAAACGTAAAACCGATAGCTGATATAAAAGGGATCGTTGAACTTAATATAGGTCACAGTATCATTGCAAATTCCGTATTCTTAGGACTTAAACAGGCAATTATTCAAATGAGGGAATTAATTAATGAATAATATTGAAATCAGCGCAATACAAATTGTACTGTTTCTCTTTTTTTCTGCATTGTTCGACCCGTTGATAGGACGAAAAATAGGAGAATGGTTTTAATTAAATAAACACTCTATTCTTCTCTTTGCCTAAAGTCTCTTCTAAAAAACTCTCTTTATTTCTTAGTTTGACAATTGTAATAAAATCTAATTCCTGATCAATATCACTCTTTAATTTTGAAGTTTAATTAATTTAACCGAAACAACTGACGTATTGAAACTTTTTAGACAAATTGGATATAATTGATATTATTAAAAGAAATTGAAATCCAGAAAAAAAGGATAAAAAACGCCGTAAAAAAACTTGTGGGAGAGCCTTAATATGAAATTTTTAACCGAAGAAGATAAAAAAGAGCTTGAAACGATGTTTAAAGAAACACTGTATCAAAAACTTGCAAAGCCTAAAAACCCTGAAGGGTTGCATTCGCTGGATGTAATTATGAAAGATGTAATTGACGGACTTGACGTTGATATAGATAAAATAATAGCTAATGACAAAAAATATATATTTGAGTTGTCTTCAAAACTTAACAGCATGCTGCTTGAACAAATAAGCAAAGCGGATAATCTTTCTGAAGTTCTGGAAGAAAAAGAAACTAAAAACAAAAAAACTTAAAATTGTTACTGGTATCAAGTTTTTAAAATCTAAATTTCTTAATCTCCAAATCTTCCCTGAAATCAATATAATATAATATTTCATCCTGTTGATCTATAAGTGTTTTTAGTCCGAGCATTGAAGACAATGATCCAATTAGGTTAACCATAGGAGGAAGCTGTCCTTTTACATTATGCTCTTTTGTAGCGAAAATTTCAAAAGAAGTGGTTTTAAACACACCTACCTGTCCGTGCCATTCTTCCACACTTGCATATATCCAGGGAATATTTCTTTTTTTAGAAAAAAGATCTATTTTTTTTCTGACTTCAAAATTATCCGTTGCGTCAAATACAATATCAACGCTCAAATCCATATTTTCATCAAAATATCCGTGTATAACTTCCACTTCGGTGCCGCATCTGCCGATTCTTTCGGCAAGGACATCAGCCTTTTTCTTTCCTACATCGTCTTTTGTAAACTGAAACTGTCTGTGAATATTATGAATTTCGATTTCATCATAATCTACGAGATATATCTTTTCAAGTCCTATACATCCGAGCGTTGTAGCGATAATGTTTCCGAGTCCGCCGCATCCTACAATAAGCACTTTTTTTTGGGAAAGTAAAAGCTGATTGTTTTCGCCGAGTACTTCTATCTGTCTTCTATACATCAAAACCCCTGATTGCTTCATATACTTTTAAAGCCTGCAAATGCTCTTTTACGTCATGGCATCTGACTATGCTGGCACCGTTTCTGACAGCTTCTGTATGAATAATTAAAGTTCCCGGAAGCCTGTCGGCCGGAACGGTAGAAACGCCCTCTTTTTGCATGATCATATCAATCATACTCTTTCTGCTAGCACCTATTAAAAGTTCATACCCGAAATGGAGAAAATGTTCCATATGTTTAATCAAAGCCAGGTTGTCTTCAAGCCTTTTGCCAAACCCTATTCCGACATCCAGTATAATATCTTTAATTCCGAAACTTTTTGCTTTTTCAATTCTTTCAGTGAAAAATTCGTCAACTTCCAAAATAACGTTTTCATAATAGGGATTGTCCTGCATATTGGCCGGAATACCTTTTTTATGCATAATTACCACTGCTGCATCATATTTAGCCGTTACTTTTGCATATTCGTCGCTTTCAAGTCCGGTTATATCGTTTGCTATTTTAAATCCTCTTTCAAGCGCATATTCCAAAACATCCGCTTCAAAAGTATCAATGCTGAAAACCGCTTTTTCATACAGTTTTGATTTATATATTTCATCGATTATCGGTTTTACTCTTTTTAATTCTTCCTCTACACCCGGATATACGCTTCCGGGTCTGCTTGAGACACCTCCAATATCTATAATTTCAGCACCTTTTTGAATCATTCTCTCAATCTGTTTTACGGCCTGCGTACCCTGAAATCTGCTGCCTTCAAAAAAAGAATCGTCGTTTGCGTTTACCACACCCATAATTTTTACCGGAAAACTCGGAAGATTAATAAACTCTTTTAATTTTTTGGCAAGCTCTTTTAATTTAAAAGGCTGTGCAAGCTCTTTTTTAGCAAGGATTTCCAGCTGTTTTTTATTACACATCAAAACAGCGTCGAATTTATCGCTTTTACAGTTAGGCACACCCATAGGAACCGCTAGCTCCGCCCCTATGCTTAAAGCATCCTGTTTTAAAATATTAGCGGCTCCGCAGCTTATGTCTTTGATAAAAAAAAGATTTTCGCATTTTTTCTTTTTCATAATTTCTATTCCGGGTTTATCTACGCCTATTTTTTTTAATAAATTTCCCAGATCGGTATCTCTGTTTAATTTATATATTTTCAAAACCTCTCCTTGATACTGAGCATTATCAATGATATAACCGCCTGTTTGTCAATATTCAATTCAAGCATTTTTATCGCATTGCCTAGTATTTCCATCTGCTCTTCGTTTAGATTTTTTTCTTTTATTATTTTATAAATTAAAGCTTTAATTTCAGACACATCCAAATCGCTTTTTAAAATTTCCAAAATTTTATCGTTAGTTATCGTTGAAATATCTATATCTGAATCTAATACGGTGTTATAAATTCTTTTTTCCATTACAAGACGGGATTTTATAGTATCTAAAAGAGCGTATTTCGACTTTGCCAGCAGTATAAATTCTATATTTTTAGGAGGTTCTTCAAGAAGTTTAAGAAGTGCGTTTTGAGATACGGAAGAATATTTTTCAGCCGCAATTAAAATAGTTTTTTTATTTCTGCTGGCAATATAAGCAAAATCCCTTATTTTCGCTATGTCTTCAACTTTCAGTTCATTTACTATTACAGTTTCGTCAGGCTTTATCTCTTCTACTGCTTTTTCAAAATCATCCGTTATGATAATTTTGCTCAAACTTCAACCTCTCCGAAAATAGCGGCTTTTAGTGTTTCATTCAGTATATCGGCCAGATCAAGCAGCTTTTTATCAAGATTTTCGTCAAGAGATTTTAAAAAGAAATTTTTATGCAGATCCATATCCATAATCCAGAAAAACGAATCCGGTTTGTTTCTTGCAAATCTGAGTTTCGGCGTTTCAACACCTATATACCAGAAAATATAATTGTCGTTAAAACTGATAGAGAGCATATCCTCAATCATTTCGTAATGCTCGTCCGTCCTGGCGTGTTCGAGCTGAGGAACAAGCTTTTGAAGATCGTAAATAGGAATAAACGACGGTTTGAAATCCTGAAAATTATTAATTTTGTTAATAAGATAATCACTAAACCATTTGCGCTTATAATCCGTTATTAAAAGTACGCTTTTACCTTCAATTACGTTTGAAATAAAATCGGAAACAAGAGGCACCCACTCAAGCCTCTTTTCTTCCATCCATTTGATGTTTTTATCTCTTATAAGCTTTAAGGTGTAATGATTTATATCCATTATTTATCCAGTTGATAGGCTGAATGCAGCGCTCTGACTGCCAATTCTCCGTATTTTTCATCTATAATCATTGAAATTTTAATTTCGCTTGTACTGATCATAAGTATATTTATGTTTTCATCTGCCAGTGTTTTAAATGCCGTAGCCGCAACGCCGCTGTGTGATTTCATTCCTACTCCCACAACGCTGACTTTGGCAATTGAATCGTCATATTCGATTGATTCTGATTTGTTTTCGTATTCTTTAAGAACTTCTTTTGTCAGTTCAAGTTCTGTCTGAGGTACTGTGAAAGTAAGGTTGGCTTTATTGTCTTTTCCCACATTTTGAACTATCATATCGACGTTGATGTTTTTATTCGCAAGTTTTCCGAAAATTTCCGCACTTATTCCCGGTCTGTCTTCAACTCCGAAAATACTGACTCTCGCCTGGTTTTTATCAAGGGCTATACCGCTAACTAAAACTTTCTCCATATCAGGTGTCTCCTTTGTAATTAATGTTCCTTTTATTTCTGGTTTAAATGATGATTTAACTTCTATATCCACATTAAGTTTTTTAGCAAGCTCAACGGATCTGCTTTGCATTACTTTCGCTCCTAAAGAAGCAAGCTCAAGCATTTCATCATATGTAATCATGTCTATTTTTTTTGCTTTAGGCTCTATTCTAGGATCGGTAGTGTATATTCCGTCAACATCGGTATATATTTCACATTTATCCGCATTGAGCGCTCCAGCGATAGCAACAGCCGTCAAATCGCTTCCGCCTCTTCCGAGTGTGGTAACATCGCCGTTTTCGTTAATACCCTGAAAACCGGCAATTATTACTATTTTACCTTCTTCAAGGTGTTTTTGCATTTTGCTCGGATCAATATCCATAATTCTGGCTTTTGTATGATCGCTTGTTGTTTTAATCCCCGCCTGTCTTCCGGTTAAAGCGATTGCGTCTCTTCCCATAGCCTGAAGGGCAATACTTAAAAGAGCGCTTGTAACTCTTTCACCGCTGCTGACCAGAAGGTCTACTTCTCTTTGGGGAGGAGTTTTGCTGAAATGATTGGCAAAATCCAATAATTTATTAGTTTCTCCCGCCATTGCGGAAACTACTACAACTACCTGGTTTCCTTCGTCAGCATATTTTTTTACTATATTTGCAACATTTTGTATTCTGTCTAAATCACCGACACTTGTACCGCCAAACTTCTGAACTACTAACATTTATCTCCTTTTCTTATAATAGCCCCTGCTTTTTAAAATAATCAAGTACGATCTTATATACAGGCCTTTTGAATGATTTCACATAATCAAACACTTCGTTTACGTTTACAAATTTATAATCTTCAAACTCCGGTATTTCCGTATCCAGGTTTATTTTTGCATTCGGTTTTAATTTAACAAGAAAATATTTCTGTTTCTGTCCGTCAAACGGATACATTTTTTTAGCTATTCTTTTAGGAAAATCGTATTTTTGCCATTCAGGCATTTCAGCCAAAATTTCAACCTCGTCTGTACCTATTTCTTCTTTAAGTTCTCTTAACAACGCTTCTCTTTCGCTCTCTCCCTCGTCTATTCCCCCCTGAGGAAACTGCCACGCATCAACATCATTTCTTTTGGCTATTAAAATTTCCACTTTTTCGGGATATTTTGAAGAAAGAACAACAGCAGCGACATTTGGCCTATATTTTTTCAAAACATCACCTTTTTTTAGTAAAATTATAACGAATTAATTGAGAATGGAGAATGGAGAATGGAAAATTTAAGAAGTGAAAAAGAAAAAGAATTTAATAATTCTCAATTCTCAACTCTCAATTCTACATTATTATACATTCACATCCCTTTTTGCGACAGCAAATGCAACTACTGCGCCTTTAATTCATACACAAATATAAATCATTTAAAAAAAGAATATTTCAGTGCATTAAAAACCCAGTTTTTACATGAGATATCTTCGGACACACAGTTTAAAACAGTGTTTATCGGAGGCGGAACGCCTTCAACAATGGATGTAGGATTTTATGAGCGGCTTTTCGGGCTTATTTCCCCGTATTTGAAAAATGTCGAAGAGATTACAATAGAATGCAATCCAAACACATCATACGAATGGCTGAGAGATATCAAAAACCTGGGAGTAAACAGAATAAGTTTCGGGGTACAAACCTTCGACGAAGAAAAATTAAAATTTTTAAACAGAAACCATTCTCCCTCTCAAGCCTTAGAAGCAATTCAAAACGCAAAAAAAGCAGGCTTTGAGAACATTAATCTAGATTTGATCTACTCAACGGCGCTGGATACAAAAGAATTGCTTACAAAAGACCTGAATACCGCCTTTAGCTTGCCTGTCACACATTTAAGCGCATACTCTTTGACTATTGAAGAAAACACCAAATGGGAAGGGGATTTTTCAAAACGCAAATACGATGAAGAGCTTGAAATATGGTTTATAAATAAAATAAAAGAAAAATTCCGCCAGTATGAAATATCAAACTTCGGAACCCCATGCAAACACAATCTAGGATACTGGGAAGGAAAAGAATATTTTGGAATCGGCGCAGGAGCCGTGGGATTTAAGAAATGGAGAATGGAAAATGGAGAATGGAGAATTTTTAGGTATTATACGCAAAACGATGTGCATGAATATCTGAAAGATCCGACAAAATACCAATATGAATATTTAACCGATAATGATATAAAAAAAGAAAAAGTATTTTTGGGACTTCGCTCAATAATCGGATTTGATGAAGATATTTTAAATTCCCAAGAGAAAAAAAGAGCCGGGATTTTAGTAAAAGAAAACAAACTTTTAAAAAAAGAAAAAAGAATTTATTCTTACGATTTTTTACTGGCCGATGCTTTAACTAACTATATTCTGGACTAATCCTACCAAGGAGCTATAGCGCTCCAGAATTTGGCAAACCATCCCTGTTCGGTATATCTTTTAATATCGCCTTCGGTTTTATATTCTATTTTTGCATCGGCAATATATTTGGAATCTATAGTATTGTCCGCCGCTATGTCTTCAGGTCTTATAACGCCGCTTATCGCTATTATCTGTTTTTGACCGTCAACGTATATTTCTCTGTGACCCACTATAAAATAATTACCGTTTTTTAACACCTTAACGATTCTTGCCGTAATAGTCGTTTCAAAACTTTCGTTTCTCTGCTGAGAACCGCTTCCCTGAAAAGATCTGTCGGAATTCATAGACGGCAAGTTAAGACTGAGCCCCGTCTTTCCGACTCTGTATTCTTTACCTCCTATATTAACGCTGCCGCTAAGCCCCGCATCAAAAAGTCCGCCGTTATCGGTGTTTGCTTCGCTGAGTTTTTTACTTGCCTGAGTAGACTGTTTGATCTCTTCAGTAATAACAATCGTAACTATATCGTTTACTTTCATAGCTTTTGTATCAGAAAAAAGATTGTCGCTGTTGGTAAAAAGAGAACCCGGATCGTTTCTTGGAATATCACTGTCCATACTCGGCATCTGTTCTACATACTTAGGAGGTTTCATATTAATCGTCGGGTCCATAGGATGTGAAGCGCACCCTGAAAAAACGAATGCGATTAATCCGGCTAAAAACAGATATTTTTTCATTCAAACGGCCTTTTTTAAGAATAAGAGCAAAAACCGTTCCGTAATTTTAAATCTTTCCTTTAAGTTTTAAAACAGCTTCTTTTATGTTGTCCTGTCTCATAAAATGCTCTCCGACAAGATATGCGTCCACACCGTTTTTTGAAAGTTTTTTTACCGTGTCAAAATCGTTTATTCCGCTTTCAGCCACTACGATAACACCTTCCGGAAGCAAAGGTATAAGCTTTTTGCTTAAATCCATATCCATTTCAAATGTTTTTAAGTTTCTGTGATTAAATCCTATAATATCGGCCCCAACCTCCAGAGCTTTTTGCAAATCCGCTTCGTCATGAATTTCAAATAAAACTTCAAGTCCCGTATTTTTTGCAAAATCAAACAGTTTTTTTAATTCTTCCGTTTTAAGCGCTTTTGCTATAAGCAAAATAAAATCAGCCCCCGCCGCGTATGCTTCGGCTATCTGAAATTCGTCTATTATAAAATCTTTTCTTAAAAGCGGAATTGTAGAAAATTCATTAATTGCTTTTAAATACTCCAAACTGCCCTGAAAAAAATGAGGTTCGGTAAGTATGCTCATCGCATCTGCCACCTCAACATATTCTTTTGCTATCTCCACAGGAGAAAAATCTTCTCTTATAACTCCTTTTGAAGGACTGGCCTTCTTAACTTCGGCAATAATTCTATAAGGATTGTCCGAAGTGGATTTTAAAGCTTTTTTAACATCTCTAAAATCTCTTTTTAATGAAAGACACTTATTAAAATCTTCTTTATTTTTTCTTTTTAAAAGATCTTTTTTTGTTTGATTTATGATTTTTTCTAATATCATTCTCAGCCTTTACACATTTTTTAATAAGAATTTTATGTTTTAATATTTCTTTATCTTTTAAGTGCACGTTTTGAATAATTTCAAGCGCTTCTTTGCATTTTCCCAGTTTATAATAACCCCATGCCAGAGAATCTATATATTCTTCGTTGTCAGGGTGAAGTTCAAGCGCTTTTTGAACATATTTCAGACCTTCTTTTACATTTATATTATTATCAATCATGATATATCCCAAGAAATTGTACAAATATGCACTCGGATAAAATTTAAGCAAATATTTCAGTTTAGGAATAATTTTTTTAGCCGTCGCTTTTGTAGGATTTGCCTCATATGAATAAGTGCAGTATTTTAACAGATAAGGAAGCTTTGCTGTTTTTTCATACAGTTTCATTGCGTAAAAAGCGGCTTTTTTGTAATTTTTCGCTGTTTCATATACGATCAGTTTGTATTCGTCGCCTAAATTGTTTTTGTTTATAAGCTGCAGAGCTTTTTTGTAATTTCCGTTATCAAGATATATTCTAAGAGCAAACATAAGATATTTTCTGTCAAATTTGCCCATTTTTTCATATATTGTCGCAAGATTTGAATAATCGTAAGTCTGTTTGTAAATAATTGCAAGTCTTAAACATATGTCATATTCGCATCCGTACATATCAAGATGAGTTCTTAAATATGCCAAGGCCTCATTGTATTTTTTAAGTTTTATAAGAATATCGACTAGCTGTAAAAGCGTCTGTTTATCATGTGTCATGGCGTACAGGGATTTTAAATACTGGGCCGCCTGTGCGTATTTATGCTCTTTTAAATAAATAAACGCCATCATTTTATAAAAGAAATCGTCTTTTTTATTAAGTTTCGTCAACAGCTCTTTTTTGGCTTCATTTACTTTTTTCAATTCAAGCAAAGCAAAAATTTTATACATAAAAATTTTCTTATCAAAACTTTTTTTCAAATATTTGTCGCTTAAAGCGATTACCTTTTGATATTTTTTCAGATAAAAGAGATCTTCTATCATTTTTTCATAATATACCGGCTTGTCTGTCTTTTCATATAAAAATTTATATATTTTTACCGCCTGGTCCACTTTATTGTTATTTTCATAGAATAAAGCTTTTATAATATAGTTGTCTTCATCGGGAATAACTTTTTTACCTACCGGCGGCTGTTTTACGCTGCAGCCCGTAATCAGCAGCAGTAAAACTAATCCGAAAGCTAATCTGACCTTTTTCATTTTGTCTCTTCCGATAAAATTATTCCAGGGCACTCTTTTTGGAGTTCTTCAATTCTGTTTTTATAATAATCCCAAAAAGGAAACGTCCTGCACTGCTGAGGTCTAACACTGTATATTTTACAACCGTTTTCAAAAAAAACACAGGCATAACCGTTTTTATAAGGTTTTTCTTTTAGTGAATATCTGTAGCCGACTTTCACTAAAAACGTTTTTTTAAAAAGCTCTTCGTCAATATTTAAAAATTCGGAAATGTTTTTAATATCCTGCGGACTCACCCAAATATAACCGCTCTCCCCTATACAGCAGTTGCCTTCGCACTCTTTACAGGCTTCAGGGTCGAATTTATATGAAAATCCGTCTTTTGAAATTAATTTTTCATTTTTCATTTTTCACTTTTCATTTAAATTTTTATACTTTTCGTTGCCGCTTTTTTATATATTTCCGCTGCTTCTTTGGAATAATTCTCACCTTCAAAACCTATTAAAGGCGGATGTACGTTTACCATTGATTTGGCGTGTCTTTTGGCCCTTACCATAACCAGGGTGGCCTTTTTGTTCAATCTCGGATACATAAACCTTATATCCGTAATTTTTAAAGGTTTTGGAATATTTGAAATTATATCATCAATTCGTTTTGCATCATAGCAAAAAATAAATTCCCCTCTTTCTTTCAAAACTCCGTTTACCTTCTTAAAAAACTCTTTCATAGGCAAAGATTCTTCATACCTTGCGGTTTTTATAATTTCATTTTCACTTTTTAACGTTCCCTGATAAAAAGGAGGGTTTGAAATGACAAAATCATACTTTTCATCAAATTCGTATGTAAGAAAATCGCCGTTTATTACATTCGCTTTCAAAGAATTTTCATCTATATTTTTATTGATAAAATCAAACATAACCTTCTGTTTTTCAACAATACTAAGCTCAATTTCAGGAAAATCTCTTTTAATCAAAAGTCCCAGTACACCGCAGCCTCCTCCGACTTCCAGTACTTTTCCTTTTATATTAAAGCCGGAAATAAAGTCATATAAGAACATAGTGTCGCTGTTGTAACAGTATCCGTTTTTCGGCTGATACAGGATCATTAACTGCTAAGTCCTAATTCGTCTAAAATAGGCTTGATGTCTTTTTCGTAATATTTCATCAAAAGATTCGGAATAAGAGCCATAGCTTTATCTTCATTTCTCCATTCGTCTATTTTTTCAAGTATAACACCCTTTTTATGTTCGTCGATATTCTTTGAACTTTTTACTTTTTCTTTTATTTTATTAATCATTTATTGCCTTTTTTTTTGTAAAATTATAACTAAAAAGGTTCATTATGATAATAATCCCCGCCCGTTTATCCTCTAGCAGACTTCCTAATAAAGTTCTTGCCGAGATAAATAACAAGCCGATGATAATATGGTGCGCCGAAGTTGCCAAACAGGCGGACGACGTATGCATAGCCACGGATTCGCCAGAAGTTATTCAAATATGCAAAAAATACGGATTTAACGCCGTTATGACAAGCGACAGGCATAAAAGCGGAAGCGACAGAATAAAAGAAGCGGCGGATATACTGGAACTCAAAGACAATGACATAGTAATCAACATGCAGGGAGACGAGCCCTTTTTAGAGCCTGAAATATTAACCGCGGTGAAAGAAAAACTATTAGAAATCAAAAACAGGGATTTTTCGATGGTGAGCTGTTATAAAGAAATAGACGAAATTAGCGCTAGTGATCCTAATTTAGTAAAAGTAATAATGGATAAAAACGAGGACGCTATATACTTCTCAAGAAGCAAAATACCGTATAACCGCGACGACGTTCCTCATCAGTATTATGGACATATCGGTATTTACGGATTTACAAAAAAAAGTCTTGACGAATTTGTAACAATGAACGGTGTTATTGAACATATTGAAAAGCTGGAGCAGTTAAGAGTGCTTGAGAACGGTAAAAAAATAGCAATGATCAAGGTAAAAACCGAAAGTTTCGGAATAGATACAAAAGATGATCTCGAAAAGGCAAGAATTTATGCAAAAAATCGCAGTTAGTATAGGTGATTTAAACGGAGTAGGAATTGAAATAGCCCTGAAAGCACACAACACGATAAAACAATGGGTAAAACCGGTATATTGCATTAACGAAAAAATGTTAAAAAAAGCTGCAAAACTGCTTAATATGCCAATTCCGAACGATTTTGAAATCTTTGAAGTCGAAGGAGATTTTAAAATAAAACCCGGAACCGTGGATGCAGATGCCGGAAAATATTCGTTTGATAGCTTCATGGCGGCTGTTAATCTGGCAAAAGATAAAAAAGCAGATGCGATTACCACGCTTCCTATAAACAAAGAAAGCTGGATGAAAGCCGGAATTAAATACAAAGGCCATACTGAAGTCTTAAGAGATGTTTTTAAAAAAGACGCTATTATGATGCTCGGATGTGAAGAGATGTATGTGGCGCTCTTTACCGAGCATATTCCGCTAAAAAATGTGACCGAAAGAGTTAAAAAAGAAAATTTAATAAAATTTTTCATTGATTTTTACAATTCGACTAATTTTCACAAAGTCGGTGTACTCGGGCTCAATCCACATGCCGGTGACGGCGGGGTGTTGGGTGATGAAGAAATTAAAGAGATCTTGCCTGCAATAAAAGAAGCCAATAAAATAATTAATAAAGACTTCTACTACGGCCCTCTTGTTCCCGATACCGCTTTTTCTTCGGGTAAAGGAAGGTATATTGCCATGTATCACGATCAGGGACTTGCACCGCTTAAAGCTCTTTATTTTGATGAAAGTATAAATGTAAGCTTAAATCTTCCTATACTTAGAACGTCAGTCGACCACGGGACAGCCTTCGACATTGCGTATAAAGGCAGAGCAAACACCAAAAGTTATGAAAATGCGATAAAATATATCCTAAATCATCAAAAGTTGACTTAAATCAATTTTTTTTATTACTCCATTGGATATACTAAAACAAAAAAGGATTAGCATGCAAAGATTAATCAGATTTCAGCATGAGAGTTTTATCAAATTTATTTATGCTGCCGTAATGGTAAAAGAACAGAGCGCAAAAAAGCTTCTTGAAGACATTGCGGTATTTAAATACAGACACATGGTATGGGCTATGGCAGATGCCGTAAAAGCCGGTGTTAAATTCGACATGGATTTCAAAGAAGAAGAAATCAAAAAAATAGAGGTGCAAAGCGAAGAGGATTTGCTTGAAGTGCTTATCAACGATTTAGAAGAAAATCTTAGAAGCTATGAAGAAATCAAAACAGTTTCAACAGACAGATTTAAAAACGACGACGAGTATTTCCTAGCTCAGCTTAAAAAACTGGATCTTGAAGGCACTGTTACAGCATTTAATCAGTCAAAAGAACTGCCTGGAGTAGATCTTGAAGAAAACGCAAAAGCAGCTCTAGTGTTTTTCCTAATGGAAGAAACATTCAAAGAATACGAACTTATTACCATTTACAGTTATTTAAAAGTCCACTCAAACGAAGTAGACGCAAATTCGGCATTTACAGACTTGGCATACGATTCAATTTATCATCTAAGAAGATTTGCAGAACTTGCAAGCCAAATGGGAGTATTAACGCTTCCTAGACCTATTCCTCATGAAAAATATGAAAATATCGGAATAGTAGAGTTTTTGAAAGAAAACATCGAAGAAGAAATGGACGCTGAAAAACAGTGCCTGATTTTAGCGGAAAAAATCGGAAACGATGAGCTTAGTAACTTCTTACTGTTTATATCAAGACAGGAAGTTTATCATGCAGAGCTTCTCCAAAGAGCGCTTGACGCAGTAAAAGGAAAATAATCCTTTTACTCTTTTTTAACTTTAATTACTTTAATACTAATAAATAATTTAACACAAATACGAGTATAATTCTTATAATTTTTAACTACACCGCTAAAATATATGGTGTCTGTCACTTTAAAACCATCAACCATCAACCATCAACCATCAACCATCAACCATCAACCATCAACCATCAACCATCAACCATCAACCATCAACCATCAACCATCAACCATCAACCATCAACCATCAACCATCAACCATCAACCATCAACCATCAACCATCAACCATCAACCATCAACCATCAACCATCAACCATCAACCATCAACCATCAACCATCAACCATCAACTATAGCGCCAGACACTATAACATATCAAATAAATAAAAAGGAAGAAGATTAAGCTTTAGTTTTTAAAGCCTCTTCCGCCGCTTGATATCCAAATTCAAAAGCTTTTTTATTTACTTCTACAGCTTTACTTGGAACTGTTTCGATCATTGCCTGGAATACAAGATCGTGATCAAGATTGTTCATTCTTGTAGCAATTGCTAGCGCTACAACTGATTGTGTAATTACGTTTCCTACTTTTTCTTTTGCGATTGTAATTACTTCGATAGGATACATATTCCATCTTTTTTTATCTTCATCAGTAGGATAAACCAGATTTGGCTCATATACAATAATTCCTCCGTCTTTTACACCGTCTTTGAATAACTGATATGATTTATCAGCAACGCTTAACATGAAATCAATTTCACCGTCAACCGCATACGGATAAAGAATAGGCTCATCATCAAGAATAATATCAACTTTAGTAGGCCCTCCCCTAACCTGAGAAGTATACGTACCTACCTGAACTCCGTATTTTCCAGCTTTTACGTAAGCTCTTGCTAAAATCTCACCAGCAAGAAGGACACCCTGTCCTCCAACCCCTGTAAATCTTAATTGTTTTCTCATTAGTTGCCCCTTACTCTGTCGATTAGTTTGTAGTATTCTTCACAGTATTCCGGCTCTTCTACGTGATGTAAGATTCCTCTTGGTTTTACACCTTTTTGTTTAAGCTCATATTGCTCTTCAGGGCTTAGTTTATCCCATTTGTTTTTAGGCATTAAGTTACCTTCAATCCAGTCCATATTTTGTTTAGCCTGAGCTAATTTATTTTTTCTACCGAAGTTTACGTGACAGTTAGAATGAACGTCAAAGAAACTGAATCCTTTATGTTGGAAACCTTTTACAAAAAGTCTTTCAAGTTTTTGAGCTTCAGCAACGCTTTCTCTACCGATAAATGTAGCACCAGCACCTTTAGCAAGTTCCGCCGGGTCAAAAGTCGGGTCAATATTTCCATACTGAGTTGTTACAGACCAAGCACCTTTTGGAGTAGTCGGTGAAACCTGGCTGTTTGTAAGACCGTAGATGAAGTTATTGATTAATACGAAGTTTAGATCAATATTTCTTCTACATCCGTGAATTGTATGGTTACCTCCGATTGCAAGTCCGTCACCGTCACCAGCAACAACGATTACGTGTTTATCAGGGTTTGCAAGTTTGATACCTGTTGCGTATGCTACAGTTCTTCCGTGTGTCGTATGAACAGTGTTTGCGTCGATGTAGCTTGAAAATCTTCCCGAACATCCGATACCAGATACAACGCAGATATCGTTTTTATCCCATCCTAGTTTAGCGAAAGCTCTGATCATTGCTTTCATAATAATACCGTCACCACATCCCCAACACCATAGTGTTGGCATTTTGTCTGTTCTTAAATAATAATCGTAATTAAATGCCATTATCTGCTCCTTATACCATTTCTTTTAATTTTGCTTTTATTTCTGCCGGAGATATAGGTCTACCGTTTGCTTTGAATAGAGTTTCGAAATCTCTTCTTCCGCTTACTCTTTCGATTTCTTTAATATACTGACCTTTGTTCATTTCAGTTACAAGAACTTTGTCGAATTTTTTGCAAACTTCCGCAATTTTTTCTTCCGGAGACGGCCACATAGTGATAGGTCTGAACAGTCCTACTTTAATACCTTCTTTTCTTAGTTCTTTAATTGCTTCTTTTACAGAAAGTGACACACTTCCGTATGCGATTACTGCAATATCAGCATCGTCAAGCATAAATTCTTCATAACTTTCAATCTCATCTTTATGAGCCAAGATTTTATTAAACAGTCTGTCAATTAAATCCTGACACATTTTAGCGTCTTCTGTAGGGAATCCTGTAGGTCCGTGATGAAGTCCTGTAATATGGTATCTGTATCCTTTAAAGAACGGATTTAGAATTGCAGGTTCATCCTGAGGCACGTCATAAGGTCTGTAATCTTTTGGATCACCCTCATATACTCTTCTGTTTACTATATTTTTTTGAACTTCTTCAAGATCAGGAAGTTCGGCTTTACCAACCATATGACCTAATGTTTCGTCAAGTAACACGAATACCGGAGTCATAAATCTTTCTGCAAGATTAAATGCTCTTACAGTTTCAGTATAACATTCTTCCAAGCTTCCGGCACATAATGTAATTGACTGATAATCACCGTGTGTAGGAGCCTGTGCCTGAAGAATATCACCCTGCTGAGGTCTTGTCGGAAGACCAGTAGACGGACCGCCTCTCATTACGTTTGTAATTACAAGCGGAACTTCAGCAATAAATGCTAAACCTATCTGCTCAGCTTTTAATGAAATACCAGGACCTGATGTGTTTGTCATAGACTTAACACCGCTCATACTAGCACCGAGTGCCACTGAAATACCTGCGATTTCATCTTCCATTTGGATAAACTGTCCGCCAACTTTTGGCAGTAATTTACTCATTTCATGAGCAACTTCACTTGACGGCGTAATTGGATAACCACCGAAAAATCTACATCCAGCATCAATTGCCGCTTTAGCTGCCAGCTGGTTTCCTGTACTTACTACTTCTCTTGGCATTACGCTTCTCCTTTTAACTTTTTAACTTCATTTAATTTTTTAAATTTATACTCATCTCTTTCTGCTACAAAAATACAAAAATCCGGACATTCAAGTTCGCATTCTCTACATCCGATACAATATTCAGGATGTGTTACTTTTACCATTTGTCCTAAAATATTATGCGGATCAGGTACCATTTCTAAAACTCCCGTAGGACAGAAATCAACACACAATTCACAACTTTTACATTTACTTTCATCAACCCATACCGGCGTATTTTCCGGAGCAGGTAATTTAAAATCTACATTTAATGCCATATAAACTCCTTTAGCGTTTCTTTACGTTATATATAATACCAAAATTAACACTAAAAAACTCTTAATAAAAATAACAACCTATATTATTGTGTAAAAATGTTACATATAAACAGCTTGATAATAAAACAAAAAAATAATTAGTAAAAAACATGATGCTCTAATCTAAAAAAAACAATAAATATTACCATTCTTAACGTTATTGTGTATTTTAGAAGTAAATATAAGATAAATAAAAGAGATAAAAACCCAAAAAAAGGGTTTGAAGATTATTTTTTCTCCTGAAGAGCTTTTGCAACAGTTGCCCCGATATCTGCAGGAGATTCAACTACATATACACCGGCTTCTGCCAGTGCTGCCATTTTTTCTGCCGCAGTACCTTTGCTTCCGCTGATAATCGCACCGGCATGCCCCATTCTTTTACCTTTAGGAGCAGTCTGTCCTGCAATAAACGCTACAACAGGTTTGCTAATCTGTTCTTTAATAAGTTTAGCTGCCTGAATTTCAAGATCCCCACCGATTTCACCAATCATTACGATTGCTTCAGTTTCAGGATCCGCTTCAAACATCGGAAGAAGTTGTTTATAACTAAGACCGATTATAGGGTCACCACCGATACCAACAGCAGTAGTGATACCGAATCCTTCTTTTACCACCTGGTTACTTGCTTCGTAAGTTAATGTACCAGATTTAGAAATAAGACCGACATTACCTTTTTTGAAGATGTTACCAGGCATAATCCCGATTTTACACTCTTCAGCAGTAATGATACCAGGACAGTTCGGTCCGATTGTGTTCATTCCTTTTTTCTGTGCGTAATGTTTTGCATACATCATATCTTTAACCGGAGCACCTTCTGTAATAATTACAGCAAGTTCGATTCCCGCATCTGCAGCTTCCATTACAGCGTCCGCAACGAATGCAGGCGGAACGAAAATCATACTAACAGTAGCACCAGTAGCTTTTACAGCATCTTCAACAGTATTGAATACAGGTTTTCCAAGGTGTGTCATTCCGCCTTTATTTGGTGTAACACCACCTACGATTTGAGTCCCGTATGCCATACATTGTTCAGCGTGGAAAGTACCTTCTTTACCGGTAAACCCTTGCACTATTACTTTCGTATCTTTATTAACCAAAATACTCATTATAACTCTCCTTTCGCAGCCGCAACAGCTTTTTTAGCACCGTCTTTTAGATTCTCAGCAGGAATAATATTTTTAATATTCGCATTTCTTAAAATTTCTGCAGCTTCTTCTGCATTTGTTCCGTCAAGTCTTACGATTACAGGAACGTTTACTTCTACTTTTTCAGTAGCCTGTAAAATACCGTTAGCAATTCTGTCACATCTAACGATACCACCGAAGATATTTACAAAAATTGATTTAACGTTAGGATCGCTAAGAATAATTTCAAATCCTTTTGCAACTGTTTCAGGGTTAGCTCCACCACCAACGTCTAAAAAGTTTGCCGGCTCTCCGCCTTCGTGTTTAATAATATCCATTGTAGCCATTGCAAGTCCGGCACCGTTAACCATACATCCAACGTTACCGTCAAGTTTAATATAGCTTAGTCCGTATTTTTTAGCTTCCACTTCTGTAGGCTCTTCTTCGTCTAAGTCTCTCATTTCAGCAATTTCAGGATGTTTATAAAGTGCGTTGTCGTCAAATCCCATTTTAGCGTCAAGTGCTAAAAATTTACCGTCACCAGTTTTGATTAGAGGATTGATTTCTATCATTTCAGCGTCATTATCCATATATACGTTATATAACGCGCTTGCAAATTTAATAAATTCTCTTTGCTCGTCTTTTGGAAGACCAAGACCGAATGCAAGTTTTCTAGCATGGAAAGGCTGGAATCCTATTGCAGGGTCAATTGCTACTTTAATGATTTTTTCAGGTGTTTTTGCCGCTACTTCTTCAATCTCCATACCACCTTCAGTCGAAGCCATCATTACAGGCATTTCAAGGGCTCTGTCTAGTACCATACCAAGGTATAGTTCGTCTTTAATATCAGCACCTTCTTCAATATATACTTTTTTTACTACTTTACCCTCAGGACCTGTCTGATGAGTAACAAGTGTCATTCCAAGCATTTCTTCAGCAATTTTTTCCACTTCTTCAAGGCTTTTAGCGAGCTTAACACCTCCGGCTTTACCTCTACCGCCGGCATGGATCTGAGCTTTTACAACCCAAAGGTTTCCGCCAAGCTCTTCAGCTACTCTTCTGGCTTCCGGACCGCTAAACGCTACTCCTCCTCTTGGTGTCGGAACGCCGTATTTTCTAAATATCTCTTTTGCTTGATATTCATGTATGTTCATTTAATCTCCTTTCAATAGTTTAAATATTATAAATGAATTATTTCTGTTCCCACTCTTTTCTGCCCTGTTCATATAAATCATTACCGTAACAGTCGTTAACGACAACAACAGGCAGATCTTCTACTTCAAGTCTTCTTATCGCTTCAGGACCTAATTCAGGATATGCGATAACTTCCGCTTTTTTTATTCTTTGTGCAAGAAGTGCTCCTGCACCTCCTGTAGCACCAAAATATACCGCTTTATATTTTTTGCATGCTTCTTTTACAGCTTCGTTTCTTTTACCCTTACCGATCATTCCCTTTTGTCCGTGTTCGATAAGAATAGGAGAATAACTGTCCATTCTGTAACTAGTAGTTGGTCCTGCACTTCCGATAGGATCACCCGGTTTTGGAGGAGTCGGACCTACGAAATAGATTACGCTTCCTTTCAAATCAAACGGAAGTTCTTCTCCTTTTTCTATTAAATCTACAAGTCTTTTATGAGCCGCATCTCTAGCAGTATAAATTACGCCGGTAAGATATACAATATCTCCGGCTTTTAATTTTTCTACGTCTTCGTCAGTAAGTGGAGTTTTTAATTTATATTCAGCCATTGTTTCTCCTTAAATAGTTATATGAGAATGTCTAGAACTGTGACATTGGATATTTACAGCAACCGGCAGTGATGCAATATGACACATTCTGTTTTCATATGTTTCAATATGCACAGCAAGTACAGTCTGAGTACCGCCCATACCCATTGCACCGATTCCGAGTTTATTAAGTTCTTCTTTAAGCTCAGCTTCAAACTCAGCCATTTCCGGATCAGGGTTTTCAGTACCGATGCTTCTGAAAAGCGCATGTTTACTCATAACAGCCGCCATATCAAAACTTCCGCCTATACCTACACCTACTACTAACGGCGGACAAGGGTTCGGACCTGCGTCGCTTACAACTTTTTTAACAAATTCTTTAATTCCCGGTTTACCCTGAGCAGGAGCTAAAACAGTAGCGCGTGATACGTTTTCGCTTCCTCCTCCTTTAGCGGCATATTCGATTTCGATTTTATCACCCGGAACTAAATCGAAGTAAATTACAGGAGGAAGGTTATATCCGGCTTTGTCTTTAAGATTGGCTCTTGTAAAACAGTCACAAGTAGAAGCTCTTAAATATCCTTCTTCATAACCTTTTTTTGTTCCTTCGTAAATAGCATCTTTAAGAGTTCCGCCTTCAACTTTTACGTCTTCTCCGACTTTTACGAAATAAATTGCAAGACCGGTATCCTGACATAAAGGTTTCCAGTCTTTTTCTGCAATTTCAGCATTTTCTAAAAGCTGTTTAAGTACGGCACGAGACACTTCACTTTTTTCTTCTTCATATGCTTTTTTTAACGCTTCAAGCATATCGGGAGCCAAGTGAGTCGTTGAGTAGATTATCATATCTCTTATTGATTTTACGATATCGTCATATTTTACTACTCTCATTTTTCTTCCTTTAAAAAGTCTTTATTTAATATATCCACCATCTCTTTTACTGCACCGACGCTTTTTCTGAAAAGCTCTTTTTCACAAGGATCAAGAGTTACTTCTATAACTTTCTCAGCACCGTCTTTACCTATCATTACAGGCACACCGTTTACAATGTCTTTATATCCGTATTCACCGTCAAGATATGCTGCGCAAGGGAATATCTGTTTAGAGTCTTTAAGAATCGCTTCAACCATAATAGCAGTTGATTTACCAGGCGCAAAATATGCGCTTCCCGTTTTAAGGTATCCTACAATCTCGGCACCTGCTTTTTTCGTTCTTTCAACAACTTCGTCGATTTCTTTTTGGCTTAAAAGATCGCTAAGCGGCACACCCGCTACAGTCGAATATTTCGGAAGAGGCACCATAAAATCGCCATGCCCGCCTATTACGCTCGCTCTGATCTGTCCGGCGCCGTAACCTAATTTTTCATAAATAAAATAAGCCATTCTCGCACTGTCAAGAATTCCAGCCATTCCGATTACTCTGTTTTTAGGAAAACCGGAAACTTTTAGAGCTGTATAAGTCATAGCGTCAAGAGGATTTGACACAACAATCAAAATCGCATCGGGAGCCACTTCTTTTACCTGAGTTACAACATCTCTCATAATTTCCGCGTTTTTGAATAAAAGATCTTCTCTTGTCATTCCGGGTTTTCTTGGAAAACCTGCCGTAATTACGACAACTTTACTTCCTCTTACGTCTTCATAGCTTTCAGCAGCTCTTACAATGGAATGGCTTCTCACGGCACTTGCTGCATGGCTCATATCAAGCGCTTTACCTTTAGCCCTGTCCGTATCTCTGTCGACCAAAATAATTTCATGAGCAAGCCCTTGCATTGCAAGAGAATAAGCAACAATACTTCCTACGTTTCCTGCACCTACTATTGATACTTTATTTGACATTTTTAACCTTTAAAAGGAAAATAATCCCAAAAGGGATTATCTTAAAGCATCTATAATTTTATTGAATGTTTCACTTGGTCTCATGTATTTAGCTACTTTTTCTTCGTTCGGATGATAATATCCTTCGATGTCAGCCGGTTTACCTTCAGCTTCAGCTATTTCAGCTAAGATTTTTTCTTCGTTTGCGTTAAGCTCTTTCGCAATCGGTTTAAATTTAGCTTCAAGTTCGCTGTCACCGCAGTTTGCAAGCTCTTCAGCCCAGTACTTAGCTAAGTAGAAGTGGCTTCCTCTGTTGTCAAGCTGACCAACTTTTCTTTTCGGTGTTTTGTCGTTTTCAAGATATTTACCTACTGCTCTGTTTAGAGCATCTGCGATAATTTCAGATTTTTCGTTTGCACCCTGTTTTCTTGCAAGTTTTAATGATTCAACAGTTGCTAAGAATTCACCTAAACTATCCCATCTTAAGTGACCTTCTTTAATGAACTGCTCAACATGTTTAGGAGCAGATCCACCAGCACCTGTTTCATATAGTCCACCACCTGCAAGCAACGGAACGATTGATAATGTTCTTGCACTTGTACCAACTTCGATAATCGGGAATAAGTCAGTCAAATAATCTCTTAATACGTTACCTGTTACAGAAATAGTACCTTCACCGTTTCTAAATCTTCTTAGAGTATATCTCATAGCTTTTTGAGGCGCCATAATATAATATTCTACACCTTCAAGATCATATTCAGGCATATATTTTAGAACTTTTCTGATAAGCTGTGCGTCATGTGCTCTGTTGCTGTCAAGCCAGAAAACAATTGGAAGACCGCTTTCTTTTGCTCTTTCAACAGCAAGTCTGATCCAGTCTTTAATTGCGATATCTTTTGCGCTATATGCTCTGAATACGTCACCTTTTCCAACTTCGAAAGTGAAAAGTGTGTTTCCTTCACCGTCAAGTACAAGGAATTTACCGTCAGTCGGCGCGAAGAATGTTTTGTCATGGCTTCCGTATTCTTCAGCTTTTTTAGCCAT
The DNA here is from genome assembly GCF_055388085.1 of Nautilia abyssi. Taxonomy (NCBI): domain Bacteria; kingdom Pseudomonadati; phylum Campylobacterota; class Epsilonproteobacteria; order Nautiliales; family Nautiliaceae; genus Nautilia; species Nautilia abyssi. Next base: position 271,852 of record NZ_AP042376.1, on the reverse strand, counting down.
AAGACCTACGTTTTGAACCGTACCGATTTTAGTAGGGTCGAACTGTCCGTTTTTAACGATATCAGCTACGATTTCTTTGTACATAGTTGCGTAAGTTCTGTCAGGAACAGTAATTACTAAATCTTCCACTTCACCGTCAGGTCCCCAACCTTTAAGTCCGTTTTTGATTGTCGCAGGAATAGATGCGTCAACAATAACGTCATTTGGTCTGTGAAGGTTTGTAATACCGTTGTCAGAATCAACCATATATTGTCTAGGCTGTTCTTTATAGATTTCATCGATTGTGTCAAGAATAGCTTTTTTCTTATCTTCAGGCAATTTATCTAGTTTTGCGTATAAATCAGCTAAACCGTTTCTTGGATTGAATCCGATTTCTTCAAGTTCTTTACCGAATTTGTCGAAAAGTTTTTTGTAATATACTCTGATCGCATAGTCAAAGAAAGTAGGATCAGATACTTTCATCATTGTTCCCTTAACGTGTAAAGAGAACAGAATGTCTTTTTCTTTTGCTTCGTTGATTACTTTTTCAAAGAATTTGCTGAGTTCATTAACGTTTAAAGTCGCAGCTGAGAATACTTCTCCAGCTTCTACAGGAACTTCTTTAAGTTCTTTTTTGTTTCCATTGTTGTCTTCGAATACGATTTTTACAGTCTGGTCTTTGTCGCTTGTAAAGCTTTGTTCTGTTTCATAGAAGTCTTTTTTCTCCATGTGAGATACGTAAGATTTAGAATCAGGACTTACAGGTTTCATGCTATGCGGATGCATTTTTGCGTAATTTTTAACAGGCTCTGCAAGTCTTCTGTCAGAGTTACCTTCTCTTAGTACCGGGTTAACGTTTGAACCGACACATTTTAGGTATTTAAGTTTAATTTTTTCTTCTTCTGCGTTTTGAGGCTCTTCAGGAAAATCTGGTAGAGGGTAACCTTGAGACTGAAGTTCTTTAACAGTTGCAACCAATTGAGGTACTGAAGCTGAAATATTCGGAAGTTTAATAACGTTTGCTTCAGGTTTTTTTACTAAATCACCTAGATATGCAAGCTCGTCAAACTGTCTTAAATTTTCAGGCAGCATATCAGAAAATTCTGCAATCACCCTTCCTGCAAGTGAAATATCTCTAAGCTCCCAGTTGATGTTAGCATCTTTTGTAAACGCTTCCATAATCGGAAGTAAGCTGAATGTAGCCAAGTATGGCGCTTCGTCAATCTTTGTCCATACGATTGTAGGATTGTTTGCCATGTAATCTCCTTTTATTTTTTTATTGTTTAAATTTTATCACCTTTTATACGAAAAGTAACAATTTTTTATTTTCATTGCTTAACAGTGTTACGAAAAGTAAACAATAAAGGTCTTATATGTTTACTATTTTTTACATCTTTTAATATTTCTCAGATGCTGCTTGTAAGTAGTGGCAAAAAGATGTCTTTTCCCGCACTTGTAAAAATAAAGATATTTGGTTTTGTCCGGGAAAATAGCGGCTATTATCGCTTCGGGACTCGGAATGCATACGGGCTCGGGAGGCAGGCCGTAGAATTTATATGTATTGTATCTTGTATTGTCGTTTTTTATTCTTTGAGGCGTAATAGGCTGATGGGAATATTCTCCGTAATTTAAACTTCCGTCCATTTGCAGTTTCATATGTTTTTTCAGTCTGTTGTAAATAACGGAACTTACTTTTTTCATTTCATCCGTATTTGCAGCTTCTTTTTGAATAATGCTGGCGATGATCAGATATTTTTTATATTTATCGTATTCAAATTTTCCAAAAATTTTTTTACTTATTTCTTTGTGATAATTTAGCGATTTTCTTTTTAAATATTCGCAAACCCTCCTTTTTTTCATACCTATAGGCAGAAAATAAGTGTCAGGTTTTAAAAAGCCTTCGTCAAAACCGCAGTTTATGTTTTTCAGTTTTAGTTTTTTTTCTAAAAGTTTATAAATATAATAGGTTGTTTCTCCGGGAATTATCGTCACTTTAACCAAAGCCGCCTTAGAAGTCGTAAGCCTGTATAAAAAATCTAACTTCGTAAGTTTTTCGCTTTTTAAATCTATCCATCCGGCCTGAGGCGAACCTAATAAATATAAAACGATTTTGTCAATAAACCCTACGTTATATCCTCTTTTTTCTAATGATTTTATTGTATAATTCACACTGCCGCTGGGTATATGTACGACCCTGTCGGTTTTAACCGTTCGTGTTAAGTAAAAAAGGATAAAAACAGTGAAAACAAGCAGCACTTCAATAAAAGCTATAATTTTTACAATAATGTTATTTTTATTCATAATTTTCATTTCCCTTTTTAAAGGTATTTATTTATACAATATCAATATTAAAAATATTCATATCAAATCGGTTTTTTTTAAAATAGATAATAAAATTGTACTTAAAATAAATGATATTAAAATAAAAAACTCCAAAAATTATACAAAACAGGTTGTTAACATACATAAAACGGCTCTTACCGTTATTAAGTTTTTAAACATATTTCAAACAATAACTGTAAATTCCCTTGAATACGGAAAAATTCACATAAATAAAATCAATTTAATTAAAAACAATATTTTATTTGATTCTCCGTTTTTATATTTTAAAGCAGTAATAAATCCTAATATCAAGAATTCTTATATAAATTTTTCATATCTTAAAATACCTCAATACGATATAAATTTCGAAAACACTGTCATAAATATTTTTTTTAAAAAACACAGTATAAGTTTTAACGGTGAAGGTAAATGCAATAACAACAAATTCAAATTAAACGCCCTGTTGAGGCAAAACAACATATTAAATATTAATTTTTCATCACCAAATATAACATACGGAAATATACTGTTTAATACCGATATATCAGATCTAAATTTAAAAATATATGCCGATTTAAATAATTATCTGTTTAATTTAAAAGGAAATTTGAAAAAAGCAAAAATCAATTTCAAAAACATCGCACTTAATGCTAAAAACAGCGAATTCACAATAAACAACAAAACAGTAAAATTACACACAAAAGAGCTCATAATACCGAAATTATACGGATTAGATAATGTCAGACTGGAAAATTCGGTGCTTTTCTATAATATACACAGCGGTTTCTTAATAGCAGACGCCCACGCTTTAAATGCAAAATATAAAAATTACAAATTTAAACTTCTAAATTCCGAGCTGATTTTTAAAAATCCTAAAAATTTAAACCTGCAGACTAAAACCGTTATTGCGGAATATGATAAAAACAGACTGTTTCTGACAAACAATCTATTAAACATTTTTGACAAATACACTTATTATTCAATAGACAACGGTCGCTTTGAAAACAGATATGTTTATCTGAAATCTTCAAAAATATTCGGTAACCTGATGAATGTATTTACTAATGAAATAAAGGGCAAAGTTTTTTCTTATAAAACCGATCTTCATAATATAAAAGCCGATATTAAACATAAATCGCTTCATATAAAAAATGCTGAAATCAACAATGTAAAAATAAACAAGATCTCTTTTGTCAATAAAAAACTCTCATTTCATTCAAAAGCGCTGTTTAATAAAAACATTAAAGAAATACTGCACAGATTTTTAAAAATAACTATTCCTGTTACTCAAATAGCAGGAGAAAACAATATAACTTCTACAATAGATTTTTCAAAAGAAATTTCATCATTTACTCATGTAAAAACAAAACTTTCATTATTAAAACTGTTTGATTTTGATCTGTTTGTGCCTATGGGAGATATAAATATAACAAATACCTGCTTGAATTTTTACACTCAAAACGCTCAGCTGTTTTTACAAAAAGACATGCCTTTAAAATTTACAGGCAGCGGTTTAATTGATTTTCTTAAAGAAAAACTTTTAATAAACGGAAAAGTGGATTTTGAAATTAACAAAATAATAAAACTGAAAGATTATAACGAAACCGCAATAATAGATTTTAATACAAATACACTAAGAGCAAAAAACTCTTCGGTTTACATCGACTTTGATAAAAAAATGTTAATAATTAATCAGCTTAGCAAAGTATTAAAATACACTCCGTTTGAGCAGTTTGTAAAAAACGGCCTGCTTTTAATGACTTTTTCCGATACTACGGACATTACGACATATCTGCTTTTAAAACTCCCAATTTTATACAAACATACAAATAAACCGATTACCGATTTGTCTAAAAATATTGTTAATAAAATATTTTTAAATATAAGCATAAGTAAAAAGCAGATTGATATATTTAACAATAACATAGATATTAATGTCAAAAACAACAATATAAACGTTAAACTGATAAACCTTGATATTAATCTATATCCTTTAGAAACACTTCTTCTAGACAGTAACGATTCAAACGAATACAATTATACAATCAAAATGTATGCAAATAACGCAAATTTAATGTATAAACAGCATAAATTTTTATCTCAGACAGCAACCGTTATGTATAAACACGGAAACATTAACTTCCATTCTATATACAAACACTCTTCCGTAAAAGGTTACACAAAACAGGGTTATTTGTTATTAGAAGGTAAAAATTTTTCAAATGAAGAGTTTAGAGCGTTTTTGCCTAAATTCGACTTTTTCAGCAAAATCAATCTTGATTTTATTATGGTCAAATCGCCTGATAATTTTTATACTGGCAAAATTTACATAAACAACGCAATCGTCAGAGAACTTAAATCTTTGAACAATATAATCGCATTTATAAATACAATACCTTCTTTGCTTTCTTTTTCGTCACCAGGATTCTCATCTAAAGGATATAAAATAAGAAAAGGATATATTAACTACCTTCTTTATAAGAAAATACTTTATATAAAAGATGCTAAGATTTATGGAGATAATTTAGACTTTTTCGCCAAAGGGTATATTGATTTTAATAAAAACTATATGTTTTTAAAAATCACTGCCAATATGAAAATGAAACTTAAAAAAATCCCTATTATAGGTAAAGGTTTAAGCTATCTGTTATTCGGTAAAGACGGAAGTATAAATATAAAAATGATAGTAAAAGGAGATATAAACAATCCAAAAGTTAAAGAAGACATAGGTAAAGATATATTAATATCCCCTTTTACCTTGTTTAAAAGAGCTATAACTTTACCGTTTAATCTTTTTTAATCCTCTTTTGTAGGAATTAATATCAGCTGATAATTTTCTTTTTTGATTACAACACTTCTGTTTCTAGGAATCTGTCCTTGTTGTTTTTTAAGATTTTCTATTTCTTTTTGCAACTCTTCAATTTCTTCTTTTAACTGAAGAATAATTTCCACTCCAGCCAAATTAACGCCTAAATCTCTAACTAAAGATAATATCAGTTTTAATCTGTCAATATCTCTTTGAGAATAAAGTCTCATTTTACCTTCTGTTCTGCTTGGTTTAATAAGCCCCTCTCTTTCATATTGTCTCAATGTCTGAGGATGTATGTTTAATATTTTACTCACCACGCTTATTAAATATACCGGTTCGTCATAACTATACATGCTCACCTCCTTTTAAAGATTATTCAGGCAACTTTTCTTTCATCATTTTTACCAACTCTTCATCAAGTTCTTCAACTTTAGGCAATACAGGTCTTAATTCTAAATATAAATTACCGTTTTTAACACCGTATCCTTTAACCCTCAGTTTTTGACAACATTTTGAGTTTTGAGGTACTTTTACGTTAATATGTCCCTTGAATGTATCAACTCCTATTTTACCTCCGAACATCATGGTTTTTAAAGGTACATCGACTTTTTTGTATAAATCGTCCCCTTTTCTTTCCCATTCAGGATGAGGAGTCACTTCAACTTCCAAAATCAAATCTCCTCTATGCCCCTGCAGGGTTTTACCTTTGCCTCTGACTCTTAATTTTTGACCTGTTTTTATACCTTCAGGTATTTTTACTTTTATACTCTCGCCGTTCAGATTAATGGTGTAAACACCGCCTTTCATGGCAAGATCAAAAGGTATTTGGATTCTGGCATGTATATCAAGATCAGGCGCAAAACCTCCACCAAAACCGCCGAATCCGTCAAAACCACCGAATCCGCCGAATCCTCCGCTTGTACGTCTGCTAAAACCGCCTCCGAAGATTTGAGAAAGAATTTCTTCTAAATCAACGTCTTTATGCTGCCTATAAAAATCCTGGAAGTTCTGGCCGTTAAACATAGCATCGCCCATTTGATCATACTGTTTTCTTTTTTCCTCGTCTCCCAGAATTTCATATGCAGTATTTATTTCTTTAAATTTTTCTTCACATTCCGGTTTTTTACAGATATCCGGATGATATTTTCTTGCGAGTTTTCTATATGCTTTTTTTATTTCATCTTGAGATGCGTTTTCACTAACACCTAACACTTCATATAAACTTTTACTCATCTCCCCTCCTTTGAATTATACTATATATGGAATTTTATTGCAATATTATACAATAAAATTGAGTGTAAGTCAATCAACTTTAATAACATTACTTTTTCTTATGAATTAATCTAAATCTATTGGCTCAAATATATAAAAAAGAAAGGCTAAATGTTTGCATATCAATAAAATCAGCGTCTGTCACTTATTTTATTTAAACAGAAGAAAAGATTAAAGAAATCTTTCCAGCGATTTCATTAATCTGTTTTCAATCTCTTCTAACGAATTTTTATCCATAGCTTCAAATCTTGTTACCAGTACCGGCGTAGTATTGCTCGCTCTCACAAGTCCCCATCCGTTTTCAAAAATCACTCTCACGCCGTCCACATCCACAATTTCTTTAATTTCTAACGAATCTTTGTTTTCATTCAGATAACTTTTTAATTGATCGATTATTTTAAACTTTTTGTCCTCTGTCGTTTTTACTTTTATTTCGTCAGTATTATAAACTTTCGGAAGCGATTCAAATTCTTTTACAAAATCAAATTTTTCTTTAATAAGCTCTATAATTCTAAATGCAACATAAACCGCATCGTCAATTCCGAAATATCTGTCGTTAAAGAAAATATGTCCGCTCACTTCAGCCGCAAGGTCGCAGTTTTCTTTTTTCAGAAGTGTTTTTAGATTGCTGTGTCCGGTTTTGTACATTATCGCACGGCCTATTTTATTTATTTCATCATACATTACCTGAGTGGCTTTTACTTCGCTTATAACATACGGATTGTCCATGTTTTTTGCAAAGAAATATGCAAGAATATCGCCTTTATAATTGTATTTCTGATCCAAAAACGCAATCCTGTCCGCATCACCGTCAAAAGCAAAAGCGTATTTTCTTTTTTTAAGTGCACTATACACATCCTTAAGATTTTCTTCTTCGGTCGGGTCGGGATGATGGTTTGGAAACGTTCCGTCAGGCTCTTCAAAAAGGATTTCATAATTTTTAATGCCTGTTTTTTCAAGTATATCCCTGAGAACCACACCGGCTACACCGTTACCGCAGTCAAACACAGCATTTAAATCCATTCCTTTTAAATGTGAAAACTGGTTTGAAATATAATCGATATAATCCGATTTCAAATCGTATTTAATTACATTCGTATTATCTTCAATTTTTATATCGCTATTTAATATTTCATCACCCAAAGCATATATATCCCTGCCGTAAAAAGGCGCTTTGTCGATTGTTATTTTAAAGCCGTTGTATTCAGGCGGATTGTGTGAACCCGTAATCTGAATACTCCCGGAAATATTTATTTTGCCTTTATTTTCAATACATAAAGGTCTGAAGTTTGCAAAATAATTGGCTCCCGTCGGAAGCATACCCCCGCTTATTACTGACTTTCCTGCATAATTAAGACCGCTTACAAGCCAGTCATGTAAAACAGGTGAATGTGTCCTTGCATCGTAACTAACAAAAACATATTCCCCATTAATCTTTTTACCTAAAAAATATCCTATTTTTTTTACGATTTCTTCCGTTAAGTCTTTTTCAAAAATCCCTCTAATGTCATATTCCCTGAATATATGCTTCATTCCTCTCCTTTTTTATACTGCCTTCTATTTTCACAACTTATCTACTTACCAACTTTATTAAATATCCACCAAAGCATCGCAAATTTCGCTCCCGGTGTCAGAACTACCGTTTCATCAAATATTTTTTCATAAACTTCATCGGCGGGAATTAATACTGTTTCTATATCTTCATCGTCTATTCCCCCTCCGTCGCTTATCTTCATACTTTCATCCACCTCAACATAAAATATCTCCTGTCTAGCAGCGCTGCTGCCTACACTGGCCCATGTGGAAGTAATTCTTTGAATATTTTTTACGTCAACATCATATCCGCACTCTTCTAAAACCTCTTCTTTTGCAATCTCTATATTAGGCTTATCTTTATCACAAAGCCCCGCACACAGTTCTAAAGTATACCCGTCACCGTTTTTCATATATACAGGAAGTCTGAACTGTTTTACCATAATTAAACTGTTCAGATCGGTATTATAAATCAGTATTGACACACTGTTATGCGAAGAGCAGACTTCCCATCTTCTTTTCTTTCCGAAATAATCGAAAAAAACCTCTTTAAGTTCTAAAAATTTCCCTTTTCCGAGAGTGTTTATTTTTGTGATTTTAATCAAAAAAGACTCCCCTCATCTGTGTTTAAATGCGTATCCACATCATAATCAACAAGCATTGCAAAATTAAACCCTTCATTTAGAACGCTCTTATTTTCTTCGTTTACTATTACTGTTTTTGCGTGTTTTGTATTGTCAATTAAATAATTCAGTTCTTTGAAAAAAAACCTGTCGTTTTTAATGCCTTTAATCAGTACTTTTTCACTTTCTCCGTATTCAACTTCCCTTAATTTATAATCCACAAAAACAGGCTTAAATCTCTCAAGTTCAAATTCAAGCGAATATTTTAAATTATGGTCTTCAAAAAATTTTAAAGCTCTTGCGAATTCATCCTTATATACATAAGGGAGGTTAATTTCTTCAGTAAGATATTTTGATTTAAAAAGGCTGAGCTGCTGTAATTCAATATTTTCAGCAAGCAGCACTTCAACATTTGAAAAAAGGTCTCTAAACGTTTTATCCGAAGTTACGAGATACTTATCTTTTATATTCATACCTCTTAAAAGATCTTCATAAGTATGCAAAACAATAACTTCTTTGTTTAAATTCATTTTATCGAGTATATGTTCCGTTATTTCGTCACAAAAGTAAATTTTTGTCTGCAGATTTTCATATTTAAATATATCAATTACCGCTTTTTGTATTGAACCGACTTTAATCCAGGCTATTTCGTGATCCGTAATTTCTTCATAATCTTCGGAAATAACGGCATACGCACCGCTTTGAACCGCTTTTTGAACATCATTTTTATCTGTTACAAAAAAACAGCCGCCTCTTACTACATTTTCAACACGGTTTGTAAAAGAAGTGACTTCGCTGATATAAGGAGAGTTAAGAAGTTCTCCTCCGGTTAAGTTTACTAATGTTTCAATTTTCAAAATAATCCTTCATCCGAATTAAACTTAAAAAACTCACCTTCATCCTTTAACCTGACTAAAACCTTCACCTTACTTAACAGGCGTTCCGGGTTTTTTTGGTTTTTCAGGTCTTATAAGGGCAAACCCTTCTTTATCTTTAGCTCCTAAAAGCATACCTTCGCTTACCATTCCCATAAGTTTTGCAGGCTTAAGATTTGCCACAACACATACATAAGTATCTATCAGTTCTTCAGGTTTATAATATTCTTTGATTCCCGCTATAATCTGTCTCGGTTTTCCTTCTCCAAGGTCAACTTCCAGTCTTAAAAGTTTTTTTGATTTTTTAACTTCTTCGGCTGCTACAACTTTTCCGATTTTAAGTTCTGTTTTAAAAAATTCGTCAATAGTGATTAAATTTTGAGGTTTTTCTTCTTTTACTTCTTCTTTTTTCATTAAAGGCTCTTCTATTTTAGGGAAAAGCGGAGGTATTTTTTCAATTACGAAATCATCCAGAAGCTTTCCTTCCATTATGTTTTTGAAACTTTCGCTGTTTATTTCAAAACCTAAAGATTTTGCGATTTTTTGAGTTGTTTTAGGCATAACGGCGTGAAGGTTTACAGCCGTCATTGCAAGAAGGTTTGCAATAAGCCCTATAAGCGCAGCCGCTTTTTCCTCTTCGCCGTTTTTCATAAGTTCCCAAGGTTTATACGTATCAATCGCTTTGTTTCCGATTGCAAGAACTTTCCAAAGTTCTTCAAGGAACTTATGTATCTGCATTTTCCAAAGATATGTCTCTTCAAGGTTTTTTACGATTTCCCTTGCTTCGTTTAACTCGTTTGCATAATATTTTTCAACGTTTTTGCTTGTTACTTTTCCGTCAAAATATTTGTAAGCCATTCCTATGATTCTGTTTAAAAGGTTCCCGAGATCGTTTCCTAAATCGTTATTAATTCTGTCGATTAACGCTTTTTCGCTGAAATCGCCGTCCGCTCCGAAAGGAACTTCTCTTAGCATAAAATATCTGAAATTCTCAAGCCCGTATGCGTCGGCCACGTCTTTAGGATTGATTACGTTTCCTTTGGATTTACTCATTTTTTCACCGTCTCTTGTCCACCAGCCGTGAGCAGCAATAACTTTCGGAAGCTCATAGCCTATGCTCATTAAAAACGCAGGCCAGTAAACCGCATGGAATTTAAGAATATCTTTACCTACTATATGAAGCTTTGCAGGCCAGTATTTTTTTACAAGTTCGTCGTTTTCACTGCCGTATCCGAGTGCCGTTAAATAATTAAACAGTGCGTCAAGCCATACATAAACAACGTGTTTAGGGTCGTTAATTTCAGGAGGGAGTTTAACTCCCCATTCGAAAGATGTTCTCGTAATCGAAAGATCTTTGAGTCCCTCTTCCACAAATCTTATTACTTCATTTGCTTTTGCTTCCGGTAAAATAGGCTTTTTGTTTTTTAGCCAGTCAAGCAATTGGTCCTGATATTTTGAAAGTCTGAAAAAATAACTTTCTTCTTTAATAATTCTCGTAGGTTTGCCGCAGTCCGGGCAAAGCTCGTCATTTACCAGCTGAGAAGGAGCCACAAAGCTTTCACAGCTTACGCAGTAGTGTCCTTCATAATAATCTTTATAAATATCGCCTTTTTTGTACATATCCAAAAACGCTTTTTGAACGCCTTTTTTATGCGCTTCATCCGTAGTTCTTATAAATTTGTCATAGCTTATTTCAAATTCATCCCATAAAGCTTTAAACTTACCGCTGATTTCATCCGCATATTCTTTAGGAGTTTTTCCTCTTTTTTTAGCTGCCTCTTCAATTTTCTGACCGTGTTCGTCAGTTCCCGTTAAAAAGAAAGTATCAATCCCTTTAAGTCTTGAATATCTGGCAATCATATCGGCTATTATAGTTGTATAAGCATGTCCGATATGCGGTATATCGTTTACGTAATATATTGGTGTCGTTAAATAATATGTTTTGCACTTGTCGCTCATTTGTCTGCCCCTTCGTATGTTTTTAAAACTTTCGTTATTTCATAATTGCTTCCGAAAAAGCAAGGTGTCGTATCATGGTAACCGTCACTGTCCAGATCTAAAAGATCACCTTTTCCGTCTACAGCCAGTCCGCCGGCTTTATTGTAAACGTATGCAAAAGGAAACACTTCGAAAAGTTTTCTGAGTTTTCCTTTAGGTTTGTCGGTTGTACCCGGATATGCGAAAAGTCCTCCGCCTTTAAGCAGAATCTGGTGTAAATCAGGAACCATTCCTCCGCTGTATCTTAATCTGTATCCTTCTTTGAAGAAGTTGTCGATCATTTCCTTATGATAAGGATACCAGCATTTCTGAGTTCCGCCCGGTCCTAAAATTTTTCCTTTTTCCTCAAGTCTCAGTTCTTTTACAAATTCAAACTCGTTTGTCTGTTCATTTAATCTGAAAAGTTCTACCGTATCTCTTGCAACAACCATTTCAACTCTAGGTCCGTAAACCACATATGCTGCCGCCACAATATTCTGACCGCTGTATCCGCCTTTATATATTCCGAATATGCTTCCCACGCTTAAATCGACATCAATAAGACTGCTTCCGTCAAGCGGATCGTATGCAACAAAATACTTGCCGTTAGGGTTTGCCGGCATTGCGTCTTCTTTTTCTTCGCTTATTATTTCGATAACGCTTGAAGTTTTTAAAAGATATTTTTCTACGATTTCATCGCTGATTACGTCAAGTTTAACCTGAACGTCGCCACTTGCGTTTTGAGACTCTACTTTTCCCGTATCTTTCGTTTTGATAGCGTCTTTGATTTCTACGGCTATTTTTTGGATTGAATTTATAATTTCAGTCATTTTAACTCCTTAAATATCTTCGGCGTTGTTTAAAACCCACTCGATTATCTGATCGGTATTGTTTAAATCCAAAATTTCTATGTTTGAAGGAATTTTACTTTTATCCACACTCTCATCAACGGCAACGGCTTTAATATATCTGAAATAGCTATCGTCCACATCGCCTCTGAATACGGCAAGTCTCGGAAGCGGAAGATATTTAAGGCCTTCCACCAGCAGAATATCGAAATCGTTTATCATTTCAACAATCTCGTCAAGGGATTTTTGTCTGTGTGAAAAATAAGTTGTCCTGTTAGGAGATGTAACTACAACTTCTGCACCCGTCTGATAAAACTTATAACTGTCCTTGCCTTCGGTGTCAAACTTTGCCTTGTCGGAAGGATCGTTTTTAATAATGGCTATTTTATAAGAGCTTATAAGCTTCTTCGCCACTTTTTCTATTAATGTTGTTTTTCCGGAGTTGCTAGGACCGGTAAACGCTACGGCTTTTCTCAAACTCATCCTTTTTTTGCATAATTTTATCAAAATTTTTATATAATATATTAAAGGATTGCAATGCAAACGGAAATTTTAAAAGCTTTTTTGATTACGTCGGTGTTAGGTTTCATTATCGGACTGGAAAGAAGCGTTTCTTTTTCCCAGGAAAACGAAGAAGGCTTTGCAGGTACAAGAACGTTTGTGCTGATTTCGATTTTCGGATTTATTTCCGCATGGGTTAATACCAAAGTAGAATATTTTTTGCTTATTTCTTTTTTTATATTCGGGCTGATAGTTACGGCAGCGTATTTTTTAAAGGTTTATCATTATTCAAGACAGGGGACAACTACGCATATTGCAGCTCTTATAACTTTTCTTTTAGGTGTTATGGTATTTTACAACCAGACCTCGCGCGCAATATTTATTGCCGTAATTACGGTTGTTATTTTAAATCTTAAAACAAAACTGAAAAAAATAGAAACAACCCTGACCCAAAAAGAAATTAACGCCGGAATTCTTCTATTGATAATGACATTTATTCTGCTTCCAATTCTTCCGGATAAGCCGGTAGGCCCGTTAGAACTGTTTAACCCGTATAAAACGTGGCTGATGGCCGTCATAATAGCGGCGCTTTCATTTATCGGATATCTGGGAATTAAATTTTTCGGAGAAAAAAAAGGAATACTTTTCACTGCGGCCGCCGGAGGATTTATCAGCTCTACCGCGGTTACCGCTTCTCTTTCAGCAATGTTTAAAGACACTAAAAGCTCTATAAACACCTATGCATCCGCGATAGCTATAGCCAATACGCTGATGTTTGCCAGAGTGCTTATAGAAACATATATAACAAATCCAGCAATTATAAAATACATAATAATACCTTATACTGCCGCATTTGTTTACGGTATCTGGTTTTCTTACTATTTTTATAAAAAATCTCTTGAAAACATACAGACGACACTGAAAAAACTCGAAAAAAACCCGCTTGAACTAAGTGAAGCGATAAAATTTGCACTGATATTCGCTGTAATTTACGCACTTGTCGAATACTCCAACAGACATTTCGGAAATTTAGGACTTTACATAATTTCGTTTATTTCCGGATTTACCGATGTTGACGCTATTACACTTTCTCTTGGCGAACTTAGCAGACATTCGTTAAGTATTCAAAACGCCGCGGTCGGAATAGCAACGGCATCTATAAGCAACACGCTTACTAAATTTTTTATTGTTCTGTTTTTTTCAAAAGAACTTGCAAAAAAAATGTTAATTTTCTTTATACCTGAAATATTAATATTATCCGTGTGTTTTGTTTTTATATTTTTCTAATTTCGTTTTTATAATCATTTTTGATAAAATTCAGCAAAAAAAAGGAACTTTATGAATGTAATTACCGGAAGAGTATGGAAGTTCGGAGACAATATCGATACGGATTTGATTATTCCGGCAAGATATCTGAATACTTCTGATCCTCATGAACTTGCAAAACACGTAATGGAAGACGCAGATCCTGAATTTCCAAGCAAAGTAAGACCTGGTGACATTATAGTTGCGGGATACAATTTCGGAAGCGGCTCAAGCCGCGAACACGCGCCTATCGCACTTAAAGCAGCAGGTGTTGCGGCGGTTATAGCAAAAAGTTTCGCCAGAATTTTTTACAGAAACAGTTTTAATATGGGACTGCCTATTTTTGAACTTCTTGAAAGTGATGAAATCAATGAAGGAGATTTGGTAAAAATAGATTTGGACAACGGTATTATCCATAACGTTGACACCGGAAAAGATTACAAATTCACTCCGATTCCGGAATTTATGCAAGAGCTTATCGCAGCCGGAGGGCTTATAAATTTTGCCAAAGAAATGCTAAAGGAAAACAAATGAAAACATATAAAATAGCCATTATAAAAGGTGACGGAATCGGCCCTGAAATAGTAGAAGAAGCAATAAAAGTACTTGACGCCGTAGCAAGTAAAGAAGGCTTTAATTTCGAATATAACGAATACCTTCTAGGCGGTGCGGCCGTAGACGTATTCGACAATCCGTGTCCGGACGAAACCATTAAAGGCTCTTTAAATTCCGACGCAATTCTTTTCGGTGCGATAGGAGGTCCTAAGTGGGAAAGCCTTCCAAAAGAAAAAAGACCTGAATCAGGACTTTTGAAACTCAGAAAATCTTTAGGACTTTTTGCAAATATAAGACCGGCTATAATTTTTGACGAACTAGTTAACGCTTCAAGCCTTAAACCGGAAGTCATCAAAGGTGTAGACCTTACTGTCGTAAGAGAGCTTACCGGGGGAATATATTTCGGAGAGCCTAGATACAAAGACGACAACAAAGCCTACAACACTATGGTTTACAGCAGGGACGAAATAGCAAGAATTGCAAAAGTCGCATTTGAAGAAGCAATGAAAAGAAACAAAAAAGTAACTTCTGTAGACAAAGCAAATGTCCTTGAAGTAAGCGAACTTTGGAGAGAAGTTGTAGAAGAAGTCGCTAAAAACTATCCGGAAGTGGAACTTGAGCACATGTATGTCGACAATGCGGCAATGCAGCTTGTAAGAGATCCCAAACAGTTTGACGTTATCCTTACCGGAAACATATTCGGCGATATTTTAAGTGACGAAGCAAGTATGATTGTAGGAAGTATCGGACTTCTTCCGAGTGCAAGCGTAGGAGGAAAAGTAGGACTGTTCGAACCGATCCACGGAAGCGCTCCAGATATCGCGGGACAGGGAATCGCAAATCCGATTGCCACAATTTTAAGTGCTGCCATGATGCTTGATTTCTTAAACGAAACGAGCGCTGCTGAAAAAATCAGAAACGCTATTAAAGCAGTGCTCAAAGAAGGCTACAGAACAAAAGATTTGGCTGCATTTGACGCTAAAGAGGTTGTTACAACAAGTGAAATGGGAAGTTTAATAGCAGACCATGCCGCTAACTAAAACAAAAACTTACGCAAGAATACTCGAAACTCAAGGGTTTAAACAAGAAGCCCTTGAAATTTACGAGGAACTTCTGAAAGAAAACGAAGACCCGGAAATTATTGATGCCATTGAAAGGCTTAAAAAAAGAAAATTTTTTGAAGGCGTTAATGTTTTAAAACTGAAAGAATTCAATGAAATCAATCAGCTTAACAGATATGATTTCGAACAATGGCTAAGTGAAATTTAAGGATTGCTATGGATTTAAAAGACACCATACTGGAAACTCTTCAGGAAATAGAAGAAAGCGCAATAAGCGAAGAAGAACTCTCTCCTGCAAGCAAGTGTGATAAAGAATTTTTAAAACACATTAAAGAGAGAATTCTTGTTTTATTTGAAGGCCTTCAATCGCCTAATACTGAAAATTTGGACGTAAAACTGGATGTAACACTGAACTTTTTAGAATACCTGCTTGTAAAAATAGATGAAAAACTCTCACAGAAATGAAAAGTTAAAAGTGAAAAATGAAAAATTTAAAGATTTAGAATTTTTAAAAAACTTTTTCTCCCCTTTTACCTCCCGAGTTTACCTAGTAGGCGGCTGCGTACGTGACGAAATACTCGGAATAAAATCAAAAGAATTCGACATAGAAGTATATGACATCGCTCCGGAGAAATTTGACGTTTTAATGCAAAAACTAGGTGCAAAAGGTGTTGGAAAAAGTTTTTTCGTTTATAAATGGAAAAATTTTGACATATCCCTGCCGAGAACGGAAACGAAAACATCTGCAGGGCACAGAGGTTTTGAAGTGAGCCTTACCCAGGATGAAAAAACCGCTTCAAAAAGAAGAGATTTCACCATGAATGCGTTAATGAAAAACATTTATACAGGAGAGATGCTGGATTTCTGGGGAGGCGTCAGAGATATAAAAAACAGAATTATCAGACATATTGACGACAAATCTTTTGCGGAAGATCCTCTGAGGGTTTTAAGAGCCATGCAGTTTGCTTCGAGACTTAAGTTTAAAATCGACAAAGGCACAGTAAATATATGCCGAAAACTCAACCTTTACGAACTCTCTCGCGAACGCATTTTTATGGAATTTGAAAAGATGTTTAACAGTAAATACCTGTATTACGGATTTTATTATTTTATTACTCTGGATATAGCCCGAAAACTTCTAAACATCACTTTTACAAAAAGAGAATTTTTTCATCTTTCCAAAATATACAAAACCAACCCTATTGAAAGTTATTTTCTGTATCATTTAAGATATTATAAAAATATAAAAGCAGATTTATTAATAACATCTCTGTCTCTTCCGAATAAATTAAAAAAAGAAATAAAAATAAAAAAACTGCCCAAAACGGTAACAAACAGATTCCTTTACGCCTTAAGTCTTAAATACCCTCTTAAAACGTTCAGCATACTGAACAACTGCTGCTGCAGAGAATGGATTAAAAAAGAAAATTTATGGGATAAAAAATACAGGCCAAAACAGATAAACCCTGAAAATCCAAGACTTTCAATACTGCAGGAAATAAAAAAATATGATAAAATCATACTCAAAAAGGGATAAAATGAAATATACTCTTTTAATCCAGTGCGATGATAAAAAAGGCCTTGTATATAAAATATCAAAAGTGCTTTTTGAGAATGATTTCAATATAGAAACACAGCAGGAATTTGTAGACAAAGAAAACAACAAATTCTTTTTCCGTGCGGTTATTGCCGGTGAGGTTGACAAAGAAAAACTTAAAAAAGAGATTCTAAAAGTTGTTCCTTGTGCCGATATTGAAATTTTCAAAAAAAGAAAAAAAAGACTTTTCCTGCTTGCAACAAAAGAAGCCCACGCATTAGGCGATATTTTAATAAAACAGTATTCTGGTGATCTTGATGTCGAAATTATAGGAGTCATCGCAAACAGAGACAATTTAAAAGACCTTGTGGAAAAATTCAATATCCCTTTTTATTATATTCCAGCCGAAGGCAAAAGCAGGGTTGAACACGAAAACGAAATGCTTGAAATAATACAGCCGACAAATCCGGATTTTATTATTCTTGCAAAATTTATGAGAATACTGACACCTAATTTCGTAGAAAAATTCCCTAATAAAATCATAAACATCCACCACTCTTTCCTTCCGGCTTTCATCGGAGCGAATCCTTATAAACAGGCATATGACAGAGGCGTTAAAATTATCGGCGCAACCGCCCACTTTGTAAACAATAATCTTGACGACGGCCCTATTATCGAACAGGACGTAACAAGAGTCAACCATGAAATGAACTGGGAAGAGATGAGAGTTCAGGGAAGGGATATAGAAAAAATAGTTTTAAGCAGAGCTATTAAAAAAGCAATTGAAGACAGGATATTCGTATATGCCAATAAAACCATTATTCTCTAAATATAAATGACTGAGGGTAAACTGAAAATGGAAAATAAAAAATGAAAAATGAAAAAATCGATAAAGACGAAATAAAATATCAGATATTAAAAGACAGGCTAAGAAATATTTTTTTAAAAAAACCTAAATCGGTAGCAAAAATTTTCGAGCATCTGATAAAAAGGGCCAATCGTGTTTAATGTTGTACTTTTCAACCCTCAAATCCCTCCTAACACAGGAAATATTGGAAGACTCTGCGTAAATGCGGGAGCCAGGCTTCATATAGTAAAACCTATCGGATTTGATATTAGTGAAAAAGCGGTCAAAAGAGCCGGTCTGGATTACTGGGACAAACTGGATCTTACCATATGGGAAAGCACTGAAGAGTTTTTAAAAAACACCGATACGTCAAGATGTTTTTTCGCTACTACCAAAACAGACAAACCTTATTTCGAAGCAGAATTTAAACCGGGTGATTATATTATATTCGGAAGCGAAACCAAAGGTATTGACGAAAACATTTTAAGACAATTTTACGACAACTGTATAACTATTCCTATGACAAAAGAAGGAAGAAGTTTAAATTTGGCCGTCAGTTGTGGTATCATTCTTTATGAAGCCATCAGACAAAACTTTAAAGGCAGCTTATGAATAAAAGAAAAAATGAAAGCCTAAACCAATACCTCCTGGATGAAAAAGAGTTCAAAATATTTATCTCCCTGCAAAAGAAATTGAATGAATACTTAGAACTTCTAAATTATCTTTATGAAATTAAAAAAATTAAATATACAATAATGATTATTAAAGCGTCAGAAAAAAGTATAAAAGAAACCTTGAGCAATATAAGAAAAACCGATATTTTCTTAAAAATCCCTTACACAAAAAATCATTATATACTGCTTTTGCAAAACACGGAATGCAAATCTGCTGTTGAATTCGGAAGCAGACTGACAAGTCTCATCAACAGAACGTTTATGCTTAACAAAAAAAACATTTCACACAAGGTGTCATTAATTTCTTTTGAAAAAACACCTCCTAAAACAATTGATGTTTGCTATGAAATATTATATATAATGAAAAAATTCAAAGAAAAAACCGGTGACGACTACTGGGTAGAAATAAAAAGGTTTTAAATGACAACAGAAAAATTTAAAGGTGAAGTAGAAACTCTTAAAAAGTTTTTTCAGATATACTGCAGTGAAAAACATACAGGGCAGTATGAAAAAACTTACAATATAAAATATAAAGATCTTGATTTGTCAATTACGGCAAATTTATGCGACGAATGTCACAGTCTTCTGGATTATGCCATTCACAGACTGCAGGAATGCCCTCATGATCCGAAACCAAGATGCAGGAAATGCCCTAACCCGTGTTATGAAAAAGACAAATATAAACAAATGGCAAAAATGATGAGATTTGCCGGAATGAAACTGGGACTGACCAAAGCGGCTCAGAGGCTTAAAAAAATGTTTAAAAAGAGCTGAATATTTTCAAATAACTTATTACTTCCCAAAAAACAGCTTCTTTGTTTCGTTCACTGCTTCTCATTTCCAATTCTTTATTTAACAAAAAATTAAGCAATTCATAATAGTCTTTTTCTTTAAATTTAATGGCTAAATTTACTCTTTGATTATTTATATGAATCGGAAGCCTGTATCCCAAAAGTCCCTCCAGTGTTGAAGCTCCTGTTTTTTTTATATACAAATTATACATATATAAATCTTTGATATATTTTATAAGTGCCGGAATAATACGCTTAAAATCATTTGTTTCCAAAAAGTAATTAAGGTTTTCATAAAATTCTTTTCCATTTAATATAAGCATAAAAAGTTCTTCAAAACTCTCTTCCCTGTATTCAAAAACTAATTTTTTTACATCGTCCAAAGAAATTTTCGAAGAATAATTTGCAAGTTTCTCAAGCTCAGTTTTTAAAAACATGGCCTCAACACTGTTTGCCAGATACATTTTAGCCTCATGTGTAATTTCGATATTTAAATCTTTTGCATAACTATTTATCATTTCAATAATATCTCTCGTATTCGGTTCAAAAAATCTCACAAAATTCTTACCGAAAACTTCCGGTTTTTTATTTCCGTAGTAAAAGAAAAACAGATAGCTTTCTTTTACGGATTTTACAAGTTTGTCAATATTAGGAGGAATTTTATTGTGTTTTATTATCAGAACATTTTTACCTCCGAACAAAGAAGATTCTGATAAATGCGTTTTAGCTGTGTCAAAATTGTATTCGTCGAAATAAAGTTTTAATATATTTTCATTCTTAAATTTCTTCAATATTTTATTTTCATATTCCTGAAGATAAAAATTGTTTCCGAAAAATACACAATAATTTGGAATTTCAGGCAGTTTGTCAAAATCTTTTTTATACATTTGCGCCTTTTTTGTATAATTATACAATAATTAAAAAGGAGAGAAAATGAAGAAAATTTTAGCTTTATCATTAATTACTTCAAGTTTATTATTAGCAAACGGTTACAAAATCCCTGAACAGTCGCTAAACGGTATGGCGTTAAGCGCAGCAAACGTTGCAAATGCACACGGTGCTGACGCAGCTTATTACAACCCAGCCAATATGGTATTTAATCCAAATAAAGACAATTATGAGTTCTTAATGAGTTATATACATTTATATTCTGTTAAATTTGAAAATTCCAACGGACAGGTTTACAACTCAAGAACTGAAAACTTTTTAGTACCTCAATTTCATTTTGCCTCAAGAGATCATAACGGATGGAGATTCGGTTTTTCAATTACTGAGCCTGCAGGGCTTTCTAAAAAATGGGATGATCCTACACCTGAAACAGGAGCAAAAGAATTTACGTTAAAAACAGTTGAGTTCAACCCTACGGTTGCATATAAATTTAATAACAATATCGGTTTCGCTTTTGGATTGAGAGCTGTAAGAAGTGAAGGAATAGCCAATGCTATGTATGCAGGATATTATTCTTATTATCTTAACGGAACTTCTACAGATTATGGATGGAATGCCGCATTATCAGTTCAAAACGATAATAGAGATACAAAATTCGCAATGACATACCGTTCAAAAGTAGACTTAACACTTAAAGGTGATGCCAGCGGATACTATAATGACGCTCTTTTAGGTGGAAGCGGTAACTTAATTACGTTCAATACTCCTGGTAAAGTTACAATTCCTATTCCTGCTGCTTTGAACGTAGCATTAGCAAAAACATTTAATAAAACAACTGTGGAATTTGTATTCGAAAGAACATTCTGGTCAAGATATAAAGATTTAAATTTTGATTTCAGCGATCCGGCAGTTGAAGCACTGTTTGGTACACCTATTCCAAAAGACTGGAAAAACGCAAACACGTATAGAATAGGTATTACACATCAATGCACTGAAAAACTTACAGCAATGCTTGGTTACAGTTATGACAACACGCCTGTACCAAACAGCACTATAGAATTCAGTCTTCCTGACAGCGACAAAAACATTTTCTCAGGCGGGTTAAAATACAAAGTAGACGACAGAATGAGCTTAGGTTTTTCTATGCTGTATGCTAAACAAAAATCAAGAGATGCAAAAGTTTATAATAAAGTAACACACACATATGATGTAGGTACATTTAAAGACGGCGGTGCGTTATTAATGGCATTCGGAATGGATTACAGCTTCTAATCCTTCTTTTCTTTTTTATACTTATTTTATTTAAACAACATATATTAAACAACAAAGTGACAGACACTGTATCAATCAAAAGAGTAAAGAACAATCTTTACTCTTCAATTTCCTTAAACTTTACTTTACCTTTTATTTTAGCTGTAGCAATATTTGAACTCACTATTTCAATATCCACTTTTTCAAACAGATTATATTTTTTCTTATCTTTTAAAAACACCCTTGCACCTAACAGTAAATCTTCCGTGATTTTTGCAATCGGAGGTATTTCAGTATCTTCAATTATTCCTTTGTAAACTTCATTTATATGTTCTTTTGCATATCTGGCATATTTTCTGTCATAAAAATCCCACTCGACTTTCATTGCTTCTCTTTCAAGTTCGCTTATTTTCACAACAAGAGCTTCAATGTTTCTTAGAATATACTCCATCTGTTTTTTATCATTCCTCAATATTGCTTTTAACAGTCTGTGTAAAGTCAAATCCGAATATCTTCTTATAGGTGATGTAAAATGAGTATATTTTTCAAATCCTAAAGCATAGTGGCCTATATTTTTAGCATCATATCTGGCCTGCTGCTGAGAGCGTATTATAAGTTTATCCACTTCTTTTTCAATACCCATCATTTTAGCCTGCTTTTGTATATCTCTTACCACTTTTACAAAATCTTTTTCATCCACATCTACATTTATACCCAAAGCTCCTAAACTTTCGTAAAGTTCATCGATACTGTTGCTTGAAGGTTTTTCATGCACCCTGAATATTCCAAAATCCATCATTTTAGCAGCAGCTTTATTAGCTAAAAGCATACAGTCTTCAATCAGTTTATGTGAAGGCGTTTCTTTTTCAAGCTCAATACTTTCGATAAGGCCGTCTTTGTTTAGCGTCATTTTTATTTCGTCACTGCTGAAATCCAAACCTGTTTTTAATCTTTTCGTTCTAATCTGTTTTACCCTGGTCCATAAAGGCATAAGCCACTTGAGTATTTCCGTGTCTACTTCATCGGTATTTTCAAATTTACCGTCAAGAAATTCATCTATTCTGTCATAAGAATACTTTCTTTTCGAATTAATTACAGCTTCGAAAAGTTCTTCTTTTACAACTTCATTTTTATTATTAAGTTTTATTTTAAACACAAAGGCAAGCCTGTCTTCATTTTCTTTTAAAGAACACATGTTTTCACTCAGTTCTCTCGGAAGCATAGGCACGGATTTATGAGGAAAATAAATACTAAACCCTCTTTCTTTTGCTTCTTTATCAATATTACTGTTTACAAAAACATACTCACTGACATCCGCAATTGCGACATAAAGTTCATTATTTTCCAAATCAAAATAGATTGCGTCATCATGGTCTTTAGCTGTAGGAGGGTCAATAGTACAAAAAGGTAAATGGGTCAAATCAACTCTATGAGGATATAAATCTTTATCGATATAGTCTCCAAAAGCTTTTGCCTCCGCAATGGCTTTTTTGCTAAACTCTTCTTTTTTATTGTATAAAGCAAGTGATATTTTTTCATCTACCCAAGGATCGTCCAGCACCCCTAACACATCAATAATTTTATTCGTATAATTATCAACCTTAAACACTGCACCTTCGGGCAGTTTTTTTAATGTTTTTTTCTTTTCGGCTACAAAAGTCTGAAGGTCGGTTTTTATATTTTTTAATACAGGTATTTTTTTGTTATTTTTGTATTCAAATGTAAGATAAACCACACTTACACTGAAAGCTTTTTCTAAAATATATACAACTTTGGCTTTAGGTCTGCCTTTTTTATTAAAAAGCTTTTCGGCTATAACAAGATCCCCTCTGCTTGCACCGTTTAAATGCTCCGCTTCTATTAAATAGTCTTTTTCTTTAACGCCGATCGGAATTAAAAAACCGAAACCTTTTTTTGTTACGTCTACTTTGCCTATTCTGTATTTGGATTTTAATTTAATTATTTTAGAATCACTGACGATTCTAAGGGCAATTAAATCGTTAACTATGTCCCTTTTATCCCTTGGCACATCTTTTGAAGCGATACCCTGTACTAATTTATATGCAAATTCTTTCAATACTATCCTTTTACCAGATCAACAGCAAGCTGTAACGCCTCAGTGTCTAAACCGTAATTTTCCGCCAGTTCAAATGCTTTTTTCTTACTATCTTCATCAAACGGTTTTATCATGTCAACTAAAGTTTTTAATACCAAAAGAGCTGCGCTTTCAGTTTTATAGTTTCCTTTTGGATCATTTATATTGCTCATTGATTCAATTAAATCGTCACTGAAGTTCCAGTGTTTAAATATCTCTGTCGTAACATCGGTAGTAGTGGCGCCAACATATTCTTTTTCTAAACTTTCTCTATCTTCTCCGCTTGCGAGTCTATTTTTAAAACTTTCACTTTTACCGTCATTATTCAATATCAATGATATAACCACGGCACCAAGATCGATTAAAAATGAGTTGGTTGCTAGAATATCAAGTCTGTTTCTGTCTCTTTTGAACCAGTTAATTGCAATAGCGTTTCTTTGTGATGCCACATCATGGAATTTTGTTTCGTTAATCCCATAAGCGCTTAAATCAAATTTAAGGGAGTTTCTAATAGCAAAAGAAATTGCAAATCCTTTTACAGTTGACATTCCAAAAAGCGACACAGCCTGATCAACATTTTTAATCTGTCTAGTAAAACCGTATAAAGGCGAGTTCGCTGCTTTTAACAGGTTTGCTGTCAACATTGGGTCTTCTTTTACAATTTTAATCAAATCGCTTATTGAAGAGTTAGGGTCGTTTGTGATTCTTTGAATTTCCAATACGCTTTTTGGTAAAGGTGGCAAAGATTTAATCTGGTTTAAAATTTTCTCATTCATCTATACTCCTTAGTAGTTTATATATTTCGTCATTATTTCCGTAATCGTTTAAATAAATTTTCAAAACTTCTTTAGCTTTTATTTTATCATTTTTTTTAAGTAAAATGAGTGCAAACATCTTCCAACTTTGATATTTTGAAGGATCAATATTATTTGCTTTTAACGCCCAAAGTTTTGCATTAGCCAAATCATTCTTATTGTAATAATAATTTGAAATCACGATTGCCGTATCATATGACGGTTCTTTATTAAAAGCTTTAATTAAATCCTTAATATTAATAGTCTCTTCTTTAATTTGAGGAATTACCTGTATATTGTTTGAAACAGTAGTAACTTTATCCTTTTTCTTCGGCGTCTCTTTTTTAACTACTTGTGTTTTTTGTAATTTTTGCACCGGTTCTTTTGCGGCGTTTATATCGTTAGGTTTGATTTTTGGCACGACAAATGACAAATTTGGTGTTAATGATTCACTGTTTGCCTGTTTTTTTACAATCTTTTGGTGTTTTTTTTCTGTATTGTTTTTTTTGACTGTTGTTTCAACGGGCTTTTTATTTTCAGTTTTAACAACAGCTTTCTTTTCATTAACGGTGATATTTTTATCTTTTAATCCATTATCCGGTTTTGTGTTTGTTATTTTTTTAAAATCTACTTTAATTTCAGGAGTTTTGTTTTGTTTGGGTTTTGACAAATAATCAATTCCAAAATATGTCCCGGCTGCGAGAAATAAAACAGAAATCGTAATAAAAGTATATTTTTTTATTTTATTACGGTAATACATTTTTTCAAGTTCATCATATCTATGCATGAAACTCCTTAAAATCCATATAAGCCATTTCAATGTATTTATTTGATAAATTATCCAAATTAACTTTATCAGGATTTTTATTATAAAAATATTCTAAAATATCGAATAATTTAAACATAAGCTGATTAGTCGCCCTTAAAGAGCCTTTTGTGTATTTATAAATAAGATTGTAATTTTTCTTTTTAAGCATTTCTGCAACATCTATTAAATTGGCTTTTAAAAGTTTGGTTTTTATAAAATTTTCAAGTTCGTCTCTGTTTGCTTTATTTACTTTTAAAATATAGTTTATTCTAGTCTGAAAATGCTTCTTCTGCATTAATTTTCTTATATCTGTATCATGGGTGGCAAAAACTATAGTTATATTGCCTTTATCGGCATAAATACGAAGATTTTCAAAAGTGTCTTCAGATAAAAGCTGGGCTTCGTCAATAAGAAAAATCTGATAATCGTTTAAACTAAGCTGTTTTAAAATAGACAAAATTGAATTTATCTCTAAATAAGGATTTGAAATATAAAATACGTTATTTTGGTCTTTTAACTGATTATATACCGATTTTAATATCATACTTTTTCCGCTTCCGGCTTCACCCGTTACAAAAATCATTTTTTCTTTCTGTTCTAAAGCGTTTAAGAGATCTTTTTTTGTTTTCTCTACAGCCGAAAGCGGAACATAAAATTTTAAGTCAACAACGTCTCTAAAAACCTCTTTGGCTTTATTTAAGTTTGCCAAAGCCTAAATCCCTTAATGTTTTTTTCTTATTCAAATTAATTATATGTGGTGTTATAACAAACACCAACTCTTTTCTTGATGTAACCTCTTCTCTTGAAGAGAATAAATATTTAATTAAAGGAATTTCTTTTAATACTGGCACACCGTTAACCTGTAATGTCTTATCGTTTGTAATAAGTCCTCCGAGTACTAAAGTCTGATTATTTTTAAGTTTCACTATACTTAACATTGTTTTATCTGACGTATCAGGCGGCATATCTCTTAAACTATTATTAAGCTGCGTAGTGTCTTTAAATGCGCTGATTCTAGGAGCAATACTTAAAATAATATTACCGTTATCACTGATTTGAGGTGTTATATCCAATACTACACCTACGAATTTGCTATCAATTGTATATTCTGTATTCGGATTACCGTTAGCGTCTGTCGTTACTTTTGAAGCGTATTTATAATAAATAGTATCACCTACACTGATAATCGCTTTTTGATTATTTAATGTAACAACTTTAGGGTTTGATAAAGAGTTTACATTACCGTTTTGTGCCAAGAAATTCAATAAACCGGCAATATTAAATGTAGCGTCGCTAAATACTGACTGTGCTCCGCCGATATAAGTTCCTTTTAGTGGCACGTTTGTTTTATTAAGGCTGATAGAAAGCTGAGACCAGTCGATACCTGTTGTATGTGAAGCAGAAAGTTCAACACTGTAAATCTTAACATCTATCAACACTTCTTTAGTAAGTCTGTTCATCATTGTGTTTATATATTTGTCTATTGCATCAATCTGTTTTTTTGTTCCTGTTACAGTAATTAACCCTACTGCTTTGTCAATAATAGGAGGTTTATATTCATCTGAAGTATTTTTTAATATGGTTTCTATATTATCCTGTACCTTATCCCAAAAATCAAACGTATACTCATTTTTGACTTTGCTGTCTGTCGCATCCAAATTACTCTCGCCTACCCTGTTGCTTGAAATAAAATCAAGTTTATATGTTTTAGTTTTATAATAACTGATATTTAATGTATTTCCATTTAAACTGTAAAATAGCCCGCGTTTAGATAAAATTAAATTTAATATCTGATCTAATGTATAATTTTTAACTCTGATAAAAGGCATTTTATCTTTTACCACCGCTTTAGATTCTTTATCACCGTAGACTATATTTATATTGCATTTTTCTGTCACTAACAGATCCAAAAACTGCTGTATTGTTAGTCTGTCCTGTGTATTTATACTGTTTGAATATGTAAAAAGTTTATTTTCACAATTTGCAAACAGTGAAATCGCCATAAAGAAAATCAGTACTAGTTTTTTCATTGTTTATCCCTTAACATAGGTATTTTTTGGTTTATTGTTTTATAAAGAGTTTTATCTTTACATTTAAACACTGCATCAGTTTCAGTAAGTTTTGAAAGTCTGCAGTCATATATTTTTTCATTTAATTTTATCCATTTTTTACTTACTTTGATAAGCTGTTCACCTAAATATTCCTGTATTTTTATATATGCTTTATCTCCGAAAACAGAAAGAAGCGTAATTTTAACTCTTTTTTTAATCTGAGCATTTTTACTTCCCGGCTGTGCTCCAGGGAAATATTTAGGAGGTTCATAAAAAGGACTCTTTACTTTACTCAAATCTTTAATATTAAACTCATAATTGATAATTTTATTCGTATAATCCAAATAAATATCTTTTTGAGTTGTCCCTTTAGCATAGATAAACGCTATGATCCCTGCTATTAATATTAACTTTTTCATTTTTCATACCCATATAAAGTAAATTTTACTTCAAAGTTTTTGTTTTTATCGATAGTAATGCCTTCAATTCTTAATAAATCTCTCAAGTCTTCATATTGATATATCAGATAAAGCAGGTTTTTATATGCACCGCTTACATTTAAATTAATTTCCATTTTTTTATTAATCAAACCTTTATCGTTATTATAAACTTTATTTGTAAATCCTAAAACTTTTAATCCCTCTTTTTTCGCATTTTTAACTAAATCTTTTACAAATTCGCCCCACTTATACTGATTAAACTGCACGAAATCTAAAAGATTTGCCAGTTCATCATAAAAATCTTTCTGTTTTTTAAGCGCAGTTTTTTCAAGAATTAAGTTTTTTATTTTTTTTCTGAGTGTAATTATCTGTGCATTTAAAACATTTCTTTTTGTTTTTAGTGACACGAGCTGAGATTTTGTTTTAGTATATATGTTCATTTGAGTATCTCTGTAATTTTTAGCCTGAGGCAAAAGAAAATAAAAAACAACAAAACCGATCACAACTAAAATCATTAAATAAACCATCATCGTATCTTTAGGAGACTTTTTATAAAAATAATCGTCTATTCTGTTTATCAGTTTCATTCTACAATCCTAATAGTGGCTTTATATTTTTTACCGGAATAAGTAACCCCGTCAGTCTGGACATTAAAACCTTTTTTTACCAAATCATCAATTAAATTAGGAATTTGAGTGTCCTTAAAAGAAAAAACATTTATTTCAAATACACCGTTATCGTAATTTAAATGGTCTAAATATACTTTATCTTTATTCATCAGTAAAGTAATATCAACAAGTTCACTTGATTTAGGAATATAAGAATATTTAAACTGATAAATATCTTTAATAAATTTTTTAGTAAATGCTATATCCTTTGCGTATTTTTCACGTTCAGTCATAATATTTTTTTCTTGTTTTTTAAGATTTTTAATCTGTCCGCTAAGTTTTGCATTATCTACTATTAATTTTCTTAATTCAGACTGTAAAACACGGTTTTTATTCTCATACGATATACCGTTAAAATATAAATAAGCCGGATAAATTCCCATACCTATGATAGATGCAAAAAGAATTAAAAACAGTCTTCCGCTTGGTCTGTAAAAAAATGTAGGCTTTCTTAAGAAAAGAGAAAAGTTATATTCCTGATCTTCATTTCTGTAAGCATTATGCGCTTCAAGCATTCCAAGAAATAAAAACGGATTTACAGAAAGTCTGTCAAGGTTATACTCTTCATAAAAATCAAATCCGAAAGTATCGATTCCAACGATTTTTTGTATATATTCTTTTAAAGCTTCAATGTTTCCGTATTCTGAAGTTACAAATATTCTGTCTATATCACTAATATTATATTTAAGACCTATTTTTTCTATCTGTGAATTTACTATATTCACCAATGATAAAAATTCATCTTGTATAATATCCAAAACCGCTTTTTCAGCATTTGTATACTTAAAACTGTTTACACCTTTTTTAGTCAGCAGTTTTTCAAAAACACTTATATCAAAATTTTTGATTTTTAATTTCCCAAGCGCTTCATAAACTTTATCCAATCCTCCTGAAATAGTTACAATGCTTAACAGTTTTCCTTCATTATAAAATGTTAAGAAAACTTTATCATATAAAAACACTACAAATAGATCGTTTGCTTTTTGAATAATCTTTTCATCATATAACGCTTTATACGCAAACGCAGGGAACGATATATAATCAATGTATCCTGTTTCATCTAATATATCTTTATAACCGTTTTCGATAAAACCGGCAGGCACAATAATAACCTCTACTGTTACTATTTTTTCATCTTTCATGGAGTCGATTATTTTATATTTAATAATATATTTTTCTGTTTCGTCTACACCCGCCTCTTCATATACTTTTGTTTCAATGAAATGTTCAAGATCGACTTTTTCAATTACGTTTTTTTCTATTTCGAAACTGTAAAATATCGCATGTTCAATAGGAATATATGTAGATAAAAGAGCTTTGGATTTAAGTGAACCTCTGTAAATTCTAATTAATTTTTTCTTTGTATATAAAATGAACCTGTCATGTCCCTTAACGCCGATTACATCATCGATATTATAATCATATTTTTTCAAAAATCCCGGTTTAAAATTAATTTTTTTTAATTCTGGTTTTTTCATAATTCTACCTCATATCCAAGTTCTTCAAGCATCTTTTTATTCTTGCTCCATCCAGGCACGACTTTTACATACAGTTCCAAATATATCTTTTTACCGCTGAAATCCTCTAACAATTTCCTCGCATAAATACCGATATCTTTGATTTTTCTGCCTTTTTTACCTATGATCATGCCTTTTTGAGAGGCTCTTTCTACGATAATTGTAGCATATATTTTATCCAAATTGTCAAACTCCTCTATTTTTTCAATTAAAATATCCGTTTCATACGGCAGTTCATCGCCTAATTTTTCAAACAGAGCTTCTCTGATCAGCTCTTTATATATATCTCTGATATGTTCGGTGGAAATTATTTCCGGGTCATAATAATAAGGATGTTCTGGCAGATGTTTCACAATTGCTTCCAAAAGTTCATCTTTTCCTTTTCCTTCAACAGCGCTTATAGGAATTACATCCAAAGCTTTGCCTATTTTCTTATATTCTTCTATTTTCTTTTCTACTTCTTCTTTTGAAACCAAGTCCGTTTTAGTTAAAACCACAATATGTGGGATATTTTTTGTATTTAGTTCTAAAAACCATTCATAACCGCTTAAATCATCCCTCACATCAGCCAAAAACAACACTAAATCACTGTCTCCCAATGCTTTAAGCGCTTCTTTGAGCATGAATTTATTAAGAAGTTTTTCTTTTTCGTGCAGTCCAGGAGTGTCTAATAAAATTATCTGATCATCTCCATGCATTACTATGGCATTTACTCTTTTTCTGCTGGCATTTGCTTTAGGAGAAACAAGAGCTATTTTTTCTCCTAACAGCCAATTTAAAAGAGTTGATTTTCCAGCATTCGGTTTTCCAAGTATACCGACAAATCCGCTTTTAGGCATATTAACCTTTCATTATAAAATATATTTGGTAATTTCTTCGCTTTCTACTATATCGTCAAGTTTGGATTTAACATAAGCTTCATCTATAACAAAATCTTTTCCTGCATATTCATCAGCTTCGAAATTAATATCTTCAAGTACTTTTTCAATTACAGTATGTAGACGTCTTGCACCGATATCTTCTGTTTTCTCGTTTGCAAGATAAGCATATCTTGCAATTTCCCTAAGTGCCTCTTCTTCAAATACCAAATTAACTTTTTCTACTTCTAATAATTTTTGATACTGTTTAATAAGAGAATGTTTAGGTCTTGTCAAAATCTGATACAGCGCTTCTTCATCAAGACTCTGAAGCTCAACCCTTAAAGGGAATCTACCCTGAAGTTCAGGTATAAGATCACTTGGTTTGCTTACATGAAAAGCTCCCGCAGCAATAAACAAAATATGATCCGTGTTGACATATCCGTATTTTGTATTAACGGTAGAACCCTCGACTATAGGAAGCAAATCTCTTTGTACCCCTTCTTTTGAAGGATCCTGTCTTTGATTTCCGGTTGCAGCGATTTTATCTATCTCATCTATAAAAATAATCCCGTTTTCCGCTCTTTTTAAGGCTTCTTTTTTTAAATCTTCCTTACTGATAACTTTTTCGGCCGCTTCACGTCTTAAAAGCTCTTTTGCTTCTTTTACGGTAACTTCTTTTTTTTCTTTGTTTTTATTAAAAATTCCTATAATTTTTACGATACTTTCCTGAGCTTTAATCATTTCCGGAGGAAGATTATCGTCACCTTCAGGCATTTCTTCAATTTCGATTGTTATTTTAAGATGATCGACTTCTCCTTTTCTAACGCGTTCTTTCATTTTTTCAAAAGAATGCTTATATTCAATTTGTTTTTGCTCCGGAGCATTTTTCGGAAGAGGAGGCAAAAGTTTTTTCGTAATCTCTTCTATTATATTTTCTTCAATCTGTTCTTTTGAATTTTCTTCCATTTCTGCTCTGACTAAATTCATAGAATTATTAACAAGATCTCTTATCATAGACTCAACATCACGGCCGACAAACCCCACTTCCGTATATTTGCTGGCCTCAACTTTTACAAAAGGCAGTTTCATCATTTTAGCCATTCTTCTTGCTATTTCGGTTTTACCAACCCCTGTAGGACCTATCATAAGAATGTTTTTTGGCATAATATCGTCCTGCCACTCTTTTGGCAGCTGCATTCTTCTGTGTCTGTTTCTAAGAGCTATGGCTATTGTCTTTTTAGCGTCTTTCTGACCGACAATATATTCATCTAAATACGCAACTATCTGCTTTGGAGTCATACTCATTCTATTCCTTTTCAAGTTTTAATATTTTAATATTATGATTAGTATATATGCATAAATCAGCGGCTATATGAAGTGATTCTTTTACGACTTCTTCAGGAGACAAATCTGAATGTTTTACCAAAGCTCTTGCAGCTGAAATGGCGTAATTTCCGCCGCTTCCAATTGCAGCAAGTTCACCGTCTTCCGGTTCTACAACGTCACCGTTGCCGCTTAATATAAATATATGTTTTTGATTTAGCACTATCATCATAGCTTCAAGACGTCTTAGATATTTGTCCTGCCTCCAAGCTTTTCCAAACTCTATAACCGATTTGACCAAATCGCCTTTTCTGTTTTCAAGGTTTTTTTCAAACATGTCAAACAGTATAAACGCATCCGCCGTGCTGCCGGCAAATCCTGCAAGCACTTTACCGTTATACAGTGTTCTGATTTTTGTAGCGTTGCCTTTTAAAACAGTATGTCCGAACGTCACCTGTCCGTCACCGCCGATAACGGCAACACCGTCTTTTTTATATCCCAGTATGGTTGTAGCTTCCATATTAATATTCATTATTCACCCTCAACAACAATTTTTAATTTAGCATGTATTCCGTGTCCTAGTTTTACATCAACGGTATATTCACCAACAGTTTTAATCTGTTTCATATCAATATGTTTTTTATCTATTTCAATACCTTTTTGCTGTAAATGTTCCGCAACTTCTTTATTAGTAATTGCACCGTAAAGCTGTCCGTTAGCTCCTAATTTATGTTTAATATGCAGTATAACGTCTTCTATCTTCTTTTTTAATTCATTTAAAGCCGCAAGCTCTTTTTTTAATTCTTCTTCTTTTCTTTTCTGCTCTTCCTGCCATTCTTTTATAACTTCATCCGTTGCAAGTTTCGCATAGCCTTTAGGAATTAAAAAATTTCTTGCATATCCGTCTTTTGCATTTTTAATTTCTCCAGCTTTTCCTAAACCTTTTACATCTTTAATTAATAAAACCTTCATAAAAATCCCTTTTTTTATTTGCATTTTACTAAATTTTAGTTAAAATAGCAAAAATGTCATTTTCATATCATTAATTAAAGGTTAATAATGAGACCAACTCCAGTAAATGAAGAAGTAACCTTCGAAGATGCGGGCGTCGTAAACCGACCGATTATCAGCAAAACAGACTTAAAAGGTATTATTACTTATGTAAACAATGCCTTTTGCAAACTCTCAGGATATTCAAAAAATGAACTCATAGGCAAACCCCACAATATAATCAGACATCCTGATATGCCGAAATCCATATTTAAACAGTTATGGAGCACCATAGAAAAAGGCGATAAATTCAGAGGTTTTCTAAAAAATTTAAGAAAAGACGGAAAATATTACTGGGTTGAAGTTTTTATAGAACCTATTTTTGACGAAAACGGAACAAAAATAGGCTACATATCTACAAGAAAGCAAGTCTCGGAATCTGATAAAACAAAATACGAACAACTTTACCAAGAAATGAAAAAAAAGGAAGAATGATGTTAATTATTACAAAAAACGGTCAAATTACTGCTATTGACAAAGAACTGTTAAAACTCTTAAACACAGATTTATCGTCAGTATCTGAAATGGTAAACACATTAAATCTGGAGCTTTCATCAATTCAGTCAGAACCTTTAAATTTAAACGGGCATCTATTTAAAGTCAAAGAAATAGACCTGCTGACAGTCGATGATATAAAAACATTCGATCTTTCTGTCTCGGAAGAACTTTCAGAAACAGCCTTTACAGAAATCACTGAACCTTCACCTTCTTTATCAGAAACATATGAAGAACCGGAAGAAACTCATTTTGAACCTAAAATATTAGAAGAGCAGCATTTAGAACCTGCATTTGAGCCTAAAATTGAACAAAAAGAAGAGCCTGAAGTATTTGAAGAAAAAAGTGAAGATTTCCTTGTAATTCCTGAAGAAAAACCTGAAAACAAAGAAGAAGAAAACGTTTTAGATATAGGATTAATAAATATTCCGGAAGAAAAAACACCTGAACCCGAAGAAGAAAAAGAAAATAAAGACAAATTAATTAATATTGAAGAAGAAAAAATAGAATTTGAAATACCTCATGAAGAAATTGCAAAAACATCAGAATCTGAACTCAGTGTTCCGGAAGACGGCATTATAGAAATTTCTTTTGAAGACGATCTTGCAGAAATAAGAAACATATTAAATATGAACAAAGAAGAATTTAATAAAGCCATAATTTCAGAATTAAAAAAAGCTTCTGAAGAATTAGGGCTTGATTATAACGAACTGCTTAACTGGCATGACCAGCTTATTGAACAAATAAAAGAAGAAAAAAAAGACATTTACAAATTTATAGAAAAAAAAGATTACACAAACCTGCATGAAAGCTATCACAAATTAAAAGGCGCAGCTCTTAATCTCAGACTCTCACAAATTGCTCTTGTCCTTAAAAAACTTGACGAACTCTCAAAAGCACATGAGGATATAGAAAAAATCAAAGCAATTACAGATGATTTTTATAAATTAATTGAAAACGAATCGCTTAATTTAGCCGAACAGCAGGCTGAAGAAAAAGAAGAAAACAAACAAGACTCAACAGACGTTCAAGCTGACAAATTCGTAGAAAACATTATATTAAAAACAATACAGACATACCTGAATACACAAAACGAAGCACAATTTCAAAAAGACAAAAAATATATCGAAAAGCTATTAAATACAAAAATCGACTCTATTGAAGATTTAGAAAAAATAGTTAAAGGAATGTAATGAAAAAAATATTACTGATTTTTACTGTTTTTTTATCTGTTAATCTGTTTGCACAAAATTTATACTTTGAAGCTTTTAAAGATGTAAGAAAAGCCAAAAAAGTCATTAAAGCAGATCCGGAAAAAGCGCAAAGACTCTTTATTGAAGCTTACAGTTATTTAAAACAGCTTGTTAACAACTCTATTGACAACAACAAACCTTCAGCCAATTCTTTCACATTACTCGGAAACATGTACTTAAACGGCTGGGGTGTAGATAAAAACGAAGATAAAGCGATAAAACTTTTATGCGGAGCAAAAATACTCGGAAGCAGAAAAGCTGCAAAAGAATTGAAAAAAATCGGAGCAAAATGTAAAAAAATTAATTTTAAGGAGCTTAAACAATGAAAATGTCATTAACCAAACTGTTAGCATTAGCTATTTGGATACCTTCACTGGTATTAATCTCATTCAGTGGTTATTTTCTGTACAACAGTTATCAGAAATACGTTAAAACGGAAAAAAGTTTAAAATATTTGGAACTGGCAAAAAGAATTGAAAACATGCTTGTTGCCATCGGTCAGGAAAGGGGTACGAGCTCTATTTATTCAGTTTCAAAAGGGCAGTTCCCAAATTCAAAAAAATTACTCAAAAGTAAAAGAGTTTTAGTTGACAATTCTATTAGAGATTTTAAAAACTTCATCAAAAAAAATCCGGAATTTTATAACGAAACAAAACAGATAATTACTCTTATCAATAAAATGCCTGAAATAAGAAGAAACATTGATCATTTTAAAGACAATTATATTAAAAACGAATTCTTTAATTACTATACCCAGTTATCAACACAGCTTATGAATACCGAAGGTAGAATCTTAAAAAGATTCCCTGACGAATTAAAACCTTACTATTTATTAAAACTTCAATTCGAAAAAATGGTTGACTACACCGGTATTATTAGAGGTTTTGGTTCATACTATATTACTGCGGACGAACCTATCAGTGAAAAAGAATATAAACACATTTTATTAAAGTATTACCATGATACAAACATTCTGTTGACTTCTGTTTTAAAACACCAGTCTGCAGGAGAATTATACAAAGGAAAACAATTTAATAAAATTGAAAACGCGATCAAAGAGGTAATGTTCTACTTACAACAAGCCAACCAGGAATATTACCTAACAGGCGAATTTAACGGTTATCCGATTGACTCACTGGACTACTTTAACTTATTTACCAAAAGAATTTCTTTCTTTAACCAGACTATTCACCATTTAAATAACGATATTACAAAAAGACTTCATGAAATTGTTTCAAATGCGGTAAAAACGAGAAACATCAACATCATCGTTTTCGTTATCGCAATATTGCTATTAATCATCGGTTACTATTTACATAGAGCAATTTTAAGACATATTAAATCACTTTCTAACTTATTAACATCATTAACTCCGATTACCGGTAAAGAAATTAAAGTTGACATCACTACTCCGGACGGAATGAACGAAGCGTTAAGAATCGTGGATGAAGCTATTAAAGTCACCCAGGAATCTGTAAAAAAAGCGGAAGAGGCAACCAAAGCAAAATCTTTATTCCTTGCGAACATGTCGCATGAAATCAGAACTCCTCTTAACGGTATTTTAGGTTTCTTAGAACTTTTAAACACTACAGAACTCACAGAAGAACAGTTAGATTATGTTAATACGATTTCTCAGAGTGCGAAAAACCTCTTACAGATCGTTAACAACATTCTTGACGTTTCAAAAATTGAAAGTAATAAAGTTTCACTTGAGTTAATAGACTTTAAAGCTGTTGACGAATTTGAAAACACTCTTGAACTGTTCGGTACACCGGCGGCACAGAAAAACATTGAACTTACAACTCAAATTTCTCCAAACATTCCTTCAGTAATTAAGGGAGATATTCTTAAAATAAAAGAAATCCTTACAAACTTACTGAGTAACGCTATTAAATTCACACCAAACAACGGTCATATACACGTTAAAATCCAACTTGAAAAAATTATAGACAATAAAGCAAAAATATACTTTGAAGTCAGAGACAGCGGTATAGGTATGAGTGAAGAACAAAAAGAAAAAATATTCGATGCTTTCTCACAGGCCGACGAATCTGTTACCAGAAAATACGGAGGAACAGGACTTGGTCTTACTATCGTTAAATCTTACGTAGAAATGATGGGTGGAAAAATTTATCTCGAAAGTGAACTTAACAAAGGTACAAAATTCTATTTTGACATTATGTTTGACATAGTTGACCCTACTCCTAAATTTGCAAAAAATATTTTCGCTCATAAAGAAATCGCTATTTTAAATACTGTTACCGAATCATTAAGAAAAGAAACAACATTAGAATATCTTTCTTATTTCGGAGCTGAAAAAGTAGGAGTCAATGACGCAAACGAGCTTATGACTCTTCAAAACAGAGAAAAATTTGACGGTGTAATGGTATTCTATGAAGAAAGCGACAGAAAAACGGTAGAAGAGCTTGCAAAAGTAAATATTCCGATAATTTTTGTAGCTTCTTATGCAAAGAAAGAAGAAATTAACAAACTCGATTACCAAGCTGTAATATTCGATCCTAACGTTCCTTCTAAAGTATTTAAAGCATTAGAGGCAATCAGCGAAGCACAGACAGAAACCGTTACTAAAACTCAAGCTGCAAAACCTCAGCATAAAGACATTTATTCACTTAAAGCATTAATAGCTGAAGACAATCCGATCAATCAAAAACTGCTTCAGACAACACTAAAATCTTTAGGTATTGAAAGCGATCTTGCCAACAACGGTCTTGAAGCATTTAATAAATATACAATTAATCCGGACAAATACGACGTAATCTTTATGGACGTGCAGATGCCTGTTATGGACGGATTAGAAGCAACTCAGGAAATACTGGAATTTGAACAGGAAGAAGAAATAGACCATACACCGATTATTGCGGTTACAGCCAACGTATTAAAAGGCGATAGAGAAAGATTCCTAGGTGCCGGAATGGATGAATATATTTCTAAACCAATTTCAAAAGATGCTTTACTTAAAATTTTGGAAAGAGTCGCGCACGGAGATTTTAGTAAACACTTCACCGAAGCACATACACAAGAAGTGCCACAAAAAGAAGAAACTGAAAACAAAACGGAGCAATCAGTGCAGCAGTCAACACAGCCTGAAGAAAAATCTTCAGTGATATTGGCGACTACAAGCCCGTTCCTTTCTAGTTATATTAAACATATAATTAATGATATAATTACGGTTGAAAATATTGAAGAACTAACAAAAGCATTAAGCAAACACAGACATGCAATTATTATGATTGATGAAAATTTCGATAAAAGAGACGAAATTAGATTTTTAATAAAATCTCTTAAAAAACTAGAACCTAAAAAAATAATTGTTTTAGGCGATGAAGAGGTTGAAGAAGCGGATATTACTCTGACCGATCTTAAACCGGAAACAATACAAAACGTAATAACTAAAGGATAAAAACAATGCCGAATAAAAAAGTACTAGTTGTAGACGACGATCCTATTAACAGAAAGCTGATCGTAAAGATACTTTCTAAAAAAGGTTTCGAGGCTATTGAAGCAGGCAACGGTGTTGAAGCTTTCAGTGTTTTAGAAAACAACGATATCAATATTATTCTTCTTGATATCGTTATGCCGGTTATGGACGGTATAGAATTTTTAAAAGAAATAAAAACGAAACCTGAATACATTAATTTACCGATTATTATTTTAACTACTGACGACAGTAAAAAAATTGAAGCGATGTCTCTTGGTGCAAACGACGTTATTATTAAACCTATTTCGCCTGTAACTTTACTCGAAACAATTGAAAAATACGTTTAATAGATTTTTATCTCATTATACAGGCTGTCCCTTTCTACGGGGATAAAGCCACTGTCCTTAATTAAATTCACCAAATCGTTTAACTTCAGTCCATTTGAAGATTCCGCTCCCGCAGCTGAATTTATAGATTCTTTTTCAATAGTACCGTCAATATCATTTGCTCCGTATTCCTGAGCCACAAGCGACAGATTAAGCGTAGTAGTAACCCAGTATGCTTTAATATTAGGTATGTTTTGAAGCAAAATTCTGCTTATTGCAATCGTTTTTAAAATTTCTACACCCGTTAAAAATTTCTTTACATTCAGGTAGTTGTTTTTTCTTTGATAAACCAACGGTATAAAAGCGTTAAATCCACCGGTTTCATCCTGCAGTTTTTTAATTCTAAGCATATGGTCTATTCTGTGAATTCTCTCTTCAATATGCCCAAAAAGCATCGTAACATTTGATTTTTTACCCATTTTATGCCAAATTTTATGGATTTTAAACCAGTCGTCACTGCTGACTTTTCCTTTGCAGATTTTAGCTCTTATCTTTTCATCAAATATTTCTGCTCCTCCTCCAGGCATGGAATCAACACCTGCAGACGCCATATCTGTTAAAACTTCTTCATATTTTTTACCGCTTAGTTCACTGAAAAAATTCACTTCAGCTGCCGTAAAAGCTTTTATATGAATATCGGGCAATTCTTTTCTGATTTCTTTAACTATATTCATATAATATTCATATCCTACTTCAGGATTATGAGCAGAAACCACATGAACTTCTTTTGCACCTTTTTTATAAGCGTTTTTTGCTATTTCAACACATTCGTCTATACTTAAGGTATAAGGATTAGGATTTTTTCTATGAGCGGAAAAAGCACAGAATTTGCATACATCTTTACAAATATTGCTGGGATTGATATGTCTGTTTATATTAAAATAAGTTTTTTTACCGAATTTTTCCAGTCTTATTTTTTGAGCTGCTTTTCCTGTTTCAGAAAGTGGCAAATCATACAGTTTTACCGCTTCTTCAGCACTTACACTGTTTTTCTCTAAAATTTTTTCCAATATTACACTCATTGCAACTCCACTATAAAATATTTTCGATAAAATAACATAAAAGGAGAGAAAATGCAACTGCAACAAATCATTTATACCTCCGAAAACGACCTTGAAATAGCAAAAGCCATAAAAAAAGAGATAAAAGAGTATCTAAACAGCATAAAGGTTGAAGGCGGAAAAGATTTTTTTGTTAAACACACGAAAAAAATGGACGAATTTGTCAGTCTGATATATAAATATATTCTAAAAAAAACATTCCATGAATTTCAGCCGCCTTTGAATAACGTTCCGATTTCAATAATCGCTTTAGGTTCATACGGAAGAGAACAGCTTTCAATATATTCCGATATCGATATTATGATCGTTTATAAAGATATAAAAGGTTACAATTTAAAAGAAATAATAGAAAACTATATCACTATGCTATGGGATCTGGGTCTTAAAATTGGACACAGGGTCCACGAGCTTAAAGACCTGTTTCCCGCAAGTAATGAAGATATAACCATTAAAACTGCCATGCTTGAAAGCAGGTTTATATACGGAAGCAAGTTTTTATGGTACGAAATACAAAACGAACTAAATAAAATAAGAAACTACAACAAAAAAGAATATATCCTTGCCAAATATGAAGAAATGCAGCAAAGACACAAAAAATACCCTATTTCTATGGAGCCGAATATAAAAGACGGATTTGGAGGTATAAGGGATTCAAATACGCTGCTTTGGATTAATAAAGTAATTTTTAATTATCCGAACAATTCTTATCTCGTGCCCAAATATGCCAGCGAAGAAGATTTTAAAGAATACAGAACATCTCTTGAGTTTTTATTTAAAGTCCGTGTTTTTTTACATATGGCCGCCAAGAAAAAAATCGACACGGTACTGCTGACATATCAAAGGGACATTGCTTTAAAAATGGGATATACGGATTCTCCGAGATTAAAAGCGGAAAGAAAGTTCATAAAAGACCTTTTAAAAGCTTTATGGAGTATAAACACTTTCACATCAATTGTTATAAAAAAGATAATAAAACCGTATCTTTATAAATATTCTTATTCGAAAATGAAAGAAAACAGAATAAAAGAAGACTTTTATGTCTGTAACGAAACAATCTACAGCAGACTATGCAATAATAAGACATTTAAAGAAAATATTAAAACATTAATAGACGCCGATTATAAAAAATGTGATATTTCCATAGTGGCAAACTTAAAAGAAAAAGAATATGCTTTTACAAAAAAACTGAAAAAAGAGCTTTTTTATAAATCAAACCTCTACCCTCTTCTTTTTTCTTTATACAAATCCAAAAAACTTGAAAAAATTATCCCTGCTTTTGAAAAAATCAAATACCTTGCACAGTTTGACGGATATCATCAATATCCCGTAGACATACACTCATTATATACGGTTAAAGAAATTGAAGCTTTAGAAGAATTTCAAAAAATGAATGAAACGGACAAAGCCATTTTAAGATTCACATCCCTGTTTCATGATTTAGGCAAAGGCAGAATAGGAGACCATTCCATAGTCGGAGCAAAAATTGCAAAAGAATATGCAGAAGACTTTAACATACCTGAAAGCGATACTATTTTTAAACTCGTCAAATATCATACTCTTATGTCAAATACAGCCCAAAGGGAAGATATTCATAACGATAAAGTAATACTGTCGTTTGCTCAGATAGTGCAAAACGAAAGATTTTTAAATCTTTTGTATTTGCTTACAATAGCCGACATAAAAGCAGTAGGAGTCGGTATTTTCACACCTTTTAAAGCTTCTCTGCTTAAAACTTTATACTTTAACACATTAAACGCCCTAGAAAACAAAGAACTTATAAACGAAATAGCTCAGAGGAAAAGAAAAGAAAAACTGCTTGAATCCAAAGAAGATTTTAAATCGTTGCCTAAATCTTTCCAAAAAAAAGTACTCTCTTCACCTTCAAACCAGCTGTTCTTACAAAATTCAGTAAATGAAATAATAAAACTTTTAGACTGGATAAAAGATACAGAAACATTTAAATATAAGTTTGAAAACGACAAACACCTAGTCGTCCATATTGCCAAAGAGGATTCGTTAAACTTTTCATTAGGATGGTTTTTGGACAAACTTTCCAAACTGC
This sequence comes from Nautilia abyssi, assembly GCF_055388085.1. Classification (NCBI taxonomy): domain Bacteria; kingdom Pseudomonadati; phylum Campylobacterota; class Epsilonproteobacteria; order Nautiliales; family Nautiliaceae; genus Nautilia; species Nautilia abyssi. Next base: position 229,902 of record NZ_AP042376.1, on the reverse strand, counting down.
AATTAAATCACCTCTCCATATATAAAATTGGAAATATCAAATATTTTAAAATAGAGTTTAATGAAAAAGTAGAAGAGTTTGATCTTCCTATCATTGCGGAATATATTGAAAAAGCCTTTGGTGAAAAACTTAAATCTAAACATAAAATATCTTTTAAACCCGAAGAATTCGAAATAGACTGCAACCACTCCCAAAACTATGCGGCCGTTAAACTCAAAACGAAAGACAAAAAAGGAATAGTCTCTACTATTATGCAGACTTTGGACGATTTTAACATAAGGGTTGAAGATGTTAAAATATCCACCCAGAAAAACATAGCAAGAGATCTGTTTATTATTTCAAAAGAAAACGGGTTCTGTAATAAAATAAACGATATCTTAAAAAGGCTCTGCGAATGAAAAAAAAGATACTTTTTATAATTGCGGCGATAATGATAATATCCACTCTTATCAGAACATTAATAATCACATATACTTTTTTAAATTTCTCAAATACTACTATTACAAACGAGGCAATTTTAATTAAAGACATTCTAACCGAAGTAAAAGACAAAAACAGATTTTTAGAAATTATCAGAAATTCACAGCATATTTTAGATGTCAAGTTCATACCTGAAAAAACCAAAACCGAATCCATATCGTTTAAAGAAAACAATAAAGCTTTCGAAGTAAAAATGCCTTTTAACGATTATGAAACACTGATTATTCTATTTAACACCAAAGATTATTACAAAAAACTTTCAAATGCGATATATCAGCTGATTGCCATAGCGGTAATATCATTAATAGTAATAATATTGACAGTCAATTACTTCCTTACTCCGTACCTGGAAATTCTTGAAAACGTCAGAAGATCAACAGCCAGTATTCTAAAAGGCAACTTTAATGACACCTTAGATACTAAATTAAAAGGTGAAGCCAAAGATTTCGTTGATTCATATAATACTTTTTTGAAAAAACTTAAAGACAGTTTCGGCGTGATTGAAGAAAAATACACTTCTTTAATAGAAAAAGAAAAATCAGACGATCCTTTAAACGACGCTAAAGAAACAATAGAACAGTTGGCTAATATATTTAAGTTTAAACGACTTATAGAAGACGACAGCAGCTGCAATGATGTCTTTCAAAGACTTATCGACATATTAAACGGTTTTAATTTAAAACATTATGCATTAATAGGCATAGACAATAACGAAAAGAAAAGTACACTGATATACAAAAACGGTGATATATGCTGTAATGTCGAAAATGAATTTTTAGAATGCAGGGCTTACAGACTCAGAAAAATGATTAATTCAATGCAATATCCGAAAATCTGCAAACTTCATACATGCGATAATGATTATATATGCATTCCATACAGCGCGGGAGGAAATTTTACCGGTATTTTAAAAATAAACATAACTAAAAACGATGAAGAACATATAAATAAAAACCTGCCTTATATTAAAGCTTATCTTAATGAGCTTTCAGCCATAATCGAGGCAAAATATACATTAGAACTGCTCCATAACCAGACTATCAAGGATCCGTTAACAAATACATACAACAGAAGATATCTAGAAAACATCCTGCCTATGCTGATAAACAACGCAAAAAGAAGAAATGGAAAAATCGCTTTCTTAATGCTGGATATCGACTACTTTAAAAAAGTAAACGATACATACGGTCACAAAGCCGGAGACACCGTATTAAAAGCCATTTCGGACATTATAAAAAAATCAATAAGAAAAAGTGATATTCTGATAAGATACGGAGGCGAAGAGTTTTTAATAATTCTTCAAAACGTTAATGATTATGATGATATATATAAAGTAGCCGAAAAAATAAGATCATCTGTAGAGAAAACAAATATACATATAGACGAAAACATTATTCACAAAACCATAAGTATAGGCATAAGTATATTCCCTGACAACTGCAGTGAGGGGAATGAATGTATAAAAGACAGCGATATAGCCTTATACAAAGCTAAAGAAGAAGGAAGAAACAAAATAATATTTTATAAATCTAATCTTTAGTTTTTTTCTTTTTTTTACATTTGTTTTTCGTAGGAGCTGCAAACTGTATCAGATCTTCCGCAGTTTTAATCTCTTTTGGAAGTTTTTCTAGACTCATTAAAAATATTCTCGCTGTGGTTTTTGCATCGCCCAGGGCTCTGTGATGAGTTTCTTCCGGAAGTTTTAATTCCTGCATTAAATACTTAAGTCCGTATCTTTCCGCCTGAAGAGTTTTTTGAGAAAGTGTCAGTGTACATAAAAACCTGTTTAAAAGCTCTCCCAAATTTTCCTTTTCAAACTGATGGGCCAGAAAATTGTAATCAAAATCAGCAGCATGCGCGACAAAAACACTGTCTCCTAAAAAAAGCCTGAATTTTCTCAATATTTCTTTTTGGCTTGCCTGTCCTCTTAACATTCTTTGGTTAATTCCTGTAACTCTTTCAACGTATTTAGGCACGTCATCGGCATAAATTAAAAATTCGAAAGTATCTGTTATTTTTAAATCTTTTATTTTCACCGCTCCGATTTCTATTACCTGCCCTTCTTTGGGTTTTGAATTATTCACTTCAATATCTACCACACAGTATTCTATCTGATCGTATGGCAAAACTGCGGTTTTTAATATAACAATATCATCTTCTACAATTAAAGGAAGACCTTGAAACCTTAAAAAGTCAATTGCGTTTTCAAAGCTGAAATCCGGATAATATTCTGAAATAAACTGTAAAAATTCTTTTTTTTCAATCCCGTTTTTAAGTTTTTCAATTGTTTTTTGTTTCATTTCCGACTTTTTGCTGAAATTATATCATAAACACTGTTTACCGGATACATATTATATATACATAATTGTATACATATAAATTATAAAATTTCTATTCTTCCATTAGTATAGTCAACTCATTATTTTTAAGTCGGCACTCGTATGGCACTATCATCTGTTATAATAGAAATAGGGATGATCCTAAAAGGAGCATAAAATGAAAAGAGTACTTACAGCCGGACTAAGCATAGCGGCAATCGCAAGTTTCACATTTGCGGCAAACAGCTTAGATTCCAATCCAAACTATCAAAAATTAAAGAATTTCAAACCAAATCCTTCAGTTTCAACCAAACAGTGTTTAATGTGTCACAAATCACAAGATCCGGGAATTGTTGCAGATTGGCAGCATTCTAAACATGCAAAAGCGGGAGTTGGATGTGTCCAATGCCACGTTGTTCCAAAAGACTACCCTACTGCATTTAAGACACATCCGATGCAAGGAAAAAACTGGACTGTTCAAATCGCAGTATCTTCAGTTACTTGTGCCAAATGTCACGCAAAAGAAGTTAAAGAGTATTTAAATTCCGGACATGCTAGAGCGGGAGCTCAATGGATAGCGTTAAACGGAACCGGAAACGGATATTTAATGACTCAGTTGGCATATCATGTTGAAAGTTTAAAAGGCAATAACCCTTCTTACGGTGTAAGCGGTAAAAAAATGATCAAAGGTATCAGAACTGACGGTTCGGTATTTAATGCAAATGCCAAACATCCTAGAACTGCCGATCTGAACGTTGCAAATTTATGCGTACAATGTCACGGTACAGCAATTAAACTTAACAAAAACGGCGTACCGGATGCGGCAACATGGCCAAGCGACGGTATTGCAGCACTTTATCCAGACGGCGGAGTCGGAAACTGTCTTGCATGTCACAGCAGACATAAATTCTCAGCTGCAGAAGCAAGAAACCCCGCAGCATGCAGCAACTGTCACTTAGGACCTGACCATCCTGATAAAGAGATTTTCGAATCTTCAGTTCACGGTCACGTATATGCTACAAATAAAAAATATTACAATTTCGAATCAAACAAAATCATCCCTGGTAATACTGTCAGAGCAGCAACTTGTTTCGTATGTCATATGGGTGCAATCGGCGGAAACAAAGCAACTCACAACGTTTCCCTCAGACTTAAATGGAATCTTTGGGCACCAGAAAGTTTCTTAAGAACAGGCGGAGCAGAAACAGCAGGCTGGGCTTACTGGAAAGGCGGAGGAAAATTAATTCCTGGAAAAACAGTTACAAGAGGTAACGTAAAAACCGGTAACCCTCTAGGACCTGAAGCTGCTAGAGCAGAAATGAAAAGAGTTTGTATGGCCTGTCACGAAACAAACTTTATAAACAATTATTTTCAAAGAGTTGACGCAGCAGTAAAAACATTTAATCAGTATGAGGTATTTGCAGCTAAAATGTTTAAAAACTTAGCTGCAAAAGGTTTGATTATGAAAGATGTATGGAGCGATCCGTTTTTTAAACTATATTATTATCTATGGCACTATGAAGGCACAAGATATAGACACGGTGCAGCGATGGGATCACCTGACTATGCTCACTGGCATGGTGTATTCCAGGTAATGCAGGATATCAGAGAAATGAAAGATATCTATGATTACAGAATGAAACTTTACAAAAAATACGGTAGCGGAAAAGCAGCTCTTGAGCATGAAGTTCCAATGCCTGTAGTAACTCACGAATAATATTTCTTCTTCTCCCTTTTGGGAGTTTCACCAATAATTTAACCTAATCTTATGTTTTTTTCATTATAAAGTAATCTTTTTTTAAACTTGGCACTTTTGAGACACTTTTTTTAATTACAATACTAAAGAGAAAAAAATCCTCAAGGAGCAAAAATGAAAAAAGCACTTACAGCTGGGTTAAGCGTAGCGGCGATTGCAAGTTTTGCATTTGCAGCAAACAGCTTAGATTCAAACCCAAATTACCAAAAGCTTAAAAACTTTAAACCTAAAGGTGTAAGTAACGATCAATGTCTAATGTGTCACAAAGCTCAAGATCCTGGAATCGTAGCTGACTGGCAACATTCTAAACACGCAAAAGTTGGTGTAGGATGTGTACAATGTCACGTTGTACCAAAAGATTACCCTACTGCATTCAAAGCTCACCCAATGCAAGGAAGCAACTGGACTGTTCAAATCGCAGTATCTTCAGTTACTTGTGCTAAATGTCACGCAAAAGAAGTTACTGAATATCTAAATTCAGGACACGCAAGAGGTGCGGCTCAATGGCTAGCTGGTAACGGAAGCAAACACGGTTACCTAATGAGTAAACTTTCTTATCATTATGAAAGTTTAAAAGGTGCAAACGCTACTTATGGTGTTAGCGGCAAAAAAATGGAAAAAGGTATTAGAACTGACGGTTCAGTATTCCAAGCAAACGCTAAAAATCCTAGAACTGCAGATCTAAATGTTGCAAACATCTGTATTCAGTGTCACGGTACTGTAGTTAAACTTGATAAAGAAGGTAGACCAGACGCTGCAACTTGGCCAAGCGATGGTATTGCAGCACTTTATCCAGATGGTGGTGTTGGTAACTGTCTTGCATGTCACAGCAGACATAAATTCTCAGCAGCTGAAGCTAGAAATCCTGCAGCATGTACAAACTGTCACTTAGGACCTGACCATCCAGATAAAGAAGTATTCGAATCTTCAGTTCACGGTCACGTATATGATACAAATGAAGAAGATTACAACTTTGAATCAAACAAAATCATCCCAGGTAAAACTGTTAGAGGTGCAACTTGTTTCGTATGTCATATGGGTGCAATCGGCGGAAACAAAGCAACTCACAACGTTTCACTTAGACTTAAATGGAACCTATGGGCACCTGCTAGTTTCTTAAGAACTGGCGGAGCAGAAACAGCTGGTTGGGCATTCTGGAAAGGCGCTGGTAAAGTTGAATGGGGTAAAACTGTAATTAGAGGTAACGCTAAAGCTGGTAACCCTCAAGGACCTGAAGCTGCTAGAGCAGAAATGAAAAAAGTTTGTATGGTATGTCACGAAGCTACATTTACTAACAACTACTTCCAAAGAGTAGATGCAGCTGTAACTGTATACAATCAATACAAAGCATTCGCAACTAAAATGCTTAAAGACCTTAAAGCTAAAGGTTTAATGAAATCAGACGTATGGAGCGATCCATTCTTCAAACTATACTACTACCTATGGCATCATGAAGGTAGAAGATTTAGACAAGGTGCAGCGATGGGATCACCTGACTATGCTCACTGGCATGGTGTATTCCAGGTAATGCAGGATATCAGAGAAATGAAAGATATCTATGATTACAGAATGAAACTTTACAAAAAATACGGTAGCGGAAAAGCAGCTCTTGAGCATGAAGTTCCAATGCCTGTAGTAACTCACGAATAATATTTCTTCTTCTCCCTTTTGGGAGTTATTTTTACACACACAACAAAGTGTCTGTCACTTTATAATAGAAACAAATCTTTTAAATCTAAAAATAATTACTTTAGCAATTTTTCGATAATTAAAACAAACTACTTTTTATATATTAAGCTTTTTATATATTAAAAATAAAAGATTATATTATAAATTTTCTCGTATACATATTAAGCATATGAATTGGACATATATAACAGTATAGTTAGTTTTATTTAGTTATTTTTAATACATATCATAATCTTTATCTTTTATTTTAAACTCACCGCTTAAACGAAAACAATCAAAACTTCTCTGTCCCTATTGGTGACTGACACTATTTTAAAACAAAAACTCTCAAACAAAAAGTTTGAGAGAATATTATTATTTTTTACCGTATTTTTCAGCGTCAGCTTTGATTTCTTTTTCGCTCATTTGTTTAGCGATGTTAACCATCATTTGGTTACCTTTACCTGCTTTGAATTCTTTCATTTTTGCTTCAATTTGTGCAGGTGTTAAAGTGTCAAGTTTTTTAGCCATTCCGCCGTTGTGGCACATTGCACAGTTTTGTCCTGCAAATGCAAACCCAGCTACTGCTAATACTGCTAATAATTTTTTCATAAAAGCTCCTTTTTTGTGATTTAAAGTGATATTATAATATAAAAACATTAAATTTTACAAAAATAATACAAATGCCTATCTGTTATTATATTTTTTTATAACCTGTTTTAATAATTTAAAAAACGTATTTTTATCTCTTGCACCTATTATTTTATAAAATATTTTTCCGTCAGGAGTTATAAACAGTATCGAAGGAGCCACTTCATTAAAATATTTTGCAAAAGCAAAAGGCACTTTTTCTTTATCAACCATATAAAAAGCCGGAATAAAATTATCATTTATAAATGCGGCTATTTGCGAATCCTGATAAACAATATCATACAGATATTGGCACGGAGGACATCCCGTTTTGCTTATATCAACCATTATAAGCTTATTATTTTTTTTAGCCAGCCTAAAAATATTTTTTGCATTTTTCAGCCATTTTACTTTATGAGGAAGTTCTTTAGGATTTGTAGTTAGTATTGTATGCATATCTGCATGATTCATAAAACCAATATTTGCACCGTAGACCGAAACGAAAAAAAGAAAAAGCAGTAACTTTTTCATATATTAAACCGCTTTATATAAAATATAAATACCTACACCTATTAACAGCAAACCTGAAATTTTTTCAATTATACCCATGTAATTTTTCATTTTTTCAATCAGTTTCATACTCCAAACCGTAAATAAAGCCATTAATATAAACGGAGTAGCCAGACCGAGCGTATAAAGAACCATCATTGAGATAGCTTTTCCCGGTTCAGTTGCCGCCATTCCAATTATAGTTCCAAAAATAGGCCCTATACACGGAGTCCATCCGAATGCAAAAGAAAATCCGAGTAAAAACGCGCCGGCATTTTGAAGATTTAGTCTTTTTTCATACTGCATAAATCTGAATTTTATAAATCCGGCAACATTTATACCGAATAAGATAATAATTAATGCCATTAAAACATTTACCCATTTATAAGCAAAAATATTTCCGATTAAATTTGCGCTTGCCGCACCTATTAATATAAATACTGATGCAAACCCGGCAATAAATAAAGCGGAATTTATAAATATTTTTATTCTTTCTTTTGAAGTAAGCTCTTTTTCTTTTATTTCTTTAGCGCTGATACCCGTTATATAGAAAAAATAAATAGGCACAAGCGGCAATACGCACGGAGATAGAAATGATAAAAGACCGGCAATATAACTGACTATAAACGGCATTTTGTCAAAATAATCAAACAGTTGAAAAGTTAAATGTTCCATTATCTGTTTCCTTTAACGATTTGTTTTAGTACGCTTAAAAAATGTTCGTAACTTGTGGCACCGTAAACGCCTCTTATAAATTTGCCGTCAGCCGTATAAAACTGAATTGCCGGAGTAAAATTAAAAAAGTGTTTTCTGAATTTTTCAGGTATGTTGTCAGTATCCGCATAATAATCGACTAATACGAAATTTTTCAGCAATATATCTTTAACCTCTTTACCGCTCATTACATTCTGCTTCATAAAATCACACGGCGGGCAGTCATGTTTGCTGATGTCAACCATTACAAGCTTGTGCTCTTTTTTTGCAACATTAAACGCTTTTTGATAATCCGAATACCAATTCAGGTTTTGGGCAAATAAAAACACGGAAATAAATAAAAAAATTAACTTTTTCATTATTTTTCCTTTATGATTTTTTGTGCTAACTCATAAGAATTTTTAATACAGTCATTAAAGCTTACACCATTATAAGCATTTCCTATTAAATAAACATTAACATTTTTAGCCTCATTCATAATTTCTTCAACCAGTTTTTGATGTCCTAAAGAATAATTTGGTATTGCGTTTTTATGCATTTTTATCCATTTGATTTTCGGTTTTGCGTTTTTAATTATTTCATAAATATCTTTTTCTGCAATATTTATTATCTCTCCCTCACTCATATCTTTTATTTCAGGATATCTTGCTCCTCCGACCATCACACGGATACCGTTTCTGTTTGGAAAAATATATTTATCCATTAAAATACCTAGTGTTTTATTCTCAACCGTAAGAATTCCGAAACACACAGGAGATATGCTTTCATAGTCAAAACCTACAATTGCCACGGGATTATACGGTATTTTATTCAGCAGAGCGCTTAATTTGTCATATTTGCTTAATATTTCAGCCGCGCTGTATGCAGGTGTGGCTATAACTACTTTATCAAAATCTTTAAGTTCGTCTATGTCTTTGATCTCTTTTTTAACAAATTCGGCTTTTGTTTTTTCTTTTAGTTTCTCTATCATTTCGCTCATACCGTGTTCAAATGAATGAAGCTCTCCTGTCGGCTGGCCTCCTCTTTTTAATTTAATCATTCCTTTAAAAAGCGACCCGTATTCGCATTCTATTTTTTTAAGTTTCGGAAATGCCGCATTCATGGAAGTAATTTCCGGAGTTGATGCATATATACCTGCCAGCATAGGAGTCATCATTCTTCTTGTAAACTCAGCGCCTAATCTTCTGGTGGCAAACTCGGCAACCGTTTCTTCCCTGTCACAAACCGGTTTTTTGAAAAACTCCATAGCAACTTCAAATTTCCCTTTCCATGAGAGAATATCGCTTGTAATAAAATCAAACGGTTTAAGAGGTATTTTTATAAGTTTGTTATCGTATATGTATCTTATTTTGGAGTTGTCGTTGGCTTTAATAGGTGTAATACCGATTTCTTCACAAAGCTCCATTGTTTTTGGAGAATTGTTCAAAAACCCGTTAACCCCTTCTTCCATTAAATAATCGCCGACTTTCGCCGTATAAGCTTTACCTCCCCATTTTTCTTTTTCAAAAACGGTTATTTCAAAATCGTTTTGTAAATAATATGCAAGACTAAGTCCGCTGATTCCTCCGCCTACTATTGCTACTTTCATTTTACTCTCCATTTAATTTTTTTCTTTTTATAAATATAACTATACCAAACAAAATCATAAAAAAGCTTAAAATCTCACCCATTGTAAAATGCCCTATTATAAACCCGAGCTGTGGATCGGGTTCTCTGAACATCTCACAAAAACTTCTGAAAACCCCATACAAAATCATATAAAGCCCTATAAGCTCGCCTTTGTTTTTGTACCATTTTTTATAATAAATATAAATAAGGACAAACGTTAAAAAACCTTCAAAAAACGCTTCATAAATACCGATAGGATGTCTTAAAGCGCCGTCAATATACACACCCCACGGCACATCGGTAACTCTTCCGACTATTCTGCCGTTTAAAAAATTGCCTATTCTTCCGAATATATATCCTATAGGAATAGCAAGTGCGGCTATATCAAGTATTTTCCACATATCCGCTTTTTTTATTTTCCAGAAAAGATATGTAGCTATCGCGAATCCTATAACCGCCCCGTGGTAACTCATACCGGATATCCCGACAAACCGCCCGTTTGAAAAAGGATTAAACATCTCCCACGGATGCAGAAGATAATATCCGTTATTAGGAACGTAAAATATAAAATACCCTATTCTCGCACCCAGTATAATTCCGACTTCCGCCCATACGAAATAATCGTCTATTATTTTTTTGTCTATTCCTTCTTTCTCGGCAAATTTTACCGCCGCATAGTATCCGGTAACCAGCGCCAAAACATACATTATACCGTACCAGTGGACTTTAAAGACACCTAAATCAAATGCAACGGGATTAAAATGGGAATATATATGCTGCCAATAATCAAACATATCAAAAATACCTTTTATTCAATAAACTATATGATTTTAATTTAAAAAATTATAACACAAATATTTTCTTCATATTTTTTTTATTTTGATTAAAAAAATTTATTATTATGATTTATTTAACTAATTTATCTGCAACCGTTCTTCTTGACATAATTCAAATAGTATGATAAATTGCACTTCAAAAAGGAACTGCTTTGTTTAAGTTTTCCGATACGTCCGATATGTGTATAAAATGCGGAAAATGTATTCCGGGCTGTACGATTCACAGAATAAATCCTGACGAAACAACTTCTCCCCGCGGATTTTTAGACCTGCTTAAAGGTGTGGAAGAAGGAGAAATCGAACTCGATAAAAACGCAAAAGACATATTTGAGAGCTGTTTTTTATGCAACCAGTGCGTAGAAGTCTGCCCTAATTCTCTTCCGACGGATTTTATGATTGAAAACGTCAGGAAAAAAATCGCCGACAAATACGGAATAGCGTTTTTTAAAAGAGCATTTTTCTTTTTACTTAAACACAGATGGGCATATGATATCGTAAGCAAACTGGGCTTTATGTTCCAGACATGCGGATTTAAAATAGAAGCCGACAAAAACGCAATGAGAAGCCGTTTTAATATCCCTATGCTTAAAAAAGGAAGACTTCTGCCTTCTATGAAACAGACTTCATTTTTAAAAAAATACCCGGAACAAATACCTGCCAAAAACCCTAAAAAAAGAGTGGCTATATTTATCGGATGTATGGCAAACTACAATTATACAGAAGTAGGTGACGCACTTGTCAGTATTTTAAAATTCCTTGACATTGACATATTCATACCTAAAAAACAGCTCTGCTGCGGAGCTCCGGCGTATTTTACGGGTGATTTTAAGACTGTTGACGAACTGGTAAGATACAATATAGAATATTTTGAAAGCTTCATCGACGAAGTGGACGCCATTATCGTTCCGGAAGCCACATGCACAGCAATGCTGAAAAAAGACTATGAAGAGTATATCCATGCACATATGGATGAGAGCTGGGCTGAAAGACACAGAAAAATAAAAGCCAAAATATTTGGAACAACCGAATGGCTTTATAAACACACAGACCTTAAAGCAAAACTTGCAAATAAGAAAAAACAGCCGGAAATTATCACATATCACAATTCATGCCACTTCGGAAGGGTTTTCAATATCAAAAAAGAACCGAGAGATTTACTGACACAGGTATATCAGATTAATGAAATGAGCGATCCGGATATGTGCTGCGGATTCGGAGGCATCACTATCCAGACCGAAAAATTCGACCTGGCCGTAAAAGCCGGGCAGAAAAAAGCCGAAATCATTAAAGCCGTGGATGCCGATATCGTAAGTGCCGAATGCAGCGCTTGCAGAATGCAGATAACAGAACAGCTAGATAAAGCCGGAGATAATAAAATATTCAAACACCCTCTTGAGCTTATCGCAAAAGCGATAGAAGAATAATTAAACTTTCTGGAAAAATATTGCTTTGAGAAAACATCTGCAGCGTAACGGTCGAAATTTCTGTGAAATTTCGGGAACCGTAGCGAAGCCGTTTGAAAAAAGTAATTTTTTTTCAGGAACAGCAATTATAAAATTATCATAATATTCACTGAAAAAAACGGTTTAATTTTCCATTAAATTACACCACTTTTATAAATTTATCCTCTTTTTCTTTCACGTTTCCTATAATTTTTGCAAAAACACCTTCGTTTTGCGCTCTTTTTAGATATTCTTCCGCTTTTTCCTGAGGTAGACTTATTAAAAGTCCTCCGCTTGTCTGGGCATCAAACAGAATCATCTGTTCTTCAAAACTCAGCTCTTTAACAAATTCCACATATTTTTCTACAAAAATCTGGTTGTTGTAGCTTCCGGCAGGTATAATACCCATGCTTGCCTGATTGATCGCTTCATTAATAAACGGCACTTTTTCAAACTCCACTTCAATTGTGAATTTTTTACCGCTCATTTCATAAAGATGCCCGAGAAGTCCGAAACCGGTAACGTCGGTCATAGCGTTTACGCCTATTTCCCTGGCTATAATGCTTGCCTTGTAATTAAGAGTTCTTAGAATTTGGGCAACTTCGCTCGCAATTTCGTCACTTACCAGATCCGCTTTTATAGCGGTTGTAAGAATACCCATTCCGAGAGGTTTTGTAAGTATTATTACGTCATCTTTTTCTAAAGTGTTGTTTCTTATCATTTTATCAGGATGTACCACTCCCGTCACACTAAGGCCGTACAGCATTTCCGGCGTCTCTATGGTGTGTCCTCCGGCAAGCACTCCTCCGCACTCTTTTATTTTATCTTCACCGCCTCTTAAAATCTCTTTTAAAATTTCCCTGTCATGATGACAAGAATCAAACCCTACAAGATTAAGTGCCGTTTTAACGTCTCCTCCCATTGCAAACACGTCACTTAACGAATTAGCCGCCGCAATCTGTCCGTAAACAAAAGGATCGTCAACCACGGGAGTAATAAAATCAACCGTCTGAACAAGCGCAATATCATCTGTTATTTTATAAATGCTCGCATCTTCATTGCCTTCGAATCCCACAAGCAGGTTTTTATGTCTTCCCTCCAAGGTGCATGTTGTGTCGTTTAGCTCCTCCGGAGCCAGTTTGCCCGCTCAGCCGGCCGCTCTGACATATTTTGTAAGTTTTGCCTCATTGTTTAATTTCAGCATTAAAGACCTTTTTATTTTTATTCGAATTTAAGCATAAAAAAAGAAAAAAAAGAAGTTAAAAAGTAAGAACCTGATCGCACTCTTCCACCCAGTCTGCCAAATCGTTCATAGTCGCTTTGATTTCAGGCGCAAAATAAGGCTCGTTTTTGTAAATACCGCATCTTGCCTGACATGTTCCGCAGACTTTCAGTTTAACTCCGTTTTGATACATCTCTTTTAGCATCGCAACCAGATCGTTGTCGTAATTATCCGGTTTTTTATTGCAGTCTCTTGCCAGATCAACCGAATCGTTCATAAGAAATATTCTTACGTCATGCCCGCGTCCATGCATATTTTTAGCAAGTCTAAGCCCGTTCCATGCCACATCGCTTCCGTCATACGGTTCATGGTTAAATATAAAAAGCACTTTCATTTCCACTCCTTTAAATTTTTTTATAAATTCCTTCACAACTTATCCACTTATCCACTTCACAACTCACCTACTTCACCACTTTTATTATTTTTCCTTTGTATCCCACAACTTCAATCGCATGCAAAAGTTTTTTTATATTCGTTTTGGTATCGTCAAAGATTACCGTCGCGGTTTTTGTATTTAAAATAACCCTGGCCTTTATTACACCAGGTGTAGTTCTCAATGACTGTTTAACCGCACTTGTGCATAAAGGGCATGTCATTCCCTCCACATGAATTATTGCCACTTTTTGAGCCGCAAAAAGCAGCGTAGAAAAAATAAGCCCGATAAAAAGTTTCCTCATATTATTCTCCTGTCAATAAATACTGCGCCCAGTAAGGATATGTAAGCATAATTGCCACAAACACAGTACCTATACTTAAATATTTTACATAATTTTTGCAAATGCTGCCTTCACACACAGGCCTTTTTCTTAACCTGAAAAACCAGTTCCACCACAAATAGCTTATTATTATAACAGCCGCAACCGTAAAATAGTCTCTGTACGGAGCAAACACATGTAAAAAAGAAAGGCTTCCTACACTGACTCCGAACATCAAAAATAAAAGCGGTCCAAGGCAGCATGTGCTTGCTAAAATTGCCGTTACGGCAGCTCCGGCTATCAGAGCCCAGAATGATCTGCTCTCTTTCTCTCCTCCGCTTTGCGGCAGGTCAAGCTCACATTCATAACCTTTTACAATTCTGATAACCGTATTTTTACCTTCTTTTTTTGTATCGACATAAAGCCCCTGATTTTGTACAAATCTCTTAACGTTTTGAATAGAGGAGAAAGAGTTTACCTCAACTTCGAGTATCCCCTCTTCCATTGAATCGAGTGCGTCTTTGGTCCTGAGAACCGGCTCGGGACATGCCAAATCTTTACAGTCGATTCTTTTTACCATTAAAACAGCTCTTGAGACGTAATTTTATATTCAAAACTTTTCGGTGCGTAATAGTTAAGAACATCGTCGTTCACTTCAGCATAAGGATATCCGAACATATTAAGCGGATACTGAGTAGGTTTCGGATACAGTACGAAATCTCTCGCATGATTGAATCCGACCCAGTTCATTTCCCATGAATGCAGATATCTTTTTACAAGTTCCTGAACTTTCGGATCGTCATATTTTAAACCTTCAACAAGTTCAAGTTTAGTAATATCCGCAGGATCCGCCGGAATCCATCCAGCTCCAGGAATATAATATTCAGCTCTACAGTGCTGCCATGTCGTAATAGTGGCGAAACCGTTTTTATCACTCTTACCGAGAGCTTTATCGAAATGGCTTTTACCGAGTCTGATACCGAACACTTCTCTTGCAGGAACACCCGCAGCTCTTACAAGTGCGGTAAACAGTGAACTTAAATCCGTACATTTACCGCCGAAATATCCGTTTTTGTAAATATCGTCGACATTTTGTTCTTTAACCATTTTTTTAACGTCACCCTTACCGCAGCCGATTACTTTAGGATTTCTGAATGTATGAGCCGTACACCAGTAATAAATGGCTTTTACTTTTTCAAATCTGTCGGTTTTTCCTGCGGTAATTTTATCTGCAAGCTCTTTAATAATACCTGTGGTAGGAATATGAGCAGTCGGTTTTAAAAACTTTTGCGCTTCTTCCGGAATAGGAAGATTTTCTTTACTCGCAGCTTCTATTTTTTCAATCGGAACGATTCTCGGTTTAGTCTCTATTTCCATTTCAAGATATGCGAGTTTTCTTTTTGGAGATTTGTCCCACTCGGCATAAAACGTATTTGCGTTGTATTCGTTTTTGCAGTTAATGTCGTAATCATTGTAATTACCAGAAAATTTCAGGAATTTCACTCTTTGATAATCCGCATTAAAAGGCAGAGGATTCCAAAGTCTTGCAGGATAGTCTTTTTCATAATATTTAATATCAAACGCATAATTAACTTTAAATCTTCTAATCTTGTCTTCATTAGCACTCAATACGCTAGGCATTGACGCTGCAATTCCTAAAGCTGCACTAGTTTTTAAAAATTCTCTTCTTTTCATAATAACTCCTTTATATTTTTATTATTTTTACTTTTGTCGAACTGAAATCAGGAATACCGCCTAGTAAATCCAAAAGCGGCAGATCATACATATCTTTATCAAGGTATGTTATAAGATTAGGCGTAATCCCCACACCTCTTGTCGGATTTGACAATACTTTAGCACCTTTGCAAACTTCCGCACCTCCTTTTAATATATTTTTTGCGTTTTTAATTTCAATTTCACTCGCACCGTGCTGCCAGTGTCCGAAATGATGTGAATATGCAACATTTCCTTCAGTTACAAAATTTGTAATTTTTATTTTTGTTTTTAGCTTTTTGTTTTGCATATTGTCTATAATAACTTCATCTCCTTCTTTTAACCCTAACCGTCTGGCATCGTCAGGATTGACTTTAAGCTCAAAATCAGGTTCGTAAAACAGAGCTCTTTCATAACATATGGTTCTTGACTGCGTGTGAAGGGCGGATTTGTATGTCGTAATGTTAAAGCCGTCTTCAGGAAGTTTTTTCCCTCTGTATGTTACAAAATCAGGATATTTAAGCCCGCCGTAATATTTCTTGCCGGTTATGGTATTAGTTGATTTGGCAAGTCTTTCGTTATAAAGATAAATTTTTTCAAATCCGAACGTGTAGTTTCCGTTTTTATCAAACCAGCTGTTGTTTTTAAACACTCCGCCCCTTGCAACGACCGAACATAAAGCCGTCCACTCGTCTTTGGAAAACATATCTTTATACCTGTTTACAGGATAGTTTTTCTCAACGGCTGTAACGTCTTCTTTATTTCCTTTAACCCCGGAAGTTAAAGCAAGATTATAAATTCCCCTTAAATAATAATCTTCCGCTTTATACAGAGGATAATAATTCCCGTTTTTATCTTTAATCGCTTTTTCACCGTAACCCGGAAGATTCAGTTTTAAAGCCAGATCAATTAAAAACGTCTCAAGACAGATCGGTCTATTGTTTATTTTCGGAGTCTGCGCATCTATAAGAGGCGTTCTCACTCCAGTAAAATGCCCTCCGGGAGCATGAGGAGTTAAAAATCCGTACTGCCCTTCCATATAGGTAATATCCGGAATAATGTAATCGGCATAAATATTCGTCTCGTTCACGGTTGTATCTATTGATACGAAAAGAGGCACTTTGTTGTGGTCTTTAAGAGTCTGCTTAAATCTGTATCCTCCCGGCATTGAATATATAAAATCGCTGAAATACGCAAACACTATTTTTGCAGGATACGGGTATTTTAAATCAATTCCGCTTATGGCGGAAACGCTTAATCCCCCTTTTGTAAATTCAAACCAAGGAAGTTTGGACGGATATCCGTGTTTTTTAAATTCGGACGAATGTTCGTATTTTGCTTTTTCCCTGGAAATTTTAACGCCCTTCGGTTTAAGCATTCCGTCGAATTTTTTAAGGTCGTATTTACCTTCTCTCCATTTGCCGGCACCCTTGCCTTTACCTAAATAACCGCCTTTGCGGTTTACGTTTCCGACAAGAGCGTTTAATATCGCAATCGCAAAGCTTGAATACGCCCCGCCGACGTAATTTCCTCCGCCGTGATATGCAAACGCCACGCTTTTCGGAGCGTTTTGCCAAAATTCTCTGGCAAGCGTTTCTATTTCGCTTACATCGATACCGCACTCTTTTGAATAAAATTCAAGCGAGTGTCTGTTTACTTCCTTTTGAAGCAGTGAAAATACACTTTCACACTTAAACCCTTCTACTTCTCCTTTCCAGAAAAGTTCAGGATTATCAGCGTCCGAAGCAAATACAGGCTTTGCATTTTGTATAACAATCTCTTCATCAGAGCCTTTTTTCAAATGTGACGCTTTTAATATCTCACCCTCGTGTTCACCAGCCGTAATTACCAGATGAGCCGCGTTTGAATATGTTTTTCTTCCGGCTTTTTCAGCACTTTTTTGCGAAGCGAGTTTTAAAAATTTTTCATCATACCAGCCGTTTTTCAGCATTATCTTAATCATAGCCATTGCAAGAGCGCCGTCTTTTGTAGGTTTTACCGGCACCCATCTGTGAGCCACATGCACGGCTTTAGGAGCTTTAGGGTCTACTAAAACTATTTTAAGCTCGGCGTTTGCAATCCTTCTCGCAATCATTGCACCTGAAGTCGCAACCCCCGGCTGAAGTGCCGAATAGATGTTGGCACCGAAAATCAGCATATATTTTGAATTTTCAAAATCGGCTTTAAGTTCCACTTCCCTGCCGTCTGTGAAAATATAATTGCCCATCCTAAACCCTATACCGCATATATCCGTATGTCCGATATAGTTTTTAGAACCTACTGAATTTAAAAACCATCTTTTAATAAAATGGCTCCTTCCTCCCTGGGATCTCCCGGTAAACCACACAAACTGGTTTCTTTTAGGTCCTAGTTCCGGAGCGTTTTTATCAATAGGCTCGTCGCTTAAAATATCTTTTATTCCCGGATAATATCTATCGTCTCCTAAATGTTTGAAGTTTTTGCCTCCGTTGGCTATTTCGTTAATCAAATTTTCCCATTCGATTTCAACAAATTTGCCTTCCCCTCTTTTTCCTGCTCTTTTGAGAGGTTTTAAAATCCTGTAAGGGTTATTGATATAATCGTTTACCATCTGAGGTTTAGAACACGTTCCCGCTGCGTATTTCATTGAATCTTTCACAGGCGTGTCATACGTAATCTGATTAAAACTTCTGTTATAAGGATGGTAAGGGTTGCCGTCTACCTGAACTATTTTATTACCGTTAATCCCGACTCTAAGCCCGCATCTTGCGTTACAGTCAAGACAAACCGTATGTGCGACCTTTTCCGTTTTAGGTCTGTTTTGTTCGGGATAAACGTAAGGATTGGAATATTTGGCTCCTTCAACAAACGTATGATGATGCTGAAGCAGAATATATTTAAGTCTTGGATTGTTATTGAGAAGTTCTTTTAAAGCACCCTCGGGTTTTTTAAGATTTCCGTATATAATTGCGCCTGCCGGACATACGGCTGCACATCTCGGAATATCCCCTTTTGTTATTCTGCTAAAACACATATCGCATTTTTTTGCCTTGCCGTCAATAACAATAGCGTCATGCGGACATGAAGCGACACATGGAGGATTGTTTTGGGCGCATGAAGCCTCACATCTGTTTTCATCTATAAGCACTACCGAATCTTCGATTTTTATCGCATTATACTGACATGCGTCTTTACAAGGCTTATGAAGACACTCTTTACACATATTTTCAAGTTCAAAATTAAGCCTTGCATGAGGATAGCTTCCTTCTTCATTTTCACTCATTTTAAAAAGCAGCGTTTTTACAGGCAGGTCTTTTTCAAGCTGACAGGCCGCCATACATGCTTTACAGTCCATACATCTGCTTTTGTCGTAAATAAGAACAGGCAAAAAATCATCTTCAACATTAATAGCGGCGCCTTTTAAAGTACTTCCGAGAAAAATACTCAATCCGCCCAGTTTTAAAAACTCTCTTCTTTTCATAGCGCCTCTTTATAAACTTATGACTTCGGTATGTAAAAGCATATCCATGGTATCGTAGGCATTGCCGATTTCGCCGACTTTTAAATCTTCTGCGGGAATATTGTAATGATTCATACAAAGTCCGCACGAATAGATTTTTACACCTCTTTTTTCAAATTCTTTAAGTATTTCTATTACTTCTTTATTTTCTTCTTTTGTGGTTAAAAAAACGCCTTCGTTAACAAAAATAATATTCTTAGGCAGTTTTTTAAATTCTAGCGTTGTTTTTAAAAAGCCTTTCATTAAAACGCTTCCGAGCTCTCCGCTTCCGACTTTATCCGTTTTTATAAACAGTGATTTGTTTAAAAATTTTTCTTCGTCTTCGTCATCCGCAACTATCGCACATTCATAACCTTTAACAATGGTTATCAGCGTATCGCCGTTATCCAGTTCTTCAACTTTGGGTTCAAATCCGTTATTCATTGCGTATCTTTTCACATTTTGCACTGAAGATACGGAATTAACCAATACTTCCAGAATTCCCTCATCCATTTCTTCAAGCGCTTTTTTGGTTTCAAGCACAGGCTGAGGGCATGCCATATTACGGCAGTCAATCTTTTTATTCATAATACTCTCCTTTGGTTTTAAAAAGATTTAAATATAAAACACCCCGGTAATGAAATTTTATGCATGGTAAAATAACAACAGGTTAATTAAAAGTTAAGAATTTGCTTGAAGTACATCATGAAGCTATTAGAAGTTGCTGCTTCATGTGTGTCTCTGAACCTCAGAGCTTACAGCGTCAGAGAATTATAGCTCACTATTCTTAAAAATCTCTTAAACTTTTAAAAAATCAAAAATATATTATCCGTTTTTTGATATCATATAAAAAACAAAAGGCCTGCTATGGAACCGGTGTATAAATTTAAAATAAAAAAAGTCAAAAACGGAAAAAAATTCGATTTTGAAGACACTTTAATCAGGGAAATAAGAACCGACATACATATAAACGGACAAAAAACCGTATCAATGATGGCGACACCCGTAGATCTCGAAGCTTTGGCCGTGGGATACCTGATAAGCGAAGGAATAATAAGTTCATTTAACGATATTGAAAAAATAGAACTTAAAAACGACGGACTTATTATTGACGTTACGGCAAAAGCCGACACCAAAAAAATAGAAAAACTGAACGAAGAAGCCATAATAGTCAGCGGATGCGGCAAAAGCGTCACATCAAACATAGATATCGACCCTTCGAAAATAGAAGCCGAAAAAATCGATTCCGACATTACAATAAAAATTTCCGATATTTCAAAACAGATGGGCGAATTTTACAAATCATGTCCTTTGTATGAAAAAACAGGATGCGTCCATACGGCAAGACTCTATTTTGACGAACACACATATTTCGATGCCGAAGACATAGCACAGCATTCAACCGTAGACAAGGCTGTCGGAAAGGCGATAATTGCGGGACACTCTCCCAAAAACGGTATAATGATGGTAAGCGGAAGGCTTAGCAGCGAAATGGTAGTCAAAGCCGTTATGCATAAAATACCGATATTGATATCAAGAACGGCTACAACATGCCTCGGCGCAAAAATAGCAGATACGTTCGGCCTGACGCTTGTAGGTTTCGCAAGAGGCGAAAGAATGAACATATACACCCATGACTGGAGAATTGAAGAAGGATAAAAAATGGAAAATATTAAAGAACTTATTGAAAAATATAAAAACGAAGAAAACAGACTCACATGCGCAAAAGCATATGTAGTGGCAAAAAAAGCGGGAGTTGAACCTATTGTTGTAGGAAAAGCGGCGGATGAAATGGGTGTTAGAATTACGGACTGCGGACTCGGACAGTTCGGAAAACTGGATTTTACGGACAGTTACGAAAAAGAAATAATCGACGAGCTTCAGCATCTGGCCGATGAAAAAAACAGGGTCTTTTGCAAAGATGCCAGAAAACTTGCAGAAAAATACAATCTAAAAAAAGTCAGAAGCGCGATAAAAGACAACGGCTTTGAAGTAATATACTGTGAATTAGGCGTATTTAAAGAAAAAAAACGTCCAAGAGCTTTTATAAAAACAAAAATATGGATTGAAGACAATAAAGGAAATTTGCTGTTTGGAAAAGGCAAAACGGAGATTTTGGAACTTATAGAAAAAGAAGGATCCATTGCAAAAGCGGCTGAAAAAATGGGACTAAACTACAAAAAAGCGTGGAATCATATTAAAATTCTGCAAAAAAACCTTGAAGACGAGCTTGTTACGGTTGAAAAAGGAGTAAAAGGAGGCACATATCTCACTCCAAAAGCAAAAGAATATATAGAAGTTTACAAACAGCTGGAAAATGAAATTCAGGATTTTGCGAATAAAAGATTTAAAGAACTTTATTTAAAAAAATTAAAAGGAAAGAAATGATAACACTTGATAAGATTTCTTTTTCCCAGGCATTGGATTTATGTCTTGAAAACACATCTGAAACAATTATAAAAAAGCAGGTTTTTATATACGACGCATTAAAAGAGTTCATTGCCGAAGACGTAAAAGCCGAAAGAAACTCCCCCGCTTTTACCAATTCCGCAATGGACGGCTTTGCTTTTAAACATTCGGATAACAGAAAACTGAAAGTAGTTAAAACAATCTATGCGGGAGACAAATATGAAGATTTTGACATTAAAGAAAACGAATGTGTGAGGATTATGACGGGAGCAAGGGTGCCTGAAGGGTTAGATACGGTTATTCCGATTGAAAAATGTATAAGCGTTACAGACAATGAAATAGAAATACCGGAAATAAAAAAAGGCTCAAATGTAAGGCTTAAAGGGGAAGAATTCGCTAAAGGCGACGTTTTAATCCAAAAAGGGACGGAAATAACCCCGGAAATTATAGCTATGCTTGTAAATCAGGGAATAGTAAACGTAAATATTTACGTAAAACCCAAAATAGCCATTTTATCAACCGGAAACGAACTCAAAGACCCGTGGGAAAACGCGGATGAGGACGAAGTGTACAATATAAACTCGCATGCAATAAAAATGCTGTTAAAAAAACACGGATTCAAAGCCGATATCATAGGAATAATTCCCGACACCCTCGATAAAACCGTCGAATTTATAAAAACGCTGAAAACAAAATACGATGTAATAATCACGAGCGGAGGAATCAGTTTCGGAGATGCCGACTTTTTATACGAAGCTTATCTTAAAAACGGTCTCAAACCTCTGTTTCATGGAATAATGGTAAAACCCGGTCGTCCTACAATGGCCGGAATTATGGATAACGTATTTGTATTTGCGCTTCCGGGAAATCCTTTGAGCTCATATATAAACGCATTCGGTCTGGTTATTCCGACTTTAAGAAAATTAAGCGGCGCAGATGCCTATTATCATAACATCGTTTTAGCGGAAAACCTGAAAGATTTTAAAGTAAATCCGAAAAAAGACCATACTATTCTCGGTAAATATGAAAACGGAAAATGGGAAGCTTATAACGGCTACAAATATGGTTCGGGGATGCTGAGCCCGCTTATAAATTCTAATTCGCTAATGATTTTAAACAAAGGAAAAGAAATTATTAAAAAAGGCGAAACAGTAAGAATAGTTCCTTTTGAGTGCTCATTCGGTAAAAAATGTTTTACTTTTAACACATAATAGTGTATAATAAATTAAACAAACATTAATTTAAACTTAAGGTTATATATGAAAAAGTTGCTTTTATTGTTATGTGTAGCTCTTATATATGCCGCAGAGGTGGATTTAACAAAAGACGAAAGTGAGTTTATTAAAACTCATACCGTCAAATGCATTACTTCAGGGAGCTGGGCTCCTTTCAATACCGTAGAAAACGGTAAGCTTGTCGGTATTTCTGTCGACATATGGAATATAATAAAAAAGAAACTTCATATAAAATCAGAATGTTTAATAACTTCTTGGCCAAATGTAATAGATGCAATTAAACATCAAAGAGCCGATTTGACAATCGGTACAAGCAAACTCCCCTCAAGAGAAAAATTTGCTATTTTTACAAAACCGTATGCAGAGTTTCCCATTGCCATCGCGACAAAAAACAACGTAGGTTTTATAGGCTCTATGAATTTTTTAAAAAATAAAAAAATTGCGGTAGGGAAAAATTACACTGCAGATTTATTATTAAAAAAACATTATCCAAATTTTCAGATTATAGAAGTCGAAAACGTTAAACAGGCTCTTAAACTTGTAAGTGAAGGCAAAGCCTACGCAGCTATAGACATTATGCCTGTGCTTGTTTACAATATAAACAAATACTCATTTGCAAATCTGAAAATTGCAGGTAAAACGCCTTGGAAATTCGAATTACGATTTATGCTTTCAAAAAATAACAAACTTTTGGCATCCGCTATTAATAAAGCAATAGATACAATCACACCCCAGCAGAAAAAACAGATTTATAAAAAATGGGTTCATGTTACTTATCAGGAAGGCTATTCTTTAAAAGAAATACTTTCAGTTATATTTATAGCTTCAATAATTATCGGACTTTTATGCGTTTATATATTTTCTTTAAAAAAAGAGATCAAAAAAAGAAAACTGCTCGAAAAAGAGCTTCAGAAACTTTCCATAATAGATTCGCTGACCGGAATTTTCAACAGGTATAAAATAGATATGGCATTAAAACAGCAGATTTCTTATGCAAAAAGAAACAAAACCCCTCTTAGCATCATATTTTTTGATATTGACCATTTTAAAAAAATAAACGACACCCACGGGCATAAAATCGGAGATGAAATATTAATGGAGTTAACCGAACTTATAAAAAACAATGTAAGAGAATATGACATATTCGGAAGATGGGGAGGTGAAGAGTTTATTATTATTCTTCCTAATACGGATCTGATACAGGCGTTAAAAGTAGCAGAAAAACTTAAAAACAAAATTGAATCATATCCTTTCAAATACATCCATCATTTAACATGCAGTTTCGGTGTTACCGAACTTACGGAAGACGACACCAGCGACAGTATCGTCATTAGAGCCGACAATTATATGTACGAGGCTAAAAAACGGGGAAGAAACAGAATCGTTTCCGATTTAAACTATCATTTTTAACTTTTTAAAAATTTTTATATACTTTCATTAAAGTTAGAAAAAGGGCGGGGTTTTTATGCGGAGATTTTTAATATTTTTATTTGTTTCATCGGTTTTTTTATACGGTAAATTAAATCTTACAAAAGAAGAAAACAACTTCATTAAAACACACAGCATCAAATGTATTTTAACTCCCAACTGGGCTCCGTTTAATACTAAAATAAACGGTAAAATCGCCGGTATATCGGTTGATTATTGGAATCTGATAAAAAAAAGACTTCATTTAAAATCCGATTTTATAATCACAGACAAATGGGAAACGGTCTTAAATAAAATAAGACTTAAACAGGCCGATGTTGCCCTTTCCGCCAGTAAAACAAAAGACAGGGAAAAATATTCCATATTCACAAAACCATATGCGGTTTTTCCTATTGCAATCGCTACAAGAAACAATATCGGCTACATAGCTTCCATGCAGTTTTTAAAAAATAAAATCATTGTAGTGGGTAAAAACTATACAGCAGCCAGGCTTCTTAAAGAAAAATATCCGAAATTCAACATACTTGAAGTAGAAAATATTAAAACAGCCCTTAAAATGGTAAGCGAAGGAAAAGCCTACGCAGCCATAGACATTATGCCCGTACTTATATACAACATAAACAAATATGAATTTGCAAATTTGAAAATCTCCGGTAAAACACCTCTTAAATTCAAAATGCAGTTTATGGTAAGAAATGACTATAAACCTCTTGTATCAGCGATAAACAAAGCAATTGACACAATCACACCCCGGGAAAAAAACAAAATATATTCTAAATGGATATATGTTAATTATCAAAACGGTTTCAGTTTAAAGCAGGTGCTTATAGGCTCTTTGATAATAGGGATAATGGTTACCGTTTTATTTATTTACTGGATTATAAGACTGAAAAAAGAAATCAAAAAAAGACACCAGCTTGAAGAGGAACTCAGAAAAATATCTTTTTACGATTCTTTGACATCAATATACAACAGATATAAAATAGACATGTCTTTAAAAACCCAAATAGAACTTTCAAAAAGATACAAAACGCCTCTTAGCATTATTTTCTTTGATATTGACGATTTTAAAAAAATAAACGACACTTACGGACATAAAATAGGTGACGAAGTATTAATAGAACTTTCAAAAACAATAAAAGAAAACATCAGACAGACTGACATTTTCGGAAGATGGGGAGGTGAAGAGTTTATTATTATTCTTCCAAACACTAACGTTACCGTTGCGCAAAAAATTGCTCAGAAACTAAAAAGAGTCATTGAAAATCATAATTTCCCTTTTATAAAAAAACTTACCTGCAGTTTCGGAGTTACCGAAATGAAAGAAAACGACTCAATTAACACTCTGACCGTCCGGGCGGACACTCTGCTTTATGAAGCGAAAAAACAGGGTAAAAACAGAGTTATTTCAGATTTGAACTCATAAATATTTCATCTAATTTATTGATATTTATCCTGTATTTTCTTTTTGGAAGTTTTTGAAGCACCTCTTTATCCTGTAACTCTTTAAAAAGTTTAATGAGCGTTGGTTTGCTTATATTTATTTCATCCATTATGTCGTTATAAGAAAGTGAAAAAGAATATTCATCGTCCATGTTTTTAACTATCATTTTAATAACTTCAAGCTGTTTGCTTTCGCATATAACTGAAGCGATTTTAAATAAAAGCGTACTGTTTACAAGCTCTTTTTCCTGATATACAGGTAAAAGCACTTCGTAAAGACTGTCTAAAAGCTCTTTTATTTTTATAGGTTTAACCAGATAATTTACGGCTTTAAGTTTTATTGCATCAAGCAGATAATCAGTTTCCGTATAAGCCGTTGTCAATATAAACGGTATGTCTATTCCGTTTTGTTTTAAAAAAGATATAAATTCAAGGCCGTTTTTATCGCCTATTAAAATATCGCTTATTATTACGTCTACATGTTTTTCTTTTAATATTTTATACGCATCGGTCGTATTTTCGGCGACAAAAAGATTTTTTACGAAATCCTCCAGAATTTCACTCAGATTTTTTAGAAGACTGCTGTCGTCTTCAATATACAGTATATTAAACTCTTTTAAAATATCATAATTTTTCATGAGTATCCTTTATAGGAATAGTGATTTCAAACATGGCGCAATTATACATAAATTCCGTTCCCATTTTATGTTTTATATTTATAGCTTTGATTTTACCGTGCATGTGTTCTTCGATAATCTGTTTTGCCATATAAAGCCCTATTCCGCTTCCTTTGTCCTTTAATTTCGTAGTAAAATACGGTTCGAATATTTTTTCCAGATGTTCCTCTTTTATTCCTCCCCCGTTGTCGATTACACTGATTATTATTGAATTTTTTTCTTTTTTGATTATTACAAGAATCTTTTTGGGCTCAACACTGCTTTCTTTTAACGAATCTATTGCATTGTTTAATATATTCAGACACACATGTGAGAGTTCATTTTTATACCCTACAATTTTAATGTCGTCTTTTATATACACTTCCAGCACTATTTTATATTTTTCAAGCATATGAGAAACCAGTTTTTTCGAATGAAATATACATTCTTTTATACTAAGAGTCTTTTTTGTCTTATCGGGTCTGAAGAAGTTTTTAAAATCATCTATGGTTTTAGACATATTATCAGCGAGTTCAAGCGCTTCTTCCGTTTTCCTGTCTATATATTCAGGAGTCAGTTTATTCATTTCATTTTTAAGTTTTATAGACTGAAGAATCAAAGATATGCTACCGAGCGGCTGTCTCCACTGATGTGCAATATTTTGAAGCATCTCACCCATTGCGGCGAGTTTACTCTGCTGAAACATTATTTTGTCTTTTTTTCTGTTTTCTTCAACGGCCTTTTTAATTCTTCTTTCAAGGTTTCTGTTTATTTTTTCAAGCTCTTTTGTTTTTTCTTTTACGGTTTTTTCAAGATCCGTATGTATTTTTTTGAAATTCTCTATTATAAGTATCATAAGCGTTATACTGAAAACAAAAACGATTACAATACTTATTATCGAAGCTTTTATTACAAAAGCAAATCGTTTGTCTGTTTTGTTTTTACGCTCAATCGCTTTTTTAATATTTGCGTTAATAATATCCGACAGATAAATATTTATAGTGTTGATATTGTTTTTAAGATTGCCGTAATCTACTGAAGAGGTACTTAAAAACCTGTCTATCTGCCCGTTTATTCTTTTTTTAAGATTCAATACATTCTGCATGACAAGAGCTTCAAATCCGGAAACTTTCATTTTTTGGGAAAGATATGATTTCCATTCTTTATTAATAAGTTCTTTGGCAAGAGAAATCACCTCTTTGGCCTGTTTTAAATTTATTTCTCTGTTTTTATACTGGTTTATCGTTTCGTAAACGTTGATTTTGTATAAGTCTTTTATATTCTCGAGTTTAACTACCGGAACCGTTCTTTTTTGAAAAAGCGTATCGATATCGTTTTTAAAAGTAAAAATAGAATACTGAGACAAAATTATAATAGTTATCATCGCAAACAAAATAACAAATATTAAAAGCTTTGTTTTTGCAAAAAACCCGAGTCTGTCTAAAAACTTAAAATTCATTTTATTTCTTTAAACTGTCTGTTTTTATATATGTATAAATATGTTTTGTTAAGAAGCTGATTGTTTTTATAATTTATTTTAATTCCTTGTAAAAAATTTTTCGGCGTGTTTTTAATTATATTAATTAAATGAAAAGGCGTATACGGAAATGAAAGTTTTTCAAAAGCCCTTAATAATATTTTATTGGCCAGATACGCCTCAAACGCAAAAAAAGTCGGCTGTTTTTCAGGATATAATTTCTTAAGCTCTTTTTTAAACAGTACCGCTTCTTTAATGTTTTTATCATTGTAATAAGGCACAACTTCCGAAAAGATAATATTTTTTTTATTTTTCAAAAGTTTAACCAATATATCGGGATTGACAAAGGAAATTGTACAAAAAACCGTTTTAGGATCAATTTTTCTGTATTTTTCAATAAACATGGCGCTGACTTTAGAAGTACTGCCCATTATTATCGCCTGAGGCCTGTTGTGAGATATTTCATTAAGAGCGGAAGTTATAAAAAACGTATTTCTTTTGTATGTCCCGACACCGTTAAGTTTTAAATTTCTGTTTTTCAATATTTTATACGTCTGATAGTAAATCTCGTTTCCGTATTCGTCATTCTGATAAAAAACACCGATTTTCTTAATATTGTGTTTTAAAAGATATTTTACGATTTTTTTTATTTCATCTTTATATGACGCCCTGAAGTTTATTACATATCTGTTTTTTCTTAAAAATTCGGCTCCAGTAAACGGAGCATACAGATAAATTGAATTATCATTCAAAAAAGGTAAAATTTCTTTTACCGTAGGTGTTCCGACAATACCGTACATTAAAAACACATTTTGTTTATAAAGTTTTTTTATATTTTCTTTTGTAAGCCTGGGCTCATATTTATCATCTAAAAACTCATATTTTATTTTCTTTTTAAAACCGTCTGAATAAAAATTAAAGCTAATATTAGTTCCCAGTCTTACGGCATTTCCCATTTCATTCATAATACCTTTCAAAGGCAGGGAAGAACCTATTAAATAAACTTTTCTGGAGTTATTGAAATAATAAAAACCGATAAGAATAATTAATATAGACAAAGCTGCTATTTTTTTCAACTTTTCATCCTTTTAATTAATTTAATCAAAAAAAAGTGCTTCTAATGTGCCTTTGATTTTGTTTGATTTACTATTTAAGCTTTATTTAAGTTTTATAGTGATATAATGTTTTTATCAAACTTAAAGGTTCACAATGATTGAATACGTATATTTTTCAAATGAACTTGAATTCCCCTTGCCAGACAGTATTACCTTCACTAACAACAGTTCCGAAAAAGCCATTATATCCAACTCGAAACAGATTGAGGCAGAAATTTACGCTCCGGAAATAGATTTTTATATTAAAAACAGTGAAGATGAAACTCTGAAAAAAATAGAAAACATTGAAAAACTTTACCAAATCAGAGGTATTAAATTCGACAGTGCGAAATACAACGAATATGAAAAAGAAATCGGCAACAAAGTTTTAGTTATAGGCAATAAAGAACAGGCCGAAAAACTTTCCTTGGATGATTTTGACGTATATTACGTCCTTCCGGAATGGATTAAAAACATTACAGGAACAATAGGCGCTCTTGAATTTACCATAGATAAAAACGGAGAAACAATAAAACTCTCAGTCGATCAGGCAATATGGTTCAATGCTCCCGATGCTGCTTATAAACAAAGAGGAATTGTAGACCCGGAAGACATCGGAATTGAAAAAAGCACCGAAATATTAAAAAAAAGAGCAGGAATATACGGCTACCGAAATTATATTACATACGACATAAACATATGTCAGTATAACGGCCGCGTACTTAAAGAAACATGTGGAAACTGTGCTGATGTATGTCCGACAAACGCAATTTTAAAAATAGACGAAGAAAAAAAACTTCTTTTTTCACATATAGACTGTGACGGATGCGGAGGATGCATAAGCGTATGTCCAAGCGGAGCACTTGATTTCTCAGCCGTTCCGAGAGACACTTTTGAAAAAATATCGAAATTTTATAAAAACACTATACCTTTAATACTTCCTGAAGATTTAATTGACAGTTTAAATATAAAACTAAAACCAAACGTTTTGCCTCTTGCAATAGAAGGCGCGAAATTCTTGGATGAAACGCATTTTTTAACCTTAGTTCAGGAAAGTTCTTCACAGATTGTTTTCTATACCGACAGACTCTCAAAAGGGGAAAAAGAAGCAATTGATCTGATAAATGCCGTTTATGAAAAAATATACAATAAAAAAGCGGTTTTTTTAGCCCAAAATGAAGAAGAACTAAAATCCGTATTAAATAAAGCCGAATTATCCCCTGAATTCTCATACACCATAAATCCACAATCTGCAAAAAAAAGAGAAAAATTCGCAATGAGACTTTCCGCAGTTGTAGATAAAGATTACGGTATTATCGACCTTAACGGCAACAGTTATATACATTACGGAAAAATAGAAATAGATGCTGATAAATGTACACTTTGCATGGGATGCGTAAGCGTATGCAACGCCGGAGCATTAACAGCTCATCCTGAAGACAATTCCCTTAAATTCGACGCAGGCGTATGTACGGACTGCGGATACTGCGAAATAGCGTGTCCGGAAAAATGCATTGACGTTATTTATGACAGACTTGAGTTAAATCCAGAATATTTCGGCCAAAAAACAATGGCGGTTGACGAGCCTTTTTACTGCATAATGTGCGGTAAACCGTTTGCCACCAAAAAATCAATCGCAAAAATCGCTTCAATGCTGCTGCCTGTTTTTACGGATGAAATAAAGAAAAAATCTATTTACTGCTGTCAGGACTGCAAAGCAAAACTGGTATTTAGCGATTATTTAGAAAGGAAACTTAATGAAAAATAGAGAAATAAACGAAGCCAGAGCTTTTTATTACGGATTTTTTTCAAAACTTTTTACATTCAGTTACGACAAAAAGAGATTTGAAGGCGTTAAAGAGGCGGCGGAGCTTTTATATCAAAACGCTCTTGAAGAAAATTCCAAAAAAGCGCTGGCACACTTTATCGAAAACTTTAATGAAAAAAAACTGGCAGACGAATATGACGAAATATTCTACGATCTTTCACAGGACCCCGTACCTACAACAGCTTCATTTTACGATGAGGAAATAGAAAACGGAAAAATGAAAGTAAAAATGGTTGATATAGTATTAGGCTCAAAATTCAGGAAAAACGAAGAATACAAAGACAGCGAAGACGATATCGGTTTTATTTTTCCTTTCATGCAGCATCTAATACTTGAAAAACTCAAAGGAGATGAAAAATCCGAGTGGCTTGAAAATAAAACATTCGATATTTTAAATACATTTATCGACGAATTTACGGAAAATGTGTATATGCATCAGGCTTCGGATCTTTACAAAGACATAGCAGTGGTTTTAAAAGCTTTTACAGAAACGGAAAGACTGTTTTTAGAAAAACCTAAACCTGTAATAGAAAAAATAAAAAAAGAAAGCTGTGAAGTCTGTATAGCAGACGAAGAAGCGGCTATCAGAAAAAGAAACAAAAAAAGACAAAACAATACAATGGTATGTAATCTTGAAGAAGGCGGAGATGTTGAAGATGAAGTTTAACAAATTGAGAATTGAGAATGGAGAATTGAGAATTAAAACATTACTGCAAAATGCGTATTTTTGGGGCATTAATAAACTGGATTCCCGTAAAACAGAAAGTTTTGCGGGGCATAAGATATAACAGCAGAGCTTGCCGAGCTTTGCCGTTATCTCTTACGAGATAAATCCGAACGTTGTATTCCTAAAAGTTTTTTAGGAATCCGGCCTTATAAATTCTAAAGTTTATAAGACCGGCATTGTAAATTTTGAATTTACAATGCAGTTAAAACATTGCTCCGGAAAAAACTTTTGGAGCAACAAAACGGAGGTCACCGTAAAATTATAATTTTGCGGTGTATCAAAAAAAGGAGTGAAAATGAAAAGAAGAAGCTTTCTTAAAGGGGCTCTCGGAATCGGAGCACTGAGTGTCGCTTCTTCAACACTGAGTTTTGCCAAGTCCGCTCAGCCGGAATATGACAACGGTGTAGTAAGAGGACACTCTCCTAAAAAAGAGATTCTTTACCGCAAAACCAAATATTGGGAAATTTATTACAAAAATGCCATTTAAGGAGTAAAAAATGAGCTCACTTGAAAAAATGAATCCAAAAGTGGGTAGAAGGGCCTTTTTAAAAATGGCAGCACTATCCGGAGTTGCAGGGGCTACAATGCTCAGCGCTGCACCGGCACTTAGAAATGCTACCGATGAAGAGATCAAAGACCCTTACCCGGGAAGTAAAAAAGTTAAAACAGTATGTACTACCTGTTCGGTAGGTTGCGGAATTATTGCAGAAGTTTATAACGGCGTGTGGGTAAGACAGGAAGTCGCTCAAGACCATCCAATCAGCCACGGAAGCCACTGCTGTAAAGGTATAGATTCAATCGATTATATAAGAACTGAAAAAAGGGTAAAACACCCTCTTAAAAAAGTAAACGGAAAATGGAAAAGAATAAGCTGGGAAGAAGCTATTAACGAAATAAGCGAAAAAATGCTTCAAATCAGAAAAGAAAGCGGACCGGATGCCGCAATGTTCCTCGGAAGTGCGAAAATGAGCACAGAGCAGGCATATTATTTCAGAAAACTTGCCGCAATGTGGGGAACTAACAATATAGATCACCAAGCGCGGATCTGACACAGCGCAACAGTCGCGGGGGTCGCGAATACATGGGGTTACGGCGCAATGACAAACCACCTTGGAGATATCCAAAATTCTAAAGCAATTATTATATTCGGTGCAAATCCTGCCGTTAACCATCCTGTCGGATTTAAACATATATTAAAAGCAAAAGAAAGAAACAATGCAGTTTTAATCGTGGTAGATCCTAGATATACCAAAACAGCTGCAAAAGCGGATATTTATGCAAGAATAAGACCTGGTACGGATATTCCTTTTATGTACGGTATGCTTCATCTGATCTTCAAAAACGGATGGCACGATCCTGATTACATCAAAAACAGAGTATTCGGAATGGATCATGTTATTAAAGAAGCCAAAAAATGGACACCTGAAAAAGTTGCCGACGTTACAGGAGTTCCTGCGGACTTAATTTACAAAATAGCCAAAGTCTATGCTACAAACAAACCTGGAACACTTCTTTGGGCAATGGGATTGACTCAGCACTCAATAGGTTCATCCAATACAAGAATGGCACCTATACTTCAGTTAGCACTTGGAAACATGGGTAAATTCGGAGGAGGATGTAATATTTTAAGAGGTCATGACAACGTTCAGGGCGCAACTGACATGTGCTGTCTGTCACATACACTGCCAGGATATTACGGTTTAAGTGAAGGCAGCTGGAAATATTTTGCTCATAACTGGGGTGTTGATTTTAAATGGCTTCAAAACAGATTTGCCGCCAAAAAATGGATGCATACAAAAGGCTTCACATTAGCAAAATGGTGGCAGGGAGTATTACAGGAAGAAAAAATATACTCAACTTCACCGATAAGAGCTTTATGGGTACAGGGTAACGGTATTACTTCGATTTCTCAAACCGCAAAAGTACAGCAGGCGCTTGATAAACTTGATTTATTGGTAATTGCAGAACCTTTTGCAAACGAAGCGGCCGTTATTACCAACAAAAAAGACAATGTTTATATCCTTCCGACTGCCAGCCAGTTCGAATGTGAAGGAAGCGTAACCGCTACAAACAGGACAGCCCAATGGAGAAGCAAAGTTGTTGATCCTTTATATGAAAGCAAAACCGATGAAGACATTATGTTTATTTTTGCTAAAAAATTCGGCTTTTACGATGAATTCGTAAGAGGCATGATGATGGGCGTAAAAGACGGAAAAGCGGTTAAAGTCAAAAACAGCTTCAAATGGCCTGAAGACGCAACCAGAGAAATAGCAAGAATTATAAAAACCATAGGTCTTACCGGATGGACACCTGAAAGACTTAAAAAACATCAGCAAAACTGGCATATGTTTGACGAAGTCACACTTAAAGGTATCGGGCATATGAAAGGCGAATACTACGGACTTCCATGGCCATGCTGGACTGAAACTCACAGCGGAAGCCCTGTACTGTATAACATTGATATCCCTGTAAGCGAAGGCGGTATGGGATTCAGAGCCAGATTCGGTACAGAATACAAAGGTGAAAACCTCTTAGCCGGACCTAGAGCGACAATCAAAGGAGCTAAAGTAAGAGGAGGATACCCTGAACTTACAAAAGACAATATCGAAAAAGTTCTCGGAATTAAACTTTCACCTCATGAAAAAGCTATTATGGGTAAAAACTGGAAAGTGGATTTAAGCGGACTTATCGCAAAATACGCACTTAAAGCAGGCGTAGCGCCTTACGGTAACGCAAAAGCCAGAGCATACGTATGGACATTCCCTGATAAAATCCCTCTACACAGAGAACCTCTCCATACACCAAGATATGATTTGGCTAAAAAATATCCGACTTATCCTGATAAAAAAGACCAATACAGAGTTGATACTAAATTTATTTCAATTCAAAAAACAGACTGGGCAAAAGAATTCCCTATCATACTTACAACAGGCCGTCTTGTAATGTACAGCGGTGCCGGAATTATTGAAAGAGAAAGCAAATATCTCTCAGCTCTTCAGCCTGATATGTTTGCAAGTATAAATCCGGAACTTGCTTATAAACACGGTATCAATGACGGAGACATGATATGGATTCATGCACCTGAAGGCACTAAAATAAAAGTAAAAGCAAGATTTACCTATGCAGTGTCACCGGACAGAATCTTCTTGCCGTTCCACTGGGCCGGAATTATGCAGGGCGTTGATATGAGTGCAAATTATCCGGAAGGCACAAAACCGTATACAATCGGCGAATCAGCCAATACGGTTGCAAACTACGGATATGACATTGTTACCCAGATTCCTGAAACAAAAGCGGGCTTAGTCCGTATTGAAAAAGCGTAAGGAGTAGAAAATGTATGATTATGCAAGAATGAAATTTTACTGTGACGAAGACAGATGTATAGAATGTAACGCCTGCAGCGTGGCTTGTTCTGAAGCTCACGAACTGCCGGTGGGCATTCACAGAAGAAAAGTTGTTACGCTTAACGAAGGAATCGAGGGTAAAGAATTTTCAACGTCAATAGCATGTATGCACTGTACAGACGCTCCATGTGCCCAGGTATGTCCGGTTGACTGTTTTTATATCAGAGAAGACGGTATCGTACTCCATGACAAAGAAAAATGTATCGGATGCGGATACTGTCTTTACGCCTGTCCTTTTGGTGCTCCTCAGTTCCCGAGAGACGGCGCGTTCGGTATCAGAGGGGTAATGGACAAATGTACTATGTGTGCGGGAGGACCTGCTCCTACCAACTCAATAAAAGAATTTGAACTTTACGGACAAAACAGAATTGCAGAAGGAAAAGTTCCTATGTGCGCAGCCGTTTGTTCAACAAACGCATTATTAGTGGGAGATGCCGACAGCGTATCTACAATTATCAGAGAAAGAAACGCAGCAAAAGGTAAAGGCCCTATGACACCATACGGTTGGGATGTAGCCTATAAATAAGGATCTGTTATGAAAAAATTATTGCCTTTTATTGGCAGTCTGTTACTAGCTGGCGAAGTCCCTTTGGCAGAGCCTAATTTGGCTCCCGCTAAAGGCGGATTAATTTCCCCGCAAATGATAGAAGCCATCCCTAAATGGAATCATTACGGGGAATTATTCGTATATTTACAGACACATTGGATTAAAATGCTGTTTTTAATTATATTAATTGCAGTACCAACCGTATTTTTACTGCACTATTTAATAATAGGACCTAAAAAATTTTCTCATGAGGGAAGAAAGTTTTTAGTATTTCCGAGCTGGCAGAGAATCGTTCACTGGATTGCGGCTTTCGGATTTATTTTTTTAGTCCCTACCGGAATATTAATAATTTACGCCAAATTCTTTGGAGGAGGAAGTTTTGTAAGATTTGCAAGATATCTTCACGACATAGGAGCGGTACTTTTTGCCGTTGCTGTAATTCCTATGTTTTTAATGTGGCTCAAAGACATGCTTCCTAAAATCTGGGATATTAAATGGTTTATGATTTTAGGAGGATATCTAAGTAAAGAAAAAAAAGAAGTTCCGGCAAGCAAATTCAACGCGGGGCAGAAAATGTGGTATTGGATTGCCACAATCGGAGGAATCGTTATGATTACCACCGGTCTTATGATGTATGTACAGGATTTTGATATAGCCCTCCTTAAAAGCTTTAATTTATATCAAATCGATTTATTAAGACTTGCCGTCATAACTCATCTGTTTTTGGCGATGCTTATAATCGCATTTTTTATGACTCATGTTTATATGAGTGTTTTTGCGATCAAAGGTTCATTAGACAGTATGATTGACGGATGCAAAAGTGAAGATGAATTAAAATATCTTCATTCTGTATTTTATAAAAAAATAATCAAAGAAGGCAAAGACAAAGACTTAGCCGAAAAATGTTAGGGAGTTTTGTCTCCCTTTTTTATTTTTTAATTCGGATTTATCTCAAAATATGCAAAAAATGCATAAAAAAATATGCAAATTTAACATAAAAGGCTTAAAATGAAAAAAACAGCTTTGATTTTAATACTTTCGATACTTTGCTTTGCAAAACAGCAGATTATAATATTTCACGCAGGCAGTTTAAGCGTGCCGTTTTCAGAAATGGCAAAGGCTTTTGAAAAAAAATACCCCCAATATGACGTCATAAGAGAAGCTGCTGGAAGCCGCGCATGCGCCAGGAAAATAACGGACCTTCACAAAAAAGCCGATATTATGGCAAGTGCGGATTACAAAGTAATTGACAACCTTTTAATGCCTAAATATGCCAAATTTAACATACTGTTCGCGACAAATGAAATGGTAATAGCTTATACGCCTAAATCTAGATATGCAAATATCATAAATCAAAACAACTGGACCAAAATACTTCTTAAACCAGATGTAAAAGTCGGACACTCAAACCCCAATCTTGATCCGTGCGGATACAGAAGCGTACTTGTTGCCAAGCTGGCGGGAATTTATTACAAAAAACCCGATTTTTATAAAAATCTTTTAGGCTACGGAGATTTTTATAAAAACGGGGAAGAAAATCCAAAAATTATAGTCAGACCGAAAGAAACGGATCTTTTAGGACTTTTGGAAGCCGGAGCGTTTGATTACCTGTTTATTTATAAATCAGTGGCTATTCAGCATCATTTAAAATTCATACAGCTTCCTCCCCAGATAAATCTGGGCAGTAAAAAATATACTAATTATTACAAACAGGCAAGTTTCAAAGTAACCGGCAAAAAACCGGGAACGTATATTGTAAAACACGGAGCCCCTATGGTTTACGGTATTACGATGGTGCAGAACTCAAAAGAAGGTCTGCCTCCAAACGAAAAAGGAGCAGAACTTTTCTTAAAATTTGTACTCTCACCTCAGGGAGAGGCCATAATGAAAAAAAACGGACAGGGAGTCATTAACCCTCCCGTAATTGAAGGTAAATGGGAATAAAATGAACAATAAACTGCTTGAAATAAAAGACCTGTTTTTAAAAAAAGGCAAATTTAAATTAAATATCCTCTCTTTGGATATTTACAAAAACGAATATTTTGTTCTGTTGGGAAAAACAGGCAGCGGAAAAACGCTGCTGCTTGAAAGCATCGCCGGATTTCAGACGATTGAAGGCGAAATTCTTTTTAAAGAAAAAGAGATCACAAACCTCCCTCCCGAAAAAAGAAATTTCGGCTTTTTATATCAGGATTTTGCATTGTTTCCACATCTGAATGTAGAACAAAATATACGTTTTTCGGAAAAATATCATAAAAAAAATGAAGAACTTTTTAACGATCTTGTCTCTTTTTTGGAGCTCAAAAAAATACTTAAAAGAGACATAAAACACTTAAGCGGCGGTGAAAAGCAAAGAGCGGCGCTAGCAAGAGCGGTATACTCCCAGCCGGAACTGTTACTTTTAGACGAGCCTTTAAGCGCTGTCGATCCTACTATAAGAAACGAAATTATGAAAAACTTAAAAGAACTGCCAGAGAGATATAATCTCTCGGTCATTCACGTAACGCATAATTTCAGAGAAGCGTCATACCTGGCAGACAGACTGGGAATAATTCTAAAAGGCACACTTCTTCAGGCGGGGGACGCCAAAGAAGTTCTAAAAAACCCGAATTCAATTGAAGTGGCACAGTTTCTGGGATTTAAAAATCTTTTTGATATTGCGCTTCTTGGATTTGAAAACTCTCACAAATATTTTTCTATTGATCCAAACCAGATAACAATTTCAAAAGAGCCTCTAAACAGCGATTACTGTTTTGAAGGAATTATTGAAGAGATAATGGGAATTACCGACCATTACAAAATATTCGTAAATGTTCGAAAAAACCAGTTTTTTATTAAATCGCCTAAAAAAACATTTGAAAAATTAGGATTAAAAAAAGGAGACAAAATATATATTTGTTTCAATAAAAAAGATATAGTGTTTATATAGGGTAAAAGAAAAAGGATGAAGGAGGGAAAATGATGAAAAAAATTTTTATAATATTAGCCGCATGTTTAATGCTGTTTTTAACTTTGCCTTTACTGAAACTGATATTTGGGGCAAGTGCGACTTCATATATTGAAGCCCTCAAAGACACAGAAGTTTTAAAATCTATTTTCCTTACTATGAAGGTCTCTTTTTTTGCGACTCTGTTTGTTTTATTTACAGGCCTGCCGCTTGCTTATATTATCGCAAGATACGATTTTTTAGGTAAAAGTCTGCTTGAGAGTATGATAGACATTCCGACAATGGTTCCGCATACGGCTGCAGGTATTGCTTTACTGATGACGTTCGGAGGAGAAAATATTCAAAATTTTTTAAGTAAAATAGGCCTGGGATTTATCGATTCGACAACAGGTATAATGGCCGCCATGATGTTTCTTTCGGCGCCATATTTAATAAATTCGGCAAAAGAAGGATTTAAAAACGTAGACGTAAAGCTTGAAAATATTTCCCGCTCCCTTGGAGCCGGGCCATTTGAAACGTTTATTAAAATAGTTATTCCAAACGCAAAAAAAGACATTATTAACGGAATGCTTATGATGTGGGCAAGAGGTCTCGGAGAATTCGGAGCAGTGGTAATAATCGCTTATCACCCGATGATTGCACCGGTACTTATTTATGACAGATTCGTAAATTTCGGACTCAATTATTCCGCACCGGTGGCGGCGCTGATGATTATTTTTTCTGTTGTTATATTTTCAACAATCAGATGGCTTAACAACAGATTCGGCAATTGATTTTATTTCTTTGACAGTTTCTTCTTTTATTTTGTTTTTTATTACAAAATCCGGCTCTTTTTTCCTGTATACTTTATCGTAATATTTGACTAAAAGTATTTCGGCAACTTTCCTTAAATCTCCTTTTTTATAATATTCTTTAAGTTCTTCAAGCGTTTTTTTGGAAATATGTTTTTTTATTTTTTCCAGATTGCCGACAAATTCATTTTCATCAATATCGCCGTAATAACTCAAAATCCTCTCAATCCTGTCTTCCAAATCGGCTGTAATTTCTATATGTATTCCATCCTGCATCCTTTTATATAAAAGATTCGGCACAAAAAGATCCCCTATTTTATGTCCTTCCGCTTCGGTATAAATCACCTCTTCCGGATCGGTTTTATATAAAAAATCGGCTATTTCGTTTTCAAACTGTTTTTGGGAAGGCTGATAGCCTTTGCCTCCGAATACGCTTCCGTAATGATTTGCAAGTCCCTCAAGATCAAGGGAGGGTTTCAGATATTTCAGCAGTTCGCTTTTACCGCATCCGCTGTTTCCCCTTAAAACCACAAATTTTTTATGCGGAAAACTTTCCAGATAATTCACAACCCATTTTCTGTATGCTTTATATCCCCCTTCAAGCTTAAAAACCTGATAATCAAGCTGGGAAAGTATCGTAAACAGAGCGTTTGAACGCTGCCCTCCCCTCGCACAGTATACGCCTATCCTGCTTCCGGGTTTTGCGTCGAAATCTTTAAGCTGCTTGGATATATTTTCAAGCATAAACCCGACACCCTCTTTTTTCGCCTGAAATTTGGATATGTTTTTATATATATTGCCGATATATGCATGCTGTTCGTTGTTCAAAACATAAAAATTAACACTTCCCGGTATATGGGACTCGTAATATTCCCTCGGACTTCTGGCGTCTAATATATAATCGAATTTTTTTTGCAGAAACTCTTCAAGTTTAAGTATTTTCATTTATTACCTCAACCCTTACACTTTTAAATCTTGCCGTTTTAACTTTATGGTCGTGTTCGTCCCCGAAAAGAGAATTTATACCGTTTTTTGCGAAATGAAAAGTCGTATAAAGCGTATAAGGTCTGACGGTATCTGTAAACTTGACTTTCAGCCTGCCGCTTTGGCCGTATTTTGATCTCAAAACGACATATTCGCCTATTTCACCTTTATGAACGCTGTTTACAAGTAGCAGATCGTCATCATATTTTTTACTTAGTTTTTCGCTGATTTTGGTCTGAGCCGCATTATTGTACTGGGCAAGCTCCCTTCCGGTATTCAGATACCAGTTTCGTCTGTTTTCCAGAATATCTTTAATTTCTCCCCTTATATGATACGGATGATAATGAAAATGCCCTTTTCCGTCAGGCGTGCTGAATTTTTCCGTATGAAGAACCGGAGAGCCGCTTCCGTCTTTTTTTACAGGCCAGCAGAGAGGTTTTTTATCCAGCCTTTCATATGTTGCGCCTTCAAATCTTTTAACCTCTTTTTTTACATCTTCAAAAACTTCCTCGCTTGATTTATAATCAAACCCGGAATCTAATTTTTTTGCAAGTTCATTAATCACTTCCCAGTCGTCAGGCATACCGCTTTGGACCAAAGGTCTGCTTAAATGAAGTCTTCTTTCCGCATTTACGTAAACTCCCGTTTTTTCGTAAGCGCTTTTTACTCCGAAAACAATATCAGCAACTTCCGTTATTTCGTTTCTCATAACTTCCATAACC
This sequence comes from Nautilia abyssi, assembly GCF_055388085.1. NCBI lineage: Bacteria > Pseudomonadati > Campylobacterota > Epsilonproteobacteria > Nautiliales > Nautiliaceae > Nautilia > Nautilia abyssi. Next base: position 189,041 of record NZ_AP042376.1, on the reverse strand, counting down.
ATTAAAAATTCTAAATTTTTAAAAGCTTTTTTTACTTTATTAAGATTTGGATGTACATGAAGGATATCTTCTCCCATATTTATAACCGCTTTTATTCTTCCGTCACACATATGTTCTATCACGTCGGGAGTCATAAGCCCTATTTTTTCGGGAATGGTATAATCAGGCCCGTAATACGGCAGACACCCTACATCACATGCTCCCTGAACATTGTTTTGTCCCCTTAACGGAAGCACTCCCGCCCCTTCACCGAAATTGCCGCTGAGCATTGCAAGATTGCTGATAGCGTTTACTGCTTCGGTTCCGTCTATGTGCTCGGTAACACCCAGCCCCCACGCAAAAACAGTTTTATTTTTACTAATAATTCTTGCAATTTCTTCTATCTGTCCGGAAATATGTTCAAACCCTTTAAGCTGCTCGAAAAACTCTTTGCTGTCCGGATGTTTTAATATGTTTTCTTTATATTCTTCAAATTTTACGCATCTGTTTTTTATAAAATCTTTATCGATAAGATCTTTTTCGATCATTTCCTTTGCTATGGCGTTTAAAAACAGAAGATTTGATTCAAAAGGCAGAATAACGCTGATATCGGCAAATTTCATTATAGGTATTTCCCTTACATCCGCCACTATAATTTTAGCGCCTCTTCTTTTTGCCTTAATTATTCTGCTGGCTACCATAGGATGTGCCTGCGTTGTATTTGAGCCGATTATAAATATTACGTCTGTTTTAAACAGTTCGTCAAACTCCACACTGCTCGCACCCTCTCCTATACTCATTTTAAGGCCGCTGAGACTCGGAGAATGGCAGATTCTGGCACAGTTGTCCACATTTGGAGTTTTCAGTACGTTTCTTGCAAAATGCTGAAAAAGCCATGCGCTCTCTATACTCGTTCTCGCACCGCCTATTGCCGCAACGGAATTCGGCGAATATTTGTTTAAAATATCTTTAATTTTCCATGCGGCGAGATCTGCGGCAAGTGTAAAAGGAGCTTCATAAAATTTTTCGTCGTATTCAGTTAAATTTGCAATTCTGACCGACAGTTCAAAAGGAAGAGTGTCTGCGTTTTTTTCGATAAATCTATAACTGACAAGGTGTCTGTCTATTCTTGCGTTTAAAAACTCATATCCGTATCTGCCTTTTATACAAAGCTCGCCTCCGCTTGATTTGCCGTTTTTCACAGGAGTGATTTTATTTATTTTATTATTAGCCACATCAGCGTCAATCTCACATCCGACACCGCAGTATGTACAGACACTTATCATTTTTCTCCTTTTTTATTCTTAACTAAATATATCTTATTTTGCCACTTTTTGCAATAATTTATCCTGAACATTTAACGGCAACATATTAAAAAGTTTAATTAAGTAATAAAATCTTTTCGGAAACGCATATTCTTTTTTTTCTTTTTCTATCGCATATACTATTTTGTCTACTCCGCTTTGCAAATCCATTAAAAAAGGCATATAAAAATCGTTTTTATCGGTCATATCCGTTTTAATGAATCCGGGCAGTATGTTTATTACTTTAATATTGTCTTTTTCAAGCATATTTCTAAGTGACTGCGCGTATGAATTAATAGCCCTTTTACTGGCACTGTAAGGCATGGAGCTTGGAGCCCCTACCAGTGAAGCGAGGGATGATATTAAAACTATTTTGCCTTTTTTTCTCTTTTGCATATCCGGTACAATTCCTTCAAGCAGCGCGTGAATGCTTAAAAAATTCACGTCAAACGTTTTTTTAAAATCCTCAAACGGTGTAAAATCGGGTGAATGCGGAAGGGATATCGCCGCGTTTGCTATTACTAAATCTATATTTTTCAGACTTTTTGCAAATTCTCTTACTTTATCTAAATCGGCAAGATCAAGATTTACAGGTTCTACGTTTTGTAAATTTTTTAAACGGTCCGTATTTCTTGCCACCGCATATATTTTATCGGCTTTTTTAAGATAACGGTTTAAAAGCTCCCTTCCGATACCCCTGCTCGCACCCGTTATAAGTATATTCATTAATATCCTTTTGTTAATATATCAGGCTTATTTCAATATAATTTCATAAAAAGGCGTATTATGTTTATTCTTTCAAAACTTTTCACTTATATTTTTCTTCCGCCCGGAATTTTTGTAATTATACTTTTTTTAGCCGGATTTTTTGCAAAAAAGGCAAAATATCTCTTTTTTTTATCCGCAGTGTTACTTTGGGCTCTCTCTACAAAGTTTATAGCAAACGCACTTTTATATCCGCTGGAACACGGGTATAAACAGGACAGTATCACTCCTTCTGCAGTTGTAGTGCTGGGAGGCGGAACAAACCCTGCCGATCCTTTAAAAGCCATGCCGGAAGCTTTTAAAAGAGAGGTTTACGGCCTGCTTATTGCAAAACAGGAAAATCTGCCTTTTATATTTACAGGAGGAGGGATATATAAAACAAAAGAAGCCCAAAACGTCAAAAAAGACATCGAACTTATAACAAAAACCTGCGGTTGCAGCATTAAAGCCTATTTTGAAGGAAAATCGTTAAATACATATCAAAATGCCAAATTTACATCTAAACTTTTTACAAGATTAAACCTTCCTAAAAAAATATATCTCGTAACAAGTGCATATCATATGAAAAGAGCCGAAATGCTGTTTAAACGTTTCGGATTTAAGATAATCCCGAAACCCGTAGGTTTTTATTATGACCCTGAATACAGTTTTTGGGATGTGTTTCCAAATATGGGCAGTTTATATCGTTCATACAAAGCAATACATGAATATTTCGGTATTTTAAGTGTATATTTAAGAAAGATGTGATTTTGCAAATTTTTCGAACTCATCTTTCGGAAGAGGTTTGGCAAAATAATATCCCTGATAATATTCACATCCCAGAGATTTAAGTATTTCAAACTGCTTTCTTGTTTCAACCCCTTCGGCAATTGTTTCAAGATGCAGATTTTCCGCCATATTCAAAATAGTCTGTACGTATATTTTCCCCTCTTCACTGTAAATTTCATCTACAAATGATTTATCTACTTTTAACACATCTATTTCAAATTCTCTTAAAAACGACAAAGAAGAATAACCGGTACCAAAATCGTCAAGGCTTATTTTTAAGCCGTAACGTCTGATTTCTTCAATTATTTTTTTTGCCTTTTCTCTTTCCTGAATAAAAACTGATTCCGTTATTTCCATTTCAAAAAGTTTTCTGTTGGTATCCTTAAAACACTTTTTTAAATCATTTAAAAAACTGTCGCTTCTGAACTGTACAGGTGAAACGTTAAAAGATATTCTGAGATTTTTAAGAGGAGTATTTTCCCACTCTTTTTGAGTTTTTACAACTTCCTGCATTACCCAGTTTCCAAGTTTAATAATAAAACCGCTTTTTTCCGCAATGGGAATAAAGTCCGCCGGCGAGATAACTTTTCCGTTACGGTTCCATCTTATTAACGCTTCACATCCTATAATTTTTTCGTTTATATCAAATTTACCTTGATAAAAGAGCTCAAATTCGTTATTTTCCAAAGCTTTGTTCATTGTCGTTTTGATTTCGATCTCTTTATTAACGTCCTGTTTTAATTTTTCGTCAAATATAACATATTTGTTTTTACCTCTGTTTTTGGCCTCATACAGTGCGATATCGGCAAACTTCAAAAGTTCCTCCACGCTTTTTGCGGTTTTAGGAAATTCCGCCACACCCATACTGACCGTTGTAGAAATAGTTTGATTATGAATAGTCCAGGTTCTGTTTAAACTGTCTAGCAGCAAGTTAAGTCTTTTTAAAAGCTCTTCATTGTTTTTATACTCCTGAAAAACAATTACAAATTCATCTCCTCCTATTCTCGCAACTATTTCACCGTTTTTAATATGTTTTGCAAGTATGGCCGATATTTCTATAATTATTTCATCACCAACGGAATGTCCAAAAAAATCGTTAATATCTTTAAAATTGTCTATATCAATAAAAACAAGGGCAAATTTCTGATTTTCATTTATCAGTTTTATAAGATATTTATTAAGATAATTTCTGTTTTTGAGTCTTGTCAAAGGATCTGTAATGGCGCTTATTTTTAATTTTTCAATATATTCGTTTAAAGCGTTAAACGTTTCTGCCAAAGTTTCTTTAATATCGTTAAACTCATAAATTAAAAACTTCTCCGGTTTTGTTGTTCTTTTATCCGCGTACTGTTTAAGCTTTAAAAGAGGATTCACTATAACCAGTTTATAAACAGAACGCAGCACAAAAACAAAAAATATCAATACTAACACAAATAAAACTATATATTTTATTTTCAGATACGTAAACACTTTTTCAAGATAGTCTTTGCTTGGAAAAAGATATAGTTTTAATGTTTTGAACTTATTATTATTATAATATTTAATTGTTATTACATATGCTTTTTTATGCAGAAGTGTATTAAGGCCTATTTTATTTAAATTATACTGTATTTTATCCGGCTGAGGTATTTTAAGGCTCATATCACCGCTTTTAAACAACACCCTGTCATCCGAAGTTGCAAGAATGAACCCGTCAAAAAAATCGCTTGTACTTTTTCTGTCCAAAATAGGCTTTAAAATCATATAATCGGAATTATTATTCATAACTTTGCTGAAACTGTATGAAACGTTGTTTAAAGTCTGAAAAATGTCATTTGATATCACTTTTACGAGTTCTTTTTTCTGCTGAACGTAAATGTAATAAAACATTCCTAAAAATACAGTCATAACAAATAGATTGACAAGTATCAGAAAATTTTTAATTTTCATTTCAGCTCTTTATACGGAAGTTTTATTTTTTCAAGCAGTTTTTTAACATGAGCGTCCGGTTTTACTATCCAGACGATATTTTTTAAATCTGCTTTGAAATCGCTGTAACTGTATCCCGGAAGATACTCTTTAACAGCTTCATAAAACTCTTTTGGGTTTTGTTTTAATACTTTTAACGCTTTTATGGTAAATTCTCTTATTTTAATAAACTGTTCTTTGTGTTTTTGTATATTTGCCGCATCGCTGAAAAGCGCGTCAATAACAATAAGAGAGCTTGAGTTTTTTGTCGAGTCTATAACTTTGAAGCCTTTTTTCTTAAGTTCCGCGTCATAAGGTGCGTATGTAACAATCAAAGTGGGTTTTGAATAGCTTTTTTTAGCGATCTGTCCCTGGTCAAGGTTATGAATATTAAACATGTTCTGTTTCAGATTTTTTTCTTTCAAAAAATATTTAAACAGCAGATAATTAACCGAATCCACTTCCATATAAGCGTCTATTTTAGAATGTAACTTCCTGAAATCAAAATTTGACATAATCATATCAGCTCCGTTTGATCTGTCAAAAAGCATAATTGCGTATACATCTTCCCTGTTTAACAAAAAATATTCATACTGGGTTGCGGCCATCGCATCTACAAAATTTTTCTTATAAAGATCAAGGCTTTCGGCAAGCGAAACGGTATTTATCAGTTTTATTTTTTCTTTTTTAAGCCAGCCTTTTTTATCGGCGTAAAACAGAGGCGCGTAACCTATCCATGAATTTGCGGCTACTTTTAATTCTTTTTTTTCACTGCACGATACAAAAAACAGAGCTATAATTAATATAAAAAAAATCCTTTTCATCCCAAATCCCTTTGTATATTAACTTTAATTATACATTATTTTTCATATAATTAAAAACACAACTCCTAAAAACAGTACGGAAGTAACAATTACAAGCATTGCCACTTTTCTCGGATATAAATCAAAAAGAGCCGAAAGATTTACGTTCGTAACGGCAAGAGGGGTCAGTATTTCAAGCATAACGGCTTTAAAAAAAAGAGTGTTTAAATGAAACAGTTTTAGAACAAAAAAACTTACGGCAGGAAAAATGATAAATTTGTTAAATACGGTGATAATTCCGAGTTTGAAACTTATTTCCCTTGTTTTTATTTCAGCTACGTATATTCCGAATATTAACAGCTGCACGACTATAGATGCAAACGCCCCCATCTGAAGTATTTTCATTATATCTTTATTAAAAGTAACACCGCTTATGTTTAATACCAGAGCCAGAATACCAAACCACATAACCGGTATTTTTACGATTTTTTTAAAAGCGTCTTTAAATGAATATTTTCCACTCGCAAAGAAAAACACCCCGAAACTGTATATAAAAAATATATTTGCAAGATTGATTATAGTTGCAATACTCGCTCCGATATCCCCAAACAGGGCATATGAAAGAGGTATTCCGAGATTACCCGTATTCCCTATTAACGGAGTTAAAGCCGCTATTATCCTCTCTTTTTTATCTTTTAAAATTAAGGACAGAGTAAATGTAAAAACAAGACTGAAAAAAACGGCCGCAAGATACGCAACCGGAGAAATTATTAAATTATAATCCAAAGGTATAAGCATAATACCCCAGAGGGTCAAAAAGGGCTGTAGAAAATAAGTTGAAAGAAGAACTAAAGTTTTACCGTCTATTTCATTAAATGTTTTTTTTGCAAAAAAACCTAAAACAATAAATATATATATACCTATTACGGTTATCAAATTAAGCCATTAAATTTAAATTAGCTCCGATTCCGATAGCTTCCGCTGCCTGCTGCTGAATCTGCTGCTGGTTTTGCTGCTCCTGCTGCTTCTGGGCATCGATATTCTGCATTTCTCTTTTTTGCAGTCTTTTTTGCTGCTGCATCTGCTGTTGCTGAGCCTGGTCGATTTGCTGCTGCTGTGTTTTTTGGGCGTCAGGTCCGCCGGCTTTCGCCTGGCCGTTCATATTTCCGGCAGGCATATTCTGTAACGAATTCAAACTGCTGTCTACTCTCATTTCCCCTCCTTTTTTTATTTATTATATCATACTTGTCAAAACCGTATCTAAACTTATTTTTCCGTTACGAATTTAATAATGTTTTCTTTTATTTCGTTTTTGTTAATTACCGTTTCGTTAATGTCTTTGTCAAACAGCTCTCTTATAGATTCAGGAGCCATTACTTTATAATGGGCTTCTATATAAGCTATTGCGTCTTTATCCGCTATCGTTTTTTCTTCAAGTTCAGCTATTTCCCTGTTAATATCTTCTTTGGTAAGGGCTTCGTAAACACTAGGAGCAAATTTTGTCCATTCGGCGGTAGAATATGCGACAACTTTATTTTTTATTTCGCCTTTTTCGCTCAGATATTCATATGCTTTAATGGCCGTCGCCGTGTGAGCATCCATAATGTAATTGTTTTCTTTTGCGTATTTTGCGATTATTTCCTCACATTCTGCGTCAGTAGCGAAATCCGCTAAGAAATCTTCTTTAATTGCTTCATGCTCTTTTTCCGTAAGTTCGAAAAACCCTTCACTTTCCAGGTTTTCCATAAGTTCTTTCGTTCTTTCTTCTCCGAATTTGTCAAAAAGAACCCTTTCTACGTTTGAAGATTTCAAGATGTCCATTGCAGGTGAAATTGTATGAATAAGGTTTTTATCTCTTAAATCGTATTTTCCGTATTTTATAAATTCGTAAAGGATGTTGTTTTTATTAGACGCGATTACTATTTTATTTATAGGAAGCCCCATTTTCTTCGCATAATAAGCACCCAGCGCGTTTCCGAAATTACCGCTAGGAATTATTACGTCAATCTCGTCTAAAAGATCGATTTCCGCACTTTCTGCCAGCTGCATGTAACTCCAGAAATGATAAATAATCTGAAAAATAATTCTTCCGAAATTCACACTGTTTGCGGCGGAAAGCTTAATATTGTTTTCTTTAAGAGTATTTCTGAAATCATCATCTTTAAGAAGTGACTTAAGTGCACTTTGCGCATCGTCAAAATTACCGATTATTCCTAAAACTTTTTCATTTTTCGCATCGGTTGTCACCATCTGAAGTTTTTGAACTTCGCTTGTGCCTTCATGAGGATAAATACAAACGACTTTTATATTATCTCTGTTTTCAAAAGTTTTAAGCGTAGCAGGTCCCGTATCACCGCTTGTTGCCGCAAGAATCAGATAATTTTCGCCTCTTTGTTTGGCAAGTGATGAAAGTATAACACCAAACGGCTGAAGAGCCATATCTTTAAAAGCTCTCGTCGGCCCGTGCCACAATTCTCCCACAAAAAGGTTTTTATTAAGTCTTACAACCGGAACGACATCCGGGTCGTCAAACTCTCTTAAATATGTATACAAAGCTTTTTCTATAAGCCTTTCGTCAATATCTATTTTAAATAACTTAAGAATTCCCCTGGCTATATGGGTATAAGGTTTTTCATCCTGAACATCATAATATCTGTGTAAAAATTTTTCGTTTATTTTAGGCAGTTTGCTTGGAACGTAAAGTCCTCCGTTCGGTGCCGCCGGATTTAATATAACTTCACTAAAACTCTTTTTTTCATCAGTCCCGCGAGTTCCTATAAATTTCATTTATAGCCTTTTTTTGTGGAATTATATCATATAAACACACCTTATATATAAAGCGTTACGATTAAAAAAATTTAAAAAAAAAATTAAGAAATGATTAAATTTTAGCATATTTCAATCAAAGAACTTGACAAGCTTGCACTAAATATTTTATAATACGGACACTAAAACATTGAAGGAGGGACATATGAAAAAACTATTGACATCAATAGTAGCCGCTAGCTTATTAGTAACAAGCGCTATGGCAGCAGACGCAAAAACAAATGCGGTATCAAAAAACGCAGTTGTAAAAGCTGAACAGAAAGCTCAAAGCACACAGCTTATAAAAGAAGCTATAAGGGCAATCCAGTATACACAGGATGCGTTAATTTATCTGAACAATAAAAAAACAGATAAAGCAAAAGAATCACTTAAAAAAGCGGTAGGAGAGCTTGCTGTAGTATTAAATACGCCAAACGCACCGTATTTATTACCTGTGGACGTACAGATTAATGCATATCAGTTTGTCGGAGATGTACATAAAATTAAAACGTTAATCGCAGAATCTAAAAAACTTATAAATGAAAATAAAATTCCTCAGGCCAGAGAAGTTTTAAATTCATTAAGAAGCGAAATTGTTATTAAAACAGTTAACCTGCCTTTAGCAACATATCCTGCAGCGTTGAATCTGGCAATTAAATATATTAACGAAGGAAAAGTAAAAGAAGCTAAAGACGTATTGTCAATGGCTCTTTCGACACTTGTTGAAGTAGACAACGTGATTCCTATTCCGTTAATCAAAGCTCAGGCTCTTGTTCAGGAAGCTAGTAAAATTATCAAAAAAGACAAAAAAGAAGCTCTAAGATATCTTGACGAAGCAAGAAGACAGTTAACAATAGCTCAGGCTTTAGGATATACAAGCACAAGCGACACAACATATAAAATGCTTGAAGACGAAATTACAAAACTTGAAACAGCAATTCACAAAGGTCACAAAACCGCTTCAATATTCAGCGACCTTATCGAAAAACTTAAAGAGTTCAAAGAAAAAGCAATCAGCGTTATTCACAAATAAGAGGATTAATTCTCCTCTTTATATTTCATTATTACATCTTCAACACTCAAATTTCCATCATTTACCTTAAAAACTTTAAAATAATTATCTTTGACATCTTTACCGGTAATTATATGTTTTATCAATACGGCTTTTAAAAATTTTATTAAATCTTCAGGGTTTTTTGAATAATAAGAAGGAGATTTTCTTGATGCGTATTCTTTGGTTTTGGTATCGTATATTATGAGGTATTCACACTCTTCAAAACCCGGACAGTAACCTGATCCTATATAAGCTCCTGACGCTGTAACGGCAATTTTCATACTTTAAACCTTTTTTGTTACAATATTACCAAAAAATGCCGGCGGCATTTCACAAAGGTAAAAAATGAATCTATTCAGACAGATACCCAAAGTTGACAAAATAGAAAAAACCCTCTCACACATACCTAAAAAAGTATTAATTCCTATAATTCAACAGACACTGGAAAACATAAGAAACGGAATTAAAAACGGTAAAATCACTGAAATAAACGAAAAATCTATTATTAAAGAAATTGAAAAAAAAGCAAATGATATTCTTTCACCCTCAATCGTAAACGTAATAAATGCCACGGGAATAACGGTCCATACCAATCTCGGACGAAGCCTGATAGACCCTGAAATTTTCGATTATGCCAAAGAACGCTCAACCCATTACTGTAATCTCGAATACGACCTCGAAAAAGGAAAAAGAGGAGACAGATATCACCACAGCGCCAAAATACTGAGCCATCTTTTCGGAAGCGAAAGCGCACTTGTCGTAAACAATAACGCAGCAGCCGTATTTTTGATTTTAAACACGTTCGCAAAAGACAAAGAAGTAATCGTTTCCCGAGGAGAACTTGTGGAAATCGGAGGCAGTTTCAGAGTTCCGGAAGTTATGAAAGCCAGCGGCGCGAAACTCGTAGAAGTCGGAACGACGAATAAAACAAAAATCAAAGACTACGAAGAAGCAATAACAGAAAATACATCAATGCTTATGAAAGTGCACAAATCAAACTATTCCATAGAAGGTTTCAGCGCAGAAGCGACACTTGAAGAGATAATCAGCCTCTCAAAAGAAAAAGGCGTTTTGGACTATTACGACTTAGGAAGCGCATATGTGCCGAAACTCCCTTACGGACTTACAAATTACGAGCCTCCTATAAGCGATATTATGAAACTAAACCCTTCTCTTGTCAGTTTCAGCGGAGATAAACTTTTCGGAAGCGTTCAGGCGGGAATAATACTCGGAAAAAAAGAACTTATTGACAGACTCAAAAAAAACCAGATTTTAAGAATGTTCAGGGTTGACAAAATAACCCTTTCACTGATAGAAGCCACCGCTTTGGCGTATATAAAAGAAGAATACGATAAAATTCCGACTTTGAAATCTATCTTCCAGACAACAGACGAGCTTAAAGAAAAGGCCCAAAAACTTTTAAATTTATGCCCGGGCTTAAAAGCTGAAATTAAAGAATCGCACACATATGTCGGAGGCGGAACGATGCCTAACCGCAAAATTCCGACAATTGTGGTGGAAATTAAAGGCAATGCAAAAAAATGGGAAGAAGATATGCGTAAAAACCTTGTAATCGGAAGAATAGAAAACGAACATTTCGTACTCGATATGAGAAGCGTCCAGGAAGACGAAATAGAAAAACTGGCAGAAATTATTAATAATATTATCAGCTGTGAAATTCCTTCACAGAATAATAACATAGCAACTTCACAACTCAAAGGTCAAAAATGAGAAACATAATCATAGGAACAGCGGGTCACGTAGACCACGGTAAAACGTCTTTAATAGAAGCACTCACCGGATATAACGGAGACGAGCTTAAAGAGGAAAAAGAGCGCGGCATAACAATAGATTTAAGTTTTACCAATATGAAAAGGGACGACGTAAACGTAGCGTTTATAGACGTTCCGGGACATGAAAAACTTGTCAAAAACATGATCAGCGGAGCTTTCGGATTTGACGCCTCGCTTTTTGCCATAGACGCCAACGAAGGAGTTATGCCGCAAACCGTAGAGCATCTTGAAGTTTTAAATATTTTAAGGGTTAAAAACATAATAGTCGCACTTACCAAATGCGATCTCGCAGACATAGAAACAATTGAAAAAAGAAAACAGGAAATCAGGGATTTAATAGCAAAATATAAAAACCTCCGCCTTCTAGAAATATTTGAAACATCTATCTACGACAAACAAAGCATCGAAAAACTTAAAGACTACCTTTTCAACCTACCTCCTAGAAAAATCACCCACTCGAAATTCTTCAGATACTATATAGACAGGGTTTTCAGTTTAAAAGGTATAGGTACGGTTGTTACGGGAACGGTTCTAAGCGGCAAAGTAAAACTCAAAGACAAAATATACATCAACGAAACAAAAACGCTCACAACCGTTAAAAACCTACAGGTACACGGCGAAGATGTGGAAGAAGCATACACCCACCAAAGGGTTGCCATTAACCTCAATATTTCGCATAAAGAGCTTAAAAAAGGATACCTGCTCTCAACAAAAGGCTATTTAAGAGGATTCAGACTTATCGACGTATTCGTAAAACCTGTCGAAGGAAAAGAGCTCTTTCACAATATGGAAGTGCTTTTCATAAGCGGCGCCAAAAGAATTCCCGGCAAACTTTTAATGTTTAACCCGGAAGACAAAAAAGGCTATGCAACCATCAAACTCGAAGAAAAAGCGTTTTTAGTATTCGAAGATCCGTTTGTAATTCTCCATAACGGCCGTGTAATAGGCGGAGGAGAAGTGTTAAACCCTATCAGCGATCCGATTAAAAAAAGAAAAAAATTAGCACTTCTTAAAGCTTTAAACAAAAAAGACTTTAAAAAAGCCTTTGAAATACTTGTACAAAACCATAAAAGAGGTTTCGGGCTGCTTCAAAGCTACCAGAGATTCAACCTCTCCCCGCAAGAAGCGCTTGAAATAGCAAAAACCCTTGATAATGTATTTATAGATGAGGAAAACTATAATATTTTTTCGATCGACGTAAAAAAAGAGATTGAAAAAATAATTAAAGACACATATGAAAAAAACAGATTCGCATTCCTCTCCCCGGCTTCACTTAAACTAAGACTTAAATGGGCAAGCGCCGAACTTATACAAAGCGTACTTGACAAGTTTGTAAAAGAAGGTTATCTGATAAAAGAGGACAATATCTACAAAAGAAAAGATCTTGGCGAAGTGGACGTAACCAAATCGGTGGAACATAGACTCTACCAGCTGCTTGACAACTCCGGACTCACACCGGAAGCGCCGTATAACATTTACGAAAAACTGAATATTGACAGAAAAGTCGGCGACAACGCCATGAAGAAACTAACCACATCCAAAAAAGTGATACGTCTGGCACATAATCTTTTCGTAACTGATAAAAACATTAATATAGCGCTTAAAAAAATGAAAGAAATTATGCAAAGAGTCGGTTATATCGATATTAAAACGTTTAAAGAAGAAATGCCTATGAGCAGGAAATACATAGTGGCGTATCTCGATTATCTCGATCAGCTCGGAGACGTGGAAAAACGGGACAATAAAAGATACCTCAAGAAGTGAAAAGTTAAAAATTAAAAATGAAAAATATTTTTCCTAACTTTTCACTTTACACTTTTAATTTTACACTTCCTTAAAGATTGCTTAATTTAAGGATACTTTAAGATTAAATATGTAGAATTTCGAACTAATTTTGAATAAACAATAATAAAAAAGGATAATGAATGAAAAAAGGTATCCATCCTGAATACGTAAAATGCCAAGTTACATGCACATGCGGTCATCAGTTTGAAATTTTATCAACTAAAGAAACTTTAAGAGTTGAAGTTTGTGATAAATGCCATCCGTTCTATACAGGTCAGGAAAGAAATATTGACAGAGGCGGAAAAGTAGATAAATTTAAGAAAAAATACGGTCTTGCATAATTGCTTAGCCTAGTTCCTACTCCAATAGGAAATCTTAAAGACATATCCCAAAGAGCCCTTGAGGCTCTTAAAACTGCCCAGATAATCTTCTGCGAAGACACAAGAGTTACAAAAAAGCTTTTAAATCTTTTAGAAATCCCTCTTAACAAAGAATTTATATCAATGCATTCGCATAATGAAAAAGAAGCGCTTTCAAAATTAAACCCAGAACTTTTAAAAACAAAAGAATGCGTTTACGTAAGTGACGCCGGAATGCCCGGTATCAGTGATCCCGGAAGCAAATTAATTCAATACTGCCAGAAAAACGGCATACCATATACGGTAATACCGGGAGCCAACGCGGCGCTTACAGCATATGTAGCCAGCGGATTTGAGGGTGAATTCTGTTTTTGGATGTTTCTGCCGCATAAAGGAAAAGAGCGTTTAGACAAACTGAACGAAATAATAAATTCCGGCAAAATAGCCGTGCTTTATGAATCCCCTCACAGAATTGAAAAACTGATAAAAGAATTAAAAGAGCTTATCCCTCAAAGAGAAGTATTTCTGGCAAAAGAAATGACTAAAGTTCATGAAACGTATATAAAAGCAAAAGCAAAAGATTTAAACCTTCCGAACACAAAAGGAGAATGGGTAGTAGTAATCGATAAAGGCGAAAGCAAAAAAGATTTGACCCTTACTTATGACGATATTTTAAATCTTTCACTCCCTCCTAAAGAAAAATCAAAACTTCTGGCAAAAATATCCGATAAATCCGCCAAAGAAATTTATAAAGAACTTCAAAACGGTTAATTATTCTATATTTTTAGCTTTAAAATAAGCATTTCCAAAACTCAATTTAAACTATTTATTTTATTTTTAAAATAAATCCATTGTTTTCAAAGTCTAGTGACAGACACTGATAAAATACAACTTAAACAGACTATTATGCTAAAATACTTTAAATGAGACAAAGGAGAAAAAATGAAAAAATCACATTTGCAAAAATTTCCTGACAGTGAAGGATTTTTCGGAAGATTCGGAGGAGCATATATTCCCGATGTGTTGCAAGAAGAGTTTGAAAGAATTACAAAAGCGTATATGAAACTCAGACGCTCACACGATTTTTTAAGTGAACTTAGAAGAATCAGAAAACATTACCAGGGACGCCCTACTCCCGTATATCATGCCAAAAGACTCTCAGAAGCGCTTGGAGGAGCACAGATTTATCTTAAAAGAGAAGATCTGAACCATATGGGAGCACACAAACTAAACCACTGCATGGCAGAAGCGCTGCTGGCCAAATATATGGGCAAAAAGAAACTGATAGCAGAAACCGGTGCAGGACAGCACGGCGTTGCGCTTGCTACGGCGGCGGCTTATTTCGGAATGGAATGTGAAATTCACATGGGTGAAGTGGATATAGAAAAAGAACATCCGAATGTCGTAAGAATGAAAATATTAGGAGCCGAGGTAATTCCCGCCACACACGGGCTTAAAACGCTCAAAGAAGCGGTTGACAGCGCGTTTGAAAGCTATGTAAAACAGATAGACACGGCTCTTTACGCAATCGGAAGCGTTGTGGGGCCTCATCCTTTTCCTATGATGGTAAGGGATTTTCAAAGTGTTGTGGGATTTGAGGCAAAAGAACAGTTTACGGAAATGGTCGGTTTCCTGCCGGATAACGTTGTGGCATGTGTAGGGGGCGGAAGCAACGCCATGGGAATTTTCAGCGGATTTATAGACGACGAAGTCGAACTGTATGCGGTAGAGCCTCTTGGCAAAGGAACTAAACTCGGTGAACACGCAGCAACCCTTATGTACGGTGATGAAGGGGTAATACACGGATTTAACACCATTATGCTAAAAGATGAAAACGGAGAGCCGGCTCCCGTTCATTCAATTGCCAGCGGACTTGATTATCCTGGTGTTGGACCAGAACAGGCGTATCTGAAAGAAACCGGCAGACTAAATATAGCGGCAATCACCGATGATGAGACAATAGACGCGTTTTATGCTCTCAGTCAGTATGAGGGAATAATTCCGGCACTTGAAAGCGCTCATGCGGTTGCATTTGCTATGAAACTGGCAAAAGAAAAACCAAATGACACAATTCTTGTTAATTTATCCGGAAGAGGAGACAAAGACATAGATTACGTGGTTGAAAATTACGGAGTCAGGGAAATTAAATTATAATAAAAGTTTTTTTAATTTTGTTTTAATACAGGAACATTTTTTGCTTGTCATAAAGATGCCTAAAGGAGGTACTATGCAAGTAAATTCAACACAGCAATCACAATATATGCATCAAATGAGAATGCATAACGGTCAAGGACAAGGTCAAGGTCCTAAAGGTAACGGCATGGGTCAAATTATGCAGAGTCTGCCTCAGGATCAAAGAAAAGAAGTTTCCGATCTTTTACAAAGTATGCCGGAAGACGAAAGAAAAGACGCGGTAAGTCAAATTAAAAACCTTGATACTGAAAACCTGTCTCAGGATGAGCTTTATCAGTCATTAATGGATATTTTAAATCCTGCCACGTCTGACGGTGTAATTACCGAAACTTCAATAGACACTTATGCTTAAACCTCAGGCTTTTGCCTGTGGTTTGATTTTTCTATTTATTCAACTGCTTTAGTTATATTTTCAATCCGTATCGTTTTTACTGGATATTACAAACCCCCGATTAAACAATATATATACCAGCCCCACTATAAAACCTGCTATTGCCCCGCCTAAATGCCCGAACCACGCAATATTCATATTAAACATAAATACGGCTCCGTTGTATATAACCGCAAAAATAATAAAATCTTTAAACTCTTTTGTAATTAACGAATAAAAAGCATACAACCCGAATATAGCCCCCGAAGCGCCTATTACGTAAACATTCCAGTGGTTTTGAAGATAATAGTAATTAGCCAGATCGGCACCTAACATAGAAACAAGATAAACTATAAAAAACCAAAACGTATTGGTAACTTTTTCCGTTGCGAACCCTACTTCCAAAAGTGCCAGCATATTCATTGCTATATGCCCCCATCCCCCGTGAATAAAAGCGTTAGTAATCCATACGACGGGATCATCCCTGTTTTGTGCAGTCATACCGTAATGAACCATATAATCGGCCGCATAAGGGCCGTTATGTATATTGATATACCAAAATACGGCAGCATTGATTAAAAAAATTAAAAGAGTCCCCATTTTCATCCTTAAAAATATAGATTAATCTATCTTCAGTACGCTTAAAAACGCCTCCTGAGGAATATTAACCTTTCCTATCGCTTTCATTCTTTTTTTACCTTTTTTCTGTTTTTCAAGAAGTTTTCTTTTTCTACTTATATCTCCCCCGTAACATTTGGCGGTTACATCTTTTCTTAGAGCTTTTACCGTTTCACGGGCGATAATTTTATTGCCTATACTTGCCTGGATTGCAACTTCGAAAAGCTGTCTCGGGATCAGCTCTTTCATAACCTTGATAAGCTCGCGCCCCCTTCTTTCGGCTTTGTCTTTAGGAACAATTACGCTTAAAGCGTCCACAGGCTCTCCGGCAACCCTGATATCCATTTTTACAAGGTCTCCTTCCCTGTAGCCTATAGGTTCGTAATCGAAACTTGCGTATCCTTTGGTAAGCGTTTTAAGTTTATCGTAAAAATCCGTAACTATTTCATTCAGAGGTATTTCATATTCAAGCAGCACCCTCTCAGGAGAGAGATAGTCCATTTTTACCTGAACTCCTCTTTTTTCATTAAGAAACGTTATTAAATTCCCCACAAATTCACTAGGTGTAAGAATTGTGGCTTTTACGTAAGGTTCGTAAATTTTATCTATTTTATTCGGAGCCGGAAGCTCGCTCGGGTTGCTTATTTCCAGTTCGCTGCCGTCTGTAAGTTTAACTTTATAAGTAACGCTCGGAGCCGTTGCGATAAGTTCTATTCCAAACTCTCTTTCAAGTCTCTCTTTTACAACCTCCATATGAAGCATACCTAAAAATCCTACCCTGAAACCGAATCCCAAAGCCTGTGAAGTTTCAGGTTCGAACGTAATGGAAGCGTCGTTTAACTGAAGTTTTTCAAGAGCGTCTCTTAAATCGTCGTATTTATCGGTATCGATTGGATAAATACCTGCAAATACGAAACTTTTTGCCTCTTCAAACTCGTCCGCAGGTTCCTCTGCCGGATTCTTGGCATCTGTTATGGTATCGCCTACCCTGATATCGGCCACGTTTTTAAGCCCCATTACGACAACGCCTATTTCACCCGTTTTAATCTCGTCTGTTTTCAGTTTTTTAACGGGATGCGGATAATAGAGATCCAAAACTTTATGTTTTTTACCCGTTCCCATTACTAAAACTTCCTGGCCTTTTTTAATAGATCCGTCAAACATTCTGACTAAACATACAGCTCCTAAATAATTATCAAACCAGCTGTCGTATATAAGTGCTTTGGCAGGAGCTTCCGGGTCACCGTTCGGAGCCGGCACCCTTTCTACGATAGCGTCAAGAAGCTCTTCTATTCCTATTCCCGTTTTGGCGCTGACGAGTATTGCGTCGCTTGCGTCTATTCCTATAGTCTGTTCGATTTCTTCCGCAACTCTCTCAGGCTCTGCGCTTGGAAGGTCGATTTTGTTAATTACAGGAATAATCTCGAGATCATTCTCAACGGCCATATAGACATTCGCCAGCGTCTGCGCCTCGACTCCCTGCGTAGCGTCCACCACCAAAAGAGCACCTTCACTGGATTTAAGAGATTTGCTGACTTCATAAGAAAAGTCAACATGCCCCGGCGTGTCGATAAGGTTTAGGATATGCCCTTTATATTCTAGCCTTACGCTTTGGGCTTTAATGGTAATACCTCTTTCTTTTTCTATATCCATACTGTCAAGCAGCTGGTCTTCTTTTTCCCTTTCGCTCACACCGCCCGTAAACTCTATAAGTCTGTCGGCAAGCGTACTTTTGCCGTGGTCGATATGGGCTATGATAGAAAAGTTCCTGATTTTGTCCTGCATTCAAAGCCTTTTTTTAATGAAATTATACTTTATTTATATAATTTTGCGTTATGTTTAAGATTTTTGTTGATTATTTCAAGCTTTTTGATTGTATTTTGATCAAAACCTAGTTTTGAAAGGTCATTGATATATTTTTCACTCAAAAATACAAAAGATTTTTCAATCTCTCCTATAGGCTTAACGTTATGTGAAGACTTTAATTTTGGAATAAGAGTAAAAGCATGCTGATAAAGTTCAAAAAAACCAATAGAATTGACACTTTTTAGAATTTTTTTTCTCAAATTACTGCTTAAATCCAGATACAGATATCCGTTTTTTGCATCAAGTTCTTTGAGTATTTGAGATTTTTCCAGAACATTAAGATATTCTTTTAAAAGGGAAACTGAATAAACTTTTGCACGTCCGCTTTCAAAAAGTTCTGAAAAATTAGCAAATCTTTCATCCGCAACCGTTTTTCTTAATAAATTTATTAAAGCCTTGGTTTCCTGTTTTGCGCAAACATACCTGTAATATTTGACTGCTTCGTTTTTATTAAGCATAAAGTCTAAATCTGAAGCAAAAAGAGACAGCGTAACCGCAATAAGAAGAAAAAATTTTGACATATAATTTCCTTTTTGATAATTATATAATATTCATTATGATAAAATTCGAAAAAAAAGGATTAAAATGGACTTTTTTAAAATAATCCAGACAATTGAAAACGTTCAGCATCCCGCAATCGCTACAAGCCTGGTAAATCTGGGTATTTTACAGGATATCGACATCGACGGTAATAAAGTAACAGCTACGTTTGCATGGCCTTTTGCAAACATTCCTATAAAAGAGCAGCTTATAAATTCCGTTAAGCAGCCTCTTAATCAGATGGGACTGGATTTTGAATACAGCGAAAGAATTATGGACGAAAGCGAAAAAGAAAAATTCCTTGAACTTGAAAAAAAATACTGGAAAGGCGGTCC
Source organism: Nautilia abyssi (assembly GCF_055388085.1). NCBI lineage: Bacteria > Pseudomonadati > Campylobacterota > Epsilonproteobacteria > Nautiliales > Nautiliaceae > Nautilia > Nautilia abyssi. Next base: position 169,757 of record NZ_AP042376.1, on the reverse strand, counting down.
TGCTGCCTGCGGCGCATAATATGCTAAAATTTCATTAAAAAGGACTGTCTTGACACCTTTCCATATCCACAGCGATTATTCGCTTCTTCATTCCACCGTTAAAATAAAAGATCTCGTTAAAAAAGCCAAAGAATACGGCTATAAAGCGCTTGCCATAACGGAACTCGACAATATGTTCAGCGCCATTGATTTCTATGAAACATGCAGGGCCAGTGAAATAAAACCTATAATCGGAAGCGATGTCAGCATTGTAAGAGACGGAAAAATATCAAGACTGATTCTAATAGCCAAAAACAAAACCGGATACGACAATCTTATGTATTTAAGCTCCATCTCATATCTTTACAACATGCACGGAGATAAACCGTATCTGCCGTATGAAGAGATTGTGAAAAACAAAGAAGGCCTTTGTTTTATCCTTCCGATGCTTGATTCCGAAATCGGGTTTCATTTAAATGTTTTTAACGAACAAAACGTATTAAATGGCGCCGAAGGAATAGAAAAGGCAAAAAAAATCCTTGAAGAATATAAAAAAGATTTAAATGAAATTTACCTTGAAATAACCAGGGACAGCGAAGAAGAAAGACTGATTGAAAACGATTTGATCACCCTTTCAAAAGAAACGGACACACCTCTTCTTGCGTCATCAAACATATTTTTCCTTAACAAAATGGATTATATTTACAAAGACGCCCTTGAGTGTATAGAAAACAACAAAAGGTTTGACGATCTGCACAGACGCCCGGTGGTAAAAGAAAATTATTTCAGAAGCGTTGAAGAGTTTGAAAATATTTTTTCGGATCTTCCCGAAGCAGTTGAAAACACAGATAAACTTGCGGAGTCCATAAACCTTGAAATACCTCTTGGTAACCCGACACCCCCTACTTTTAAATTTACAAAAGAGTATGCGGCGGCGGAAGGGCTTGATATCGATAACGATGTGGAATATTTCGAATACAAATGTAAAGAAGGGCTTGAAGAAAGACTGAAACACATCCCGGAAAATCAGCATGAAGAATACAGAAAAAGACTCGATTACGAAATAGACATTATCAAAAGAATGAAATTCCCTGGATACATGCTCATAGTGTGGGATTTTGTAAGAGAAGCCAAAAAAAGAAAAATCCCCGTAGGTCCCGGAAGGGGAAGTGCGGCCGGTGCGCTAGTGGCGTATTCTTTACAGATTACTAATATCGACCCGTTAAGATACGGGCTTCTTTTTGAGAGATTTTTGAATCCTGAGAGGGTGAGCATGCCCGATATCGATATGGACTTCTGTCAGGAAAGACGGGGGGAAATTATCGAATACGTCCGTGAAAAATACGGAAAGGTAAACGTTGCACAGGTTATTACATTCGGTTCCCTGCTTGCTAAGGGTGTATTAAGGGATGTGGCGAGAATATTTGAAATAGACTATTCCGAAGCCGACAGGTTTGTAAAGCTTATACCTGACCAGCTGGGAATAACGCTTCAAAAAGCAAAAGAACTCGAGCCCAAAATAGTTGAAATCACGGAAGAAGACCCTCTGTACAACCGTCTATATTCATTCGGAGAGCATTTAGAAGGCCTTAAAAGAAACACCGGAATGCATGCCGCTGGTGTGGTTATAAGCGACGAGGAGCTGTGGAAAAAATCGCCTCTTTACAAACAGGATGAACACGACGATACGATTGTTACGCAGTATTCGCTAAATTATCTCGAACCTGTTGATTTAATTAAATTCGACTTTTTGGGTCTTAAAACGCTGACGGTAATAGACAGGGCCGTAAAAAACGTTAAAAACAACAAAAACGAAGATATAAATATAGATTTGCTTACGTTAGACGATCCGAAAGTGTTTGAACTCATACAGTCAGGCCATACGCTGGGACTGTTCCAGATAGAATCAGACGGTATGCAGGATCTAGCCAAAAGATTAAAACCTACTAATTTCGAAGACATAATCGCTATGCTGGCCCTCTACCGTCCGGGACCGATGGACAGCGGAATGCTTGACGATTACATAGACAGAAAACACGGAAGAAAACCTATAAGCTACTTTTTTGACGAATTTGAAGAAGCCCTCAAACCGATACTCGAACCGACATACGGAGTTATCGTTTATCAGGAACAGGTAATGCAGATAGTTCAGGCGATAGGCGGATTCAGTCTCGGTGAATCAGATATTATCAGAAGGGCGATGGGTAAAAAGAAATTCGATTTAATGAAAAAATACGCCGAAGAATTCGCCCAGAGGGCTCAAAAAAGAGGCTTTTCTTATGATAACGCCAAATCGCTTTTCGAATTAATCGAAAAATTCGCAGGCTACGGATTTAATAAATCGCACTCAGCCGCATATGCAATGATTACATATCAGACCGCATACCTCAAAACATATTATCCGACTGAATTTTTATCCGCACTTCTTACTTTCGAAGCTGAAAACACTGATAAAATAGCCAAATACATTGAAGAAGCTAAAGTTCTGGGAATCGAAGTCCTGCCTCCGAACGTCAATAAATCAAATGCCGAATTTACACCTATTGACGACAAAATTCTCTTCGGACTCAGCGCCATTAAAGGAGTCGGAAGCAAAGCAATTGAGAGCATTGTCGCCAACAGACCTTATGAAAGCATCGAAGATTTTATTCTTAAAGTCGATACGAGCAAAGTTAATAAAAAAGTACTCGAACAGCTGATAAAAGCCGGGGCAATGGATGATTTCGGTTTAAGCAGAAAAGCAATGCTCAGCCGTGTTGAAGAAATGCTTGAATTCAAAAAACGTATAGAAGAAAAGAAAAACGCAATCAACCACGAATTTTCACTTTTTGCAGATATGGAGGAAAATGAAGAAATCGACGAACATCTGGACATTCCGAATACCGTTGAATTCGACATTAAAACGCTTCTTGAATATGAATATCAGACACTCGGATTTTACGTATCAGCCCATCCGTTAGATCCGTATAAAGACAAAATGCAGGGTATAAACTACAACCTATCAAGCGAAATAGAAGAGATAATTTCCCAGGAAGCGCTGTTTGTAGGAAAAATAGACGCAATGAAAGTGAGAATTTCCAAAAAAGGAAACAAATTTGCAATTGCAACCCTTATGGATTTTCACGGCAAGCTTGATGTAATGATATTTGAGAGGGATCTGGAAAAACTAAACGAATTCAACCTCGACGAACCAATTGCCATAAAAGCACAGGTGGACAAAGTCGGAGAATTTTTAAGAATTACATGCCGTAAACTTATGAGTCTGGAAGAAGCCAAAGAGGAAAAAGGCGCCGTTAAAGATGAAATTACCGTAATTCAAAGACAAATAGGCGAAAACTATGAAGAAGATTTGCTGAAAATCCACTCCGAACTGACCAAAAATCCGGGAAATAAAAGAGCGGTTTTACTTTTAACCACGCCATTCGGATTCAGCTTAAGGATTAATACGAATATAAGGACATCTTTATAAATTTTTCCAAATTTTTCTTTCCAGTGAAAGCATTTCAACAAGCTTCGCAATATAATAAAAGCTTTTAAGCATATTCTCCACATATCCGTAATCACTCAGCGATTTAAAAACGGGAGGTTCAAAATTATTATTTCCGCTTATTGCCACAAACATCATGTTGTGTCTAAATGAAAGATAAATTGGCCTGTTTACGGCTTTTTTAAATTTAAGAATTTTTTCCATAAGCGAAGTGCTCAGCACATACCTGGCTAAAATCTGATCGTTTGAATATACTTTAAATTCTTTTTCAAATTCCGGGCTGTCCATTTTGACAAATTCAAGACCGTTGGAATTAAACTTTTGAAAAGTATTTGCGACAGATCCCAAAAATCTTTCGCTGTAATCAGGATAAACAAGTACTATACCTTTAAAAGACTTGTTAAATTCACTCAAAAAAAACGTTCCTTTAAAAATCGTATGCCACTGTGTTCTTCCTTTGGAATCTGTCGTTTTATATTCAGTGTGTATATCGGAAAACTCAAATGCTACGTTTTTTAAGCTGCCTTTTACATAGTCTTCGCCTTCATATTTATCGTAAGGAATTAAAAAAAGTCCGCTTAAATCATATTTTACGCTGTTTATTTTATCTTCCGGAAAATATTTGAAATTATCACCGAACAAAGACACCAGGGAATAAACAACTTTTTCTTTAAATTCCCGCCTGTAATTTTTAATTATCAGATAATACAAAACGGCAAAAACACCGGCTTCAACCGCTACCAGCTGAATAATACCGACAAAATCCGGTTTAAGATAATAAATCAAAACAAACAAAACCGCCGTTAATACAAACAAAACAATTTTTAAATTTAAAACAATACTTTTTCTTTTTTTATCAAGTTCTTGAATATACGGATTTTTATAATATTCTTCTATTAAACCTGATAGTGTCATTTATTAAAAAGATCGCCTACGTTGATGTTTTTTCTTTCTTCATCACTTATTTCAAACACGCTCTTTCTTTTGTATCCCATTATTTTAGCTATAAAATTAGTCGGAATCATTTCTATTGCGTTGTTGTAATCAGTAACAGCCTGGTTGTAAGCCCTTCTTGCTGCGCTTATCTGTTCTTCTATTTCGGCTAATGTTATCTGCAGATTCATTACGTTTTCATTGGCTTTAAGTTCAGGATAATTTTCAACATTTATCAAAATTTTACCGAGCATTGAAGAAATCTTGTTTTCATAATTCATACGTTCGTTTTCATCCGTAGCGTTTATTGCTTTGCTTCTGAGTTCTGTTATTTTTTCCAATACCTCTTTTTCGTGTTTCATATACGCTTTTACGCTTTCTACCAGATTAGGAATCAGATCCCTTCTTTTTTTTAGCAGAGCGTCAATACTTCCGTATATATTTTCGACCTGGTTTTTCTTTGAAATTAAAGAGTTATACAGTAAAACAGCTGCGACTATTATAACCCCTACAACGATATATCCGATATTCATAATCATCCTTTTACAATTTCCGGAGAAGGTTTGCCAAAATAAAATCCCTGAAAATAATCAATACCCAGATTTTTTATGGCATCAAACACTTCTTTGCAGCATACGAATTCCGCAACCGTTTTTGCACCTATTTTACTAGCAAAATTTATTATCGTTTCAACAACTATTAAATTCTTTTTTTGTTTATATACTTCTTTAATCAAAGAGCCGTCTAATTTTATACAGTCAATGTTCAGTGAAAAAATATGTTTAAAATTTGAATAACCGCTGCCGAAATCATCAATTGCTACTGTTGCTCCTAACGCTTTTACTTTATCGATAAATTTTTTTACTATGTCATAATTTTCTATACCTTCGGTCTCCAAAATTTCAAAACCGATTTTTTCTCCCGTTCCCGTTTTTTTTATCGTATTTATAATATATTCCACCAATTCGGGATTATTGATATCATCAATCGATATATTTATATTAAAACTTTTATCTATACTCGCAAAACTGTTGCAGGCACATCTGACAACCTGTCTTGTAATCTGCGTATACAGTTTCGTGGTTTTTGCAATCGGCAAAAACTCTCCCGGCAAAACAATATTTCCTTTCTCGTCTCTCATTCTGACGAGTACTTCATATTTTACAATTTCTCCGTCTTTATTAAATATAGGCTGATAATAACAGAGTATTCCGTTATTTTGCAAAGCTTTATGAATCGCAACGGTCATTTCGAGATTTTTTTTATATTTTTCTTCTATTTTCAGAGACTCGTCGTATATCTGATAAGGGATTTTTTTTCTTTTGGCTTCCCTTACCGCTATATCTGCGTGAGTAAGAAGCTTGTGTTTATTGATTGCCGCACCTGCTCTGATATGTATATGAAACGGTTCGTTGTCTGCAAGAAATTCCATTTTTTCTATTTTATCTATTATTTTTTCTATAAATAATTTTAAATCTTTATAAGTAATACTGCTGTCAAATAGTATTGCGAATTCATCACCTCCGATTCTGTAAGGATGTGTGTTTTCATTTTTCAGCTCTTCAGCAAACTTAATTAAAAGCTTATCACCGATTGCCGAGCCAAAAAGATCGTTTATCTGTCCGAATTTATCAATATTAAAAATCACACATGAATGAAGACGGTCCATTTTATTCATATCTGCAATCATTTTCTGTCTGTTTGGAAGACCGGTAAGTTTATCGTAGTAAGCTATAGTGTATATTTCCTCTTCTTTGGCTTTAAGTTCGCTTAAATCTATAATTGCAGAAATTCTGATTTTTTTGCCGTTAATCAATATATCCCTGCCTCTGAGCATGGCGGGAAATTTAGTGCCGTCTTTTTTTACCATATAGGCCTCATAAGGAGACTGGTCTTTTATTTTAATTCTGTTTTTCACAAGTTCTTTTGAGTCGTCGGCGACAAATTCAAAAGCAAATTTGCCTATCATCTCCTCCGGCGTGTATCCAAAAATATAACTGGCTGACTTATTGGCTCTTATGCATTTTTTATTCTCGTCAAAGACTATAAGACCTTCTATTGTTGAATTTATAATCTGATCGAGAAAATTAATAATCTGCTCTTCGCTGTTAAATGAATTATTTAGATTATTAATAATTCCGGAATCTGACAATGATTGAAGCATTTCGCCGAGTTTATATTCAAAGTGTTCCATAAGCCGCTACTTTTTTAATTTTATATTAATATTATAACATAATAGAAAAAGAAAAAAAATTTAAATATTATTTAATTAATTCCTTGATATTATCATTGAAATTACATAAAAACTGAGGGAATTCTTCATCTACTTTACTCAAATCCACATAATTTCTGAAGAAAGTATCAACGTCAATTCCCGACTGCATTCCAAGAGAATACCCTTTAAACATTTCTTTTAATTTCGGAGAATCAATCAAATCGATCATACTCTCACAAAAAGCCGTGCCTTCTTCTATCATTCCCTCTTTCCAAAATCCAATTGCATTATCGACAAGCACTACCACCGCAAACAGTTCGTCTTCATCAAGTAAATTAAATTTTTCATTGTTGGTAAGTTTAATCTGATACAAATCAAATGCTTCGTTAAAAGCTTTTTGAAAATACTCCTGTGCTTTTTGTGTATCACCTTTGGTTAAAGCGTTTCTAAATTCATAATAATTGTTTTTGATATCCATAAGTTTCCTTTTTTTTAGAAATTTTAACATTTATTTGCTTTTTTTACATAATGGTGTTACAATGTCGATGCAAAATTCACAATTAGGAAAGATCACATGAAAACAATTTACGTAGGAAACATTAACTATCAAGCAACTGAAGACGATTTAAGACCGGTATTCGCAGAATATGGAGAAGTAATCTCAGTAAAAATTATAAATGATAGAGAAACAGGAAGAAGCAAAGGATTTGGATTCGTTGAAATGGAAAGCGGAGCTGATACAGCTATTGAAGAGCTAGACGGTAAAGACTTCCAAGGAAGAAGACTTAGAGTTAACGAAGCAAGACCAAGAGCTCCTAGAGGAGAATAATTTCTTCCTCTTTTTAATAATTCTTTTATTTAGTGTCTGTCACTTTCTTATGTAAACAGAAAACATTTTTATCATTTAACATCATAATATTATACATTGATACATTAACTCACCCGGGCAATTATTACCAAAAATTTATTTATTAAATTTTCACCTCAGTAAAAAGAATATAAGTGAATATTTTAGTGACAGACACTTAGATACCATTAATGGCGGAAGGGGGAAGGAATCGAACCTTCCGGGCAGACAGTCACCTGCCGCCCCACCGGGTTTGAAGCCCGGGGTGTCCACCAGGATCACATCCCCTCCAAAGCAGGATTGTTATTTTACACAATAAATTTAAAAAATGCAAACATGAATAAACGGTCATGTTCCAAGATAGTAACAAAAATTATAACAACATTAAAATTTTTCTTATATTTTAACTTTTTTTTAATCATTGTGAAAATTATTTATTAGAATTTGATGAAAACAAAGAAAAGGAGCTTTTATGAAAATTTCTAAAATCGCATTAGCGGCAGTATTAGCAGGTGGACTTTTTATTACTACTGCATCTGCAGATTACAACAAAGGGTTCAAATATTACAATAAATACGTAAAGAAAAAATCCGGAGTAAAATCTACTCAGTTAATCAAAATTCTGGGAGTAAAAAGTCTTAACGATTTAGACAAACTGTTTGAAAACAACGGTAAGCCTTTAATTGAAAAATTAAAAGCGGCTGGAGAGGAAAAAGCGGCAAAAGCAATGCAAAAAGTTATAAAAAAAGGAAAATTAAAAGACGTTCATGACTTTTTAAGAGGAATTATGGAAGGAAAAATTCCGGCAGGATGTTAAATCCTGTTTCTTTTTATCTTTTGAGAGATAAGTGTCTGTCACTAAAATACTAATTTAAAAATGTAAGGCACAACCTGTGCCCTATTAAGCGTTATCAGCCAGCAGGAATTTTACCATTGAGCATACCTACTAAGAAATCTTGTAAATCTTTAAGTTTATGTTTCTTAGCAATTTTCTCAATGGCTTTTGCAGCTTTCTTTTTACCAAGTTTTTCTAATTTTGCAATTAGAGGTTTAGCATCATCTTTAAGTAATGCTTTCATTTGGTCAGGTGTTTGTACTCCAATAATTTTTAAGAACTGAGTACCTTTAATGTGGCTCATTCTTTTTACATATTTTTGGTAGTACTTAAACCCTTTGTTGTAGTCAGCGAAAGCTGCAGTCACGCTAACACTTGCAAGTAGCAAACCTGCTACAAAAATCTTTGCAAAGCGTCTCATAGTTTCTCCTTTTATGAATATAGGTTCAGTTTATTTTAAATAAACGAACCTTCATCGTAATTATAAACCTCAAAACTTAAATAAAACTTAATATAAGTTCAAATTATAAAAAGGCCTATTTTATTCTTTTTCATTTCTATGCTGATACTTACAGAGATTATGTGTTGACATTAAATTTTTATTAAGCTAAAATTCAACTAAAAAAGGAGAATGCAATAAATAAGGAGACTCTTGAATAATCTATTTTCTTCATATCTACAAATCAACAATCCTCATTTAATTAATTCTTCAATAAATAAAAAGGAATTTTAATGCAACAAGATGTTATTGCTTTAAAAATCGACGATCAGGTAATTGATCTTCAAACAGCGGAAGCTAAAGGCATTGAAGGCGGAGAGCCTGTATATTTTGACAATTCGCCCGAAGCACTCGAAGTAATCAGACATTCTGCCGCTCATCTTATGGCTCAGGCTATAAAAGAACTTTATCCGGAAGCTAAATTCTATGTCGGCCCTACAATCGAAAACGGATTTTATTACGACCTAAAAACAGACACTCCTATTACCGATAAAGATTTAAAAAACATAGAAAAGAAAATGAAAGCCCTTGCCAAGAAAAAATTCGATATTACAAGATACGAAATTTCTAAAGAAGAAGCAAGGGAAAAATTTAAAAACGACGAATTGAAAAAGGCCGTTCTTGATATGATTCCGGGAGATACGGTATCCATTTACAAACAGGGAGATTTTGAAGATTTATGTAGAGGCCCTCACGTGCCGAACACTAAATACCTCCATAACGTAAAACTTCAAAAAGTATCCGGTGCATATTTAGGAGGCGATTCTAAAAATGAGATGCTAACCCGTGTATACGGAACAGCGTTTGCCACAAAAGAAGCACTTCAGGAATATCTCAAAATGCTTGAAGAAGCTGCAAAAAGGGATCACAGAAAACTTGGAACTGAATTAGATCTTTGGATGTTTGACGAAGAAGTCGGAGCAGGTATGCCTATATGGCTTCCAAACGGCGCCCTTCTTAGGGCAAACCTTGAAAAACTGCTCTATTCTGCACACATTAGACGCGAATATCTGCCTGTAAGAGGTCCTGAGCTTCTTAGAAGCCATATGTGGAAAATTTCAGGACATTATTATAACTACAAAGAAAATATGTACTTTACTGAAATTGAAAACGACGATCCTGAAAAACCTGCAGACGAATACGGAATTAAACCTATGAACTGTTTAGCCCACGTAAAAATTTTCGGTCATAAGGTAAGAAGCTATAAAGAACTTCCTCTTAGACTTTTCGAATTCGGAACAGTACACAGACATGAAAAAAGCGGAGTGCTTCACGGACTGCTCAGAGTTAGGGAGTTTACTCAGGATGACGCACATATCTTCTGTAGACCAGACCAGATTGAAGAAGAAGTTATTAAGGTGCTTGAATTCGTCGACTCTATAATGGAAAGATTCGGATTTAACTATGAAATGGAAATATCAACAAGACCAGAAAAATCAATCGGAAGCGACGAAATTTGGGAAAAAGCTACCGAATCACTTAAAAAAGCTCTTAATTCCCTAAACAGAGAATACGGAATAGACGAAGGCGGTGGAGCGTTTTACGGACCGAAAATCGATATCAAAATCACAGACGCAATTGGCAGAAAATGGCAGTGCGGAACTATACAGGTGGATTTTAACCTGCCTGAAAGATTCGACATCACATACGTAGATGAAAACAACGAAAGAGTAAGACCTGTAATGATTCACAGAGCTATTATAGGAAGCTTTGAAAGATTTATAGCAATCCTTACAGAACATTATGCGGGTGAATTCCCTACATTCATAGCTCCTATAAAAGCTATATTCGTGCCGATTTCAGAATCACACGTAGAATACGCGAAAAAGCTTCAAAAAGAGCTTCTTGAAGCCGATATTAATACTGAAATATTTGCAAGCAACGATTCACTTAATAAAAGAATCAGAAACGCAGAAAAAAGAAGAGTCGGTTATGTTGTAATAGTCGGTGATGAAGAGGTTGAAACTGAAACAGTTGCAATCAGAGACAGAAAAAAAAGAGAACAATACAAAATGACAAAAGGAGAATTTGTGGAAATGATCAAAAACTTAAGCGAGGTTAAACTATGAGTAAAAAAGAAGATAAAGTACTAATTAACGAAGAAATTGTTGATTTAACAGACAGAGTAAGACTAGTTGACGGAGAAGGTGAGCCTAAAATCGTTGATTCAAACAAAGCTCTTGAAATTGCATATAATAAAGGACTGGATTTAGTTTTAGTGGCACCTAATGCAAATCCTCCCGTAGCTAAAGTAATGGATTACGGAAAATACAAATACGAACAGGAAAAAAAGAAAAAAGAAGCTAAGAAAAAACAGGTTAAAATAGAAGTAAAAGAAATCAAATTCACTTCTAAAATCCAGGAAAACGATATAAATTATAAAGTAAAACATATAAAAGAATTTCTTGAAAAAGGAAAACACGTAAAACTGAGAGTTTTCTTAAGAGGTAGAGAACTTGCCACGCCTGAAAAAGGATTTGAAGTAATCAACAGAGTATGGGATATGATAAGCGATGTAGCTGAAAAACAAAATGAGCCGAAACTTGAAGGAAACTATATAAACCTCTTAGTAACTCCAATTAAAAAGAAAACTAAAAAATAAAACTTCCTTCTTTCTTAACCCTCTTTTATTATAAATATGTTAATATATTGGTATATATATCAATAAAGGAACTTTATGCTCCCGCATAATAAAAAACTGCTTATTTATATAGCCGTATTGTTTATATTTTTATATAGTGTTATTGTAGTTTCTTTTTATTACATTCTTAACGATATAGCCATTAACCAAAACAAACAAAAACTTCATAACATACTTTTATACGAACAGGCACAAAAAAATTACGTAGACAAATATCAAAAGAAATTTATTTATTCCCTACAGCATCAAAACATACTTTCAAAAGAATTTTTTTCACCGGTATTAATGTCTGCCACATTTATAACAAGGCATACGTTGCAAGAGTATAACAAACTAAGAAAAAAAGAACATCTTCCTGAAATAAAATACAAAATTGCTTCAGACAATCCAAGAAACCCTGTAAATAAGGCAAATAAAAAAGAATTAAAACTTTTAAAAAAATTTAATAATAAAGAAATCGATATTTATTCAAAAAAAATTAAAATTAACGGAAAAGATTATATATATTACGCAATCCCGGTAGTACCAAACAACAAGTCTTGCATGAAATGCCACAGTAATCCTAATCTGGCTCCGGAAGATTTAATCAAAATGTATGGAAACAAAGCAGGTTTTCACGAAAAAATCGGTCATATCAGGGCATTGCTTTCATTAACTCTGCCTCTTGAAGAAGAATACACTTTTATTAAAAAAATAAGTTTCATTTTTAATCTAATTCTTCTCGGACTGTTTATCTTTACATATATAATTATCTATTTTATAATAAAAAAACTTGACAAAAAAGACAGACAGATCATCGAAAGTTCATATACGGATGAGCTAACCCAGATATTTAACAGAAAGAAATTCAATACCGATATCAAAAAAAACATGAAAAACTTTAATAAACTTTCACCATATCTGATGCTCATAGATATTGACCATTTTAAAAAAATAAATGATACTTACGGCCATCCGGTGGGAGATTACGTGTTAGAAGAACTTACTAAACTAATATCTGAAAACATCAGAAGCAACGATAAATTCTATAGAATCGGAGGTGAAGAGTTTGCAATAATCTCCACACAGAAAAACAACGAAAATGAAAGAATTTTTGCTGAAAAAATTAAAAATCTGATAGAAAAACACACTTTTGACAAAGTAGGCAATATAACAATAAGTATAGGCTTTACCAAATACCAGCCTGAAGAATCATATCACAACTGGTATAAAAGAGCGGATGAAGCTTTATATGAAGCAAAAAAAACAAGAAATACGATTATTGAAAAATAACTACTTTTTAAGAGAGTTTAATCTTTCTTCCCTGCTGCCTATCGAAGTAATCTGAATACCGAAGTTTCCGTCTACTATCACCACTTCACCTTCACCTATTTTTTTATCTTCAATTAAAATATCAAGAGGCTCTTTTGCAAGCTGGTTAAGTTCTACGATACTTCCTATATCCATTCCTATTACGTCTTTTAAAAGCATAATTTTACTGCCTATTCTAACTCTCAGCTGCAGTTTAATATCCAGAAGCATTTCAAGATTTTTCATTTCACCTTTTAAATCCGGATGTTTAGCCTGATGCTGTGCTTCTGCAGCCGCTTTTGAAGGCATCAGTTCGTCATATACGTTTTCATCAAACACAACCTGACAAACTTTAACCACATCATTTACCTTACATTCCATATTTATGGCATATGCGTATTCGCTAAGGTCTTCTTCTTTGTCTACAAAAAACACATTTGTTATTTCAAAATCCAGATTCGGCATATTGTCCTGTGCGCCCAAAGTTGTTTTAAGCGCCCCGAACACATTTGAAATAATCTCTTTTATTGCGTCTAAATCATCATCGTTCATTTCAGTTTTCGGAGTACCCTCACCCGCTAACATTAAATCACCGAGAGCAGTAGCAACTTCTGCGGGAACCAGGAACAGTATTTCCCCTTTAGGTTTTACTTTAATAACAATTTTTGCATAAGGAGGCTTTGTAGGACCTAAATCTTTAGTTTCGGACAACACCGAAACTTCAGGCGCTATTCCTATTAATCCTTCTATAGTGGATTTTATTTCGTTTATTAACAGTTCTTTAAACTCATTCACTTTCTTCTCATGTTATCTGTTCAAGTCTTTCTTTACGTTTTTGTTCCAGTTTTTGTAAAATTTCTTTTATTTCGTCATGTTCGGTTTTTAGGATTTCTTTTATTTTTATACTTCTTCTGTATCTTCTGACTCCAAATTCCGCCACAAATTTTTCTCTGCCGTCAACTTTTACAATAACGGTATCGTCTGCGGGCCTGTTCAGTTTGATTATATCACCGACTTCAAGATCCAAAACCTGATTCATATTAAGCTCAGCATATCCCAGAACTGCCTCAAGCTCTATTTTAGCACCTCTTAACAGCGCTCTTAATTCTTTATTTCTTGATTTTCTTCCGCTTGTTTCGTTAAGCATCAAATCTCTGTTTGCAAGTCTAGGAAGTAAAGATTCTATAGTGATTACCGGATAACATATATTCATCATACCGCTGGTCTGTCCTATTATGATTTCCATAATAACCATAATAACGATTTCGTTTTGAGCAACAATCTGTACTACGTTAGGAGAAGACTCTTTTGCTTCAACAATAGGATACAGATCCATAATAGGAGACCAAACTTCTTTCATATTCTGTGTTACTACTTTTAAAATCTGATCAAGCAGATTCAGTTCTATATCGGTAAATTCCCTTGTCGTATCAAAAGGGGCTCCGCTGCCTCCTAAAAGTCTGTCAATCATAGGAAAAACAATTGAAGGGTTAAGTTCTATAACACCTTTACCGTCCAGAGGTTTCAAAGAAAAAACGTTAAATGACGTAGGACTCGGAAGACTCATCAAAAATTCGCCGTAAGTCATCTGATCTACCGAATGCAGTTGTATTTCAACTATACTTCTCATTAAAGAAGAAATATCGCTTGCCAGACTTCTTGCCATTTTATCATGTATAGCTCTAATTGAACGAAGCTGTTCTTTGCTTACACGGTTAGGTCTTTTAAAATCGTATAGCGTTATCTGTCTGTTATCAAGTATATCGGACGCTTTATCAAGCTCGTCCGGTGCTATATCTTCTTCTTCAACAACTTCAAGTAGAGCGTCTATTTCTTCTTGTGATAGAATATCAGCCATTTAACTCTTTCCTTAATTTTTTAATTACGTTTTTATGAATTTGAGAAATTCTGCTTTCGGTAACACCTAAAATTTCGCTTATTTCTTTTAAAGAAAGCTCTTCGAAATAATAAAGCTGTATAATGAGCTGTTCTTTTTCACTCATTTTTTTTAAAACCTTTTTAATTGTTTCGATCAGCTCTTCTTCTTCTATTTTCATACTTACGTTTTCAAAAAAATTCATTTGCTCTTCAATAGGCATCACATTGTATATTTCACTGGCGTTTTTAGCCCGCCTTACTTTTTCAACATCAATGCCAAGCTGCTGCGCAATATATTCGTCATCAGGCTCAACATCATATTCAGCCTGATAACTTTCCACTATTTTTTCAATATCTTTTATAATCTTTCTGTCGCTTCTGCTGACCGTATCCAGACTTCTAAGAAAATCAAGCATGCTTCCGTATATTCTTTTTTGGGCATATCCCCAGAAATTATCGTTTTGCTTCGGATCATATCTTCTTGCAAGCTTTACAAGCTCTTCAAGTCCGATAGACACAAGATCGTTAAACTCCACACTGCTAGGAAGCCTTTCTTTAAGTCTGGCCGCCATTGCTTTTACGGCAGGCATATAATCCACCGCAAGTTCGTCTTTATATGTTTTTAAATTTTCCTCATAAGGATTATTCATTACCTGCGTCATGATTTATTCTTTATGATTTGTAATTCTTCTTCTTCAATCTGCTTAATAAACTCATAACTTTCAAGAATAAAATCTTCTTTTTTCTCTAATTCTTTTATCTGAACATCCAATATTTCGTCTATTTCGTGTTTGTTAAAATATATTACTTTTTTAATATCAAGATATTTAATAAAAAACGTTACACTGGCAAGTCCCAGTAAATAAAACAATGCGGTAATCAGTACAGTTGCGTATAAAAAATGTTCGAAATCGAGTTCATGCAGTATAGAAAATATGACACCTATAAAAAATCCGCAAGAAGCTAAAAAAAAGATAAAGTTTTCTCCTCTCATTTTTCACCTTTAAAATCCTGAAAATATTTTTCTGAAAAAGCGAGTAATGCCCTTTTCTTCTTCTAGCACTTTTCGTTCCGAAATTTTTGCTATCTTTCTTGCCACTTTAAAAATCTGCTCGCTTGGAGCCGAGAGAGGATCTTCTTTTACAAACAAAACTCTTTTAATAGACGAGTTTGTAACAAGTTTGTCCTTTTTAAGATATCCGATCATCTGCAGCCTGAAATCGCTGCTAAGATTGCTGTTTGCAACATTTTTTATTTTTGTAAAAATATTAATAGCCTCTTTTTCACTTGAAACTTCATTTAAAAGCATAAACGCAAGTTCTTTCTTTTCACTGATAATTTTAATCATTGCATACGCATCCGTAATTGCGGCCGGCTCCGGAACCGTTACAACGATTATATCATCTGCGGCATCAAGCCACATCTGTACTTTTTTATCGATACCGGCTCCAGTGTCTATAATGAAAAAGTCGTAATCATTTAAAAATTCCAGTTCGTTAAAAAAACGGCTTAAACTTACCTCATCGGCAAAATCCATAATTTCATCCCCGCTCTTACCCGGAATCAATACAAAGTCTTTTTCTATCTCAACGACTATATCTTTTAAAGAACATTCGTTTTTCAATACGTTATAAATATTTTTTTTAGCGTTAACCTTTAAAATAACATCTAAATTCGCAAGACCGATGTCAGCGTCAAAAAGAGCCACTTTAAATCCTAATTTATGAAGCGCGTATCCAAGGTTAGCGGTAACTGTGGTTTTACCAACCCCACCCTTACCGCTTGTTATCGCTATAAAACGTGTATTCTTAGGGCGTTTAATATTATCTGTCTGTAATAATTCTTTTAGTTTGTCTGCTTGAGTTTTCAATTAAACTCCTTATTTAATATACCTTTTAGTAAATAATCCGCCCCCGCCTCCATCAAATCATCCGGCACTTCCTGACCTATTGAAAAATAGCTCACAGGTTTTTTGGTGTCAAGAAGCAGCGAAAATATATTACCGTATGTTTTTGTTTCGTCAAGTTTTGTAAAAACAAACGTATCTATCGGCAGTATTGAAAAGTTTTTATAAATATCAACTAAATCTTCATATTTTGTAACCGCCGATAACACAAGATTGATATTTATTTCGGCAAATGTATCCACTTTCAAAAAACTCTTAAGTTTTTCAATTTTTTCTTTGTCGTGCTGAGAGCTCCCGACTGTGTCTATAAGAATATAATCATTGTGTCTGAGAGAATTCAGCGCATCTCCAAAATCGCTAGGATCAACCACTGTTTCAATAGGCAGCCTCATCATCTTGGCATAAGTCATAAGCTGTTCTACCGCACCTATTCTGTATGTGTCAAGGGTAATAATTCCGACTTTATGTCTTTGAGAAAGTTTATATGCATATCTGGCCGCAAGTTTTGCGATAGTAGTCGTTTTACCTACCCCAGTAGGCCCTACAAACATCATTATTTTTTTATGCGGCGGTCTTACTTCCCTTTCTACCCTTATCGGAACCATTTTTTTTAGAAGCGTATGAAAATATCTTTTTATTGTTTCTCTGTTTTTTCTCATTTTAAGAGGCATATATTTGATAGTGAGTTTCATTATTTCGTCAAGATGTTTTTCGCTCATTCCGCTTGCTCGTGAAAGAGCATATATTTCACTAAATTCTGGAGGCAGCTCCAATTCGTTATTGTTTACCATATCCCATACAGTTGCCTGTAAAAATTTAAGCGTATCGGCTATTTGCGATATCTGGTTTTTAAGAGCTATAATATCTTCGCTCTTTTGAGGTCCTAAAGGATTTGAATGTACGGCTGTCGCCGTATTTTGTGTATGTGAAGCGTATTCATAACTTTTTTCGTCATCGGAAAGAGAAGAAATCTCTTTTGCCGCACTGCTGAGTTTAAGCATAACTTCTTTTACATGTTCTTCGTCACTCGTAACGTTTTTGCGTGGTTTAATATTTTCTTCTTCTATTGCAACCACTATTTCATACAGCCCTTGAGAAGTTAAAGTTTTTTTCTTTATTTCCTTGCTTGAGACAATAACAACGTCATCTCCGAGTTCTTCTTTAACTTTATTCAATGCTTCTGTATATGTCGGTGCGGTAAAAGTTTTTAGTTTCAATTTAATCCTTTAATGCAAGTGGTACTAAAACTGAATCCCTTTTTTTGTAATACGGGTGCGGCAAAATTAATCTTTTTTTATTTATTTTAACATTATTATACAATATTATATCTAAATCTAGCGTTCTTGGCGCATTTTTAAAGCTTCTTTTCCTTCCGAATTTCTTTTCCGTATACAATAAAAACCTTAAAAGCTCGCAAGGTGAAAAATCTGTTTTTATTACCATTACGGAATTATAAAAATCCGGCTGGTTTAAATACCCGAAAGGCGGATTTTTATAAATAATTGAAGTCTGAACAATATCTATTTTAGGATGTTGCCGTAAAAAAATATACAGTTTTTTAAACCTTCTTATACAGTTGCCGAGATTACAGCCTATTCCGATTAAAGCCGCATTTTTTTTCCTGCTTTTTTTGATTTTTGCCGGGAAAAACACGGTTTTGATTATTTTTATATTTTTGTTGTTCCGGTTTTTTTCAGTTGCCAACTTTCCACACTCCATTTTTTATTTAGGCATGCCTCTTCCGGCTATATATCCGTAAATTCTTCTTATTATTCTTTTTATGATAGGAGTGAAATCGCCTTTTTTTATTGCTCTTTTTATAGCATTCACATCCCCTAAATATTTTGCCGTTTTATAAAGTACCGTTCTGATTTTGCTTATACTCATAATATCCCCCTGTTTTTTACCACTCGCT
This sequence comes from Nautilia abyssi, assembly GCF_055388085.1. Classification (NCBI taxonomy): domain Bacteria; kingdom Pseudomonadati; phylum Campylobacterota; class Epsilonproteobacteria; order Nautiliales; family Nautiliaceae; genus Nautilia; species Nautilia abyssi. The sequence continues at coordinate 151,332 of NZ_AP042376.1, read as the reverse complement.
TAATACTTCTACTTTACCGTCATGCGTAATCATAACCATATCTTCAATTCTTACTCCGAATTCTCCCGGAAGATAAATGCCCGGTTCAACGGTAAACACCATACCCTCTTGTATTTTTATTCTGTTTTTTGAATTTACGTAAGGCCATTCATGTATATCCAGCCCAACTCCGTGCCCGAGTGAATGAACAAAATAATCACCGAACCCTTCTTTTGCGATAACATCTCTTGCTATTTTATCAAGTTCCCATATTTCCATGCCTATTTTTATATTTTCTATAGCTTTTAACTGCGCTTTTAATACGGTGTCGTATACTCTTTGTATTTTTTTATCTTTAAATTTCTGATATTTACTCATGGAGATATGTTTACCGATATGTACCGTTCTTGTTCTGTCCGAACAGTATCTTTTATATTTAATACCCGCATCAAGTAGCAAAAGATCATTTTTCTTAAGCTTTTTATTACTTACTTTTGCATGGGGCTTAGCTGCATTTTCGTTTACTGCCACTATAGGTTCGAAACTCAGCTCTCTTCTTCCTCTTTTTGTCAGAAACTCTTTAAACCTGTAAGAAAGCTCGTATTCGTCAATACCAGTATCTATAGCCGAAATAAAGTCATCAAAAGCTTTTGCGCCTTTTTTAACAGCTTTTTTTATAATATGAAGCTCCTGATCGGTTTTAATCATTCTTTTTTTATGGGAAAAATATTTTTCTTCTTTTATATTTGCAACTTTAGAAAGTTTTCTGTAGGAATCAATATCCCAGTTTAAAGGGTCAAGCACTATTCTTTTAATTTTGTGTTTTAAAATAAGCTCTTTTGCCTTTTTTAATAAATCCCTGGCTTCAATAACCTCGGCCTGGGCTTCTTCTTTTGCTTCTAATGTATATCTACCGTCGGTTATTACATATCTGTAATCGCCCAACTTTAAAAAAACGGCATTATCGCTGCTCCATCCGCATTCATAATAAATTTCATTTTCTTTATTTACAATATAATCCATTATATGGCCTTAAAAAACGGCGGCTTATTGTTTAGCCGCCTCTGCCTGGGCTTTAGCCTGAGCTTCTTTAGCCATTTTTATTTCATTTAAAATTTGAATCATTGCAATTAGACCCAAATGATAGCTAAACGGACCGAATCCGCTGATTGTTCCTCCGACGATATCAGAAATTAAAGATTTTTGTCTAAACTCTTCTCTTGCCGCAATATTTGAAAGATGAACTTCTATTGTAGGTAGATTTACAGCTTTAATCGCATCTCTTACAGCTATAGAATAATGTGTAAGCGCCGCAGGATTTATAATAATTCCATCAACGTTTTCATTCACGCTTTCCTGAATTGCGTCAACTATGTCACCTTCATGATTTGACTGATAAAATTCTATTTCAAAACCGTTTTGTTTAGCAAACGCTTCCATGTTTTTATTTATATCTTCCAATTTCATTGGACCGTATATATTCACTTCTCTTACACCTAACATGTTTAAATTTGGACCGTGTATAACTTTTATTTTCATAAAATCTCCTTTTTTTATGTTATTTTACTATAATTTGGCACAAGTTTTGCTACAAATTTAAAAAAGGACCGATTTTGATTAAATTAAAAGCCGATTACGTTCTGACTTTAAATGAAAAATATGAAATTATTAAAAACGGGGAAGTGGTCTTTGATGATAAGATCATAGACGTAGGAACCGATCTTGAATACGATTTAAAAGAAATCTACCTTGGAAAAAACTCAGTAATTATGCCTGCACTTATTAACACACATACCCATTTAGAATTCAGTTCTAACTATACACATTTGGAATACGGGGATTTTATGAGCTGGCTCAATTCAGTTTTAGAACACCGAGAAGATCTTTTTCACGGATGTAAAAGCGAATGTTACAAATCGGCAATAAAAGAGATGAAAAAAAGCGGAATATGCGCATTCGGTCAGATAAGTTCCACCGGCAACGATCTTAAATACCTTAAACACTCTCCGTTAAAAGTCGTGTATTTTAATGAAATAATCGGTTCAAATCCTGCTGCCGTCGATATGATTTACCAGGATTTTCTGGCAAGAATAGAACAGTCAAAAGAAGTTAAAAATGATAAATTTAAAATCGGCCTTTCAATACATTCACCATATTCGGTTCATCCTATACTGATGAAAAAGGTTATTGAAATTGCAAAATCTGAAGATCTGCCTATACAGACGCATTTCATGGAAAGCAAGGCTGAGAGAAAATGGCTTGAAAACGGAGAAGGAGAATTTAAAATATTTTTTGAAAAACATTTCAAAAACGCCAAACCTTTAATAACTCCTCAAGAATTCATTGAACAGTTTGAAAACACCAAAACTACATTCATCCACTGTGTACACGCCAATGAAAAAGAACTTCAGAAAATAAACGAAATAGGAGGCTATATCAGCCACTGCCCTATTTCAAACAGACTTTTAAACGTAGGACTGTTAAATTTAGAAAGTGTAAAAAACTTCTCCATTCCTTATAATGTTGCAACAGACGGTAAAAGTTCAAACTTTTCTTTAAATCTGTTTAAAGAAATCAGGGCGGCTCTACTTATGCATACAGATCTGCATCCTAAATACCTTGCAAAAGACTTGTTAAAATCAGTCACTATAAACGCGGCTAGAGCTTTAAATTTAAACAACGGATCTTTAGAAAAAAACAAAGAGGCTGATATTATTACATTCAGACTGCCTAATAAAGTAGAAGATGAAGAACTGCTTCCGTTACAGATAATTCTCCATACCAATAAAGTGGATAATTTATATATAAACGGAAAAGAGGTAAAATAGTTATTTTTGATTTGTAATATTAACTATTTCCACCCTTCTGTTTAACGCTCTGTTTGTTTCTGTGGTATTAGGTACAAGAGGATATGCTTCTCCGTATCCTTTAGCAACAATTCTTTGAGGATTTATACCATAAACATTTACTAAAATCTTTTTAACAGCTTCCGCCCTTTTTTGAGAAAGTTTTAAATTATATTCTGCGGATCCGATATTATCCGTATAACCGGCAACTTCGATTTTTAAACTAGGATTGTTTTTTAAAATTTCCGCAACTTTTTTTAATTCGGGATAATATATTTTTTTAACTACGGCTTTATTAAAATCAAAATTTAATCTTAGCGTAGTAATTATAGGACATCCGTTATGGTCTACCAGCATATTAGCAGGCGTATTCGGACATTTATCAAAATTATCAGGCACTCCGTCTTTATCGCTGTCTTTAACAGGTTTACATTTTACAATTTTTATTACCGGTTTAGGCTTTGTATTATTATTTTCTCCCCATCCGGCAACTTTCTTATTCCCGGCCATATCTATTACTGAAGTAGCCATAGGTGTTTCCGCACATCCGGCTATAAATATTCCCGCAATGGCGGCAGTCGCGATGATTACTTTTTTCATTTTAATCCTTTCATATTAATATCTCTCTTTGACCTTTTGCGTTAGGAGAAGAGAGGATTCCCATTCTTTCCATTTGCTCTATAATATTAGCTGCCCTATTATACCCAATATTTAATCTTCTTTGAAGATATGAAATACTTGTTCTTTTCTCTTTAAGGATAATTTCTTTAGCTTCTTCGAACAGTTCGTCAAGTCCGTCTATTTCTTCAAGCATTTCGGTATCCTGCAAAGTGTTTACTATCATTGTATCATAATCGGCAATTCTCTGAGATTTTAAATACTCCACAACTTTTTCAATTTCCTCTTCACTGGTAAAAGGAGCGTGAAGCCTTATCAGACCCGTAATTCCCGGAGGAGTAAAAAGCATATCTCCGCGACCGAGAAGACTTTCAGCTCCAAACTGGTCAAGGATAACTTTAGAATCTATTTTCTGTCCGACTTTAAAACTTATACGGCTAGGAAGGTTGGCTTTAATAAGCCCTGTCACTACATCGACACTAGGTCTTTGCGTCGCAACAATAAGATGTATACCGCTGGCCCTTGCCATCTGTGCCAGTCTGGCTATGGAATATTCCACATCTTTACCGCTTGTCATCATTAAATCCGCAAGCTCGTCTATGATAATAACAATATAAGGCATTTTTTCGTTCTGAGAAACTTTTGCATTATAACCTTCTATGTTTTTAACTCTAGCGTTAGCCATCAGCTTATATCTTCTTTCCATCTCTTTTACCATTGAATTCAGAGCCATTATAGCCTTTTTAGGCTCGGTAATAACGGGGGTCAGCAGATGAGGGATATCGTTAAAAATTGAAAATTCAAGCATTTTCGGATCAATCATTAAAAACTTAAGCTCATCCGGAGAATTTCTGTATAACAATGAAAGAATCATTGCGTTTATTCCGACACTTTTACCGCTTCCGGTAGTTCCGGCTATTAAAAGATGCGGAAGCTTTTTCAGATCCGTTACAAAAGGTGCCCCAACTATATCTTTACCAAGCGCAAGCGTTAAAGGCGATTTGGCTTTTTTAAATATATCGCTTTCAAGTATTTCTCTTAAATATATCGTTTCCACTTTTTCATTTGGAATTTCTATCCCTACAACGTCTTTTCCGGGAATCGGCGCCTGAATACGGATAGACTGGGCTTTAAGAGCCATTGCAAGATCATCCTGAAGAGCCAGTATTTTAGATACTTTAATATGAGGAAGAGGTTTAAATTCAAACGTGGTAACTACCGGTCCAACATAATATCTTACCACGTCTCCTTCTATTTTAAACTGTTTTAACTTTTCTATTAAAATTTTTATTTTTTTATCTATTTCGGCTTCGTTTATCTCTTTTTTCCCCGACTTAGGTTTGCTTAAAAAATTCAAAGGAGGAAATTTCCAGTTTTTAGGTTTTTCCCTCTCCCCTGTTTCAATTTCGGAAAGAAGCTTTTTGGTATCCTCAAGCTCCTGAACATGCGTTACGTGATGGGCTTCTTCGTTTTTCACGTCGGCAGTATTTTCATTATTTGAAACAGCCTCATTATTTTTTTCCTGAACTATTTCATTATCTTTTGTTTCTTCTACCCTCAACACTTCTTCGTCGTCAAGTTCTATATTGCTTACATCGTTGTCAAAAGCAATCTCTTCCATTTCAGTTTTAGCATTATCACCGTTTTGAACAGTGTCTTTTTCGTAAACATCGCTTTCATATGTATCAGTATCCGAAACGGCACTCTTTTGAGCTTCTTTTTTTACATATCTTTTTTGATAAAAATTCAATATTTTATCTTCAAAAAGCAAAAAGAGACTCCACAAAAATATTACAAATATAAGCAGCCCGACACCGGCAACGCCTATATATGCTTTTAACGTATCTACAAAAAGATTTCCCAAAATACCTTTTGAAAACAGTGCCGACTGTAAAAACAGCAAATCAAAAAACAAAAATATACCGCCTAAAACCTTTATACTGACAGTCGCGTCAAATTTTTTCTTATAACCCAGATAAAGCAGTACAGCCAGTAAAAAAGGAAAGATATAAGAAAGATAACCGAAAAGTTTAAAATCGGCATTTCCTAAAAACTCCCCAACTTTTCCGACTATATGAGGTTGAGGAATAATTGTAGCTATTAATAAATAAACAGCAAAAGCAAAAAAGAAAATATAGATACTTTTACGCAAAATCAGACCTTTTTTAATCGTAATTTTATCACAAATAATTGAGTAGCGTTAAATTATTAATTTTAGCTACCGAAGCAAGCAAGGCCTGATAGGAAGTCTGAAGCGAGTTGAGTTTCATTGTAGCTTCGCCTATATCGGTATCTATATTGTCTGACTGAAGCTGCTGAACATTTAATTTCAGCATATCCGTTCTTTCTATTGTTAATTTAAATTCGTTGCTTACAGCACCTATTTTGGCGTGGCTTCTTCTGACGTGGTCTGTTACGTGGTCTATCGCCTCAATTGCGCCCTGAATTCCGAAACTTCTAGGATTTTTATCTCCGTCAGGATAAAAATTTCCGTTTTCCACCGCATCGATGGCTTTTTGCAGCGTTCCAAAAAAGTCAACCTGAGGTTCATCTACGGTAACAGCGTTATTCGCCTGAAAATAAAGAGAATTGTTATCCGTATACATACTTAAATCTATATTGCTCGGATTATTTGAATTGTCTTTTAAATAAAATCTCCCTTTATCATCCATACCTGCAGACACTTCCTGTTTTGCCGTATTCAAAGCTTTATTATAATCCTCGGCTGAATTAGAAGCCGGCAGATTTCCCGAAGTAATCATAGATATTACGTCACCGAGCTGCTGATAAGTCATTCCCTTGTCAAGTTTCTCTTTTGTGCATACCTCACAGGTACTTGGATCCATTTCAGTTGTGGTTGTTATTTTATCGTGGGCCGGAGTCAAACTTCCGTCAGGTTCATATATATCGAAAACCTCGTTAGAATCCCTTACACCGTCATTATTCAGATCTATCCAAAAGTTGCTTAAATGCCCGTCCGCATCCGGAGTGTCTCTTAAAGTTATAACCGCTGTTTTAAGATCTCCGTTTTTATCTCTGAATTTTACCTTAATCTCCTGAGGCATACTGCCGGTACCCATTGTATCCGCAATTACAGTATCGTTTTTTGCATATGTCTGTGCATCCGGGTTTTTTTCTACTATTTTTTCACCGTCTTTAAACACGGTTTTATAATCATTAACTATCTGGGACACATTGGAAGTTATTTCATTGCCGTTTTTATCCATGTAAATTTTGTCAAAATTAGAAACGTCACTGCTTGAAAACACTTCTAAAGAATTATTATTGGCATCAAAAGCGTTAATATTTAAACTTAATTTTGAACTGTCAGTCTGATCTATAGAATTGTCGGTAACTATCAGTTTTCCGTTTTCCAGACTGACACTTACATCGCCGAAATTATTTTTTATCTGATCCATTAAATCCTGCATTGTAGTAGTTGAATCAACGTTTAAAGTAACGTTTACACTGTTTCCGTCTGTATCCGTACCGCTTAACGTCAAGTGGTCCAGCGTTTGAATAGTACCGTCAGAATCCCTAACGCCTTTTTCTCCCAACACCTTATAAAGCGTGTCGCTCGGAAGCGCGTCTCTTTTTGTATCTATTGTTTTAAAATCGCTTCCGAATTTAAAAATCCTGTTGTCAAAATAACCGTTATTCGCACTGATTGAAGACAGGTTTCTGATAGTATTAAATCCGCTTTTTTGGAAAGCCACGGTATAATCCCCATTTTTGGCCAAATCATCTATACTCGGTTCATCTTTATCGCTTGCAACCATATAAAAATCAGTAAGCATTTTACCGCTCTGTACGTCTTTAACCTGAACTTCGCCCTGATCGTTCAGACTTACGTCGACTACTTTAGTAGTAGCCGTATTTCCGTAAAGCTCTCCTATTTTATTTAATAAATCGTTTACCGTATCCGAATTGGACATTGAAAATTTAGTATCTATTGAAGTTCCGTCCGGTTTTTTCCCTTTTATATAAAAATAACTGGTCCCGTCTTTATATGTATCGGTAGCAGGATCGTAAATATCCGAAACTCCTGTAAGCATTCTTATCTGAGAATCACCGGTTACGGGTGTGTTGATAGGGTTATCCTGAGAATCGGGCTCTTTTCCGTGTGCTTTTATATCTTTGTCAATATAAAGTTTCCCGTCGCTTCCTCTTACAACAAACTGAGGATTTGCTTTCATTTTATCATACTGTGGCATATTGGTTGAAATATGTTTTGAATAATCATTATCCCTTCCTAAAAATAAAGATGCACCGTCAATATTATATTCTCTCTCAACTCCGGCACCCAAATAAGCTTTTACTTTCGCATCGTTTCCCTGATACTGATAATTATCGTCAATAGGCTTTGTATTAAATTTACTGCCGCTGAAAAGATATTTTCCGTCTATAGATGTATTGGCCAAATCTTTTAAATGTTCCAGTTCTCCCTTTAACTCACTGACAATAGCTTCCCTGCTAGTATCATCATTTGTATCGTTTGCAGCTTTTAAAAGATTTGTTTTAAAACTTCCCAATGTCGTAACAAAATCATTAAGGGTGGTGTCAGTCTCATTTGCAAACGTTTCAGCAAAATTAGCCGAAGATTTTATCTGGGTAAATGAATTAAGTTCTTCATTTAATTTCAGATATTTTGTATACACTACGGGATCTTCATACATATTCTGAATTTTTTCCCCGGTAGATATCTGTGTTTGAACATTATTAAGAGCGCTCAACGTTCTTTGCTGGTCTAAAACAAAATTATTATATTGTGTAAATTGTGTAACTCTCATAATCCTTCCTTGGACTTTTTTGAAATAAAGCAATTTCTATTCCTAAATCGGCAAAAACAGTTTAAAATTTACATACTAAAGGCGTCTGACACCAATTCTCAATTCTCAATTCTCAATTCTCAATTCTCTCAAGCGCTTTTGATTTTATCAAAATTTCTGAATTGCTTACTTCAAAAATATCTCCGGCATTAATGTTTTTTAAATCAGCCCTTTTACCGTTTACCGTAACTTCGGCAAAACCTTTTTTTTCTCTTTTTTTAGGATTTAACGTATCATATGCGCTTTTAAGATTTTCAAGCTCTTTTCCTTTGGAATAGACAATCTGGGCGGTCTTTTTCTGAAAAGTCTCTTTTAAAAGCGTTATTTCATTTTGCAGAGTGTTTATTTTCATAACAGGCGAATGAATATTAAAACCGTTTTTCAGTTCGTTCAGTTCTTTTTCTTTTCTTTGAATGACAGAAAGATAAAAATGATTAAATTTTTTTAACAGAAATTCACATTCTTCCAATTTAATTTCAAGTTTCCTTAAAGGCGAATTAACGCTTAAAAGTTCTTTTAAATGCAAAAGCTCTTTTTCTTTTTTTTGCAGCAGATGCGAAATTTTATAAATAAACGTATTTTTCATTTCATCAAGCATCAGTAAAATTTCATTCTTATCCGGAAGGGCGATTTCCATGGCATTTGAAGGCGTTGCAGCTCTTTTATCCGCTACAAAATCACTTATCAGATAATCTATTTCATGCCCTACGGCCGAAATTACAGGCGTTTTGGCCTCAAAAATCGCATCGGCTACCGCTCTTTCGTTAAATGCCCACAAATCTTCTTTACTGCCCCCACCCCTTCCGACTATTATCAAATCAAAACCTTCACCGTCTTCAAAAAGATACTCATCCGCAAGTTTTATTTTATAAGCTATATCTTCTGCCGCACCGTCTCCCTGTACTAAAGCATTAAAAAGATAAAATTCGCTCAACAGCCATCTTTTCTGGGCGATTCTTAACATATCCTGCAGCGCCGCTCCCGTAGCGGATGTAACAATGGCAATTCTTTTAGGAAATCTCGGAATCGGCTTTTTTTTGTCTTCGTCAAAATATCCGAGACGGCTCAGTTCTTCTTTTAACTGTTCAAAAGCTTTTTGCAGTGCGCCTATCCCGCTCGGTTCAATACTCTGTGCTATGATTTTATACTCGCCTCTTGGCACATAAACACTTAAAGCTCCGTAAACATATACTTTTTCGCCTTCTGTAAGTTTAAATTTCATACGCGCAAGATTACTTCTCCACATTGCACAGTTTATTGATGAATTTTCATCTTTAAGTGTAAAATAAAGATGTCCCGAAGAGTGATACACAACCTTGCTGACCTCTCCTTCCACCAATACTATTTCGAAGTGCGACTCAACAATGCTTTTAATCTGATTATTAAGTTCTGTTACGCTGATTGCTCTCAATTTTTACCTTAATCTACTATTTTTCTCGGGATTCTAGGAGATATTTTTACAAGAATGTCATACGTGATGGTATCAAAATTTTTTACGAATTCCTTTACGTCGTCAAAAACAACCACTTCTTTTTCAAAATCACCTTCCACAATCATAGAATCCATTGATATTTTACCAAGCGCGTTTGTATTTTTTAATCTGCATCCGTTTTTAAAATACGGCAGACCGTCTCCATAGCCCATATCTACAGTCGTAACGCTTATATCCTTTTGAGACATAAATTTTTTATTATAGCCACATCCCTGTTTGTTTTTTAAAACTCTGTTCGAAATAACCCCGGCAACAGCTTCCATAACCGGTTTATACCCTTCTATTCCTCCGTAAAGCGCAATACCCGGTCTTACATAATCAAAAGTATCGGGAAGTTTATCTAATGCATATGAATTTGATATATGAAAATACGGTACACTAAAAGAGTTTTGCCTGCAAAAAGCCTCTGTTTGAGATTTTATCTCTTTAAATCTTTCATACTGTATAAAAACATCGTTTCCTGTCTCGTCCGCACAGCAAAAATGCGTAAAGACACCTCTGAGTTCAAAATTTTTTTCTTTAATTATTTCAAGCGCGGTTTTCAATTCGCTCATGAGAATTCCGTTACGGTGCATTCCCGTATCTATTTTCAGATGAATATACGGATGTCTGTTTTTTTTAAGCTGTTTTAATGAATTTATACAATATGAAATATTTTTTGCATTTCTTCCCGTTTTGGGGAAAAATACGATTATTTCCTCAAAAAAAGGTTTTACCATTTCAGCCTCATCCGTGTTTTTTACACAGACTTTTTTAATACCCCATTCGCTGAGCATTTTTGAAAAACTTATAATACCGTGCCCGTATGCGTTGTCTTTAATAACGGCAAGAATATTGGGATTTATTTGAGAGATTTTGTTTAAATTATAAAAAAGGTTTTGTTTATGCAGTAAAATTTTAGCCAACTGAAGCCTTTAATATTGGGGACAATCCCCAAAAGGGAATTATTTGCTTTTTAGAGGTTTGATTGCTTCGAAAGGATTTTCTACAACTTTGTGTCTGTCAACTACGTAAGGTATTAATGCAACCTGTCTAGCTCTTTTAATAGCTTTTGTAACCATATCCTGGTGTTTTTTACAAGTACCAGTAAGTCTTCTTGGCATAATTTTATATCTTTCTGATAAAGAATATTTAATTAAATCAAGATCTTTGTATCCGATGAAATCAACTTTCATTTCACAGTATTTACATCTTTTTTTTCCGTATTTTTTCTTTGGATCTGCTGCCATTATTTATCCTTTAAAATGGTATTTCTTCGTCATCTATATCGATTGACGGAATATTATTGTTTTGATTTTGTTTCTGCTGCATCTGAGGCTGCTGCGAAGCCGGCTGCTGATAAGCATTTTGCTGATTATAGTTATTAGTCTGATAACCGCCGGTTTCGTCACCGCTTGATTTGTTCTCCATAAACTGCACTTTTTCAGCAACTATAGAATGTTTGCTGCGTTTTTGCCCAGTCTGGTCAACCCACTGGTCTAAAACCAGTCTGCCCTCAATAAGAACGCGTCTGCCTTTTCTAAGATACTGATTGGCAATTTCCGCGCTTCTTCCGAATACCGTAATGTCAATAAACATTACTTCCTGTTTGTTTTCACCTGTAACATTGTCTTTGTATGTTCTGTTAGTAGCTAAGCCGAATTTGGCAATAGCGGTTCCCGTAGGAGTATATTTAAGTTCAACATCGCGTGTTAAATTTCCTACGAGAATAACTTTATTATACATTTTTTACCATCTCTTCCCAGCGTTTAATTTCTTTTTTGTTTTCATATTTAACAGTCATGAATCTTAATAAATCTTCGTTATATCTCATCTGTCTTTCAAGCTCAAGAACTGCGCTTGCAGGTGCTTTATAATAAATTATACTGTAATCACCTCTTTCGAATTTATCAATCGGATATGCTAGTTCTCTTACACCGATTTTATCTAATGCTGCTACTTCTCCACCGTTTTCTTTGATAACGTTTTGAATGTTTTCGATGTTTTTAGCCTTTTCTTCGTCTGTAAGTGTAGGCTTAAGAATGAACATCGTTTCGTAATGTCTTAAACTCATTAATTCTCCTTATGGCTTTTTAGCCCCTGCTTTTTGGAGCAAGGAGGCGTTTTTAAATTTTGAGGCGTAATTATACTATATTTTTTTTAAAATGTAAAATGTAAAAAATTAACCGTTATCATCATAATTATATAAGTATAAATTTCCTTTTCATTTTACCCTTTTATATATTCGTCTATTTTATCCCTTAACACCCTTTTTAAAACTTTACCCGTTGCGTTTTTAGGCAGTTCTTCCACAAAATATATATGTTTAGGCACTTTATAATTTGCAAGCTGAGATTTTAAAAATTTCTTAAGTTCTCCTTCTTTGACTTTAGCGTCTTCTTCAAGTTCAATAAACGCCACCGGAATTTCGCCGCTTTGTTCATCTTTCATTCCAACAACCGCACACTCTTTTACTCCGTTAAATTTAAGACAGATTTCTTCTATTTCCCTTGGATAAATATTCACCCCTTTGCTGATAATAAGGTCTTTTTTTCTGTCAAGAATATATAAGTATCCGTCTTCGTCAAGTTTTCCTATATCACCCGTTAGCAGCCATCCGTTTATAATAGTTTCTTCAGTAGCGTCTTCTCTTTTATAATATCCCTGCATTACGTTGTCACCTTTGACAATAATCTCTCCGACTTCTCCTATAGGCACTTCCATCAAATCGTCATTTACTATTTTAACTTTTACACCGGGTATTGCAGGACCTACCGAATAAGGTTTTTGAAGTTCAGGTCTGTTCACTGCGACAACCGGAGATGTTTCACTGAGCCCGTATCCTTCAAGAAGTTTTCCTTTTTTAAATTTTTTTGAAAATCTTTCAAGTACCTCACCAGGCAGCGCAGCAGCACCGGAAATATAAAATCTTACTTTATTAAACCAGTGAAAATAAAAAGGAAGTTTCGCACGGCTGAGAGCTGAATAAACATCAGGCACACCAGTAAAAATAGTAACTTTTTTAAGAAGTGTCTGTTTAATGATATTGCTAAAAGGCATTATAGACTTTATAATCACTACCGGAGCTCCGTAAAACATAGGCAGCATAATATTAACAGTCAGAGTAAAAGAGTGAAACATAGGAAGATATGCAATGAATCTGTCTTTATGATTCAGCTTTATAAGCTCGTTGACTCCGTATATGTTTGAAAAAATATTTTTATAGCTAAGCATTGCCCCTTTCGGCTTTCCGGTTGTTCCAGATGTGTAAATAATAAAAGCCAAATCGTCTATTTTAGGAAGCTCTGCTACTTCGTGAGATTCGAAATTTGAAAGAATTTCGCTAAAAGAAATATTTTCGCTGTCTACGTTTTTAATATCCCCTTCCCATATTATTTTTTTAATATTTGTTTTATTTCTTATATTTTTTAAATTATTTTCAAATTTGGCGCTTGCAACCATAAGTTGAGCTTCAACATCGTTTACAATATATGCTATTTCATCTTCTTTTAAGAAAGTATTTATCGGTACAGGTACCGCACCTATTTTTTGAATTCCCAAAAGAGCAACAATATATTCAATAGAATTTCCTACAAGAACAGGAACCTTGTCATATTTTTTAACGCCTAAAAATTCCAGTGTTCTTGCGAAAGTATCGACTTTCTTTTTTACCCTGCCCCAGGTGATTTTTCTGTCATCAATAAAATACGCCGTTTTTTTTGGAAATTTTTTTGCATTTTTTTCCAACACTTCGTAAAAATTATTAAATTCGTAATTAAACATACCATTCCTTTAATATATACTATCTTTTATTCCCCGCCGATTTATTATGCTACAATTTTAGCAAATTTAATATTAAAATCCCAAAAAAGGGAAACGATGGATTTACCTAAAGACCAAAAAGAACTTTTAAGCAATCTTGAAACGCTTATTGAAAAAACATATGAAGTTGAAAAAGAGTTTATAGAACTCAAAAACATATTAAACGGTGTAATAGAATTCCTTCCTCAAGCACTTTGGGTAACAGACGGCAGCGGTGAAATAATAGCCCAGAACTCCAAAAGCAAAAAGTTTAAAACAATCCCCAATATCGGAGAAATAGAAATTGACAACAGAGTATATCTTATTCAATCGTCAACAATAAAAGACAAAACAATCATAAGCGCCACCGATATCACCGAACAAAAACGCAATGAAAGATTAATAGCAATGGGACAGATGGCTGCACATCTCGCACACGAAATAAGAAATCCTATCGGTTCAATTTCTATTCTTATCTCCCTTCTTAAAAAACAGTGTCCAAACAGTGAACTGCTGGATGAAATGAAAAGCTCAGTTTTCAGAATAGAAAGGATTATTAAATCAACCCTTCTTTTTTCAAAAGGATTAAAACCCAAAATAAGGTCTTTTCTTTTGAGCGAACTTAAAAATGAACTTGAAAATTCAATAAAATATTATTCATACTCCAAAGAAATAAATTTTTTGTTTTTTATGCCGGACATGGAAATAAAAGCCGATTTCGACCTGCTGCTTTTAGTTTTACAAAACATGCTGTTTAATGCGATAGACGCCATAGAGGAAGATGAAACCGAAGAAGGCCTTATAGAAATTTTATATGAAAGCACAGACAATTACCATGTTATAAATATATATGACAACGGAAAAGAATTTGAAAACGAAGATATACTTTTTGAACCGTTTAAATCAACCAAAACAAAAGGAAACGGCCTAGGACTTGCGCTAAGCCTGGAAATAATCAATGCTCATAACGGAAAAATAGAAGTTTCTAAACAAAAAAAAGGATTTAAAATTTATCTTCCGAAAGCATGTGATGGTTGATGGAAAATAATTGATGGTTGATGGTTGATAGTCTATAATAAATAGTTAATGTTATGTGCAGCTTATCTCTCAGTATATGGTCTGTTCACATTCTTCTTTTGTTACATTCACTCCGTCAATACATTCCAGTGTTCCGGATGTTGCATTGTAATCAATTTTCAGGATTTTTGAAGGATTGTAAATATATTCGTATTCATTGTCATTATACTCTTTCCAGCAGCTTTGCGTTCTATTTCCGCAGCTTGGTACTGGAATTTTCAACACATATTTAAACAATGACGTTTCACCTTTCCCGCTGTCAAGTGAAGTAGGATACCCTTCTGTATTTAAGTTACTTGTGCCGTCTCCGTCAGGATCCCAGACATAATTATCGTTTATTATCCATTTACCGTGAATATTGTCAATTGAAGACTGAACGGTTGTGACAACAGATTTTATACTTGAAGATTTTGCGTGAGTCGCAAGATTTTTAAACTTTGGAAGAGCAAAAGAGGCCAAAAGGCCTATTATAACAATTACGAAAATAAGTTCTATTAACGTAAACGCTTTTTTCATTAGAATGATAGATTAACGTCCACTGAATCTTGACCTAGCAATGTACTACATTTGCTTTGTGTTTTTGTGTCTTTAAATTGTGTACAGTTAATATCATAATTAACCCAACCGTCACCTAATTGGATTTTTGCAACGATATTTCCGCTATCATTATATTCAGTAGTATTATCATCAGGCCATGTCCAGCCTTTACCGTTTAATGAAATTAAATCTTTAAGTGAATATGAACTGTTATTTTCTAAATCTCTTTGGTTAATAGCAGCTTCAACAGCCTGCTGTGCAGCATCAACCGTAGTTTTTACAACAGTACTTGCCTGTGCGTTTTGCTTAAGATTCACAAACTTTGGTACGGCAACTGCAGCTAAAAGTCCGATAATAACGATAACAAAAATCAGTTCTATAAGCGTAAAAGCTTTTCTCATTTCTACTCCTTGTCATATTTTTGTATTATTATAACACAAAATCGGCATTTGAAGCTTATACATTAGATATTTTGTGAACAATCCACAGTACAAATCCAAGTATAAACATACTTATAACGGCCGTAACTATACTTCCTGTTTCAACTCCCACATTTTCTCCTATTTTACGACTTCTGTAAGATTCCACATCGGAAGGAATATTCCAAGAGCCAGTGTTAATACAAATCCGGCAATTGCCGCAATAAGAATCGGTTCTATAAGAACTGCTATATTATCGACAATATACCTATATTTTTCAAGATAATAATTGCTTACTTTTTGAAGCATCAATACCAGAGATCCGCTCTCTTCACCCGCGGCAATCATCTGTACTGTCATATTTTCAAACATACCGCTTTCTTTAAAACCCTGTGTTATAGTTCCCCCGGTAACAATAGAATTCCTGATATTTTCAAACTGTTTTTTCATATAGGTATTGTCTATAATATTAAGAGCAATATCAACCGCATCCAAAATCGGAATACCAGAATCAATAAGTCTTTGCAAAACGTAAACAAATCTCCCAGTCATTGCAAGTTTAATTACCGGCCCTACTATATATATTTTTAGAAGCATCT
The DNA here is from genome assembly GCF_055388085.1 of Nautilia abyssi. Lineage (NCBI taxonomy): Bacteria > Pseudomonadati > Campylobacterota > Epsilonproteobacteria > Nautiliales > Nautiliaceae > Nautilia > Nautilia abyssi. The sequence goes on along the minus strand of NZ_AP042376.1, from coordinate 135,156 downwards.
TATCCATAAAAAGTCTTATTTTAGGATTGGTGTTGTATAAAAACGTAATAACGCCGAAAATAACAACTGCCCCAGCTAATATATACATCCCGTAATGCTGCAGCGACGCTTCAATCCATAATAAGAATCTTGTTGGCAGAGGAAGCTGTGCTCCTAACTGGGCAAAAATTGATTTAAACGGAGGAATTACGAATAAAATCACAATTACAAACGCAATACTCATGGCAAAAACTATAAACATAGGATACCTGGTTGCTTTTTTTAGTCTTTTTCTGTTATCAAGAATTTCATGTAAAATTACGGAAAGATCTTTAACCGCTCTAGCCAAATCACCGGTTTCTTCTCCTAGTTTTATCATTGATATAGTAAGCGTGCCAAGTTCTTTTTCAAATTTCTCAAAAGCGGCGGTTAAAGAAAGCCCGGCTTTTATATCATTTTCCAGAGAATAAAAAATTTTTTTTAATTTTTTATTTTTTATACTTTCTTTTATGTTTCCGACAACCATATCAATTGCCAAACCGGCATCAAGCATTACATACATCTGCTCCAAAACGGCAATATATTCTTCAAGATCAATTTTGCTTAGATCAAGTTTTTTTTCTATTTCTTCCCAGATGGAAGGTTTTTTTATTTCTTCAATATTTTTAATAATACCTAATTTTTTTTCTCTAAATTTTTTAATAGCGTCCTTAGGGGAAGGAGCGGATATTATTATTTCTTTAATTTTCCCTTTTTGTATATATTCAACTTTAAAGTACATCTACTTTAACCACCCTTAGAATTTCTTCTAAAGTCGTTACCCCGGCTTTTATTTTATTAATACCGTCTTCAACCATTGATACGAATCCGTATTCTTTTGCCGCTTTTAAAATTTCGGTTTTATCTTTATTCGTTGCAATTAAATGGGATATTTCATCGTTTACAACCAAAACTTCGCTTATCATTTCTCTCCCGATATATCCGGTAAATCCGCACTCTTTACATCCGGAACCTTTATAAAACTCTATTTCTTCTTTTAAAAAAGGTTTAATCATTTCAAGCTCTTCTTTAGCCGGCACGTATTTTGTTTTGCAGTAAGGGCATATTTTTCTTACCAGTCTCTGAGCGACCACCCCTATAAGCGAATCCGCCACCATATAGTTTTGTGCGCCCATCTGGATCATTCTGGTTACAGCGCTTGAAGCATCATTTGTATGAAGCGTTGCAAGCACCAAATGCCCCGTTAAAGAAGCCTGAATAGCCGCTTCTAAAGTTTCTCTGTCTCTGACTTCACCTATCATAATAATATCCGGATCCTGTCTTAAAATACTTCTCAGAACCGTGGCGAATGTTAGTCCTATCTTAGAATTTACAGGAATCTGCTGTATCAAAGGTATTTCATATTCTACCGGGTCTTCAACGGTGATAATCTTTTTATCCACACCTTTTATTTCATTTAAAGCCGCATAAAGCGTTGTGGTTTTACCGCTTCCTGTAGGTCCTGTTACGAATACTATACCGTAAGGAGAGTGTATAAGCATTTCAAAACGTTTCAGATTATATTCGCTCATTCCAAGTTCTGTCATACGTAAAAGTATTTTTTCCTGGTCAAGAATTCTTAAAACAACGCTTTCACCGTGAAGCGTAGGAGTGGTAGATACCCTAAAATCATATATATTGGAATTGTAGTTTTTAGTAAATCTTCCGTCCTGAGGCTTTCTTTTTTCACTGATGTCCATATTTGAAAGAAGTTTTATTTTTGATACAAGAGGAAAATATATCTCTTTTTCAAAAGAAAACAGTTCTTTTAAAACACCGTCAGTTCTAGCTCTGACTGAAAAGTTATATCTTAGAGGCTCGATATGCACATCCGTAGCCCTGTCTTTTATAGCTTTTTCCAAAATCAAATCCAACAGTTCGTCTATTGCGCTTATATTTTCCGTTCCTCCGCTTTTAAGCTCTTTTTTAACCTTGTTAATAAGCTCCTGAGTGGAAATATTAATTTTTAAACGCTCAATAATTATCTGGATGTCTTTACTTAAGGCGATAAACACTTTAAGAGGTTTAGGAGAAAATTTTTCTATAAGCTCCAGAGCGTCATAATCCAAAGGATCTGCCGTTGCCACATAAATATATTCGTCATCTTTTTTAAAAGGTATTACAAAATGTTTTTCAATTAAACTGATAGGAAAAGACGATAAAAGATCATAATCTATTTTCTCCCCGTATAAATCTACAAAAGGGAAATTAAGCTGTTTTGAAAGAGCTTCAAGTATCTGTTTTTCAGTAGCAAAACCGAGTTCGATTAATATTTCACCAAGCTTTTTATATACACCCTGGGCTTTATATTCCTGCTGTTTGGCAAGAGCTTTATTCAGCTCTTCTTCGGTAATAATATTTTCATGTAATAACAAATCCCCTAATCTTACTTTTTGTTTAATCATCTATACCATCGCCTTTTTATTAATTTTCCGTTTTTAAATTCATCTATATACATTCTGTCTCTTTTTTTGTATACGTTGTATGTTAGGTTTTTATCCTTATTTTCTATAATAATAAGATCGCCCACTTTCTTATAATTGCCGTATTTAATTGCTTCAAAAATATAAGAAAGTATATAATCCGTCATCGGAAACGAAAACGAATCAAGAGAAATATTGTCAAACAGATATGAATACAAAAGTTTTTTTTCCATTAAAATCGTTAAGAAATATATTGCGTTTTTTCTTCCGTAATTTGTATGCTTAAGTGAATTGATAATATACGGAAGCAGATACAGACTGTCAACTTTTATACATGACACGCCTATAATACTTAACGCCTTTTCATTGTTTGCATATTTTTTAATATTTTTAAACGAACATATCTGCGCATATTTTTTGTTTAAATAATCCTGGACTATATCCGCTTTTAATACACTCAGTCCTAAAAATAGCATTAAAAAAGTTTTATTTATCCCCTTCATTAAATTCCCCCAACAATTTTTTTACTTTTTCATCCTTGTGATAATTATAATATATTTTTAATATTTTTACCGCTTCTTCCTTTTTTCCGAGTTTATAAAGAGCTTTTGCGCTCATAATCCATGATTCCGGTTTTTTATTATTTTGTATGTTTGCATTTTTTGCCCATTTTAACGCATCCGTATAATCACCTTCATTATAATATTTTTCAGACAGCGCAATACATGTTTCATATGACGGAAGCGTCTGGGTCTGGAGTAAAGCAGTATTATTCTGATCTGCTGTTTTCATTACCGGTTTTTTTTCTTTGTCTTTCTTTACAATTTTCGGCTGTTTTGATTTTTCGGGTTTGGGTTCAGAAATATTAAGGTCAATTATAAGTTTAAGTCTGTTTTTTTCTGTTTTTTTATTTTCGATTGTTTTATTTATTTCTTTTTTAATGTTTTTTTTGACGTTTTTTTCAGGTTTTTTTATTATGGTTTTAAACTCTGTTTTTTTGTTCTTTTGTGTGTCAGATGTTTTATAAAAAAAGTAATACCCCAATATACCGGCTCCGCATAAAAACAAAACAAATATAAAATATTTTATTCTTCTAAAAAACCTTCTCTGTTTGCATTTTTTTTCCAGTTCTAAAAAAGTCATTTTACCAGTCCTAACTCTATCGCACTCATTTCCAGTATACAGTCGTCTATTTTATTATATTTAAGAGAATTTCTTAGTGAATAATCAAGCAGAGTAAGCGCCGTAAAAATAAATTTTTTGGAAAGTCTGAAATTGCCTTTTGTGAGTTTATAAATTTTTTTTAATCTTTTTTTATCAATCAGATCATATCTGTTGTTTTTAATAAATTTCGACATTACATATTTTTCGAATTCATCAAAACTTAGAGGCTTCATAAAAATTTTCTGGGTATATCTTGAAGCAAACTGAGGCAGCGAAGCTATCTTTTCACCCTCCTTTTTATGCATACTTAAAACCACCTGGTTTCCGTTATCGCTTAACAGTCTTAAAAACTCGATCATTTCTATAGATAAAAGCTGCGCCTCATCAATTAAAATAACTTTGTCTTTTAAATCATTATGAAGATTTAAAAACTCTTCTTTAGTCAAAAACGGCTCTTTTTGCAAAATATATTTTTCAGGATATTTGTGTTTTAAAAGTGAAAGCATATAACTTTTGCCGCTTCCGGGTTTTCCGAGCAAAAATACGATATTGGACTTAGTAGAAAGCAGTTCTTCTTTTACAAGTTCAAAATTGATATAACTGAAAAAATCATTTATATCTATCTTGTCCCTGAACTCTTCAATAAGCTCACTTAACATTTAATTCCTCTAAATTAGGAAGCTTTTTATATCCGTAATCTTTTAACGTCTTTTTATCGTTTAAATTAATAATATGAGGAGTAATTATAAATACCAGCTCTTTTTTATTCGTAATTTCTTCCCTTGAAGAAAAAAGATATTTAAGTATCGGAATTTCTTTTAATACAGGCACGCCGTTAACCTGAAGCTGTTTATCATCAGTAATAAGCCCTCCTAGAACAAGTGTATCGTTGTTTTGCAGTTTCACTACGCTTATCATAGTGTTATCCTGTGTATCAGGAGGCATTTCCCTGCTGCTGTTTGTAAGCTGTGTAGGGTCTTTAAATGAACTGATTCTCGGGTTTATACTTAATATTATCTGATTATTGTCGCTTATCTGAGGCGTAATATCAAGCAGAACTCCTACAAACTTGGAATCTATCGTATACTGAGTAGTAGGATTGCCGTTATTATCTGTAGTAATTTCAGACGCATATTTGTAATAAATGGTATCTCCGACTTTAATCAGGGCTTTTTGATTGTTTAAAGTAACTATTTTAGGATTGGAAATCGAATTAACATTCCCGTTTTGAGCCAAAAAGTCTAAAAGCCCGCCTATATTAAAAGTGGCGCTTTTAAATACCGCATTGTCACCTATAATGTTTGATGCCGTAATAGGTACGCTTTTATTGGCCAAAGACAGTGAAAGCTGCGACCAGTCGATACCGGTTTTGTGTGAGCTTGAAAGTGTTACGCTGTATATCTTAACGTCTATAAGCACTTCTTTGTGAAGCCTTTTATTTAAATCGTTTATGTATTTTGCAATTTCCTCAATCTGGTTTTTATTTCCGGTTACCGTTACTAAACCTGAGTTTTTATCGATTATAGGATCTTTATATTCAGCATTGGTGTTTTTTAGTATCTGTATTATATTGTTTTTCAGATTATCCCAGAAATCAAACTTATAATCGGTTTTTATTGTATTGTCGTTAGAATCTATATTGGTTATACCGCTTATGGAATTAGGAATAAAATCAACCCTGAATGTTTTAGTCTGATTATATGAAACCGTTATAGTATTGTTTTTAATTTTATAAAAAAGGTTTGCATGTTCAAAAAGAATTTTGAGCAGATCATTAAGCGGCACATGTTCTACATTAATAAACTCTATATTTTTGTTGATAAGCTTTTTTGCTTTTTGATCTTTTAAAACAATATTCAAATTACATTCGTTAACCAAATCTGAAAGCACCGTTTTCAGTTTTATAGGATTTACTATATGCAGCGAAAACAGTTTTTTATTGCAGTTTGCCGCAAACACAGCCGTTACTGTTAAAACTAAAAATATAATTCTTTTCATTTTGCAACCTTTAAAACTTTTGGGGTTAACGATAATTTTTTATATATGTTATCCTTTTTCAACACAACCTCTTTATCCGTTATTTTAACTACAACATAGCCTTCTATATTATCACCTCTTTTAACCCAGACACCGTTAATATTGGCTTTATTCTGAAAAATCGCGTTTAATACAAGACTGTTTTGCTTAGGCACCGCGGTGATTTTGCTTTTATTGATTTCAATATCTTTAGTAAAAATATTATATGCCGGCACCGTTTTAAATACCGGTTTATATTTTTCCATTTGCTTTATTTTGGTTATTATAGTCAAAACATCGGCAAAAACAAACGATCCGATAAAAATCAGTAAGAAAATCTTTTTCATAAAATACCCCATATTAAAAGCTGAATATTAAAATTGACATCTTTTTTCTTTTCAAAAGTTAAATTTTTAATCTCTTTAACAGCTCTGATTTTCTCCAAATCCCTGATAAATTTATAAAAATTTCCATATTCTTCCGGTGAAAACTCTCCGTTGATATCAATCTGATAAACTACATAGTCTTTAATGCTTTTATTAATCGTATACGAAGCTTCAATATTGTTATTAGTGGCGTTTTGCAAAACATCTTTCAATACGTTTAAAAAACTTTTTTCATCAACATGCAGAATTGAAGACGTTTTAATTAAAAGATTTAAATATTTCAAGTCTTCGTTCAGAGAAAGGTTTTGTTTTTTTAATTTATTTAATTGAGCTTTTATATTGTTGAGTTTATCCTGCAGGTTGGATACTTTTTTAACTTTGCGTTGTAAAAAGGATATTTTTTCACTGTTTGTGTTTATCTGCTTTGATAAAACTCCGTAATTGAAATTGTAATAAACAATAACGGCAATTATTATTATAGAAAGGTATAACAGTATAATGTTTTTTTTATCCAGTGAATTTAAATATGTTTCAAGTTTATTCATCGTAACTCACTTTTGCAATGTAAATTCCCAAATTGTTTTTTATTTCGCTTGAAGTTACGTTTTTATATCCCATTGAATTTAAATCTTTCATAAGCCTTGCAATATCCGAAGAATTATCAAACGTACTAGTAAGAATAAGCTGCGTATGAGTCCCTTCTTTGTCAAAAGATATAAGTTTAAGACTGTATTTTTTTAATTCTTTTACCAAGTCCGCCAACTGATTTGTAACAGGCTCCTGTTTTTGAATATTATCCAGATAAAGCACTTTTTCAGAAATATCCGATATCTGTTTTTGCAAATCAATATTCTGTTCGTGCAGTTTGTCCGCTTCATTTTGAAACTTGGCAATTGCTGTTTTTAAAAGCTTCTCTTCCCTTTGTATTCTTTGGACTTTTCTTTTTAAAACCAGTATTTTATTTTCCTGCTGTTTTAGAGTCTGATATTTTATAAAAGCATCTGCGGCCACAAATCCGAAACAAACGACAGCCAGCAAAGACAAAGTACCTGTTTTAGTTTTATAAAAAGGCACGGGTTTAGGAAAAATAGAAAAGTTTTCTTCCTCACTTAAATAATGTCTGCTGTTATATACGGCAGCCGTATAATCAAAAGAATCATAATCGGTATTATCCAGGGAATACTTTTTAAATTCTATACCGCTGAGATTCCAAAAATTTTCATAATTTTCAATCAAACCTTTTATTTCAAAAGGAGAGTATAAAAAAATTCTTTCTATTTTAGAAAGGGAGTAATAACTGACCGAATAATTTATTAAATTGTTTACTTTCATAAAAAACTGTGAAAAAAAGTTCTCAATTGCGCTATATGTTTCTTTGTCTTCATAATTTTCTTCATTAAGGCCTTTGGTTTTAAGTATTTCTATAACTTCTTTTAGGCTTTTATCAAGCTGTTTTGCAAGAGATGAAAGTTTAGAAATACTTTTAACAAACACAAATTCTCCGTTTTCAAAACAGCTTAAAAAGGCCTCTTCCTCATCCAAATAGATAAAGGCGTCGTTTTTAGGAGCAGCTCCCGTTATATCGTAATATGATTTAAATATTCTGGGTTTGAGAGAAATAAAATCGATATATTTAAAAACCTTGAGATATTTTTCAAATTCTTTTTTTAAAACTTCCGTATCAACCACAAAAGCTTCAACATTATAAAACTCTTCAAACTCTCTGAAAACATAACTTATTTTATATTCTTTGTTGTAATCTAAAGACCCTTCGGTAAAAACATACTTCTCAGCCTCAATTTCAAGCATATCTTTATCAATGGTTTTTGGAAGTTTAAAAGTAATATTAAGAATGTTTTTATATCCGATTGAAGATGTAATAATACCTTTTTCATATGAAAGTTCTTTTCTGATTATTCTGTCATTTTCGTTAATATAAATATAATTTTCAGATAAATAGATTACTTTCAATGTGTCACCTTATAGCTCCGGTTATCGGATATATCGTTATATTCTGCTCTTTATTCCTGTATTTTAGCGAAATAATTATATTAGTATGTACCATTTTTGTCAAATCAGTATCTATTTCCCCGTCAAAAGGTCTTCCTAAATAGTCAAAGCAAAGAGTGTTCCCGTTTAAACCCTGCAATACGCTTATATCAGATTTGAACGTATAATGGACTTTTTCGCTTGAATTTTTATCCTCGCTGTTTAACCAGTCTTTATCAAAAGTAATACACACATAATCATCTGTTCCTGTTGTTTTGTAACCTAACGCATTTGATTTTGTCTGCAGTATTTTTTCTTTAAGCATTTGTGTATCCACCGTAAGTGTTTCATCCGGTATAAACTGCATTCCCACAAAAGTAAGAATACCCATAATAACAATTACAAAAATCAGTTCTATTAAACTAAACGCTTTCATTACGGCCTTTGCAGTGTGATTTTTTCTAATTTTATTTTTTTATCGTTGTTTTTAGGATTGCTTGTATTACTCTCCACTGTTACTTTTAACAGCACATATCCGTGCGATTCAGGTGTGGAAATTTTTACCGCATTGCCACACGGACAGTCGTTTAAATCATAACAGTAATACCTTAAAACATCTACATTCGCTGTAAATCTTTTATCTTCGTCTTCAAAAGTCATGTGTTCCAAACATCCGTTATTCGCTTTTCTGTCATATCCTTCTATAGCCTGAATAGAATTTTCTATAGCGCTTTGCATAAAAAGCTGAGCCCTTTGCTGAAGATAAGAATCTCCGGTATGTTTAACCGTAACAAATGAAAATTTTACTACGATAACCATTAATGTCGCAACAAGCAGCATTATAATCAAAGCGCTTATTACCCCGAAACCTTTTCTCTGCATTTTAAAAAGCCACCTTCTGTTTTGATACCGATATATTTATATCGGCTCTGCTTTTAAAAAGCTCCAGTTTAAGCATAAGATGATAATTAATTTTTTTCACCCTGAATGACTTTACATTTGAAGCCAGCAAAGTAACGTTTCCGTCTCCTCCGTCACCGCAGAATGTCTCACCCAGCCACGGTCTGTAATTATAAAACAAAAGCAGATCGTCGTTTTTAAATTTGTCAAAACTTACGCCGCAGTTCCATTTTGAGACATTTAAATCTTTTTTTAAAGCTATGGCATAGGCGCTGTCTGCCAGATAAAACTTTTCATATATTTTAATTCCGGACACATCACTTCCGTCATACCTTGTGAGATTAAGATCACAGTCGCTGCCGTTTTGGGTATAACTGCTTATACGGTAAACATAATCGGCTCTGTTTCCGTGCCAGCCGAAAGCGTTTTTATATTTATACAAAGCGGCTTCGCTTCCCCTGTCAAAACTTCCGGCAAATATCACTGACGTCAAATCCTTAAGCGTTTTTGCAGTACTGTATTTATTCTGCAGTATTGTGTTTATAAAACTGCTGTTGAAGTCAACGGCTTTTAAAACAGGCTTTTTACTTGCATAAAGATCCGCAAATCCGCTGAGATTCGCATCCACCATCGCATCATTCAGATAACCTATCCATTCCAAAACAGGAAAATCGTCAGTGTCAGTTATATTTCCGATGTATTTAAAATTCCCGGTAGACTGATTATAGCCTATTACACTTAAAGGAACTCTGTAATATATGAGAGACGCCACCTGGTCTAAAACCTGCTGGGAAACAAATTCAAATTTAGAAGTCTGTTTTGCGATGTAGTTTCTTACATACAGCTTGCTGATAATTTGAAATCCGCCTATTAAAATAAAAGCCAGTATTACAATTACAAAAATCGCTTCTATTAAAGTAAACGATTTTTTAAAATCTTTCATTTTTAATTTTTCACTTTTCATTTTATTCACCATTGTAAGCTGTTTATTTTAATATGTCCGATATTGGCGCTGTAATAACTGACTGAAGATATTGTCTGATTATTAAAAGAAACGGTTACATTTATTCTTTTGATATTTGTTTTGGTATTGTCGCTGGTTTTGGTAAAGTCAAAAGACAGACTGCCGTTTGAATAATCGCTTTTATTCCATTCATCCGTATAGCCTGCCGTAATTTTTAGCGTATATACCACTCTTCCGTCTTTTGTGGTGTTCTCTTCTATTCCGTTGTAATCGTCTACGTCGTCATAAGGAGGTTCGTTTGCGTCCTTGCCTATACTGCTCTCGAAAATTCCGTCTTTACAGTTTCTGCTTCCTGCGAACCCTCCTAATCTGTATCCGCTGCTTGCATTACAGTCCAAAACGTTTTTAGGCGGGTCGTTTACAAGAAGTATATCGTCGTAATTTGTATTTTGCTCGTCATATTCCTTTAACGAAATATCCATTATTTTAGACATCATATTAAATATCGCGTCCTCTTTTTTAGAAAATTCCAAAGATTTATTGCTTATATATATTATTTTAGGAATCACCGTAAAAACGGCGGCAATTATTACAATCGTAAATATAAGCTCAATTAAAGTTAAAGATTTCCTCAATCCTCTTTTTCCTTTTCAGAAATTAAAACATCCTCAATTACTTCGTCCAAATCGCCGTCAAGTATGTCGTCTACCCTCGAATAAGCTTTATTGCTTCTGTTGTCTTTAACCTGCTGATAAGGGAATAGCACGTAACTTCTTATCTGATGTCCCCATCCCATCTCGTCTTTAGGTTTGCCTTCCTCTTCGGCTTTTCTTTTTTCAAGTTCAAGTTCGTATAGCTTTGATTTAAGCATTTTAAAAGCCATCTCTTTATTTTTATGCTGGCTTCTGTCAGTCTGGCATCCTACAACTATTCCTGTAGGAATATGCGTAATCCTTACGGCACTTTCGGTTTTGTTTACGTGCTGGCCTCCGGCTCCGCTTGCGCGGAAAACGTCTATTCTTATATCTTTAGGATCAATTTCTATTTCAATATCATCGTCAATTTCCGGAGAAACCTGAACAGACGCAAATGAAGTATGTCTTCTTCCGCCGCTGTCAAAAGGAGACACCCTCACTAGTCTGTGAATACCGTTCTCAGCTTTCAGATATCCGTAAGCGTTTTCCCCTTTTACAAGAAAACTCACATCTTTTATTCCGGCTTCATCTCCGGCCTGATAATCAAGAACGTCAACTTTCCATCCTCTTCTTTCGGCATATCTCAGATACATTCTGTAAAGAATCGAAGCCCAATCGTGGGATTCTGTCCCCCCGGCTCCCGGATGTATTGAAATAATTGCGTTTTTAGAATCGTTTTCATCACTTAACATCACTTCAATTTCCAAATCCCTTATGGCTTTTTTCAGCTCTTTTACGTCTTCAAATACTTCGTTGAGGGTTTCTTCATCTTCTTCCATGCTTGCAAGCTCGAACATGTCTTTATTATCCTGAAGGGCTCTTTTGGCTTTTTCGTATTTTTCAAGTTTCCTCATTATCGCATTTTTTTCTTTTTGCACTTTTGCGCTTGTTTTAGGGTCGTTCCAAAAATCGGGATCGTTTTCCATTTCCTGAATTTCTTTTAACCTATTATTTAAATTATCGGGTTTTAAAATAGATTCTATATTCTCAATTTTATTCTCCAGCTCTTTTATTAACTCGCTGTATTCATAAGCATCCATTGCCGTCCTTTTATAACGTATTAAAATTTATATATAATTTTACCAAAAAAGGCGGATGATGAGAATTTTAAAATCCCCACAGGAGGCATCTGAATTCAGAAAAGAACTTAAAGGCACTGTAGGCTTCGTACCAACAATGGGAGCATTGCACGAAGGCCATTTAAGCCTGATAGAAAAAGCAAGAAATGAAAACGATTATGTAATTGTTTCGATATTCGTAAACCCTACCCAGTTTTTACCGGGAGAAGATCTGGACAAATATCCAAGACGTCTGGAAGCGGATTTTGAAATATGCAAACGAGCGGGAGTCGACGCAGTTTTCACGCCTACGGCCGAAAACATGTATACTAAAGACGAAGTTTTAATAAAAGCCCCTAAAATCAAAGGTTATATACTAGAAGGTTTTAACCGTCCGGGACATTTTGACGGAGTTTTACAGGTTGTAAACAAACTGTTTAACATAATCCGCCCAACCCGTGCTTATTTCGGCAAAAAAGACGCCCAGCAGCTCTATCTGATAAAACAAATGGTTAAAAATTTTTTCTTTGATATAGAAATAGTTGAATGCGAAACCAAAAGGGAAAAAGACGGATTGGCGCTTTCAAGCAGAAACATTTATTTAAGCGATGAAGAGAGAAAAAGAGCGCTTAGCATCAGCAAAGCACTTAAAAGAGCCGCCAAACTTTCGTCAAAGACAAAAAATATTGAAGAAATTAAAAAAGAAATGCTTGATATTCTGGATGTGGACGAACTTCAGTATATCGCATTTGTCGACAGGGATTTCAATTATATTAATGAAATAAAACCGGGAGATACTATTATTTTAATTGCGGCAAAAGTCGGAAACACAAGGCTTATCGATAATATATGGATATAATTACCTAAATATCTTCACTCCTCTTTTGGTTGAATTGGTATCCGTTACATTGGCTTCAGTACCGTTAAATTCTCCGCTTCCGACTTCTCCTTCATTATTTGTATTCTGCCATGAAACGGCAAAACAGAAATGGTTTAAACAGCTGGAATTATTCGAAATATCATATTTTTCATAAAATTTGGAATACCAGAGCCACTTGAGATTCGGGCTTAACAGATGAATAACCGCATAATTGACATTGCTGTTTGTTCTGTCTATTTTAAACGTAATTTTCCCGCTGTCAATAGAAACAACACTGACCGTTACGCCGTTTAAGGTATTTGATGCGTTAAAATCTTTTGAAACGACAATTTCCGAATCTGTAACATTGCCGTCTATTGCGGAATGTTTATCATTTAAATACCAGTCGTAAACAAACTCTTTTGTGCCGGGATTAAGAACTCCGTTTCCATCATATACGATAAAAGGATATGTTTTGTTAAAATCGTTTTCCACAGCCAGAACATCGCTTAAAAGCAGATTGCCGTAATAATATCTGGCAGTCTCATTTAAATTCAATGTTCCGTTTGCATCGGTATCGTTAACGTCAATGTCTGTAATATTAAATTCAAAAGGATTTAAAACAACCGATGAGTTTCTGTCAAAATTGAAATATACATTTACGCTAGTTGATCCGTTATTATCGGTAGTAAAATTATTTTTATTATATACAAACGTAACATTTTCATCTTTTGAAACGTTGCCGTCATATTCCGTGCCGTTGGTATCTATATATTTATACAGTATCTTAGACACATTAACATCGACATTGTTATGTGCTATATCCACGGTAATGTTTTTAGCATAACAGTCTTTATTGTAATTGCTTAGCACATTTCCGTTTTTATCAACAGCCGTAATATTCAGCTCCAGTTTAGAAGCGATATTCAAATCTCTGTCATAATAGGTAAAATTGCCGTCTTTATCATAATTTTCAAAAAGCGCACTGAGTTTAAAATGATCCACACTAAAATCCAGCACATCCGAAACACTTTGTATAAATCTCTGATTATCGTTTGTATCGTCACTGTCTACTAAAGCGTATTCACTACCGTTTACTTCTTTTACCGTTAAATTCAAATCTCCTACTTCATTATAATTAAGCGTTATATTGGCTTCACCGTTAACGAAATTTCCTCCTGAAACTTTATTTAAAATTCCGGTTTTACATCCGCTTTTTGTTTCGTTATACTCTAAATCCACGCTTTGTCCGTTAACATATACCGTTTCATTATAATCTTTAACTGGATTTCCGTTTTCATCGACAGCTTTTATCGTAATATTAAAATCATTCCCGGCTTTCACTGTATTAGGAATATTAGTAATTATAAACTTATAAGGCCTGACGGCAAAATTATCGGTTGAATTTGATTCGTTTACATCGGTAGAAGTATTGCTTAAAGCCCTGCCCTGAATATTTACCTCAACACATTTTACGGCTCTGTCGACATTAAGAGTGTTTTCATCAAGTGTCATACATCCGTTAGCGTTTGTCTGTCCGCAGTTATTACATATTACTTTGCTTCCGATTAAATTACCGCTGCACTGACCGTTACTTGAAGAATCGTAATAATACAATGTAACTTTCGTAATATTAGCTTCCAAAGGAGTATCGGTATCAGGATCTTTTGCTAGAAGCGTCAAATTAAATTCTTTATCGGCAAATTTTGTAGTAATATTATCATCCCAGTCGTTTACGGCATTACACTGTGCAACATCCGATATATAATCCACTGCATTGAATGTAGAGTCTTTATTATTCGTGTAATTACATATAGGACATACTCTCAAACTTCCATCATAATTTTTACCGCTGTTTTCATAATTATATATCTCTTGAATTTGAGAATCATCCAATATCTGGGAGTAAATTTCAAACTCATCCACATCACTTCCGATTGACTGTTCATTTGGCTGATTATCAATAAAACTTCCATAATCACTGTTAAATAAAAGACCGAGTTTACCTGTAGGATATGCCGAAAATGTTAACTTTTTCTGTGCGTCTACATAAAAATCAGTTTCTTGATTGCTACTACTTACATTAAAAGTCAGCATATGCCAGCCGCTGTATGAATTTGGATCAAATTCTTGACAATCTTTATTATTATCATCCATTACACATAAATACCAGGTAGAATTACTATAATCAAAGTATATATAATCATAACTGCTACCCGGTCTATCCGCAATATTAAAGAAATAAGTATTATTAGTATTACTACCGAAATTATAATGTCCTTCAAAACTTAACGGAAATTTTATCCATAAATTCAAAGTATAATCTGCTGGAAGTATAAAATTATTTTCCAATAAAACCGCTTTATCTTCTGTAGACGTGCTGTTGATATCTCCGCCGTTACATATCTTACCTATGGTAACATTTGCTTCATTTACTGATGTGGCATTATATTCATTTCCCATAACACCGCTGTTTTTTATTTCATAAGTAGCAGTATCATTATCCCAGCTGCATTCATCCATTTTTAAATCAATCAGTTGATTTATAGGACATTCAATAATATTTCTACTACTACCGTCATAATTTAATCCGCTGTTTTCATTATTGTAAATATTATAAATTTCACTTGTAGAAAGTTCATAATTATTCCAAATTTTAAATTCATCCATTTCGGCACCTATAGTTTTATCATTAGAATAATCAGTTGAACTACCGATAAGTGCAAGATTACCTTTGGTTGACAAGTCCACCGTATAAGGCGTAGAATTGCCGTCGATATATAAAGTGGTGGAAACGCCATTATTAACTAATGCAAAAAAATGCCATCCGTCAATTAAATCAGGAATATTAATATATTCTAAATATCCATTATTATCATAAACTCCAAACTGATAATCACCGTAACTGTCTTTTAAAAACAGTCCAATATCACCTGTTCCGTCAACACTGCCTATCACATATAAATAATATCTATCCCATCCACGGTTCCATTCATAAATATAATCCTGACTCTCAGTTCCATTTAAAGGAAATTTTACCCAAAAAGTAGCACTCCAACTGTTACCTAAAGGAAAATAGTTTTTAAGCTGCATATAACTTCCGTTAAAGTATCCTCCATTATTTATTTTCCCTTTAAGAACATAAGCGCTTACTGCCGATGCATTATAATCACTTCCGGCACTTCCGCTATTTAATATTTCAAAAGTGTTAGAATTATTATCCCATTTACACTCATCCATGCGGTAATCAAGATTTGGTGTATTTAGAGCAAACAATACTGTAGCAATAAAAACAATTATCTTACGCAAATTTAACTCCGATCAGCAGTATTATTAGTCCGAAGACCGCAGGCATAATTATTTTCATCAAACCTCCGAATTTTTTATAAAAGACCCATTCCACCCAAAAAACAAAAATATTAAAAGCCGCAAAAAAAACATATTTCCCAAAATAATTTAAAGTAGGAATTAAAAACATATCTATCTTAACTATTCCTATAATCGTCAAAACCAGCCCAATAATTAACCCGATTCTTTCCATCAGCAGCCTTTTCACATTTTACATAATTATAACACTTTTGATAAAATTTTAAAAAAAAGGATTTTCTTGAAGAAACTTTATTTAGCGTCGTTAGGATGTGTTAAAAACCTTATAGACAGTGAAGTAATGCTTGGCCGTCTCAAAGACGGATACACTCTTACCGACAATCCTGACGAAGCGGATCTGCTTATAGTAAACACCTGCGGATTTATTAATCCTGCAAAAGAGGAATCGATTCAGACAATACTTGAACTGGCTGATGCTAAAAAAGACAATGCGGTTCTTGCTGTTACGGGATGTCTTAGTGAAAGATATAAAGACATCCTTCCAAAAGAGATTCCGGAAGTAGACATATGGACGGGAGTCGGAGATTTTGATAAAATTGACAAACTCATAAAAGAAAAAAAATCCAAATTTTCCCCAAAAGTTTATTTGATTCACAACGACGAGAGAATAATAACGGGCAGCAGCTACCACGCATACATCAAACTCTCTGAAGGCTGCAATCAAAAATGCGCCTTTTGCGCCATTCCGAATTTCAAAGGCAGACTAAATTCAAGAGAAATTCCCGAAATTATTGATGAAATTAAAAGATTAAAAGATAAAGGTTTTAAAGATTTCTCACTTGCTTCTCAGGATTCCAGCTCATATTTAAGAGACAAAGGCATTAAAGACGGGCTTGAACGATTAATTGACGAAATTGATAAAATCGAAGACATTACCGTTAGAATCTTATATCTATATCCTGCGACAACAACCAAAAAACTGATAAGAAGAATCTTCGCTTCACCCGTTGTGGAAAACTATTTCGATATGCCTATACAGCATATCAGCGAAAAAATGCTTAAAATCATGAAAAGACCGGGAAGCGTTGATAAACTCAAATCACTTCTGTATGAAATGAAAAAAGAGTTCAGTTTCATAAGGACATCCGTAATAGTAGGTCATCCTGGAGAAAGCGAAGAAGACTTTGAAGAGCTTAAAAATTTCATAAAAGAGTTCGAATTCGACAGGGTAAACGTATTTGCATATTCCGACGAAGAAGATACCGCGGCTTTCAAAAGAAAAGACAAACTTCCTCAAAACACAATTGATCAAAGAGCGAAAGAAATGGGAAAAATAGTAAAACAGACAACTAAAAACGCCCTTAAAAAATATCTGAACAAAACCTGCAGATGTTATCTTGACGGACTGACGGAAGACGAACTGTTTTACAGCGTCCGCCCTAAACTCTGGGCTCCAGAAATAGACGGAGATATTTTAATTAACGACAGCGAAATAGAAAATCTTGAAATAGGCGGTTTATATAACGTAAAAATAGAAAATCAGGCAGGAGAACAGTTAATTGGAAAAATTATCAAATAACCTACTTGCATTTTCAGCGGGAGTGGATTCAACTGCCCTTTTTTTCCGGCTTATGGAAAATAATATATCTTTTGATATGGCCATTGTCAATTACCATACCAGAGAAACCAGTAATGAAGAAGTCGAATATGCCAAAGAGCTTGCACGCAAATATAATAAAAAAATTTATATTAAAGACTGTTATTTAGAAAAATTTTCTGAAAAATCGGCAAGGGAATGCAGATACAGATTTTTTGAAGAAATTATAAAAAATCACGGCTATGATACACTCATTACAGCCCATCAGTTAAACGACAGATTCGAATGGCTTTTGATGCAGCTTGGAAAAGGCGCAGGTCTTAAAGAAATAATAGCAATGGGTGAATGGGAGGAGAGAGAGGGTTATAAAATATACAGACCTTTTTATAATGTATCTCGTAAAGAAATTGTAGCTTTTTTAAATGAAAAGGGAATTAAATATTTTATAGACCGCAGTAATTTTGACAAAAAATATAAAAGAAATTTTATAAGAGACGAATTTGCGAATAAATTCATCGATCTGTATGCCGAAGGAGTAAAAAAAAGTTTTGAATATCTTGAAAATGATTTAAACCTGCTCTTTCAGAAAAACTGGGAAAAAAAAGAAAAACTCTACAGATTTCAAAAAACATCGCCAGAAATAGACATTAAAAAAACAGACCTTATTTTAAAAGAACTGGGAGTCATAATGAGCAAAGCTCAAAGGGATGAGGTAATAAAAACCGGTTTTTCATGTGTAATCCAGGGAAAAATCGCAATAGACAGCAATGAAAAACATATCTATATAGCACCTTATATAAAAACCGCAATGGATAAAGAATTCAAAGAAAAAATGAGAAAAGAAAAAATACCTCCAAAAGTCAGAGGATATATTTATAAATTTGACAGTTGACAGTTGATGGTTAATGGTTTATAGTTGATGATACAACGTTTATATAAAAGTTATGAACCACCAACACAAACAACAAATACACCAATCAGCTCAAACGCCTCATTCACGGAGAGTTGCAATGATTCTTTTCGGTTTTATCAAAAGCTCAAATGCATTTTCAATACTTTTACATACAATATCAGCATTCAAAACACTTTTTACGCTTGCCCCTTCGTCTTCAATCACGCATACGCCTATATCCGCCGCTTTAAGCATAAGAGAATCGTTGCTTCCGTTACCGATAGCAAAAACGTTTTTCAGCTCTTTTACAAAACTTTCTTTTTCTTCTGTATGATTAGAACTTGTTAATATTTTAAGCTTAACATCTGTTCCTTCAAGATTTTTGGCCGCGCTGCCGTGAGTGTCGGAAGTAATCACATATATATCGAATTCGCTTTGAAGCTCTTTAATATATCTTTTTACGCTTTCTTTTACAATCCCGTCTTCCGCTATTGTGCCGTTATAATCCAAAACAATATTTTCAATTTCTATTTCACCCACATTCTGAATTAATAGTCTCATCCGTTTCCTTTATAATTATTATCACAATTATACATCAACAATATTTAATCAGCTTTAAATAGATATAGTGACAGACACCCATATGTAGAATTTAATGGTGGTCGCGACAGGATTCGAACCTGTGACCCCTACCATGTCAAGGTAGTACTCTAACCAACTGAGCTACGCGACCTTCTTTGGAATTTTACCAAAAAAGTAATAATAAGCAAACATAATTATTGAAAAATCTATACAAACATCAGCAAAATTAAATATTGCAAAATCAAATCCGCAGTGCCAGTATACATAATCAACAACACCGCCTCTTATAAATCTGTCAGAAAGATTGGATAAAGCTGCTGCAAACAGTATACCGCTTATTACAGGATGAGTGAAAATAAGCTTTTCTTTATAAAACACATAAATAAGCACTCCTATTAAAATCAGCTGAATATATTTTAAATATGCACCCAAAAAAGCAAACATGGAAAAAGCCACACCTTTATTAAACGTAAGAACTAAAGAAATGCACCTGCTGTTAAATTCAAAACCTTGTAAAAAAACATATTTTATCAATTGGTCTATAATAAATATTAAAAAAAACGCACTTAAAAACTTAACCGCTAACTTTTTCTCAATTCTCAATTCTCCATTCCCCATTCTTTATGAAAGCCTGCTTTTAAAAAATTCTTTTAATTTAACCAGCAGTTCTTTTGCTTTTTTTTCGTTTTCACCTTCTATCAGCAGTCTTAGTTTATTTTCCGTACCTGAATATCTTACTAGATGTCTGTACCCTTCACTCTCAACCGATTTCAGGATTTCCTCAGCACCTTCTATTTGTTTAATAGGAGTCTTTGTAGAAACGTTAATATTATCCTGTACCTGAGGGTAAAGTTCAAACAGATCAAATGCCTCACTGGCTTTTTTACCGCTTTCAATAAGATATGCAACAGCCTTAAGAGCACTCACAAGCCCGTCACCTGTTTTTGCATAATCGCTGAATATTATATGGCCTGACTGTTCTCCTCCGAAATTCAGTCCTTTTTCTTTCATAACTTCCAAGACATATTTATCCCCTACGGCGCTTCTGTATACCTTTATGCCGTAGCCGCTTAAAAAATCTTCAAGCGCGCCGTTACTCATAACCGTTACCGCTACACCGTTGTTTTTTAATTTGCCGTTTTTATGAAGGTAATATGCCAAAGAGCCTAAAAGTTTGTCTCCGTCTACAACTTCTCCTCTCTCATCCACAACTACAAGCCTGTCTGCATCGCCATCAAGGGCAAATCCGATGTCAGCCCTGTATTCAAGCACTTTTTTAGCCAAATATTCCGGATGCATTGCTCCCGCATTCTGATTTATATTAAATCCGTCAGGCTCATCGTTAATGGTAATAACATCGGCACCTAGTTCAGTAAAAATAGTAGGCGCCACTTTATACGCCGCACCGTTTGCTGTATCAAGAACTATCCTCATTCCGTTTAAATTCACATGTTTTGGAAATGATGATTTTATATGAACGATATATCTTCCTATTACGTCGTCAATTCTTTTACTTTTTCCGATATCTTTTTCTGTTTTTAAATTAAAATTATTTTCAAAATATCTTTTTTCTATTTTTTCTTCACAATCTGTAGAAAGTTTATTTCCTTCACTGTCAAAAAATTTTATTCCGTTGTCATAGTAAGGATTATGCGATGCGCTTATCATTATTCCACCGTCACATCTCATATCTTCCGTTAAAAAAGCTATAGCCGGTGTAGGCATCGGACCTATTTGTATTACGTCATATCCTATTGCTGTAAGTCCGCTTACAAGGGCATTTTCTATCATATATCCGCTTCTTCTGGTATCTTTTCCGACTAAAATCTTACCGGTTTTTTTCTCAAGGCTCTCCCCGAAAGCCATTGCAAGCTTCATTGCTAAAAAAGGAGTTATCACCTCCCCCGCCTTGCCTCTTACACCGTCGGTTCCAAAAAGTTTCATCCGTTTCCTTTTAAAAATGAAATATTTATTTGCAAATTTTACCAAATTTTTATAAAATACGCTTCAAAAAAGGACATAAATGGCAAACGTTAAATCTGCTGAGAAAAGAATCAGACAAACAAGAAAAAGAACAGAGAGAAACAGATACTACAGAACAAGAATTAAAACAATCACTAAAAATGTTGAAACTGCGGTAGCTGAAGGAAATTATGAAGCTGCATTAAATGCATGGAAAGTAGCAAACAAAAAATTCCAAAGCTTCATCAATAAAGGTATTTTAAAGAAAAACACAGCAAGAAGAAAAATTTCTAGACTTCATCATTTAGTAAAATCAATCGAACCGTCAGCATAATTTTTATTTTTCCCCCTCTTCCCACCCCACTTTTTAATAATTTGTAACTGTAAATGTTATAATTCCAAAAAATTACATAATCTTTAAAGGATTAAAATGCTGCTTGATAAATTAAAACCGTTCGTAGACAAATATAACGATATAAATCAAATGTTAAGTTCTCCGGAAATTACACAGGATATAAAAAAAATGACAAAACTTTCGCGTGAGGCCAGAAGTCTAGAACCGATTGTAGAAAAAGCTAAAGAGTATGAAAGTATAATACAGACAATAGAAGAAGCAAAAATGATGCTTGACGATCCGGAAATGGCCGAACTTGCCAAAGAAGAATTAAAAGAAGCGGAAGAAAAACTTCCAAAACTAGAAGAAGAAATCAAAATACTGCTTCTTCCAAAAGATCCAAACGACGATAAAAATATTTTCCTTGAAATAAGAGCCGGAACGGGAGGTGACGAAGCCGCACTGTTTGTAGGAGATTTGGTAAAAGCATATCTGCGCTACGCCGATAATAAAGGATGGAAAGTAGAAATAGTCAGCGAAAGCAAAAGCGATATGGGAGGATATAAAGAAATTATTCTTTTAATCAAAGGGGAAAGCGTTTATTCCAGACTTAAATACGAAGGCGGCACACACAGGGTTCAAAGAATTCCTGCAACGGAATCACAGGGTAGAATACACACTTCTGCCGTTACGGTGGCAGTAATGCCGGAAGTTGACGATGTTGATATTGAACTGGACCCAAAAGATATTAAAATAGAAGTAATGCGTGCCGGAGGAGCCGGAGGGCAGCACGTTAATAAAACGGAAAGTGCCGTAAGAATGACTCACATACCAACAGGTATCACCGTATCAATGCAGGATGAAAGAAGCCAGCAGAGAAACAAAGACAAAGCTATGCAGATACTTAAAGCCAGAGTTTTTGAAAAACTTGAAAATGAAAGACTTGCCGCTATCGGAGAAGCTCGAAAAAGCCAGGTAGGAAGTGGTGACAGGAGCGAAAGAATCAGAACGTACAATTACCCACAAAACAGAATAACAGACCACAGAATCGGTCTGACGCTCTACAGACTTGAACAAATTATGAGTGAAGGACTTTTTGACGAAATTATAGATCCTCTAATTGCTCACTATCAGGCCGAAGCTCTAAAAGAAGCCGGATTATAACGGCTTTTTTTATTCTAAAATAACAGTGTCTGTCACCACAACTCAATTCTCAATTCTCAATTCTTAACCTTTCAGCCTTCACAACTTATCTACTTCACAACTTTCCTATTTATCCATTTAACAACTCAATAAAAAATCTTTCAAAATGGCCGCATGATCAAATACAAGTTTATCCCATGGTATATCTTCAAGCTTTACGACAAACGCTTCTTTTGCATCATCTCCCGCTGTCGGAAGGCTCTCTGCCACACATACAAATACACAGCTTGCCGTATGAAGTCTGGGATCTCTATTTGGATCAGAATAAACGCCTAAAAGTCTTTGAATTTTTACATTAACTCCTATTTCTTCTTTCATTTCCCTAACAAGAGCATGTTCGACCTTTTCTCCCCTGTCTACAAAACCTCCCGGCAAAGCAAATCCCAAAGGAGGATTTTTTCTTTTTATAAGTACTATTCCTTCAAATTCTGGATTAAATATTTTCACTATCCCGTCTACTGTTAAATATGGAGTTTCAGGAGGCCACATATTTTTCCTTTTTTCAAGTCACAGAGTCTGGAATATTTACTTTAATTAATACAACCCAAAAGGGGTTATATTTTAAACTGGCTGATTTCTTTAAGAAGCTTATCCGCAAGTTCTGCAATTGTTTGAATATTTTGATTATTTTCAAGAACGCTTTTTTTATTTTCATTTGACATTTTTTTAATATTTTCCATTTTTTCAATAAATTCCTGCATTATTTTTACAATGGCTTCAACTTTGTCCACATTATGCTGTACTTTTTCCACAACAACTTCCATTTCATTTGAAACATCGCCTATTTTAGCCTGAACTTCCTGGGTTTGATTAGTTACTAAATTTACATTTTCGATGTTTTGATGCATTTCATCGTTTGCAGTATTGATAGACTGTACTATTACATTGATTGTCGCATCAATTTCACCTAACGATTTCTGGGTTCTTTCCGCAAGTTTTCTCACTTCATCCGCAACAACGGCAAACCCTCTTCCGTGTTCTCCGGCTCTGGCGGCTTCTATTGCGGCATTTAACGCAAGTAAATTAGTCTGGTCGGCTATTTCACTAATAACAGTCAATACATTTTTAACCTGTTCCGCATCCTGGGAAAGCTGCTGCAGTTTTAAAGCAAGATCGTTTTCGTTTTGAGCATTCTGCTGAATGTTTTCCATTGTTGTATCTATCAACTGCATAGCTTCTTTTAAACTTTCGTTTGCTATTAAAATATTATTTTTAACTTCATTAGAAGTCTGCGATTCTTCTAAAAGATTATCTTTAAGTTCATCTGCTGTTTCAGCGGCTTGGGTTACGATTTCAGCTTCTTTTTGGATATTTTCATTTATTTTTCTAAACGCGTTTCTTAAATTGGTTGCAAATTTTTTATTTTCGTTTGAACTCATATAAGCGCTTGTCATTACATCATGCAATATTTCAAGGAACTCTTTAAGGGCCATTCTGATTGTTCCGAATTCGTCTTTTTCATATATTCTGATTTCTAAAGATAAATCTTTATCTTTTGCGATTGTTAAAATAAGCCCTTTTAAACTTCTTAACTGCATTTCAAGTTTTTTAACGCTCATATAACCGAATATGATCATAATGATGTTTATAAGTACTCCAATAACAGTCTGAAGTATATAATGGTCTTTTATATTGTTTAAATCTCTCAAAATAATATCAGAAATTCTGTCATCAATCTTTTTCAGAATATTTATTTTTTTGGTTATGGTTTTAAACCAGTACTCAGGGTCAATATTAAAATGTCCTTCTTGAGCTTTTTGTAAAGCTATATTTCTCATTCTGTTTACTTCTTTAAAAGAAGGATCCTGTATAAGCTGATAATACATTTTTTTCATTTCAGGTGAAGCGAATGTTAAAAAGTCGTCCAAATACGCATCCTGTTCTGAAATCAGTCTTATAAACTTCACAAACATTCCAGGTTTAAACTTATCAGCACTAAATGTGGCGCTAAGTATCGCTCTTTCTATACCAGATCTTTCTTTTGCTTTTAAAAAGCTGACATATGCGGCAAGATCCATTGCTATTCTTTCATTCGGAGCAAGTCTGGAAGTTAAGCCTATAATTTTAAGAATAGTGGCGTTCATTTGCGTATACCATTTTACTTCGTCTTTCAGACTTATACTTAGAGTATCAACTTTCTGTCTTATTTCAGGCAGCTGGCTTAAATACTGATTTAATCTGTTTACCTCTCTTTCTAGTTCACCGTCATATTTTTTAATATTTACGGTTTTCAATACTTTTTTATACTCTCTTATTTTTTCATCTGTAAGCTGTCTTTGTTTAGGTAATATTGTTTTGAATTTTTTACCTCCGCTTCCGATATAACCTGCACTGGCCCCCCTTTCTTTTTGAGTTTCGTGAATAAGGGCGCTTAATGATTTACTAAGCATTACCAGTTCTCTCAATGCCGTTTTTTCTTTTTCTATCTGCATTGAAGTCATTAAATCCCTAATATTGTAATAAGAAATCACCATTGTAGCCAATGCTATGATAATAATCATAGTGTTTCTTAAAGAAAGAGAGTAAAAAATCTTCTTCATCTTCACCCTTTTTTTTCTTTATTATATCACTTAAATGTCACTTTTTAAAAGCTATGACGTTTTTTTTGACAAATTTATAAAATATCACTAAAATAAAGTAAAATTAATGTAAAAGGAGCATAATGAAAGCATATGAGTTTTGTTTACCCAATCAGGACAACGTTGAAATATGTCTTAGGGATTTAAAAGGAAAATGGATAGTTTTATATTTTTATCCAAAAGACAATACACCGGGTTGTACAACTGAAGCAAAAGAATTCAGCGAATTGTTGGATGAATTTGAAAAACTTGGCGCAATTGTAATAGGAATAAGCCCGGACAGTCCGAAAAGACACTGTAACTTTATCGAAAAACACAACCTAAGCATTACGCTTTTAAGCGATGAGGATAAAGAAGTATTAAAAGCCTACGGAGCATGGGGCAAAAAGAAAATGTACGGAAAAGAATATGAAGGAGTTATCAGATCGACTTTTATCATAAACCCTGAAGGAGAAATTGTAAAAGAATATAAAAAAGTAAAAGCCAAAGGTCACGCGGCAAAAGTTTTGGAAGATTTAAAAGAGCTTATTAACGCTTAAACTCCCTCTTCCAACTTAGTCAACCCAAATTAATCTTAACCAATTTCAAACTTTAATAACTTAACCATTAATAACTAATATACCAATATACAAATAACTAATTAACCTTATCCCTCACAACTTCACTACTTATCAACTTCACAGCTAACTTTTTAAAACCCGTATCTCTTCATAGCGCTTGCGGCTTCTTTTTTAAGTTCTTTTTCTTTCATTACTCTGCGTTTATCATGAAGCTTTCTACCTTTGGCCACTGCAATTTCAAGCTTGGCGCGGTTACGGTTATTAAAATATATTCTTAAAGGCACCAGTGTATAGCCTTTTTCGCTTGTATATCCTGCAAGCTTAGCTATTTCGCTTTTATGAAGCAGAAGTTTTCTCGGTCTTTTTTCGTCATGTCTGTAAGCTTTATATGTGGTGTCAAGATTGCTTATATGCCCCTGAAGCCACCAAACTTCACCGTCTTTTATTCTTACGTATGAATCCTTAAGATTTACCCTGCCCTGGCGGAGAGCCTTAACTTCGCTTCCTTTTAGTTCTATTCCGGCTTCGTATTTATCATATATATCATAATCATGATAAGCTTTTCTGTTTGTAGCAACGACCTTCATACAATACCTCCCAACTTTACACTTTTAATTTTTACTTTTCTCCCATAAAGAGTGTTCCGCCTTTATGTTCACCTTTAATAAACGATTTTACATCGTCTAAATTAAATCCGCTTGCAAGAAACATAGATTTTCCTCTGTCCATTAAAAATTTCGCGGCTTTCAGTTTGGTAACTATTCCGCCGGTTGCAAATTTATCATTTGGATTACATTCCTGTTTAAGCCACTCGTCTTTTATTTCTTTTACAACTTTTAAAGGCTTCGCGCTTTTGTTCGTTTTCGGATTATCGGTATAAAAGGCGTCTATATCGCTTAAAATAAAAAGCATATCAGCATTAAAATAATAAGTAACATAAGCGCTCAGCTGGTCATTGTCTCCGAATAATATCTCCTCAACGGAAACTGAATCGTTTTCATTTATAATCGGAATCACTTTATTTTCAAGTAAAACATTGATCATTTTTTTAGCATTCTCTGTTCTTTTCCTGCTGTCAAAATCGGCAGCCGTAACCAAAACCTGAGCAACAGTCACATCGTATTTGTGAAATCTTTCTTTATACTCTTTCATTAAAAGCGGCTGTCCGATTGCTGCAAGGGCCTGTTTGTTTTCCAGTCTGCTTTTATCAAGCGGACATCTGGTATATCCGGCTCCTACAGCCCCGCTGCTTACCAATAAAACTTCATATTTTTTATTAAGTTCGCTTAAAAGCTCTACGATTTCATCTATTCTTTTACTTAAATGTCCGTCTTCGTATAATGTAGCCGTTCCGACTTTAAAAACCAGTCTCTTCATTTTCTTTTCTTTTACTTTTTTCAATAAGATCATATAAAGCAAATTTAAGCGCCTCTATGTTAATATTTGCGACTGAACTGATAGGTAAAACAAATGTTTTATCATCAAAATGGCAAGGATATTCCGGATTTGCTTTATACTTAGGTTCGCTTTTTTCAATACCGAGTTTGTCAAAAAACTCTTCTATTTTTTCAGTATCCACACTGTCACATTTAGTAAGAGCAATGGCATAATCCCTGCTTGCCAATTTTTCACTGTATTCTTTAAGCTCTTTTTGCAATGTTTTAAATTGATATACTGGATCTCTGAATGAAGCCATATCTATCATATAAAGAATTGTCGAAGTTCTTTCTATATGTTTTAAAAACTCTATTCCAAGACCTTTTCCTTCATGAGCACCCTCAATAATTCCGGGAATATCTGCCATTACAAAACTTCTGTATTCATCAACTCTTACTACGCCCAGTTTAGGTGTTAATGTTGTAAATTCATAATTTGCAATTTCAGGTTTTGCATTGCTAAGAGTACTTATCAAAGTTGATTTTCCGGCATTAGGAAATCCTACAAGCCCTACATCGGCTATTAGCTTAAGTTCCAGTACAATTTCCAGTTCTTTACCCTCTTCTCCTGGCTGAGCGTATCTTGGAGTCTGGTTTCTCGGACCTCTAAAATGCCAGTTTCCAAGTCCTCCCCTGCCTCCTTCAAGTAAAATTTTTCTTTCACCGTGTTCTTTCATATCCAAAAGCACTTCGCCTGTCTCTGCGTCTTTAATAAGTGTTCCTGGCGGTACTTTAAGTACTAAATCTTCACCGTTTGCACCGTGTTTTTTTCTTCCCTCTCCAGGTCTTCCGTTTTTAGCTTTTAAAAGCTTTCTTCCTTTATAATGAGAAAGAGTATGGGTGTTATTGTCACATTCAATAATAACATCTCCGCCTTTTCCGCCGTCTCCGCCGTCAGGTCCGCCTTTTACTACAAACTTCTCACGTCTGAAACTTACACAGCCCTGACCGCCTTTGCCTGATTTTACTTTTAGTTTAATATTATCTACAAACATTTATTTCCTTTTACAATGGATAATAGGTAATGATTATTAATATACACTGTATATTTTCAACTGCTAATAATTAACTACTAGCCATTAACTAATTATGAATTTTATCAAATTATGAATTAAAATGAGGGGAAAAAGAGAGAATTAGTTGTTTTCGATCGGATATACTGAAACTTTTTTTCTTTGTTTGTCTTTAATTTCGAATTTTACGTATCCGTCAATTAAAGCATATATAGTATGATCTTTTCCTAGTCCAACGTTATTACCAGGGTGAACTTTTGTTCCTCTTTGTCTGATAATAATATTACCTGCTCTTACGAACTCTCCTCCGAATTTTTTAACGCCAAGTCTTCTACCAGCAGAATCTCTGTTGTTCTGAGTTGACCCTTGTCCTTTTTTATGTGCCATGGAATCTCCTTAAATTAAGCTACGATTTCTTTAATTACTACTCTAGTGAAGTCTCTTCTGAAACCTCTTTTTCTTCTAGAATCTTTTCTTCTTCTTTTTTTGAAAATAATAACTTTTTTTCCTCTTCCGTTATTAATTACTTCAGCTACTACTTTAGCACCTTCTACAAGAGGCGCACCGATTTTAGTATCATCACCTTTTACTAATAAAACTTCATTTAATTCTATACTTGATTTAGGCTCAGCACCTTCAATTCTATCAAGTTCTAATACGTCTCCAACGCTTACTTTATATTGTTTTCCGCCATGTTTAATAACTGCATACATTTCTTTAACCCTTTATTGGTTTTTTAGGATGAAATATTAACTATATTTCCTTAAACTAAACTTAAATTAAGAAAAGTTTAAGTTTTATTCCACGAATGCAACGCATTCAATTTCAACTTTAGCACCTTTTGGCAACTCTTTTACAGCAACGGTGCTTCTTGCAGGTTTGTGAGTGAAATATTCTCCGTAAACTTCGTTAACAGCCGTAAAATTATTAATATCGTCTAAAAATATTGTTGTTTTTACTACATTTTCCAGTTTTGCACCGGCAGCTTCCAAAACAGCTTTTAAATTTTCACACACCTGTTTCGTCTGTGTTTTAACATCAACATCCAAAAAATCGCCTTGAGGAGTCAGAGCAATCTGTCCGGATGTATAAATAAAATTGCCTACTTTAATAGCTTGTGAATACGGCCCGATTGCTTCAGGAGCGTTTTTAGTAAATATTTTTTGCATGTCTTCTCCTTTTTGCGAAATTATAACAAAATGAAACTGAGTTATTTGTGTTTATCCTGCTTTCTCATTTTTTCTTTTATTAAAACTTCCCTTGTATATTCCCTGCCTATTTCTATAAGCTCAATCGCTCTGTGGAATTCGTACCAGTTTGCTATATTTGACGGAAATTTAATTTCCAGATCGGGAATATATTCCGCTCTTCTGTATCTAAAGATCACTTTCATCATAAGTTCAATAGACATGCTTGTCGGGTCGTCTTTTTCTTCAAATATTTTATCCCACATTTCATGAAGAATATTAATTTTCTTTTTTGTCTCTTTCTTGTACCTTACCTTGATTTCCTTATCTTCTTCCCCATATAAATTAACGGCAATTATCAAATCGCTTATATCGCTCATTACAGGCGCCACCGGCATTAAATTAAGCACACCGCCGTCAACAAGCGTCATATTATGAAGATGTACTGGCTCAAACACGCCAGGTATAGCTGCTGACGCTTTTACAGCCTCCCACAAAGGACCTTTTTGAAACCATACCTCCTTGCCTTTTTTCAAATCCGTTGCAACAGCCGTAAATTTTATAGGCAGATCTTCAATATAATATTCTCCGACAAGCTCTTTGATTTTATTGAAAATTTTATCACCGTTTAACTTAAAAGGAGGTTTAATAAATTTGAGTATGTCAATAAGTTCTAACGATTCAACCCAGTTTTTATATATATCAAGTTTGCCGCATGCTTCTAAAGCACCGATAAGCGCTCCCATAGAAGTGCCGCTAATTGAAACAATTTCATATCCTTGAGCTTTTAACTCTTCAATAACACCGATATGTATATATCCCCTTGCACCTCCGCCGCTTAAAACTAAAGATATTTTCATTTAGCTCCTTTTGTCTAATATTTTATATTTTATCAAAACTTCTATATTTATATGTTAAAAGAGATTAAATACTTATTTAAATATACAGTTTTGATTTGAAAATTTTTTTATATTTTTCTATTAGTAAAATTTAACAAACTAACTTCGTTTAATATAAATGATATAGTAGTAAACAAACAACGGATAAGATAGTGACAGACACTCTTTTGGATAGTAAAAAAGAAAAAAAGATAAAAACTTATCTTTTTGAGAATTGTGGAGATTTTCTCGCTTTCTTTTTCCCGTATTTTTTTCTTTCTACTCTTCTTGCATCTCTTGTCAATAAACCTGCAGGTTTAAGAATAGTTCTGAATTCAGGAGCATATTCTACAAGCGCTTTAGATATACCGTGTTTTACAGCATCGGCTTGAGCCGCAAACCCGCCTCCGAATACTTTTACATCGATATCTACGGCATTTTCTTGTTTAGTAAGCATTAACGGCCATCTTACTCTAAGTTTAAGCGCTTCTCTACCACCTAAAAACTCGTCTAAAGGTTTACCGTTAACAGTAATATTACCGCTTCCGGCTTTTAGCCATACTTTTGCTACTGCTTCTTTTCTTTTTCCTGTTGCGTAAATTCTTCCGTGCATTTTCATTAGTTACCCTTTACTTGAGCTGTATGAGGATGATTTTCACCTGCGTATACTTTTAATTTTTTAAGCATTTTTCTTCCAAGTTTAGTTTTTGGAAGCATTCCTCTTGTCGCAAGTTTAAATAATTTTTCTGGATTGTTTGTAAGAAGTTTTTCTACTGTTTCTTCTTTTAGGTTTCCAAAATAACCTGTATGTTTATAGTATTTGTCTTCTAATTTTTTTGATGTAGAAAATTTAACTTTATCTGCATTAATAACAACTACATAATCACCACAGTCTACGTGAGGAGTAAAATATGGTTTATGTTTACCTCTAAGAATTGTTGCGATTTCAGTGATTACTCTACCGAATATTTTATCTTTTGCATCTATTAAAATCCAATCTCTTTTAACATCTTCTTCTCTAATTGATTTAGTAAATTTCATTATCACACCTTTTGTGAATTTTTTAGGTATGGAATTTTAGTTTAGAAAACTTAAAAAAACCTTAATTTAAGTAAACTTTAAGTTTTAAAACTCTTTTTTATTCTTTTTTCTATAAACTTTGAAATTTTATAACCAGTTCAACCTCACCTGCAGGTATCCTCAATTCTCTGCTTATATCTTCAATGGAGTAACCGTTTTTATACAAATTGATTATTTTCTGTTCGTCTGTTTTATTGATATTTGAAAAATCCACCATCTTACTTTTAACAGAATGCTCAACACTGAAAAGTTTATTTTCAAGTTCTTTAATATACTTAATGTTTTTTTCTTCCATTTTTTTTACATTGCTTATAAGTTTTTCTATTACACTTTCCATCTCTTCCAGAGTTTTCTGCGTATTATTGTTTTTTAAATCTTTTTTTATTTTAAACAGTTCCTGATTCAAATCTTCCAACGCAAGTTCTAGCGCCGCCATTTTACTGTCTACGACTTTGTCCCTTTTTAACATATAAAAAAACAAAAAAAGTATAAACCCGCTAAGGCCTAAAAACATAATTATTTCTATTTTACCCATTAGTTCCCTTCATTTCCCTGATTATTGCCCTTTCTCTAGCCATAATAAATGCGTTGTAATCTTTCAGGTCTCGTTCGTGCATCAGTAAAATTTTACCCAATTTTTCATTTTCCGCTTCAAATATAATAG
This sequence comes from Nautilia abyssi, assembly GCF_055388085.1. Classification (NCBI taxonomy): domain Bacteria; kingdom Pseudomonadati; phylum Campylobacterota; class Epsilonproteobacteria; order Nautiliales; family Nautiliaceae; genus Nautilia; species Nautilia abyssi. The sequence continues at coordinate 103,390 of NZ_AP042376.1, read as the reverse complement.
GTACTGTTCTCGGAGGAAATACCGGAAGAGACATTCTGCCGTAATATTTTACGCCTTTTTTAAAAAGCGGCTCTTTTATTTCAAAATAGTCAAAACCGATCTTTTCTATTTCGGTTTTTTCGTTAAGTTTTAAAAGCTCTTTTTTTTCATTTTTTATATAAGCGCTCAGTTCGTCTATTTTCCTGTGAAGCGCTATTAGGAGTTCCATTAAAACGGGATCTGTCTCTTTTGTTTCGCCTCTTGCTTTTGCAAGCTTTATATACTGTCCTATCGGATCGTCGCTTTCGCTTCCGAGTTTATCATACTCTTCTTTTAACACTTCATTATATTCGTTAAATTCAAATTCGATAAACGCAGGAATTAATCTAGGCATTTTTACACCTTGTCAAGAATAATTAATATTAAAAACGCTATTCCGAGATATCCGTTTACATCAAAAAATGCTTTTGGAATATTTTTAAAATCTCTTCTTACAAGTTTCTGCTCATAATAAAGCATTACCGCAGCAAGAACCACCGCAAGCCAGCCAAAAAATCCAAGATTTGCATAAGCGGCGAAAAGAGCCCAGAATATTACGCTGAACACATGAAACATGCTTGAGATAAAAATAGCGCCTTTTTCTCCAACAAGCACCGGAATGGAATGCAGCCCCTCATTTTTATCAAACTCCATATCCTGAAGCGAATATAAAATATCAAAGCCTGCCACCCAAAACATCACTCCGAGAGCCAAAAACACAGACCAGCAAGGTATTGATGCACTTATTGCAATTGCTCCCGCAATCGGCGCAAGTCCAAGTGATATTCCAAGTATTAAATGCGCAAATTCGCTAAATCTTTTAAAATAACTGTAACCGCCCAAAACAATAAGAATCGGAATTGAAAGTTTAAATGCCAATGAGTTGATTAAATACGCGGTCCCTATAAAAATAAGAGCATTGGCTAAAATAAAGAGCTTTATTTGAGATTCACTTATTTCTCCTGTTACAGAAGGTCTGTTTTGCGTTCTGGGATTTTTAGCGTCAATATCCCTGTCAACCAGCCTGTTTACGGCCATTGCAAAATTTCTGGCGCTTACTGCTGCAAGTAGACCCAAAAACAGCAGTTTCCAACCAAACCATCCGTCTGCCGCAACAACCATAGCTATCAAAATAAAAGGTATACTGAATATAGTATGTGAGAATTTAACCAGATCCATATATTTTTTTAACATTATTCTTTCTCCTTAACTGCTTCACAACTTATCAACTTAATAACTTATTTTGTATAATTGTATCAAAAAAGGTCTTTATGTTTGCAATTATAGGTCCTACGGCTAGCGGAAAAAGCGATTTGGCAATAAATCTCGCATTAAAACTCGGATATGAAATACTTTCTCTAGACTCGCTGAGTATTTATAAAGAAATAGATATAGCATCAGCCAAACCTTCTCCTAAAGAGCTCTCACTCGTAAAACATTACGGTATAAACGAAATTTATCCAAATCAAAAATTCGACGTAGCGAAATTTATTGAAATTTACAGACAGATTCCGCATAAAAAGCTTATAATAGTTGGGGGAACCGGATTTTACCTTAAAGCTATGACCGAAGGAATATCACAAATGCCTGAAATTACTGAAGAAATTAAAAAAGAGGCAAAAAAAAGAGATTATAAATTTTTAAAATCAATAGATAAAAACTACGCAGAAAAAATTTCTCCCAATGACACATACAGAATACAAAAAGGAATAGAAATATACTTGGCTTCAAACACTCCTCCAAGTGATTATTTCCGTTTAAATCCTCCCAAACCGGTAATAAAAGACATCCCTATTTTCGAAATTGACGTAAACAGGGAACTGCTTAGAGAAAGAATAAGAAAAAGAACCGAAAAAATGTTTAAAAACGGACTTATAGACGAAGTTGCATATCTTGAAAAAAAATATCTGGACAGAAGACTGCCGGCACTAAAAGCAATAGGAATTAAAGAAGTCTTGGATTATTTCAACGGTTTATACACTTACGATAAACTAAAAGAAAAAATTATTACCAACACTGCAAGACTTGCAAAAAGACAGCAGACATTCAACAGAACACAGTTCAAACAAAAAATATCGGCACCGCTTGATAAACTGGAAGAAATTATATTAAAAGAAATCCGGAAATAAATCCTTCCGGATTAAATTTGAGGATTTTTGTTAATTGCCTGTTTTAAAAGATCCGCAATTAAGAATGAAAGCTCTAATGCCTGCGTAGCATTTAATCTAGGATCGCAGTGAGTCTCATAGCATCTTTCCAGATCGCATTCTTTAATTTCCTGAGAACCGCCGACGCATTCTGTAACTTCCCTACCGGTCATTTCCAAATGAACTCCTCCAGGGAATGTTCCCATTTCTTCATGTACTTTGAAGTAACCTTTTACTTCTCTTAAAACTTCGTTAAAATCTCTTGTTTTATACCCGTTCGGGGTTTTAACCGTATTTCCGTGCATCGGATCGATGCTCCATACAACGTTTTTACCTGCATCTTTTACTGCTTTTAATAATTTAGGAAATTCATTTTCAATTTTATCAGCACCCATTCTCACGATTATATTGATTCTTCCCGGTTCATTTTCAGGATTCAGTTTTTCAATTATTTCCAAAAGACCTTCCGGAGTCATAGTTGGTCCGGCTTTAACGCCTACAGGATTTTTAACTCCCCTTAAAAATTCAACATGTGCTTCATTAGGATCTCTCGTTCTGTCTCCGATCCACAGCATATGTGCAGAACAGTCATACCATTCTCCTGTAAGAGAATCCTGTCTTGTAAGGGCTTCTTCATAATTCAGTAAAAGCGCTTCATGTGACGTATAAAGACTTGTTTCTCTTAATTTTGGAGTGTTTTCAGGATTTATTCCCACAGCTTCCATAAATTTAAGACTTTCCGTAATTCTGTCTGCAAGCTCTTCAAACTTATGTGCCTGCGGAGATTCTTTAACGAAATCAAGTGTCCATTTGTGTATTTTTCTAAGATCCGCAAGACCGCCCCTAGCAAAAGCCCTTAAAAGGTTCATTGTGGCCGCTGACTGGTTATATGCTTTAAGCATTCTTTCCGGATCAGCTTTTCTTGCTTCAGGAGTAAATTCGATAGAATTTATTATATCTCCTCTGTAACTAGGTAATTTAACTCCGTTTTTCTCTTCATAATCACTGCTTCTAGGTTTTGCAAACTGACCGGCTATTCTGCCTATTTTTACTACAGGAAGTCCACCTGCAAAAGTAAGTACTACAGCCATCTGCATCATAACTTTAAACATATCTCTTATATTATTTGCATCAAATTCCGCAAAACTTTCCGCACAGTCCCCACCCTGAAGCAAAAAGGCTTTTCCTTCGCATACTTTTGCCAAATCTTTTTTTAAACTTCTAACTTCCCCGGCAAATACAAGCGGAGGATATTTGCTCAACTCTTTTTCAACCTGTTTTAATTTCTCTTGATCTTCATATACCGGCTGCTGTTTTATCGGTTTGTTTCTCCAGCTGTTTTTTGTCCAATCCATTATATTCCTTTTTAGATAATTATCGGAATATTATTAAAATTTTTCTTAAATTTCAAATATTCACGCAGATATAAGCTAATAAAATACATCCGTTAATATTTTTTATTAAAAAAGATTTAAAGCGTCTTTGCAAAGACCTTTCCAAAGTTTCGAATTTTTGACTTTAATACACTGATTAAGATAAGTTTTCTTTCCTGTCAGATTAGCCAGCATATAAAGCGCCCTGGCCTTGTCTTCGCCGCTGACTCTCGGAAGGAGATCTTTAAGAACTTTTATCGCTTCTTTTTTATTTTTAGTATATTTAGCATACGTAAATTCTACAAAAGGCGAATATGGATACGCTTTAAACATATTTTGCAGATCTATAATTTTTTTGGCATAAACGGCGGCCGTCAAACCGTCTCCGTTTTCCAAAGACCAGTTTACAATCTTAATAAACGCATCACAGTTTCTTATATCTTTCGTTTTATCTAGCTGTTTAGCTACTTCAAGCGCTTCTTTATATCTTTTAAGTTTCCATAAAGCAAAGAATTTTTTTAATTCATACTTATAACATTTAACTTTTTTTACCCTGCATAAATCATCTATTGCCGTTACTACGCTTTTATAGTCTCCCATTCCTTCTAGAGCTTTTATCTTTCTTTCCATCCATTTAATAAAAACTTTATCATTCGGAGAATCCAGATATTTATTGCATATTACCGATGCCAGATCAAAATTTCTTGCATCTATCGCACATTTATACAGCCGGTCATCATATTTTTTATCAAGAGCCAGTCTGTATTCTTTAATAATTTTAACGGCTTCTAAACAGTTGTTTTCTTTTAACAGCTTCACTGCATATTCTTTAGCAACCTTTTGAATAAACTCTTTTTTGTTTTTCATAAGATTATCGTCTATATTCATAATCTGTTTTTTCATTTTTAATATATCGCCGTATTTTTTTAATTTATATAAAAGCATTACTTTTTTATATAAAGCTTTTTGCGCTATAGGCTGGCCTTTGTATTTTTTTATAATTTCATCGATTTTTTGAAGCTGTTCGGTTACGTTTCCGTCGTTTACCTCAAAAAGAACCTTATCTCTTAACGCCTGCAGCTGATCGCTGTAATCACCGTAAGGAAATTCGTTTAAATATTTATTAATCCAATACGCGGCTTTATCATAATTGCCTGCTTCATAAGACCATACCGCCAAATGGTATTCAAGCGGCTCATATAAATTATCAAGCTTTTTCAGCCTTTTAAGAAGATCTTCGCCTATTTCTATGGCAAGAGAATATAACTGATGGGAAGCAAGTGTTTTTGCTAATTCATACGCTTTTTGTTTATCCTTTAAAATAAAATTCTTATTCGCCTGATAAACTCTCTTATAATATTCAAAAGCGGTTTTTATATCGCCTTTATCCATATATCTCTGTGCCAGTCTCATTGCTGCAAGCGATGCAATGTTTATGTCTTTTGTTGAATATAAAGCTTTTTTATACAGTTCGAAAGCTTTTTTGCTTTCACCGGTTATATACATCTGGTCAGCCCAGTATATCATTGCAAGGTATGCTTCTTTTGTATTAGGATATTCTGTAATGATTCTTTGATAAAAATAACTAGCGTCTGTCATAAAACCGAGCTTTGTATAGTTTTTAGCCATTATAAGCAACACTTTTGGAAGATTCTCATTATAAGCAAATTTTTTTATCCACTCTTTCGCAAGTTTAATAACTTCGTCAGATTTATTTTCTTGGTCTAATATTTTTATTTTTAAAAACTCTACATCCGGCAGAAAAACGGAATTTGGGTAATCTTTTATAAACTGGTTGATTTCATCAAGTACGTCCCTTCCTTTTTCATATGCTTTTTTGATTTCAAAATATTTAATTATATCTTTCGCCTGATTGTTAATATTAATAGGATTTCCGTTTTCATCGATAGTGCCTATATAAGGTTTGGGAGAATTATGAAAATAAAAATTTAATCCCGTATTTTTAGAATTGTCTATAAAAGGTATAATTTTCGAAGCTATAACAACCCATTTTTTTGCTTTTTTTAAATCGGCTCCTATAACAGGATTGTTATACTGGTTTTCTTCAAAAGATTTAAGAATAAAATTGCCTTTTATATTAAAAATAATAAAAAATTTGCCGTTTTTAAACACCGGTGTGATTTTAAAAAAAATCGTATCTGTTTTAAATACCGGAGTTGAAGGAGTTTTGTCAAAAACGCATTCTACCGAGTGCTCTTTTTTTATACATGAAAAAGGCTGTTTGTTATATAACGTCATTATTTCATAAGGATATTTCTCTTTTGAATAATCGACATTGATACTTAACGCAAATAAATTTAAAAAAGAAAATAAAAGAAGAAGAAATTTCAACTCTAGCCTTTTTGCTAATTATAGCAAAAGACTACATTGAAATTGTAGTGTTAAATACTTGAGCTGCTACTATACCGAAGTAAATAGTTCCGATTAACAGTATAAGCTGGCCTATAAGACTTCCGCTTGAAATTGTTATTTTTTTAATAGTTCCTTCAACAGGCTTGTCAAAATAAATATGTTTAACTATCCATGCGTAATATGCAACCGCTAGGGCTGAATTTAACAACGCAATTAAAACAATCGGCCATAATCCAGCATCTATACCTGCATAAAACGCAACCGCTTTAGATAAAAATCCTGCCAATAGAGGAATACCCGCAAGTGAAAACAGCTGAATAGTAAAGAATAAAGCATGCATAGGAGCTTTCGCGCCAAGCCCTTTAATATCTTCTAAATATTTCACACCTGCTTCTCTTCTCAAGTCATTTAAAATTAAAAATACGCTTGTCTGCATAAATATATATGCAATCGCATAATAAAGCACACCCGTATATGAATATACACTTGCGGCAGCCGCAAATGGAATTAATGCATAACCGCTGTGTGCGATTGATGAATACGCAAGTATTTTAGATATTCTTTTTTGCCATAAGGCCATGAAGTTTGCTAATGTCATAGTCAAAATCGCAAAGAAACTGAAAATTAAAACAGTTGATGTAGGATATGCGATTAAAAACTTGTAAAATGCTTTAAATACAGCTACTAACATTACACTTTTAATAACACCGCTCAGTATCGCAGCAGCAGCATGGTTAACCTGAGAATATGCATCCGCTGCCCAACCGTGCATAGGTACAACTGTAAGTTTGTAAAAAATACCCGCAAGCATAATAGCTACGGCAATTAAGGTAAATTTACCGTGAACGTTCATTTCCGCATAAGTAAAACTGTCTGTTACAAAACTGAACAAAGCAAAACCAAGCAAAATAATACCGCTTGCTACCGCACCAGCAATAAACGCTTTTATTGCACCCTCAGCATTGTAAAAGTTTCTGATATTTGCAACTAAAACATAAGAAATAATTGCAATCACTTCAAATAAAACTATAAATAAAAAGAAATTGTCAGTCTCTAAAATTGCAATACTCGCACCTGCTACAAAAAGCATCTGCGCTATCAGAGGTCTTTCAAAACCTGTTAACGAAAGTGTAACCGCGGCTAATGTCGCCAACAGTACATATTCCATCAACTGAGTTGAACTGTCCAACACAAAAAACGGAAATACGTCATTTAAACTCATTCCGTTGTAAATCATTACCGCACTAGCAATAAAAGCGACAATTGCAATAAGTTTTGCAATGAAAATGTTGCTTTTATAAAAAACCGGTACAAGTAATCCCGCTGCTATTAATATTATAAAACTCATTACATACCTCCAAGAAAGCTAAATGCTTTATTTGCTAAATCAAATATCGGCTGTGGTTGAATACCGAAATAAACAATCAACAACGCAAAAATTGCCAATGCAGCTTTTTCAGGAAAACTCATAGTAAATTCTACTTTTTGCACAAGCGGTGACATTTCACCGTGAATAGATCTTCTTACAGCCCAGATAATATATCCGGCACTGATCAGTGAAGCTATTGCTATTACAGCTATCCACCATCCGAATGATTTAATAGCCGATACTATAATAGTAAGTTCGCCTACAAATCCCATTGTGCCAGGCAGACCCAATGCAGCCATACCTGCTAATATAAATATTGCACTCGCATAAGGAGCTTTTTTCATAATTCCGCCCATTTCATCCATATACCATGTATGGGTTTTATGATGCATCCATCCCGCAATTAAGAATAACGGAGAAATAACAAGAGCGTGCCCGATCATTTCATAAAGAGCTGCGCTTAAACCGTCATAACTCATTGTCGCAATGGCAACCACTACAAGTCCCATGTGCGAAATTGAGCTGTAAGCAACCATTCTTTTGATATGTCTTTCATAAATAGCCAGCATTCCGGCAAACAACGTAGTATTAAGACCAATTATAAGCATCCATTTTGCAAATTCCTGAGTAGTTATCGGCATTAACTCTACAGTAAATCTTATTAAACCGTAAGCACCCATTTTAAGTAAAACACCCGCAAGCAATACTGAAATACTGCTAGGCGCTTCAACGTGTGCGTCAGGCAGCCATGTATGGAATGGAAATGCAGGAAGTTTTGCTGCAAATCCTATAAACATAAACCACCAGATTAATGCAGGAGTCGCTAAAGCGGTTTCTCTTATTAGTGTTAAATCCCAGTATCCTGTCTGTTTAAACAGAAGATAAAAACCGACAAACATAAACATACTCGCTACGTGTGTATATAAGAAGAATTTAACCGCTGCATAAATTCTTCTTTCTCCGCCCCAAAAACCTACGAGGAAAAACATCGGTACTAATGTAAGCTCCCAGAACATAAAGAACCATAAAACGTTTGTTGTCATAAACACACCAAAAATTGGTCCGCTGAATAGCACAAGCAGACTGAAATACGCAGCCTGGTTTTTTTCTTCCCATGATGTAAATACAACCAAAATCAACAATGCGGCCGTAAGCAGTAACATTGCGACACTAAGCGCATCGACTCTTAGCGTCAAATCAAATCCAAACTGCGGAACGCTCAAATATGTTCCAAGTTCTAAAAAACCTTCCTGAGGAAGAGCATTATACCAACTAAACGCGATAAAAAACTGTACTATAAACCAGCCAAGAGCTATATATTTAGCAAGCTCCTGATTGTTTCTCGTTAAAAAATAGAGTAATACCGATAAAAATATCGGTGCAAAGATAATATCTACAGCCACCATCATAGACCCTTTACAATTATTAAGATTGCAATAACGATTATCGCAACACCGATAACGAATTGACCCATATAAGTACCGATTTTACCGCTGTGTCCGGCTCTTAATACTTTATATACGCCCTGTGTAGCCGGCACTGTCGCGTTTACAAGATAATCTATTACATTTGTATCAAACCATCTTGCTGCTTTAGCCACAGCATTTACAACTATGGTTTTTGATATCCATGTAATCATTTTTTCAACATAATATCCGTTGAATAAAATCTGATGGATTGTCTGTACAAAATGATGAGATGCAATTTTATATAAAAGATTGAGACCTTTTACATAAAGCCCAACAACAATTAAGAAAATAATCATCATTCCTGTAAGCATAAATGCGGTAAGACCTGCAATATGCGGTTCAACCATTTCTTTACCGTTTAATATAAAGCTTACAATATCGCTTTGCCAGATTGATATAAACAGAGTAACAAACGCCAATATTCCAAGAGGCAGTCTTATCCAAAGATTGCTAGGCGCATGCACACTACCCGCTATATCTTCATTTCTAGGTTCGCCTAAGAAAATAAGTACCCAAAGTCTTGTAATGTATCCGATTGACAATAACGCCGCAATAGTTACAAACACTTTTGTAAATTCATTTCCGTGAGCCCATGCTGAAGCAATTACCGCTTCTTTAGAAAAGAAACCGCTAAACGGCGGAACACCTGCAAGTGAAAGTGATCCCATTGCCATAAACAACGCAACAAACGGAGCGGTTTTAATTAAACCTCCCAGTTTCCATGCGTCTTTTGTATGGTGTGCTATATATATAACGGCACCAGCACTTAAGAATAAAAGTGCTTTAAAAATAGCATGGTTTACCAAATGAAGCATACCTGCAGCTAAACTGCCGACACCTAATCCTACGAATGCTATAGACAAATGCGACATTGTTGAATACGCAAGTATTTTTTTGATCTCTTTTTGCACAAGCGCACTTGTCGCTCCGATAAACGCTGAAAGTGCAGCAACGTTAGCCACAATAAACAACGCATCTGTATAATGGAAGAAGTCAAATAATCTAGCAACAATATATATACCTGAGTTAACCATTGTCGCACCGTGGATTAACGCCGATACTGTTGTCGGACCTTCCATAGCGTTCATAAGCCACGGATAAAGAGGAAACTGACCTGATTTACCGATAGCACCCATAAATATAAACAGTGCTACAACCAATGCGACATTTTTAGAAATTTCACCTGCATTTGCCATTTCATTCAGCTCAACCAAATTAACAGTACCTGTATAATAAACAAGTAAACCTATAGCCGCTAAAATGAATATATCACCGAATCTCGTATATAAAAACGCCTGCATACCCGCATCGGCCGCAGAATTTTTGTAATACCAGAAACTAATCAGTGCATAAGACGCAAGCCCCATGAATTCCCAGCCTACGAAGGCACCGATTAAATCTTTTGTAATTACGAGTAAAATCATACCGCCGATAAAGAATAAAACTTTTGCATAGTATCTAGGCTGATCCGGATCTTCGCCCATATAATCATGCGCAAAGTGTATATCCGCAAATCCCAATCCTGTAGCAATCAGCAACATTACTATACTTAAATGGTCAATATAAATACCAAACGGCAATTTTAAATCTCCGTACGATATCCATGTATAATCAATGTTTATCGGAGTATTGCTGTAATTAATAAAAATTACAATACTGGCTAAAAACAGCATTGCACCTACTATTTCAGCTACCCAAAACGCTAAATTTATTTTGATTTTTCCTAAAATGTACGCTAAAACCGCACCTAAAAACGGTGCGCACAATAATATTAATACTGCATTATTCATCGCTCACCGCCTTATCTAGTTTATCTGGAATAATTTCGCCGGTAATTCTGTAGCTTAATAAGAAAATAAGCACTCCGGCAGCCGCTTCAAGTGTTGCGATTACAATAATTACGTATGCAACCGCCAGTCCTCTTGTAAGACCGAAATGATATGCCGCACTGGCTAAAAACAGAATTACTGCATTTAGCAGTATTTCAAGTGAAAAGAAAATCTTTAAAAAATCGCTTTTACTTGTAACTCCGTACAAACCTACTCCGAACAGTATAATTGCAAATATTGCATCTATATAAAAATTAACCATTTTTATTCCTTTTCATGTTTTAGTGTATGCAGCATTCTGATACTACCGTACAATACGCTAGCAGCCACAACACCCATAAAAATTGCTATTTCAGCATAAAAATCAGTAAATACCTTAACCTGGTCTTTTAAAGGAATAGCTTTCCCTTCATACGGAATAGGAGGTAAAATAAACGGAATTATCAATAAACCGATTACTACAACCGTTACAATAGCAACAGCCCAAGGTCTGATTTCAAATTTAGGAAATTTCGCACCGATAACAGTTACACCGAAAAGTGTCAATACAACAATACCTCCGGTATATACGAATATTTGAAATAAACCTAAAAGTTTTTCATCCATTAAAATATAGTAAATACCCAGCAAAAACATCATCATCACAAATGCAAGCACGGCAGGAACCGTGTTTTTTTGTGTCAACGACATTACTGCAAGAATTACCGCCAATGCAAGTATTAATACGCTCATTATGCATCTCCTTTAGAAGCTTCAGTATTTTCAGCAGACTTTTCAGCTTCTTTTGCTTTTGCTTCTGCTTCAGCCTTTTTCTTAGCTTCTGCTTCCGCTTTTTTCTTAGCAAGCATTTCAGCTTTTTTTCTAGCTTTTTCTTCTTCTTCTTTTTTCTTTTGTTCTATCCATTCAGCCGGAACTTCCGGTTTAACCCAGTAATTCTTAATATCATCATCGGTACCTCCGGTAATCATTTCGAACGTACCGCCGCTTAGTTTGATGGCTTTTTCCGGTTTTGTCGGACATACGTCTTCACAAAGTCCGCAGAATATACATATACCCAAATTAACTTCAGGCAAAGCCTTAGGTCTTTTAATCGGCAAAGGCTCCATTATAATCGCATCAACCGGACAGATTTTTGCACAGGCTTCACACCCTGTACATATATCATACTTAATTTCATGTTTACCCCTAAAAATAGGAGAATTGTGCATAGTTTCGTGAGTAACGTCTTTAGTCGCAACTCTAGGCTCTCTAAAAGCTTTAGTAACCCTGATTATTTTTTCTACAACATTAAAAAACATCTTATGCTCCTAAAATATATATTTTTGCAAAAATTATCCAAACTAAGTTTAGAATTGCCAAAGGAGTCAGCCAGCTCCAACAGAACTTAAGCATTTGATCAAGTCTTAATCTCGGGTTACTTGCCCTAATTGCAACCATTACCACTGCTAAAAGGGCTATTTTCAAAAACAGCCACCAGAAACTGTCAAAAAACAGCCCTCTGTATCCTCCGAAAAACAAAACTACAGCTGCAGCTGAAACAACAAGCATTTCTGTAAATTCAGCAAATTTTAAAAGTACGTAGTTTGTACCGGCATATTCCGTATAAAAACCGTATACGATTTCCTGCTCAGCATCCGGGATATGAAACGGAGGCTGTTCAAGAATACCTAACATTGCAATAATGAATATAATTGCCCCTGGCAATAAAATCAGTGTAGTAAGCCAAGTATTCATTGACTGAATTTCATATAAATTCATTGTTCCGAACAGCAAAGCAGGAGCTAATGCCGAAAGGAAAAACGGCGCTTCCATCGAAAGCATCTGAGCCAAAATCCTCATACCGCCAAGAAATGAGTATTTATTGTTTGAACCGAAACCTGTAAGGAATAATAAAAACGGCTCAACGCCGATTAATACAACAAGTCCCAAAACACCGTAATTTGTATCTAGAATACCGTGCCCGTTATTAATCAGAGGCGTCCAAGGTATAAGTATAACCGGAAGCGCGGCAACCAAAGGCGTAATTATTGGAATGATATTAAATAGATAAGGATCCGCACTCTTAGGAGTGATAGATTCTTTAGTCAATAATTTAAATACGTCAAATACTGTCTGCAGCGTTCCTGCAGGACCGTTAAAATGCGGACCAACCCTTTTATGTATATAAGCCAGCGTTTTTCTTGCGAAATAAAACACGAAAAACGTCCATGCTAATAAAAACAGAAGACCCGGAAATACCAAAATGTAAAATAACATTGCTCCAACACTCATTTTCTCTCCTTATCTATCCAGGTCACCCTGACAGATATGCATACTTCCGTACAGTAACGGAATATCTGAAAGGGTTTTACCTTTTAATAGTTTGTTTAGCATCATCGTATGGTTTACGCTAGGCGCTTTAATTTTAAGTCTGTAAGGACTTGTTGATTTATCCTGTGTAACAAGATGCATTAATATTTCGCCCCTAGCCCATTCAATTCTTGAAACTGCTTCGCCTGCCGGCATTCTTCTAGGCATTTTTACAAGATGGTCTTTTTTAGGATCCATTTCACCTGATTCAATACCTTCTTCTATTTTTGCCATTGCCTGCTTGATAAGATCCATTGCCTGTTCTAATTCTTTGAATATAATTAAAAGTCTGTCTCTGGCATCACCTGTATCACAATTTACATAATCCATTTCCAATTTGTCATACGCTGCGTAAGGTTCGTCGATTCTTACGTCTATTTTTGCACCGCTGGCTCTGGCAATAGGACCTGCCAGATAATATTCCGCAACATCTTCAAGAGTGAATATACCGTTACCTTTAGCCCTTGTGTTCATTAGAGGGTTTTTCATAAAAATATCAGTAATATCCGCTTTTGTGTCTTCAAATTTTTTAATGGCCTTATTAATTCCTTCAAACCATGCTTTGTAATCGTTTAGCGGGTATCTCACTCCTCCCGGTTCTACACATGCAGTGGCGATTCTTGCGCCGGAATAATCTTCCAATACGTCCAAGAAGTATTCTCTTATGTCAAGACACCACATCATAAACGTATGAAGCCCCATTGTACCGAAGAAGCCTCCCATTGAAATCAAGTGAGAAGCTATTCTTCCGGTTTCTCCTAAAATCACTCTCATGTATTTAGCGAAATCGGTAATTTCTTTTCCTGCTATTTCCTCAACAGCCTGTGAATAGCAAATCATTGGATTTGGATTATCCATAAAACAGATTCTCTCAACTGCTACAATAGTTCCTATAAAATCTTTTCTTTCCGCCAAATGTTCAAGAGCACGCCATACGTAACCGATATCCGGCTCTACTCTTTCAATATTTTCACCGTTTACATATACTTTTAATCTTATAGGTCCGCTGGCAGGATGCGTAGGTCCCCAGTTAAGAACCGTTCTGCTTCCTTCATGCCCGAGATTTTCTTCATTTTCATCATATTCTTCAAAATATTCTTCTGTAATATCGTTGATATTTTGGATCAGATGCTCTTCATGTGCTTTCCAGTCAAAATCTTTTCTAAACGGAAATTTACCGTAATAATCACGGCTGATTAAGAAATATCTTAAATTCGGATGGCCTTTAAATTTAACTCCGAAAGTAGAATATGCCTCTAGCTCATGCCAGTCTGCGCTTGGCATTAAAGGAGTAATCGAGTCAATTTCACATTTATCAAGATCTCTTTGGACATCAACTTTCAGCCAAACATTCTTTTTGTTAAAAAGATCTTCTAAAAAATAATTTACTTCTATTTTGTTCTCATCAATAAAATCGGTTGGTGAAACAGTTGAACATGTTTTTACACCCGCTTCTTTTAAAGCTTCTACAACTTCTAACAAATCTTCTTTGTTTTTAAGTTTAGCTTTAACCCATGTAGGTTTATAATCTTCAACATATTCCATGTCGAATTTATTTAAAATATTTTTAATATTCTCCATCGCCAACCCTTAAAATTTCATTTGTTTCCAGAGTCCGCCCTGGCTTGACGCGCTAGGCTCTCCTCTTTTGATTTTTTCTTTAAGTTCCTCCAGCCCTGCGATAATAGCTTCAGGTCTTGGCGGACAGCCGGCTACAAACACATCTGCCGGAAGAATTTCCGTCATGTTTTTAATAACGGAAACCGAATCGTTGTAAGGACCTCCGTCATATGCGCAAGCTCCGATCGCAACCACATATCTCGGTTCAGGCATCTGTTCATATGTTCTAAGAAGCGCCGGAAGTATTTTTTTGCTTACCAGCCCCGTAATAAACATAATATCCGCCTGTCTCGGCGTCGGGGTCATTATGTATCCGTATCTTTCCCAGTCATATCTAGGCCCCATAGCCGCAAGCATTTCCAGCGAACAGCATCCGCTACAAAAATGCACAATCCAAGGAGATTTACTCCTTGCATAATTAAAAAAATCAAGAACTTTTAGCATTTCTATACTCCTTCATACTAATCGTAATAGCCGCGAACAGCAAAATCCCAAATACCATTGCCCAGTTAAGTGCATCAGTAGAATCTGCAAAAACAAAAAGACTGAAAAACAGTCCTGCCATATCGAATACGATAAAAGCAATCGCAAAAATAAAATATCCGAAATTTGCTTTCATCGGTACTTCTGAACTCGGCGGAAGACCACACTCAAAGTGATCGTTTTTTATTTCGCTCGGATTCAAAGGCGCCACCGCTATACCTATCAGGTACAGTAAAATCACGCCTAATAAAATTCCGGCCGCAAAAAATAGAATTGTTCCCATTTACTCTCCTTTTTGGAAATATTATCAAAATGAACCTATTACTAATTCAATTTATCAAATTATAAGTGAAAATTATTAATTACACAAATTTTATCTTAACGCTATTTTAACTTTCGTTACTTTAAGTAATAAATGAACATTCAATTATCTTACCATATTTCACACTTTTATAAACCCTAACTCTTTGTCACTGTCAAAAGCGTTGCCTTTTTCTGTTTTTATCTGTTCGATAAAATCATCGGTTTTAAATACCGGTTTTTTCCTCATTGCGACTTTCAGGGCGGTATTTTTAACTACCACTTCTATCTGCGCTCCGGTTAATTCGAATTCGGCAAGCCTGTCAATATTAAAATCAGTTTCATATTCTGCATTTTTAGGAAGTTTGATTTTCCATAGTTTTTTCCGTTCTTTAAAAGAAGGCTTTTCAAACTTTATTTTATATTCGAATCTTCTGGAAAAAGCGCTGTCAATAGTTTCTAAAAGATTGGTAGTGGCAATTAACAATCCGTCAAATTTTTCCAGCTGCTCTAAAAATATATTCTGCATCTGATTATGCATTTTATCTGCACTGCTCAGCGCCGAAGTAGTACGCGAACTTAAAAACTGATCAGCCTCGTTAAGCAGCAAAATAGGTTTAGTTTTCAGTTTTTCGCAAATCGAATAATATTCGTCAAACATCTTTCTGACGTTTTTTTCACTCTCCCCCACATACATTGATAAAATTTTACTGGAATCCAGACTTAAAACTGGTTTTTCCAGCTCTTTTGCTATAGAATGCGCCGTCAGGGTTTTACCTGTGCCCGGAGGGCCGTAAAAAATAATTTTTGCCTCCATATCGTTGCTTTCTTTAATACCCCATTCTTTTAACAGTCTAAGAACTTTTT
Source organism: Nautilia abyssi (assembly GCF_055388085.1). NCBI lineage: Bacteria > Pseudomonadati > Campylobacterota > Epsilonproteobacteria > Nautiliales > Nautiliaceae > Nautilia > Nautilia abyssi. Next base: position 87,193 of record NZ_AP042376.1, on the reverse strand, counting down.
TATCTATCTGTTTTAAAAGCGTATTTATCATTTCTTTGGTTTTTGCGGGCAGTATTACCTCATCAAGCCCTTTTTTAGGCTCTATAAAATCAAAAATCGTTTCTCTTACAATATGTTCGATTTTATGTTTTTTCTTTGGATGAATAAGTCCGTTTAAAATATCCTCATTTAAAAAGTATATTTTGCTGTATCCGCCAAACGCCCCTATCAGTTCGTCATATTCAAATATACCTTCGCTTAAAAGTTTGGAGTTGTCGTCTAAAAGCGTTCTGTTTTTTATTCTTTCTATTTCATCGTTGCTGATTAAACTTAAAAGATAATTCTGCTCTCTCGCGTTTTCGTTGCTGGAAGTATATTCTTCTTTTAACAGAGCCAAAAAAAGTATTTCTTCTTTTTCGTTTAATTCGTTCTCTTCAATGAAATTTTGAACCGGAAGTTCTATTTTCGTTTTTTTAATTTTTTCTTTAATCGTATTTTCAATTAGTTTAAGTTTGCTCTGAAGCCTTTTGATGCTGGCTGTCTCTTTAGTAGAATTTGACTTTATTCCGCTTAGCTGCTCATACAGTTCAATCCTCAAAAACTGATCATGCAGATATTCCAGATGATCTTTATAAGGCGTTTTTTCAGGAATAACCAAATCCAGACTTCCCTGTTCTATCAGTTTTAAAAACGCTACCGAAAGTGAAACTGAAGAATTGAATATCTCAAGCACTGAAAGATCGTTATTTTTAATCTGGCTAAGACTGCTTACAACAATCCAGCCCTCTTCCAAAAGATTTTTTATCAATGCGACTTTTTCCAACGCTGTAATTTTATCTTCCCCGAAAAGCTCTTTTAACAGATTTCTGACTCTTACGTCTTCGTTGCCGTCTATGTATTCGGAAAGAAGTTTTTTTAATATCTGCAGTTCTTCGTCGTTTACATTCAAAATATCAATAATTTTGCTTTTTTTTGGTTCGTTTAAAAAAAGCTTTATATTTTCGATCATACAGTCCCTTTATATAAAATATATTATAATTTTATCAAAAAAAGGCCATTTATGCAGTTTATATATCTGCCAAACCCTCAACCGCAGATAACACTGAGCGGTGAAGCCCATAAATATCTTTTTAAAGTCAGACGTATAAAAAAAGACGAGCTTGTAAAAGTAAGAAACTTAAAAGACGACTATCTTTATATTTACAAAATAGAAAACATCAACAAAAAAGAAGCCCTGCTTTCACTCACAGAAAAAAAACTGCAGCCGAACAGACCGAAAAAATATTTTCATATAGCCTGGTGCGTAATAGACCCTAAAAACATAGAAAAAGCCCTTCCGTCGCTAAACGAAATAGGAGTCGGCAAAATAAGTTTTATATACTGCGACCGTTCTCAAAAAAATTTCAGATTAAAACTTGAAAGATTGGAAAAAATACTTATAAACTCCTGCCAGCAGTGCGGCAGAAGCTCCTTAATGGAAATTGAAACAATAGAGTCTTCAAAAGAGTTTTTCGACAAATACGGCAGTTTTTACGCACTTGATTTTGACGGAGAAAAACTGAAAGAAAATATTGAATGCAATTATCCTTTTCTAATAGGTCCGGAAGGCGGTTTCAGTAATGAAGAAAGAAAATATTTTAAAGAAAAATTTAAACTTGAGAGTTTTATTTTAAGAAGCGAAACGGCTGCAATCGGAATAAGCTCTAAAATATTGTTATAAATATTACATTAATTTTACACAAAAAAACTCTTTTTTTCTATTTTTTATCTTTTTCACGACAAACTTCTGCAAAACGGTTGTTTTTTTCGTTATTTTCTGTTTTTTCTTCTGTTTTTTTTATTATAATTGTTAAAAACGGAAGGATTTACATGAAAATAATCGTAATTGAAGATGAAGAAACTCTTAACGACGCATTAACCATGTTTCTGGAAAGCGAAGGTTATGAAGTCCATTCTTATTACAATTTAAAAGATTTTTTTTCATCTATTTATGATTATTTGGATGCCGAACTTATAATCGCCGACATTTCCCTTCCGGATGGAAATTTCTTAGAAGAAATGAAAAAACATCCGAATATTGCAAAAAAAACAAAGACAATTATAATCTCAGGACAGACTGAAATTGAAAATATAAAAAAAGCTTTCAACCGAGGTGCGGAAGATTTTATAAAAAAACCTTTCGATTATGAAGAAATATTACTAAGAATCAACAAAATATTTAATCAAAAAAACTATAAAATCAATGATGAAGTCAGCTATGACGCGGATGCGAAATGTTTGATAAAAAACGACGAAAAAATTATGCTTTCCAAAAAAGAGTCGGCAACTCTTGAACTTTTCTTAAAAAACAGGGGGAAAATCCTATCACCCGAACAGATAATGCAGGAAGTCTGGGGTGAACAGGTAGAAAACAACACTTTAACCGTAATGATAAAAAGAGTAAGGGAAAAAATCGGAGATAAAAGAGCTATAGTCTCTAAAAGGGATCTCGGCTATATCATGTTCTAAAAACAGTCATTTTAATATCATTTACTTTAAATATTATTTCATAATAACTAAACTGGGGTGAAAATGTTCAAATTTAACAAAACGCCGTTTGCGCATGTTTTTTTTCACGATATCAAAAACAAACTGGGCAGTATTAAATTCAGTATATCTATGCTTAAAAATCCGAAAATTGCCCAGTCTCAAAGAGAAAAATTAATAAACTCCCTGCTCTCTACCATAGAAAAAACTATAGACATGCTCCAAGACTTTATAGAAATGGAACGATTTAAAAAAACCAAATTTTTAAAAAACGAGAAGTTTCATCTAAAAGAAATAATCGATGAAATCGTAAAAGAACTGGAAATAGACATAGAAAGAAAAAATATAACCTTATACGTAAACACTGATGAAGCCGAATATATAAAGACAAATAAAGAATGGCTGAAAAAAGCGCTTTTTAACATAATTCACAACAGCATTAAATACAATAAAGAAAACGGAGAGCTTTTTATAAGTATAAATAAAGAAAAAAACGGTTATATGCTTATAATAAAAGATACCGGTATAGGAATGAGCGAAGAAGAAAAGAAAAATATTTTTAAAAAATACTATACTTCCGGAAAAGATCACGGAACCGGAATCGGGCTGAACATGTCAAGGGCGGTGATAGAATCGATAGGCGGTGCAATCGCCATAGAAAGTGAAAAAGACAAAGGAAGCAAGTTTTTTATATATCTTCCTAAAACCGCCAAACAGATAAGAATCAGACAGCTAGCAACTGCATTGTCCGGGATCGCCCTGTTTTTATTTATAAGTATAGATTATTTTTACTGTTTAATCCCTCAAAGAATAATTACCGAATCCTCCAACAACAGTGTAATTTACAAACTTCAAAACAATGTGGTCGCCAGAGCCGATAAAAACGATAAATTACAAATAATCGCATACAGAAACATATTCAATACAAAATCCAGAACAAAGTTTATTCTGAAAAAAGCCGATGTTGCAATCAATACGGCTTCTAACCCTATTGAAGTAATCGCAAACGGAGAGGTAATTAAAAACCACGGAACGGAATTTGAAACAGTGGCTAACACGAACGAACTCGCAACAAGTGTTTACAAAGGAAGTATTCAGGCGGGAGATACCAATGTTATGAAAAACGAAGGACTTATTTACAAAAAAAGCAGACTTGTAAAAGAAAATTTACCGGCTGAAGTAACAAACATTGTCATAACTACAGACAGAAATTACAATACCGACGTTTCATGGGACAGTCCTTATAAAAACTTTGTAATAACTTTATCAAGAGACAAAAATTTTGCCGATATTCCTCTTATAAAATTAAACACCGCAAAAAAATACCTTTCTTTCGATATGCTTGAAGACGGAAAATGGTATATTGCCGTTCAAAGCGAAAAAGAATCCCTGTTTTCAATTCCAGCGGTTAAATCCTTCTTGTCTCTGAAAAATTATGAAAAAGCCCTTCAGGCCTTTAACCAGGGAGATTTAAGCCTGGCAAACACACTTCTGAACATAAGTTTGTCAACCATAAGAAACGATTCGTATAAACCTTACCTGTTAAAAGCAAAAATTTTATTAAAACTTGGCAGCGGTTCACAGGCTTTGGATTATGCAAAAAAAGCTTATGAAATCAGCAAAAACGACCAGACCAAATACGAACTGGCTCTTATATATTATAAAAATGCTTATTACAACAAAAGTATAAATCTGTTAAAAAACATCAAAAACAAAGACGTAAGCAAACTACTTGCTTTTAATTACTATAAATTAGGAGATTATAAAAATGCCAAAAAATACCTATATAAAACATTAGAAGCCGATCCTAAAAATATAGAAGCTTTAAAATATATGATAAACATTCAGGAAAAAGAACACAATAAATTTTTATTACAGTATTTTAAAGAACAATTAAAGGAACTTAAATGAACTTTGACGAAATAGTTCAAAAATCCGAAATAATTTTAATCGAAGGCGGTAAAAAACAGGGAAAACTGAGTTTGGCCCTTTACAAGTGCGAAAATGAAAAAACAGTTATTTTTTCCGCTTACAACAAACCTATATTTTTAAAAAGACTTAGTGCAATTTCTAACCTGAAAGACGATAAAATTCAAAATGTGCTGAGTAAACTTAAATTTTTTACCCTTAAAGAAGACTGGCTGGAATATAAAATCAAATATGGGTATGATTTTCTGCTAGAAGACATAAAAAGAATAATAAAAGAATATAATCCGAAAAATGTCATATTTCACAGGCTTGATATGATATTCGGGTCGCATATAAACGACAACACTTCTATCTTTATGGAAAAACTTATCTCTTTAAAAGAAAATTTTGACTGTAAGTTTTTTATAACCGTTATTCCAAACGAGGAAAATGAAACGATAATAGAAACAATAGAAGATTTCAGCGACTTAAATATTGAGATAAAAAAAGAAAAAGAAAGAATTATTTATATAAAAAACTCTATTTTTCCGGTAACACCGGATAAATACTTTTTTAAATACGAAAACGACAAAATAAAAATATACCCTGTGGAAATACAGATAAAATCATCAAAAAACATCCATATTTTACTTATTACGGATAAAAAAGAACTGATAGAACTTCATCAATATATATTTGGGAAAAAAGGCTTTTTTATAGACATTGCAACCAGCATGTCAGATACGATAAACAAAATTTTAAGCGGTCCGGACATAATAATTTACAATCCAAAAGACGAAAAACTGGATTTAAGCGTATGCAACACTATCAAACAGCAAAAAATACCTTCAAAACTTATTTATATCACTCAGTCCGAATATGTAAGGATGGAAGATAAAATGAAAGCCATCGAATCCGGATGCTATGAAATGTTTCCTTTGAATTTCACGCTTGGCGAATATATTCTTGAAATTGAAAAAATGATAGGCACCAATTTTTATACGAATATTCTAAACAAACTTTTAACCAACAAAATAGTAAACAATATAAAACATTTTTGCGATGTTATTGATTCTATGTATGAAGAAAGAGTTTATTTTACCGTTCTAAAATTCAAATCCGACCATAATCCTGAAAACATAAGAAAAAAACTAAGAAGCACCGATATTATATATTATGATGCAAAAACGAAACAGTATATATTATGTCTAATAAACATAAGAAAAATGAATATAGACCCGGTTTTAAACAAACTGTTTGAAACAAAACCGGATATTTTGATTATAGAATCGACACAGTGGAATGAAAAAAAAGAGGAGATATGTAAATGAAAAAGCTTATAATACTGCTTTTATGTGTAATTGCATGGAGTCTGAATATTGACATACATTCGCTTGAAAACGAGCTGCAAAAACATCCAGAAGATATCAAAAATCGTTTGGTAGTAGCCAGTTATTATATAGAACACAATAATTATGCCAAAGCTCAAAAATACTTAACGGAAGTTTTAAAAAAAGAGCCTAAAAACAAATATGCCTTAAAACTGAAACAAAAAATTGAAGCCGTTTATTTATATGAAAAGCTCCTAAAGAAATACAAAGATATAAATACCGCTTTTAACGATTTATATAAAAAGCAAAAATACAAAGAACTATTACATCTGTATAATGCTTTAAAAACTCTTTCAAAAACTTCTCAAATAAATGAAAACAACAAATTAAATATTGCCAGAGTCGCAATGTGGGAAGGGAAATATGATCTTTCTTTAAACATTCTTTCCAGATTAAAAAACAAAAAAACGCTTGACTATTACGAAATAAAAGCTTACGACCTTTACTATAAAGGCGATTACAAAAACGCTAAACGGTATTTTCAGACACTGTTTCAAACTACCGGAAAAACAGAATATGCAAAAAAACTCCTTGATATATACTTTTATTTAGGAGAAACCGATTCGGCACAAAAATTACTTCTTTCATTAAAAAGAACTCATCCAAAAATTGCAAAAGAATACGAACAAAAAATAACACAGATAAAGCAAAAAAGATTAAAAACCCTTGAAAAACAGTATGAAAAAAACCCTAACTTTTCAAATCTGCAGCAGCTGGCTTACGCACTTTTTGAAACATCTCACAAAAAAGCAATTGATTTGGTTAAGGACTATATTAAACAAAAACCTAATGACAAAAACGCAAAAATATTTTTGGCACAGCTTTTAAGCTGGAGCGGCAACAACGAAGAAGCTTTAAAATATTTAAAAGAATTTCAAAACTCAAACGATATGAAAGCCAAGCTTTTATTTGGAAAAATATTGGCATGGCAGGGAGAATACGACAAAGCGCTGCTGTTTTTAAGCGATGTTTACGAACACGGCAGCTCTTCTCAAAAATATGAAGCTAAAAAAATGCTGGGCTTTATCGCCATGTGGCAGAATCAAAACTCAAAAGCCAAAAAAATATTTACATCTTTACTAAAACAAAATCCCAAAGATGAAGACGTCATAGAAGCTTTAATGGTTTTAAACCATAATATTAAACCTTTAATTGCCAAATATGAAAAACTACTGAAAAAAGATCCAGGTAACGAAGAATATATATTAAAACTGGCAGATTATAATTATATGCTTAACAATTATGAAAAAGCCGCATATTATTATGAAAAATACTTAAAAATACATCCGGAAAAACTGGAAATTTATAAAACACTTGGAGATATTTACCTAAAACTGAAAAACTTCTATAAAGGATTTGGAGACCTCGAATACTACGCCAGCTATAAAAACACAAAAGAAGCCTATCTTGATCTTGCAAAAAGATATTACTGGAACGGATTTAACAAAGAAGCCCTTAAAGTGCTGGATGAACTATTGAAAAAATATCCTAATTATCAGGACGCCCTCATTTTAAAAGCCAAAATTTTGAAAATAAATCCTAGATTCGTAAATTCAAGCAGTGCCGCAACTATAGACGAATATTATGCTAAAAGAAGCGAAAAAATATTGGCACTGGGTGACAGGGCTTATTTTGCAAATTTATATAAAAGCGCATCAGACTATTATAAAGAATATCTTTTCTTAAAACCTAACGATTACGACGTAAGAGAAAAATACGCTTACGCGCTTGAAGCATCAAAAAAGTATGCAAAAGCCGCCGGAGAATTTTATCTATTAATGTGGTATAAAAAAACACCTCTTATAGAATACCACTACGCCTACAATCTTCAAAAAGCGGGCAAAATCCAACAAGCTAAAAAAATATACGAAAAGCTTCTTAAAGAAGTGCCAAAACCTCTTCCTGGTTTTTTGAAAACGTTTATAAACGACTGGAAAAACGCATGGGAGAGTATGAACTTTAATAAGTATGCTTCCTTTTACGACAAATCTATTTCTCAAAAACTGTACTGGCGACTTAAAAAACAGTCAATATTCAAAAGAGCCTCTTTTATCAGCGTAGGTATATATGACCCTATACTTTTATCCAAAAAAGGAAATATTTATACAGTAAGATTTTTTCAGGTATACGCCTCTAAAATAAAAAAAGACAAAGGATATAAAACGCTTGAGATAAAATGCGACAATCAACAACAGTGTAAAATAATCAAAGAAAGCTGGACTCCGGGAACATACACTCCTTACAATCCTGACAACTCTTTGGAAAAATATATTAAAGACAATCTCAATGAAATAAACAGCACAAAAAAAACGGAAATAAAACTCACGAACAAAACCTTTCCTAAAAACGGTAAAAACTATACTCCAAAAACCCAAACGGCCCAGCAGACCAACACCGACGACATAAAAAAACAGGACATCGTCCTTGCGTCAGATCTTACACTGCATCCCCAAAGCGAAAAACTGGCTTTGGATTACACTTATTTGAAAAAAGAAAAAGCCACGGTTAAAAACATTATCCAGCAGGATTTGAAAGCGTCAAACAATAAAGCATACAATTGGGAACTTTACGGATATATAAACTATTTCAAAGACAATCAAAACACTGATATGTTTACAAGGTATATACGGCTTTCGCATTTTGTTAAAGGATATTATCCTTTTTTGTTTTATAAAAACTACAACCTCTCAGAAGCATCAGATAAGAAAGGGTTTTTATACGGTTTCGGCGTAAAAAAAAATCCTTTCTTATTTGATGTTTTTATAGACAGAAGCGGTGTAAATACTGTAGGATGGGATTTTGAATATTCTCCGTTTTATCTAAGAGGTATTACGTTTAGACTAAACAGACACAATATGGTTTATTCCAGAAAAACCGTATGCAGTGCGCAGCATATGAAAATAAAAGCGGAAATCACCGGTTACAAAGTTATTCAAAAACCGAGAGAGCTGTGGTGGTCAATAGCTTATGAAAAAGTAGACGACGGCAACAATGTTTTAACACCCCAGCTTGAATACGATATTAAAAGTTTTTCTTTTAAAAACATACCTGCAGTATTGTATTTTTCAGGATGGTATCAGTTTAACACCAAACAGACGGACTGTTACTATTCTCCTGATAAAACGGACACTAATATTATCGGTCTGAAAATTTTCAAAGAATTCCGGTATATCCGCTTAAAGTTTAAAGGCGGGCTCGGTTACAGCTTTTTTGACAATACTTATGTATATAATTACGGTTTTTGGGTTTTTTCAAAAAACGTCAAAAACTTTGAAGCAAAAGCCGGATGTCAGTTTAGCAACACATCAGGCATAAGCAGCCCTTCAAATTACAAAAGTATGGAATGTGAAATTTCAGCAAGGAAAATCTGGTGAAAACTTTTTTTCTTATAACCGTCAGTCTGATCCTTATAGGGCTTTTAGGATTCGTACTTTATAATTTTTACAATGATTTTTTTGATATAGAAAACATATTTGTAAAAATAGGCTCGGCGCTTATACTGTTTTTTACTACAATAATAATATTAAGATATATGTTTTTGCTGTTTTTTTCAATTCTTAAACTTATCTTTAAGTCACAAAAAAACATTAGTCTAAAACAGATATCAACTAACAAAAAAGTAACGATTATAGTTCCGGCATACAATGAAGAAGTGGTAATAGAAACATCCATAAAATCTCTTCTGGAACAGACCTATCCGAATCTTGAAATACTTATAATAGACGACGGTTCTAAAGATCAGACATTTATCAGGGCGAAACAGTACGAATTCGACAGCGGCGACAGAAGTTTAAGAGTGCTTTCAAAAGAAAACGGAGGAAAGGCAAAAGCCATAAACTACGGCATTTTAAATTCCAAAGGGTCTCTTATAATGGTAGTAGACGCCGATTCAAAACTGGATAAAAACGCTGTTATATTAATGAGCAGATATTTTGAAGATGAAGAAATAGCCGCAGTAGCCGGATCTGTATACGTCAGCAATCAGCATAATATTTGGACTAAACTCCAGGCTCTTGAATATATTGAAGGTCTTAATATGGTAAGAAACGGCCAGGCTTTTTTAAAACTCGTAAATATAATACCGGGACCTATAGGAATGTTCAGAAAACAGGCTTTGTATGACGTTGGGCTTTATGACAGCGATACTTTTGCCGAAGACTGCGACGTAACGCTTAAACTAATTTCCAAAGGCTATAAAATAGATTTCGAACCGGAAGCGGTAGCTTATACCGAAGCGCCTGACAATCTTCTTGATTTGATAAAGCAGCGTTACAGATGGACAAGAGGCATTCTGCAGGCAATAAAAAAACATAAAGCGCTGCTGTGGCATTTCAAAATAAATCCCGCAGCGTCGTTTACAATGTGGTATATGCTGTTTGAATCGGTATTTTGGCCGTTTATGGATTTATGGACAAATATGTTTATCGTCTATGTATCTATCGTATCTGGATTTAGCGTTTTAATCTTTTACTGGTGGAGCATGTTTACTATACTCGATATTACTGGCGCATTATATTGTGTACTTGTAACGGGAGAGAGAATTTCGTTAATATTTTACGCAATATACTACAGACTTTTTTTCATAGAAATAATAAACATTGCAAAAATTTTATCCACATTCGAAGAATGGTTCGGTATAGAAATGAGCTGGGGAAAACTTGAAAGGAAAGGACAGTTATGAATATTTTATCGTTTCTAGCAATGCTGATTCTAGTTATTACAATAATAACTTTGGTATTCGGTCTTATTGCATATTTTCTGTATAAAAGCAGAGAATCTCAAAAAAACAAATATGACAAAAAATTACATTATGAAGAGGTGCTGAATGAGACAGGCGATAAATACATATTCTTCGAAGAATAGCATACATATATTCCCGATATTATTTTCTTTCTTTTTAATTATACTGATAGCCGGTTATCTTTCTTATCAGTTTATTCCGAAAAAAGAAAATTCATTTTTTTATTTTTCAAAAACTAAAAAAACGGTTTACTTTTTACAGTCACAGGAAAATGAAATTTATTTAAACAAAATAGGAGCTTCTGTTGATGCTTATGAAGACAAAATAAACCAGTTTATAAAAAAACTTTCTTCCGACAAAATCAATTCAAAAATTATTAACGAATCAAATATTGCAGATTTAAAAAATGGAGACACACTGATTGTACTTGATGATTATTATATTTCTGACAAAACAATGAGCAATATTAAAAACTTTTTAAAAAAAGGCGGAAATCTCCTTTTTAATTATCATTTCGGATATATAAGCGACAGAGGTTTTATAAAAGCGAAAAGCATTGAAAAAATTACAGGTTTAAAATATTTAAGCGAGTCCGTATCTCGCGCATCGTCTAATTTTTATGTATCTAAAATACTTTCTCCTTTGAATTTAGGCGAAAACTCATACAGACACGACCTTGTTCTTTACGCTAACGACACAGTACCTCTGTTTCATTCTAAATATACACCTGATGCCATATTAACCAATTGGGAAATAACTTCGACTCCTATATTAAATAAAAAAATGCTGCCCGTAAAAGATTCCGGCATAATATGGCATGGATTTTACGGTAAAGGCAAATGGTTTTATTTTTCTTTCCCGAGTTATGTATTTCTGGATATGCCGAAAAACACTTTCGACAAATTTTTTAATAACATTTTATCTTATATGAACAATACATTCAGTATTGCAAAATATCCTTTTTTGGATTCCAAAAACGCAATTTTCATTTCAGAAGATACTGAATACAAATATACCAATATGATTCATTTTGCCAAACTGGCACATAAATACAGTATTCCTGTAACTCTCTTCTGCGTGGCCGAACTTGCCCAAAAACATCCGCAAATTACAAAAGAAGCGGCTGAGCTTTCGAATGTGGAAATAGGTTCACACAGTTACAGCCATACCAAAATCCAGGGCGCACCGCTTAAAAAAGTTATAAAAGAAATTTTGGGTTCAAAAGAAATTTTAGAAAAAATAACAGGAAAACCCGTATTCGGATTCAGACCTCCCAGGGAAGAAATCGATAAAACAATGGAAAACGAATTAAGAAAAGCCGGATATAAATATGTAATGGAAAAAACAAAGCCGTATCTGCTTCCGGAAGAAGAATATGACAAACTGATAACCATTCCTAGACACGGAACCGATGATTATATCTATCTTATAAATTTAAACTGGGATAAAGCACAGATACTGAAAAAGATAATTCAGGAAACAAATATGCTAACTTCCATTAATGCCGTTTACACCTTAAGCGTTCATACCCATCTTTTAAGCTATAAATCAAATCTGGATGTGTCAGAAAAATATTTTAATTATTTGATAAAACACAAAAACCTGCATCCTTTCAAAGGGATTGAAATTACAAACAGAATTAAAATGAATAAAAAAGTCACCCTTTCCATACAGCCTATGAACGACAAAACGTTTTTATATATCCATAACAAAAACGCTGCACAGATTAAAAATTTTTCTTTAAGAATTTACTGGCCGAATTCTAAAAACATAAAAATAATACCAGAACTGTCAAATGTTAAAATAAAAACACTTGAACAAAATATTCAAAGAAAATACACGGATATTAAAATTGATTTATTGAGACCAAAATCAACAATATCCCTGATTCTGGAAGAAAACAATGAATAAAATTATTTTTCTTTTAATTTCCGCATTATACATGTTCGCATCTTCCTTTTATATAGGTGTAGGCGGATTCAGTGCCTGCGCATCTAAAAACGGCAGCAGTTATTATAAAAACTGCCCTTATGAAAAACAGCAGCCGCTTTATGAATTTTTAAAAAATGAAACTCCTAACGTTAACGCCGTTTCAATATGGATAACAAAAGGATGGAAAAAAAACTGGTATCCTGCCAAAACTATAAATAACTTCATTAAGAAGGGATATACACCCATATTTATTTTCTACTGGTTTGCAGATGATATATCTCCTAAATACGTTTCTGACCATAAAAAAGAATATTTTAAATCTCTTAAAAATTTTTCCAAATATCTGCAAGAAATAAACGGCACCAAAATTGTAATTTTAAATCCCGAATATAACGAAAACGGAATGTCAGATTCAAAAAACTTCGATATCCTCCAGGCAAAATCCATTTTAATACTTAAAGAAACAAACAATACCCTCGTAGGCATCTGCCCAGGAGATTTCGGAGATTACAGTAAAATATGGGATGATTACAACTGGGATCTTTTCGCTCCTTCTATGAAACTCAGTTCAAAACTGGCTGATTTTATAGCTTTTCAGGAGATGAGGGCTCTTACAAAAAACAGTAAAAAAGAAATACTCGACACACCGTTTAGAGCATTGGCTTTTGCAACATATCTGCATCAAAAATACCATAAACCGACATTTCTGGCTTATCTAGCCGTTTCAAGCTATAAAAACGAAAAACTTCAGGCAAGAGTTTTTAAAAATTTTTCCAAAATGCTTCCTATTTTCAAACATACCGCAGACCTGATGGGAATAAATATTTTCCATTATATAGATGTCCCCGGACATAAAGGATATTTCGCAAAAGCAGAAAAATATTTCGGCATAAAAAAATCTGACGGGAAAGAAAAACCGTCATTTAAAGAGTTTTTAAAATTTAAATAGTTTTTATAATTATTTTAGCCAGCTCAAGAGCTTTGCTTCTGTGGGATATGTTTTTTTTAATATCTTCGTCAAGTTCGCCCAATGTTTTTTTATAAGCTTGAGGAATAAACATAGGATCATATCCAAAACCTTTATCACCCCTCGCCTCATCTATTACATTACCTCTCATAAAACCGTGGGTTGTAAAGACACCGTATGGCGTCGCAAGGGCTATAGCGGCAGTATAATACGCCGGCGTTTTTTTAATATCTCTTTTTTTTAATTCGTCAATCAGCTTATAAAGATTGTCTTTATCTGTAGCATTCTCACCGGCAAATCTGGCGGAATATATTCCCGGTATATTTCCCAAAGCAGGAACGCTAATGCCGCTGTCATCAGCCAAAACGATATTTCCCGGAAGTTTTTCATAAATCGTAACGGCTTTTATAACGGCGTTTTCTTTAAATGTTTTGCCGTTTTCCTCTATTTCAAACGGTTCTAATAATTCCGAATAAGGCACAACTTCAAAATCGCTAAAATATTTTTTAATTTCCTTTATTTTACCTTTATTTGAGCTTGCCACAATAATTTTCATTTTTTCCCTTTAAATCTTACTAAAAACATTCCGCAAAAACTTTTTTTATCATAAATCTCAACTCTGTAAATATTACCGTTTTTATCAACGGCATATTTTCTGATAAGCTTATTTTTACTTATTTCAATATTTGCTTCATTCCCTTTTGAACTGTATCCGATAATATTAATTCTTTTTTTACCGCCCAAAACTTTAAAACTTTTATATACATTGACAACACTTGGTATTTTAACATTTTTCACGCTTCCGTCAATTTCAACTTTTATACTTTTTATTCGACAAAAATTCTTAAAATACTGAGGATACAAAACAGCCAGTCTGTGATAAGCCTCGTATAAAACATAATGGTTTCCTTCTTTTACAACTGCTACTAAAGGATTATCGCTTTTATATTTAATCGTTTTTTCCGTAACAGGGAAATAATTTATAACTTTATCAAGGCCGTTAAGAGGAAGTATGGCATTTCCGTTTATAACAACATAATCTTCTTTTTTTAAAAGTTTTTTGATTTCAGGTATATTCAGTTTAAATACTCTTGTATATTTAATTCCGACAATTTTCATAAACTCTTCAATTGCTCTTAACTGATAATATATTTTTGTAGGCAGATCTTTTATATTTTTACTTGTTTCAATGGCAAAAGCAGGTTTATTATGTGTTATGGCGAAATATGTAAGAGAAAGACGCATCTGTTCGTCTTTAAATTTGGTTTTAGTATTTTTGACATTAAAAAAATGATAGTTTTTTTGAAGGTTTTGATTTAAAGTTTTTGCAACTTTTCTGGCTATTTCACCTAAATTTCCAAACTTGGGCGTTTTTATTTTTTCCTGGTCTATTATACACGTCTGCCCCCAGGCAGCCGGGTTAAAAATAGAGTTTTGCCATGAATTTCTGTAAAACCCGTGTCCGTCGTGAAGATTTAATATAAGATCCACTTTCGGATTAAGTATGATTTTTTTTATATCTTTTACTATACGGTAATCTTTATCCTTTTTGGAGACATATGCAAATTTTCTGTTCATATCTCCGTATACGCCTCTTCTAAATCTTATAATAGAATCAAAATTAAGATTCGGAACCACCCATAACGAACCTTTTATAATTTTATAATACCTGATTAAAAATGAAGGAGCATAATACCCTCCTGGTTCGTTACCGTGAATTCCGCCTATAACCAAAAGCGTATTTCCGGGGATTTCACCGTTTTTTTTATATAAATGAAAATGTAAATTAGCACTGAAAAGACAGACACCAAACAGTAAAAACAGTAACTTTTTCATTATTTTTCCGCAATTATTTTTAAACCGTCAGGCATAAACTGCACATAAAGCTCTTTTTTGCCTTTAAATTTATAACTGTTTGATAAGTATTTTTCATACATATCTATTCTGAATATTTTTTTATTTTCGATATTCTGATAAGGTATAATATTTATATCGCTGAAATAGATTTCGACTTTTTGATGTTTTTTGTTTTTAAACACTCTTTTTTTATAATCTAAAAACTCTTTTAAATCCTCACCGTTGGATTTTCTGAAATTTTTTGAATAAAACGTTTTGTATTTGTCAAAATCATTTTCTCTCCATGCTTTTCTCCATTTATATATAAACGCCAAAATATCGGCGATTTCTTTTTTTGTTGCAGTCAAAGGAGTGTTTTCGCTGATAAGCAGATATGTTTTTTGGTAATTTATCTCTTTTTTCAAATTCTCCAGCAATTTATTATTCATAACAATACACCCTTTTGTATTGTTATTGTCTCTTTTACCGTGGATTGGCATTCCGTGTATCCATATTCCGTGTCCGTCTTTATCTTCTATCCTGTCCATCATATTGGGATAACTGGTCACAAAAGCAAAAGGTCCGTAAAAACTTTCTACATTATTAATTAAGGCTTTTAATGTATATACGCCTATAGGTGTTCTTAAATCTCCCTCTTTTTCTTTTTCTCCGTCAAGACCCGTCAACACGTCTATTTTATCCAGCAGTTCAAAACTGCCGTTTTGTTTTTTCAAAACATCTAAAATTTTCTTGGATTTAATACATACCAGAAGATCTTCAGCAGATTCGTAATATCCCCATTTTACATTTTCGTTATTTAATCTTTTAAGCCAGTAATCTTCGCTGCAAAGCAGTTTTTCCATCTGTTTCGCTGCGGCATCAGAACCTTTAAATCTATATAAATCAATGATTTTTGAAAAATTTGAAGAATATAACAAAGTAGCCAGTAAAATTATTAAAAACCTCAAATCCCGCCTTTTTTAAGCGAAATTATATCAAATAATCTCTGAGGGTTTTGAAAAATAAAATCCCTGTGAACAATCGACTCCGAGCTCTTTTACTTTTTCAAAAATCTCTTTGGATTCTACATACTCAGCAACAATTCTCATACCGCCTTTTTTAGCAAAAGCAACCATGGTTTCCACAATCATCTGAGATTTTTTATCCGTTAAAATATTTTTAATAAGACTGCCGTCTATTTTAAATCCGTTTACTTCAAAATTAAACAGATAACTGAAATTCGAATATCCGCTTCCGAAATCGTCTATGAAAATTTTAACTCCCATGGATTTTAAATATTTCATAAATTCGATTGACACTTCAGACTGTGTAATATCTTCACTTTCTAAAAGCTCTATTGTTATTCTTTCAGGCTCAGGAAACTGATTAATTATATTTTTTACAAATTCCCTGAGCTTTTCATTTTCAAAATCTTCAAGGTCCAAATTCAGAGAAATAATTTCTTTTCTGTCTTTAAACGTATCCAAAGCTTTTTTAAACACTCTTTTTGTAATTTCAGGATAAAGATTGGCACTTTTTGCAATATCTAAAAAACTGCTAGGCAGATATATTTTCCCTTCTTCATCCTCTATTCTTACAAGAGCTTCATATTTAACTACTTTTAACGATTTATTGTCAACTATTCCCTGATAATAAACTTTCACCCTGTCATGTTTAATCGCTTTGACCAGGATACTAAGCATCTGAAGGTTTTTTTCAAATACTTTAAGAGTATCTTTTATATCACAGAAACAGAGACATTTCACTTTCTTTCTTTTTGCGTATTCCAAAGCGATATCAGCAGTAGTCAAAAGGTTTTCTTTCGTTTTGCTCATACCGCATCTGAACGTTAAAATAATCTCTTTATCATAAATTTTATACGGTTTTTCAAGTTCTTCTATAATATTATGGACAAATTCGAAATTTTTTTCTTTAACTCCGTAAGGAAGAGGCATTGCAAATTCGTCTATATTTATATGATAAACCCTGTCTGAGAGGTTTTTAAGCCTTTCTCCTATCAGTCTGATAAGCTTATCTCCTATATCCTGTCCGAAATAGTCGTTTATTTCCCTGAAATTGTTTATGTTCAGTATCGCTAAATTAAACTGCTCTTTTTTCAAATCCTCAAGAAGTTTCATTCTGTTAGGAAGTTTTGTCAAATCGTTTACCAGATAACTTTTAATCAGTTCATTTCTGAAATATACTATAGAGTTGACTGCGTTGTTAATCTCTTTTTTGAGTTTTTCAAACTCTACATACTGCATTTTTGCTCTCAAAGGCTCATACAGCCCTCTTTCTATTTTATTTCTGAAATAATAAAGAATAGTGCCTATGTCGGTTTTAATGGTTTTCATATAATCGTAAAAATAATATAAAGTAAAAATAAGCGCAATTCCGAGTATCGCAAATATCCATAAAAATGTATGATTATATTTGTACAGCTGTTCTTTTATAGGGAGTTTTGCCTCTAACACTCCTATAAACTCTCCTAATTTAAATCCGGTATATCTGTTTCTTTTAATTCCACCGTGACACCTCACACACTCGGCCTCAACTCTTAGAGGTCTGTAATAAATAAGATTGTCGTTTTTAATTTTATAGAATTGATTGTTTTTTAAAATATTGTTTATAAATTTTTTATCAAACGGCATATTTCCGAACACAGGATATATATTAAACTTGATATCGGTTCTTTTGCTATAAATTTTTATTATGTCTTTAAATGTATTATTATGAAGCATTTGAGAGTATTTCATTACTATAATCGAATCGGTAGCGGTTTTTGCTTTATCTATCTGATCGGTTATAAGTTGCTCATAAATAATAAAATAGAGTATAACCAAAGCAGTACTCGCCACTAATAATGACAAAACTATAATTCTTGCCATTTTTATAAAAAGATTTGTCATAACGTTCCCTTGATGAACATTTGTTCAGGGAGTAATTATAACAAAAAGAAAAAAAAAGAAAAGGATATAACTTTAATTTATACCTCTTCTAACCCGTAGTGTACGTGTTTTTCTTTTTTATGTTTAGAAATCAGATATCTCCAGTAAAGTACCGGAACTACGACAACTGAAAGAAGTGTAGAAGCCAATACACCAAAAATAAGTGCAACAGCCAGACCCTGCCATACAGGATCAAGTACGATTACCATTGATGCAAGTATAATCGCAAGAGCTGTTAAGATAATAGGTCTGAATCTTGTAGCAGCCGCTTCTATTACCGCTTCATTTATAGATCTTCCCTGTTTAAGAAGATCATTGGTAAAGTCAATAAGCAACAGCGAGTTCCTTACAACTATACCTGCAAGGGCAATAAACCCAATCATACTCGTCGCCGTAAAATAAGTTTTAGAATGCCAGAATGCTAATGTAATCCAGTTCATAATGGCATGTCCCGGAAGCACCCCGATAAATGTAAGAGGCACAGCCGCAAGAACGATTCTCGGTACTCTAAAGTTTTTATAATATGCAACCATCAATAAATAAATCAGAATTACCGCAACACCGAATGCGCTTCCGAGGTCTCTGAACACGTCAAATGTAAGTTCCCATTCTCCGCCCCAGATCAAATCGTATGTCTCGCCAGTTTTTAAATCGGTAGCTTTTAGATTAAGTCTAGGATTTCCGTCATATGTTATTTTATAACCAGGTATGCCTTTATCTTTAAGCTCACTGAATACGTCAAGCAGTGCATATAAACTACCCCTTTTATCCATTTCACCGGTAACCATTACCATCGGTCTTAAATCTTTAGATGTAATCATACCGTCATATGCCACAGGCACGACTTTTACCACCTCTTTTAAAGGAACAAGTCTGTGTGTCGTCATTGACATAAGTTTTATCTTATCAAGAGCGTCAATGGAATTTCTGGCATTTTTAGCAAATCTTACGAAAATTCCAACCTGGTCTTTTTCGCTAGGAATATGCGCAACACTTACAACCGCACCTCTAAGTCCCATTCCTAAAATTTTAGCAATCTGATCCGTGCTTATTCCGAGAAGAGCTGCTTTTTCCCTGTCAGGAATGATTTTGTATTTTACAATTTCCCTGTCTCTCATTACATCTATATCAACGACTCTTTTAGTATGTTTGTAAATTTTTTCTATATCTTCCGCAAGTTTGACTCTTCCGTTTTCATCACCGCCGAATACCTGCATTAACAGCGTAGCGATTACAGGCGGTCCCGGAGGGTCTTCTACAAGTTTGATATTTGCGTTATGAAAACTGCACTGTTTTTGAATTATAGGTCTTAAGCGCGAAACCATATCGATTGAGCTCTCTTTTCTTCCTTCTTCCTTAGGATAAAGGTTGACTCTGATTTCACCTATGTTTTCACCTCTTTTCATTGAACTTCCTCTAAGAAGTCCGTTAAAGTCAACTACTCCCGTAATTCCTATAAACTGTTCAAAATCTTTAATCTCTTTTTGCTGGGCCAAAATAGAAGCCACACAGTCGCTGACTTCTTTGGTTGAATCGATAGAGCTTCCTTTTGGCAGGTCTATTGTAATGTTAAATGTGTTTTTATTAGCTGAAGGCAGCATTTTAAAAAGCACTATTTTAAATGCAGGAAGCGCCATAGAACCGAGCAGCAATACGATAAGTCCCGTAAAGAACACTGCCCTTTTAGGAGTCGACGTCAATAGAGGATTTAAGATTTTATAGAAAATTTTATATGTTTTTGTTTTTCTTATGTCAAACGGTTCATGATGCTCGTCTTTTTTGTGTTCAGGCAGGAATTTAACAGATGCCCAAGGCGTAAAAATATACGCTATAACAAGTGAGGAAATCATCGCAATCGGAACGTTAAAAGGAATAGGCTGCATATAAGGCCCCATCATTCCCGTAACGAAAAACATCGGCACGAATGCAAGAATAATGGCCAACGTTGCAATATTTGTAGGGTTACCTATTTCATTTGTCGCATAAATAGCCGCATATTCTCTTGGTTTGTCACCGATTTCAAAATGTCTGTGTATATTTTCGATAACAATAATAGCACTGTCGACCAGAAGCCCCAGTGACAGAATAAGCGCAAACAGAGTAATTCTGTTGATAGTCTGTCCGGCAAGCATACCTATAAACAGCGTAATGGATAAAATAAGCGGAACCGTAAAGGCTACGATCAGCGCTTCTCTCCATCCGAGCATAATAATAAGAAGTATTACGATAATACCCAGTGATATCAATAAATGGTAAATCAGCTCGTTAACGGCATGGTTGGCTTTTTTACCGTTGTTTCTGGTAATGTAAATATTTACATCTTTTGGAAGGGATTTTTTAAGCTCTTCTGCTTTTTTGATTACGTCGTGAGCTACAAATACCGCGTTAGTTCCTCTTTTTTTACCTATGAATATAGTTACCTGGTTTTGTCTTACTCCTACAGGAAATTTATTATCAGCTTTTCCTGTAATTTTAGGATCTTCATAGTAAGCCTGTCCGGCTTCGTAATATGTCTGATGTTTATGCTGGAAATCAACACCGTCAACAACTTTTGCTATATCTTTAATATAAATAGGTCTTCCCATATAATTCGCCACTACTAAATTCGCAACGTCTTTAGGTGATTTTATAAATCCGTCGAATTCCACAGGAATAGAATATTTTTTATTATCAACACCGCCTAAAGGATAATCAACGTTTCCGGCTTTTAAAGCCATTGCGATCTGACCTAAAGAAAGATGGTAAGCAGCCAGTTTCTCAGGATTTATAATAATATTAAACTGTCTTTTATGTCCGCCTTTTATACCTATAATACTAACGTTTTTAACTTCGGCTAAAGGTGAAAGCAGTCTTTGAGCCATTCTGTATAACTGGGCGTCATTATATTTGGTACTTGATAGAGCCAATGTAACAATCGGAACTTCGTCAATGTCTATCGGTTTAATAAGCGGAGGCATAACGCCTTTTGGCATTTTATCCATATTCTGCATAACTCTGTCATAAAGTTTTGAAATACTTCTGACTTTATCCTGACCGATCTTAAATCTGACAGTTACGATACCGACACTGTTCATAGCCATACCGTATACATGTTTAACGCCGGTCATCGCTTTTAGAGTTCTCTCAAGAGGCTCGACAATAATATTCTGCACTTCCTTGCTGCTGGCCCCCGGATATACAACCATTACGTTAGCCGCCGGTACGTCTATTTGAGGGTTTTCTTCACGAGGCGTAAAAAATACCGCTATAAGCCCCATTAATATAAGTGTTATCGCAATTACAGGAGTCAGCGGGTTTTTTAAAAACGCTCTTGCCAGCTTTCCGGCAATATTTAATGAAAGCTCTTCTTCAATAGCTTCTAATTCTTTTTCTTTTTTTACTACCTCTTCTTCCAAAGCTTTCAGTTCGGCTTCGGTTTCTTTGAGCTCTTCAATGCTGCAAGAAGAGCCTTTTTTTTCTTCAAGCTCTTTTCTTTTAGCGTCGATTTTAGCTTTTAAAGTTTTTAATTCATCCATCGCTTCTCCTATAATTTTTGTCCGTCACTTAAATTTGCAGGCGGATAAAGTATAACTTTTTCTCCTCCGTTTAATCCTTTTACGGCAATTTTATCTTTCACCTGACCTATCTGAGTAACAGGCACAAATCTTGCAATATCTCCGTTTACAACAAACACGCCTACTATACCGCTTCTTGATGTTAGAGCGCTGAAAGGTACAAGTACCGCTTCTTTTTTAGCTATAGTAACTTCTGCTTTCGCATACATTCCTGGAAGCAGGCCTTTTGTAGTTTCAAAAGTATATTTAACTATGTATGAATGTGTGGCAGGATCCGCACTAGGAATAATTGTTGAAACTTTTGCTTTAAACTCTTTTTTGATTGCCGGAACTTTTATAATTACAGGCATTCCAATTTTAAATTTGTCAATATCTTCTTCTTTTACGAAACTTTTTGCTTTAAGGTTATGAATATCGCTAAGGACAAGCACCGGATAACCCGGAAGAGCCATTTCGGCTACTTTTTTCATTTTCATTGTAACAACACCGTCGATAGGTGATTTAACTTTTGCATATTTAAGCTGGTTTCTTGCCATAGCAAGACCTGCTTTTGCCTGTTTAAGCATACCTTTTGCCATATCTACCTGTTTTTTTCTAATATTCATATTTAATGTCATTTTTTCAAAATCTCTTTTACTTACCGCACCGTGCTCGTATAAATTTTTGAATCTTTCATAATCTTTTTTTGCATCGGCATATGCCATTTCAGCCATAAGCACACCGCTTTGTGCCTGAAGCAGCGCCCCTCTTGCCTGATTTAGCATTGAATAAATATCACTCGGATCTACAACAAACAGCTCTTCGCCTTTTTTTACTACATCACCCTCTTCTACATTGATTTTTTTAATATATCCCATTACTCTTGTTGCAACCATAACCTGTGAAGGCGAATATATATTTGCAACATATTCTTTTTTAATATTAATATCTTTTTTTACCGCCGTTGCCGTTTCAAACGCAAACAGTGCAGCAACTAAACCGCTCAAAAGTGCTATTTTTTTCATTTACTCTCCTTTACTAAATCTCCTAATGCCGCTTTTAATTCAGCCGCAGCAAGCGCTTCATCATATTTAGCCTTAATAAGCTCCGCTCTGGCTTTTCTGGCATCCGCCTCTTTCATTAAAAGAATTGTCATGTTAATCATTCCCTGTTTATACATATATTCGTATTTTTTAAGTATTTCTTCCGCTAAATCTCTGTTAATAATTTTATTTTTCAGAACAGCCGCTTTTGCTCTCAGGTCTAAATATTTCTGTTCAACCTGAAGTTTTACGCCTTTTTTCATATATTTGTAATAATAAGCAGTCTGAAGCGCTTCGATTTTACTTTTTTCTATTTTAGCTTTTTCGCTGTTATCGAAAATATTATAATTAAGCCCTACAGCCGCCACATAATAATCTTTGTCCGCACTGATGTTATTAAGCTGATTGTCATTCCAGCCGTATTCAAGGTGCGCTCCTATTGTAGGATATTTTACAGAAGAATCCATTTTTACTTTTTTCTGCATTGTTTCAACGTTTTTCTGCATCCATTTTAAATCGTTTCTGTTCTGAAGTGCAAGTTTTTCAAGCTCTTTTAAATCCGCATTAGGCGAAACAATCACCTTAAAATCGCCTACATTGCTTATACTGTCATCCCCGCTTAAAAATCTGAGATAAGAAATAGCAAGAGCATATTTGTTTTTTGCTTCCACAAGCATTGCCGCTACTTCGCTGTCTCTTTTTTTTGCCTGAAGAAGATCAGTATCCGTTGCCATTCCGACTTTCTTAAATTCGGTAATCATTTTTACAAAGCTGCTGGTTGTCTGTTTGGCTTTTTGAAGAGCTTTAATAAAATATTTAGCCGCTACGGCACCGTTATATGCCTTTAACACTTCTATTGCCAGTTTGTTTTTGTCATGAGCATATTTGAATTTATTTGCAAGAACCTGCAGTTTTGCCATTTCTTTGGCATATTTTAATTTAAATCCTGTAAAAATAGGAACTTCATAAACAAATTTTGTTTTGAAATTGCTTCTGCTGCCAGGATAATTCAAATCTTTCGGCTGAATAGCCAAAAGCTGATCAGGAGTCGCTCCGCTCCCCCATGCACTTAAAAAATCTGCAAAACCGAAATCCCTAAAAGTAGCTTCCCTGCTTTCAAGTTTCATGCCGAAAACATACATTGCGTTATTGCTTCTGCTAATCTCTTCGCTGAAAACAAGTTTACCCCAGTCATATCCCTTGGCTGTTTTTAAATCAGCTTTAGCTTTGTCAATGTTAAGCTTTTTAGCCTTTAGCTCCAAGTTGTTATTTAAACTTTCCTTAAGCACGGTATCGAAATTAACCGTTTTAGCTAAAAGCAGACTTGACAAAGCGGCTGAAATAAACAAGAATTTTTTCATACCGCTCCTTTAATAATTTTGTCGAATTTTATCAAATTAAGAATGAATTACTTATGTTATAAGAATAAATTATAAGATTTTTTTTATCTTAATTTTAAAAGTGTAAAAATTTACACATTTTACAATGCAAAACATGTATTTATTTTATGTGTCTGACACTTGTAAAAGGAAATAAAGAAAAAAGAAAAAGAATTATTTTTTATTTTTTGACATTCTTTTTCTTACTGAAGAATCAAGGTATTTTTTTCTAACACGGATAGACTGAGGAGTAACTTCCACAAGCTCATCGTCTTCTATCCACTCAAGCGCTCTTTCAAGCGTCATTTCAACAGGAGGAACAAGTTTGATAGCTTCATCACTGCCGCTGGCTCTCACGTTTGTAAGGTTTTTACCTTTAATAGGATTAACTTCAAGGTCGTTGCTTCTGCTGTGTTCTCCCACTATCATACCGTTATACACTTTATCACCAGGTTTTATAAACATTCTTCCTCTCTCTTGCAGATTGAATATCGCATAACCTACGGCAACCCCGTTTTCCATAGAAATAAGCGCACCGTTTTTTCTTGTATAAGGTTTTGTAGTCGCAGGTCTGAAATCTAAAAATGAGCTGTTAAGAACACCTTCACCTTTAGTATCTGTCATAAATTCACCTCTGTATCCGATAAGTCCTCGTGCAGGCATTTCGAATTCGATTCTTGTAGAACCGTCGCTTAAAGGCATCATGTTTTTCATAATTCCGCCACGGGTTCCGAGTTTTTCGATTACCGCACCGCTGTACTCTTCAGGAACGTCAACCACTACGTATTCATACGGCTCAAGTTTAACACCGTTTTCTTCTTTGATAATTACTTCCGGACGTGAAAGTGAAAACTCAAAATCTTCTCTTCTTAAGTTTTCAGCAAGGATAGCTATCTGAAGCTCACCTCTTCCTGATACTTTAAATTTACCTTCGCCTAGCTCTTCAATTTTCATTGCGATATTTGTTTCCATCTCTTTAAAAAGTCTGTCTCTAAGCTTAGGAGCGGTTACGTTTTTACCTTCTGTTCCTGCAAGAGGAGAATCGTTAACGCTCATAATTACGCTGATTGTAGGCTCTTCGATATGTAGAGGGTCAAGTCCTACAGGATTGTCTTTGTCTGCAATAGTATCTCCGACATCAAGTGCGCTGAACCCCGCAATAGCAACAATATCCCCCGCACTTGCTTTATCAATCTCAACCCTGTCAAGTCCAAGAAAACCTAACAGTTTAGTAATTCTGCCGTTTATTTTTTCTCCGCTAGCTTTAACAAGCGTTACGCTTTCACCTTTACTTACACTCCCGTTGAAAATTCTTGCAATACCTATTCTACCTACGAAATTATCGTAATCAAGTGTAAATACCTGCATTTGAAGAGGTTTGTCCTCTTCACCGGTAGGTGCAGGAATATGTTCCACTATAGCTTCGAATATCGGAGTCATATTTTCATTGTCGTCTTCAAGCTCCCATTTTGCTATACCGTTTTTAGCTGCAGCGTAAATAATAGGAAACTCAAGCTGGTCTTCACTCGCACCCATACTTACAAAAAGGTCAAAAACTTCATCCACGACTCTGTCCGGCTCTGCAGCTGGTTTATCTATTTTATTTACTACTAAAATAGGTTTTAATCCCAGTGAAAGAGCTTTTTTTACAACAAATTTAGTCTGAGGCATAACCCCTTCTTGTGCGTCAACAAGAAGCAGAACGCCGTCAACCATTTTTAAAACCCTCTCAACTTCTCCGCCGAAATCGCTGTGTCCCGGCGTATCGATAATATTAATTTTGTAATCGTTCCATTTTATTGCGGTATTTTTACTTAAAATAGTAATACCTCTTTCTTTTTCCAGGTCGTTAGAGTCCATTACCCTTTCGCCCAGTTCTTTTCTTTCGTCAAGAGTTCCTGACTGTTTTAGAAGTTCGTCAACCAGTGTAGTTTTACCGTGGTCAACGTGTGCGATAACCGCAATATTTCTAATATTTTTCATTAATTGCCTTTTATTCTGAAATTTTTCCGCAATTATATCTAATTATGTTCAATATAGATAACAATAAATATAATTAAAACCATACATTAAAATAAAAAAAATTTATAAACGGACATTTTACTAATATATTTAAAAAAAATAGATATGATTCGAGCATTAAAAAATTAATCAAGGATTAATATGAGCTCAAAACTAAAAATTGTTTTACTGATAATACTCGCATTTGTTTCCATTCTGATACCGGGATATTTTATAATCCAAAATCAGATATACAAACTTGCCGAACAGGAAAATATAGACAAGGCAAGAAAAGCAGCCGACCAGCTTATAGCAATGAGAGGTTATATGGCTAAAATAGCTCCACATGTTACACGAAAAGACAAATCTATTTCAAGATGGGCATGCACTCCTGCATATTCAGGGAGAAACGTCGCTAAAACGGTTACCGAAAAATCAGGTTTTTATATAAAACAGACTTCCTTAAAATACAGAAACCCTCTAAACAAACCAAATAAATATGAAAAAAGAATCTTAAAACTCATTGAAGAAAAAAAACTGCCGGAATATTATGAAATCGGGAAAAATGAAAAAGGGGAACAGGTTATAAGATACGCAAAACCGCTGTATATTAAAAAAGCGTGTTTAAAGTGTCACGGTGTGCCTCACAAAGACGTTCCTGAAAATTTATACAAAGCCCTGGTAAAAGATTACGGACCTGTTGCCTTTAACTATAAAGTAGGAGATATCAGAGGAATCGTTTCGGTGGAAGTTCCTATGACTCAGGTTAAAAAATCTATAGCAAAAACACAGGAAATAATGCTTATCGGAGGAATTTTGGCTTTAATACTGTTTATTGCAATAATTATTATCGCAATTAATATCTTTTTTGAAAAAAACATAATAAAACCGGTTACCGAATACTCCAACGTTTTAACCGCAAATGAAGACGATTTAACTATAACTCTGGACGAAAAAGGTTCAAAAGAAATAAAAGGTATTGCCAAAGCTATTAATAAATTTATAAAAGCATTAAAAGATATTATCAATAAAATCAAATATTCAACACAAAAACTGCTTAACATTACGTCAAATATTTCAAAAAATGCTGAAAACATCGAATTAAATGTTGAAACTCAGACAAACCTCATAAAAAATCTTAACACATATATTAACAGAGTTCAGCAAAGCGTCGACTCGGCAGAAGACAAAGTGGTAAAAACGGTTGACGATATAATCGACACTCAAAAAACACTTGAAATGACAACCAAAAAACTGACAGACGTTGTTAATAAAATACAGCACGAAGTTCAAAATGAAACGGAAATAGCACAGCACATTACAAATCTTGCGGGCCAGTCAAATCAAATCAAAGATATAATTACAATTATCAAAGAAATAGCTGACCAGACAAACCTCCTGGCACTTAACGCGGCAATCGAGGCCGCAAGAGCGGGAGAACACGGAAGAGGTTTTGCCGTAGTGGCAGATGAAGTAAGAAAACTGGCCGAAAGAACACAAAAATCTCTTTCCGAAATAGACGCCGGTGTAAATATCATAGTTCAGGGTATACTTCAGGCCCAGCATACCATAGAACAAAACGTTCAGGAATTTCAAAACACTACAACCGAAACGGACGAACTGATAACGCAAACCAACAGCACCATGGAAAAACTTAACACAACCATACAAAACGCACATATAGCAAAAGAAGAAACGTTAAAAATAAACGAACACATTCAGGCCTTAATAGAAACGGCTCATGGTCTGTTGGAAGAAAGCAAAACGACAGAAGACATCTCAAAAAAACTAAAACAGATTGTAACTGAACTTGAAAGCGTTTCAAACGAACTGAAAAACGAAACAGAAAAATTTAAAATTTAAATTAGGAATAAAAATTGCTTGAGCCTCTTAAAAAAAGGCTCATGCATGTCTATTATTGAAAGTCTTATTTTAAATACAGCCGATGACGGGAGCGTTAAACCTTCAAACGGTTCCAAAGGCAACTTTTTATTGGATTTAATGAAAACATACAAAGACAATCCTGAAGAACTTACTAAACTTTTTAAAAATTTAAATCTAAACGAAAAAGATCTGGACAAAATAACTTTACAGGATAAAGACGCACAGAGCCTAAAAAAGCTTATTGATGATTTAAAACAATCTTTAAAAGAAGAAAAAACCACTAATTTAAAAGATTTTCCAAAACCGGATATAAAAAATTCAAAAGAAAAATTAAATGAAAAAATCGTCAAAGACATTAAAACTGACTCAACCGAATCGGAAATACTAAAAAAACTCATTAACGAAACACCAATATCCAATAAAGAGCTTGAAGACAAAATAAATAAACTCTTTACTGACAATAAAAAAAATGAATCAGACAACAGCAGTGAAAATATAGCTGAACTGATAAACAGCACTCTTAATACCTCTTTATCAACCGACAAAAACGCTCTGGAAGAAAAGATAGTAAATGTAACGAAAAAAATGATTACTTCCCAGCAGACACTTGAAAATATAAAATTTTCAGAAAATGACGTAAAAGAATTCAAAGAAATAAAAACATTTAAAGAACTTGTGGAT
This sequence comes from Nautilia abyssi, assembly GCF_055388085.1. Classification (NCBI taxonomy): domain Bacteria; kingdom Pseudomonadati; phylum Campylobacterota; class Epsilonproteobacteria; order Nautiliales; family Nautiliaceae; genus Nautilia; species Nautilia abyssi. Next base: position 58,444 of record NZ_AP042376.1, on the reverse strand, counting down.
TTTGCCAACAAAAAAGAATTAAATATAAGCAAAATAGTTATTTCTTATGAAAAAAATCCTCCTAAACAGGATATTCAGCAATTTCTTCCTAAAAACAAAATAGCTTTAAAAACCGATAAATTAAACAGTTTAAAAAAAGATTTAAAATTTAACAATACAAACACGGTTTCAAAAGAAACCCCTAAAAACATACTTTCATCTTTAATTAAACAGAGCAAAGACACTCTAAACCCGGAAGAACAGTTAAATATCAACGCTTTAAAAGACACTGTGTCTGACAATAAAGAAAAACACACACAAAGCAGAAACGTTAAAACAGATTCAATTACACAAAACAGCGGTTTCAGTGTCGACCAGTTAAAACAAAACATACACAAAGCCAAACAGTCTATTCAGCATTTCAGCAGCAGATTAAAAGAAGCCGTAGACAATTATAAACCGCCTATTTCCAAATTATCAATGGAACTTCATCCAAAAGAACTTGGAAAAGTAGAAGTAACTCTTGTTCACAGGGGAGACAATTTACAAATACAGATAAATTCAAACAACACCGCTGTAAGTTTTTTACATTCTCAACAGCAGGAGCTTAGACAAAACTTAATTAACATGGGCTTTACCGACGTAAATATGAGTTTTAACCATCAGCAGGATCAGGGTAACAAAGAATACAGACAAAATCAAAAATTCGGCAATAACAACAGCGAAGAAAATGACGAGCTCATTATAGAGATACCTTACCAATACGCATAATACAAAAAAACAAAAATCTATCTCCCTTTTCGCCTTATTTTGGAATAATAATTGCTTGTTTCATAAAAAAGGCTTAACATGGCAATAACAAGCGTATCAAACACAACAACCGCTTCAAGCAGCGATTTTGTATACAATCCGGACTCACAGTTAACTTCAGACCAGTTTATGCAGCTGTTTTTAACCGAACTTGAAAACCAGGACCCTACTGATCCTATGGATACGGATAAAATGCTTGACCAGACAGCACAGTTATCTACACTGGAAATGAACGATAACATGCAAAAAACACTTGACAACCTGTCTAATACTCTTCAAGCAACCGGTCAGTTCAGCGCACTGTCAGCAATAGGTAAAATGGGTGATACCGGAAACAGATACATTAACGTAACCGATGAAGATAAAAGCGTTAATTTTGATCTCTATTTCGGAGACGATATAACAAGCGGAAATGTAATAATTAAAGATAAATCAGGAAATGTCGTAAAAACATTCCCTCTCGAAGCTCATACAAAAGGGGTTTTAAACTTTGACTGGGATTTAATAGGAGACAACGGACAAAGGGTTCCAAGCGACACTTATGAAGTAACAGCAGATTACACAACACCTGACGGAAAAGAAGAGACAACCGCCCTTGGGGCATATCCTATAGAATCTATCCGTTTTGAAAACGGTGAGCCTTATGCAAAACTCGGCAGTAATTATGTTCCGTTCAGTCAGATTCAAGAAATTTACCAATGGCAAGAATAAGCTAAAGGGATAAAATGACAACATCTTTTTATAACGGGATTACCGGACTGAAAAGTTTTCAATACGGAATTGACATATGGGGAAATAATATTGCGAACATTAATACCAACGGATATAAAGAAGAAGTTCCGGAATTTTCCACCATTTTTGCAGACCAGCTGAGTGACCAGCCAATTTCTTCAGATATCGGAATGGGAAGTAAACTTTCATCAACAGCCATGAATTTAAGCCAGGGAAGCCTAATTCAGACAGACAATCCTTTTGATCTTTCCATTAACGGAGAAGGATGGTTTAGCGTATCAAAAGACAATCAGACTTATTATACAAGAACAGGGGCTTTTAAAAGAGACGGAGAAGGATATTTGGTTGACGATAACGGAGATTATCTGCTTGTTGCCAATGCCAATAATCTTATAAAAAATCCTGACGGAAGCTATAGCGTCAACAGAAGTATAAATACAGACAATCTGATTTCCCAAAACACCCAAATGAGCCCTATTTCTCTTCCAAATGACGTAATATTGCCGGCAGTACCGACTACTGAAGCCACTTTAACCGCTAATTTAAATGACAACAGCGTAATATCAACTACCACTCCGGCAACAGAAGACAGTGATTTTAGCGCCTTGTATTCAAAAGACGGTCAGGATCTGCAAATCAGAAACGGAGACTCTCTGGTATTCGGATTCGGAAATCCTGCAACATATGACAATAACCTGATATCAACCGATATATGCATCAATGACGACCCGAAAGACGGAAAAGACGCAGTATATGATTTTACATTAAACGGAAAAACTTTTAATATAGATATGCCTGACGGTTCTACAAAAGAAGAAATTCAAGACGCTTTACACAAAGCATTCGATGATGCCGGTATTCAAAACCAGATAACTGATAACGGCATAGAAATTTCTGATCCGAATCAGATAATATTAAAATCCAATAACGAATTAATGCCAAATATTGCTGCAGCCAAAATTTCATACAGCTCTGATCCCCAGAATCAGTATGAATTTTCATCAATCAGCGATTTCAATAATATAATACAGTCATTGGCAAACGACGCATATCCGGATGAAACCAAAGTATATTTAGACAGTGAAGGAAGAATATGTATAGACAACAATTCAGTAAATACAATTAACGCATATTCTCTAAAAACAGAAGATTCAAATGATCTTTTTATGAATAATTTAGGAAGACTTGGAAATGAAATATACGGACAGACTAGTGCAAAAAGTTACGATTTTCTCCAAAATTCGCAAAGTTTCGGAGGAAATATAATAGAAGCAAACGGACAAAAAGATACTATGTCTTTAACTTTTACAAAACAGAAAGTATTAAACGGTCAAATTCAGTGGAATGGCGAAATATCAATAAAAGCTCCTGATTCAAACGTTATATCAACACAAAATTTCGATCTTACATTTGATGAAAACGGCCAACTGCTCTCTCCAAAAAGCGTAAATATAACCGACCCTCAAAATATGACGTTAAATCTCGATTTGACTTCATACGCAAAATCAGACACTGGACCTTCATATTCATATTCCCAAAACGGTATAGAAGAAGGTTATCTGAATAATTATCAAATCAGCTCAAACGGAAATATCGAAGCTCTTTTTTCAAACGGACAAATGTCCGTATTAGGACAGATACCTGTGTACCATTTTCAAAACGATCAGGGGCTTGAGAGTGTAGGAGGCAATCTTTTTAGAGAAACAGACAATTCAAATAAAGCAATACTTTATACAGACCAAAACGGAAATTATATCAGCGGAAGCTCATTATCATCAAACAGCCTTGAAGCGTCTAACGTTAATTTTTCACAGGCTATGACAGAACTAATTGTAATTCAAAAAGCGTATTCAAGCGCAGCCAAAGCTGTTACAACAAGCGATCAGATGATTCAAAGAGCAATTGATATGAAAAAAGGATAAAAACAGAAGCAAAAAGGAATGATTTTTGCTTGATAAATAAAAACTCAAAAGGATAGCATCATGATGAGAAGTTTATGGAGCGGAGTCAGCGGACTTAACGCTCACCAGGTGGCAATGGACGTAGAAGCAAATAATATTGCAAATGTTAATACCGTCGGTTTTAAGTATTCCAGAACCAACTTTCAAAACCTCTTAAGCCAGACTGTAAAAAGCGCAACGGCGCCTCAGGGAAATTTAGGAGGTAAAAACTCACTTCAGGTTGGTTTAGGTACAAGCGTAAGTGCTGTTGAAACTATGTTTAAACAGGGAAGTATTCAAAATACCGATAAAAATACAGATATGGCTATCAACGGAGACGGTTTTTTCGTAGTTAGCGGAGACGGAGGTAAAACATATAAATACACTAGAGCAGGAGATTTTACTTTTGACGCCAACGGTAATTTTGTCGATCCTAACGGATATATCGTTCAGGGATGGATGGCGGACCCTGAAACTCATAATATAGACACATCTAGCGGCGTTAAACCTATTTCAATCCCTCCTGGATTAACAACTCCTGCAAATCCGACAAGTACAATTTCAATTAAAGCCAATTTAAACAGCGGTGATCATATTTCTGAAATGTCAGGAACAAGAGCGACTGTGGATCAGACTGCAGACATTAGCGGATTATATGACATAAACGGAAATCAAATCAGCCTGACACCTGATGTAGATAAACTTAAATTCCAGGTCAAAAGACTTGACGGTCAAACAGATAGCGTCACACTTGTTTATGGCAAAAGCACTGATGATCATGACGGTAAATTTACTACAATTAAAGATCTTATTGATGAATTAAACTACCATATAACCCATGACAGCACCGGTGCTTCATTAAGCGACACAACCAGCATACCTCCATCTCAATATACCATCTATTTAAACGGAAACGGGCAGATTACGGACCCTTCCCCTGCCGGAGATGAAATATCCCTAGATACTACGGTTGTTACAAACCAGGACTTAGTAAACGTATTTAAATCTATAAACGGTGTTTCAAAAACCACAGGAAATTTAAAAGCTATACAAAACAGCTTTATCGGAGCTGATGACGTAGGAGAACTCTTTAATGCAAACGGTGATGCGTTTAACTTAAAAGACGATCAGGGAATTACAGTAAATATAAATGGATTAGGAGAAACAAGAAAATTTATCTATTCTTCAACACCTATTAACGAAACAGAAGGCTGCGGAAGCGCTACAGGTTCATATCAGCCTAATCAAAACGTAATAAGCGATTCAAACGAAGGTCTGCACTGGACTTACTACAACGACAATACAAATTCTAGAGCTTACTTAAATACCGGTCAGCAGGTAAGTTTCGTATTGTCTAACGGTGATACCGTAACTTATACATACGGCAAAGACTTCCAGACATTTGACGACTTATGCTGTCTGTTAAATACAGATTTGACTAACAGAAACATCGATGACGTTGTAACTTTCCAGGACGGTAAACTTGTAGAGTCTGACGGAAGCGGAATTACTGACGCTCAAATCAAAGACAGCAACGGAAACACAGTAGCAGCAGACACAACAACTCCTATAGGCAGAATGGCTAAAATGTTTGACGGAATGGATGGTACAAATGCTGAAACTATGCAGTTTTATAAAAATGACGTTTACTATTTCCATGATATACAGGATTTAGCATATTTATGGCAGACTGCTGTTGACGACAGCGGAGACCCTGCAAACTCTCCAACAGGAAATAAAGGTATAGTGTCTATTAACAGCGACGGTAAGCTTGATATTAAAAACACTTCATCTAATTCATTCAATATTACTGTTGCGGGTTATCCTGACGATGACAAAGACAATCAGCTGTTTACAGATGTATTTTCACCTATAAACGGAAGTGTAGCGGCAGGAGGAGATGCTTTATCTCAATCAATGAATGCGGCAGTTCATACTACAAGTATAGACGTATTCGACTCTCTAGGAAGTAAACATACGCTAACGCTTCACTTCAGAAAAACACATACTTCTACAAATCCAAACGATCCGACAGTTTGGAACTGGTATGCAGAAGTACCTGAACCTAGCACCCTTGACCAGCCGGCAAGCGGATATGTGAAATTCAACTCAGACGGTAGTATAAACTCATACAATCCGCCAAGCCTGATATTCAATCCGAATAACGGCGCAAGCGACGGACAGGCTATTCAGCTTGATTTCGGTTCTATGGGTAAATTTGACGGAATAACCTCTTTTGAAGCGCCAAGCGCTACAAGCGGACAGACTCAGGACGGTTATCCTGGAGGGGACTTACAACAGCTTGTCGTAGACCAGACAGGTACCGTAATAGGCGTATTTACTAACGGAAGAAGCTATTCATTAGCACAGGTTGCATTGGCTAAATTTGTTAATAATGAAGGGCTTATGAGCGAAGGAGGAACTCTGTTCAGCGCTTCTGCTAACTCAGGGGAACCTATTATCGGCACAGCTGGTACCGGAGGAAGAGGATCCATTCAGCCGAGCTCTCTTGAAATGAGTAACGTTGATTTAAGCAGAAGTTTAACACAGCTTATAGTCATACAAAGAGGTTTCCAGGCAAACTCTAAAACAATAACAACTTCAGACCAGATGCTTCAGACTTTATTACAACTAAAACAATAATGCTATAATTCGCTAAAAGTCTTTCTTTTAGCGGAGTTACCATGCAAAAACTGTTTGAAAAAAATATTAAATTTTTTTATGAAAATTTACCTCACTATTATGACCTTATAAAAAATCTAAAACATAGAAATTTTTATATAAAAGATGACAATCTTTATGATACTAACCACAACAAAGTATATCCTACATCTATAACCGAAGATTCTAAACAGTTTGCACACATTCCTACACATAATCCTCTGTGGGAAAAAGATTTTTTTTATATACATCCTTTTTACTGGAAAAAAGATTTTAATATAACGGGGGATATCATAAACTCCCTTTTCGAAAAAGCTAAAACACTCGATTCTTATACGCATGACGGTTTCTATTTTGACAAAAACTTCTTGCCCACCACGATCATTTACGGACTGCTCGCCGGAAAACATATTGACCTGCTTGTAAACGATTATGAATTCCAGTCACTATTTATATATGAACCTAATCCTGAATTTTTTGCAATTAGCCTGTATTATATTGATTATGAAAAAGTGTATTCAAAATTAAAAGACAGATTTTTTTTATGGGTAAAAGGACATATCGATTATTATGCGATTCAAAAATTTTTCCATGAAAGAAAAATAACATCGACATTTTTCAATCTCGAACTGACGACTTATAAACATCCTTTAATGGATGACGCAAAACTGAAATTCGAAGAAGTCAAACAGACCAAATTAAGAGGCTGGGGAACGTTTGAAGATGAATACAGAGGAATAAAAAACCATTTAAAAAACCTAAATAAATACCGCACGTTCAAACCCGGAAAACAGCCTAAAAAAATTCCGGTATGCATTGTAGCAAACGGTAAAAGTTTGGAAAAAAATATTGATTTTATTAAAAATAATCAAAATTCTATGATTATCATAAGTGTCGGAACGGCTATAAAACCGCTTCTAAAAGCCGGAATACACAGCGATTTTCATATAGAACAGGAAAGAATAGAAAACCTGGATGATATATTAAAAGACACACTTCCGAAATATAACGGTCATTTTATAGGTGCAAGCGTAGTCAAACCTGAAGTATTTAAACTGGCAAAAAATCCCCTGATGTATATGAGAGAAGCCTTTACGCTTTCTCCTAAAGAATATGTAATAAAAGGTTCTTCCCCTATAGTCGGAAACGCCGGATTTGCATTTGCCTCTAATATAACTAATGAAATATATCTCTGCGGTATGGATTTAGGTTTCAGATTAAATGAAAAAAAACATGCTTCCGGAAGTTATTACGATACAACAGACGATAAAGAAGAACAGGGAATTAAAGTTAAAGGAAACTTTTCTGACGATATTTATTCTAATTCTCTGCTTCTTTCATCTAAACAGAATATCGAATTAATGATAAAAAAATTAAAAATAAAAGTTTATAATTTAAGCGATGGAGCATATATTGAAGGAAGCATTCCTCTGAAAAACAAAACCCTGCCGGGTATAAATAAACAAAAAGCCCTCAAAGAAATACTGAAAAATTTTAAAAACACATCGTTTAGTATTCCGCAAATAGACTTAAATAAAATTTTGCTGCCTATAAGCAATACACTGAATTTTGAAATAAAAAGCTATAAAGACTTAACCGGAGTCGTTGATTTTATCAATGATAAACTAGACGAAAGTTTTCTTTACCATCCAAACGAATACACCCTTATAAGAGGTTCCATTTATCATATTCTAAACAATTTCTATATCACTTCTCACAAAGTGAAAATAAAAGAAATACCGGAACTAATAAAAGTAATACAAAACCAGCTGCCTCTTTATCAGAAAAAAATCAACACTCTGCTCTCTGATTTCTAACATTTAAAAAAAATATTTATTTTTTTTATTTTTATAAGCTCTTTTTCCAAACTTTCAAGCACATCATCCGCATTTTCCCCTGAATATACCGTTTTAACTACAAACGTACTTTCTAAATTCTGAACTATACTAAACTCAAAAGATTTGACCGTATCGTATATTTCTCTCGCTCTTTCACATGCTTTTACCTCAATATCATTAGATACTATTACAAAACTTCCTCCTTTATATCGTGCAAAAAGTTCTTCTTTTTTTAAAACAGATTTAATTAAAGAAACAAGCTCTAATAAAGTAATATCCCCAAAATGATGCCCGTAAAATTTATTAATATTCTTAAATCCTCTTATATCAAACATTATAAGAGAAAAAGCTTTATTGTTTTTTAATTTTTCTTCAATAACCTCTTTTAATTTTTCTTTATTCAACGTACCGGTCAGTTTGTCATAATCTTTGTTCAAATCATGTAATTTATTTTTTTGCAGAAACTTCAGTTCGTTTTTTAAAGAGTATATCCATAAAAGCACCATAATCATTAAACTCGTAAATATTAAAAAATAAAGAAAAATCTCATTTGATGTAAAAAAATATTTCTTTACGGGAGTAATATACCTTTCATAAATAGCTTCTTTTTCATTATATGTTATTTCATCTATCGCTTTATTTATTTTAGGAAGAAGATAAGCATATTTTTTTGAAAGCATAAATCTTACTTTAAACTTAATCGGTATTTCCCCGGCGACTTTTAAATTATTATACTCGTATTTGTTTATTTTGTATGCAACAACAGGCAAAATATCTACAGCACCAAAAACTTCGGAATTATTTACCATTTCCAGCGCCTTGTCAGTGGATTTTACAAAAATATAATTAAGATAAGGATAATTCTTCATCATCAGTTTAGCAGCTGTAAAATTATCACCCAATGCAATCTTTTTATTTTTTAGAAAATTAATTTCAAAAATAAAACCTATATTATTTTTAGTAGCTATAACCAGAGGATAAGTAACATATGGCTTTGAAAAAACAGCATATGTTTTTCTGTCATCAGTAATACCGGTACTTACCGTTAAAGCGGCTTTGTTATTTTTAATATTTTCTAAAACATCGCTCCATTTTTTTACAACTTTAAATTTATATTTTATACCCGCTTTTTTGGCCACAAGTTTCCAAAAATCTATTCCGATACCCTGCAGCCTGCCCCCGTAAATCATATTAAAAGGTTCCCAATTGTCTGTGGTAACTACGGTTATAATATTGTTGTTTTTTGCGGCATAAGCAAACTGTAATAATATAAAAATCAAAAAAACTCTTACAATCCCCAAAGTTTCCCTACCCTTTCATAATTCCAAAAATTAACGGCATCTTTTTTTTCACACCACCCTCTTCTGGCCTGATAAATACCGTATTTAATATTTTTATAATTTCCGGTTATTATTATTTTTACCCCGCATTCAATGGCTTTTTTGATTAATATATCGCTTAAATCCAGATATTTCGGATTGGAATTAACTTCCATCACCACATTATTCGAATATGCTGCTTTAAAAACCTCATCCCAGTCCAAATCCACGCCGGCATCTGTCAACACTTCTCTTAAAGAAGGTCTCAATAAAATATTTATTTTTTTTGAATTCAATACTTTAAGATACCTTTGCGTCTGATCTTTAGCGGAAAGCTCAGTTTTTTTCATTAATGCGGCGATAATATCGGCATTATTCAATACATCCTCCGGAATTTCAAAATCACCGTTTTCATCCACACTTACTTCAGCCGCTGTTATTAATTTAATATTTTTACTGTTTTTAAGCGTTTTTATTTTATTTATAAGTTCATACCTGTTCGAAACGTTAAGTATCAGATATTCTTTGTTTACTTTTACAAAATCATCGATATATTTTTTAACCTCATCCATGTCTTTAACCGTACACATATATCCTTTTATCTCTTCTTCTTTTATAAGTTTCGGCAACGCATTGATTCTCGATGCTTCTATTTCCCCTCTGTTCTCTCTCAGTTCCGGCTCTATATAATTAAGTCCCACGCTTTTATATATATCGCTTTCTTTTGACGAAGCGATTTTTTCATTACCTTTATAAACACCGTATTCATTAATTTTAAGGCCTTTTTCAATAGCAAGTTTTCTAATTTCTATATTGTGTGCTTTTGAACCGGTAAAATAGTGTAAAGCCGCCCCGTAGCTGTCTTTGGCAACGGCTCTTAAATCAATCTGAAGGCTGTTGTCAAGAAAAACGGTAGAACGCGTCAGCCCTTTTGAATAAATCTCTTTAACCCTGTGGAATTTAACAAAATAATCACTAACCCGCTGATAATCATCTGCTATAACCAGAATGTCCAAATCCCCCACACTCTCTTTTTTTCGTCTAAAGCTTCCTGCTATGTCCACAATCTGAACGCCTTTATAATCCAAAAGATATTCCTTCATTTCATATGCTATATTTTCTACATCCGCCCATAAAAACCTTATTCCGGCTTTTTTCAGCTGTTTAAATCCCTTTAGTATTTTTTCTATAAGTTTAGGGCCGAAACCCGGAAGTTTTTCAAGCTCACCGCTTAAAGCGTACTTTTTAAGTTCGTCCATATTTTTTATACCGAACGTTTCATAAAGAAGTTTTACTCTCTTTGGCCCCAGCCCTTCGATACTTAAAAGTTCGGCGACCCCCTGGGGTATTTCTTTTTTAAGCTCTTCTAATTTATGAAATTTTCCTGTTTTTACTATTTCTTTTATATACTCGCTTAAATCGTGGCCGATACCGGGAAGCTTTGTTAAATCAAAGCCTTCGTTAACAAGTTTGTTAAAGTCTTTTGCAGAATTTTCTATTATTCTTGCGGCATTTCTGTAGGCTCTTACCTTAAACGGGTTTTCACCTTTAATCTCAAGCAGATCAGCGGTTTTTGAAAGTATGCCTGCAATTTCTTTATTGCTTATCATTTATTTCCTCTAGCTTTTTAATAATATCGCCTTTATAAGGCAAAACTAAAGTTTTTCTTTTACTTGTTTCGCCTTTTATTTCTATTTCGCTTTTGGCAACTTTAAACTGTTTGCTTATAAATTTAATCAGTTCTTTATTTGCTGCCCCTTCTACCGCCGGAGCTTTTATATTAATCTTAATCGTATCGTCTCCGTATAATCCGGCTATTTTGTTTTTTGAAGAATTAGGCTGGGCTTTAACATAAATATATATTTTTCCATTTTTAATTTCATAAAACATTGTCCGCCTTTTATTTTTTATATGATATTATTCAATTATATTAAAAAAGGAGAAAAAATGAAAAAATTTATTTTCACAATCATTTTAGGGGTTTCTTTGAATGCAGGGGTTTATACAAATCAGCTGATTAAATGTATGGTTAAAAACACCACTCCTCAAAACATTACAACTCTTAAAAAATGGATGTTTTTTGCTTTTGCACAGGACAGCGACCTAAAAAAATATGCAAAAATCTCTCTTAAAGACAAAAAAGAAGTCAATAAAGAAATGGGGAAATACGTAACAAAACTTCTTACAGACAAATGTGCCGCAGAACTGAAAAACGCCGTAAAATACGAGGGTGCGAAATCTATCTCAATAGCTTTTGAATATTTAGGAAGAATAGCGGGTTCGGCAATCACTTCTTCACCTGATGTAAAACTCTTTTTCAGTGATCTGACTAAATACGTTGATATGAAAAAACTTGACAAAATTTTAAAATAATTTATTAATAAATAAAAGGAATAAGCTTATATGTCTTAGACATATATTCCTTATAACCTTTGTCTTTTATCCACAGATTTTCTTCATAATTCATTTTAAAAATCATATCTGAAAAAACAATCATCCATAAAATAAACTGTATCCAGGAAATATCAAATAAAAAAAGTCCGAAAGTCATTAAAATTACCGAAAGATACATAGGGTGTCTGATATATTTGTAGATTCCGTGCATTATCAAAACGGAATTTTCTTTTATATCCGGTCTTATATTTATATTTGAAGGAGGATTGTAATATAACGCGGCTATACCTATACAAAAACCGGCCAAAAACACTGCAGCCCCGGTAAAAGAAAAATGAAAATGCAGTAAAACGTTTACAAACATTAAAAAAGACACAAAAAACTGAATAAACACAAGAATATAACTAATCAATTATACTGTCCAAAATACGCTTTATATTTACAATGTTTTTTATATATGTGGGTTTTGCCTTTTTTAATACGTCTTTTATTTTTTCAGGCTCCGTTATTACGATATTTTCAACTTCTTTATACAGGGCTTTTTGATTAAATATATATTTTCCGCTGATTACCGGTTTATTAAAATATGCCGGTTCAACAGGATTGTGTCCTCCGACGTTGTCCACAAAACTTCCGCCTAAAATCACAATATCCGCAGCCGCGTATAAATTTACAAGTTCTCCCATTTTATTCATTAAAATTAAATCGCCGTTTAATTCGCATTTGCCGTTTTGAGTTTTTAAATCCGTTGCCTTTATTGTTTGTCCATACTTTTTCATAAGTTCATAAACCTCTTCAAATCTTTCAGGATGTCTTGGCACTACAACAACCTGATATTCGTTTAAAGGCAGATTGTTCAAAATAAGCTCTTCTTCGTTTTTATGGGTTGAAGCCACCACTATTAAAGGTTTTTGTTTAATATATTCCGTAGTAATAGCAGGTTTGAAGTATGTTTTAATATTTCCGACAACTTCTACGTTTCTGGCACCTAACTCCTGAAGTCTTTTTTTATCTTCCTCGCTCTGTGCTAAAACCGTATCTATATTTTCAAATATTTTTTTGTAAAACCATTTGAATTTTAAATACTTTGGATAACTTTTTTCGCTTATTCTTGCATTTAAAAGAACCGTTTTAGAACATCTTCTTTTAGCAATAAAAAACAGCATATACCAAAGTTCCGCTTCCATTACAACCAGTGTTTCACAGGGTTTAATCCAAAAAGGCAGAAAAATCTCATATGGAAGAAATCTCACATCGGCGTTTTTATATTTTTTTGCTTCTTCATATCCCGTATTCGTAATAACGCTTATATTTACCTTGTCAAATTTTTCTATAACGGGTTTTAACGCTTTGGTCTCTCCTAAAGAGCATGAATGAAACCAGCAGTGTTTTTCATTAAAAGGAGGATTTTTATATAAAAAAAATCTTGCAGGAATCGATTTTTTGTATTTTGTTTTAAAAGAAAGAATAATTAAAAAAGGAAGAGAAATAAAATAGATAATTAAAGAAAAAAAGTAGTAAAAAAAAGTAAAAAACACTTTTTATTCTTCGTTTACTTTATCTTCTTCTTCTATATAAAGAACTCTTCCGCAGTGAGGACACGTCACTATTTCTTCCCCTTTTATAACTTCAGAGAATATTTTGTCGTTTATTTTCATATTACAACCTGTGCATGCCTGTTTTTTTACAGGTGTAACTGCGGTAATTCCAGCCCATCTTTTTATTTTTTCATAAAATGCGTAAATTTTAGGGCTCATCTGTTTTACAAGTTTTTCTTTTGCTTTATAAATTTCTTCTTTCTGTTTTTCAACGGTTTCAAGTTTTTTAGCTACATCCATGCTCAAAATCGTAATTTCAGCTTCAAGTTTCTCAATTTCTTCCTGAATCGATTTTTTTTCTTCTTCTTTTAATTCAAGCTGTTTTTCGAATTTTTCAATTTCTTCGTTAGCGACTTCAATCTGTTCTCTTGCCAGTTCTTCTTCGATCTGTAAGGCTTTAAATTCTTTTTCGCTTTTTACTTTTGCCTGTTTTTCTTCAATATTTTCAAGTTTTTCTTTAAGTTCAGCTATCAAAAGCTCGTTTTTGCCTCTTTTTAATTTTATATTTTTAATCTCTTCTTCAAGTTTTTCAAGTCTCTCTTCTAAAAGATTTTTCTGATTTTCAAGTTTAAGCAAAGGAGCTTTTATACCCGCTTCTACCGGCTCTAATTCAGTAAGTTTTCTTTCAAGTCTGTTTAATTCAATAAGCTGTTCAAGAAATTTGTTCATTCTCTGCCTTTTTTAAGTGGAATTATAACATAATTATATATTTGAAAATTTTGCAGTTGAAAATAGAAAACGCCTTATTTAATTATAAATAAACGGATTTTTTGAATTGCTTTTTATCACCTCAACGGCTAAATCTTTTAACTCTTTTTCCATGATATCGGCAAAAAATTTTTCACTTTCATAATGTCCTATATCTATCAGACTGACGCCTCTTACTTTTGCGTCCATGGCTTCATGGTATTTGATGTCCCCGGTTAAAAACAGGTCGGATTTAACATAAGGAAGCAGCGACATTCCGGCACCTGTAGTCAGAGAAACAGTTTTTATAAAATTATGGCATTTTACCGTTTTTAAACATGTTAAATTTAATCTATTTCTTATTTCTTCGGCAAATTCGCCAAAAGGTTTATTCACTTCTGCCCTGTAAATAAAATCAAAACTTTCTCCCTTTAACCCCAGTATCTCTTCAGCTACAAAACGGTTTAGATGAGTTTTGTCAAAATTTGTATGCATAGCTATAAAAGAAATATTTTTTTGAATAAGCTTAATCAGCAGTTTTGTGGAAAAAGAAGTCGGAATCACATTTTTAAGAGGTTTAAAAATAAGCGGATGGTGTGCTATTATCAATGAATTTTCATCCACATTTTCAATGACTTCTTCATCAAGATCCAGTGTTAAATACACCTTTTCGATCTCATTTTCGTAACTTCCGACCAGCAGTCCGCTGTTATCCCATTCCTCCTGCAACTCAAAAGGACTGATTTCATTTAAAAAACTGTATATTTCTTTTAATTTCATTTTGTCTCTTTATATGTTATTTTTCATTTACGCCTGCGTATGTTTCGGCAACGCCTTTTGCAAGCTCCCTGATTTTTAAAATATAGTTTTGTCTCTCAGTCTGGGAAATCGCTTTTCTTGCATCAAGCACGTTGAATATATGGGATGCCAGAATAGTATAGTCATAAGCCGGAAGAGGAAGATTTGCTTCAAGACATCTTTTGGCTTCATTTCTCGCGTCTTCAAACCATCTGAAAAGCATTTCTACATTTGCAACCTCAAAGTTGTATTTAGAAAATTCATACTCGCTTCTTTTATGCATATCCCCGTATGTTGTATTTTCGTTCCATTTAATATCATATACATTGTCAACACCCTGAAGATACATTGCAAGTCTTTCAGTTCCGTATGTAATCTCTACAGGAACCGGAAACGTTTTAAGTCCTCCAACCTGCTGGAAATAAGTAAACTGCGTAACTTCCATACCGTCAAGCCATACTTCCCATCCAAGTCCCCATGCTCCTAGAGTCGGAGACTCCCAGTTGTCTTCTACGAATCTTACGTCGTGTTCTTTAAGATTAAGCCCTAAATATTCAAGACTCTCAAGATACATCTCCTGAATATTATCCGGGCTCGGTTTCATTATAACCTGAAACTGATAATAACTCCCTAAACGGTTAGGGTTTTCTCCGTATCTTCCGTCTGTAGGACGGCGGCTTGGAGCCACATACGCAACGTTCCAAGGCCCTTTGTCAAGGCTTCTTAAAAGAGTCGCGGGATGAAACGTTCCCGCACCGCTTGGAAAATCGTAAGGCATTACTATATTGCATCCTTTATTTTTCCAAAATTCCTGAAGTTTTAACAGTAAATCGCTAAAATACATATCAATCCTTTATTTGTCATTTTTCAAAAATACATAATCGCCGACACCGGCCTTACATGCTCTCGCCACTACTTCACACTTAACCTTAAACAGATAAAACACTTCTCTTTGGCATTCGCCAAACAGGCATTCAAAATTGCCCATACCTTTGCTTATAACAATATCGGCTTCATAAAAAAGCTGTTTTGCATTTTCACTGGCAAACTTAAGATGAAAACCCGGAGTCGGAACCCCGCTGTCAACAACTTCGGCCAGACGCATAATTTCAAGTCCGTCAAGGTCTTTTAACGTTATGTCGTTTATTATTGGTTTGCCTCTTGTAAAATAATATATTTTTTTGACTCTTTTTTTAAGCTCGCTTATTAATACTTCGTCAAAAACGTTCTCTCCCGCATTGTCTCCAAGATAGACAATGCTTTGAGCTTTATCAAGTCTATTTTTAAATTCATCATAATCGTTATGTTTAAAATCAATCTCAAATATATTTTCAATCTCTTTTTTAAGATCATATTCCTGATTAACTCCGAGATCTATAACATTTCCGGCTACTGCGATTTTACATGCGTCAAAAATTCTGTCTTCTGAGTTTTCAAGTCTTTTTTCAAGAATGTTTTTAAATCTAAGCGCTTCTTTTACAGCCGCTTCTTTTTCCTTGGAAAAAGGATCTTCAATCCCTGTTGTTTCGGATATAAACTCATAAACCTCCGCAGCTATTTCAGGAGGTGTCACATCTAAAGAATATTTACTTATAATTTTTGCAACGCCTCTTAATATTTCACTTGCTTTTTCCTCATCAAGATTAAGACGCTTTGTAAGGTTAAGCGTCTGCATATATATACACAGATAACATTCGCGGCTTATTTTCATTTAATTCCAAGCTCCTTTTTAATAACAGGCTCGTTAAATCCGCACACCCATCTGCTGCCTACCAAAATAACAGGAACTCCCCTGCACCCGTGTCTTTCACAGTCTTTTGCAGCTTTACGGTCTTTTGATATGTCTATTTTTCTGTATTTAACTTTGTTTTTTCTGAAAAACTGCTCGGCTTTTGTGCACCAAACACATCCCGGCGCCGTAAAAAGCACAACTCTTTTCGCACTCATAAAACCTCCTTTTCACCTTCTATAATTATTAAATTTGTAAATAATTTATTTTAAAGCTTATTCCTCTTCGCTTTTTTTGAGCACTTTGCCCCACATAAGTTTATATTTTTTCCTGCAGAATTCAAGCTCCTGCTGGCATATTTCAAGCTGTTTTTGCAGTCTTTTTATTGTTTCCTGCGAATCCTCGTAAACTTCCTGAATCGAATAAATCGAATTTTTTAAAAAGTCGTTTTCTTCTTTAAGAGCGTCTATAGTTTCGTCTTTGCTCATCAAAACCTTCTCATGAAGGGTCAAAAGCATTCCTATGGTTCTTTCGGCCACGTCGCTGCTCTGCTCTATTACTTCAAGCTCTTCAACCGGCACGATCGCATTTGCAAGGGATTCTATTTCTATATAGATTACCCCGTCGCTTTTTTTACATCTAAGCGATTTATTCCTGCATGCTTTTATAACATCAGATTTACTCTTTCCGCTTAATTTGCAAAATTCTTCTAAAGTAAGCCAGGTCTGCATCAGTCTAGTCTTACTTCCACTTCTTTTGAATCCATCTCAACTTTTTTAGCTCCGGCCACCCTGTCTTCTTCAAGTTTGGCTTTTAATTCGTCATCGTTGTTCGCAAGTATCTGAAGGGCAAGATAAGCCGCGTTTTTTGCACCGGCTTTTCCTACGGCAAGAGTGGCGACCGGCATGCCTCCTGGCATCTGAACAGTACTCAAAAGCGCGTCAAGTCCGTCCATCATACCGGTAGGCATAGGAACGCCGATAACAGGTCTTGTTGTAAGAGACGCCACTACACCGGCAAGGTGAGCCGCCATACCCGCACCGCATATAAACACTTTGGCTCCTCTTTCTTCAGCTTCTTTTACATAGCTGTGTGTTCTTTCCGGCGTTCTGTGCGCCGATGTGATAATAAGCTCGTAAGGTATTTGGAATTTTTCCAGTATTTTTACAGCTTCCCTCATTATTTCATAATCGCTTTTGCTTCCCATAAGTATCGATATAAATCTCATATCAGCTCCTTTTTATTTTACAACGCCTAATCTATCTATTACACCCCGTTAGGACTGTACTCTACTTTTTTTCTTAAAAAGGTCAAATAAGGCAGCTTCGCCGGCAGCTTAACCGGATTTAAATTACCGCTGTGAACCGCTTCTAAAACCTTCCCGTTTTTTGTTTCGATTTTATTAAATTTCAGCATCCATTTACCGTTTTCCTGCCAGATTTCACCGATTTCATTTTTTACAGGTGAAATTTTAGCATTTTTAGGAGCCAGTATTTCAACAGTGTCTCCCGGAAATGTTTTATATTTGCACATAAATGTTTCTTCATCTTCGTTAACTATACCGCTGACCTGCCATTCTCCATGCGTCAGTGAGGTTTCAAGATTTTGAGTATCATGTCTTTCATAAGGCCTTTTAACAAGATAAGCATCCGTAAGCCCTCTGTTTTTAGTAGTAAGAATTTCATTCATAAAATAAGCCCTGTCAAACTCCCTGCCCTCATAAAACGCATCAATCGCCTCTCTGTAAGCTTTTGTAACCACTCCCACATAATAAGGTGCTTTCGTTCTTCCTTCTATTTTAATGGAATCGATTACTCCGCTTTTTAAAATTTCCGGAATATGCTCAATCAGACACAAATCTTTGGCATTCATAATATACGTACCGTCTTCCGGGTATTCTTCGAGTTTAAACATCATACCCGTTTCAGGATTTTCAGCATACAGCACATACGGATACCTGCAATCATTTGCACAGCTTCCTTTGTTAGGATTTCTTCCGAACTGAACCGCGCTTAAAAGACATCTTCCGCTGTAAGCAAAACACATTGCCCCGTGTACGAAAGTTTCTATTTCCACATCAGGAACTTTTTGTTTAATTCTCTGCAAATCCTTAAGTGTCGATTCCCTGGCAGCTATTATTCTCGTAACACCCAAATCCCTGTATGCTTTATAATCCCATGAATTAAGGGCGTTTGCCTGGGTTGAAAGATGTATCTCTATTTCCGGGGCAAGTTCTCTCGCTCTCATTAAAACCCCGAGAGATGAAATTATCATAGCGTCAACGCCTATTTCTTTAAGTTTCAAAATATGCTCTTCCACCAAAGGCAGTTGGTTTTCAAACGGGAAAGAATTTACCGTAGCATATACTTTCACTCCTCTGTCATGAGCGTATTTTACGGCTTCGGCAAAATTTTCGTAGTTAAACTCTTTTCCGCTGTGACATCTAAGTGAAAAATGGCTAACCCCGGCATACACCGCATCGGCACCGTAGGCTATAGCTATTTTTAGTTTTTCAAAATCACCCGCAGGTGCCAGCAATTCAACTTTCTTCATCTATTTAGCTCCTCCAAACTGCGCAATAAGCGCTTCAATATCGTCTTCGTCAACAAGTTCGTCATTTTCATCGCCGGAAATATGAGTAGCGCTTTTTACTCTTTCGCTGTCGTCGATTTTACCTTCAAAAAGTCTGTTCATATATTTGATAAGCGCTCTCATTATGTTTATAACTCTTTCTATTTTCTGTCTGTGGATATCCTGATACTGCATAATATCCATAGCCATCATAATCTCATCCTGGGTCGCTTCCCCGGATTCTATGGCTTTTTGAACCTTTTCAATCATTTCATTGACTCTGTTAAGCTCTTCTTTAAACGTTTTTATATGCGGAAACGCGTTTGAAAGTTTTGTAAAAAGCTCTTTTTCATGTTCCAAAAATTTAAGCACTTCGCTTAATTCTTCCACAGCATCGGCCATTGAGGCGGAAATATTATCCATTATATCAAGAATCTGCGTAGCTTTTTCTTCACTCTCTTTTGTTACTTCGTCTAGCTGAGCTACGACTTTGTGCTTTTCATCCGCCGGAGGAGGCATTATTTCTTCTTTATGCTCTTCTACTTCTTCTGTTTCATTTTTATCTGTATTATCTTCTGCAGTTTCGTTATCAGTATCTTCTTCATCTAGATCATCAATACCGCCTGCCATTAAAGCATCCAGTTCTTCTTGCGTCATGGCTCACCTCTTTTTTAGATTTATTATATATAATTTCATTTAAAAAGGCAAAATATGCTCATAGACCTTCACAATCATACTCCTCTTTGCAAACACGCAACAGGAGAGCCTGAGGAATATATTCAAAAAGCAGTTGAAAAAGGAATCGGCGTATACGGCTTTGCAGACCATGCCCCAATGAATTTTGATCCGAAATACAGAATGAATTTCGATGAAATGGATAAATACGAACAAAAAATAATTTCCCTTTCACAAAAGTATGATAATATTAAAATCCTGCTGGGATATGAAGTGGACTTTACACCCGAAACAGACAAAAGGGTACTGGAACGAGACGTCGACTATTTTATCGGCAGCATTCATTTCCTGGACAACTGGGGATTCGACAACCCGGAATTTATAAAAGAATGGGACGGAAGAGACGTCGATGACGTTTATAAAGAGTATTTTTACCTGATAGAAAAAATGGCCGAGTCAAAGCTTTTTGACATAGTCGGACATATTGATCTGGTAAAAGTATTCGGACATAAACCCGTTAAGCCTGTAAAGGACATAGCCAAAAATGCAATAAAAGCAATTAAAAAATCAGGCATGGCGGTCGAACTGAATACGGCCGGACTAAGAAAACCGGTAAAAGAGCTGTATCCGGGTGACGAAATACTCGAAATGCTTTTGGAAGAAAACATCGACATTACTTTTTCCAGTGACGCCCATTCTCCTGAACAGGTAGGGTTTATGCTCAGTGAAACTGTTGAAAAAGCAAAAAAAATCGGTTTTAATAAAGCGGTTTATTTTGAAAAAAGAAAAAAAATAGAAGTTAACATTTAAAGGAGCGAAATGATATATCTTAGCTTATTGATGGCAATCAGATTTTTGGGGCTTTTTATAGTAATGCCTCTTTTGGCTCTGTATGCCTTAAACCTTCAGCATGCGAACGCATTTAATGTAGGTATTGCGCTGGGAGCATATGCGCTCTCTCAGGTTTTTTTACAAATTCCGTTCGGAAAAGCGGCGGATAAATTCGATAAAAAGAAAATATTAATCTTAGGACTTACTCTTTTGGCTTTGGGAAGTCTGGTATGTGCTTTTTCTACAAACATATACATGCTTATTTTCGGAAGACTGCTTCAGGGAGCAGGCGCTATAGGCGGTGTAATTCTTGCGTATATTGCCGATCTTACGGATGAAAATACAAGAGCGAAAGCATTTGCGAGAATGGGACAGTTTATTGCTTTAAGTTTTGCTCTTTCTATGGTTTTAGGCCCTACTATAGGAGCGAAATGGGGAGTTGACAAACTGTTTATTTTAACAGCACTTTTGGCAGTTTTTTCCATATGGCTTGTAATAGCAAAAATTCCAAATCCTCCAAAAATAGTACATCATCAGCCTCACTCTTCTTTAAAAGAAATCCTGACGCATAAGGAACTTTTAAAACTGTTTTTAAGCGGATTTTTACAAAAAGGTCTTATGACAGTGTTTTTTATGCTGACACCGATTATTTTTACCACAAAACTCGGCTGGGATAAAACAGATTTATGGAAAGTATACATTCCCGCGCTTGTTTTAGGTATATTTGCCCTGCCGCTTGGAGCAATTCTTGCAGAAAAAAAACAAAAAGCCAAAACCGTATTCGTGCTCAGTTCAAGCGCGATAACATTATCTCTTATACTCTTTTTAATCGGAAACAAATACACATATTTTGCAGCCGTAATCGTATTTTTCTTCGGTTTTAACCTTTTAGAACCCGTCTTGCAGAGTTTCGTAAGCAAAATTGCCAGGGCGCATGAAAAAGCAACGGCTCTTTCCACTTCAAACACCATTCAGTATATCGGTATTTTTTTAGGAGGTGCGGGAGCCGGTCTTTTCATTCATAACCATATGCTTAAAGAATTTCTGGTCGTTTCAGCTTTAGTAGGTCTCTTTTGGGTATTTATTTTAATTAAAATGAAACCCGTAACAAAACTAAAAGTGGTAACTTACGATAATTTTGACAAAAGTTTTATTGAAGAATTAAAAACAGAAAAAAACGTTTACGATTTTTATGAAAAAGACGGTGTTTTAATAGTAAGATATTTCAACAACTAATACCTTCTTTTTTCTTCTTTCTCTTATTTTATAAATTTTTGGAACACCTTTTGCTGCCTTTTGAAAAATTCAAAAGGATTTGAATGTCATTTATAATAGACAGATTTGAAAAGCTTCTGGGATTTATGTTTTTAATAGTTTTTTATATGTTCATAAGCACAAACCTTTTTGCGGCAAAAATCAAAGATATTTCAAATATAGTGGGTGTAAGGGACAACCAGCTTATAGGTTACGGCCTTGTGGTAGGTCTTGACGGAAGCGGCGATTCATCTTCCAAATTTACCAATCAGACACTTTCAAACCTTCTTAAAAACGTAAACGTAAAACTTGATCCGAAAGATATTAAATCCAAAAACGTTGCGGCGGTTATGGTTACGGCCACTCTTCCTCCGTTTGCAAGGGAAGGAGACAAAATAGATATAACCGTTTCGTCAATAGGCGATGCCAAATCTCTTCAGGGCGGTGTTTTACTGATTACTCCTCTTAAAGGCGTAAACGGAAAAATTTACGCCCTTGCGCAGGGTCCTATAAGTATGGGCGGATTTAATTTAAAAGGCGGAAAAAATCAAAAGCATTTCACCACTACGGTAAAAGTAATAAAAGGCGCAACGGTTGAAAGAGCGGTAACCTGGGATTTATATCATCAGCAGTATGCAACGCTCTCTCTTAAAAGAAGCGATTTTGACCTGGCTATAAATATACAAAATAAAATTAACCAGTATTTTAAAACAAAAGCGGCGGTTGCCGTTGACCCTAGAACGGTAAAACTTAAAAAACCGGCCAATTTAACCATGCCGGAGTTTTTGGCAAAAGTTCAAAATCTAAACATTCCGACTAAAATGCCAAATATTATAGTCATTGATGAAAGAACCGGAACGATCGTTGCTGGCAGTAATATAATGGTGCAGCCTACCGTAATTACTTACGGAAGTTTTGTAATTAAAATAAAAAAAGAAACATCAATTTTGGATTTAACCCAGATGTTTCAAAAATTCAAAGCGACACCTCAGGATATGATTGCAATTTTGGAAAATTTAAAAGCCAGCAACGCAATTGACGCAAAACTGGTGGTTAATTAAGGAGAAAAGATGAGCAGTTACGAAATAAACATTTCAACACACCATAAAATCGATATATCTAAAACCGAAAATTTAAAAAAACTCAAACAGGACTGTGACGCGTTTGAAAGTGAAATATTAAATTTTTATTTAAAAGACGCTATGAAAGACAACAGTAAGCTGTTCCCTGAAAGTCCAGGAGAAAAAATATATAAATCTATGTATCAGGAACAGCTTTCTAAAGATTTAAGCGGCAATTTCGGCTACAGCAAACTTTTATTCGATTATTTGAAAAAAAGGATTTAATAAAATTTTTTATTTGCCGATATAGTTGGGTAGAATAACAAGAAAAAAAGGCAAATAAATGATTAACAGAGTAGGAGCACATACTCAGATGATATCTACCCAGCAAAAAAAAGCTCAAAACATTCAAAAACAAGAAAAAACAGGAAGGGTAGAAGAGATTAAAGCACGTATTCAAAACGGCGAATATAAAGTCGATTTGGATAAAACCGCAGAAGCTTTGGCTAAAACACTTCTATAATCTCTCCCCTTCCTGAAAAACTTAAAAGGAAGGGTTATGCTTATACAGACACTTAAAGAAACAATAAACACACTTGAAAATTTAATATCAATTACACTTGAAGACATAAACAATATCAAAAACGCAAAACATGATGAAGTATTCGCCAATACTGAAAAAAAAGAAAAACTAGCACATCACTTTTCAAACCTTAAATCTAAAATAGACCAGATTCTTGTATCAAGAAACAAACCTCTAGAAGAAATATTTTCTCCTGAAGAAGAAAAACTTTTTAATGAGTTTAGAGAAAAACTGTTCGAATTTCATAAAGAACATAAAAGATTTTCCAAACTCGCGTTAAGCGTGACTAATTTTTACAACACACTCGTAAATAAATTAAAAGACGGTGAAAGTATAAATTACAACAATGAATCATTCTGTAATTCAAACTTAAAAATAAAGGCTTAACATGGCTATTTCAACTTCGTTTTCAACGGCTCTTACAGGACTTAAAGCGCATCAAAACGCAATAGACGTAACTTCAAATAACATATCAAATGCTTCAAATCCTGATTATGTGAGAGAAAGACCCGTTTTTTCAACCCTTCCGGCAATCAATTCCGCACCGGGCGATATAGGAACCGGTACAAAAATAAGTTCGGTCTACAGAATTACAGACACTTTTTTATTTAACAGATACACCTCAACATCTGCAACATATTCCAATCTTGACACACAGGAACAATATCTTAAAGAAATAGCCACATATTTTCCAGATGTAACGGATAACGGACTATATAAAGATATGGAAGATTTTTTCAACGCATGGCAGACATTTGCAAGCAACCCAAACGACGGATCAGTAAAAGTGGATCTTGCAGCCAAAACTCAGGCAATGACCGATGATATGAAATCATTAAAAAACAAACTCAAAGACATACAAAAAAGTATAAATGACGAACTTAATACAAAACTTGACGAAGCCAACAGTATAATCAAACAGATAGCAGACCTTAACAAAGAAATAACAGCGCACGAAGCGAATCAGGAAAATCATGCAAACGAACTGAGAGACAAAAGAGACGCCCTGGAAAAACGTTTAAAAGAGCTGCTTGACGTAAATGTTTACAAAAGCGGAGTAAAATCAACTGACGCTCAAGGGGCAGAAACAACGGACTATGCGGAAGATTATCAGATTTCTCTCGGAGGATATCCTTTAGTTGACAACTCTACATATCATGAATTAACTATTGATTCGTTAGCCGGAAACCCGATGATAGGTATAGAAAAACAGGACCATTCTGTTGCAGATATAACAAAATCCGTAAAAGGCGGTGAAATCGGAGCACTTCTTAGTTTAAGAGGAACCGAATTCAATAGCGAAGGCAATCCTACAGACGGAACTTTGGGAAAACTTATGAGTTCTTTGGATTCTCTTGCTAACGGATTAATAAGAAGCGTCAACTCTATATATTCGTATTCCGCACAGCAGTCTGTGGAAACTGACGTTATAAGTTCTCCCGAAACGATTCCGCCTGATTTGACCGATACGTCTTTAGATTCTTTATACAGCATGTATCATGTATTAAAATCTCCTGTAAGAGACGGTAACATTACTTTCAGCGTATATGACGACCAGGGAAATTTAGACACTTCCAAACAGATAAAAGTCGCAGTCAAAAGCAGCGACAGCATCAATGACGTTATTAACAATATAAATACCGCTTTTACAAACAACGGTGTGACTGATGTGGAAGCAAAACTCGTAAACGGGCAGTTAAAACTGGTCAACACTTCCGACGGTCAGGAAACATCAAAAGTACTGGTGCAGGATGACGGAGCTCAGCTTTTTACAGCTCTGAATCAGATAGAATACGAACCTCTAAATCAGGTCAACAATACGCAGATGCCGCTTCCTCTTAAAAACGGAAGCTTTGATATAGTTGTGTATGACGACAGCGGAAACGCCATAGCTAAAAGAACGATTACGGTAAATATGGATTCTAAAGACCCTAGATATTCCACTATAGAAGGGATTATGGCACAGATAAATACTCCCGGTATTGACGACAACAATGACAACAACCTAAACAATGACGTTGATGACTATTATCAGGCACAGTTTTTAGGCGGAAAACTTATTCTTTCTAAAAAAACAGACCAAAACACTTATGTAGGACTTGATAATGATACGGCAGATTTCGGAGGAGCTTTCGGCGTTAATAAATTTTTAGACGGAAAAGACGCTTCAACAATTGAACTCAGAAAAGATTTTCAAAATGACCCTAGTCTTATAAGGGCAAGTAAAACACCTAATTCGGGTGATAATACAATTGCTAACGATATGCTGCAGCTTCAATATGAAAATGTAAACTTTTACGTTAACGGAACAACTCAGGAAAACACAATTTACGGTTTTTACAGAGGACTTACATCTGACCTGGCTAATCAGACACAGACTGTCTCTAGTAAAAAAGAAAGTACTCAAACTCTTTTGACAAGCGTTAAAAACGAATATTATTCCCTAAGCGGAGTCAATATAGACGAAGAGCTAATAAATCTTGAAAAATATCAAAGGGGCTATCAGGCAAACGCTAAAGTTATAACGACTATAAATCAGATGCTTGACGCCCTCTTTTCAATAAAACAGTAATTATTTTTTTAAAACTTTTCTTAAATTGTTCAATGTTTCATAACCGGCTGAAATAATTTTAGAATTAAAAATAAAAGCCGGAGCCCCGTTAGGGTCTACCTCAGCCTGATATATAATTTTTATTCCGTCTTTAGTTTTTTGAGCTTTAAAAACAACGTCGTCTTTCATTTCAACACAGTCCGGTTTTTTAAACTCTTTTTTTATTTTTTCAGGCAGCTTATTATACGGCACACTGTTCATAGTTAAGACAAAAACTCCGTTCTGATCATTTTTGCTGATTTTATAAAAAGCAAATCTGTTACTCAATGGAAAAGGGAAATCCAGAACTTTTAACACATAACCGTCTTTTACTTCTATTTTATCTATCTTTTTTTGCCATTTCGGATAATTTTTAAAATCTAAAAGTGTATTTTTGACTTTTTCAAAAGGTATGCCTTTTACATTCATTACAGCCTTAAACGCGTCATATTTGGAATTTTTCACATCCTGGGTGTATACCTGTATTTCGTTTTGGTCTTTTTTAAGCTCCCATGAAAATAAAAACACGGCGCATATTACCAAAAAAAGCAGTTTTTTCATTATAATCCTTTTTGGAAAATTGTAACATAAAAGGAAGACTTTGAGTATAAAAAAAAGACTCGATGAATTAATTCAAAACAATATATATGAAGTAAACGAAAAAATTCCCGACCCCGTGTTGATAGCACATAAATATAAAGACGAATATTCATCTTTAATCGCGGCGCTTTTCGCTTACGGCAACGTTAAAGCTATTATCAAATTCTTAAACAGTATCGATTATTCTTTATGTAATGTTAAAGAAACGGACAGTTTATATTACAGATTTCAGTCAAGCGAAGATGTTTACCAGTTTTTAAAAACGGTATCAGTTATGAAAAAAAACTTTAGTCTAAACGAACTTTTTTTAAAAGGCTATAAAAAAGAAAACAATGTAATAGACGGAATAAGGGAAATCATAAAAAAAATATACGAAATAAACCCGTACCGCTCTAAGGGATATGAATTTTTAATAGGAAAAATTCCTCCTCAAAAAACAAAAGGAACAAGCCCGTATAAAAGATGGAATATGTATATAAGATGGATGGTGAGAGATACATACCCTGATATCGGCTTATGGAAAAACATAAAAAAAAGCGATCTTATTATTCCTCTTGATACCCATACACATAAAGTTTCTTTGAAACTGGGCCTGTTAAAAAGAAAAACTTACGACCTAGAAGCGGCAGTAGAACTTACTGACAAACTAAAAGAATTTGATCCCGAGGATCCGATAAAATATGATTTCGCCCTCTACAGAATAGGACAGATGAATATTAAATTTTAATGTGAAATAAAATTTACAATTTCTCACTTTTTTTCAATTTTCGCACGATTTCACTATTAATTAACAATTAATTTTGATACAATTACAACAAAAAAGGAAATTTATGGAAGGTAGAATTTGGTTATTTTTCGGATTTCTGGGTCATGATCCGATGGTTCAACTAGTAGTGCATACACTTCTTGCCGCAACGCTTGCGCTTATAGTTGCAAGACTTGCTACAAAAAATCTTCAAATCGTTCCAAGCGGATGTCAAAACGTAATGGAAGCGACTATTTCAGGAATTTTATATATCGGTTCTGATGTTGCAAACGAAAAAATTGCGAGAAAATATCTGACACTTGCGGGAAGTTTGGCGATTTTTATCTTTTTCGGAAACCTTCTTGAAATTATTCCGGGATTCGAACCTCCTACAGGAAACGTAAACCTTACGCTTACACTGGCGCTTATCGTATTTATTTACTATCATTATGAAGGTATCAAAGCGCAAGGATTAGGACATTATATCGCTCACTTTGCAGGTCCTGTAAAATGGCTTGCGCCTTTAATGTTCCCTGTTGAAATTCTTTCACATTTTTCAAGAATCATTTCTTTGGCTTTCAGGCTTTTCGGTAACATCAAAGGTGACGACCTGTTCTTATTAGTACTGTTAATGCTTGCTCCTTATGTGTTCCCGTTAGCAGGTTTTGCTCTTATGACATTCTCTGCAATGCTTCAGGCATTTGTATTTATGGTACTTACATACGTATATATTTACGGTGCTGTAACCGGTCAAGAAGAAGCATTATAATTTAGGAACGGCTTTTGCTTAGAGCTCCTAAAAAGGAGCTCTATGAAAATATCTTCCGGGATATCTTTTCAAAACTCTTCAACTGCAAATTCTTTTCAAAACATTATGAACAATCTAAATTACGAAGACAAAAAAACGCTCAAACAGGCACTTATGCAAATTCCGGGCAAAGAACTCCCTAAAATATTAAAAGAATTAAATAAAATACCGGTAGATGAGCATTATATAAAAAACCTGATAAACTCTATAAATACTAATATGCAAAAAAACAATAATGAAGGTTTTTTAATTTATGCTTAAATATATGATAACAGACCCCAGATATACATTAAAAGAAATAAAAGAAGCAATCATTAAATACAGACCAGATTTTGTCTGCTACAGAAACAAACTTTATTTCGACGAAAAAGAGATTATAGAATTTGCCGAATTAGCAAAAAATCACACTAAAATATTTATAAACTATGATTCTCTCAACAAACTAGAACTCATAAATCTCTTTGACGGAATACATCTGCCCTCTTCAAAAATCAACAAAATAAACGAGTTTGAAAAAAAAACAGTTATTGTATCTACACACAATATTGAAGAAGTCAAAAAAGCAGAAAAAGCTGATTATATAACTTTTTCTCCGGTATTTGAGAGCAAAGGAAGAAAAGGCCTGGGAATAGAAAAATTAAATGAAATATGCCGCCATCACAAAAACGTAATAGCGTTAGGAGGCATAATAAGCAATAAAGAAGTCGAAAAAATAAAAAGCTCGAAAGCTGTAGGATTTGCAAGTATAAGGTATTTTTTTACATAATTTTATGCAGTTCGTTACCCTTTTCCATCCATACTTTAAGCTCGTCCCATTTTTCTTCTTCTATCATATTTTTTGCTTTTTTAAGCTCGCTTTTAAAAGCTTCTATGGAATCCAGAAGGTTTTGTTTATTTTCTTTAAAAATATCCCCCCACATATGCGCGTTACTTTTCGCAAGTCTGCTCATATCCCTGAAACCACCGGCTGCAAGTGTTACAATATGTTCTTTATCTTCCTGTTTTAATACGGCATTTGCTATAGAAAAAGAAACTATATGCGGCATATGGGAAATAAATGCGGCATGTCTGTCATGCTCTGAGGCATTCATATGTTTCACTCTCATTTTTAAATATTTATATATTCCGCAGGCTCGTTCTTTTTGAACGTCGCCGCTGTTTTCAATATCGCATACGACCATAATTTTATTTTCATACAAATCCGCTACGGCTGCCATCGGTCCTGAATATTCAGTCCCGGCCATAGGATGTGAAGCCACTAAATTTTTTCTTATATTTGAAGGGCATTCCTTTATAATACTCTCTTTAGTTGATCCGAAATCGATAATAGTGCAGTTTTCTTTAAGTTTCATATCAGCCAGCTGTTTTAAACACGCAATAATACCTCTGATAGGTATGGCCAATATTATTACATCAACCCCGCTTAAATCTTCAAATTCCCCTACTCTGTCGACAAGCCCCAGTTTTAAAGCATCTCTTTTATGCTCTTCATTATGGTCTATGCCGATAATTTCATTGAAATAACCTCTCATGGCAAGACCGAAACTTCCGCCCATTAATCCCAAACCTACAATTCCGCAAGTCATATTACCTCTTTTTTAAATGAATTATACCATTAGTATGTAAAACTAAAAGAAGAGTTTCTACAAAAATTTTATTAAAAAACATTACATTTTTTTTTGGTATAATTGCCGTTATTATTAAAACAAGGGGTATTATGAAAAAAACGTTACTTTTACTGCCGATGCTATTGTTTGCCAATATTGACAATATAGAATATAAAGGTTTAATACATATTTCTCCTGTCACTGCCAACAGTATTATCAAAATAAACAAAGGTGACAGTTTCAATGTTAAAAAAATTGACGAAAGCATTAAAGCATTATATAAAACAGGTTATTTTGAAACTATAAAAGCTGTAAAAAAAGACAATACACTAATTTTTGAATGTACGGAAAAACCGACAATTCTTGAAATAAATTTTGAAAGTCTTTCACCTGATTTGAAAAAACTTTTAAAAGAAAAAAGTTTTATGCCGAAAAAAGGCGAAATTTATTCTGAACAAAAAATAGACAATTTAAAAGAATTTATAAAAGAATACTATCTGTCAAAAGGCTATTTCAATACTATTGTAAATGTGGATAAAAAATTTATTACCCCTACAACAGTTAAACTTACAATAGCAATTAAAAAAGGCGAAAAATTAGTTATTAAAAACGTTAATTTTTACGGTGCCAAAAAAATTCCGAAAAGCGAACTGCTTGACCAGACTGAAAACAGACCAAGAACATTCTGGAGTATAATACCGTTTACCAACAGCGGAAAATTAAATATCTATAAATTAATCTCAGACAAGCAGGCTTTGCAGAATTATTATCTGAATTTAGGATTTATGGACGCATATGTAAGCGATCCCCTGGCCAAATCGAATTTTGACAATTACAGTGCCACTATAGATTATTCAATTCATGAAGGTATTAGATACATAGTAAAAAAAGTCAGTGTTAAATATCCTGAAAACATAAAAGTAAAACTTCCAAAATTAAATTTAGAAGCAGATAAATATTTCAATGTCTCTGCTTTAAGGGAAGATCTTAAAAACATAAAACACGCTTTCCAAAATGAAGGGTACGCATACGCAAAAGTTTATCCTGAAATCAAAAAAGACGGTTCAAACGCAATAATCACTTATGTGGTAATACCTGGAGAAATAGTATATATAAGAAACGTTATAATTAACGGAAACTCAAAAACTTTAGACAGGGTAGTCAGAAGAAGTGTATATCTGGCTCCGGGAGACAAATATTCTTATAAAGACCTGACCGATACCAAAAACGCCCTGCAAAGAAGCGGTTATCTTGAAGATGTTAAAATAAAAGAAAAAAAAGTTTCAAACAATCAGATAGACCTGTTTGTTAATGTAAAAGAAGGCCTTAGCGGATCTTTAAAAGCCGGAATCAGTTACGGAAGCTATTCAAAACTTGGATTTAACTTCTCTATTTCTGAAAAAAACGTTTTCGGAAGCGGACAGAGCTTAAGCGCTTCTATGGACTTTTCAAGCGTAAGCAGAACATACAAAATATCCCTGTTCAATCCTAGAATATTTGATACGAAGTATTCATTTAACACCTCTATATTCGACACTAAATTCGACGGTATATCTTATACCTCAAAACAAAAAGGTTTCACAGTAGGTGTAGGTAAACAGCTTTCAAGATTCGTAGGTGCAAATATTACTTACGGTTACACAAGAACAACCCTGACAGATTACAACACTACAGAATACACAATGCCTAAAAGTACAAAAAGCTACATTGTATCAACAGTGAGCTTTAACAACACAGATAATTACTTCTTTCCGACAACAGGTCAAAAAGCGTCATTATCTGTAGAATTTGCAGGTATCGGAGGAGATGAAAAATATGTCAAAACAATGGGACAGTACAAATTCTTCTATCCTTTAAAAGACAAAACTTACCAGACATATGCAGTATTAAAATACAGAGTTATTGCAGGAGCTATAGTTAACAACGGATACCTGCCTATAAACGAAAAATTTTATTTAGGAGGTATGAGCAGCGTAAGAGGTTTCAGCTCATACTCAATATCTCCTGTTGACAGCGAAGGAAATAAAATAGGAGGTAAGTATGAATTTATCACCGGTCCTGAAATATCAACACCTCTTAGTATTAAAAACAAATTATGGCTGAGCGGATTTATTGACTACGGTGCAATAGGAGAAAACAGTCTTGATATTACAAGAAGTTCATACGGTGTGGCATTAAACTGGATCACTCCAATGGGACCGCTTAGCTTTGTATGGTCATGGCCTATCAAATATGAAAGCGGAGACGACCTTCAAAGATTCGACTTCAGCATAGGAGCAAGTTTCTAATTCTCTCCTATCTTACAATATAAGATTTAAACCCGTTAACACTATGATAAACTATTTTTCCGTATTTTCTTGCAAAAACTTTAATAAGCATCTGCTGCAGCGAAGGCTGAATCGAAGGTGTAAACCATGCATCGTTACTCAGAGCAATCACATATTTAGGCTTCAGTTTATATAAACTCTCAACAGTCGCTTCATAGCATATTGCATTTATGAAATTATAAGCCGCAATTTTAAAAACACCGAATTTACTGCTTGTGGAATAGTCGCTCGCATCACCGAAAAACAGCCGGTTAATCTCTTTTTGAAAAAAAGGCAGAGGAATATATTCGCCAAAAGGAACCAACACATGTTTATCCAGTATATCGACTTTTCCTTTTTCAAATACATAAGTTGAATTATAATATTTATGGTTTTTATAATGTAAAGCTCCGGTAACTATAGTTATCTTGTTAGAAAGAGCTAAAAGCTTCTGCAAAAGCTCGGGATACAGGTTCAAAAAAAGAGGAAAAGCGGATTCAGGCAGAATCACAACGTCTTTTTGCATTTTTATTGCATTATTTATAATATGAAAATTACTTCTGATTTCTATAGGAATATAATTTTTCAGCCACTTTTTATCCTGAGGCACATTCGTGCTTGCAACATATATATCTAATTTGGGCAATTTTACTTCAGCCGGTTTAAACAGCAGCACTGCTGCCAAAAGAGCTAAACTTATCCATTTCAGCTCTTTATAAAACACTATAGCGCTAAAAAACAGCAACAGAACAATTTTTGACACGCCGAATATAGAATTGACAAACAATACTTCGGGTTTAAACCAGTCAAAAGTAAAAGGCGTAATATAATCAAATCCGAAAGCGAATACTGAAATTAAAAAAATCTTTGCAGCATAAATATTTTTTTTATAGATGAACCCGTAAATTTTATATATTAAAAAAAACAAAACGGCATAAAAAAGAGCTATCAATACATCAATTACAGGCATCATCCACGAAAGATTATAATACCTGAAACTAAGCCCTATCCACCAAAACCAAAAAAGCCCTATAAAAAACCCTGTTCCGAACCATGCATGTTTTTTATGAAAAAACAGATAAAAACTCAGTAATAAAATAAATGTAAACAAAATTTTTAAGCCAAAATTAACCTCTATTTCATATTTCAGCAAAAAAAAGTTAATATATATAGGTAATGAGAAAAAAATTGCAAGTATTAAAGAATTTGTGTTAAAATTCTCTTTAAAAAAGGACAAACATGAATTTCTTATACGCACAAGCACCCGCAGGAGGTCAACCTTCACTTTTAGCATCACTACTTCCCTTAATTATTTTATTCGCTATTTTTTATTTTCTTGTAATTCTACCACAACAAAGACAGGCGAAAAAACATAAACAGATGGTTGAAGAGCTTAAAAAAGGCGACAAAATCATCACAACAGGCGGTATTATTGCAGAAGTTGTTAAAAACGAACCTGACTTTTTAAAAGTCAGAATTAACGACAACGTTGAAGTAAAATTAGATAAAAGTGCAGTAGCAAGAAAGCTAAATGATGAAAAAGCTTAATTACAGATTAGTAATATTCATATTAGCGGCTATTTTCGGAATTGTTTTTACAATTCCGTCTTTTATCAACAAAGAGCCGAAAATCAATCTTGGTCTGGATCTGCAGGGCGGTATGTATTTAGTTTTAGGTGTAAAAGGAAATGAGGCGGTAAAAAGCAAAATCAAAACTATAGCATCTACAATTAAATACATAACTGACAAAAAAGAGCTGTTTATTGACAATTTAAAAACGACTGACAACAGTGTAAAATTCGAACTTATCGATAAAGACGACGCTCCTAAACTTGATAAAGAATTAAAAATTCTTAAAGGTGTCGTCATTCAAAAAACCCCTAAAAACGGTTCAATCGAATATGTAATTAAACTAACGCCTGAAGCTATTAAAAAAACAAAAGAAGACGCTTTAAATCAGGCTATTCAGACAATAAGAAGCAGACTTGACGCATTCGGTCTGGCGGAACCTACCGTTACAAAACAGGGTAAAGATAAAATATTAGTGGAATTGCCGGGTATTAAAACGCCAAAAGAACAAAAAAGCGTTCAGCAGCTTATTTCTACTTCAGCACATCTTGAACTTTATGCCGTTGATGACGAACACAGAGCCGTTACGCCAAAAGACGCGGCAAAATACGGAGATATTCTGCTTCCAAGCAAAAGCAATCCTAATATAAAATATCTGTTAAAAACGCCTCCTGTATTAGACGGCAGTATGATTACGGACGCAACGGTCGGATTTACCCAAAAAACAAACCAGCCTGCGATTTTCTTTACGTTAAATTCTCAGGGAGCTCAAATCTTCGGAGACTTTACCGGTAAAAACGTAGGAAAAAGACTTGCTATTGTCGTTGACAACAAAGTATATTCAGCACCTGTTATCCAGGAAAGAATAGGCGGAGGAAGCGGTCAGATTACAGTCGGAAGTCCGGAAGAAGCACACGTACTTGCAATTGCTCTTAGAAGCGGTTCGCTTCCGGCTCCCGTAATGCTTCTGGAAAAAAGAAGTGTTGGTGCAAGCCTTGGAGCAGACTCTATCAGACAGTCCATGATCGCTTTGATCACAGGTTTTGTAGTGGTCGTGGTATTTATGGCCTGGTATTACAGCACTGCAGGTATTATTGCAGATATTGCGCTTGTTGTAAACCTGTTTTTAATTATTGCGATTATGGCGCTTTTCGGTGCCACCCTTACGCTTCCTGGTATGGCCGGTATCGTCCTTACTGTCGGTATGGCCGTGGATGCAAACGTTATTATTAACGAACGTATCAGAGAGCTCATACGGGAAGGAAAACCTATAAAAACAGCTATAGAAGGCGGTTATGCAAATGCTATGAGTGCAATTCTTGACGCCAATATCACAACACTGATCGCGGCACTCGCTCTTTTTGCTTACGGAACGGGAACAATTAAAGGTTTTGCCATCACCATGGCTATCGGTATTATGGCGAGTATGCTTACAGCAATCCTTGGAACACACGGAATCTGGGAATATCTGCTTGCCAGCGGTAAAAAAATAACACCAAAATCTTTTGGTATGAAGGTATAACATGGAATTGTTTAGAGACGAAAAAATATATGATTTTATGAGCAAAAGGATATTTTTCGTATCCGTATCTCTTATACTGATAGTTTTAAGTATTATTTCAATGATGACAAAAGGGTTCAACTGGGGAATTGATTTTAAAGGCGGTGTTGAAGTCCAGGTAAGATTTGAAAAAAAGGCCGACCTTGCAAAAATAAGACAGCTTGTTTCAAAAAAATATCCCGGAGCGAGTATTACGACATTCGGCAATCCGAACGAAGTTTTAATCAGACTCAGCGTTAAAAAAGCTTCAACCAACGTTCAAAATGACGTAGGAAATAAAATTGCCGAAATATTAAAACCTTTAGGCAAAGTGGATATAAGAAGAGTTGATATAGTAGGCGCAAAAGTCGGAAACGAATTAAAAGAAAAAGGCCTTGAAGCGTTTATTTTTTCAATAATAGGTATTTTGATTTATGTTGCTTTCAGGTTTGAATGGCGTTTTGCGGTTGCTTCAGTTTTGGCACTATTCCATGATACGATTATTTCACTTGGAGCCGTAAGTTTTTTCCATATAGAAGTGAACCTTGACGTTCTTGCAGCTATTTTAACGTTAATGGGTTACTCCCTTAACGATACAATAGTCGTATTCGACAGGATCAGAGAGCAGGTAAGAGACAGTAAAATAAAAGATTTGGCGCTTTTAATTAACGACGCCGTTTCAAAAACGCTCAGCAGAACGGTATTAACTTCATTGACAACATTTTTCGTTGTGTTGACACTGTATCTGTTCGGGGGAGAAATCATTAAACCGTTCAGTTTCACCCTTTTGGTAGGTATTATTGTAGGTACATACTCATCAATTTTCATTGCTTCTCCTCTTCTTATCTGGATGGGATTCAAAATTGACGATTACAGAAAAAAACTAGCCGAAAAAGAGAAAAAAAGAAAAGAAAAAGAAAAAATGAGACAAATGTATCAGGGCGGAGTCGTATAAACAATGAAAAATTTATCAATTAAAGGATAATTATGGATTGGGGAAAGGTAATATACGTTTTTTTTCAGTTAATGAGTTTAACAAGTGTGGCGGGGTTCTTATATGACCACAATAAAGTTGCGCTGTTTATTGCGCTCAGTCTGAACCTTATCTCCACAGTCCTAAAGATAGGCGTAAAAAACATTTTTGCAGCGGAACTGTTCGCAGCGAGTTTAGTTGCGGATTTACATCTTATACCCGCATTTATCTATCTTGAAATCAAAAACGATCTTCCTGCTGCCTACGCAATGGCAATAGGAGCCATGATCGCAAACATCGTAACAATTATATTAAGTTTCATAGAACTTGCTAAAACCAAAAACGACTGGGAATAACATAAATTTTAAAGGGAGCTAAATGAGAGAATACAATCCTAGCAGTATAGAAAAAAAATGGCAGAAAATCTGGGACGAAACAGACGCTTTCGAACCGAAAGAAGATTACACTCTTCCAAAAAAATATATCCTGAGCATGTTCCCCTATCCTAGCGGCAGAATTCATATGGGGCATGTAAGAAACTATTCTATAGGCGACGCAATTGCCAGATATTACAGAAAAAACGGATATAACGTATTACATCCTATAGGCTGGGACAGTTTCGGAATGCCGGCGGAAAATGCGGCTATCAAGCATAAAACGCATCCGAAAAAATGGACTTATGAAAATATAGACTATATGAGAAACGAACTTAAAAATTTAGGTCTTTCATTCAGCAAACAAAGAGAATTTGCCACAAGCGACCCTGAATATACCAGATGGGAACAGGAATTCATAATCAAAATGTATGAAAACGGTCTTCTTGAAAGACGCACGCAAAAAGTCAACTGGTGCGAAACATGCCATACGGTTCTGGCAAATGAACAGGTTATCGACGGATGCTGCTGGAGATGCGACAATCCTATTGAAATCAAAGAACTTCCGGGATGGTATATTAAAATTACAAAATATGCGGACGAACTGCTTGAAGACATTGATACGAAACTCAGAGGCAACTGGCCGGACAGAGTTCTGACAATGCAGAAAAACTGGATAGGCAAATCTACGGGGCTTAAGTTTAAATTCAGCCTATCAGACGAAAGCAAAGAAAAACTAAACGGCAAATTTGACGGTTACGAAGTATTTACAACACGTCCTGACACTATTTACGGTGTAACATATTCAGCACTTGCGCCTGAACATCCTATTGTTGATTATATGCTTGAAAATAATCTTTTTGATAAAGAAACGGAAGAAAAAGTAAAACACATAAGAAGCATACTTCCAAAAGACAGACAGGCTATGGAAAAAGACGGTGTGTATCTGGGAATTGACGTAGTACATCCTCTAACAGGCGAAAAAGTGCCTGTATGGCTTGCAAATTTTGTTTTGGTTGAATACGGAAGCGGTGCCGTTATGGCCGTTCCGGCTCATGACGAAAGAGATTTTGAATTCGCAACTAAATTCAACCTTCCTATAAAATGGGTAATTAAACCCCAAAACGGCGAACTTGACAAATCACAGGCTTACACCGGGGAAGGCGTTTTAATTAACAGCGGAGAATTTACCGGAATGAAAAACACCGAAGCAAAAGAAGCCATTATTAAAAAGATGGAAGAGCTTGGAATCGGTAAAAAAGAAGTAAACTACAGACTCCGTGATTGGGGAATAAGCCGTCAAAGATACTGGGGAGCACCTCTTCCGTTTATCAAATGTCCGAACTGCGGTATAGTGCCTGAAAAAATAGAAAACCTGCCTGTAACACTTCCTGAAGACGTTGAAATTACAGGAAGCGGAAACCCTCTTGAAACACATCCTACATGGAAATATACAAAATGCCCTAAATGTGGAAGAGATGCTGAGCGCGAAACGGATACAATGGATACGTTTGTACAGAGCAGCTGGTATCAGTTCAGATTTACTACGGATTTTCATAAATATCCTGACGTTCCTTTCAGAAAAGAAGACGTTAAGTATTTTGCGCCGGTAGATCAGTATATAGGCGGAATCGAACATGCGATTTTACATCTTCTTTATGCAAGATTCTTTACAAAAGCCCTCAGAGATTTAGGATATTTTGATATAGACGAACCGTTTAAAAAACTCTTAACTCAGGGAATGGTTCTAAAAGACGGCAGCAAAATGAGTAAATCAAAAGGAAACGTGGTAGACCCTGATGAAATCGTTGCAAAATACGGAGCAGACACTGCAAGACTGTTTATACTTTTCGCCGCACCGCCTGAGCAGGAGCTAGAATGGAGCGACAGCGCAGTAGAAGGAGCATTCAGATTTATCAACAGATTATATTTAAACGCGGAAAAAGCGTATAAAACGGATAAACTTCCTGAAATAGACGTGTCAAACCTTACAAAAGAAGAAAAAGAGGCAAGAAGAAAGGTCTATGAAACATTAAAAAGAAGCGAAGAGACATATACCAAAACGTTTGCTTTCAATACGCTTATAGCAAGCGCAATGGAGAGTTTAAACGCTCTAAATAAAATAGACAATAAAGACATATTTACAGAAGGTTACTGGATTATATTAAACGTACTTGAACCTATTATTCCTCACGTTGCACATGAAATAAGCAACGAATTGTTTAATTTAAACAATTTCAAACCTGTAAAAATAGATGAAAACGCCCTTAAAAAAGATGAAATAAACTATCCTGTAAGCGTAAACGGCAAAAAAAGAGCTGAAATCAGCGTAAGTGCAGAAGCTTCAAAAGAAGAAGTACTCTCACAGGCCAAAGAAGCAGTAAAAAAATATATCGACGGTAAAGAGATAGTAAAAGAAATATTTGTTCCTGGAAGAATAGTAAACATCGTCGTTAAAGGATAAATTTGAAAAAAATTTTTTTTAAAAAATTTCTTCTCTCTTTTTTTATTTTTAATTTTTCACTTTTTATTTTAACAGGATGCGGTTACAAACCAAGCTCAGTCTATCAAAAAAAAATAATAGGTAACGATATACAGGCCGTTGTTGACATTTCATCGAAAACGCCTAAAGAAAGCGCCTTTTTAAAAGACGCGCTTAATGATGCTGTATATTCTGTATTTGGAGCGAACCTGGTAAACAGCAACGCAAATACAAAAATAATTCTTTCAATAAATTCTTCTTCTCTAAATCCTCTTGATTATGACCAAAACGGTTTTCCTATTCTTTACAGAAGCGCCGTTACTTTAAAAGCTATAGTTATCGATAAATTCAACAAAAAACACGTATATACTGTAAACGGCAATTATGATTTTGCCGTTTCCGCAAACAGTATTATAAACGATCAGACGAAATTCGATTCGTTCAAACAGGCATCCATAAACGCATTAAACAAGCTGCTTGCCGAAATCACAAAAGACGGAGTTAAAAATGACAATTAAAGAAATAGCAAAAAAAACACTGGCACATTTTAAAGAAAGCGGCTACGTATTTACTCCAGACGAATATAAAAAAGCTTTTTGTGAAGAAGCCAAAAAAGCAAGGGTAATAATAAAAGACTGCAATAAAGTCGCCGAATACATCACCAAACTGGATAAAAAATATCAGATAATTGCAAAAAACTACAATATAAAAAATCTGGATGAGCTTATCGTGTTTTTAATCAATTATCTAAACAGGGAAGATGCCAGCAAAGAAAAAGAAAACCTGGAAAATCTTTTTATTTATACTAAAAGAGCTTTAGATGTAATTGCAGTACTGCCGATAATCAAGTCCAAAACAATAGCAGTTAAACATCTGGATTTCTTAAAACCTTATATGGAAAAAGAGGAATATGACAAATTAAGAAACGACTGGTTTGAATTCTTAAGCGAATTTGACTCCACAATAGTACATAAAGGCGCGAGACTGGCCGGAATAAAAAGCGAAGACGCCCTGGAAGTAATAGACGCTCTTATCAAAAAATTCGAAGAATCCCCGGATCTTGAATTTCTTGTAGATTCAATTATTTATACTCTGACTCCAAGCTATGCCCCGTTTATGAGCAATGAAATTGCCATTCTTAAAAAACAGATTAAAGAAAACCATTCTTTTATATTAAGCAAAGCTTTTGCGGAAGATCTGAAAATACTTACCCAAAAAAGAATCAGACTGGACAAAGAAGAACTAAAAAGAAAACTTAAAGACTTAGATCAGATTGCCGAGAGACTCTCTATCAAAATCCTTAGAATTCTGGAAAAAACAGACGGATCGTCTCAGGAAATAAAAAACATAACCATCGAGCTGCAAAACTGGAGAAAAGACGAAGGAGATTTTGAAACAGTAAAAGAAAAACTCTTAACAATCGCCACGTCTATAGACAAAGAATTAAACCATTTCACTGAAGAGATGAAAAAAGAAGACGAAGAAATAGAAAAATTAAGACAAAAAGTACATTTCCTGGAAGGAAAACTTAAACAGCTGAGCAAAGAGGTAAAAACGGATTTCTTAACAGATATAGCAAATAAAAAAGCCGTAATGGACGAACTCAAAAAACAGGAATCCATATATAAAAGATACGGTACAAACTACTCAGTTGTGTTTTTTGACATAGACCACTTTAAAAATATAAACGACACTTACGGCCATGACGCGGGAGATGTTATTTTAAAATCTCTGGGACTGCTTTTTAAAAGATATGCGAGAGATATTGATATGATAGGAAGATTCGGAGGTGAAGAATTTGTGGCCATTCTTCCGAATACAGACAAAGAAGGTGCTTATAAGTTCGCCGAAAAATTAAGACAGATAATACAAAAAACAAAATTTATGTATAAAAACACCAGAATAGACGTTACGGTTTCCGGAGGGGTCGCAAGCAGAAATGAAACCAATTCAAGTGAAGAAACACTGAAACTAGCTGATAAACGCCTGTATCTTGCCAAAAGAAACGGAAGAAACAGAGTCTGTGCAGAAGACAAATGCGTTTAACGATGGAGAATTGAGAATTGAGAATTGAGAATGAAAAATATGATATTTTTGAATTTTTAAACCAAAAGCCCCTGTTTTACAAAAAAATCGACCTTGAAAGAATGCCCAAAACATACAAACTGATAAAAAACAGCATAAACATACCTCCCGTTATACATATAATAGGCACGAACGGCAAAGGCAGCACGGGCAGATTTTTAGCCCATACTCTTCTAAAAAGAGGCTATAGCGTTGGACATTATACATCACCTCATATTTTAGAATTTAACGAAAGAATATGGATTAACGGTGAAAATATCGGCAATGAAAAACTTGAAGAAATTCATCAGAGCCTCCAGACACTGCTGCCGAAACATATTATAAACTCCCTGAGTTATTTTGAATACACCACCCTGCTTGCGGCGCTTGCTTTTGAAGGACTTGATTTTGTAATAATGGAAGCGGGATTAGGAGGAGAATTTGACGCGACAAATGTATTTAACAAAAAAATTTCACTGGTAACTACGATAGATTACGATCACCAGAGTTTTTTGGGAAACACAATTGAAGAAATTGCCACAACAAAATTAAACTCAATCGAAAAAGAAGCAATTATCGGAAAACAGATACATCCTGAAATTGAAAATGTAAAGTTAAAAGTAAAAAATGAAGGTAAAAAGATTTATGATTATTTAGATTTTTTTGAAAAAGAAGAAATAAAAGATTTAAAAAAAGAATTTAAATTTGCGCCTTTTCTGTTTGAGAATTATCTGCTGGCCATGAGCTTTTTAAAAAAAGAAAATATTCATTTCAGTATTGACGACATCAAAGACCTGACACTTCCCGGAAGAATGCAGGAAATCGAAAAAAACCTTTGGATAGACGTAGGACACAATCCGTTAGCGGCCAGAGAGATAGTTAAAACACTTCAAACGAAAGTCAATCTCGTTTATAATACTTACAGTGATAAAGATTATGAAGAAATACTTAAAATATTAAAACCGAAAATCAACAAACTTTACCTCATCGATGTTGAAAACGAAAGAATTGAAAAACCTGAAAACATCAGAAAAACAGCACAAAACCTCGGCATTGAAATAGAAGAGTTCAGAGAAATAAAAAAACCTATGCTGGTTTTCGGCAGTTTCAGCGTAGTTGAAGAATTTTTAAGGAGAAACTTTGCAGGCAAAAATATATGAACATCTTCTAAATCAAAAGACAAATATAGTAACCTCTTCTCAAAAAGAGGCTCTGCTTGGTGGAGAAGTATATAAATATTTAAATATCCCCTACGTTGTCTTTCCGGATTTCAGAGCGGTTTTAGGAGATGATTTAAGAAGTTTCAGAACGGAAATTTTTGAGCTTAACAACGCTTTATATAAATTTTATAATGAAAACTCTTATTTTATTTCACCATATACCACCGTATTAAAAAAGCTGCCGGTAAAAAAATATTATAAAGACATTGTCTTGGAATTCGGTGAGAGCATTAATCTAAATGAACTGAAAGAAAAACTGGTTCTTTGGGGATACGAACATGTGGATATAGTAAGTGAAAAAGGAGAAGTAAGCTTCAGGGGAGACATATTTGATATATGGCCGATAAACCTGGATAAACCTGTA
Source organism: Nautilia abyssi (assembly GCF_055388085.1). NCBI lineage: Bacteria > Pseudomonadati > Campylobacterota > Epsilonproteobacteria > Nautiliales > Nautiliaceae > Nautilia > Nautilia abyssi. Next base: position 15,742 of record NZ_AP042376.1, on the reverse strand, counting down.
AGGGTTTCCCTTTTTGATACTGAAATAGAGAGTATAAGAATTTTCGAAGAAACGGACCAGAAAAGCATTGAAGAAATTGAAAGTTTCAAAATAATACCGGCCATAGCGGCACTGGATAAAAAAGAATACAATGAAATACTGGATAAAATCAACAAAAGCGAATTTTCCGCATTTTACAAGGATTTTTATTCATTAGGCTTTTGGTACCTGCAAAGGGATTTTCTTGACGGTTTTTCGATACTTTATGATTTAAGCCAGGAAATTCAGGAATATAAAGAGTTTCATAAAGAATTTAATACATATATTGAAAAAGCTCCTTTAATCCCTAACGGGAAATGTAAAGATATTACTGTAAAAAACATTAAAGAATATCTCTCATTACACAAAAACCAAAAAATAGAAATATTGGCTAAAAACGAAGTGTTATTAAAAGAAGCTGATATTTATGAAGATATAAAACTGAAAGCCCCTTTGGTCAAATGGATAAAAAGTTCCGCTCACGTAAATATTTCATGCCCTGAAAAAACAGTAATTTCATTAAATCCGCCTGAATTTGAAAAAAGAAAAAAAACCTCCCTGGTTCTTGACGAACTGAAAAAAGGTGATTTCGTTGTTCATGAATCACACGGCATCGGAAAATTTAACGGACTGAAAAAAGTTGAAATATTAGGAAAAGTAAGCGAATATGCGGAAATATTATACGCAAACGACGACAAACTGCTTTTACCTGTGGAAAATCTAAATTTAATAGAAAAATATATTGCCCCCGGAGGTGTAATTCCGGCTCTCGATAAACTTGGAAAAGGCACATTCGCTAAAAAAAGAGAAAAAATTAAAGAAAAAATTTTCGCAATGGCTGCCGATATTATCAAACTCCAGGCACAAAGGGAACTTATAAAACCGGCTCCTTTAAATTTTGAAGGCGTAAAAGAATTTATCGATAAAGCGCCTTTTATTCATACACCGGATCAAAAAGAGACAATAAACGCTATTTTAGAAGATTTTAAAACAAAAGTAATGGACAGACTGTTAAGCGGAGACGTCGGATTCGGAAAAACGGAAGTGGCAATGGTTGCAAGTTTTGTAGTGGCAAAATCCGGCTATCAGGTGGCCGTTATAGCACCTACTACAATTTTGGTCAACCAGCATTTCGAAAGTTTTAAAGAAAGATTTAAAGATTATCCCGACATAAAAATAGCCAAACTGGACAGGTTTACATCTTCTAAAGAAAAAAAAGAAATAACCGAAGGCGTAAAAAACGGAGAAATAAAAATTTTAATCTCAACTCATGCGGGTTTAAATCTTAAATATAAAAATTTAGGTCTGGTTATAATAGACGAAGAACATAAATTCGGCGTAAAACAGAAAGAAAAATTAAAAGAACTGGCAAAAGACGTTCATACACTTTACATGTCTGCCACTCCGATACCGAGAACCCTGAACATGGCGCTTTCTCAGGTTAAATCTATTTCCACCCTGGAAACGGCTCCAAAAGGGAAAAAATCTACAAAAACATTTGTAAAAGAATGGAATGAAAATCTCATTAAAGAAGTTATTTTAAGAGAACTAAGGCGCGGAGGACAGATATTTTATATTTACAACAACATAGCTTACATAGAACAAAAGAAAAAAGAGCTTCAAAATATTCTTCCGGATCTTAGAATACTTGTTTTACATGCCAAACTCACTCCTTCACAAATCGAAAAAGGCCTTGTAGATTTTATAGCGGGCAAATACGACCTGGCGCTTACAACCACCATAGTCGAAAGCGGAATACATATACCGAATGTAAACACCATAATAGTGGAAAACGCCGACAAATTCGGAATAGCTGATCTTCATCAGATAAGAGGCAGAGTGGGAAGAGGAAAACACGAAGGTTATGCATACTTTTTAGTTAAAAATAAAGACGAATTAAGCGAAGACGCAAAAAAAAGGCTTTTGGCGCTTGAAGAAAATTCATTCCTCGGAAGCGGACAGGTGCTTGCCATGAGAGATCTGGAAATCAGAGGCGGCGGCAACATATTGGGTGCGGAGCAGTCAGGACAGATAAAAGGCGTAGGTTATTCCATGTATGTAAAAATGCTTGAAGACACTTTAAAAGAGCTAAGCGGCAATAAAATTCAGGAAAACGAAACAGAAGTAAAACTTAACATTAACGCATACATATCAGACGAAGTAGTTAAAGAAGACAGATTAAGACTTGATTTATACAAACGTTTTTCAAATGCAAAAACAATTAAAGAAATATACGAACTCGAAAAAGAAATGATAGACAGATTTTCAAAACTGGACAAACCGACACGCAATTTTATTGAAAAAATGAAAGTCAAAGTGCTGGCTCAGGACAAAGGAATAAAATCAATATCCAATTACGGTGAAAACATAACTATTATCTATTCTGACGACAAAAAAGAATTTATAAAAGCGCCTGCAAAAGACGACGATATAATTTTAGAAACTATTATTACGAAACTTAAAGATATTTGATATAATTTTATCCCCCCTTTTTTGGAGAGATGGCCGAGTGGTTTAAGGCGCACGCCTGGAACGCGTGTGTGGGTTAACGCCCACCGAGGGTTCGAATCCCTCTCTCTCCGCCATTACTTCAAACTTACGTAAATTCAGTATTTTTAAAAAATAAACAAGGTAAGTGTCAGTTGTTTTTAGCGGATTTTTACTGATAATTTAACTGACAATTTTAAATGACTTATATTCTAATCTACTTTAATCAAAATAATATTGAAAACCCCTTGAAGAATCTCTTTTTTTTCATGAGTATTATAATTTTCTGTAAAATAATATACTAAATTAACCAGATTTATATTTTTTATTTTATATCCTTGATTTAATTTTATTTTTATTTTATTTATTCCTTTATCTGGTTTAGATTCTGATAATTGTGTGATAAAATTGTGCGAAAAAATTTTATTTCCTTTCAAAAACAAAGGGGAATTGGACAAATAAACTTTTTTTAATTCTTCTTGACAATCAAATGATTCCCCCAAATGTATATCACCTAAACCTAATTCTAAAATTATTTCTTCAGGTTTCAAATAGGAATTATTGTCAGTTTTATATATATGTTTATTATTTTCAATAAATTTATTATAAAAATAATTATGATTTGTATAAATAAACAAACTTTTTTTTGCCCTTGTTACTGCCACGTAATATTTTCTTATTAAATTTTCATCTAAATTTTCATTATATTTGTTGTTTTCATCCATAATTATTACATTTTCAAACTCTTTGCCTTTTGCTTTATGGATGGTGCTGATTGTGATTCTTGAAGTAGAGGATTTAAAAAATTCATCGTCCAAATCATCAAGAAGAGCTTTCCAAGCCTCATAAGTAAAACTTTCTTTATTTTTTACATATGAAATCAGTTCATAAACATAATGGAAATTTCTTGAAAAGGAAAGGTGTGAAATTGTCGCTAATGCTTTGTTTAATATTTCTTCTGTAAGTATTTTCTCTTCTTGAAGATTTTCTATTATTGCATTGTCAAATTCCTTAATTTCAAACAAATCGCTCCACTTGAATTTTTGTTTATCAAGTATAAGTTTAGATTTAATGTTGTATTTGTTTAAAAGAGACTTTAGTGTCAAGGCAGTGTCGTTGCTGTGTGTTAATATTGCAATTTCCCGTTCAATTCCTATGTCCATTATTTTTGCAACTACCGGTTCATAGAGATTTGGTGAAAAAAATTTGATTATCTCTATAATTCCTTTTTCTTTTTTTACAGGCACTATATCCATTCTTTTTTTTCTGGATTTTATCTTTTTTATAAATTCATTGGAATATTCGACTATATTCTCTGTACTTCTGAAATTTTTACTTAAACTGAAACTCACCTTTTCTTTTGTATCCAAAAGCTCCCAAAAATCATCAAAAAACTTAACTGATGAACCTGTAAAATCCATTATCATCTGGTCGTCGTCACCAACAGCAACTATTTCTCTTATTCCCGAATATTTAATTATCTCTTTAACAATTTCAAACGTTTTAGGGGTAATATCCTGGTATTCGTCTAAATACAACACCGATTTTACAGGAATTATTTCTTTTTTTATCTCAGGTTCCAAGCACAAAAATTTATCAAATATATAATTATTGTCTTTTTGAGTACTTATATTTTTACTGTTTTCTCCGAGAATATAATATAAATAAGAATGAAACGTATGAATATCCAGTTTATATACATCATTTCCTATCAAATCATATAGCCTGTCTTTAAACTCAATCATTGCGGTTCTGGTATAAGTCAGCATTAAAAACAGTTCCGGATTTACTTTTTCGTTATTTAAAATAAGATTAGCAATTTTATTTACAAGCGTTTTTGTCTTTCCGCTTCCGGGACTTGCCAATACAAGCATTTGCCTTTTTTTGCTGTTTACAATTTCTTTTTGTTCATCGGTTAAACTTTCAAAAATCTGTTTATGCTTTGTTTTGGTAATGAAATATCCAATATATTGTTTTACAAATTTAATGTGTTTTTTAATAAAATCATCTATAGGCATTAAAAAATAATTTTTTAGAAATTCGGAAGTGTTTGAATTTGTCTGTCTTATTAAAAATTCGTTCATGATATGTATTTTTTTTCTTTTGTTTTCATAATACGGTTTTTTTCTTTTTTCATACATTTCATTTGTGTATTGGTTTATGTGTTTTTTTACTTTTAAAATATATTGAGGATAATAAATAAAAACACCGTCTATTAGTGTTATAGCTTTTGCATAATGCAAAAAAACAAGATAATCATTAATTTCTTTTTCTTTCAAATTCGGAAATTCTTTTTTTATGTCAGAAAATTTGACGGTTGTTTTGTTTTCTAATATTTTTTTGTAAATTCTATACGAATAATTAAGTCTGTTATTGATTTTTTCTTTAAATTTATCAATATTTTGTGTTTTTAATTTCCATAAACTAAGTTTCTTATCAAGTCTTTTAACTTCGGTATATTCTTTCCAGTTGTTTAAAATTCTCTCTAATATTTCTATGATTTTCTTATTGTTTTGTTTATTGTATTTTTGAAATCTTTTGTCTTCGCTTTGTTTAAAATTTTCAGCAATTTCGCGCAGTTTTAAAATTTCTTCACCGTTTGTTATATTTTCTATTAAAAATCTCTCCAAAGCAAAATAGAGCCACTGAACCGGTTTGTTAATTTTAAAATGGATATCCACTTCTTCACTTATTATCTCTTTATCTTTTAACTCTTTTACAGCTTCAATAATTTCTTTTTCGTTTCTGCCTAATAAAAATGCGGCTTCGGCTATGTCAAGCGTTTTTCTTGATTTTTTCTTTATTAGGTTATAAATTTCAAAAGCAAGATTGATTTCTTTGCTACCAACATCCAGTAATTTTCTTACCTTTACAATATCGGTTATTTCTATCGCTGTTGCATAAATATTGTAGTTGTTGCTTTCTCTTTCAATTAAACCTTCTTCTGTCAGTTCTGTAATAATGTCGTTAAGTCTTTGTTTATATTCTTCGGAATCTATATCTATATTTAATTTTGATTTTAAGGCAAGTTCTACGGGAGTTATGTATATTTTGTCTTTTTTATAGTCTTTTATAGCCTGATAAACAGCTTGAATTTCTTCTCTTGTAATAATTGAGCTTTTTAATCTATGCAAATATTTGTCGAAGTCTCCCTCATAATACAAACTGATACATTCGGCTTGAGGTACAAGTTTTTTATCCCTTCCGGCTCTTCCGGATTCCTGCATATAATCTTCTATGTTTTGTGACGGGGTAAAATGAATTACACTTTCAATATCAGGCTTATCAACTCCCATACCAAAAGCCGTGGTTGAAACTATAATATCTATATGATTGTCAAGAAAATTTTGCAAAATTTCTTCTCTGTTTTCTTTTTTTGAATGGAAACTCTCAACTCTTAAACCGCTTTCAATATTTAATCTTTGTGCTACTTCATCGCAATCCTTAATACTGTTTGGAATATAAATAATTTGTTTAGGTTTCACCAACTTTAAAAGTTCTTTATATTTTTCTTCAAAAATATCTTTTTTATTTTCAGCATTGATTTTTATAACTTTATAAATTAAATTATTTCTTTTGTTATCGGCTATAAATTCTTCAAATCTGATATTTAATTTATCATAAAAATAATCTTTAATATCTTTAATAACTTCCTTTGAAGCGGTTGCACTAAATAATGAAATAGGTGGTATTTCTTCATTATATATTTCTTTTAAAAAATCGGCTATATATCTGTAATCAGGTCTGAAATCGTGTCCCCACATTGATATACAATGTGCTTCGTCTATTACAACCCTTGATAAATCTCTTTTTTTTAAAATGCTTCTTATTGTTTTAAAACGCAAGGATTCGGGCGCAATATACAACAAATTCACAATACCATTTTCCACATCCTCGATAAGCTTTTTTCTTTCACTTGGAGATAAAAATCCGCTTAATGCTCCAGCTTTTACGGATGTATTGTATTTTTTATTAAATCCTTCTATCTGGTCTCTCATTAATGACCGTAGTGGAGAGATGACAAGTGTAAGTCTTTGAAAATTTTCGGCTTCAAATATAGCCGGTATCTGATAACAAAGGCTTTTTCCTCCTCCTGTGGGTAAAATTGCGAGAATATTTTTATTGTTTAATGCCGTGTTTATAATATCTTCCTGGGAAATTTCCCTGTTTTCAAAAATGTTTTTTTCAAGAGGTTTGAATTTTCTAAATTCAAATTCATTACACTCAAGTAGATTCTGGACATAGTTTTTTAAAGATTTTATTTTTTTTAATACCAATTTTTTTTCAACTTTATATAAATTTTCAATATTTTTGTATGCAAAAGGCGGCACAGGCTTTTTTAGGTATTTTGACATTAAAATAATTGCAATTTCAAATGAATTTCTTAATATATACTCTTTGTCTATATTTTCAAAATAATTATTGATTATCTCAAAAACCACTTTTTCATCAATTTTTACCAAATCCAATCCGGTATACTTGAAAAATCCTTTATAATATTCATTATCTTTGAGAAAATAAAAAAGAGTGTGCTTCAATTCTTTGGGTAATGTTTTAAAGGTTTCGCATAATTCTACAAACAATTGAAGTGATTCTTTTGCGTCTTTTAAAGGGTTGTTTTGTTTTTCTTCGCGTTTATATTCCTTATCCAGCGAAAGAGACGATTTTTTACTAAACAAAATTGATAAATACAATGTGTCAATGAAATTTTTCTTCCTTAATGCGTTCTGAAAATTTTTTGTAAAATTTACTTTTTTATAATAAAAAGAATAACTCAACAAAACAGGGACATCATAATTTATAATATTATGTCCGCCTATAAAATTAATACTTTCATTATTTAAAATAAATTCCTGAAATCCGTTTATTGTAAATAAATTACCGCCTGGTTGAGTTGCCACTCTTTTTTCATCGTTTATTGTGTCAATATCTATAAAAATCAATTTAAAATCCATTGCTCTTTTAATATACTGAATTAATTCTTTTTCACTTATTCCAAAATTTTCAAAATTTTTGCATTTAATAACAAGATGTCTTTTTGAAGTGTTTTTGATATTATTTATGTCTTCTTCAAGCCAGTATTTTTGAGAGGGCAGGTTGTAATTATCCATATCATCGTAATCTATAAATTTCCAGTCTTTTTTATAAACAAAGTAATTGTTTTTGATTAAGTTTGTTATTTGTTTATAATCGGCCTCTCCAATATCCAATAATTTCAATTTATTTTCCCCTAAAAAATTTAAAGATTAATATGAAACACCTAAATAATTTTCCAATTCTTCTAATTGCCAACCTACTTGCTCATAAAAAACAGTAGAAGTATGTTCTAAAAAAGGAATAACTTTATCTAAACTCTTTTTTAAACCATATACATCAAGTGTTTTTTTGTAATAAAAAAATTTTTATGTCAGGTTTTATTGTTTTTAAATAATAAATATTTTGAAAGTATTGTTTAATTACAATAATTATTCTGTAATTATAATTTTGCAGTCTATCTACAAATGAAGAAATTTTTTCGCCCAATTCAAATTTTTTTAGTTTTTTGATTTGAGACTTAATTAATTTCTCACTTTCTATTTCAACGGTATTTTTTATTATTTCAAACATTTTTATAATCTCTTGCATTTTATCCCCCAAAAGACAGTTAAAGAATTATATCGAAATTTGAAAAGCAACTTATTTTAAATCAACTTTCCTTTATATTAAATTAATTTTTGAAAAAATATAATTTATTTTTTAATATTTTTTGAGTTTATTGTATATTTTTTCTTCAACACTTTCAGATCCATTATTTTTCTTCGATTCATATTATATAGCAATTAAATTTTCTTACTCATTTTTTCTATATATATTGAAATTAAAAATAATAATGTTAAAATAAAAAGAATGTATTATTTACCTGAAGGAATATAATGATTTCAAAAATATTTATCGATACGCTGATATTAATTACGGTATTTAATCCTTTAGAAGCGGCTATTGTTCTACTGTCTATAAGAAATCCATATGATAATGATACAAAAATAGCTTTTATTTCTTCGCTAACTGTATTTGTTTTATCTTTTATAATACTTTTTGTTTCTTCTTTCTTATTTACTCATATTCATTCCGACATACTGCCCGGCAATGAAACCCTTTACATAAATGTTGTTAAAATAATAGGTGGGATACTGCTTTTTTTTGTGGGATGGATTATGATAAACGGAAAAAGAGCAAGCAACATGGTACTTAATAAAAAAGAAAAAAAATTCGCAAAAGAAAAAGAAGAAATTGCAATAATACCAATGGCTGTACCAGTTATATTAGGACCTGGAGTGTTTACCGTGCTGCTTGTACTTGGAGACAGGGCAAAAAACACGATTTCTAAAGAAGAACTTTTTATCTCACTAGTGCTGTCAATGCTTGTAATGTATCTGACGTTAAAATATGCCGAAAAAATTATTAAATTTCTAGGTCTTCACGGTATTAAAATAATATCTTTGCTTACGGGTCTGTTTATTATGTTTATTTCTATAATTTTCTTTATAAACGGGTTAAAAGGAATTTTAAGCTTTATGTAAAATTTTTTCTATTTTTACATCGCTTCCGAATATTTCCCTTACTTTATTTATAACTTTTTCCGAATTGTCTGTAAGTATTGATTCTGCAGGTTTTTTTCTTTTTGTTTCAATTTGTGTTAATTCATTTTTTTTTTCACATCTGAGAGGTTCTATTTTTGTGCCTATACCGAATATTTCATTAATCAGAGGCCTTATAACCGGTGAAAAAAATCTTTTAAACATTTCTTTACATTCACTGTCCGGGCAGCTTTCCCATTTTAAAACTTTGTTTTCAAAAGAGATAAATTTAACGCTTGTTTCAAAACATACTCCGAGGTCTATATCTTTTTCTTTTATTTTTGTTATAAGTTTTTTAAACAGATCTTCCGGAGAATCAAAAACTTCTTCTTTTTTAGGCTCGTAATTTTTAAGATCGATTTTGCGTTCAAAACTTTTAATCAAATCATCTATTTTATGAGGCTTCATTGCTTCAATCATTCTAAAAAACATTATCGAAAGCACAAATTCGTTATCTGTGTTATATTTAATCAGTTCTTTAGTATCGGCTACGATATTAAAAAATCTTTGAACCGTAATTAGAGGCAGACCGCCTTCGAAAAGAGCGTCTTTTAAGTATATGATAATTTCATCTATTATTGATTCTATATCATAATCTTTTATTTCGCTTATAATTTCCTTAACTCTTTTTTTATCAGCGTTTTTAATATTTTCGAACAGTTCCGTAATTGTTTCAGGATTAACGACACCCAGCATATCCACAACGCTGTCTAAATCGATTCTTCCTTTTGAAAATGCTATAGCCTGATCGAGCAGCGTCAACGAATCCCTTACAGAGCCTTTTGCGGCTTTGATTATAAGCCTTAATGCGTCTTCATCAAATTCTACATTTTCTTTTACTAAAATTTTTATAAGATAATTATGTATTATAGAATCTTTTATTTTATTAAACCTGAAATGCTGAACACGGCTTAGTATAGTTGCGGGAAGTTTCAAAGGATCCGTTGTAGCCATTATGAACTTAACGTATTCAGGAGGCTCTTCAAGCGTTTTAAGCAAAGCGTTAAACGCTTCGTTTGTCAGCATATGAACCTCGTCGATTATAAATATCTTATATTTACCTACGCTAGGTTTATATTTGGTATGTTCTATAAGTTCTCTTATATCCTCTATTTTACGATTGCTGGCCGCATCCATTTCGATAATGTCAATATGTCTGTTTTCATTAGCCATAACGCAGTTTTCACACTCTTCACAAGGATCCGAAGTAGGCCCTCTGTCACATTGAAGAGCTTTTGCAAGTATTCTTGCCGTAGTCGTTTTACCCGCTCCTCTGAGTCCCGAAAACAGATAAGCGTGCGCGAGTCTGTTATTGTCAAGAGAATTTACTATCGTTTTGACGATTGCATCCTGACCGATAATTTCTTCAAAACGTTTAGGTCTGTATTTTAATGCTAAAACCAACAACTGTTCCTTTATTATTTTCTAGATAAGATAGCTTCGACTATTGCATACGCAACACTGTCTTTATTTTCGATAAAATCGTTTGTGAGCATTTCGTCAGTAAAGTCAAAATCAAAAAATGTCTGATTGTTTACAAATTCCTGAAGATCAAAATTATTATTTATCGCAAAAAATTTATTTACCAAATTTCTTACTTCGTCGCTGACTTCTTCTCTTTCAAGAAGATTTTTTAGATACTGTACTTCTTTATTTGCGTTAGTTTTCAAAAGTTTACTGATAAAATTGTACTTATCTTTATTGCACCAAATCATATTTTAAAACATTCCTTTTTTTAACTTAAAAGCCTTTAATAATTATAACCCGATATAATTGTAATGTCAATTAAAATTTAATATTGGATAAATATTTCTTATATGTCTAGATATAAACAGTGACAGACACTTATATTTGAAGAATTAAATGGTAGTGAGGGGGAGACTTGAACTCCCGACCTCCGGCTTATGAGACCGGCGCTCTAGCCAGCTGAGCTACCCCACCAAGTTATGTGGAGTGAAATTATAACCACTTTTTATTTAAAATTCAAGAATTTTTTTAGCAAATTTAAAAAACATATTTGAAAAGCTTTTTTGAATATTCGCATGAACGCAAAAAGTTACTAAACGTAACACAAAACATTAAATGAAATGTAAAGTAATATTAAAATAACTTAAAATGCTATAATTAACAAAAAAAGGAGAAAAAATGAGATTATTTAAAGGACTGTTAAGTATAGCAGTGGCAATGAGTTTTTCGTTTGCGGCTGATTATGTAATCAAGTTTTCGCACGTTGTATCGCCAAATACGCCAAAAGGTAAAGCGGCTGATTATTTTGCAAAGAGAGTTGAAGAATTAAGCCACGGAAAAATAAAGGTTGAAGTATATCCTAACGCCCAGCTTTGCGGAGACAAAGTCGTTCTTAGAAAAATGAAATTCAATGCGGTTCAGATGGCTGCGCCTAGTTTTTCAAAATTTACGGGACTGGTACCTCAGCTGGCACTGTTTGACCTGCCGTTTTTATTTAAAGACGCAAACCATTTACATAAAGTATTGGACGGTGAAGTAGGACAAAAACTTTTAAAAATGGTAGACGCAAAAGGCTATGTGGCACTTGCTTACTGGGATAACGGTTTCAAACAGCTGACTGACAGCAAAAGACCGCTTATTAAACCAAGCGACGCAGCCGGATTAAAATTCAGGGTTATGAGTTCTAAAGTTTTAATTGCACAGTTTAAAGCGCTTAATGCAATTCCTGTAGTTTTACCGTTCAGTGAAGTATATTCTGCATTACAGCAGGGTGTTGTTGACGGGCAGGAAAATACAATTTCAAATATCTATACAAAAAAATTCTATGAAGTTCAGAAATATATGACTATTTCAAATCACGGATATCTCGGTTACATGGTAGTTATCAGCAAAAAATTCTGGAACAAGCTTCCAAACAATCTAAAAGCGGTAGTTAAAGAGGCAATGAAAGAAGCCACTGCAAAAGAAAGAATCTGGGCAAAACAGCTTAACGACTCTCAATTTGCAAAAATTAAAGCTTATGCGGATAAAACAGGCAAACTTCAAATCATAAAACTCACAAAAGAACAAAGAGAAGCGTGGGTAAAAAAATTAAGAACCATTTATCCTAAATTTTACGGAATGATCGGAAAAGATTTAATTGAAAAAGCAATTAAAGCCGGTGAATGAAATTTTTAGACGTAATAGACAGAATTATCGGTTTAATTAACGAGTTTATAGCAAGCTTCGGCATAGCCGCCGGAGTTTTGCTGGCTTTCATAAACGTTGTGGCAAGATTTGCTTTTCACGAAGGAATAGACTGGGCTTTTGAACTTACAAACTATCTTTTTATATGGTCTGCATTTTTCGGAGCTAGTTACTGTTTCAGAAAAGAATGCCATATCAGAGTAACTATTCTGCTTGATATACTTCCGCCTAAACTGGCTAAACTTTCGTCACTTCTGGCACATTTGATTACTCTTGGTTATCTGCTTGCTGTTGCGTATTACGGATATCTGTTTATATTTGATCCGGATTTCGGTCTTAAAGCAAGCGGGGAAATAAGCGTGGATTTAAATATTCCTATGTGGATACCGTATCTTGTGATACCTATTGCTTTTCTTACGGCTGCATACAGGGTATTTGACAAAACAATAGAGCTTATAAAAACTCCGGCCGATCAGGTTGTAACCAAAACGGAACATGAAATGATTATTGAAGAAATGGAATTACAGATGAAAGAGGTTAAAAAATGATAGTAGGTGTATTATTCGGAATATTCTTTCTGCTTCTGTTTTTAAGCGTGCCTGTCGGAGTCGCTTTAGGAGCGTCTACATTCCTGACTTCATATTTTTTTGAAGGGCCGGAAAGTTTAATCGATCTTGCCAGCGCCGTATTCAGCAAACTAGACAAATACGCCCTTATGGCGATTCCTATGTTTATCTTAGCGGGAAATCTGCTTAGCAAAGGAAGCAGTGCAAGGAGAATAGTAGATTTTGCCAGAACGTTTGTAGGACATCTTCCGGGAGGCCTCCCGATAGCGGCAATTTTTGCAAGTATTATATTTGCGGCGGTTTCGGGAAGCTCACCTGCTACGGTTGCGGCAATCGGTTCTATTATGTTCGGAGCTATTACCGCTGCCGGATATCCTAAAAGCTACGCAGTCGGAACAATTACTGCATCAGGAAGTCTGGGAATACTAATTCCTCCTAGTATCGTAATGATTATTTACGGCGTTACAGCCGAAATAAGTATAGGTAAACTGTTTATTGCAGGTATTATTCCCGGGCTTTTAATCGGTTTTATGCTTATGGCCGTAACATACATAGGAGCTAAAAGACTTGGATTCAAAAAAACAAAACCGGCAAGCTGGAAAGAAAGATGGCAAAAATTCAAAGAATCGTTTTGGGCGTTAATGACAATAGTCATTATTATAGGCGGTATTTACGGCGGTATATTTACGCCTACTGAAGCTGCTGCTGTCAGTGCCGTATGGGCTTTATTTATTGCTATATTCATTTATAAAGACATAAAATTAAAAGAGATGAAAACAGTGTTTTTAGAAAGCGCCAAAACAAGTGCGATGATTATGTTTATCATTGCAAACGCTTCAATATTCGCATATTTCCTTACATTAGAAAACATACCTCAGATGTTAAGCGATTTTGTTGTTCAGATGCATCTGAATAAGGTTATGTTTTTAGTAGCCGTAAATATTTTATTACTGATTGCAGGTAATTTTATGGAACCAAGCTCAATCATAATGATAATGGTCCCTCTTCTGCTACCTGTGGCTAAAATGCTGGGAATCGACCCTATACATTTCGGAGTTATTATTACAATCAATATGGAACTCGGAATGTTAACGCCACCGGTAGGGCTCAACCTGTTTGTAGCAAGCGGTATAACGGGACTTTCTATAAAAGAAGTTGTAAAAGCTGTACTGCCTTGGTTTTTTGTAATATTTATAGGGCTTCTTCTTATCACTTACATTCCTCAGATATCATTATGGCTTCCTAATGTAATGATGGGTAATTAACCTTCTTTTTTACCCTGCTTTTTATTTTAATTAGATTTTAAATATCATAATATAAAAATATTTATAAATTGAATTAATTAACTTTATTTAGTAATAAAGACTAAAGTTTTCTAAAAAAATTGTTAAAAAATATTGACTTTTTCATATTTTTCTATTATAATTCCGTCAGTTAAAATAAATAACTGCTAAAGGAGGCGGAAATGTTTAAACCACTTGGACTTAGAGTATTAGTAGAAAGAGTTGAAGAAGAAGCAAAAACAGCAAGTGGAATTATTATTCCTGATAACGCAAAAGAAAAACCTCTTGAAGGTAAAGTAGTAGCAATTTCAAAAGAAGTTGAAGAAGATGAAAACCTTCCTTTAAAAGAAGGTGACAAAGTAGTATTTGCTAAATACAGCGGAACTGACATTACAATTGACGGAAAAGAATACTTAGTATTAAATACTGACGATATTCTTGGAATTATAGAATAAGGAGGGTGAAATGGCAGCAAAAGATGTAGTATACAGCGATGTAGCAAGAAACGAATTATTAGCGGGTGTTGAAAAACTCGCAGACGCAGTTAGAGTAACAATGGGTCCAAAAGGTAGAAACGTTCTACTTCAAAGAAGTTTCGGAGCACCTCACATTACAAAAGACGGTGTTTCTGTGGCAAAAGAAATCGAACTTAAACACCCTGTAGAAAATATGGGTGCGCAGCTTGTTAAAGAAGTTGCAAGCAAAACTGCTGACGAAGCGGGTGACGGTACAACAACTGCAACTGTTTTAGCGCATGCAGTATTTAAAGAAGGTCTAAAATACATTACAGCCGGTGCAAACCCTGTAGCAGTTAAAAGAGGAATGGATAAAGCTGTTGAAGCTATTATCGCGGAACTTAAAAACATGAGCAAAACTGTTGAAAACAAAGAGCAAATCGCTCAGGTTGCAACTATTTCAGCAAACAACGACAAAAAAATCGGTGAACTTATTGCCGAAGCTATGGATAAAGTAGGAAAAGACGGTGTTATTACTGTAGAAGAAGGTAAATCACTTCAAGACGAACTTGAAGTAGTAGAAGGTATGCAGTTCGACAGAGGATATTTATCACCATATTTCGTAACTGACACTGAAAAAATGGTTGCTGAACTAAATGACGCATACATTTTACTATACGACAAAAAAATCAGCAACATGAAAGATTTATTACCGTTACTTGAGCAAATGGTTCAAGGCGGAAACAAACCGTTATTAATCATTGCTGAAGATATCGAAGGTGAAGCACTAGCTACACTTGTAGTTAACAAACTTAGAGGTGTTCTAAACGTATGTGCAGTAAAAGCGCCTGGATTTGGTGACAGAAGAAAAGCAATGCTTCAGGATATCGCAATCCTAACAGGCGGTCAGGTAATTAGCGAAGAGCTTGGTAGAACACTTGAAAGTGCAACTTTAGCAGACCTTGGACAGGCTGGAAGAGTTGTAGTAGACAAAGAAAATACAACAATCGTTGACGGTAGAGGCGACAAAGCTGCTATTGAAGCTAGAATCGCTCAAATCAAAAAAGAAATTGAAGAAACAACAAGCGATTATGACAGAGAAAAATTACAAGAAAGACTTGCTAAACTCAGCGGAGGTGTAGCTGTAATCAAAGTTGGTGCGG